>PKFB01000014.1 GCA_002919305.1 Actinomycetales bacterium
GCCTCCCAACAGCCACACACGATCGTCATCGAGCCGGTCCGGTACGACGGGCACCTAGTGATCACCGACCCCGAGGCATTCCAGCGGGCTTTGCTGACCGGGATCGGGCGGGCGAAGGCGTACGGCTGTGGCCTGCTGAGTCTGGCGCCCGCGCGTACCGTCGCCGTCAGGTGAGGGTCAACCGGTGGCACAGCCCTAAGGGGTGTCCTGAGTGAACTCTCGGGCGACCCGCTCAAGGTAGGTAAGGAACCGGGTCACCGCAGGCGGCTTGGTCCGTCCGGCGACGGTGGCGGCGAAGATCCGGCGGATCGACTCGTCGTCGGCGTGAAGACGAAGCAGTGTGATGTCGGCTGGGGTGCTGCGCGCGGCGAGGGCTGGGACCAGGGCGACACCGAGTCCAGCCGCGACGCAGCCGAGTTTGCCGGTCCAGTCGGCGGCGACGATGTCGATCCGGGGGTGGAAGCCGCTGGGGAGGCTGGCGCGCAGTAGGGTCTCCTCGGCGTTCGCTGACCCGACGATGAACGGGTCGTCGGCTAACTCTGACAGGCGTACCGTGTCCCGCCCGGCCAGACGGTGGTGACGCGGCACCGCCACCAGGAGCCGTTCGTCGAGCAGGTGATGCAGGTCGAAACGGGTGGGGTCGATCGCGGTCGCCGGGGATGAGGAGGAGCTGACCACGGCCACATCAGCGTCACCAGCGACCAGGCGCTCTAGCAACATGGGGGTACGTCCCTCCACAAGGGACAATGTGATGTTCGGGTGCGCGGCACGGAACGCGGCAAGCGCGCGGGGAACAAGCGCCGCGACGGCCGTCGGGAACGCGCCGACTCGTAACTGGCCACCACCTAAGCCGCGTAAGGTGTCCAGGTCGCGTCGGGCGGCCGTGAGCCGGTCAAGGATCGCCTCCGCGTGGGGGAGCAGGGTGCGTCCTTCTTCGGTCAGGACGACGCCTCGGGGTAGGCGGTCAAACAGGCGCGCCCCGATCTCGGCTTCCAACGCCGCGATCTGACGGGACACGGCCGACTGGGTGTAGCGCAGGCTACGGGCGGCGGTTGTGAATGAGCCGTGCCGTGCGACGGTGCGGAACACCTCTAACAGCTGGGTCTCCATTCCAGTCATGCTATGGCCGCATGGCAACAATGCGTGACATTCGCTAGTCGTATGTCGGCGTTGATCTTTAAGGTCGGGCCATGACGACTGTCGCGATCTTGGGCTGTGGTCGGATGGGCTCGGCGATCGCCCGTCGACTGCGGGCGACGGGGCATCAGGTGACGGTGTGGAACCGCACTCCCGCCGCCGCGGAGGCGCTGGCCGACGTGGGCGCCGCAGTCGCCGCGACACCAGCGGACGCCGTGGCCGACGCCGACCTGGTGATCACGATGGTGGCGGACGCTGCGGCGGTTCGGACCGTGCTGTTCGGCTCCGCTGACGCCGACGCTGCCCCTGCCGGGGACGCCACCGGTGCCGGTGACGGCTCCCCAAGCGGCTCCCTCAGTGACTCCACCGGGCAGGCAGCCGCGGTAGCTGCTCTGCGGCCCGGCGCGATTGTGGTGCAGATGTCGACGATCAGCCCAGACGAGACCGAACAGATCGCCACTCGGCTGCCTACGACCGCCTCTTTCCTCGACGCCCCGGTCGGCGGGAGCGTCAACGCCGTCGAAGCGGGCACGCTGACGATCTTCGCCGGTGGCTCGGACGCCGTCATTGAGCGGGCGGAGCCGGTCCTACGGCACCTGGGGACGATCCGCCGCTGCGGTCCTGTCGGCGCTGGAACGGCCATCAAGCTGGTCGTCAACACCGCGCTGGTCACCGCGCTCGGCGCGCTGCGTGACGCCTTGGCCGTCGCCGACGGGGTTGGGGTGGAGCAGGCGGTCGCGCTTGACGTGCTTGCAGCCGGGCCGTTGGGCGGCGCGGTCCGTCGGGCGACCGCGACGGGCGCGGCGTTCCCGATCTATCTGGCGGCCAAGGACGCCCGTCTCGCCCTCCGATACGCCTCAACCAGCGCCCCGGTGTTGGAAGCCGTGGCGCAGGCACTACAGGCCGCCGCTGACCAGGACGCCGACGTGGCGTCCCTGATCTCCCGGGAGAAGCAATGAACGTGACTTTGGAGAATCCGCCAGGCGTCGCCGCGCCGTTCGGCGACCGGTTTGCTCACGTCGCGCGTGTGGACACCGGTGACGGGGCGCTGCTGATCCTCTCCGGACAGGTCGCTGTCGACGACGCCGGTGAGGTGGTCGCACCGGGCGACGCCGGTGCTCAAGCGGAGCGCGTGTTCGAGATCATCGAGGACATTCTCGCCGCGTATGGTGCGTCGCTCAGCGACATCATCCACATCCGTACCTTCATGACCAACCTGGATGACCTGCCGGCCTACGCCGCGGTGCGGCGCAAGCTGTTCCCGGCCCCTCCGGCCACCGTCCCGCCTACCAGCACGACCGTGGAGGTCAGCCGGCTCTTCCTGCCCGGGGCGGTGTTGGAGGTGGAGGTGACGGCGGCGGTGCGGACCCAGGTGGCTGGGCAGCAGGGGTAGGCTACCCTGCTGGAACGCGCATCCTGACCGCACCACACCGTCGCTTTCACGCTTTCAGGTGCGTGGCTCACCTCAGGCCTGCGACGGCTCCTTGTTCGACTAATCCTTAGTCAACTACCTAATTCTTATTCGGCTAATACGTGCGATTTAACGCGGCGGGTGGCGCCTCATCGGCACCACCCGCCGCCTTTCGGTCAGCTGGCACATCCGGAGTCACCGGTCGGTTCACCGAACGCCACCACCGTCAGTACGATCTCGGTCGTCGGATCCGGGCGGCTACCTGGCGGTTCGGACTGCGCGATGACCACCCAGTTGCGGTCAATCCATTGCTGACGCCCCTGACCGGTGCCGTCGACGGAGCGAAGGCGGTAGAAGCCCGCATCCCGCAGGACGTCCTGCGCGGCCTGCAGATCCATGCATACAACGTTGGGGATGACCCCTTCGGTCACCTCCGGCGTGGTCGCGTTATCGGTCGGACGGGCTACCCATAGCGTGATCTCCGCATCGCGAGGCACGGCCGTCCCCGGCGGGGGATCTTGGGAGCGCACCACCCAGTTGTTGGGGTTGATCACGATTCGGTCCTGACCCGTGGCGTCCTCTGTGGAGATATCGAAGAACCCCAAGGACCACAGTGTCTGCTCCGCCTCGGGCAGGCGTACGCCGGTCAGATCCGGAATCGTGATCAGCTCCGGGGGTGATTCGGACACCCCTGGTTCCGTCGGATCCGCTTCTGTGGGTTCCGACGCCGGTGGTGTGGACAGGGAGGACGGGGTAGAGCCTGCCTGGGTGAAGCTCGACCTGAAATCAAAGGTACTGGAGCGGCCCAGGGTGAACGCGAAGCCACACAGCAGGAGCAGCCCAACGAAGCCGAGAACGAGCCCGGTGATCACTGCGCGGGGTGAGGCGAGGCTCATGGGGTCTCTCTTTCATGTTCCGTCCGCCGCCTGACCGGCCAACGCGAACGTGGACGCCGCGTGGCGGACGCACTCCGTTCAGAACCGTGACCGGTAGAAACCAAGAACCGGCGCGCATCAGCGCAGGAAGCCATACATTTCGGCTATCACGGACAGCGCCGTGGCGCCAGGCTGCTCGGAGCGTCTTATGCGATGGGGCGCTCACCTCAAGGCGCGACAGCGCGGTGAGCAGAGAGGAGAAAGGAGAGAAGGGGACGCGGTACGCGCGCCCGCGTACCGGATCCGGGCGATGGTGCGCCGCGCGGGTCCCGGGAATCAGGTGGCGGGAGAGAGGATCGCCACCAGGAAGTCCGAGTCTTCCTTAAACGGGCGCAGGTCCCACGTCGACAGCAGCACGTCCGGGACCAGACCGGCCGCCTCGACATCGGCGAGGAACTCCTGGAACGTGTATCCCCGCCCAGCCCCGAAGCCGATCACGATCCGGCCGCCGTCCCGCAGATGAGTCCGCATCCGCTCGAGCACCCTCCGGTGGGTGTTCGGGGCGAGGAAAGTCATCACGTTGCCCGCGCACACGATGGCGTCGAAGCCGTCGGTGATGCCCTGGGCGGGCAGGTCGAGCTCGACTAGATCCCCGACCAGCCACCGTGGACCGGGATGATCCTCCTCGGCGGCCTGAATCAGGACCGGATCGATGTCCACCCCAACGACCTGGTGGCCGGCCCGGTGCAGGTAGCCGCCGACGCGGCCAGGCCCACAGCCGGCATCCAGAACACGCGAACCGCGCGGGAGCATGGCATCGATCAGGCGCGCTTCTCCAGAGAGATCGACACCCTCCCGCGCCATGGTGCGGAAGCGTTCGATGTACCACCGAGAGTGGTCTGGGTTCCGCGCCACCAGCTCAGCCCACTTGTTCATGCCTTCATGATCCGCCGCGCCGGTCGGATCTTCCGTGTCGCCCCAGGCGGTTGTCCTGAGCGATCGCCACTGGGCGTCCTCGGAGGACACCGGGGGCGACGGGAGTAGAGGAACGGGATCAGAGGAGGGGGAGGGGGACGCGGCCGGGCGTGGTTCCCGGTTTCGGGTCTTTATGGCCTTCCATATTTATGAGGTACGCGCTGGCCCAATGGCGGACGCGTTCGCCGCTAAAGTCCGTAGCGCCTCCCCGTCCAGCCTCATGATCTCGATCTCGTCGAGTCCACGCGCGTGGAGCCGCCGGTAGAAGCGCAGGGCCGGTTCGTTGGTTCGCAGCACCCACCACTCCAGACGGCCGCATCCGCGTTGCACTGCCAGGTTGGCCAGATGAGCGAGCAAGGCGCGCCCCAGGCCAGCGCCACGGTACTCGGGGCGGACATAGAGATCCTCCAGGTGGATACCGGGACGGCCGAGGACGGTGCTGTAGGTGGGGTAGAAGAGCGCGAAGCCCGCCGGCTCACTGTTGATCTCCGCCAGGACGGCCTCTGCGACCGCGGTGGGGCCAAACAAGGCATCCGCGACGTTGCCCGGCTGGGCGGTGACCTCACCGGGAAACTGCTCCGCTTCGGCGAGCTCGACGATGAAACGGTGAATCGTCTCAACGTCGTCGGGGCGGGCGGGTCTGATGAGCGGGGTAGTGAGCGTAGCGGAGGGCGGATGGTCACTCATGTGGGCATCCTGACCTAGCGATGAAGGCAGGGCGAAATGGTTATCTCGTTCACACTGTGACTGTGTTGCAAATCATATAACTCACGGTTATGTGTCGGTGACGATGTGTGATATCTGTGGTCGTTCTCTCCGGAATCCTGATCTGATTTCCGCTCTCACTGGCGCTGTACTGGAGACAAGGCAAGGCGATGAATGAGGTGCTGAGCTCTTACATCTACTGTGAGTGTTTGTCGGGGCGGGTGTGCTGGCGACGCTGATCGTTTTCTTGGGTCAGTCTGAGAGCGCGACTCTTACCCGGATCTTGCCTTCTTCGGTGCTCTGACCGACTACAGGGCAGGTTCTGGATAATGCTGAGCGGGTGAGCCGATCGTGACGAACTCCGCATCACAGAGCCGGCTGCGCCGTGGACGGATCGTCGATAGTTAACTATATTTGCGGGGAAGATTTATCTGAAACAGTGCTTCCTTCTCGGCGTGTTGGTTCAACCTGAGCCAGAAGGGTGACGTGGCCGACGCTCACAGTGATGATCTGGCCGTTGTCTGAGAATCCGCGAGAGCAATTCAGGAACCTCGCTTCGGCGTTGGCGGACGCATGGTTCAGAGAGGCCTTAAGAATCACAATGTGTTACGGAGATCGTAAGGGAGCGCAGGGACAGCGGCGTGGGTTACGCTCAACCGCGCGAGAATGATCACGTAAGTGATTACGCTGGGTGAGGAGAAAGGGAGTCATAGCCTTCAATCTGGTCGCGGTTGGCGTGCTGACGTGGGCGTTGACCGCTGAACCGGTTGTACGGCGTACCGGGCCTATGGTGGCGACAGAATAGTGGGCCGGTATGCTCCCCTGGGCCGGTAAGAGAGCCCGTCGAGGCCCATAACGGTACTAACCGGTGGGGAGCGGTGATGCGACGATCGTGCGGATAACCTTCAGGATCGACCCTTCCCTCGACGGGCGTTGATCCAACTTGATCCGCTATTGATGTCTGGTGAACCGGTTCGAAAGTGTTCTCAGGCCGGCGTTGAAGCTACCGGACGCGGAATAAGTAATTACGTCACTGCACTGGGTAACGTCACGATTAGGTGAGAGGACGATAACTTTCGTGCGGTTGACTGTGATCTTTCTTCACACACCGCGATCTGCGGCGGGAACGCCGGATTGAGACCTGTAATGGGCCCGGACGGTGATCTATACCTCGCTTACCGGGTCAAGCGCGTCTCGTTAACGCGTATTACGGTGGATATAGAGGTGTCATTCAAGTCCAGCTAGGAGCGTGAGAGGCCTCATGACGGATGTCAAGCTCGACTACCGCGATGGACAGTTGTCGATGCCTGTGCGGGAGGCAGTCGAGGGAGCGTCCGGCATCCACGTCGGGTCGCTACTGAAAGAGACGTCATACGTCACCTATGACCCGGGGTTCGCCAACACAGCCGCATGCGAGTCTAAAATAACCTATATTGACGGAGATGCCGGGATTCTGCGTTATCGCGGATATCCGATCGAGCAGCTTGCGGAGAAGTCGACGTTTCTAGAGGTCTCCTATCTGCTGATCTACGGAGAGCTGCCCACCGCTGCCCAGCTGGACGAGTTCGCCGCTCGGATTCGTGAGCATACTTTGCTGCACGAGAACATGAGTCGGTTTTTCGACGTCTTCCCGCGCGATGCCCATCCGATGCCGATACTGTCCTCCGCGGTGAACGCGCTGTCCACCTTCTACCAGGACAGCCTCGACCCCTCCGACGAGGAGCAGGTAGAGCTGTCGACGATCCGTCTGATGGCGAAGCTGCCGACGATCGCCGCCTACGCCTACAAACACTCGATCGGTCAACCGCGGCTGTACCCAGACAACTCCCTGGGGTACGTAGAGAACTTCCTACGTCTGACCTTCGGCGTGCCCGCGGAGCCCTACCAGGTCGACCCGCTTCACGCCCGGGTCTTAGACATGCTGTTCATCCTGCACGCCGACCACGAGCAGAACTGCTCCACCTCGACCGTCCGGCTGGTCGGCTCCAGCCAGGCCAACCTGTACGCGTCGATCGCGTCAGGGATCAACGCCCTGTTCGGCCCGCTGCACGGCGGCGCCAACCAGGCGGTCCTGGAGATGCTGCAGCGCATCCACGAGGACGGCGGTGACGTCAACGCCTTCGTGCGTCGGGTGAAGAACCGCGAAAAGGGCGTGAAGCTCATGGGCTTCGGGCACCGCGTGTACAAGAACTACGACCCGCGTGCGGCGATCGTTAAACAGGCGGCGCAGGACGTTCTGGGGCGCATGGCCAAACCCGACCCGCTGCTGGACCTGGCGATGCGGCTGGAAGAGATCGCGCTGGCCGACGATTACTTCATCTCTCGGCGTCTGTACCCAAATGTGGATTTTTACACCGGATTGATCTACAAGGCGCTGGGTTTCCCCACCACGATGTTCACCGTGCTGTTCGCACTGGGACGGCTGCCTGGCTGGATCGCCCAGTGGCGGGAGGGCGCTCGTGATCCGCAGACCAAGATCGGGCGGCCGCGTCAGATCTACGTTGGCGCCACCAAGCGCGACTACGTCCCCATTGATCAACGCTGAGCCTCCCCGGCTGGGGCCCTGTCGAACGACTCCTAGGCGTACACCGCATCGACCGCCGGTTTTGGGATGTCCCGAGCCGGCGGTCATCTTTACGGGGCGGCATGGGGTGACCTGACGGGTTGGCCGACGCGTGTCTGCTTCACGCTCCGACCGGGGGCGCTGACCAATAGCGGGCTGACCAGGAGGACAGATGCGCAGCCGCGGCAGCGGGCAGCCACACCGTCGAGGTAAGACCTGGCGCGGGCCTGACCGGCGACGCGGGCGTACGCCGCTGGTCGGTCGTGTCGTCGCCTTCAGACCGCCCTCTGGTTCGGGGTGTCCACATCCTGGTCCCTAGGGGGCCGCCCGATGGCCTCCGTAGGACACGAGCCATCCCCACCGGACACCTATAGTGCGATGTATATATGCGTTGGCTTCAATTCCCAAGTGTCGAAAGCTCGGAG
Source organism: Actinomycetales bacterium (assembly GCA_002919305.1). Lineage (GTDB taxonomy): Bacteria > Actinomycetota > Actinomycetes > Mycobacteriales > Micromonosporaceae > RSA1. The sequence goes on from PKFB01000014.1 coordinate 8,092, forward strand.
GACACACCCTGGGCTGACTTGACAATGGGTGGATCATGGTCGGATGCGTCCGCTGGTAGCCTCTGCTGCGCTTGTGCTTCTGCTTGTGCTATCCGCCTGCGTCCCGCCGCCGCCAAACGGGAGCCAGCCCACCGTCCCCAGTCAGGAAACAAGCGTCACTATCAATCCGAATGCCCCGACTTCCTGGGCCTATCAGTTACAGGGGTACGCCAACGGTGGACTGGAGGAGTTAGCCGCGTCCCCGCATCAATTAGTCGTGATCGATCTAGCGCGAGACGGTGGCGCCGACTACTTCACGCGTGACGAGATCGCCGCATTGCAAGCCGCCGGCAAGACGGTTCTGGCCTATATCGAGATCGCTGCTATCGCGGAGCAACGCCCAGAGTACCCCTCGGTGCCTCGTGACCTGATCCTCAACAGCTGGCCCGGCTGGCCAGGGGAGTACTTCGTGCAGTACTGGAATGAGCGCTGGTGGGAGGTGGCGCTGCACCCCCGTATCACTCAGGCCCTGGCGGCGGGGTTTGACGGCCTCTATCTAGATGCGACCGTCGCGTACGCAGAGATCGACCTGGAATTACTGAGAGGGGAAACACGGGTGAGTTTAGGGCGCGCGATGGTGGGATTAATCGCGCGGATCAGCTCCTATGCCAAACTCCAGAATCCGGAATTTATTATCGTGCCGCAGAACGCGCCGGAGCTCCGGGGGTACCCCGGCTATATTGAGGCGATCGATGGTATTGGGATGGAGGAATTGTTCTTCTTGGCCACCGACCAGCCGTGTGACGCCGATTGGTGCGAGGAGAATTTGGAGCATGTCAGAGCACTGCGGAATGCCGGGAAACTAGTGCTCGCGGTGGACTACGCCGATGCGTCAGAGAACAGAGCGGCCGCCTGCGCGCGCTACGCCGAGGAAGGGTTCGCCGGATACGTAGGTCCGGTCGAGCTTAACGAGCTCCGTCCCCCGTGCCCGTGACGCGCTATCCCGCGGGATCGGCGACGACCTGAACCCGTGGGTTCCACCACGTACAACACCTCGTCGACCCTGTGGTTACTCACCGCGGCTCCGTGGCGTCAGCGGAGAGGGCCCGCCGTGCCGCTCCACCCCGCCACCAGGGTGCGCGGTCGCCTCCGTCACAGGGGCTGAGCCCGCTGCAGCTGTCCATATCGGACACCACACCCCGGGCCAGGTACGCTTCGGCACCGCATGTCAACAAGCGGAAAGCCAAGCGACGAGGACAGGGACGCCGATCGGAGTACGCGCGGTCAGCCCACGCAGGAAGCGTGCCTGCGGGAGACGCGCCGGCGTTTTGCCAGGTCAGAGTGAATGAGCACCAGACGAGCACCGCCCGGAGGTCACCGCCTCCACAGGCGGTGTAGGCGATGTGAAGGCGCCGCTTTATTCCCACGTACTGACGTGACGCGCCGTGACATCAGAGGCGTGATTCGAAGGGACTGTCGGCGGGAATCCGCGGAAACGACCAGGATTTTAAGGTACGCCCGAGGGTAGGAGCGTTGGAACCCCGCTTCAACCCACCGTAACCCTGAATTTTCCTTTGATTTTCTATCGCTAGTCTTCTGCTACAGGTGCGCGCCCTCGATCCTTAGGGTTCCACGGTCGTACCGCCCCCGATACCGGCTTCGCCGGGTCGCCGTGGGATGTAAGGTCGAGGGCGCGCAATGTTCTGAGCGGAACCGCAATCACCTATTAAGGTGGAGACGTAACCGGCGAAGCGGCTTACGATTGACGCCTAAGGAGACGTTAGTGCGACTCGGTATCCATGTGATTGCCTTCAACGTTGAAGGTGGTACCGCCGAGGTCGGCCCCGAATTGGCCCGTATCGCTCAAGCGGCTGAAGCAGCGGGCGTCGGTTGGCTGTCAGTCATGGATCACTACTTCCAGATGGAGCACGTAGCTCCGGCGGAAGATCCCATGCTGGAGGGGTATACGACGCTGGGCTACCTGGCCGCGCATACCTCGTCGGTGCGGTTGGGACTGTTGGTGACCGGCGTTACCTATCGCCACCCGGGTCTGCTCGCCAAGATTGTTTCCACCCTGGATGTGTTGTCTGGTGGGCGAGCTCAGTTGGGGATCGGCGCCGCCTGGTACGAGCGGGAACACCGCGGATTGGGAGTCCCGTTCCCGCCGGTCGCCGAGCGGTTTGAGCGGCTGGAAGAAACCCTGCGCATCTGCCTGCAGATGTGGGACCCGGACAACAACGGCCCCTTCCAGGGGAAGCATTACCAGCTCGCGGAGACGGTGTGCTCGCCGCTGCCGTTAAGCAAGCCGCGGCCGCCGATCCTCATCGGGGGCGGGGGTGAGCGTAAGACGCTGCGGCTGGTCGCCAAGTACGCCGATATGTGCAACCTGTTCGCCACCTCCCCTGAGGAAGTCGGCCGCAAGCTGGACATTCTGCGGCAGCACTGCGATGAGGTGGGGCGTGACGAGGCGAGCATCCGCAAGACCATCCTGTACACCACTCCGGTGCAGATCGGCGATGACCTCGACACCTTCGTCGCTGAGATGGCTTCCTACGCCAAGCTCGGTGTGGACGCTGTCATGTTGATAGCGCGTGGGGAGCGTCCATCGGCTTGGGTTGAGCAGGTGGCCGCCCCGCTGGTGCCGAAACTGGCCGAGCTGCCGACGGCGTGACCACACCCCTACCGTCGACGCATCTGCCCTGCGTAGATTGTCCAATCTAGACAGATAGCGTCGTATCGTCACCGGCCGGCTTGCATCTCCTTGCCGGCCGGTCTGTTTCTTCTCGTTCTTCTCGTCCGCGCGCTTTTCGGAATCTGATCGGCGCTGTCCATTTCGGAGTGATACTGGCCATACACGATACGTATAGATATCTGTAAAACTTTTGTCGATCCTGTCGTTACACAACGCGAGCGCGGTACCTGTGGCCGGACCGCCGAAGGGAGGAGCAGGGGATGAGGCGCCGGTACGCCGTCACCGGCCGGCTTCGGATACTCGCTGGCACCGCTGTCGCGACACTGGCCGTAGCCGTGACCGCGCCATTGCCCGCCGCGTCGGCGGCCGCGTCCACCCCCATCGCCGAACCGGGGGAGATCCTCGGCGCGGACACCTCACATGCGGTACCCGGCAGCTACATCGTGGTGCTCAGGGAACCCGATGGCATGAACCGAAACGCGGCCGAGATCAACCGGGCCGCGGCGGAGCTCACCAGGCGGTACGGCGGGGAGGTGACGCACCACTACACCACGGCCTTGGCGGGCTTCGCGGTCCGGGCCACCGCCGAGCAGGCGCGGCGTCTGGCCGCCGATCCAGCGGTCGCCTACGTCGAACAGGATCAGGTCATCCGAGTCGACGGCACTCAGATCGACCCACCCTCGTGGGGCCTGGACCGGGTGGACCAAGTCGATCTGCCGCTGGATGACTCCTACACCTATCCGGACTCGTCCGGTGCAGGCGTACACGTGTACATCGTGGACACGGGGATCCGGCTGACCCACCATGACTTCGGAGGCCGCGCGATCAGCGGGATCGACCTGGTCGACGGGGAGGCCGCCGATGACTGCAACGGTCACGGCACACACGTCGCCGGCACCGTCGGTGGGACCGAGTACGGGATAGCCAAGCAGGTCACGCTGGTAGCCGTTCGCGTCTTCGACTGCATGGGGACGGGGGACCTGTCGGTGGTGCTGGCGGCGGTCGACTGGATCACCGCCAATGCGGTGCACCCGGCGGTAGTCAACATGAGCCTGGGCTACAACGTCCCCGACCGGGATCCAGAAGGCAGCCTGCAGGCGGCCGTGACCGCCTCAATCGCGACCGGCATTACATACGTGGTCTCCGCCGGCAACCTCAACGGCGATGCCTGTGACCGGACCCCGGCGCGGACCCCTGAGGCGATCACCGTAGCGGCCTCACAGGCCAATGACGGCAGCTGGCCCAGCTCCAACCAGGGCCCCTGTGTTGATCTGTTCGCCCCTGGAGCATCCATCCTCTCCGCCGGCCACATGGACGACACCGAGGTGCGAAGTCGAAGCGGCACCTCGATGGCGGCTCCCCACGTGGCCGGTGTCGCGGCTTTGCTGCTGGCGGAGAACCAGACCTGGGACCCACAACAGGTCCGCGACGCCATCGTCGCTGACGCCGTACCCGACACCCTCACCTGGATCGATCCCAACACGGTGAACCTGCTGCTGCGTGTGCCGCCACCGCTGTGATGGGCCGGTGGAGCGCCTGGTGGCTGTTACGCCGGGCGCTCCACCGGACAGGCCACGGTTATGGGATTCCGAGCAGGTGGTCTCGGCGTTCAGCTCGAGCCGCGGGGGCGTCATGAACCACAGAACCGTCACGAGCTGCGGAAGTGGCCGATATCAGAGGGGCACGGACCGGAGGACGACACGCCTCGGGCGTACAGCTGGCACCGGAGGCGTCGTCGCGCAAGGCGGGACCGTCACCGGTGAGCAGGTAGCGAGCGTAGACACCCAGCAACTCCAGCCGCATCCGTTCCGTCGTGGACCCCGCCGCCGGCCACAGGGCCAGCGCGCGCTCGGCGAGCGTCAGGGCCCGTTTGACGGCGCCGCGCCGTATCAGTCCCCGTGCCGCCGCCGCGAGCGCATCGCATCCCGCGACCCGATATGGTTCGGCATCCCCGTTTCGGGCTTGCTCCAACTCAGCTGCGACCAGCCAGTGACGGGCTCGCTCCTCATCCACCTCCGGGTTGGCCGGAACGTCCAAACCAGACAGTCCAAGTGCGACTGTGGCGTCCAGCCACTCAGCCGCGCTCAGGTGGTATTTGAGCCGGTCGGCACGGGACAGGCGCGCGTATGTCACCTGCTGCACCACCGGCTGGGTGAAGGCGTACTCGACCTGACCAGGAATCGTCGAACGGGGACGCCGGACGAGCAGGTTCCACTGGGCCAGCCGATGCAGGGAAGCGGTCACCTGGTCGGTGGGGACCTGTTCCTCTGCGGTGTCCAGCAACGCGGCCACCGCGTCGGGCCAGACGGCATCCCCCAGCACCGCCGCTGCCCTCAAGACAGCCATGTCGACGGGAGACAGCCGGTCCAACTGCGCCGCGACGATCCGCGCCACCCGTTCGGGGACCGCGCCGTCGACAAAGCCCTGTTCGGTCACCATGGTGACGTACTCCTCGGCGTATCCCGGCAGCCCTGCCACCAGCGGCTGCAGGCGGGCGATCAGATCCAGCGGTTGCCCCGCGTGGCGCAGCAGGTTCTCCAAGAGCCGGTTGGTCAACGCCGGGCTCAGAGGCTGCAGCGTCAGCACGTGGCCCAACGGGCGTACCTGCTCCTCGGGGCGGCTGGTGACCAGGATCGCCAACCGTACCGGCCGGGGGTACGCCCGGGCCGCCAGGAACAGATCCTGGATGAACCGCACCGTGGCCGGGTGGGTACGGTGCAGGTCCTCGAACACCAGCACCAGGGGATGCCGGGCTGCGACCTCCAGCACCAGGCGGCGCCAGGCCCACATCATCGTGTCGGGCACCGTGGTGAACCCCGCGGTCGTGTGGAGCAGAGGTATCAGGGCGCCGAGGATGACCGCGCGCTCCGCCGACGGAAACAGACTCTCCACCATCGCCATCAGGCGGTGCCGGACGGTGGCCGGGTCATCACCGGTCAGGATCCCCGCATGCCGGGCGATCATCTCCGCCAACGGCCCGTACGGTCCGCTGGCGGGGGAGCAGTGCCCGAACCACCACCGGGCAGGCAGTGCGCTGGTACGCCGAGCAGCCTCCCGGATCAGCCGGGACTTTCCAACCCCGGCGACCCCGCGGACGGTCACCAGGCACGGGACACCGGTGCGTATCGCCCGGGTGACCTGCGCGGTGAGGTCAGCGATCTCCCGGGCCCGCCCCACCAGCTGCCCGTCGTCGGAGCCGATGTGCGCCGGTCGGCGAGGTTCCCGGGCCCGCCAGATCGGAGTCCGGTCCCGCTTACCCGCCAGCTGCACCGGCGGCAGCTCCTGGTAGTCGATCAGGGAGTCGGTGATGCGGCGGGTGGCGGCCGTGACGACGACGGTGCCGGGGGTGGCGACGGCCTGCAGCCGTGCGGCGGTGTTGACCACATCACCGGTCACGAACCACTGACCGCCATCCCAGGCCGTGGTGAGGTCCACCACCGCTTCCCCGGTGGCCACCCCGACCCGCACCCGCAGGGGCGCCCCGTCCGGAAACCGGATACCGGTCACCGCTTCCTGGATCTCCAGACCGGCCCGAACCGCTCGGTAGGCGTCATCCTCCTGACACCGGGGCACCCCGAACACCGCGACCACGGCGTCCCCGATGTACTTCTCGATCACGCCATCCCAGCGGTGGATGACCGACGCGACGGTCCGGAAGTAGATCTCCTGGAGCGCCCGAACCTCCTCCGGGTCCTGCAACTCGGTGAAGGCGGTGAAGCCCTGAATGTCGGCGAAGAGCACACTGATGACGCGTCGTTGAAGGCGAAAAGCCAGAGGCGTCAGGAAAAAGCCGCGCTGCTGGCAGCAACGGCAGTGGTGCGTCTGCCCGGTCATGTCAAGACTGTGGGCGACGACCTGTCCCGACTCTGAGTGATGGATGTCCCGGAACGACAGGCCGTTTGGGCGCAGATTCAGGATTCAATTGAGGATGCCTGCCTCCCGAGCCATCAGAGCCGCCTGGAGCCGGTCGGTGACCCCTAGCTTTGTAAACACCGCCGACAGCTGGTTACGGATCGTTTTCTCCGCCACTCCGAGCCGTCGAGCGATCTGGGCGTTGTTGTCGCCCTGCGCTAACCGCGCCAGAATGTCCCGCTCTCGGTTGGTCAGTTGGTCGAACGGCGGTGGGAGATGAGCCGGAGCCCGACGCAGCACGGTCACCAAGGCCGACCCGATCCGCGGCCCCAGCACGATACCGCCGCCGGCGACCGTCCGCAGGGCGTCCACCACGGTGTCAGGTTCGGTGTCTTTCAATAGGTAGCCGCGGGCCCCCACCCGCAGCGCGCGCTCCACCAAGTCTTCGTCGTCACTCAAGGTCAGTATCAGGACATTGGCCTCCGGGTGCCCGGTCAGGATTCGACGCGTGGCCTCGATACCGTCGCCGTCAGGCAAAGTAATGTCCATAGCGACGACATCCACCCGGCGGGTGATGGCTTCCCTGACCGCCTCGGCGACGGTCGAGGCCTCCACCACCTCCTCGACCCAGGCCTCGCCTTCCAACATTGCTCGCATTCCCCGTCGTACTACGGGGTGATCGTCCACGACTAGGATTCGCCGGGTCTGCACGTTCCACCTCGCCGATACGCGTGGTTCGCCGTGCTCCATTCTCAGGGGTCGTGTCACGGGCCGGTAGTCTTTTACCCCACCTGGTTACCCGTCCGGTGACGTACGGTGAACACGACGAGGGGAAGGGTGGACAGCCCCGGCTATGACTGCGGCTCTGTTGTCCGGGGAAGAGGTAACTCCACTTTGACCTTGGTGCCGTGAGGCTCCACCGAGGTGATCAAACAGTTGCCGCCCAGTTCCAGGGCCCGTTCCCGCATGGACTGCAAACCCACCCCGGAGCGCCCCGAGGAGTCCGGGTTGATCCCGATGCCGTCATCGACCACTTCGATGCTCAGAGAGCGGGCTCGCTCGATGGTGATGACGCAGGTGCGGGCCTGGGCATGGCGGGCGGTGTTGTTTAAGGCCTCGGACACGATCCGGTAGGCGGCCACCTCGATCGCGGCCGGCAGGCCAGTCAGGGCGTCGCTGACCTTCAGCTCCACCGTTAACTCCTGCTTGTTGAAGCGTCGACACGCGGACCGCAGCGCGGCCTCCAGGCCACCGTCCAGCTCGGGTGGCCGTAACTGGTCCACCAGCTGGCGTACCTCCTGGGTACACAGGCGCAGATCCTTCGCGATGCCGTCGAGGATCTGACGGACCCGCTCAGGGTCATGCGCGGACTTGCGGGCCGCATGGACCTGCATCGACATGCCGGTCAGGGTGGGGCCGACCCCGTCATGCAGATCCCGCCGTAGGCGGCGGCGCTCCTCCTCACGGGCCATGATGAGCCGTTCCCGGGAGGTCTGCAGGTCCCGGAACAGTTGGGTCGCCTCCGCGGCGACCGCGGCGTGCAACGCCACGCTGCTTAACAGGCGGCGTTCTCGTGGGGTGAACTTGCCGCCGACGGTGCGGGGCGCGACCAGCAGACGCCCGATCAGCTCCCCGTGCGCCACCATGTCGAATGAGTCGACGGTGGGCGGTTCGCTCTTGCCGTACTCGGCGAAGCGGCGCGGGCCTTCGGACTCGTAGATCTCGACCGCGACGTAGGGCACCTGGAGAGAGTGGGCGATGGTGCTTGTCAACAGCGGCAGGACCGCCTGAGGCTCCACGGTCTGGCGAAGAAGATCCCCCAGGCGGGAGATGACCCGGTAGGGGTCGTCGCTGTCTCCGTAGAGCAGATGGTTGACCCCGCGTTGGACCTGGCTGCGGACCGGTTCGAAGGCCACCGCGATCAGTCCAGTGGCTACCAGGGAGGAGTTGGAGGCGTCACTGTCGAACAGCAGGTCACGCAGCAGCGCCACGATCGCCACGAAACCGACGATCACCAGCAGGGTCATGGTCACCCATACCAAGGTGCGGTTGATGATCTGGTCCAGCTCGTACAGCCGGTAACGCAGGACCGCGACGGTCATGGCGATCGGCACCGTCACCGCGGCTATCAACCAGGCGCCGGACAGTCCCAACGCGTCCAGGGACAGCGTCAACAACAGTAAGACTCCCGCCAGAAGCAGACACGCCAGCTGCTGCCGGGTATCGCCGTCCGCGCGCCGCCACCGCGACCACAGGGAGACGAGGACCATCACCAGACCGAGCAGGGACAGCAGCGCAGACCATCGGCCGATCTGGTACGCCACCAGCGCCCAACCGGTCACCACACGGTTTGTGGTGGTCAGCAGGGTACGCGGGTACTCCAGGGCGGCCAGGGCCAGTCCGACAGCGCCGAGCCCGATCAGGGCGGTGATGAAGACGGCGACGGGGAGCCACCGTCGGGACGGCAGACGCCCGTCAGGGAAGAACAACAGAGACAGGAAGATCAACCCCAACGGCGGCCACCACAGCCATTGGCTGAGCCAGGCCAGGGGGAGCCACCCTGACCAACTCGCCGCCATGACCCCCAACGCGGAGATCACCCCCGCCGCCGTCATCAAGCGGCCCACGGGGTGCCCAGGGGCGCCGGTCAGCAGCAGCGTGCCCATGACCGTGAAAGCCACCCCGATCACCGCTCCGATACCGCTGGTGGTCAACGACACCGCTTCGGGATCGGTCAGTTGACCGACGATCACCAAAACCGCGATGACCGCCGCCGCAGTGAACGCGGCGATCCGTCTGGGAGAGCCCAGGGAAGAACGAGTGAAGGGCATGAAGACTCCAAGCGATAACTGACGATGGTCGAGGTGGCTTTCGGGTTCAGTGGGCTATGAGGTTGTGCCACCAGCTGCCGGTATGGAGCTGGGCGATCTCACCGAGCCCAGGAATGGACGGGCCGTGGGTGCCTCCAGGCAGAGAACCGTGGCCGAAGTCTGGATCCAGGATGGTGTAGCACTCCTCCAGACTCTGGTCTTTGATCTCAGGGAGCCGGTTCAGCCATGTTTCTCGGGTACCACGGGGAATCGCCGACTGCGCCAGGTTCTGCTCCAAGGTCTCCCTGATGGCCTGAATAGCTGTCCGCAGCCGATTCCGTACCGCCTCTGGATCGGCCTTCTCAGTGCTCTCCTGTAGTCCCACCAAATAGGACTCATCGTTGAGCACTGGCAGCAGCCGCACACCGCGGACGTCGAACAGCTCGATGCTGTCCGGAGAGTCAGCGCGGACCTGCGCTTGGATCATGCTCTTCAGGTCGGGGTAGACGTGCAGCCAGGAGTTGTCGCTGGCGATGACGAAGATGTTCTCGACAGGGAGATCCTGGTAGTCCTGTGCGCCGGACGGGATCATCCATGTCTCCTCTCGCTATAGCGTGATCAGAGGTCATGTCGACCCCCCGGGTTTACCAACGCCTACGGCCGTGGCCGTCGGCGAGGAGCGAACGGTGTTCCGGAGGTGCGGCGACAGCCTGTCAGCATCTTCGAACGACATCTGTCCTTAGGGCGTCAGACTTTTGTCCCGCGTCCGCGAAAAACCTCGTTTTGTCAGCGACTTGACAGTCCAAAGTGGAGCAATGAGAGAGGGGGAACGGGTGCTCCTGAGCCCGGAGGTGCCCTCGGGGCGACCACATGCGCCCGTGAACGCAGAGGGCAGAGGACGGCGCTGGCGGTGCGGGCGGGCGTACCCCATCCGGGGAATGGGGGATCACATCCGGGGGATACATGATGCAGCCCGCCGTCCCTGGTGGTGTTGGACGGCGGGCCGGAGAGAGGGACGGGGTCAGCAGGGCGGGTGTCGGCCCGGACCCCGTGGAGGCGGCGTCACCTCACCGGTGTCGCCTGCTCAGATGACGGGGTGGTGGGGGTCAGACACGGAGGCGCGGGCAGAAAGCGCCGCCCGTGCCGCCCGCTCCCGCTGCTGCTGAGCCCAGGTGCTGCCGTTGACGGCAGAGGTGTCGGTGGCGAACACCCCGGTCGCCCACGCCGCGGCGTCGGCCATCTGATCGAGCACCGTGCGGTTGACGTTGCCCAGGTTGTCACATGCCTGGTGGTAGCAGGGGTCGAACGCCTCACCGGCGGTTCCGCCGTAGATGGCGGCCTGCTCAGCGGTCTTCCGCTCCTCAGCGCCGGTGAACAGACCACCCGACGGGATGCCCACCTCGATGAATGGGCCGTAGTCGGAACGGCCGGTGAAGTCAGTGCCTTCGTACGCCAGGGAGCGCCTGTCGAAGTAGTCCTCAAAGACGTCCTCGATCTGCGCCGAGCCGTACGGGCCAGGGCCGGCACCCACCCCGTCGCTGTCGTCACCGTCGTAGATGAAGCGCACGTAGTTCGGGGAACCGATCATGTCGAAGTTGAGGTACAGCGCGATGTCCAGCTGCTCCTCAAAGGACAGCTGGGACACGTAGTACTCCGAGCCGAGCAGGCCGTTCTCCTCGGCTCCCCAGAACGCGAACCGCACCGCGTTGCGAGGACGCTGGTTCGCCAACTGGAGCGCGATCTCCAGCAGCGCGGCCGAACCACTGCCGTTGTCGTTGATCCCGGGGCCGTCCTGCACACCGTCCAGATGGGCGCCCAGCATCACGACATTGTCGGTCCGTCCGGTGCGGGTCTGCGCGATGACGTTACGGGTGGTCCGCTCCTCCTGGAGGATCCGGAGTCCGAAGTGGACAGTCACGGAGTCGCTCTGAGCGTCCGCGGCCAAGGTCTCACCCTCGCCTCGGGTCAGACCCGCCACGGGGATGCTCACCAGGTTCGGCTCACCGAGGGTGCCATTGAGCGGGGCGTTGAGGTCGGCGTCGTTGTTGTAGATCAGAACCCCCACCGCGCCGGCTGCTTCGGCGTTGATGGCCTTCTGAGCGAACGTGCAGCTACCGCGGAAGATCAGGACCACGGTGCCGGCGTACGAGCCATCCTGGAAGTCCTCGGCCTCACAACCGGGAGTGGCATCCACCGGAAGCACGCTTAAGGGAGCGTGAAGCCCACCCTCGGGAGCGCTGCCCGAGTAGGTCATGGGGATGGGGTTGAAGGTACGCGCGACTGGTGCCGTCTGGTGCAGCTCGTTCTCCAGGACCTCTTCATAGACGAAGGGGAATTCCTGGTAGCTGACGTGGTAGCCCGCCCGCTGCAGCAGGTTGTACACGTACTCGGCGGAGGCGTCGTACCCCGAAGTACCGGCCGCCCGGTTTCCGTCGTTCTGGTGGGCGATGCGTTGGAACGCCACCAGGTGGCGGTTGATGTTGTTCACGCTGACGTGCCGGACCAGATGGTCCGCCAACCGGGGAGGGGGCGCTGCGGACGCCGGAGTGGCGACCCCAACCGCAGCCGTCAGCGCTGTCACGGACAGCACCGTTGCCAGACAACGCCGGAGAAGTGGTCGATACATAGCTCTCCCTGAATCGCACCGGCTGCTCGGAAATGAGCGTAACGGGCAAGAGTCTGACGGTTCGTTGTGGCAACGGCAAGAAGGAACTGTGATGTAGGCGTAAATCTTCTTAGGTGGAAAGCCAGAAAAGCAGCTTAGGAGTGGAACCGGCGGAAAGGGAGTTGATCTAACGAGAGAAAATGGTTAGAGAGCACGAGTCAAACATTTAACTCTATCAATCCTATGGTGTCAATAGCGTGACAAGACTGGATAGCTCCTCGCGCTGCGGTGTCCTTTAGATTATTCCTATCTGACCCGCTCTTCTCTGTTGGTCATGAAGTTAGTGATACATCGTGGAGCGAGGTATTCGAGAAATTCATGAGCGGTGCGGTAATGGGGGGTCGGCAGGGTTGATCACCCCAGGCGCCCGGGTACGCGAGATGCCAACAGCGGTGGGCGGACGATTCTTGGTACACATAGCGCGTGCGTTATCCGGAGAACGGGGTACGCGCGGTCCGGGACTTGAGAGTGCTGCCGATCGCCGCCGACCGTCTTCTTGTCATCGCCTGTGATTCCCTCGGCGGGATCGGAGAGAAACCACATGACGCGTACCGGGCCGACGCCGCCACCTGCGGTCACTTCGCAATGCGCGTACCCCTGCTGGAGGTGATCGCCTCCGGTGCCACGCCGGTGTTGGCGATCGACACCCTCAGCGTGGAAGCCGAACCGACCGGGCGCCGGATCACCGCGGCGATGCGGGAGTTGCTTGCCGAGGTGGGGTTGACCGACCCCGCGGCCCTGACCGGCAGCACAGAGGAGAACGTGCCGACGGTTCAGACCGGGATCGGGGTCACGGTGCTCGGGTTCGCGCACCCTGATCACTTCCGCCCGGGGCGCGCCCAGGCGGGAGACACGATCCTCCTGGTTGGGCTGCCGCTGTCCGCGCCCACCCATCACCTCTACCCCGGTCACCCGGGTCAGGTCAGCCTCGCTGAGGTGCGCCGGATCGGTGAGATGCCGCAGGTCCACGACATCCTGCCGGTCGGGTCCCGCGGGGTCGGATACGAACTGAAGGAACTGGCGGCCAGCGCCGGCCTGACCGCCGTCCTCGAACCGGAGATCACGGTGGACCTCGCCGCGTCCGGCGGGCCGGCCAGTTGCGTCTTGGTGGCGTGCGACGACGCCGATGGGGCGGTGCAGGAGACGGTACGCGCGATGCGGCGTGACCTGCCGGTGAGCGTCGTGGCTCGCCTCGTCGAGCCGGCCGTCTGACCGTCCGTTTCAGAAACGGCCCGTCACGGCCGGAAACGGATCGTCCACGTATGAGCGCCACGGAACGGCGGTCTCGGTGGGATACCGCCGTGAAACCTGTCTGTGTACCCAACGGTCGCGGCCGTACTCCAAAGATTTGCTTTTAGGTACTTGATCGCCTCTATTTCAGCATGCGAAGGTAATGCCACCCATGACCGGATGACACCGACATAAACGTCTGGTGCCCGACATCCGGTTTTTCCGACCTGGAACCCCGGTTCGCAGAACGGCCCACGAGGCCTGGCTGAAGGAGGTGCCATGACGGTGAGGCGGTGGCGGCTTAGACGAACCGCGAGTGTCCTGGTGGCGCTCGTGATGGGCGTCGGAGGGGCGTTGGTGGTCGCGACCCCGGCGTACGCGGCCCCGGCTTACGTCGCGCTCGGGGACTCCTACTCCTCAGGGCTGGGGACTCGTTCGTACTACTCAGACAGCGGCAGCTGTTACCGCTCCCAGTACGCGTATCCGGTGTTGGTCGCGGCGCGCTTGGGCGCCACTTTGACCTTCGCGGCCTGTTCCGGAGCCCGGGTCAGTGACGTGTTGAACCAGCAGCTGGGCAGCCTCAACGCCAGCACCGCCTACGTGACGGTCTCGGTGGGAGGCAACGACGCCGGCTTCGCCGATGTGATCACTCAGTGCGCACTGCCGTGGCCGGCCACCTGCGACAGTCACATCGCCAACGCCAACAACTACATCCGCAACACCCTGCCCGGCAGCTTGAACACCCTCTACTCGCGAATCCGCGAACGCGCCCCCAACGCGCGAGTGGTGGTCGTCGGGTACCCCCGGTTGTTCAACGGGGAGCAGTGCAATGTCCTGGCGCGCATCGACCCCAATGAACAGGCGGCGCTGAACGCCACGGCCGACCTGCTCGCCACGACGATCTCCGCCCGCGCAGCCGCGTACGGTTTCCGCTTCGTCGATGCTCGCCCGGCCTTCACCGGCCACGCGATCTGCGACGACGTGGAGTGGATCAACGGACTGTCCTATCCGTTGTCGGAGTCCTATCACCCCAACCGTGCCGGGCATACCGGCTACGCCTCCATTGTGGAGCCGGCCTTGCGGGCCGCCGTCGCCGTGGCCGACGCTGAGGCCATAGTCTGATTCGGTCTGATTTGGACAGACGATGAGGGCGGGTTGCCGCAGCCCGCCCTCCAGAGTCGGAGCCGCCACCCACCGCCACCGACCCAGGTGTGGTACGCCGGGACACGTCGATGTCAGAGCCAAGAGGCGACGCGTGAACCACGGGCAACGCGACATCGGCCGCGTGATACCAGCGCCCATGTCGGGCGACTGCCAGGCGATGAGGGGGCACAGCTGGCGACCCCATGAGCTCGATGTCACAGAAACAACGTTTTTAGATGAGAAATCCCGATCCATAGGCGGGGCGTCATCGACGCGACAAACGTTGACGAATCTTTTGAAGTGTTAATGAATTCCGTGCGACGTTGATGATCCTCAATGATCCTCGCGGTGCTTCTTTCCCCAGGCAGCCTCTCGTCCCTGGACACGGTCGATCGGTGGGCGTGGCGTTACGGGCAGGCGCAAACGTAAGACCGCGAGCGTAAGACGGCGATCGTCAGGGCCGTCCCACGGACGTGGCCGGCCGTCGTGTCCGCCACGCAGAGAAAACACTAGTACGCCACACGCGGCGTGCCGCAGATCAATGGTCAATGTCAGTCATGGTCGCTGAGGGGCCATGACGTGCCCTGATCCGCCTGACCGGTTGACGAACCAGGAACGGATCCCTACGACACCAGCTCATGGCTCCTCAACCAACCAGGCGATGACGCATTACCGCGGTGGGGGGTGTCGGCGTAGCCGAAACACATCCAACAACGCCGCGACTCCCGGCATCGGGCTGGAGCGCCGAGCGCGATGGGAGGAGATCACGCGGTCAACGGCGGTCTCCTCCTCAGGAACCGGGCCATGGGTGGCTGGCACACGGCGATGCAACGCCATCGGCGCCAGCCATGAGACCCCGTCCGGCGTCGGCGCGGTGTGCCCGGTACGCGTCTCCCGCCGGGCGCCAGACAACTCCAAAAGCAGCTCCCACGCGTTGGGGCGTGCAGCAGGGTCCTTCAGCAGCGCCTTCTCGATCAGGCCATACAACGACGGACTCACCCCGGTCAGATCCGGCGGGTCATGAACGATGCGGTACGCCACCGTGGTCGGTGACCCCTCCCCGAAGGGGTGCCGTCCGGTGTTCGCGTAGGCCATCAGACAGCCCCACGCGAAGATGTCCGCGGCGGGGGTGAGCGGGCCACCGGTGAACAGTTCAGGGGCGGTCCAGGCGGCCGTACCGATGACGGTCCCGGTCTGGGTGAGTCCAGAGGTGGAGTCCAAGGCGCGGGCGATACCGAAATCGATGACCCGGACCCCGGAGACGGACAGGATCACGTTGCCGGGTTTGAGGTCACGGTGTACCAGCCCAGCGGCGTGAATCGCGGCGAGAGCGGTGGCCACCCCCACCGCGATGCCCTCGACGGTCGAGTCCGGCAGCGCCGGATGCGTCTCGATCAGTTGAGCCAGGGACGTGCCTTGGATGTACTCGCTCACCAGATACGGCCGGCCGGCCTCCTCCCCATGGTCGAGGATCCGTGCGGTGCAAAACGGCGCTACCCGGCGCGCCAAGGTGATCTCGTCGGCGAAGCGGATCCGGAAGTCCGCGTCTACTGCGAGCTGCGGATGCATCATCTTGACGGCGACCAAAGCGCCGTCTTCGGCGCGTCCCAAGTACACCTTGCCCATGCCGCCGCAGCCCAGGCGTCCCAGCAGTGGGTAACCCCCTACCTGGGTCGGGTCGTCGGGCAGGAGCCTCTCCACGCCGGCGGGAAGAACATCCTGATAATCGTCCACGCGGGCATCGTGTTGATTCTCGACACTCGAGCCCTGCTGATCGCTGACGTGCGCAGTAGCCATCCCCGGGCCTCCTGACCGTCGCGCTGTCATCCCCCCGTCGTCCGCCCGTAGACCTTGGTCAGATGCGTGCCTGCGGTGCGCGGACGAAATCCATTCTGGTTTGTTCCCCGGGCGCTGACGTTCATTCCCGCCACATTGTGGCGCTATTGAGATTAGCGGCGTATCAGGACAAGCATGAAGAAACTGGATCGGTCAGAGTGGGCTCAGAGGGCATGGGTAGGCTCTATGAACATGCGGCGCCTCTTGACACCGAAGTGGCTTGCGCTGCATGCCGCCGCGTTAGTGCTGGTGGTGGCGTTCCTCGCGCTGGGCGTGTGGCAGTGGCATCGCGCTGGCCAAGGCAGCTATCGCAGCCTGGCGTACGCCTTGGAGTGGCCGGCATTCGCCGCCTTCGTGATCTTCGTATGGATTCGGGAGGCCCGCAGCGCCCTCCGGGCGGCCGCGACCGACCAGACAGACAAGCGCACGGCCACCGACTCCGCCGCGGCGTCATCGGCGGGCTCCGCTCAGACGGAGAAGGCAAAGGCCACAGAGCAGAAGCCGGGGCAGCTGGACATCGACATCCCGGTGTACACGCCGCCGGACACCGTGGTGGATGACGACCCCGAGCTTGCCGCGTACAACCAGTACCTGGCCCGGTTGAACATGCAGGCCCAGGGGCGGGAATGACAGGAAAGCCGAGGGCGGGTGTCGCTCGACAGGGTGGGCGTGACCATCACCGAGCAGGACGAGTGTGGGGACGATGACCGACGGAACGCAGAAGGCGCTGGGCCGGTACCGCCTGATCGCCTACGTGGTGGGGGTGGTACTGGTGCTGTTAACGGTGGTGGCGATGCCGTTGAAGTACCTGGCCGATCAGCCGGAGCTGGTGTCGATCATCGGACCGGTGCACGGTTTCCTCTACATGGTGTACCTGGCCCTCACCGCTGACCTGGCGCGGCGCGCCCGCTGGTCGCTCGGGAAGACCGTGCTGATCTTGCTCGCCGGCACCGTGCCGTTTGTGTCATTCGTGGCTGAGCGGCGCGTAACCGAAGAGATGCGGACCGTCACCGCCGCCTGAGTGTCGCCACCGCTTGACCGTCACGACCGCCTGACACGACCCAGGAGAGCCGCCGCGACGGTGAAGCCTATGTGGCGTGTCGGTGGGGTGCGGCGGCGCCGGACGATGATGGGCGGCGTAGCCGGGGGAGGGGCGGAGCCGGTAGGCGGGGCCGGACACAGCACCACGCTGCCGGTCTGATCGATCAGATCGGCGTCTTTCTCGTCACGCCAGACGCCGCCGGTGGCCAGATACCGGAACCGGTGCGTCCCCGGCCCGACGCGGACCGACACACGCCGCAGGCCATCCGGGCCGAGGGTGAGCGTGTGACGACCCGGCTCCCAACCGTTGAAGGTGCCGACGACACTGACATCACCGGGTGGGTCGTCGGGCGGCAGGATGAACGTCAGCTCGATCTCGCCGCTCTCCAGCGGCCTCCGGATGAGCATGTGTCTCCTCCTCGGGGGGTGTAGACGCACATTCAGTAACACGTCTGTCCCCCTTCGCGCAGGAGAATCGCGGATTTCGACCTTTTTGTGCGGGTCGCAAGTGGGGAGGAGCGCGGCGAGAGGCCCCAGATACGACAACCGCCTCCTCGGCCTGCTGGCACGGGGAGGCGGCGCGGGGTCGCTGTGCGTGTCGCCTCTCGGCGAGTGGCGCAACGCGGCTCCAGCCGAACGGTATTCCGCGAAGGCAATAGGGTGAGGCCCGGGGACACTGGGCACAGCGACCGCCACGTACAACCATAGGGGTCTGGCCGGTATTCCTCACTATTTGTGACCCACGCCACCGTCCTCACAGGAGAAATGCCTGGTCACGGACCTGCGGGTCGCAGGAGAGGACTGTTCAGCTCGTCACCGCAGCCACGGCTTCCGGGATCGGGGTGTCGCCGGCCACCAGCTCCAGCAACAGGCCGCGCGGCATGGGAGTGGTCAGCAGGGCCGCGAGGACCTCGGCCACATCCTGCCGATCCACCGGCCCACGGGGCACCGGTGGTGGTTGCAGCCGCACCCGTCCGGTGGGTTGGTCGTTGGTGAGGCGGCCTGGGCGAACGATCACCCAGTCCAAGTCCCGGCGACGCAGGTCAGCCTCGGAGGCCGCCTTCGCCCGCAGATACACCGAGAACACGTCATCCCCGTCCCCCACCTGATCCACACCCATGGAGCTGATCAACAGATAGCCGCGTACCCCGGTCTGTTCGCAGGCGTCGGCCAGCAGCGCCGCTCCGGCCCGGTCCATCGTCTCCTTCCGAGCCGCACCGCTGCCGGGGCCGGCACCCGCGGCGAACACCACCGCGTCCGCGCCCGCCACCGCCGCCGCAACCTGCTGGACTGAGGTGTGCTCCAGATCGCAGACCACCGGCTCGGCCCCGGTGGCCCGCACGTCGTCGGCGTGGGCGGGGTTACGGATCAACCCCACTACCTGATCTCCGCGCGCCGCCAGGAGACGCTCCAACCGCAGCGCGATCTGTCCATGACCCCCCGCGATCACTATGCGCATGGGCCCACCCTACGACTGGGAAAGCGACATCCGTGAGGACACGGACCCGATGAGCGCCTCGTCGGTCTGATAGGGCCATAGCGTGATACGCGCTGCTTGGTGCACCAGCATTGGGTATCCGTACCGGGCGGCCGTGGTGGGGAGACGACGCCGGATATCCCATACTCGACACCATTTTTCAGCCTATGGGACCGTGGTTCCCTCAGAGCCGGAGAATCTGCTAGCGTCAGCGCCGTGCACGCGCGACTCATCTCTTCGTGGTGGTGGCCCGCCGGATAGGCGGCCACTTGAGCGCGCGTACCCGCAGTCATCACGCGACGGCCGCCTCGCCGGGGCGGCCGTCAGCGTCTGATCTGCGTTCCTTCCTCGGCGAGTCGGCAAGGAAGGAACGGACATGACGCAGATCGAGGTCCCTGGGCAACCCGCCACCCCCGAAGCGTCCGGATCATCCGGCGACGCCACCGGTACGCCCATGCGCCTGCTGGAGGCGCTGGCCGCGCCCGAGCCGCCCCCCTTCGCGATCCTGCGTCGCAACATCGGGCCCGGCATCGAGCTGCTCATCGGTGAGCTGGTCGACGTTCCCCGACTGGCCGATATCCCGCTTCCGGAGCCTCGCCCGGGGGAGCCTGGCCCACGTGTCCTGGCGCTGGTACCGCATCGGCAGGTGGCCGAACGGGGGTTCGTCTGCCACGACGACGGTGCGCCGCTGCGCTGCCTGGTGGTCACCGAGTACGCGGTGATCGACCTGGAGACGCTGAACCGCGTCTTCCCCGCCCTGGGGGTGACGATCCACGACGGCGAATTCGATATCGACGATGAGGCGTACGCGGCGATCGTCAAACGGGTCGTGGCTGACGAGATCGGCAAAGGGGAGGGCGCCAACTTCGTGATCCGTCGGGACTACACGGCCCGGATCGGATTCGACACAAACCCCCGGCCTCAGAACGTCACGACCGCGCAGGTGGCGGTGGAGCTGTTCACTCGGCTGTGCCGACACGAGCAGGGCGCCTACTGGACCTTCGCGGTGCACGCCGGGGACATCACGCTGGTCGGTGCCACTCCGGAGCGGCACGTCACGATGCCCGGGGACGGCACCGTCCTGATGAACCCGATCAGCGGCACCTACCGTTACCCGCCAGAGGGCCCCACCATCGACGATCTGCTGCGGTTCCTCGACGACCCCAAGGAGACCGAGGAGCTGTACATGGTGGTCGATGAGGAACTGAAGATGATGAGCACCATTTGCCCGGACGGCGGGCAGGTGCTCGGCCCCTACCTGAAGCCGATGCGGCATTTGGCGCACACCGAGTATGTGCTCGCCGGCCGAGGCGACGCCGATCCCCGCACGGTCCTGCGGGAGACGATGTTCGCCGCTACCGTGACCGGTTCCCCGGTGGAGAACGCCTGCCGCGTGATCACCCGCTATGAGGCCACCGGCCGCGGGTACTACGGCGCCGCCTTGGCGTTGTTCGGTGAGAACGAAGCGGGGCAGCGCACCCTGGACTCTCCGATCGTGCTGCGGGCCGCCCAGCTCGAGCCGGGGGGCATGGTGCGGGTGAGGGTGGGGGCCACCCTGGTCCGCCACTCTGACCCGTGGGCCGAGGTCGCCGAGACCCACGCCAAGGCCGCTGGGATCCTGACCGCACTGGGGGTACGCCCGAAGCAGGAGCGGGCCGACACCCCCACCCCCACACAGGTCTCACCGGAGGTGGTGGCGGGATGGGCCAACGATCCCCGGGTGACCCGGGCGTTGGCGGCGCGTAACGAGCACCTCGCGGCGTTCTGGCTCCAGCCGCGACCCGCCGCGCACGAACCGGAGCGGGGGCCGTTCACCGGGCACCGCGCCCTGATCATCGACGCTGAGGACGCCTGGACACAGATGCTGGCCCATCTGCTGCGGCGGCTCGGTCTGGAGGTGACCGTTCAGCGGTGGAACACCGTCGAGCCTGCGGCGGATGAGGCCGTGCACCGGGCGTACCACCTGATGGTGGGTGGGCCCGGACCGGGTGACCCCCGCGATCTGACCGACCCCCGTATGGCGCGGCTGCGGGCCCTGATAGCCGCGCGGCTGGCGGCGGGGGCCCCGTTACTGGCGGTGTGCCTGAGTCACCAGATCCTGGCGGATCTGTTGGGGTTCCCGCTGGTGGCCCGGGAGCAGCCGTACCAGGGGACGCAGCGGGAGATCGAGCTGTTCGGTCGACGGGCCCGGGTCGGCTTCTACAACACCTTCACCGCTATGGCCTCGGGGATGTCGGGGCGCGCCGTAGCGGACCAGCTGGTGAACGGACGGTCGGTTCAGGTCGCGGCCGATCCCGTCACCGGGGAGGTGTACGCGGTCCGCGGACGCGGATTCGCCGGGGTGCAGTTCCACCTGGAGTCGGTGTTGTCCCCGGACGGGGTGGAGTTGACCACCGAGCTCCTCACCGAACTGCTGGCTCCTTTCCGTACCTCCTAGGAGCGGTTCTGGTCCCGTCGCTCGGTCTGTGACGGGGCGGGGCAGGAGAGCACGCTCTGGTGACATGAGGGCGCCGACCGTCGCTTTCCCTGGTGGCCATGGACGCTCCGTGGCCACCAGGGGCGACTGGGCGTGGGGACGGTGCACGGCGGACGTCCTACAGAGGGTGTACGCGATGGGGGAAGCCACCGGGGCCTGCGACGGTGCGCGTACATCGAAAGCATCACCGACGGCTCGCGCCCAGGCACGACGCTTGAGGCGGTTTCGCCGCTGACGATGGGCTGGACAGGGGCAACAGGCTGGCAGGCGGTCGCCCGCGACCGGAGCGCAGAACCAGCAGGGGCGGGATATCAGTGGCGAGCGATCTGTTACATACGTCGAGCACCCACCAGATCCGTCACGAGGAGTGCGCAGAGCCTAAGCGGCTGCCGTTGCTGGATGTGCTGCGAGGAGTGGCGATCTTGGGGACGCTCGCCACCAACATCTGGATCTTCACCTTCCCAGGTGGGGAATGGGGCTTCCTGAACGATCCGCACAGCATGGCTCCCCTTGCGGGGGAGGGAAGCTCGATCGGGGAGGTGATCGAGGCCGGTTTCCGGTTCCTGGCCAACGGCAAGTCCTTGGCGTTGCTGACGATCCTGTTTGGGGTTGGCCTCGCCATCCAGTACCGCTCAGCTCAGCGTCATGGACAGTCCTGGCCGGGGCGTTATCCGCGGCGGGCAGCGCTGCTGTTCGTCGAAGGCAGCCTGCACTTTGTGCTGATTTTCGGCTTCGATGTGTTGATGGGGTACGCGGTGACCGCGCTTTTGGTGGCGTGGCTGCTGAGTCGGTCACAGCGTGTTCAGAAGGTCGTGATGTGGACCGCGGGTGGGCTGCACCTGACGTTGATGTCACTGCTGGCGCTCACCCTGGTCACCGCACCGGAGGAGGCGACATCCGGCACTCCGCAGCCCGTCAACACCGATCAGGGGTACCTGGAACAGGTGGGATACCGGCTGGACAACCTTCTGGTGTTCCGCCTGGAGCCGATCATCACCTTCGGCATGCTGGTGTTCCTGTTCCTGCTGGGGGTGCGGCTGTTCCGTGCGGGCGCGTTCGATGACGATGAGCGGGGCCGTCGGCTGCGTCGCCGGATGCTGTGGTGGGGTCTGGGAGTGGGGCTCCCCCTCAACGCTCTGACCACAATGGCCGGACCGGATCTGTTCACTGTGGACCGGTACGTGGTGCCTCCCCTGGTGGCGCTCGGTCTCATCGGACTGATCGGCACTGTGATGGACCGGGTACGCCGACCCGGCCCGCTGACCCGCGGTCTGACCAGCGTCGGGCGTACCGCTCTGTCCTGCTACGTGACGCAGAACCTGGTGTGCCTGCTGGTCTGCTCCAGCTTCGGACTGGGGTTTGCGGTCCGGTTCGCCGACGTACGCCCCTGGGCAACGCTGGGGCTGTGGGTCGCCGTCTGCGTCACCATGCTGGGCGCGGCGACGCTGTGGCTGCGACGCTTCTCCTACGGACCTCTTGAGACGGCCCAGCGGTGGGTACTCGCCCACTGGCCCGAGCGACGCCGCACCCGGACGGCGTGACGACAAGACGAAAGACGACAAGAGACGAGAGCAGTGCGGCGTCGATGCCTGATGGGCTGGTGGAAGGCCCATACGCGTGACGCGTATGCACGTGATACGGCGGACTCCGGGTGGCCTTGAGACGCCTGATCGTTCCACGATTCAACGAGCGGGGTAGGTTCTGGCTATGCCGACTGGCGATTGGCTGCGTCGCCTGGCTGCGGACCGGGACCGGCTGGATCGGGGGAGCACGGCCCAACGGGTCGCCGACGTGTTGCGGGACCACATCACCGAGGGGACATTTCCGCCGGGCACCCGTCTGAATGAGGAGACGCTCCGGTCAGCGTTGGGGGTGTCGCGCAACACGCTGCGGGAGGCGTTCCGGTTGCTCGCGCACGACGGGCTGCTGACCCACGAACTGAACCGTGGCGTCTTCGTGCGGACTCTCTCTGTGGCCGATATCCGTGACCTGTATCTGATGCGACGGATGCTGGAGGGGGCGGCGATACGGGTGCCGGTCGCATTGGATCAGGTCCTGCCGCAGGCCGGTAGTGCTGTGGTGGCGGCCGAGGAGGCAGCGGCGCGTGGGCACTGGTCGGACGTGGCCGCTGCGGATGTGGCGTTCCATCAAGCATTGGCCGATCTGGCGGGCAGCCCACGGGTGAGCGAGGCGACGCGACGGCTGCTGGCCGAGTCACAGTTGGCGTTCCAGATGGTTTCCGACCAGATGGTTTCCGATCGACGGCGGCTTCACGAGCCGTGTGTAGCGGCGAACCGTGACCTGCATCGGCTGCTGAGCGCTGGGCGGATCGCAGAGGCCGCGACCGTGCTGGAGGAGACACTCACCGGGGCAGAGAGGCGGCTCCTCGCCGCGTACCCAAGCTCTTTGACCAAGTCCTCTGCCCAAGCCCACTGAATGCCCGTCTGGACGGCCAAGGCTGCCTGAGCAGGGCAAACGGCGATCGGTTCGTTCTGTCCCCGAGCCCGCCAGTCAGTCAGAAAACATGATTAAGCCGAACAGTGAGACGAACTTGCATGGGTGAGCTTTGAGAAGCATGATCCAACGATCATGTGGGAGCGCTCCCAGCCAGGTGGGTAGCCGAACGGATCCGCATCCTCGTCAGGAGGCCCGATGCCCTTAGTGCCGCCACATCGGACAGCCGGCTGGTCGCTTTCCCGCCGGACACTGCTGCGAACCGCCGGCGCGGCGTCCATGGCTGGGCTGCTCGGCTCGTCCGTGACCGGCTGTGGCGGTGCTGAAGAACCCCAATCCGGGGCGGACACGCTCGGGCTGACGTTCCCGGAGAACTTCACCTGGGGCGCCGCGACCTCCGCGTACCAAATCGAAGGCGCCGCCACGGAGGACGGTCGAGGACCGTCTATTTGGGACACGTTCAGCCACACCCCAGGGCGAGTACGCGGCGGCGACACCGGAGATGTCGCCGCTGACCACTATCACCGCTGGGAGAGCGACCTGGATCTGATGGCCGAGCTGGAACTGGCCAGCTATCGGTTCTCCATCTCGTGGCCACGCGTGTTGCCCGAGGGCAGAGGACAGATCAACCAGGCGGGCCTGGATTTCTACCAGCGGCTCGTCGACGGCCTGCTGGAGCGGGGCATCACGCCCGTGGTGACCTTGTTCCACTGGGATCTGCCTCAGGCGCTGGAGGATCTCGGCGGTTGGCTGTCACGGGACACCGCCGGATACTTCGCCGACTACGCCACCGTGCTGGTCGAGGCGCTCGGAGATCGAGTCTCCACCTGGCTCACGCTCAACGAACCCAAGACCGTCGTCATCGTCGGGTATCAGGCGGGTATTCACGCCCCTGGGCGCCGCGACCGCGCCGAGTCCTACATCGCGATGCACCACCTGATGCTCGCCCACGGCCTGGGGGTTCAGGCCCTTCGAGCCGGAAGCAGCCAGAGCCGGATCGGACCAGCCCTGAATCTCACCGTCGTCTATCCCGCCGATGATTCCCCGGAAGCCGAGGCCCAGGCTGAGCGGGTCGACGGATTCGAGAATCGTCTATACCTGGATCCGGTGCTGCGCGGCGCGTACCCCGAGGACACCCTCGACGAGATCACGCAGATTAGCCCTATGGTCGATCAGATCCACGACGGGGATCTGGAGGTGATCTCGACCCCGATCGACGTGCTAGCCGTGCAGTACTACAACCCCACCTACGTTGACGCCAACGGCGAGCGGGTCACCCGGCACCCCACCTCTGAAGCCTCCTGGCAGCAGATCCACCCCGACGGGCTTTATGACGTGCTCACTCGAGTGACCCGCGACTACGGGGACATCCCGTTGCTCATTACTGAGAACGGGGTTCCCACCCCCGATGCCGTCACCGCCGACGGTACGGTCGACGACCCCGACCGCATCACGTTTCTGCGGTCCCACCTCGCCGCGGCGCATCGCGCCATCGCCGACGGCGTACCCCTGGAGGGGTACCACGTGTGGTCGCTGCTGGACAACTTTGAGTGGGCCGAGGGGTACTCGCAGCGCTGGGGCATCGTCTATGTCGACTTCGACGACCAACGCCGCATCCCGAAGGCCAGCGCGGAGTGGTACCGCGACGTGATCCGCCGAAACGGAATCTGACCGCCGTTTCGGATAGAGAGGTGGGACATGTGCGATAGAGAAGATCGTGAAAATGAAGAATCATGAGCCGATGAAGCTGACGCCCTATTAATCGGAGGTCGATGCTGCCGTCTAAGAGGAATGTGAATTTATGGAAGGTGTCCACCGATACATTTCTATCTGTTTATGAGTGCTCAAGGCGTCGGTCGTCGATGGTGTGGATAGCGGGCCGTGCCTCAGGTGGTCGGATTCGCGACAGACAAGCATGATAGGGCGGAGAACGGGATAAAGCTGAAGGGGTGCTTCGTAAGAAGGGCGTAGCAGATCAGCATCCTGTTCGCTGCCATGCGTACCGAATGCAACCGACGTAGTGACTCATGCCTCGTGGTGCCCCGGTAACCAGGAAGATAGCCCTTGGAGGAAAGCGTCGTTTCACCCCGGATAGGGAGGAAGTCCTCTAGGTTAGTCATGAGGACTTTGTTCTGATACGCGACGCTCTCATCGATTGTCGTGCTTACGGGGGGGTGTACATGCGAGGAAAAGTCTGGTCAGCGGTGGCCGCTACCGCGCTGGGGCTGGCGGCGGGTATGCCGGTGACGGCGGGCGCCGCCAGTGCGCAGGATGGGCTTGAAACCGCGCAGCCGGTCGAGCAGAGCGTGGAGTTCGTGGTCCGACGTACCGTCCTGACGGTTCCCGATGTTCCGACGGTCGGCACCACCTTTATCGCCGGGGGCGACCTGTTCGATAGCACTGACACCACCCGGGTTGGTGAAGCGTTTTCGCAATGCATGGTCGTCGAGGTGGGGACAGAGGTGCAGCCGCGCTTCACCGCGTCCTGCAGCACCGTTTTCCGCTTGAGTGAGGGCGATTTGTTCTTGTCGAGCCTGCGGGAGTACTCACCCGGCCGGGCGGGCTTTGCCGGCGCCGACGTCGCGGTCATCGGGGGTACCGGGGAATACGCCACAGCCCAGGGCGACGGCACAGCGACGCGCCTCGATGAAACCCCGGTCGCTTACCGTTACGTCCTCAACCTGAGTCTTTGAGTCGGCGGCGGGCCGCTTGGTCACTGGGGAGGGTTTGAGAGCGCCGGTGTGGGCGTGATGGCGGGAAACGCGGCGTGACCGCCCGCCTTCCCGCCATCGACCGTCTGCCAGAGGAAAGGGTCGCGGGAGCCGGACCGACGCTTCAGAAGGTTTCCGCGATCTGCGTATTACGCAGCACGACGAGCTGATCTGGCGCCTCTACTCATACGACGCGTACCCACATTGAGGACGTATCGTTTCGGCGCGTATTGCCGCGGGGTTGACGAATGTCTCTGGCGCGACGCATCGCATGAGAAAGGCGACTCTGCCGTCGGATAGGTGGTGTCCCATATATCCGTATTTGTGGGACTGTCGGTCTCGGCCTGATGACAATATTCTTCAGCTACCGCTGATCTGGTGACTAAAACCGCCAGCGGTCGCCACGCTCGCCCCGACACACGGAAGGGGATCGTCATGGCCGACCACACCCCCCGCTTTGATCGGCGCCGGCTGCTGAAGTCCGGCCTGGGAGTCGCCACCGCCGCCACCGCGGCCAGCCTCGGTAGCGGGGCACTTCTGTCGGGCACCGCGCACGCCACCACCGAAGATCCCTTCGGTTTCATCATCGACTGTGATTCGTGGGGCGCCCGGCCGCCGAGTAGCCCGTTGGTGATGAACCACCGCACTACTCGGAAGATCATCATTCATCACACCGCGTACCCCAACTCCACCGACTATTCCCTGGAACAGGCGATCTGGTTAGCCCGGGATATCCAGAACCTGCACATGGACACCAACGGCTGGTCAGACACCGGGCAGCATTTCACAATCAGCCGCGGTGGATACGTTCTCGAGGGCCGGCACCGCA
The DNA here is from genome assembly GCA_002919305.1 of Actinomycetales bacterium. Lineage (GTDB taxonomy): Bacteria > Actinomycetota > Actinomycetes > Mycobacteriales > Micromonosporaceae > RSA1. The sequence continues at coordinate 35,287 of PKFB01000014.1, forward strand.
GCCTGGAAGGCCTGATCAGCGGCACCAGTCAGGTGACAGCCGCGCATTGTCCGGGGATGAACACGCAGGCCATCGGGATCGAAAACGAGGGGACCTACATCACCGAGACCCCCACACCGCAACTGTTGGATTCACTGGTGCAGCTGTGTGTGACGATCTGCCGACAGTACGGGCTGCACGCACACAATATGTTCGGCCACTGGGATTTCCGGCACACTCAGTGCCCCGGTATCGCCTTCTATCGATTGTTCCCGGAATTGCGACGCCGAGTCGCGGTGGGCCTAGGAACGCGGTTCCGTGACGTGCCCCGCCGTACCTGGCCGGACGTCTACTCCAGCGTCTCCGGACCGGTGGTGGCGGTGGCGCAGTACCTGCTGCGCGCCCAGGGCTACCTCCATCTGCCGACCACCGGAATCTTTACACCGGAGACCGTGGAGGCGGTTCAGGACTGGCAGTCCCGCAACGGGTTTGAGGTATCCATCGACGGCACCATGACCGACCCGACCTGGGAGAGCCTGGCGCCTCACCTTGACCGGCGTTCCCACGGGGAGGCCGTCAGCGCTCTGCAGTACATCTTGGGCCTGAAGGGGTACGCGGTGAGCGTCACGGGCGAGTACGACCGCGCCACCACGCGGGCCGTCAAAGAGCTTCAACGGCTGCACAACCTGCCGCCCCGCGGCACCGTGGACACCAGCACGTGGTGCGCGGTGGTGGGAGGCATCGTCCATGAGGAGTTCCGCGGCGTCCTGCGGTAACGGATAACAATCGCCGACGATCGCGTGGGTCGGCCCGCGGCGGGAAAGCGCCGGCAGCTCCAAAGGCGCCACCGTAGATATCTGTGGTGGCCGGGATGCGGTGCGGTGTTGCTGGGCCGAGCCACGCGATACGGTGACGCCGCCGTCCACAATGATGATCATGACTGATGTCGAGATCCGCCGCGCCACCGCCACCGACGTTCCCGCCATCGTCGCTCTCCTCGCGGATGATCCTCTGGGAGCCACCCGTGAGAACCCCGACGACATGACCGAGTACCTACGGGCCTTCCGGGACATTGATGCTGACCCGCATCAGACGCTGGTGGTGGCCGAGCGGGAGGGGGAGGTCGTGGGCACCCTGCAGCTGACGATTATCCCTGGGCTGTCCCGGCAGGGCACCACCCGTGCGCTCATCGAAGCGGTGCGGGTACGCAGCGACCAGCGCGGCGTGGGTCTGGGGGCGCACCTGATGCAGTGGGCCGTGGATGAGGCGCGCCGTCGGGGATGCCGCATGGTCCAACTCACCTCGGATCGCAGCCGAGTCGACGCCCACCGGTTCTACCATCGTTTGGGATTCCAGGACACCCATCTGGGTTTCAAACTTATGCTCTGACATCCCGCCCACATATTGCGGGAATCCGCATTCTTCGCCTACGGTCTTCGTGGAGCTATTGCGCTTTTCCTTACCGGGATCGCGTGTTGTCATGGCGCCCCTTGGGTCAGGGGCGCTGATATTCACCGCCAATGGCGTCGACATTTTCGCCATTGGTTTCGAATGTTTCGCATTGCTGTGGCGACAATTGCAGCGCGATCCGAAAGACGGGAAAACAGGTCATGAGACGTATGTTCCCACGCTCCCGGCTGACGCTCATTCTGGGAACCGGCTTATGTCTTCTCTTCGTACCTGTGGCCGCCGTGCTGACCACCACCAGTGCAGCCGGCTCATCACCGACCCTGTATGAGGCTGAGGACGCCACCCTCACCGGAGTAACGGTCGAGAGTTCCATGCCGGGCTTCAGCGGCTCCGGTTATGTCACCGGATTTGACGAAAGCACCGATGAGGTCACTTTCACTATCCTCGACAGCCCAGGTGGATTGCACGACCTGACGATCCGGTACGCCACACCCTACGGACAAAAGCACGCCACGCTGCTGCTGAACGGCTCGGGCATGGGCGAGGTAGTGCTCACCGAGGTTGAGGGGTGGGCGACCGTGGCCGCTGGCCGGTTGAATCTGCGACCGGGCGAGAACACGGTGACGATCCGCAGTAACTGGGGTTGGTACCACATCGACGCGATCACTGTGGCGCCGTCCCCAGAACCCCCGCCGCACCAGGTGACCGCGGACCTGGCCAACCCCAACGCGTCGCCCTCGACACGGGCGCTGATGCGCTACCTGGTTGACCACTATGGCCGCAACATCCTCTCCGGTCAGCAGGACTACGAAAGCATTGAATGGCTCAGGGGCAATGTGGGCCGTCTGCCGGCGATCGCCGGGTTGGACATGATGGATTACTCACCCAGCCGGGTGGAGCGCGGCGCTACCTCCCGAGAGGTGGAGAACGCTATCGACTGGGACGCCCGCGGCGGCATCGTCACCTTCTGCTGGCACTGGAACGCGCCCACCGGACTGATTGACGAGCCCGGTCGGGAATGGTGGCGTGGCTTCTACACCGACGCGACCACATTCAACGTCGCGGAAGCGCTGGCCGACCCCACCTCCACCGAGTATCAGCTGTTGCTCCGTGACATGGACGCCATCGCCGCTCAGCTGCAGCGGCTGGAGGACGCTGACGTCCCGGTACTGTGGCGCCCGTTGCACGAGGCCGAGGGTGGCTGGTTCTGGTGGGGTGCTCACGGGCCGGAGCCGGCGCGGCAGCTGTGGCGGTTGATGTTTGACCGGTTCACCAACTACCACCACCTGGACAACCTGATCTGGGTGTGGAACTCCGCCTCCCCCGAGTGGTATCCCGGCGATGACGTCGTGGACATCGTCAGCTCCGACCACTACCCGCCGGTGGGGGACCACGGCCCGCTCAGCGGGGCCTATCAGCGCCTGGTGGAGCTCGGCGGTGACCGCAAACTAGTGGCGCTGACCGAGACCGGGTCGATCCCCGACCCGGATGAACTGATCGCCTACCGCGCCGACTGGAGCTGGTTCGTCACCTGGAGCGGCTCGTTCATCGAGGACGGTCAGTACAACCCGCTGGACTTCCTGCAGCGGGTCTACAACCACCCCTACGTCATCACGCTCGACGAACTCGAGGACTTCAAGAACTGGCCCGACACGACGCCGAGTGGACCGCCTAGTTCACCGAGCGAGTCACCCACGGCAGAACCCACCGACAGCGTCCCGCCCATCAGCGGGTCCCCATCCCAGCCGGTGAAGGGGTGCAGCGTCACCTACCGGATCATTATCCAGTGGCCTGGTGGTTTCCACGGTGAGGTCATTGTGACCAACACCGGAAGCGTCCCGATCGATGGCTGGACGGTGCAGTGGGCCTTCACCGACGGTCAGACGATCACCCACATCTGGAACGCCACGCTCACGAGTACCTCTCCGGTGACGGTGCAGAGCGTGGCGTACAACAGTCGGCTGGACCCCTCGGCTAGCACCACGTTCGGGTTCCTGGGCACCTACCAAGGCGCCAACAGCGTGCCGGCCGTGATCTGTATCGCGAGCTGAGCCATCCCAGGGCGCGCGGGACCGGCATACGGGCTGAGCGATCCCGCGCGTCCGGTTCTCCCACCCGCGTACCTCACCGCCGGTCCGCTAGGCGGTGGGGTACGCCCAGGCCGCTTACTGCGGCTCGCCGCGCAGCAGCGCGCGGACCCGCATCAGGGCGAAGCCCAGCAGATTCAGACCCCGCCATTGGCTCGGATCGGTGGCGCGTGGATCGCTGTCTCTCAAGCCGATTCCCCAGATCCGGTCCCGTGGACTGGCCTCCACCAGGACCCGTTCGCCGGTATCGAGCAGGTAGCGGCGCAGGTCGGGGTGCTGGCCGAACTTGGCGAGATTGCCCTCAACCACGATCCCGTACCGTTGCGCCTCCCACACCTCCTGCTCGAACCCGCGTACCTGACGCCCCAGGGCCTTGGCCCGACTAGGGTGCGTGGCACGCAGGATCCGGTCGGCCATGTCGTGGTCGTTGAACAGCGTCGCCTTCCGCCACATCATGTAGTGCTCGGCGGTGGGGAAGCGCACACCGTCAACAGTGAAATCAGCCGGCCACCACTGGCTTAAGCAGCCGGCTCCAACGCCGCCGTCACGCGGCGGTCGATGCCCCCAGAAAAACAGGAATTCGACCGTCCCGCCGCGTGTGATGAATGTGGTCAGATCAGCGACCGAGTCGAGCATGGTGGGAGTGTGACGGCCGTACCGGCCGAGGGAAACCGATTATTGGATTCTGGGTGATGGCCCATCCCGACGGTGATGCTCTATCCCAACGGTGACGGCCCGCTGGCAGCGCCAGCAGGCCTGGCCGGTGGGCCGGCGTCAGCTCCCATCGCGAAGCAGGGCCTCAACGCCGGTGGGGGAGGAGTACCAGTGGCGATTCGCAGGCAAGCCCACCGTGGCGCTGAGGCCCTGTTGTCAGAGGTGATCGACTAAGACGCCCGTGGAGATGAAAGCCATGGCGTACCCTCACTTTCCCAGGGGTGCTCCGGAGCCGCCACGCCGGCTGGTCACCCGCGCGATCGGTGACGAAAACCGATGCCGGTTTCCGTCGTCAGGAAAGCGGGGCGGTTCAGCGTTTACAGCTTCACTTCCCGCAACGCGCCGGTGGTGACGTCGTAGACGAAGCCGCGTATCGATTCCTTGTGGGGGATGAACGGGTCGGCGGTGATGCGGCGGATGGACTGGCGGACATCCTCGTCCAGGTCGGTGAACGTCTCAGCCGCCCAGGAGGGCCGGATTCCGGTCTCCCGCTCGATCGTCTCCTTAAACTGCGCGTCGGTGAAGGTGAGCATGCCGCAGTCGGTGTGGTGGATCAGGATGATCTCAGTGGTCCCCAACAGGCGCTGACTGATCGCCAGGCTGCGCAGCACGTCAGCAGTGACCGCGCCGCCGGCGTTCCGGATGACATGGGCGTCCCCTTCAGACAGTCCGAGCAACCCGTAGGGGTTCAGGCGGGCGTCCATGCAGGCGACCACCGCCACGTTGCGCCCTGGGGGCAGGGGCAGGTGGCCCTTGTCGAAGTTCGCGGCGTACTGCTCAGCGTTGGCGAGCAGCTCATCTGTCACGCTCATGGCTACCTCCTTTGTCGGTCCACCGCACCGTATCGATTTCTCTTGTAAACCGCTAGGAAATGTAGGTCACTCTTTCGGTGACAAACAGCCGCCACGCCGTGGCTCTTAGCGATGGGGCCTCATGACCGGTCAAACGCCGATGCGCCGTGAACGGTTCTGCGGGGATGGTGTGTCGTGCATGCCGCAGCCACCATGGGGATACAGGCTGCAACCCTGCGCTCGCATGGGTACCTGTCAGGTACGCGAAGGAGAGCGGTGATGTCCGTGCCAGCCGACCCCGCCACCGATAACCCCGGCCCCTGCCTGACGCGTGAGGCGCTGCTGTGGGCCGTGATATCAGCGGTGGTCGCCGGGGCGCTGAGCGCGGTGCTGGCCGTGATGCAGCTCGGAGTCGGCCACGCGTTAGAGCTGACCCGCCTGAACGGTGCGTTCGACAGTGAGTTTTGGGGCGGCGCACCGGTGACCCTGCTGCTGTGGTGGTGCGCCCTCGCGCCTCCGGTGACTATCGCCGTGATCGCGCGCTGGGTGCCGCGCCCATGGGAGCGACTGCTGACGGTGCCTGCCGCCATGATCGGTGTCCTGGTCGCCGCCCCGTTGGCGGAGGCGTTGGCTGGGCCGTCTTATCAGGAGCGGCTCGACTCCGCGGTGGTGGTCGGCGCCGTGCTCGGGGGCGTGGTAGCGCTGCTGACCGCCCTCCTGCCGGTCGTCGGGTGGGGTGTGGCGGCGCACGCGGCGTCGGTTTGGTTGGTGGCGGCGCTGGCTCTTCTCCTAGGGGCGAGCCCGTGGATGTACGCGGGGCAGGTGAGCGTCGCCGAGTGGCGGGTTCATGTGGCCGGGCTTAGCGGCGCGGGGTTCCCGGGGCGGCTTGGCCTGCACATCGAGGACAGCTTGATCGTGGCGGTCATCCTCACCGTCCTGTGTGGACTGCTGGCGGCGGTGGTGGCTCGGGCGCGCCGATCCTGGTGGCGCGGCGCGCTCGCCGGCGTTATCGGGCCGGCGCTGGCGTTGCTGACGTACCTGGTCGACGGGGACCGCCTCGTGGGAGCTAACGCGGACGCCTTCGTGATGGCGGCCCTCCTGACACTGGTGGCTCTCCCGGTGACTGTCGTGGGCGCCGGCCTCGGCGCTGTCATGGGTGTTCAGCGAATCGCGGCGCGTTGAGCTGGAGGGGCGACGCGCTACGCCGATGGGTTTGGGGACCCGGCGATCAGGACTCCGCTGCCTGCTCGGGCGCTTGGCCGGGTGTTGAGCCCGGATCGGCGCAGCAGGCCTGGGCTCCCTCGGCGGTGACGGCGGCGAGGCTGGCTAACAGCTGCACCGGGGTGGCGAGCTGTTCACAGCAGAGGGTGTAGAGGTTGGCGCGGCCGCGCGGGGTGACGGTGACCAGACCCTGCTCCCGCAGCGCGGCGAGGTGATGGCTGACTAGGGTCTGGGTCAGGCCGGTGGCGTCGGTCAGTTCGCGGACGGTGTGGGCCCGTTCGGCCAGCAGGAGCAGGATCGCCAGGCGGTTTTCATCCGCGAGGGCTTTGAAGGTGGGGACGAGGGCATGGGCGAGCTGGCGGACCCGGGGCGCGTGGGCGGGGTCGGTGAGAGGGAAGGTACGCACGTCAACAGCGGATGCCATGGCCCTATTGAAGCACTGAAACACCTACCCTCCTTGCTATCAACAACATCTGCTGTTTATATGAACATCGACTGGTGAATCTGTGGGGAAGGAAGAGCCATGGCGGACAGCGGTACGTGGCACAACCTGCCGGTGCTCGTCATCGGTGCCGGGCCGGTGGGGCTGGCTGCGGCGGCGCACCTGGCGGAGCGGAACCTGCCGTTTGTCGTGGTTGAGGCCGGTGACAGCCCCGGGGCAGCGGTACGCGAGTGGGGGCACGTGCGGCTGTTTTCGCCGTGGCAGTACAACACCGACGCGGCGGCGCGACGGCTGCTCGAACCTACCGGGTGGACGCCCCCACCCGGGGACGAACTGCCCACGGGCGCGGAACTGGTCGATGCCTACCTGGCGCCGCTGGCCGCCCACCCGGCCCTGGCACCCCACATCCGCTACCGCTCCCGGGTAGTGGCGATCTCCCGGGACGGCATCGACCGGGTCCGTACCGCAGGCCGTGAACAGGCACCGTTTGTCATACGCATGGCCGACGGAGAGGAGCTGTTGGCGCGAGCGGTGATCGACGCCTCCGGTACCTGGCGTACCCCCAATGTGTTGGGGGTCAACGGGCTGCCGGCCCATGGCGAAACCGACCCGGCCCTGGCAGGGAAGATCACCGGTGCACTGCCGGATGTCCTTGGCGCCGACCGGGACCGCTTCGCCGGCCTGCACACCCTCGTCGTGGGCGCCGGACATTCTGCGGCCAACACCCTGTTGGCATTGGCTGAGCTGGCCGAGCAGGAGCCGGGCACCACGATCACGTGGGCGGTACGCGGCGGCGACCTGGGACGGGCCTTCGGGGGTGGTGACGCCGACGCGTTGCCAGGACGCGGTGCGCTCGGTACCGGGCTGCGGTTGTTGGTGGAGTCCGGACGGGTGGCGGTGCGGACCGGCTTCGGGGTGCGGGCTGTGCGCCTCACCCCTGACGGGCGCGTGGAGGTGACGCCCCGCATCGGAGAATCGATCGTGGTCGATCGGGTGGTGTCGGCGACCGGGTTCCGCCCCGACCACAGCATCGCCTCGGAGCTGCGTGTGAATCTCGATCCGGCATTGGGGTGTACGCGGGCCCTGGCGCCGTTGATCGATCCGAACGTGCACTCCTGCGGCACCGTTCGACCACACGGGGTCGACGAGTTGGCTCACCCGGAGCCGGGGTATTTCGTGGTGGGGATGAAGTCCTACGGTCGTGCCCCCACCTTTCTGCTCGCCACCGGGTACGAGCAGGTCCGCTCCATCACCGCGGCGTTGGCCGGAGACTGGGAGGCCGCCCGCGCGGTTCACCTGGAACTACCGGAGACAGGGGTGTGCTCAGCGACCGCCGGTGCCCGCGCGGTCGCCGCTGACGTCGCCGCCCGCCTCGGGCTGCCTGCGGACTTGCCGGTGAAGCTGGTCTCGGCCGCGATCGGGCATCTGGCCACCACCTCCGACCTGCAGGCTGCTGTCCAGGCCGCCGCCAGAGACCTCGGCTTGGCGCCAGACACGGCTCTGACGTTGGCGGCCGCCATCGCTGACCAGATCCAACCCCTTACCGGCGCGAACACCGCAGTCCAGGCTACGAAGAACACATCGACCGGGGAGCTGCTCCCCCTCACACCCGTCTCCACACAGGGCGGCTGCTGCAACGGTTGAGCATCGCGACGGTGGCCCGTCAGTCGACAGTGGACCACTCCTGCGGCCTGGCAGGCCAGTGGCGTCCTGACCGTAACCGACCTGACCACACGGCACGGGGAGGGCCGATGGGGTGCCCTGCCCTCCCCGCTGTAGTGAACCCGCCGGTCGTGGCTGGTAGGGCGATGGTCTCCTGAGCGACGCAGACCTGCGGCCACGCCGCAGATAGCACGGTCAGCGCTCCGTGAAGTGGTGCTGGAACCACTCGACGGTGTAGCGGACAACGGTGTCCAGCGCTCCCGGCTCCTCGAACAGGTGGCCGGCGCCGGGTACGATCCGCAGCTCACAGGGCCTGGCTGTCAACTCCTGAAAGGCCCGCCGGTTCAGCTTTACCACCGTGGTATCCGCACCACCGACGATGAGCAGGGTGGGGGCGCGGACCAGACGCAGCGCGGGCCCCGCGAGATCCGGACGGCCTCCCCGGGACACGATCGCCGCGACCAGGTGAGGGCGGCGGGCGGCCGTCATCAGGGCCGCGGCGGCGCCGGTGCTGGCGCCGAACAGCCCGATCGGCCGGTCGGTGAGGGTACGCGCGTACTCCACGGCGGCCGTCAACCGGTCGCACAGTAAAGCAATGTCGAACCGGTACGTAGCGGTCAGCACATCCCGCCGGGCCTCATCGACGGTGAGGAGATCCACCAACAAGGTGGCCAGACCGGACTCCTGAAGGGCGTCTGCGACATAGGTGTTACGCGGGCTGTGCCGGTTAGAGCCGGAGCCGTGCGCGAAGAGCACCAAGCCGATGGGATCCGGCGGCTCGGTGAGATCAGCGGACAGCGGCACGGTGCCGCCGGCCACCGGCGCCTGAATCGTGACCAGATCTTCCCGAGCCGGTCGGGGCATATGGGCCGGCTACCCCGCTGGACGGGCCGTCAAACAGCCACCGATCGGTGTCGAATGAAGCGGTGGTGCCAAGCCGAGGCGAAGTCCGACGGCTGGCTACACCCGGCCACGCGTAGGAATCATCGCCTAAGAGGTCTGAGAGGAAAAACCCCGGCGTGCAGGATGCAGTGTCGGGCCGGATTGGCGAATGCGTAAAACGGTTGGCTGGTCCGGTGCATCGACCTATTCTCATGCCCGCGAACGGGAAACGACCGGAATCATCGGGAGGAGCGCGATGTCGAGGCAGAGTGCGCCGCACAGACTCGGACGGATCATGCTGTCCGGTGGCGCCCTGATCGCGACACGGCCAACCTATCGATGGGGTTTCGGTGCGTTGGATACCGAGCCGGTTTGTGAACTGGACGGTAAGCGCAGGTAACGCCGGCCCGGCCGTAGCGTCCACGAGAACGGATGGTTGTCGGTAGCCGGTATCGCATACCGAGACCCCTCCGGTCTGCACATCCCATGGTGGATTACCCTCGCGCCACATGACATCGTCCTGGGGCGCCGGAATGGTCGAGCATCAATGATCATCCTGGCGGGCGAGGGGAGCCGGGCAGGAAATACGACGGCTCTTCAGGCTCCGTAAGGCTCCGTATTCCCCTTCGGTGTCCGATTTTGCTCCCGGACAGCATGTGTGGCCACGCGTACCCGGTGACATCCGGTGTTACCGCTGCCAGTGTCGCGCGCGAGTCGGGCGGCACCGGGATCTGAAATCACCGGTAGCCGTCAGGAGCGGGTGGCATCACACTCTTGACAGGAACACTATCGATACACAGCGTCGAATTCTGGAAAGGAACCATGCGATAAGTAAGGAGGCGCCCGGTGGATGGGGTACTGGTTCTCAATGCCGATCTCGGTCCTTTGCACCGGGTGAGCCTGCGGCACGCGATTCGGATGCTCGTACGCCAGGTCGCGGTAGTTCACGACGCCGTACCGAACCGGGTTATCGGCCAGTTTCCTCTGCCTCGGGTGGTGCGTCTGGTGAACTACGTGGTGACGCGCTGGCGGTATCGCCGCAGACCCACCTGGTCCCGCGCGGGTGTACTGGCTCGAGATGGTTACCAGTGTGCCTACTGCGGTGGAGCAGCCAGCACGATCGACCACATTCACCCGCGTTCTCGGGGAGGCGGGAATACCTGGCTTAATACGGTGGCCGCGTGCCGCAGCTGCAATCAGCGCAAAGGGGACCGGACCCCTGACGAGGCGCGTATGCCGTTGCGGATTACGCCCAAGGTACCGGCGTGGGCGACGGTGACCCGTCGTTGAATCGACATATAAGCCGGCATTGATCTATTGAGTTGTGATCGATTGGTCTGTTGGCGGGGCCGGTGGGGACGGTGAACCCACCGGCCCCGCTTGCCTGTTACTGTCGCCCCTTGGCGTGAGTCGCCCGGGGCACTTCATTCTCTCCTCTTACCTAGAGGGTAATTGTGGGTCGCGTAAATACGTATCCAGATGGCCGGAAAATCATGAATTGAAACGGTTGTCGGAGTACAGTGCTGGCGTCATGGGTGTCCTGCGGGACCGGAGGAATTCATGATCGCCACACGAATACCGGGGCCCACCGGGCACCCGCTCATCGGCTCCCTGCGCGCGCTGCGTCGAAACATCCTGGACACCTATCAACGCGCACACCGAGAGTACGGGGACGTGGTGCTGTTCACCGCCGGCCCGCCGGGGTGGCGTCTGAAGATCCACGCCGTCTTCTCCGCCGAGGGAGCGCAACGCGTCCTTGCCACGGAATCCGCCAATTTCCGCAAGGACAGCAGGGTGTATCAGGTGATCCGGGAGTCCTTCGGTGATGGCTTGCTGACCAGTCAGGATGAGACGTACCTGCGGCAGCGGCGGCTCGTGCAGCCTCTCTTCACTCGGCGGCAGGTGAATCGGTACGCCGACGCGATATGCGACGAAGCCACCGCCATGATCACGCGGTGGCGGCAGCAGCCTGATGGCGTCATCGACGTGGTCGATGAGATGGTGGAGTTGACGCTGCGCGTGGTGTCCCGCGTACTGTTCGGCACCGATATCGATGCCGCCTTGCCGGTGGTACGGCGCTGTTTTCCAACCTTGAGCGCCTACATCGACCGGCGGGGACGATCCCCGCTGCGGATTCCCCGCAAGTGGCCCACACCCGCCAATCGCCGAGCCCACGCCGCGCGGCGCGCCCTGTATCAGATCTGCGATGAGATCGTGGCGCGGCGGAGGGAGGGCTTTGACCGGCAGGAGGACCTTGTCGGTCTGTTGACCCGCGCGGTCGACTCCGAGGGAGCGCGGCTGAGCGCCGACGAGATCCGCGATCAGATTCTGATCTTCCTGTTCGCCGGTCATGAGACCACCGCGACCACGCTGGCCTACGGTCTCCACCTCCTGAGCGGTCATCCCGAGGTGGAGGAAGCGGCCCACAAGGAGGTCGACCAGGTCCTGGCGGGGCGGCTCCCAACCGCTGAGGATCTTGAAGCGCTCCCGTACCTCACCATGGTCGTCAAGGAGACGATGCGGTTGTACCCTGCCGCGCCTCTGATCGGGCGGCGCGCCTCGGCCGACACCACCATCGGTGGTTACCTGATTCCGGCCGGGTCAGATGTGAGTCTCAGCCCGTGGGTAACCCATCGGCATCCGGAGTACTGGGGTCAGCCCGAGCGGTTTGATCCTCTGCGGTTCACACCGGAACGGGAGGCTGAACGGCCCCGGTACGCCTGGTTCCCATTCGGAGGTGGGCCCCGCGCCTGCATCGGACAGCATCTTTCGATGCTGGAATCCGTGCTTACGCTGGCCGTGATCCTTCAGGCCTACCGGCTTCAGCCGCTGGATCCCGTCGGGCCGGTGACGGTCAACATCACCCTGCGGCCGCTGACCCCGCTTCGATGCCGCCTAATCCCCCGATGAGGCCATTCGGTCCGATATTGAGCCGTCAGCTCTGGACATACAGGGTGGAATGTGGCTCGATGGGGAGATGACTGACAGTTTTGATTCGGTGACGCGGCGCTTAATGGAGGCGATCACGGCGAACTGGGATGCCCGCGCGCCGATCCACGCGGCTAGTCGGTTCTACGGTGTCGGAGTCAAAGACCCCGCCTTTTGGTTCGCCGATGTCGAATGGGAGGACTTGGGGGAGCTGACCGGGCGCGATCTGCTTCACGCGCAATGCCACCTGGGCACTGAGACGATCGCGTTCGCGCAGCGCGGCGCCCGCGTGGTGGGGTTGGACATCTCCGAGCAGGCGATCGTGTGGGCCCGCCGGATCGCCGACCAGGCAGGGGTGGATATCGAGTACGTACAAGCCAACATCTACGACGCGGTTACGGCGTTGCAGGGCCGTCAGTTCGACATCATCTACACCGGTAAGGGCGCGCTGTGCTACCTGCCTGACCTCAAGCGGTGGGCGACGGTGCTCGCGCAGCTGCTTCGACCGGCCGGACGGGTCTATCTCGTCGAGTTTCATCCCGTGCTGACCGCCTTGGGGGTGGGGCCGTCGGAGGACCTCAATGAGGGGTTGGCGTTGCGTCATGACTATTTGGAGGGCCGAGGCCCGAGGGCCCTGAACTCACCCCGTACCTACACCGACGGGCCGCCCCTGCCCACCACAACGATCACCTACGAGTGGGCTCATGGCCTGGGTGAGGTGGTCACCGCGCTCCTGAGCGCTGGATTGCGGATCACGGTGCTGCGGGAGATCGACGCGTTGCCGTGGCCCCGATGGCCGTGGATGCTTCCCACCGATGCCGGATGGTGGCGGCTGCCCGATGACCGGCCGAAACTTCCCCTGTTGTACGCGGTCGCGGCGGTCAAGGACAACGACTAAGCCGGCGGGTGAGCCAGCGTTCTGAGATAGGCGCCCGGCGGTGTCTTGGTGAGAAGCGACGCGGTGAGGACACCGGGCAGAAAGTTCCCTAGGAAGAAAAGCGCCCTAGGAAGAACGGGATGAGGGAGCGGAGAGGGTGGCGGCCAGCACGGCCCGGTGCGTGGGGCGTGCGGCTCGGTACAGCTCCCGGCCGGCGTCGGTCAGGCGGACGAGCACCCCGCGTCGGTCCAGCGGGCAGGCACTGCGGGTGACAAGGCCCTGCCGTTCCAGGCGGGTGATCAGGCGAGAGCCGGCGCTTTGGCTCAGATGAACCGCGTCAGTGAGTTCCTGGGCGCGGAACATGTCCTTATCGGCCTCCGCCATGTGTTCGAGCGCCTCGAACTCACTGATCCCGATCCCGTGTCGCTCCTGCAACGCGCGGTCGAGAGCCCAGGCGACGGCTGAGTACTGGGCGAGCAGTCTGCGCCAGGTTTGTACCAGGTCCGCTTCCTGAGCCTCCTGATCGGTGGGCGCCATGACTCCAGGGTAGGTCTTATAACTTTCTCACTTTAGATGCACAAGCATTAAGTCGATCACAGATAGATTCGTTGAGACTGGATGCGTGTGCATGTAGTTTCAGGAGCATGGCATCACCGGATACCGCTGTGCCCGCCAGACCACGGTGGGGTGCGCGTCTGTGGGGCACGCTGTTGAGCGTTTGCATGATCGTGGCCCTGAACACTCTTGATCTCTCTATGGTTGGGGTCGCGCTCCCGGCCATCCGCGTCGATCTGGACATGTCCACCTCGGCCCTGCAGTGGGTCGTCAGCGGGTATGTTCTCGGCTACGGAGGGTTCCTGCTGCTGGGTGGGCGTGCCGCAGACCTGCTGGGCCGTCGCCGTGTCTTCCTGTGGGGCGTGACGGTCCTCGCTGTCGCCTCGCTGCTTGGGGGTCTGGCCAGCAACGGAGCGCTGCTGATCATCACCCGCTTCATCAAAGGCGTGGCAGCTGCGTTCACCACACCGGCCGCGCTCTCCGTTATCACCACTACCTTCTCGGAAGGCCCCTCGCGGAACCGCGCGTTGTCTATCTTCGGGCTCTTCAGCGCCAGCGGGTACTCCCTCGGCTTGGTCTTATCCGGCCTGATGACCGAGGTGAACTGGCGTTGGACATTCGTGCTCCCCGCCCCGATCGCCCTGGGCACTCTGCTGGCCGGTATCTGGCTGCTCCCCACTGTCCGAGCGGAGCAACGCGACCGACGCGGTTACGACCTCCTCGGGGCCGGCGTCTCCCTGGTGGCGATGCTGCTGCTGGTCTACACCGTGGTGAACGCGCCCAAGGTCGGGTGGCTCGCCCTCCAGACGGTCGTCGGTCTGGCGGCGGTCGGCGTGCTCGCGATCATCTTCGTGGCGATCGAGTCCCGCAGCCGTCACCCGCTAGTGCGATTGGGGATCTTCCGCTCCGGGCCGCTCACCCGTGCCAATCTGGGCGCCATAGCCTTCTTCGGCGGGTTCATCAGCTTCCAGTTCGTGGTCATGCTCTACATGCAGTCGGTCCAGGGGTGGACCCCACTGCAGACCGCGCTTGCCTTCCTTCCCTCAGCGGTGATCGTCGCTGTCGGGGCGCCGCGTACCGGAGCGTTGGTGGACAGGTTCGGCACCGCACCGCTCATCGTCATTGGTTTCGCCGCCCACGTCGTCGCGTACGCGTTGTGCATCCGGGTCGACGTGGACTCCGGCTATCTGACCTCCGTCCTGCCCAGCATGATCCTGATCGGCATTGGTTTCATGCTTGTCTATCCGTCACTGAACATCCAGGCCACGGCGGGGGTACCTAATACCGAGCAGGGCCTGGCCGGTGGCCTGCTGAATACCTCCGTTCAGCTGGGGTCGGCGATCGGACTGGCGGCCGTCACGGCGGTGATCACCACGAGCGGGGACGAGGAGTCCGCGGCGGCGTTGCTGGAGGCGTTCCGGCCGGCGCTGTGGGTGGTCTCCGGTATCGCGCTCTTTGGGCTGGCGGTCTCCGTCGTCGGAATGGTACGGCGATCTCAACCCACCATCTCCGAGCGGCACGGCGGCGAGAAGACGGTGATGGAGTCGGTCACCTGAGGGCTTCGACACCATGCCGGGGGAGAGGGCGCCCGCCGCGGCGCGATGAACGTGGCGGCGGGCGCACCTTTGTCGATAATCGACAGTCCTGATCGGACGCTCGATGCGATAGACGCCGTCAGCCACCGTGGCGGTGAGCGTGGTCAGAGACAGGGGGAGTACCGACCTCCTGACCGGGCTCCACCACCACAAACTGCCCCATCATGCCGTTGTCCTCGTGGTAGAGGATGTGACAGTGGTACATGTAGGGCATATTGGGATCGGCGTAGTCGGTGAACCGCATGATGATCCGGTAGACCTGACGGCCATGCAGGTAGATGGTGTCCTTCCAGCCGCTTAACTCCGGTGGCGGCGCCTGGCCGTCAACGGAGAGGACCTGGAACTGCACATCGTGGACATGGAAGCTGTGGGGAGTGCCGTCGATGGCGTGCACTTCCCAGATTTCGGTGGTATCCAGCTCCACCACCTCATCGATGCGCCCCATGTCCATCCGCGTGTTGTTGATGCTGTGCCCCGAGAACTGGAACTGGCGTTCGGTGACGGCCTCGTCGGGATCCAACCGGGGGATCTCGACCAAGCGGTCGGGCAGCGGCGGACTGTCACGCAGCCGGTCGGCGGCGCGTAACTGCAACACATCGAAGGAGTCGTCTCCACCGGCGAACCGGTCACTCAGACCGTTACCCAGATCCGGGGGGTAGCTGCGCAGCGTCACCCGCTCGCCCGGCTCCATGGTTACTACGATCTCCGCGCGTTCCCCGGGAGACAGCTGGATCCGGTTCAGCTCGTACGGCGCGGTCAGCAACCCACCATCGGTGCCGATCAGGGCGAAGCTGCGATCATCGGAGAAACCGAAGTTGAACACCCGCCCCACCGAACCGTTGAGTAGACGCAGACGTACCTGGGTGGTCTCCACCTCCTGGTACGCCCCGACCACGCCGTTGACCGCGATGGTGTCGCCGAGGACCCCCAAGGAGGCGAAGAAGCCGCCATCCTCGTTCAGCTCGCCGTTGTCGGTGAATTTCTTGTCCTGCACGATGACCGGCAGGTCGTCCACCCCGTACTCCCGGGGCAGGTTGAGGGCGCTGGACTCTTCATCGTCGAGGATGAACATCCCGGCCAGGCCCCGGTAGACGTGCCGTAGGGTCTCGCCGTGTAGGTGGGGATGGTACCACAGGGTGGCCGCTGGCTGGTCAATGGTCCACGTCGGTGACCAGGTCTCCCCGGGGGCGATCTGCTGATGCGGTCCACCATCCATCGCGGGTGGCAGATGCATTCCGTGCCAGTGCACGGTGGTGTGTTCGCCTAGTCCATTGTGGACGTTGATGACCACCTCCTCACCGCGTGCCGCTCGTAAGGTCGGGCCGAGGTAGTCTCCGTTGAATCCCCAGGTGGGCGCGCCTTCGCCCTCCCCATTGGTGAAGTTGTGCCGGCCGGGGCGCGCCTCCAGGTCGAAGACTCGACGTCCCTGTTCGTCCACATGTGACGGTGCCAGGGGAGGGATGGCCAGGGGATTGGTGAACTCGACCTCGCCGATGGTGTTCACTCGGGCGCTGGTCCACACCCACGCCCCCACGGCAACCAGTCCACCGGCCATCACCAGGAACCCAACCACGATGATGGTCAGCACCCGGCGTACGCGCCGTTTCGGCACGATCGCTCTCCTTTACATGACCCGATAAATAGATCGCCTACATGTAGCGCACCTCAATACTGGTCCGGCTGAGCTCGAGAAACGTCCCCCCACGGGGGTAGTTCAGGGGTGAGACAGGGGGAATTCCGGGACCCGGTTAGGGGGAGACATCAGGGAGACCTGCCGCAGTGTCGAGGCGATATCGCTCTGCGTGATCACCCTGAGTGATGACAGTGGGAGATCAACTGACCCGACGGGTGAACCTGCGGTAGGCGCCGCCGGCAGCCACACACGCCACGCACGCAGCCGCCCGTGGAGGCGTTGGAGTGAGCGCTACGCGAACGCCACGAGGAAACAGCCGCTAGGAAACGCCGGAACAACGCTGACGGGAAACCACCAGGCGGCACCGCTGAGCCCGGGGCGGTGGGGTGGCGCAGGGGCCGCGGAAAGCCGATCCGAGCCGCCGCGGTGGCCTTGTTTGCCGGATTCCGGAAGGGATGGGTTTTCCGGTCCCGATATCGGGAATGAGGGCGCTGTGGGCCTCAACATTCATAGGCCTCAACCTTCATAGGGAGGTGGCCCTCATGGTCAGCGGAGCCAGCCGCTCGGTTGCCCATATGGGGGCATGGCCACTCATTCGCACCGTGGCCATGCTGATCTCAGCGGTGTTTCTCCTGATCGGTGTCCTCGGCTTCATCCCCGGCATCACCACCAACTACAGCGAGATGCGGTTCGCGGGTCACGAGTCCGGGGCGCTGCTTCTGGGGCTGTTCCAGGTATCGGTCCTTCACAACATCGTTCATCTGCTGTTCGGGATAGCTGGGCTGCTGCTGGCGCGTTCGGTGGCCGGCGCCCGGTCCTTCCTGATCGGGGGTGGTCTGATCTACGCGGTGCTGTGGCTGTACGGCCTGTTGATCGACCATGACAGCGCCGCGAACTTCGTGCCGTTCAACACCGCTGACAACTGGCTGCACCTGGTGCTGGCGGCCGGCATGATCGTCCTCGGCCTGGTGTTGGGGACACGGGAACAGCACCACGGCTAAACCGCGACGACTCGATCCCTGACGGCCTCAGCTGGGATTACGCACGATGAGCCCATCCGCTGCCCTGTCGGGCGGCGGAGGTGTGGAGTGGCCGCAGCGCGTACATGCGTACGCGGGCGTACCCGATCCGTATGGCCGGGTACGCCCGCGCGATGAGCCCGATAAAGCTCGCCCGCTGAACACCCTGATCGTCGCGGGACGAGGCTTCAGAGTGCGCCTGATGCCGGGGCCACCTTGGTAGGTGACCCCGGCGAGTCCTCACTTGTCAGACTTGTCCGAATTGGACTTGTTCGAGTGGGAGCTGTGTGAGTCAGACTTGTCTGAGTCCGACTTGTCGTCGGACTTGTTGTCCGACTTGTCGTCGGACTTGTCTGAGTCTGACGAGGAGGAAATGAATGAGAAGGTGTTGGTTTCCGAGAAGTCGTTAACGGCGTTCGCGCTGCACTGGCCGAAGCCGAGACCAAGGCCGAGGATGCCGATTCCGTTACCGCAGATTGGAATCGCGGCGGAGACACCCAGCTGAACGTTGTTCCCGCTGAGAATCCCTCCGTTATCGACGGCGATCTGATCGGCGTGAGCAGGAGCAGCCGTGATAGCCAGGAGGCCAAACGACAATGATCCCACCAGTAGTGCCTTACGGACCAACGTCTTCATCAGGTACCTACTTTCGTCGGTTTATCTGATAAAGCGCATGTTAATGAGAGATGTGTGATCTGGAGGCAAACTCACCTAATTTGAGGGATCTTCATCGTTTGGTGTGGGTACTGGGCGATAAAAGAGTGCCCAAACGGACACAAAATTCCCTAGAGATACCGATGAACCGTGATGCCGACAAGGTTAGCGATACAGCAAATACGGTCGGCGACGGGCATTGAACTCCGCTAACTCCTGTTGCCAAGCGCCGATAACGTCGTCGACCGTCGCTCCCGCATCGATCATCGTCCGCAGCCGGGTGGAGCCGGTCAGCTTGTCGATCCAGTAGGGCCGCGCACTGTCCCATGAGTCCACCCGCCACGCGAAGCTCGGGTAGCGACGAGCCTCCACCAGCATCGCCACGGCGGTCCGGATCGGGTCATACGCGTACCGGTCGGTGACCTTCACCTCGACGCCCGCACACAGCTGACCAGTGAACTTAGAGAAGGTGGGGGTGAAGTACGCCTCCCGAAATTCCACGCCGGGCAGCCCGAGCGCGTTCAGTCGATCACCCCAGTGGTAGTCCAGCTCCGGCCCACCGATCAGCTCGAATGGTCGTGTGGTGCCCCGCCCTTCTGAAATAGAAGCCACCCCCTCGAACATGCCGGTGCCTGGATACACCAGCGCGGTGTCGGGGGTGGGCATGTTAGGGCTCGGCAGCACCCACGGCACATCCGTGTCGACCGCCTGCCACCGCCGGTGCCAGCCTCGGCAGGCCACCACCTCCAGCTCAACCGCCCGGCCAGCCTCGGCAGGCAGGAACTCGCCGTTGAAGAACCGAGCCAACTCACCCACGGTCATCCCGTGCTGCTGAACGATCTCCTTCTTGCCCACCCCGGAGGTGTACGCGGGGGTCATCAGCGGCCCGTACGCGGTGCCGCCGATCGGGTTCGGGCGGTCAAGCACCACGTAACGACGCCCCTGCCGGGCGGCGGCCACCATGGAGTCGTACAGCGTCCATATATAGGTGTAAAAGCGCGCCCCGACGTCCTGGATGTCGAAGACGATGGTGTCCACGCCGGACTGAGTGAACATCTGCTCCCAGCGGGCCTGATTGGCGCCGTAGGCGTCGTAGACCGTCAGGCCGGTTCGGGCGTCGATACCGGTTCCTTCGCCGTCACCAGCCTGGGCCGATCCCCGGAACCCGTGTTCGGGTCCGAAGACAGCCACCACCTCAACCCGGTCGTCAGCGTGCATCAGATCCACCGCGTGCCGGTACCGGGAGTCCACCCCGGTGGGGTTGGAGATCACGCCGACGCGCTGACCGGCCAGCGTCGCCCACCCAGAGTCAATGAGTACCTGAAGGCCAGTCCGGACCCTGTGGGGGTGAGGCGCGGCGGACGCCGGGGAAGCGCCGGTTACCCCGCTCGCCCCGAGCACGGTGGTGGTGGTCAGTACGCCGGTTGTGGTGGTGAGGAAACGACGCCGATTCATCGAGGACTCCTACCGGGAAAACGGGTTTTCTTACTGGACAGGCCGTGGTCGCGGGCGGCCTTAAGCAGCGAGGAGCGCGACCGCGTCTCGGGCGCTCAATAAATCCGTAGGAGCGGGACGCGGGTGATGGCGCTGTGGGTGGTGATGGGTTTGAACGGTACTGGCTATCCCATTATGTCTCCTTTCGGAGTATGGTGAATGGTTGAGAAGTTGTGACCGTTTGTGGCGTATCAGAGGATTTATTGACAAAGACTGGCTTATGGAAAGTTATCGCTCTAATATCCGGAGTGATGAGGGATGATCGGGGTGAATCCTGGACATCGGGCTCTGGGTCTGGAAAATAGATTCAGATGATTATCGCGTCAAGAAGAGAATTTGCAGGTGGGTCATGTCGTCGCGGTCACCCAACTTCTTCGCGCTATCCCGGCTCACCAGCTCCCCGCTGGTCATGACCTCACTGGTCACGCTCTTGGTGGTCACACTGGTGCCGGTAGACATGTGGAGCAGAGCGCAGGCGGGCGTACCCGCTGCACCTGTGTCAGACACCAGCGTCCCGCCCACCGTTACACCCGACGACATCCGGTTCACCCGGCACACCCTCCGCGAGGGGGACCCCCGCCAGGTCGGCCTGCAACCGGAGCGGATCACCGCCGTGGTCGCCGCGGCCGAGGCGTACCTGGCCCCCACCCCGGACCATCCGACCTACCCCACGTACGCCGGCGCTGTGGTCCTGGCCGCCAAAGACGGCGTGATCGTGGAGCACGCCGCCATGGGGGACGCAGTGCGCTACAGCGGGGTTGGGCCGCCACCCGAACGGGAAGGCATGGAGCTGCCCGCGGAGCAGCGGATCCCGATGCGCCCCGACACCCTGTTTGACCTCGCCTCGATCTCCAAGCTTTTCACCACCGTGGCCGCTCTCCAGCTGGTCGAACGCGGCCTGATCGACCTCGACGCCCCGGTCACCGAGTACATCCCGGAGTTCGGAAACAACGGCAAGGAGACGATCACGGTCCGGATGCTGCTGACCCACACCTCTGGACTGCCCGCCTTCGCCCCACTATGGAGGGACTACCCCACACCGGAGGCGCGGATCGCGGCCGTGTACGCCTCACCCCTGGCCCCAGGCGCCACCCCAGGTGGGCAGTACATCTACTCCGACCTCGGCCTGATCACACTCGGAAAGATCGTGGAGGAGGTCACCGGTCGCCCTTTGGATGAGGTGGTAGCGGCCAGCATCACCGAGCCACTGGGTATGAGGGACACCGGTTACCGCCCGGACCCCGCGCTCCGGTATCGGATCGCCGCCACCGAGGACCAGACGTACGCCGGCCGCGGCATGGTCTGGGGCGAGGTCCACGATGAGAACGCCTGGGCGTTAGGGGGAGTGGCCGGCCACGCCGGGGTGTTCTCAACCGCCGCTGACCTGGCGATCCTGTGCCAAACCCTCCTCAATGGAGGCATCTGGCGGGGGACGCGGATCCTGCGCGAGTCGACGGTACGCGCGATGCTGGTCAACTACAACGCGGCCCTCGAACCCAGCTTCCCCGAAAGCGATCGAGGCCTAGGCTTCGAACTGAACAAGCACTGGTACATGGGACCCTTAGCGTCACCAGTGACCTTCGGCCACACCGGCTTCACCGGCACTTCGATCGTGATCGATCCACTCAGCCACTCGTTCCTGATCTTCCTGACCAACCGGGTGCACCCCGCTCGGGAATGGGGCAGCAACAACGTGGCGCGACGCGCCGTGGCCCGGGAGTTCGCCGAGGCCATGCCGGTTCGACCCATGATCGGACGAACCGCGTGGCGCACCGAATATGTGGAGAACAGCACGGTCACCCTCACCGCGCCCCTGACCCGCCCGGCTCGGAACGGAATAGCCTCCTTCTGGCTGTGGTACGACACCGAACCCAGCTTCGACACCCTCAACATCGAAGTCTCCAGCGACGGCGGGACAACCTGGAGAACGATCCCCCTGCGGCTGACCGCTGCAGGCCGACACTGGTCCAGTGACGGAACCCTGACCGGCTACGGCGGCCGGCACTGGTGGCACGTGTACGCCGAACTGCCCACCGGCACCACCCAACTGCGCTGGAGCTACCAGACCGACACCAACTCCGAAGGACGCGGTGTCTACGTGGATGGGCTCGTCGTCGTTGGACGCGACGGTCTGCTCTTCCACGGAGAACACGGCGACTTCATCGCCGACGGCTGGCGGGAGAGCACCACCTGAGCTCAGCGCCGCTTCCCACGCTTGTACACGTGTGGTCAGAGTTCGTCGAAA
Organism: Actinomycetales bacterium; assembly: GCA_002919305.1. GTDB lineage: Bacteria > Actinomycetota > Actinomycetes > Mycobacteriales > Micromonosporaceae > RSA1. The sequence goes on from PKFB01000014.1 coordinate 57,475, forward strand.
GTGGACAGTTAAAAGCAGATGCGGTGTTGATGACACTGTGACATCCAGTCCAGGCGTCTTCTAAAAGGGAACACCCCCACGTGCGTGGGGAGGACCAATAAGCGGAAGGGGATGCAATGGCAGGCAGAGGAACACCCCCACGTGCGTGGGGAGGACTAATGCCCAAAGCCTGTGAGGAAGCCACCTGAAGGAACACCCCCACGTGCGTGGGGAGGACCGCCGTCGTCGTGGTCGTCAGCTGCTCAGCAAAGGAACACCCCCACGTGCGTGGGGAGGACAGTCGGCCAGTCTGAGAGGCGGACGTAAGCCATGGAACACCCCCACGTGCGTGGGGAGGACAGGACGCGACCTGCGCTTTTATAGGGCGGCTTGCATAACTGGACTGATCTTGTCCACTAACTTCACTCGTTGCTGTCACCTCGAATCGGCGTGAGAGGGAGACCTTTCAAGGGTGCTACGGGGCAAGTACTTAGAAGAACACTCTAGTTGTTGATCCTTGAGGGCAATATGTCCTCAAGAGTGTTTGGTGTCCCTCAGGGGTGATCTGTCGGGGAGCGGGCTGGCCTCTGTCCTATCTAGCCTTCTGGGCTTCCGGGGCGTTGTCGGGAATTGAGGCGTTGAGAGCTTTGACCCTGCACAGCCGCCATGTCTAGGTCCTGCCTGAGGCCTGGGCTATCCACTCGATGCAGTCGTATTGCTTGGCATACCGGTGAGGAGACTCATCCGAGGGTCTTGGGAGAACAGCTCGGTGCTCTACTGCATTGCTACAGGAGCAAGAGGGGTGATGACGAAGTTCGATGGTGTACCCGGTCGTTTTAAGGGAGGCAAGCGGAAGCGCGGTGCTGGGTGAGCTACAGGTAGGGCTGAGGGAGCATGGTGACCAGATGATTTCCCTGAATTCGGTCTAGCTCAGGATCGTCAGGGAAGTCAGCGGCGTATTCTTTCCAAGCGTTATCGAAGGTGACGGGTTGTCCTTTAAGGCGTTGCAGGATGATCCGCTCGCCGTTGTGCAGCAGGAGGGCGCCGTCATCGGGGCGGTCATGGAAGAAGGCCAAGGCGGCACGAATCATGTCCAGCGCCGCCCGATGACTCTCCTCGGGGGCGGCCTGTGAGGCTACCCGGAGTATCACGTGGGTGATCTCAACGTTCCCGAGCAAGATGATGTCCGCATCGAGGTTCTCCTCGACGGTATCTCGGAAGGCCGTGAGCTGGGTGTATCCGCGATAGGCGGATCCTTCTTCAGTGATATGGAAGCCCATGCGCTGTGCGAAGTACTTAACGACTTCGCGTACTGTCAGGTCGGTAGCGATCTCAAGGGTGTATTCGAGTGCCATCGAAGATCGTCTCCTTTGTTTGTTAGTAGGGATCTATAATGTGATCGTCTTTGATTATTTTTATTTCTTGGAGGCCGGGTATGGGTTTCCTTTTTAAGTGTCCAAGAAATTGAGATGGTGTGACGGGCGTGTCCGATAGGTTGAGTATTATGCGATCCGCCTGCCCGCTGCGAAGCTTATCTCTTATGCTTTTTCTTATCCTGTCCAGGTCTCTTGAGTCTGGTGCGTAGCAATCCCAGTAGTTTCCAGAAATGAGATAATCGGGATTCTTGTTGTTAGATTTTCCTGGTGGGCTCTGGGTAATGTCGTATCCGTAACGGGCCAAGAGGGCGGCGCTCTCATTCTCCCGACGCTTTCCGCGGTCTTTGCTTTTCGTTGGATGCGCCTCCGCGGGTGTGCCGCCGGGCCGACGGTTGGGGTCGTAGGGCAAGGTCGGGCGAGTGCGACCGGCCACACTGAGGTGGAGTGCCCCGGTAGCGGGCCCAGAAATAATCACCGTCGGGGAGACGCGACCGGTGATGACCGCCAGGTAGCTTTCCAGCTTCACCTGCGCTGATCGCAGCAGCAGAATCGCCTCATCCAGGTCAGCGTTGCCGGCGGCGATGGCCGCCAGCGCCGCGGTCAGTCTTTGGTGTGTAGAGCCGGTGGCGATCTGAAGCAGTCGCTGGAGCACTTCTTTGCCCTGATCGCGATGAACGCTCAAATCGTCAATCGGGAACTGGGCGAGAAGACTACGGAGAACGGCGGCCATCTCCTCCACGCTGCTCACGAGGGCCTTCCTTTACAGGGAGGCGACATAGCCGGCGCATTCAGCCGCCGCGTACCGATAGGCGCCCACCGCCTGCCCCAGAATCCGTTCGATGCCGGCCAGCTCAACCAGGCTTGCGGCCACATCCGCGTGAGTGCTTCCGGTCAGGAGCGCCTTTGTGGCCGCGTGCAGCTGGTTGATCCGTTCCTGGCAGGCGACCACCCCACCCGTGGGGAGCTGATTTACCGCCTCAGATATGATGGATCTGATCTCATCGATAGTTGTCACGCCGCACCGATCCCATGCTCGTAAGGGATGGGAACAGGGGTGGACGGACCTGCATCGAGTAGGCCGATCTATTCGGTGGGGATTCGATGGAGGCCCGCAGACAAGGATGATCTATATTCGATTAGATTTTTTACTTCTTTCCATAGAAGCAACTAACGATACTGCTGGTCTAGTACTACTTCTACCATCTTCTGTCAGATTAGTGACAGACAAGAGTCTGTTGACCATCTGGCGGGGTATGGAGACCTGGGCGGGGCATTCAGCGTGATGGTGATCGATACACAGTGTGGGCACAAGCCGCGTTGTTACGGTCGTGGCCCGCTCGGCCGACGGCTGCTTTTCTGAAGCGCGTTCAGCGGATAACGGAACTGTTAGCGATTTTGTGACACAGTGGGTGCGGCATATCTGTGGAGCGTAAGCGTAGAATGCTCAGCTCGGCCTAATCAGCGAACAGAAGCGAGGCGGTAGCGGATCACGTACCATCGAACCTCACCATGTTCTATGGCCGACATGCCGATGGGACGGAATGGTTTCCCAGGCGGAGCACCTTCACTGTGCCACAGGTCAGGTGAACAACGAATGGCCTGATGGGCACGGCCGGTGGCTAGAGCCGATCTGTCGACGTGGTGAGACGCCTTGTGGTTGGCGGGCTTGTAGCTTACGGGAAGGTCAGAACCACCTTGATGTCATCCGGGCGGGGGCGTAGCGCCTCATGGAAACGCTCCAGCGGCACCCGGCGGGTGATGAGACGCTCCAACCAGGCCAGGTCGGCCGCGGTGAGGGCGTCGGCCGCGGCGGCGTAGTGACGGAGGTTGGCGTTGACCGAGCCGATCACAACGTCGTTTTCCAGCACCATATCCCGACCGACCGCGCCCAGATCGACGGTGAGGTGGCGACCGACGGGGGAGACGCCGGTGAGGCAGACGATGCCGTAGTGGGCGGTGCTGGCCATCGCCTCAAATACCAGGTGGGAGACGCCGGTGGCCTCAATGATGATGTCGGGTCTGGCTCGGGCGGTGATCTCACCGATGCCGCCGGAGTAGTACGAGGCGCCCAACGCCGCCACCGCCTCGGGTTTCGGGCCGTCGGTGACGTGATCGAGAACCTGCACCGCTAACCCGCGCTGCACCCCCAGCAGCGCAGCCAACAGGCCGATAGAGCCGGCACCGATCACCAGGACGCGTTTGGGGGAGAACCAGGAACGCTGCCCCACCCGTTCGATCTGTTCCCACGCCTTCGCCACCACACTGGCCGGCTCCAGCAGGGTGCCGACCGACTCCAGGCGAGGATCCAGCCGTACCGCGTACTCGGCCTCCACACACCAGACCTGGGAGGCGTACCCGTCCAGTCCCGTGATGCCGCGTTCGGTGTAGCGGCCGTTGCGGCACATATCGAACTCGCCGTGAGCGCAGGCTCCGCACGGCACCGGGTCGGGGCGGCGTACCACCCCCACCACCAGGTCCCCGGGGGTGAAGCCGCTCCCGGGCGGGGCGGCGCGGACCCGACCCAGCGACTCATGCCCCAGAATCAACCGGTCCCGGCCCGGCGGGGCCGAGCCATACGCGCCGGCGATGATCTCCTTGTCCGTGCCGCAGATCCCCACCGCGATCGCGTCAACCAGCAGTTCTCCGTCGGCGGGCTCCGGTTCCGGTGTCTCGATCACGGCGGCGGAGTCCGCGCGTGAGGGCAGCACGGTCAGCGCGTGCACGCCTTCTCCTTCGGTGGGGTGTCTGCGGTGGCACGACGTGGCTACCCGGCGGCCGGGCCGACAAACCGCTTTCCGGAGCGCGTCATTACGCCGCTGCTGCCAGGCCGTCAGCCCATTCCCAGGGCCCGGGCCGTGGTGGGCGGATCGAGCCAGGCCCGCCACGCACCGGCCGTCGGTCCTGACAAGCCGGTTGTGCCAAGTCGGCGATGGCAGACACCCGGTTGAAGAGGGCGATCACCTGAACCATCGACAGGCCAGAAAAGGCCGCCGGACCGAGCCTGGAAAACCGGACAGAACAGGGTTGATGGGGGCGTGGTGGGGTAGCCGCAGGCATGGAGCGCCGGCGTACCGGCCATGCGGCCACATCGGCGCACCGATAACGCCGTGCCTGTCCGTGCCGACCGGAGGTGACATTCGATGCCTGACAGGACAACCGGCAGCCGACCGTCCAGGACAACATCCCCTGAGGAGAAGAACACCGTCTCCGATCTGCTGGTGCAGCGGTTGAGGAAATGGGGGGTCGACCGAGTCTTCGGGTACTCCGGTGACGGCATCGACGGGGTGATCGGGGCCCTGCGTCGCGCCGGCACCCCACGGTTCATCCAGGCCCGTCATGAGGAGACCGCCGCGTTCATGGCGGTGGGGCACGCCAAATACACCGGCCAGGTGGGGGTGTGCCTGTCGACCCAGGGGCCGGGAGCGGTGCATCTGCTCAACGGGTTGTACGACGCGAAACTGGACTCCAAGCCGGTGGTCGCCATCGTGGGACAGCAGGTGTCCAGCGTGCTCGGCAGCGCCTACCAACAGGAGATCGACCTGGTCCGGCTGTTCGGGGACGTGTGCGCCCAGTTCGTGCAGACCGCGTACACCCCGCAGCAGGTGCCGATGCTGATCGACCGGGCGTTCCGTACCGCGTTGGCCACCCGGGGCCCCACCTGTGTGGTGCTGCCGCACGATATCCAAGGCGCCCCCGCACCGGATTTAACCGCCCACGGGCACGGTGTGATCGCCACCAGCCCAGGCCTGGCGACGGCCCGGGTGGTGCCGTATCAGGAGGACCTGGCGGCCGCCGCTGCCCTACTCAACGCAGGTGAACGGGTCGCCATCCTGGTCGGGCAGGGGGCCGCTGGGGCCGACCGGGAGTTGAGGGAGGTGGCCGACCGACTCGGAGCCGGTGTCGCCGCCTCGTTGCTGGGCAAGCCGGTCCTGGATGAAGCACTGCCGTACCACACCGGGGTGTTGGGGCATCTGGGAACCACCGCGAGCACCGAGCTGATGCGGGCCTGCGACACACTGCTGCTGGTGGGCACCAATGATCCGTGGACGGAGTTTTATCCCGCCCCCGGGCAGGCCCGGGCCGTCCAGATCGACATCGACGGGCGTCGCCTAGGGGTGCGCTACCCGGTCGACGTGCCGTTGCTGGGGGACGCGGCTGAGACGTTGCGGGCGCTGCTGCACCGGCTCAAACCCCGCTCCGACCTGCGCTGGCGGCAGCGCGTAGTTGACTGGACACGCCGCTGGCGCCACACCGCCCACGCCCGGGCGACCGCCGACGCTGATCCGCTCAATCCGCAGTACGTCATCCACGCGCTCAGTGAGCGGCTGCCAGTCGACGCCCAGGTGTCCGTCGATGTCGGCTCGGTCACCTACTGGTACGCCCGGCACCTGCGGCTGCCGCCGGGGGTGCCCGCGCACCTGTCTAGCACGTTGGCCTCCATGGGGTCGGCCCTGCCCTATGGTGTGGCGGCCAAGCTCGCCGCGCCCGACCGGCCGGTGGTGGCCCTCGCCGGTGATGGCGCGCTGCAGATGAACGGCCTCGCCGAGTTGATCACCGTGGCCGCGTTGTGGCGCCAGTGGCCGGATCCTCGCTTCGTGGTGTGCGTGTTGAACAACCGGGACCTGGCGGAGGTGACGTGGGAGCAACGGGAGACCGAGGGGGAGCCACGGTTCGCCGCCTCCCAGGATCTCCCGGATGTGCCGTACGCGGAGTGGGCCAGGTTGCTCGGGCTGGAGGGGACCCGGGTGGCCTCCCCGGACGCGGTGGTCGCCGCCTGGGATGCCGCGTTGAATGCGGACCGTCCAGTCGTCATCGACGCCGTGGTGGACCCGGCGGTGCCGTTGCTGCCGCCGGCGCAGCCTTTCGAGAAGATTCAGGGTATGTACGCCGGGCTGCGTCAAGAAGAGGGCGAGGTGGCGCGGCGCGCCGAGGAGTATCTGCGCCGGGAACGCAACGCGGAAGGGTACCGGGACCCGGTCGAGGTCTAGGCCGCCTTAAGACGTCTCCTTAAGACCGAGCAGGGGCGGCCGAAAATGACCGAAACAACCGATGCTATGGCCGAGGCCACTGCGACGTGGAAACATCACAGGCCCCATTCAAAGGAGGTGCCTGTGACGTCCCGCTACACGGTCCTCACGGAGGAGCAGGTTGAGCAGTTCCTGACTCAGGGGTATGTGGTCATCCGCGACTGCTTCACCCCAGAAGCGGCCGCCGAGTACACCCGGACCATCTGGGACCGGCTCGGTTACGACGAACATGACCAGTCGACGTGGGCGGAGCCGTCGATCCACATGCCGGCGCACCGGTCCATCGACGTCCGCACGTTCGCGCCCAAGGCCTGGTACGCGGTGTGCGACCTGGTCGGAGGAGCTGAGCGGATCTCAACCGAGCGGCCCTACACCTGGAACGATGCCTTCATCGTGAATCTGTGGGAGGGTGCGGATCGCCCCTGGGAGCCGCCTTCACCCGCCGCGCCGGGCTGGCACAAGGACGGTGATTTCTTCCGGCACTATCTGGATTCACCCGAGCAAGGGCTGCTGACATTGGTGCTGTGGTCGGACGTCCACCATCAGGGCGGCGCGACCTTCGTGGCCACCGACTCGGTCGGTCCGGTGGCGCGTTTCCTGGCTGAGCACCCGCAGGGGGCGTATCCGTTTGAGGAGGCCACCGGTAGCGATCCGAATGTGCCGGTCATTCCGCACGCCGACCTGATCGCGCAGTGCTCCACCTTCGTCGAGGCCACCGGCCGGGTGGGCGACGTGTACCTACTGCACCCGTTCATCCTGCACGCCAAGGCGCAGAACGTGCGACGGCTGCCGAGGTTTATCACCAACCCTCCGGTGACGCTGGCCGAACCGATGCGGTTTGACCGGGAGGATCCCGCCGAGTTCTCACTCGTGGAGCAGGCGGTGCTGCGTGCGCTGGGGGTGGAGCGCTACACGTTCACGCCGGCCGGACCACGAGAGACCATCGTGCCACCCCGGGTGGCCATGCAAGAGAAAATGAAAGTTGAGGAGCGGCGGCGCTTGGCAGCGTCCGGCGCCCTCTGACCGGCCCGTTTGGCCCGCTGACAACGGACCACCGGGGCGCTGGCCCAACTGGGCCAGC
>PKFB01000031.1 GCA_002919305.1 Actinomycetales bacterium
CCACGCCGTCCCGCGCCGCGGTCCACGAGTACGGCTGCGGCACCACCGTCTGCACGTTGATCTTCTCGACGTAGTCCCGCGAGATCCACAGCCGCGCGACGCCCGGTGCCCGTACGTCCGTACCCGTGGACCTCGTCCAGGGGTGGTGTCACTCGGGAACGTTCCACGCGGTGGCCAACACGCTGACGGCGCCGTTGGCGCCGACCGCGGTGATCTCCAAGATCACCAGCTTCTGGGTGATGCGCTCCTCCTGGGCCTCCTCCAGGGAGGTCAACACGCACAGCACGGTCTCGGGTCGCAGCGGTATGCGCGGGTCCCCCAACGGGGCTGTCCTGATCAGCTCGATGCAGTCCCCGGGGGTGACGTTCGAGGTGGCGGTGGGGAGAGCGCCTCGCACCTCGTACGTCAGGATCAAGGCGGGCGGTGAGGAATTACACCGTGGCTCGAAGGTCACCTCGTAGTTGACGTCGACATTGACCCAGGGCTCATCGAGGTCTATCCCATACTCGTTACCGCATTCCGGGCCAAGCAGCTGAAGAGCTTCGTCCTGGTACTCCAGGCTGAACTCGGCGCTGGGGTCGATGTCTTGAGGGGAACCGGCTTCATTAGTGTCAGGGGGAGCGGCCTCGGTGGTGTCGACCGGTGTGGGCGTCGATGAAGCACCCACCAGCTCGTCGGGAACCAGGGGGTCGTCCTGCCCCGACGGCGTACCGCTGGTGAGCTGATCAACGCGTTGTTGCGCCTCCCGGGCCTCAGACAAGGCGAAGAGAGCGATCGCCCCGGACCCGAGGGCCACCAGCAAGGCAAGGCCGATGACCGCGAACAATAGAAGGCCTCCGCGGCTGTGTTGCTGCGGAGGCGGCACGGCCGTCTCGGCGACCGTGGGCTGGTCGACCGGTGGGGCGGAGTCCGGGAACGCCGGGGACGCTCCGGACGGCGGGCTGGAGATCTGGTGAGGCGCCGGCTCCGGCGTACGCCATCCACCGGGTGGTGGTGGGGTCGCAGACGGTAGGGGCGGCACCGGCGGTGCGGCCGAGGGTGGTGGCTGTGGTGATGAGCTGGCGGAAGGTCCCACCGGAGGGGTGCCAGGGGTAGGCGACGGCGAGGAGACCCCCTCGGTAGGTGCGCCGAAGGATGGGACGCCCCATCGCGGAAGTCCGGACGCCCCAGTAGGCGGGTGGGGAGCGCCAGGCAGCGAAGGGTCGGATGGGTCGGAAGACACCCGCACTCTCCTCAAGGTCGTGGGAATGGGGGTGAATTTATACCACAAAATCGGGAGGGGTACTGTCTGTTTATCGACGGAGAGTTGCATTTATTCTTGCTGAGCGTGGAGGTCGTAATGACCCTTCGCTCTGAAAAGATCGCCAAGAATGATCAATCAATACTCGGCAGGTGATTCGTGGTCGTTCCCGGCCCGCAGACGGCCAGCCCACGACGGCGCAAAAGCCGGCTGACCCTCCTGGCGGAGGTCACTGGGATCCTCGCTGCGGTGACGGGTGTGATGGGGTTCTTCATCATGACGATCCCCATGCTGTTCGGTGGGGATGACAACAATCCCGCGCCCGAACCTGGTGGCTTAGCGTCCTCCGTGGCAGCCACCTCAGCGCCGGCCGAACCGACGGGGCCGACCGCTCAGGAGGCGAGCGTCGTCTATCTCACGGACCTGATACCGGCGATCGGCGCTGGAAATCTGACCGAACTTCCGCGGGAGCTGCGAGGACGACCGGAGTACGCGCGTTCCCTCGTTATCCAGTGCCCCAGCGGCAACACCAATGACCGGCACCGTGACATCGGCTACGACCTGCGGGGTCGTTTCATCCAGTTCGAAACCACCGTGCGTCCATACAGCCTGGAGTCCACCGGACCGGTGTTGGGGTTGACCCAGGTGGACGTCTACGGCGAGGCCCAGGAGCTGGCTTCGGAGATAGTTGAGGTGGGCGCCGTCATGCACCTGACGGTGGACATCGAGGACGTCAACCGGTTCACGCTCCGGATCACCTGTGAGGACCCTGACGACATCGTCATCCTCACCGATCCCAGGATCCTCGCGGAAACGGACGGCGGCGCGGGATAACGCGCCGCCTGAGAGCACTAAGGGATGGGGGAGTCCAAATACCGTCGGAGTGGGCGACGCGCCGTAACCTGCCGGTGCGGTCGACAGGTGTAGCGCGTCGCCCACCCAGAAGCTACCTATCACCCACGTTCACGCGCCACCGGTATGGCGGCATCACGTGTCTGAGATCGACCGGAGGAAGGTCACGAGAGCCGAACGGCGCTTCAGCGGGGCCGAGCGGCATCACACAGCACTGAGAGGCGGCAAAAGGGGCGGCCCGAACCATCTCCGTGAATGAGAGCTCTATGAATTGAGAGCCGCCGAGCGCTGTCGGGATGGGGAAGGGAACAGTGGGCGGCACGATGACGTCATCGGTAGATGGCGGGCAAATCTGTCCGGATAGGACGGATCTTTCGTGCGTGTGGCGGCCTGCGAGGAGAATGATCGAGTGGACGCTCCGTTGACGGGAACAACGGTGGTGGAGTTGCCGGCCATCGGCCCGGTGCCGTTCTGCGGCATGCTGCTGGCCGGTTTGGGCGCCGACGTGATCCAGATTCAGCGGCCGGGTGGCCGACCGCCGCTGGAGCGGGAGGCACACCGCATCCTCGACCGCGACCGTCGCCGCGTGGAGCTGGATCTGAAAACCCCGGAGGGTACGCGCGAACTGCTGCGACTGGTCGAGGGCGCCGACATCCTGCTGGAGGGGTGGCGGCCGGGCATCGCCGAGCGGTTGGGGGTTGGCCCGCAGGTGTGCCTGGAGCGCAATCCCCGGCTGGTGTATGGGCGGATGAGCGGCTACGGCCAGGACGGTCCACTGTCCACAGTGGCTGGACACGACATTAACTTCCTCGCGATCACCGGGGCGCTGCATCTCATCGGCCGCTTCGGGGCGCCTCCCACCATCCCCCTGAACCTCGTGGCCGATTTCGGTGGTGGCGGGATGCTCCTGGCGGCGGGCGTACTGTCTGCCTTGATCCGGACATTCCGTACCGGCCGAGGGACGGTCGTCGACGCGGCGATGATCGACGGGGTGGCGTTGCTGTTGGCGATGCCGTTGGCGTTGCGGGGCGCGGGGATATGGCGCGGCGATCGGGGGGAGAACCTGCTCGACGGTGGCGCTCCGTGGTACGACGTGTACCGGTGCGCGGACGGGCGATACGTCGCCGTGGGGGCGATTGAGGAGCGGTTCTACCATGAACTTCTGAAAGGACTCGGCCTGGATCGGGACGAGGAATTGCCTAACCGTGATGATCCAGCGAACTGGCCGGTATTACGGGGGCGGTTTGCGGCCTGTTTCGGCACCCGGACCCGGGATGAATGGGCCGAGCGATTCGCGGGGAGCGACGCGTGTGTCACTCCGGTTCTGACCCCGGAGGAAGCCGCTGCCAACCCGCACCTGGTCCATCGGGGTGTCTATCGAGAACAGAGCGGAACGCTGGCTCCGGCTCCGGCTCCGCGCTTGGACGGAGACACCTCGCTGGGGTAGGTCCGGTGTCATGTCCATAGTGGATCTAACGTGATCACGACGTCTCGGACGAAGAAGGCGCGCGATCAAGCAAGGCGTCTCTCTGGACGCCTTGATGTGACATGACTGACACGTCAGACACGCAACCGGTGGTGGTCGGGCCAGCGTCTGGCAGAAGTACAAAGCGAGCAGGGGTGGGGATGTGCGATTGCGGATGTCATCACGAAAGCGACGTGTGATCAGCCACATAGCCGCGTTAGTGGTGTGGGGACTGCTCTCCGGTCTGGTACTGGCGATAGCGGTCTTTCCGGTCGCGGCGGTGAGTGGACTGGCTGCCCGGGAGGGGGCTGACTCCTTCCAGGAGCTGCCTACCGACCTGAGTATGCCCCCCTTGCCCCAGACCACCCGATTACTGGCCTCTGACGGTCAGACGGTGATCACCACCTTCTATGAGGAGAACCGTCAGATCGTCGATCTGGAGCAGATCTCGCAGTACATGCGCGACGCCATCGTGGCGGCCGAGGACAACCGTTTCTACGAGCACCACGGGGTGGACCTGCGAGGTGTGGTTCGGGCCCTGGTATCCAACAGCGCAGCGGGTGAGGTAACGCAGGGTGCCTCCACCCTGACCATGCAGTACGTGCGGCAGGCGCTGACCTATCTGGCCACCACGGAGGAGGAGCGCCGCGCCGCTACCGAGGACACGCCGGCCCGGAAGATCTCCGAGATCCGGTACGCCATCGATCTGGAAGACCGGCTCTCCAAGGAGGAGATCCTCGAAAATTACCTCAATATCGCCTACTTCGGTAATGGGGCGTACGGGGTCAACGCGGCCAGTTACACCTACTTCAACAAGCCGCCTTCTGAGCTGGAGTTAGAGGAGGCCGCGCTGTTAGCGGCCTTGGTGCGGGCCCCCTCCGCGTACGACGGCGCCTTGCAGAACACCCAGATCAGGGACTCCATCCTGGACCGTCGTAACTGGGTCCTGCAGCAGATGGCGCGGTTGGACATGGTCTCCGAAGCCGAGGCTGAGGAAGCCATCGCGACCCCCATCACGCTCAACAGCTACACACCGCCTAACGACTGTGTCGGCGTCCCCGCCGACCACCTGGACTGGGGTTTCTTCTGCGACTTCTTCCTGCGGTGGTGGGAGCGGCAGGAGGAGTTCGGGGTCAACTCCGATGAACGCATCCAGCTGCTGCGGCGAGGCGGTTTCACCATCATCACCTCGCTGGACGTCCGGCTGCAGGAGATCGCGATCAACAACATCCGGGAGTTCCGGGACGAAAACAGCGAGTACGCGCTGGGCGTGGTCTTCGTCGAGCCAGGGACCGGCCGCGTGCGGTCGATGGCCGTGAACCGGTTCTACAGCAACGACCAGTCGGCCAACCCGCTGCACAGCAACCCCGACCTGGCCGAGCAGGGGGTGCGGGCGAACTACCCCAACACCACCAACCAGCTGCTCGGTGGCGGTGACCTGGGGTACCAGGCCGGTTCTACCTTCAAGATCTTCCCGCTCGTCGCCGCCCTGGAGCAGGGCATGACCCTGTCCCAGACCTACGACTCTCCTACCCGGTACGCCTCCCGGTTCCCTGGTGAGCGGGGCTCCCCCGCCTCCTGCCAGGTCAATGGCAGGTGGCGCTGGTGCCCCAGTAACTCCAGCGAGAGCATGGCGGGTCGGCACAACATGTGGTCGGGCTTTGGCGGGTCGGTCAACACCTACTTCGTGCAGCTGATCGAGGACGTTACGCCTCCAGCCGCGGTCGAGGTGGCCGAGCGCATGGGGCTGACCTGGCACAACGACCACGACCAAGGGCTGGCGGACAACGCCAACAACTGGGGCGCGTTCACCCTGGGCGTCGCCGACACCACCCCCTTGGAGATGGCCAACGCGTACGCCACATTGGCGGCCGATGGCGTCTACTGCGCGCCGTTGCCGATCAACGAGATCCGCGACGTTGACGGTGAGGTGCTCGACATGGTTCAGCCGTCCTGCCAGCAGGTGCTCGATCCCGATGTGGCACGCGCCGCCACGGACGCCGCCCGCTGCCCGGTCGGGGACCGGCCGCAGGCCGGCAGCTGCGCCGGTCGCAGCACGGCACGCGTCGTCGGGGAGATCGTGGACCGGCCGGTGGCGGGCAAGACCGGTACCACCGACAACTATCAGGCGGGTTGGTTCGTCGGGTACACCATGGAGCTCGCCGGTGCCGCTTTCATCGCCGACCCCGACTACCGGGAGAACGCTGTGGGAAGCCGTTCTACCGAACCCACCCGGCTGTGGGCGCGAACCGTTGACGAGTACTTAGGCAGCGAAAACGCCCGTAACTTCCCGCCGCCACCGAGGTATCTCGTGCGGTGAGTCGAGCCTGAGGACCGCGCGGGAGGGCGACGCCCTCCCGCGCGGTGTCGCTTATGGGGCGACCGCGTTCACACCGCCACGCCTGGTTAAGAGGGGCACGGTGATCGGCCTATGGCACGGGGCCCGGCCCATGGGCGTACCGGCTGCCCCTGGATGGGCTGGGTGATGACCAAACGCCGCTGGACCAGGCGGAGCCAGACGGGAGCAGGAGTCAGACGGGAGCAGGAGTCAGACAGGAGCAAGCGGGGCGGCGTCCCTGGCGTACCGCGTAATCGCCGGGCGGCGTTGAGCATGCGACGGCACGAGCGTGACCAGCCAGCGGACCACGTGGCCGCCAGCGAGGCCATGGAGAGGCGCCCGACGCTGTCTGACTAACCGGGCTGGCAGGGGAGCGGGCGGGCGAGCGCGTAGCGTGGCCGTGCTGCACGAGCGCGGCGTCCCGGGAGCACCGAGGCTCCCGGGAGCGTCAGATCCACTGCTGTCCGAGCCACATCCGCGCGTACCACTCGTCGTAGGGAATCGATTGACCGGTGTAGATCGGATAGAAGTACATAAAGCACAATCCGACCGCAGCCACATAGGTCGCGGCGGCGATGGCCCCGCTGAACCGCCGGTTGGGTGAGGCCTCCCGTGGGCCTATCACCATGCCCAGCGTCATGGTCACCGCCATGACCAGGAACGGGACACTGGGCAGGGCGTAGAAGTAGAACATCGTGCGGTCGTCCAGCTGGTACAGGAACCACGGCAGAATGCCGGCGGCGGAGGTACCGAGGATGGTCCAGGCCCGCCAGTCCCGATGGCTGATGGCGTACCAGAGCGTGGCCAGCAGCGCCGGGATGAACGACCACCACAGCACCGGCGTACCCAGCAGCAATATCTCGGCGGCGCAGCTGGCCGCACCGCACGGTCCGTCGGAGTTCCAGTAGTAGGCCACGGGCCGGCCCAGAAGCAGCCACTGCCACGGCCACGACTGGTAGGTGTGCTCGGAGGTCAGCCCCACGTGGAATTGGTAGGCCTCCCAGTGGTAGTGCCACAGGTTCTGCAGCGCCCCGATGATCGGCGCTTCGCTCAAGCCCTGATCGGCACGCCAGTGCCGGTACCAGCCGTCATCGGACAGGAACCATCCGGTCCACGTCGCCAGGTAGGTCAGCAAGGCCAGCACGCAGAACGCCGCGATCCAACCCAGCTCGTCCAGCAGCGTGTCGTACCACGGGCGGCGTGCCCCGGCGGCGCGTCGCGTCCCCACCTCCCACAGGAAGATCAGGACGACAAACAGGGCGATGTACCAGATCGCGCTCCACTTCACGCCCGCCGCGCATCCGGCCATGATCCCGGCCGCGAGCCGCCACCACGGAAGCGTCCGCAGGCTCAACGAAGGCCGGCCGGTCGTGGTGTCCACGCCGCTTTCCATGGCCTGCAGCCAGCGACGCCGGCTGGCCTCCCGGTCCATGACCAGGCACCCGAACGCGGCGACGATGAACAGCATCAGGAAGATGTCCAGTAGCGCCACCCGGCTGGACACGAAGTGCATGCCATCCAGCGCCAACAGCAGTCCGGCGGTGCAGCCCAGCAGCGTGGAGCGGAACAGACGCCGTGCGATCCGTGTGACCAGCACGACGCTGATCACCCCGGCGACCACCGCGCTGATACGCCAGCCGAACGACCCGGTGGCGTGGAACTCCTGTACCGGCTCCGAGCCGGTGAACCCTGACAGCCGAATGCCAAGAGCGATGAGCCACTTACCCAGAGGAGGGTGGACCACGTACTTGGGGGTGTCCTCCTCCAGATTCCACTCCACGCCGTGGGCCAGCATGCTGAAGCCCTCGTCGGCGTAGTAGGTCTCATCGAAGATGATCTGATTAGGGTGGCGGAGGTTCACCAGGCGGAGCGTGGCCGCGATGAGCGCCACCACACCTGTCCAGATCCAAGACAGGCCACGATCGGCCGGCATCGGGGGCAGCAGGCGTCGGCGTACTGGTTCCGGTACCGACACGAGCCGGCGTGTGTCGGACGTGTCGGGCGGATCGGTTCGGACGGTCATGTCGGTGACGGCCACGGGGAGATCGTAGGCTCTGCGAGGAAGAAATGGCTCACCCTGGTTCGTGATGGATCTATGGGATACGCCCACCGGCGCGCAGAAGGGGAGTGGGAATGTCCGAGGCGCCGGGTCGTCTCATCCTGTTGGGGGCGCCGCTGGGGAATCCCCGGGACGCCTCAGCACGGCTTCTGGAGGCATTGACAGAAGCTGATGTGGTGGCCGCCGAGGACACCCGTCGTCTGGCGCGCCTGGCGCGGGATCTGGGAGTGCCTCTCCCTGAACGGGTCGTCTCCTACTTCGAAGGCAATGAGCGGCGGCGCACCGAATCCTTGGTCGCCCAGCTGCGGGCGGGGCAGACCGTCGCCTTGATCACCGATGGCGGGATGCCCAGCGTCTCTGACCCCGGCTACCGGCTGGTCCGGGCCGCTCTGGACGCCGGGGTACCGGTGACCTGCGTACCTGGGCCGAGCGCGGTGACCACCGCGTTGGCGGTGTCGGGGTTACCCAGCGACCGGTTCTGTTTCGAGGGATTCCTGCCGCGCCGTGCTGGTCAGCGACGGGCCCGGTTGGCGGAGCTGGCGACCGAGCCACGCACCCTGGTCCTGTTCGAGGCGCCTCACCGGGTGGTGGAGACGTTGACGGACCTGGCCGATGCGTTGGGCGCGGACCGGCCGGCGGCGCTGTGCCGGGAGTTGACCAAAACCTATGAGGAGGTACGCCGGGCGAGCCTGGGGGAGTTGGCCGCCTGGGCCCACCGGGAGCCGCCCCGAGGAGAGATCACCCTGGTGGTAGCCGGTGCGCCAGAGTCAGCCGGGGCGCGGAGTATCGAGGACCTGGTTGACGAGGTGGTCGAACGGGAGCAGGCGGGGGATAGTCGTCGGGACGCCGTCGCGGCGGTGGCGCGTGAGTACGGGGTGTCCCGCCGTGAGCTGTACGACGCGGTGCTGGCCGCTCAGCGGTTGTCCACGCCCTAAAGGGCCTAACGATGTGGCCGCGCCATAAAGGAAGCAACAAGATATTTCGCCCCTGAAAGTCGTGAGAGCGCAGCCGTCGCGGGCGACGGAGAGGGGCGAGGTGGGAAAAGTGGACATCTGGACATGTGGAAGGCCCCTCCGACGTGACGGCGCCTTCGAGGCGGAGGTCTAGGCTTGACAAGCATGAGCCACGTCCTGACGGCGGTCGCCTGGCCTTACGCCAACGGTCCCCGCCACATCGGTCACATATCCGGTTTCGGCGTCCCTTCTGACGTATTCAGCCGGTACATGCGGATGGCCGGGCATGACGTGCTCATGGTGTCGGGCACCGATGAACACGGCACCCCGATCCTGGTGCAGGCCGACGCGGAAGGGGTCAGCGCTCGCGAGCTCGCTGACCGATACAACAGGGTGATCGTGGAGGACCTGCACAGGCTGGGTCTGTCCTACGACCTGTTCACCCGTACCACCACCGCCAACCACTATGCGGTGGTGCAGGAGCTCTTTTTGGGGCTGTACCGCAACGGTTACATGGTGCTCAAGCCCACGATGAGCGCGATCAGCCCGTCAACCGGGCGTACCCTACCGGACCGCTACATCGAGGGCACCTGCCCGATCTGCGGTTACGACGGCGCCCGAGGCGACCAGTGCGACAACTGCGGTAACCAGTTGGACCCGGTCGACCTGATCAACCCACGTTCCCGGATCAACGGCGAGGTCCCCAAGTTTGTGGAGACCGAGCACTTCTTCTTGGACCTGCCGGCGTTGGCCGAGGCGCTCGGTGAGTGGCTCAAGAGCCGTACCGACTGGCGCCCCAACGTACTGCGGTTCTCGCTCAACCTGCTTGAGGATCTGCGTCCTCGGGCGATGAGCCGGGACATCGACTGGGGGGTTCCGATCCCGCTGGACGGGTGGCGGGACCGCCCCGACAAGCGGTTGTACGTGTGGTTCGACGCGGTCATCGGCTACCTGTCCGCGACCATCGAGTGGGCCCGGCGTACCGGGGATCCGGAAGCGTGGCGACGGTGGTGGAACAACCCGGACGTCCGCCAGTACTACTTCATGGGGAAGGACAACATCACCTTCCACTCCCAGATCTGGCCGGCGGAGCTGCTCGGCTACAACGGTCAGGGAGCCAAGGGAGGTACGCCCGGCCGCTACGGCACGCTGGAGTTGCCCACCGAGGTGGTCTCCAGCGAGTTCCTCACCATGGAGGGGCGGAAGTTCTCCTCCTCCCGCCGGGTCGTCATCTACGTCCGGGATTTCCTGGAACGTTACGATGCCGACGCCCTGCGGTACTTCATCGCGGTCGCCGGTCCGGAGAACCAGGACACCGACTTCACGTGGGCAGAGTTCCTGCGCCGCAATAACGATGAGCTGGTGGCCGGGTGGGGCAACCTGGTCAACCGCACCGCGTCGCTGGTCGCTAAGAACGTCGGGGCGATCCCGGAGGCCGGGCCGCTCACCGACGCCGACCGGGCGCTGCTGGCGACCACCCGCCAGGCGTTCGACACCGTCGGCAAATTGCTCGAGCGGCACCGGCAGAAGGCGGCGATCGGTGAGGCGATGCGGGCCGTGGCCGAGGCCAACCGCTACTTGTCTGAGCAGGCGCCGTGGAAGCTCAAGAACACCGACCCTGAGCGGATGCGGACCGTCCTGCACGTGGCGACTCAGGCGGTGGATGACTGCAAGACCCTGCTGACCCCGTTCCTGCCGTTCTCAGCGCAGAAGGTCCATGAGCTGTTCGGTGGGGAAGGGATCTGGTCGCCGATGCCGCAGATCCACGAGGTGACGGACCTGGACAACGGACGGCCGTACCCGGTGCTGATGGGGGACTACAACACCCAGGCCCGGTGGGAGTCCCGTCCTGTACGGCCAGGCACCCCGGTCGCACCGCCCAAGCCGATCTTCGCCAAGCTCGATCCGTCCATCGTGGACGAAGAACTGGCGAGGCTGGAGCAGTCCTGACCTCACAGGTAAGAGGTTTGTGCGATGTGCCGGTCGGTGACCTCACCGGCCGGCACCCAGGTCTCGTAGACGCCGCGCTCGACGGCCTCCAGGCCCAGGGCGCGGATCATCTCTTCTCGGGGTTGACGGGCTCGCAGCCGGAGCCAGTTACCCTCGGCGACCACCACCGTGAACGGCTCACCCCGCCAGGAGCAGTGATGGGTACGCCGGACCACCGTCTCCAGGGAGAACCGTCCCAGGCGGATCCTGCTGAGAATCCGGAACTGGTCTGGAGGATCGGCCATGGCGGGGTACTCGGCTCCCCCGGACTGGCCGACCAACTCGGTGGCGGGTGGGTGTCGAACCGGGAACCATTCCTGGTCGGGGTCGATGTCGGGGATGTTCTGCAGCAGGTGGCGCCACCGGTTACCGGTCAGGCGGGACCACGCGCGCTGTTCCGGGAAGAACTGAAACAGCGTGATCTCCGAACCCCCAGGTCCGAGGGCGAGGATCTCGGCCCGGGCAGGCAGCGGCAGATCCGCCAGGTCGACGGTGACGTACTCCGGGATCAGGTGCCGCGCGCTGGGGGCGAAGCCGGTGCCGAAGAACGGTGGCCCCACCCGGTTGTGCGGGCTGATCTGGGCCAGCCCTGGAAAATCCTGGCGCCACGGTATGACGTAGTCACTCGGGTCGGCGACCCGCCACCGCAGCAGGAAAGGCACCTCACCCGGCTCCAGCTCACCGGTGGTGATGGTCCGCAGGTCGGTGGGCTCCCGCAGATGAGCCACGTCAAATTCCCGGTAGCAAAAACCACGCAGCTGCCAGCCCAGGCGCAGATACTGACTCACCTGGCGGCCAGAAAGCCCTTTGACCATGGGTGTGCCGCGGCGCAGTGTCGCGGTCGCGCGAACCGCGCGCAGCAGCGCCGCTTCCGCGTCGTCGGTGGGAGGGTGCTGGCTGAGCTCGTGAATCGCTTCCCGGCTCAACGGGGGCGAGGTCAGCGGAGCCAGCAGCGGACCGGCGTACTCGTCCCCCAGCGGTGGACGCCGGCTCTCCTCGACGACCTCGACGTCCTCCACCTCCGCCCAAGGCACCTCGATGTGGTAACCACCCTCCTGCGGCAGGAGACCCAACCGCGCCGCAACCTCCGGATTGTGACCGGTCCAGATCAACCGAACCGTCGTTGTCGGCCAATCCGCGGCCATGATGAACCATTCTCCGCGCCAGCGGCACAGCCAACGACGCTCGATGATTTTTTCGATCTCGGTGACGTGGACGAAACGGTGATAGGGGGCGCGGGGTGCGGGGCGGTCATCAATGATGAAACCGGGATCCGGTCGGGACGAATGCAATTCGATCGCCCCTGGACGAGGTCCTTCGGTGGCGGCGTATCGAGCGCCTTCGAAGACAGCGATTGTCCCGGGCGCCGGAATGGGGCGCGGATCTATGACCCCATTCGTGTCGCGGGGCAGTTTCCGCAATCCGACCGGACTAGCCATGTGAGAAAGATATGTGAGGGCAATGGCCACGCGACGACAGACAGTGCAACGGAAAGTAAACGAGCCCGCGCCACCGCCGGAGCCATTGGCGGTTCCGGTACTTGACAGCCACACCCATTTGGATATGCAGGACCCCTCGGTGGAGGAGGCGGTGGCCGCCGCGGCGGCGGTGGGGGTCACCCGACTGGTCCAGGTCGGTGTGGATGTGGACTCCTCCCGGTGGGGAGTCACGGTGGCGGAAAGCCAACCCGAAGTGGTCGCCACGGTGGCGGTGCATCCGAACGAGGCGCCATTGTTGTCCGATTTGGACGAGGCGCTGCGCCAGATAGAGAGCTTGGCGAGTCGGGATCGGGTCAGGGGTGTAGGGGAAACCGGGCTGGATTATTTTCGGACACCTCCAGAAGGACGGAAGGCGCAGGAGGAATCATTCCGGGCGCATATCGCGATCGCGAAACGCTACCGCAAGGCGCTGGTGATTCATGATCGAGACGCGCATGACGACGTGCTCCGCGTCCTCGATTCCGAGGGTGCCCCGGAGACCGTGGTGCTGCACTGCTTCTCAGGCAATGCCGATTTCGCTCGGGAGTGCGCGGCGCGGGGCTACTTTCTCAGCTTCGCGGGAAACGTGACTTTCAAAAGCGCCGTGGATTTGCAGCACGCTGCCCAGGTGGCGCCACGGGATCAGATCTTGGTGGAGACCGACGCGCCGTTCCTGACCCCGGTGCCCTATCGCGGGCGTCCGAACGCGCCGTATCTGATCCCGTTGACCGTGCGGTTCCTGGCCCAGTTGCGCGGCGAGGACGTCGACGAGCTGTCAGCGGCCATTTCCGCCACCGGGGAGCGGGTTTTCGGGCCCTGGTAGTGCACTCAGGCCGACTGGCCAGCAGCGGCGGTGTCGGTTGTGGAGGCGGTGGGCGTCAGACTCGCCAGGGGCGGGTGTTGACCGCTGCCTGTAGATCCGTATCGTGTCTCGGGTCGTGACTACGCAGCACCCACCTCGTCAGAGTGCGCCAGAGGCCCACATGTGGTTCCAGTCGGGGCCCCGCACCGGACCACGGCACACGGATGACGCCGCGGTCCCGCCGCGTAGCGCCCCTGACCTGGACTCTGACCAGGATGGTGCTCCCGCTTCCACGACCACCGCGACGTTGTCCCGTCAGCACCTCACGGAGGCGACCATCGCGGCTTCCACTGCTTCCACCGTGACATCGACGGCGGACGCGCTATCAGATGCGTCCGTTACCGCCACCTTGTCCCTACCACCATCCGACCCACCCACCGACACACCCCCACCCACCCGCCGCTATGGCCGTCTGCCCGTGCCGTTGATCGCGCGGATCCTCGCGTTGGTGGTGTTGCTGGGAGGCGTCGGCGCCTATCTCGGTGGCCTGAGCACCGTACGGATCGTTGATGACGGCGTAGCCCGTACCTTCCGCACCCACGCCGATACCGTCGCGGGTCTACTGCGTCACGCCGGCATCACCTTGAGCAGGCACGACACCATTCAGCCCGCCCTGACCGAGCCCATTGAGGACGGTACGCAGGTGACAATCGGTCGGGCCCGTCCGCTGCGCCTGACCCTGGACGGGGTGACCGAGCAACGGTGGGTCACCGCACGCACCATCGCCGAGTTGCTGGAGCAGCTCGGTATCGGTGGCGTCCGGGTGCAGCTGTCCGGTGGTGAGATCGACCAGGAGATCCCGCGTACCGGCATGACGCTGACGATCCGGACCGAGAAGCGGCTGACCCTGGTCGCCGACGGCAACCGCAGTGAGATCACCACCTTCGCGGCGACCACCGCCGAGCTGCTGCAGGAGCAGGGCCTGGAGCTGGGAGAACACGACGAGGTGACGCCACCGGTTGAGGAGAGCCTCTACCAGGTGAGCACGGTCACCATCGTGCGGGTCCGGCTGGAGACGCGGACCGAAACCGTCGTCGTGGAGGCGCCCGAGGAGATCCGTCACAACGACGAGTGGATGCTCGACCAGCGCATGGTGATCGAAGAAGGGCAGGACGGCGAGTCCGAGCAGGTGATCGAGTACGTTTACCGGGACGGCGAGCTCGCCGAGCGCAGGGTCGTCTCCGAACGAGTCATCCGGGAGGCGCGACCGCGGATCATCCAGCAGGGCACCCAGGAGTATCCGCCCGACCCCACCGGCCTGAACTGGGAAGCGCTGGCCGAGTGCGAATCCGGCGGGAACCCGACCGCGGTGTCTCCAGGCGGGACCTACCACGGCCTCTACCAGTTCAGCGTCGAAACCTGGCGACGCGTGGGTGGAATCGGGTTGCCCAGCCAGGCCACGCCGCGGGAACAGACGTACCGGGCGATCCTGCTCTACCAGCGAGCCGGTGCGGGTCAGTGGCCCGTCTGCGGATCCCGACTGTTCACATGAACTCCGCACACCCGCACCCGTCCGAGGCGACGCAGCTGCTGGGCCCGGCGGAGATCAGAGAACTGGCGCGGCGGCTCAACCTCCGCCCCACCAAGACCCTGGGCCAGAACTTCGTGGTGGACCCCAACACGGTCCGCCGCATCGTCCGGTCCGCCGACCTCTCGGCCGAGGATGTCGTGGTGGAGGTGGGGCCTGGCCTGGGTTCGCTGACCCTGGCGTTGCTTCCCGAGTGCGCCAGGGTGCACGCCGTGGAGATCGACCCCGTCCTGGCCGAGGCCCTGCCCGGCACCGTGGCCGACCGAGGGGGCCGGTACGCGGACCGGCTTCAGGTGCTGGCCCGGGACGCGCTTGAGGTGACCGCCGCCGATTTCGACCCGCCACCCACCGCCTTGGTGGCGAACCTGCCCTACAACGTCGCGGTACCCGTGGTGCTCCACCTGCTGGCGGAGCTGCCGACCCTGCGGCACGGCTTGGTGATGGTGCAGGCCGAGGTCGCCGACCGGCTCACCGCCACCCCTAGCAGCCGGATCTATGGCGTCCCCAGCGTCAAGTTGGCCTGGTACGCCCGCGCGTACCGCGCCGGGCCGGTGCCTCGCTCGGTATTCTGGCCGGTACCCAACGTGGATTCCGGGCTGGTGGCCTTCCAACGTCGCGACCCACCCCGAATCGGGGACACGGTGCCTGACCGGCAGGCCGTCTTCACAGCGGTGGACGCCGCCTTCGCGCAGCGCCGCAAAACGCTGCGGGCCGCGTTGGCGCGATGGGCGGGCGGCGCAGAGCAGGCCGAGCGCGTACTGCGAAAGGCAGGGGTGGATCCGGCCACCCGGGGTGAGGCGCTCACCGTAGAGGAGTTCGCCGCGATCGCGGCGGCTCACCATCAGGACGCGGGGGACACTGATGACGGACGTGGCTGAGGCGGACACGGAGGGACGATCGGTGCTGGCGGCCTCCGGTGAAGTCAGGGTCCGAGTACCGGCCAAGGTGAATCTGCACCTGGGGGTCGGTCCGCTCCGCCCGGACGGCTATCACGCCCTGACCACCGTGTACCACGCGATATCGCTCTTCGACGATCTGGTGGCCACCCGCGCTGACCGGCTCAGTTTGAGCATCACTGGGGAGGGCGCCGGGGAACTGCCCACCGACGAGAACAATCTGGTGGTACGCGCGGTACACGCGTTGGCTCGCCACACCTGCCGGGAGCCTAACGTGGCGTTGCGCCTGACTAAGCAGATCCCCGTGGCGGGTGGCTTGGCCGGCGGCAGCGCCGACGCCGCCGCCGCGCTGGTCGCCTGTGACGCGTTATGGGGGACCGGGCTGTCCCGCGTGGAGCTAGCGAAGATCGCCGCCGAGATCGGCAGCGATGTGCCTTTTCTGGTGCTGGGGGGTACCGCGCTGGGAACCGGACGCGGGGAGATGGTCAGCCCGGTGCTGGCGCCGGGCACCTGGCACTGGGTGGTGGCGGTCGCCTCGGTCGGGCTGTCCACTCCCGAGGTGTACGCGGAACTGGACCGGCTACGCGCGGCCGGCCGGGCCGCGGGGGTCGGGGAGAGTCCGCCGGAGCAGTTGCTGGCCGCGCTGCGCCAGCATGACCCGCAGGTGCTGGCGGCCGCGCTCACCAACGACCTGCAACCGGCCGCGATCTCGTTGCGTCCTGGTCTGCGCCGCACTCTGCGGGCAGGGATGGATGAGGGAGCCCTGGGCGGGTTCGTATCCGGCTCCGGCCCCAGCTGCGTGTTCCTGGCGCGGGACGCCGATCACGCCGCCAAGCTCGCCGCCCGCCTCGCCGGCCGTGGGGTGTGTCGCGCGGTACGGACCGCGCATGGCCCGGTCCCCGGTGCGCGGGTGGTGGCCTGAGCGAGCCCGCGGCGGGCTTGTTTCTGCGACTTGTTTCTGCGAGGTGTGACCGTCGGTCGCTCGGGTCGCCGGCTCCGGGCGACTCGGAGCGGCGGACAGCCATGACCACGGCAGGCTCTGGATAATGCTCCGAGTGGCCAACATCGTCAACCTGGACCAGGTATCCAAGGGCTACGGAACCACCCAACCGTTAAGCGGCGTCTCCCTCGGTGTGGACTCCGCTGACCGCATCGGCGTCGTCGGCCTCAACGGGGCCGGTAAAACCACCCTGCTGCGACTGCTGGCCAAGGCGGAGGAGCCCGACTCCGGCCGGGTGATCTGGCGTCGCGGACTGCGGGTGGCTTACCTGCCGCAGCAGATCGAGCTGGCGGCAAACGCCACCGTCGGTGATGTGGTGTTGGGGACCGCGTGGTTGACCGAGGGCTTCGGCGCCACCCACGAGTGGGCCGGGGACGCGGCGGTGCGTGGCGTTCTGGATGGGCTGGGCATGCCGGGCCTGGGGCTGGACACCCCGGTCGGGCCGATGTCCGGTGGGGAGCGGCGCCGGGTCGCTTTGGCCGCGCTGTTGGTCCGGGAGGCCGACCTGATCGTGCTTGACGAGCCCACCAACCACCTGGATGTGGCGGCGATCAACTGGCTCGCCGGGTATCTGCAGCGGTGGCGGGGCGCGCTGGTGGTGGTCACCCACGACCGGTGGTTCCTGGATGCCGTATGCACCACGACCTGGGAGGTCGCCGATGGAACGGTCCGGGTGTATGAGGGCGGGTACGCGGCGTGGACCCTGGCCCGTGCCGAACGGGCCCGGTTGGCTGAGGAGGCCGAGCTGCGGCGGCGCAACCTGGTCCGCAAGGAGCTGGCGTGGCTACGGCGCGGCGCGCCCGCGCGTACCAGTAAGCCAAAGTTCCGGATTGAACAGGCGAACGCTCTCATTAAGGATGTGCCGCCGCCCCGTGATTCGGTGTCGCTGCGTCGGTTGGCCACCACCCGGCTGGGGCGGCAGGTCTACGAGCTGCAGGACGTCACGGTTCGGGCCGGGGACCGGGTGCTCTTCGACCGCCTGAACTGGCTGGTGGGGCCCGGGGACCGGATCGGGCTGGTGGGTGCCAACGGAGCCGGCAAGACCACCCTGCTGCGGCTGCTGGCCGGTACGCGCGCCCCGGACACCGGGACCGTCCGGGTGGGGCGGACGGTGCGTGCGGCCTTCTTATCCCAGGAGCTGGCCGAGCTGCCTGGGCATCTGCGGCTGTTGGAGGCCGTGGAGGAGGTGGCGCTGCGGGTCCGCCTGGGGAACCGGGAGTTGAACGCGGCGCAGCTCGCCGAGACCTTCGGATTCAGTGAGCGTCGACTGTGGACACCGGTGGCGGATTTGTCGGGTGGGGAGCGGCGTCGACTGCAGCTGCTGCGGCTACTGGCGACCGAACCTAATGTCCTGCTGTTGGATGAGCCCACCAACGACCTGGACACCGACACCCTCGCCGCGTTAGAGGACCTGCTCGACGACTGGCCGGGCACGCTGATCGTGGCCAGCCACGACCGGTACCTGGTGGAGCGGGTCTGTGACACCGTCGTGGCGATCCCCGGAGACGGGCGACTTGTCGATCTTCCAGGGGGTATCGAGGCGTACCTGGCCATGCTCGACACGGCCCCGAAACGGGCCTCAGCCTCGGGCGGAGAGGCACCCCAGGCGCGGGAGGAGGCCGATCGGCCAGCGTCGGGACCGACCGCCGCGCAGATCCGCGCCGCTAAGAAGGAGATGGCGCGCCTGGAACGGCAAGTCACCAAGTTGCAGGAGCGAGAGGCCGCACTGCACGAGGAGCTGGCCGCGCACGCCACCGATCATGAGAAGCTGCTGACTCTGACCGCGGAGTTGGATCAGGTACGAGCGGAGCGGGAAGCGTTGGAGGAGGCCTGGCTGACGCTCGCCGACCAGTTCTCCACCGATTGAGCGGACGATGCCGACACGCGTAGCCCAACGGCGACGTGGGTACCTCCCCGGCGACGACACCGTCGTTGTGGAGGGAACGTGATGCATCTTCCCATCAATCATCGGCTGCGGCCGTTGTATCGGTTTCTGGCGGGTCTGATAGGCCTGTACGTCCTGGCCTTCGGGATCATCGGATTGATCCGAACCTGGGGTGATGCCTTCTTCGGGCAGGAGAACCTTCCGCGGGTGCTCGGGCTGAGCACCAACCCCGCCTTCTCGCTGTTGTCTATTGGAATGGGGTTGCTCCTGCTGGTGGCCCTCGTGCTGGGGAACAACATCGACCACTACGTCAATCTCGCCGCTGGGGCGGTATTCGTGTTCGCAGGCCTGCTGATGATGACGCTGCTGCGGACCGATCTGAATCTGCTCGGATTCTCGATGACCAACGTGGTCGTTTCGTTGATCTTCGGGATGCTCATGATCACCACCGGGCTTTACACCAGGGTCGGTCCGGCAGAGGAGGCCGAGGCTGAGGAGGAGTTCCGCCGTGGGGTCCAGCGGGCACAGCAGCAGGCCGGGCAGCGGTCAAGCCGAGCGGTGGGCTGAGGCCGTGTTTCTTGACGAAGTTCCTTGATGAGCTGGTCGGATAGCGGCGACGAGCTGGTCGGATAGTTGTCCGACCAGCGGCAGTGTGAGTCACATCGAACGGGGGTGGCCCCGTCGGTCGGTCCTGGCGTCCAGCACAATGCAGCCGTACGCCGTACGGAAGGGACCGGACATGATCGACCACCTGCCTGTCAACCACCGGCTCCGGGGACTGTACCGGGGACTGTCCGGCCTGTCCGGGCTGTACCTGGTGGTCTTCGGTGTGGTGGGTTACCTCCAAACCAGCGGTAACGACTTCTTCGACCCGTCCGGGGAGCGGGTACTCGGACTCACCACCAACCCGGCGTTCTCGGTGGCGTCGATCGTGCTCGGCGCGTTGGTCGTCCTGAGCGCCGTGATCGGACGCAACATCACCGTGGTGGGCCACATGGCGCTCGGCACGCTGATGGTCATCGGCGGGATAGTGATGCTTTTCCTGATCCCCAGCGATGACAGCAATGTGGTGGCGGCTTCGGTCACCAATGTGGTGGTGTCCTTCGTGTTGGGGATGGTGATCCTCGCGGCCGGCTTGTACGGCCGGGTCGATTCCGGTGCCGCCAGCTCCGCCCACTGAAACTCGCGAAACCCAGGAAACCCCTCGCTGACATGTTGTGGCGCCCCGGGCTTCAGCGATACGTATCGTTGGAGCCCGAGGGCGCCGGGCATGCCGGACAAGTCGTGGCTGTCACATGGCGGCGGGTTAGACCCGGCGTGTGGTCAAGGCGGGTTTGGGGTCCAGATTGGACAAACCGCGCCACGCCAGGTTGACCAGGTGCGCCGCCACCATCTCCTTACGGGGTTTGCGAACATCCAGCCACCAACGGCCAGTGAGCGCGACCATGCCGACGAGGGCTTGGGCGTACAATTCCGCCAACTTCGGGTCAAAGTTGCGTTCTTTAAACGCCCCGGCCAGGATGTGCTCCACCTGATGGGCCACATCATTGAGCACACTGCCGAAGCTGCCGGCGGCCGACATCACCGGTGAGTCCCGTACCAGGACCCGGAATCCGTCGGTTTCGGTTTCGATGTAGTCCAGGAGTGCCAACGCGGCCTGTTCGAGCAGTTCCCGGGGATGGCCCCCGGTTAACGCCGTGGTGATCCGATCCAAGAGGGCGCGTACCTCTCGGTCCACCACCACGGCGTACAGCCCTTCCTTGCCTCCGAAGTGCTCGTACACCACGGGCTTGGAGACCTTGGCACGGGCGGCGATCTCTTCAACGCTGGCCGCGTCAAACCCCCGTTCAGCGAACAGCTGCCTGCCAATCATGATCAGCTGTTCGCGTCGCTGGGCGGATGACATTCGAACTCGTCCGGTGCCGCGTTTCCGGGAACTCCGGGCCGCGGTTGTCTGCGGCCTGGCGCCCGTTCCTGTTTCAGTCACTGGTTGAACGTTACTCAGGCCGCACTCGTATCACGTGAGCGCCGTCGGACGTGAGGCTTGTTGAGGTTGTTGGAGCTCTTGTCGATCCGGAGCTTCTTGTCGCTGATCTTCAGTTTGGTCGCGAGTCGTTCCGCCTTGGGCCAGCGCACATCGTAGGCCCATCCGAACCGTTCAAAGATCCAGATCAGACGGGCTGACAGATCGATCTGTCCTCGCAGCGCTCCATGCCGCGCACTGGTTGGATCGGCGTGGTGCATGTTGTGCCAGCTCTCCCCGAACGACAGGATCGCCAGCGGCCAGAAGTTCGCCGCCTGGTCTCCCTCCCGGGTCTGGAACGGCCGTTCACCCACCACATGGCAGATGGAGTTCACCGACCACGTGACGTGGTGCAGGAACGCCACACGCACCAGGCTGCCCCAGAAGAATGCGCTGACCATGCCCTGCCAGGACCAGGTCACCAACCCGCCGATCAGCGCCGGCGCCGCCAGCGAGAACAGCACGTGGTAGGGGAATAGCCGGTCTATTCGCCGAATGTCGGGGTCTGCCAGCAGATCCGGAGCAAAGCGTTCCTTGTTGCTGGGCTCTCGGACGAAGAGCCACCCCACGTGCGCGTACCACAGGCCCTTGAGGATCGCCATCGGGTTGGTGCCGTACCGCCATGGCGAGTGCGGGTCACCTTCACGGTCGCTGAACATGTGGTGCCGTCGGTGGTCGGCGACCCACTGGATCACGTTGCCCTCCACCGACAGCTGGCCGGCGGAGGCGAGCGTGATCCGCAGCCAGCGCTTGGCCTTGAACGAGCCGTGTGTCAGATACCGGTGGAAACCCACAGTGACGCCGAAGCCGCTGACCAGGTAGAACACCACCGCGATCGTGACGTCAACCCAGGTCAGGCCCCAGCCCCAGGCCACCGGGACAGCAGCGATCAGAGCCAGGAACGGAATGACGATGACGGCCCACAGCAGGGCCTGGGAGACGGGCGAGACACGCCCGACGGTTAGGGGTTTGGGGGCGGGGAGAGAGGGATTTTGCTCGGTAGGTACTGATTGTCCAGCGGTTTTGACGGCACGGGTGGCCGTGGGCGGTGGTGTCATTGCTTCACTCTCGATCTACGATTTCCTACGCCTACGTCACCGTAACTTACGGCCTGCGTGCTTGCCCAGCGTTGCGCCGCAGGGACACGGCTGAAATTCCCGGAAACTCAGCGTCAAAACCTGGTGTGGCGGGAACCGCCCCATGGTTCTTTGGAGGCGGATCGTCCTAGTACCGGGACTGATGAGCCGCGATGATCGGCCTGCCCTCTCGCCTCAGGGGCGGCGCCGGCTACCATGACCGTGGCCGTCTCGCTGTCACGGTCCAGCAAGGGAGTGGCTTCACCGGTACATCACAGATGTCGCAATGACTGTTATGCGGCTTGTGGGTGAGTACGCCTCTCGGGAGAGTGATCAGGCCGGTGGAGCAGAACACGGTAGTGGGTGTTGAGCGCCGGGAACATCATGTGATGATGGAACGGTCCACTCCCGCCGGGACGGGATGCGGTGGTGTCGGACACGTCGTCTTGGCATCACGATGGGGTATGGTGTAACGGCAGCACTGGGGCCTTTGGAGCCCTCTGTCCAGGTTCGAATCCTGGTACCCCAGCTGTTCGTTTTCTGCAGTCGCCGACCTTCCTTTTGACTCCGCCCATCCAGAAAACGGGAGGAGAAGCCCTGGTCCTGGTGGCACCCGGTTGGTGTCGGTGGGTCGGCCCTGGTTAGAGTCCAGATCGACCAGCGCGTAAGCCCGCGCCCCCAATCGTGCGGCGTCCAGCGAGGGAGAGCGCGAGCGAGCGGCGCGAGTGCGCGGAGCGGTCAATAGCTCCGGTGGACTGTGAGGAAGAGCCGGACAGCGAACCGAACAGGCACGGCATCGGACTCGGAGGCCGGGCGGTAGGGCGTTGGGTGTGACACGGATGTCAGCGTCGGCTGGCCATGTGGACAAGGGACGGACCCCGGGGACACGACCGGTGAAACAAGCCCCGGTGGTTCACCGACGCGTACACCAAAAAGGCGCGTACCGACAACGTGGATGCACACGATACCGGATCTGGTCTCCCGGGCCGGGACGCCTGATCATGGCGAAGTGTCCGACCAGGGCCGTGAAGGCTCCGATATTCGATCACATATCCGATCACCGTCGTTCCCGACGAGGTACGCGTGGGTACTACGCGAGCGTCCGGCGCGGTGGATGGTCGGTGAACGCCTTATGCGGTGAGCGATCAGCGAGCGATCGAGGAGACACAGAGTGAGTCAGCCAGCCACGCGTACCGTCGTTGTCCTGGCCGCGGGTGAGGGCAAGCGGATGAAATCGGCTCTGCCGAAAGTGCTGCATCCTCTGTTGGGACGTACGTTGGTGGGCCATGTTTTGGCCGCCGCCGCGGCGCTGGAGGCCGAGCGGACGGTCGTGGTGGTCGGGCATGGCGCGGACCAGGTGACCGCGCATCTGGCCGAGATCGCTCCACAGGCGCGGACCGTACGACAAGAGCAGCAGCTGGGGACCGGCCACGCCACCCGGATAGCTCTGGATGCGTTCCCCGAGATTGAGGGCACCGTGGTGGTGCTCAACGGGGATGTGCCGCTGCTGCGTTCCCAAACCCTGCAGGACCTGGTGGCGGAGCATGAGAGCAGCGGCAACGCCGCGACCGTGCTGACCGCTGAGGTGCCCGACCCCACCGGCCTGGGGCGGGTGATCCGGGACCAGGCCGGGCGCTTCACGGCGATCGTGGAAGAGCGGGATGCAACGGCGGAGCAACGAGCGGTCAACGAGATCAACGCTGGGGTGTACGCGTTTGACGCCGCGGTGCTGCGCCGGTTCCTCACTCGTCTGTCCTCCGCCAATGATCAGGGGGAGGAGTACCTGACCGACGTCATCGGCCTGTGTGTCGCTGATGGGCTACCGGTGGGTGCCCATCGGGCGAAGGACGCCACCGAGACCCTGGGCTGCAACGACCGCGCTGAGCTGGCCCGGTTGCGGGCCCTGCTGCGGGACCGGGTGAACCTGGCCTGGATGCGTGAGGGGGTCACCATGGACGACCCGCTCACCACCTGGATCGACGTGACGGTCTCGCTGGCCCGTGACGTGATCTTGCGTCCGAACACCATCCTGCAGGGCTCTACCGTGGTGGCTGAGGGGGCCGAGATCGGGCCCGACACCACCTTGGTGAACACCGAGGTGGGCGCGGCCGCGCGCGTGGTGCGCGCGCACAGCGAGGGCGCCACGATCGGGGCGGAGTGCTCCGTGGGTCCCTACGCCTACTTGCGGCCGGGCGCCGTCCTGGCGCGTAAGGCGAAGATCGGGACCTACGTGGAGGTTAAGAACTCCGAGATTGGGGAGGGCACCAAGGTGCCTCACCTGACGTACGTGGGAGACGCCACGATCGGGGAGGGCACGAACATCGGCGCCGCGACGGTGTTCGTCAACTACGACGGGGTCTCCAAGCACCGGACGGTGATCGGTAGCTACTGCCGAACCGGAGCGGACAACATGTTCGTGGCCCCGGTGGAGGTCGGGGACGGGGCGTACACCGGTGCGGGGACCGTGGTGCGCCGGAACGTCCCGCCGGGTGCCCTGGCGGTATCCGGCGGACCGCAGAGGATTATTCCGGACTGGGTGCTGCGGCGCCGCGCGGGAACCCCGTCGGCGCTGGCGGCGGCCCGGGCTCTCGGAAACGGGGGTGGCGGAACTGGACAGGCCAGTGGTGTCGCGGACAGTGAGGTCCTGCAGGCTGATGACAAGGACACCACGCGTACTGACGGCGGAAATCACCCTATCCGGGATGATGGGGTTGGTTTCCGGGACAACAGTGAGTTCTCTGACCAGACTGGAGATGGCCGGCCCGCCGCCGTGACAGGCGGAGGCGGATCGCCGGACGGATCCGGTCAGGGCTCGATCCGGTAGGTATCACGCGGTGATAGTCGGCGGCTGACGCCCGGCTTTCCTCATCACCGTGAACCGTGACGCCGCCAAGGAAGTCGGAGATCCGGAAAGCGGTGAATCGGTAGGTATGCCTAGACCGGCGGGTTGTGATAATAGCGAGGGGATCGTACACGTCGATGGGCGGCATCGTGTCTGAAAACCGGAAAACCCTAATGCTTCTGTCTGGGCGGGCATACCCCGCCTTGGCGGAGGAGATCGGCCGTGAGCTAGGCGTGGAACCGACACCGACGGCCGCCTACGACTTCGCCAGCGGTGAGATCTTCGTCCGGTACAAGGAGTCGGTACGCGGGTCCGACGCGTTTGTGGTGCAGTCCATGACCTCGCCCATCAACCAGTGGTTGATGGAAGCGTTGATCATGGTGGACGCGCTTAAACGCG
This sequence comes from Actinomycetales bacterium, assembly GCA_002919305.1. Lineage (GTDB taxonomy): Bacteria > Actinomycetota > Actinomycetes > Mycobacteriales > Micromonosporaceae > RSA1. Next base: position 24,886 of record PKFB01000031.1, read on the forward strand.
GATCGGCTAAACGTATCACCGTGGTCCTGCCTTACTATCCGTACTCCCGCCAGGACAAAAAACACCGGGGCCGTGAGCCGATCTCCGCACGTCTGGTGGCTGATTTATTCAAGACCGCCGGTGCTGACCGGATTCTCACCGTGGATCTACACACCGCCCAGATCCAAGGGTTCTTCGATGGGCCCGTGGATCATTTGTTCGCGTTGCAGATCCTCGCCGGCCACATCGAGCGCAAGTACGCCGGTCGAGAACTGACCGTGGTCGCCCCTGACTCGGGTCGAGTACGGGTGGCGGAACGGTGGACCGACCGGCTGGGCGGCTGTCCGCTGGCGTTCATCCACAAGACTCGTGACCCGCTCACTCCCAATCAAGTCGTGGCCAACCGGGTGGTCGGCGACGTGGAGGGGCGGGTCTGTTTGATCGTGGACGACATGATCGACACGGCCGGCACCATCACCAAGGCCGCGGATGTGTTGTTCGAGGCGGGTGCCGCTGAGGTGATCGCGGCGGCGACGCACGGTGTGTTGTCTGACCCGGCGACCGAACGGTTGAAGAACAGCCGGATCAGCGAGGTGGTGCTGACTAATACGTTGCCGATTCCTCCGGAGAAGCAACTGGACAAGCTAACTGTGCTCTCCATCGCACCGTTGCTCGCTCGGGCCATCCGGGAAGTTTTTGATGACGGTTCGGTGACGACCTTGTTCGGTGGGCTCAGCTGAGGCTGTCGCTCCAGTTTCGCGACGTACGGTTGTCTAGTCCGGGTTGTGAAACGGGAGATGGGGGACTGCGGTATAACCTGACGGTTCCATTGACAGGTTTCGGGGCCCCCCGAACGGGGAAGCGGGTACCGGGTAGACTGGTCCGGTTGCCACGGCGAGGGTGCTCTGCGAGTTCCGTCATCGACGCGGTGCTCTCAGCACGTACCCGCTGCCGTTGAGCACCGCAAACCCGTAGACGTCGGGGATTGTTCGTAGCCAGCCACTGGAGCGGCGCCCGATCCTGCTGGGATCGGGGGAACACGCCGGGTCTGGATGGGGACAAGCCTCGTTCGATCTATTAAGCCGCCCGATCTTCGCAGTAGTTTTTTGGAGGAGTACTCCCGTGTCCGAGGTCCGTATCAGCGCCGAGCCCCGCACCGAGTTCGGCAAGGGTGGAGCCCGTCGTACCCGACGGGCGGGAAAAATTCCCGCCGTGCTGTACGGGCACGGCGAGAAGCCTAAGCACATTGCTTTGCCGGGCTTGGAGTTCGCCGCCCATCTGCGTCGGGGTGGCATGAACCAGTTGTTCCAGATCGAGATGCCTGACGGCACCAAGACGCTCGCAGTGCCGAAGGCGCTGCAACGGGACCCGATCAAGGACACCATCGACCACGTCGATCTATTGATCGTTCGGCGTGGTGAGAAGGTCACCGTTGAGGTACCGGTCGTGCTGGTCGGGGAGCCGGCCAAGGACGGACTGGTAGTACACGACCTGGACACGCTCAGCCTTAGCGCTCCGGCCAACGCGCTTCCGGAGAGCATTGAGGTGTCGCTGGATGGGCTGGCGGTTGGCGCCCACATCACCGCCGGACAGGTGTCGCTGCCGGCGGGCGTGGAGCTGCTGACCGACCCTGACACCACCGTGGTGACCGTGATCGCGGCGCCGACGGCGGCCCAGGTCAACGCTGAACTGGCCCAGGCTGAGGCCGAGGCGGGCATCGCGAAGCCCGAGTCCTCTGAGCAGGTCGCCGAGAAGGTGGAGGCCTAACAGCAGCATCCACCCGCCGTGCCTGGCGCGGCCCGGTGGATACCGGGTGTGCGAGTATGAACGTCGTTGAGCCCGGTCCGTCCGGGTCGGAAGGTGACAGGACAAGGCTGGGAAGATGTCCGATGTGTTCCTGATCGTCGGCCTGGGGAATCCTGGACCGACGTACGCCGGGAACCGCCATAACGCAGGTTTCATGGTCGCCGATCTGCTCGCGGAGCGGATCGGCGGCCGTTTCACCCGGCACGGCCGGACAGGGGCACAGGTGTGCCAGGGCCGCCTCGGTGGCCCTGGCGGGCCGGCCGTCGTGCTGGCCAAGCCGATGTCATATATGAATCTTTCTGGTGGCCCGGTGGCGGGTCTGGCCAGTTTCTATAAAGTCCCAATCGACCGAATCGTGGTTATTCACGATGAATTGGACTTGCCGTTTGGAACGCTCCGGTTGAAGGTCGGTGGTGGCGAAGGGGGCCACAACGGCCTGAAATCGATCAGTAAATCGCTGGGGACCCGTGACTACATACGGGTCCGTTTTGGGGTCGGACGCCCACCTGGGCGAATGGATCCCGCGGTATACGTACTTCGCGATTTTTCCGCGGCAGAGCGGGAAGAGCTGGATCTCCTCATCGATCGCGCCGCTGACGCCGTGGAGGCGGTGACTCTTCACGGTGTGGAGTGGGCCCAGAATCGTTATCACGCGTCCGTGTAGCCGTCTATAGAACTGATCGCGCAAGGATATGACCGAAGATTCGATCCTTGACGCAGCCAGTTCCACCATGCTCCAAAGTGCGGTAAACGAAACCCGTTACGATCTCTGTCGTTAACGCGTTGTTATACGTTGTTAACTGGTAGTGCTGGCGAGGTGGATAAGTGGCGGCGGAGGGGGCCGTCTCCGGTGTGCAGGCATCTGAGTCGATGTCTGCTTCTACAACGGGAAACCCGGCCAAGTCCGGGTGGGGGTCCGAGGGACAGCCGGGGAATGGCGCGGCGGCGGATGAGGGCAGCCAAGGAACGACACGATGGCGCTCCCCGTGGCGGGATTGGGAAGCCAGGTATGTCCGACGGCTGTTCTTTGTCGATCTTGGCGTAGGGCTGGCGGCGACGTCTGCGGCTTTCGGCCTGTGGTTCGGTACCACCTTCACCGCGTACACCCTGTGGTACGCGTTGCTGTCGGTGATTCTGCCGGTGGGGTGGACCGTCGTCCTCGCCTTTCATCGCGCCTACGACAGCCGGTACCTGTTCGTCGGTACAGACGAATACCAGCGGGTGCTGCGGGCGGGGTTGACGATGATCGCGACCACCGCCATGGTCTCCTACGCTCTGGATTTGTCACTGTCGCGGGGATATCTGCTGACGGCGTTGCCATCGGTGGTGTTGACGTGCCTGGTGGTCCGCTTCGGGTTGCGTAAACGGTTGCACCGTGCGCGGAACCGAGGGTGGTACATGCGGCGGGTGCTGGTTCTAGGCCACGCCAACGCGGTGGCGGACCTGACCCGACTGCTGCGTCGGGAGCGCTACCACGGACTGCACGTGGTGGCGGCGTGCCTACCGGAGAAAGCGGACTGGGTCGACAACGTCGACGTGCCGGTGTACGGCAGCTTCGCCGAGGCGCCGAAGGCGGTGGCGGCCACCTGCGCCGACACCGTGGTGGTGCTTTCCTGCCCCGAGTTGGACGGAGTGGCGTTGCGGCGTCTGGCCTGGCAGCTGGAGCGCCATGACGTCGACCTGATCGTGGCCAGCGCCCTGATGGACGTGGCCGGGACCCGAACCACGATTCGTCCGGTGGACGGCCTGCCCATGTTGCATGTGGACCACCCCCGGATGACCGGCACGGCCCGATTCGTCAAGAACGTTGTCGACCGCCTAGTGGCCTTGATCCTGCTGACGCTGCTGGCGCCGCTGCTGTTGGGGCTGGCGCTGCTGGTCCGGTGTACCTCACCCGGTCCGGCCTTGTTCCGACAGGTCCGGGTGGGCAAGGACGGCCGGGAGTTCGTCATGTTCAAGTACCGGACGATGTACGTCGACGCCGAGCAGCGCCGTGATCAGCTGGCCCACCTCAACGAACACGACGGCGTGCTGTTCAAGATCCGAAATGATCCACGGGTGACGCGCGTCGGCGTCTGGCTGCGTCGGTACTCGCTCGACGAGCTGCCTCAACTGATCAATGTCCTGCGGGGTGAGATGTCGCTGGTCGGGCCGCGTCCGCCGTTGCCCAGTGAGGTCGCGGCGTATCCCGAGGACATGCGGCGGCGTTTTGTAGTTCGTCCCGGTATCACCGGCCTGTGGCAAGTCAGTGGACGCGCCGATCTGCCGTGGGAGGAAACGATCCGACTTGACCTACGTTACGTCGAGAACTGGTCACTCTCCCTTGACCTGGTGATTCTGCTGCGTACGCTCACTGCTGTATGGCGCGCCTCCGGCGCTTACTGACAGGGCCGGGTGTGAGGGGCTTGGAGGCTAAGAGAGCCCCGGACGCGTCAGTCCGGTGGAACGGGCAGAGTGGCCCGTGGTGTGCCTACCCCATTCTGCGGCACCCATGAATCGATGGAGGCGTCCCTGTGACCGTTCCCCCCGATCCCGATAACGACGGCGTGCTGGCGCGCTGGCTGGCCGCCACCGCGGGGCAGCTGCTGTGCCAATTGCGTGAGCAGATGGGATTCGAGGATCCGGCCGCGCTGAGAGCGGCCGGGGACCGACGCTCCCATGAGCTGCTGCTGACGGCGCTGGCGCGGTGGCGTCCCCACGACGCGGTGCTCAGCGAAGAAGGGATCGACGACCCGGCGCGGTTGAGCGCCGATCGGGTGTGGATCGTCGATCCGCTGGACGGGACCAGGGAGTACGCCGAGGCAGGGCGTACCGACTGGGCCGTTCACGTCGCGTTGTGGGAACGCCGAGCCGGTGGCCTGACCGGTGGCGCCGTGGCGCTGCCTGCCACCGGGGTGGTGTTGGGCAGCGATACGCCGCCGCCGTACCCGACACGTACCCCGGGTCCGTTGACCTTAGCGGTGAGCCGAACCCGACCCCCCGAGTTCATGACGGCGCTGGCCGAGCGGTTAGAGGCGGAGCTGGTCCCGATGGGCTCCGCCGGTGCGAAGGCCAGCGCGGTGATCGAAGGGCGGGTCGACGCGTACGTCCACACCGGAGGACAGTACGAGTGGGATTCGGCGGCCCCGGTCGCTGTGGCATTGGCCACAGGACTGCATGTTTCCCGGGTGGATGGTTCGAATCTGGAATACAACCGCCCCGACCCTCGCCTCCCTGACCTCCTGGTGTGCCGGACAGAGCTCGCCGAACGGTTGCTCGACGCGCTCGCCGATCTCGGGGTCAAGGCCGAGCCCTGAAGCGGGGCGATGACCGAACGACAGCAGCTGGCCCCGTAGGACAGATCCCCAGCCCGGGTCCGAGTGTGAGCCATGGACGGAGAAAACGATGAGTCAGACCACTGACTACCGGATCAGTCATCTGGACGCCCTCGAGGCTGAGAGCATTTTCATCTTCCGGGAGGTCGTGGCGGAGTTTGAACGTCCTTGTTTGCTCTTCTCGGGTGGCAAGGACTCAATCGTGATGTTGCGGCTGGCCGAGAAAGCGTTCTGGCCCGCCCGGATCCCGTTCCCAGTGCTGCACGTGGACACCGGGCACAACTTCGACGAGGTGCTTCAGTTCCGGGACCGCCGGGTCGCCGAGTTGGGGGTACAGCTGCTGGTGGCCAGTGTCCAGGAGGCCATCGACCAAGGACTGGTCGTCGAGCCACCCAACAAGATGCGTAACCGGATCCAGACGCCGGTGTTGCTGAACGCGGTGGAGAAGTACCGCTTCGACGCGCTGTTCGGCGGTGCCCGGCGGGACGAGGAGAAGGCCCGGGCCAAGGAGCGGGTCTTCAGCTTCCGGGATGAGTTCGGCCAGTGGGACCCCAAGAACCAGCGTCCGGAGCTGTGGGCGCTGTACAACGCCCGTGTCCACCCCGGTGAGTCGATCCGGGTCTTCCCGCTGTCGAACTGGACCGAACTGGATGTCTGGCACTACATCGCGCGGGAGAACCTCGAGCTGCCGTCGATCTACTTCGCGCACGAGCGGGAAGTGGTGGAACGGGACGGGATGCTCTACGCCGTTAACCAATATGTGCAACCGCGGCCGGGGGAGACGCCCCGTGTGGAGCGGGTGCGGTACCGCACTGTGGGAGACGCCACCTGCACCGCCGCCATCCGTTCGGACGCTGACACCATCGAAAAGGTCATCGCCGAGGTCGCTACCACGCGCGTTACCGAGCGAGGAGCCACCCGCGGCGACGACCGGGTGAGCGAATCCTCGATGGAGGACCGCAAGCGGGAAGGCTACTTCTGATCCATGGACCTACTGCGATTCGCCACGGCGGGCAGTGTCGACGATGGCAAGAGCACGCTGATCGGCCGACTGCTCTACGACTCCAAAGCGATCTTCAGCGACCAGCTGGCGGCGGTCGAGGCGACCAGCAAGGCGCGGGGCGATGACTACACCAACCTCGCGCTGCTGACCGATGGACTTCGAGCCGAGCGGGAGCAGGGCATCACCATCGACGTGGCGTACCGCTACTTCGCCACTCCTCGGCGGAAGTTCATCATCGCTGACACCCCGGGGCACATCCAGTACACCCGCAACATGGTCACCGGCGCCTCCACGGCTGACCTGGCGTTGATCCTGGTCGACGCCCGCAACGGTCTGGTGGAGCAGTCCCGCCGGCACGCCTTCCTGTGCTCGCTGCTGCGGGTGCCGCACATGGTGCTGTGCGTCAACAAGATGGACCTGGTCGACTGGTCGGAGGAGGTGTTCACGCGGATCCGACAGGAGTTCACGGCGTTCGCCACCAAGTTGGACATCCCGGATCTGACCGTGATCCCGATCTCCGCGTTGAAGGGCGACAACGTCGTTACCCGGTCGTCGGCCATGCCCTGGTATGAAGGGCCGTCGCTGCTGCACCACTTGGAGAACGTGCACATCGCCTCCGACCGGAACCTGGTCGACGTCCGGTTCCCGGTACAGTACGTGATTCGTCCCCAGCGGGAGGACGCCCGGGATTACCGAGGGTACGCGGGGCAGATCGCCAGCGGGGTCCTCAAGCCGGGGGACGAGGTGATGGTGCTGCCCAGCGGCTTCACGACCACGGTGGCGGGAATCGACACCGCTGACGGTCCGGTCGATCAGGCGTTCCCGCCGATGTCGGTGACGGTGCGGCTCGCCGATGAGCTGGACGTGTCGCGGGGGGACATGATCTGCCGCCCGAACAACCAGCCCCACGTCGCCCAGGACATTGAGGCGATGGTGTGCTGGATGGATGAGCAGCGGCCGATGCGGCCTTCCGGCAAGTACCTCATCAAGCACACCACGCGGACGGTCCGTGCGTTGGTCCGCCACCTGTACTACCGGCTGGACATCAACACCCTGCACCGGGACGAAAGCGTCGAGCAGTTGGCATTGAACGAGATCGGTCGAGTCCGGTTGCGGACCACCCAGCCCTTGCTGTGCGACGAGTACCGGCGTAACCGCACCACGGGTGGCTTCGTGATCATCGACGAGGGCACCAACCGGACGGTGGGCGCCGGCATCATCGTCGACGCCGCGTGATGCGGTTGCCGGCGGCTGTCCGGCATTGCTTTGGTGGGATCCGGCCCGGTTGCCTGTCGAGCGTCGGGCCGGCCCATCGTGCGGTGAGGCGGAAGCCACGCGCCTCGCGGCCGGGGCCGGGAGCTACTCCCGGCTCGGATCCAGATAGGTGTGTACGCTCACCCGCTCCCTGTGGCGACCGTGGAGGCGGTCACCGCCTGTCATGGCTGTCGTGGTGCGGCGGGTGTTGGTCAAATGCCGTGTCCTCGGCGGTGCAGCGCGGTCAACACGGACTCCACGTTGATCATCCCTGTCGCTGCCGCCAGCGCGATCGCGGCCCGAGGCTCACGCCAGCGCGTCCGGAGCGCCCGACCGGCCCACTTGGCGGCGTTCCAACGGTCTCCTTTGGCCGCGTGCCAGCAGGCGAGCTGGCCGTAAACCCGTGCGGCACCATGCCGGCAGCGACCGATCTCGGGATGCCGCTTCAGCATCCAGGTCAGTGACTCGATTTTGGTGTCATAGCGGTGAGCGAAAAGGGAGGTGCGTCCCCACAGCACCCGCACCAGAGGCTGGTCGACGTGGGTGATCGGTCGGCGTTTAGCGGCCCGTAGAAGCAGATCCCAGTCTTCGTTTTGGCTTCCCGGCGCGTCTTCGGCGACCAGGCCGATCCCGGTGTCCTCGCTGGTCAGCAGAGGGCGGCGTATCACAAACGTCGAGGAATGCAGCATCACCATCCGGGAGCGCAGCAGGTGCGGCAGTCTGATGGTGTCCGTGCCGGCCAACCGGGGGGTGAGTCGGTCCTCGAACTGCACCTCGATAGCGCAGGTGACCAGCTCCGCGTCGTGCTCCAGCAGCGCTGTCACCTGGGCGGCTAACTTGCCGGGGAGCCAGACGTCATCGTCGTCGCAGAACGCCACCAGATCGGTGTCTAACGCCAGAATCCCGGTGTTGCGGGCGCCGGCGAGGCCAGGGGTCCGGGTATTACGGGCCACCAGCACCGGGCGGCACCCGTCACGGGCGAGTGTGGTGTCGGGGGGTGTGCCGTCATAGACCACGATCACCCGTAGGGGACCGGCGTACTCCTGAGACAGGACGGCCTGCACCGCGCGTCTCAGCAGAGCGGGGCGGTCCCGGGTGGGGATGACCACACCTACCGATGGCCAGTTCATGACGTGGTCCCTTGGTAGCCGTAACGGCGCAGCATGGGGGCGGTCAGTGTAGTGACCAGGCGACGCTGTCCAGCAGGCAGTTCGGTACGCCAGGCGTCGTCCCGGATGATGGGGACGCGACCGACGGTGAACCGTATCGGATTGCCAGCCGCGCTGTGACCTGGGCGAAGGTCGACATAGGACGCGGTGAGGAAAGCCATGGGGCCGGGGTCGATCTCGGCGAACTCGGCCAGCTCCTTAATCGTGGCCACTGGGTCGAGCAGAAAGTCCTCGTATCTGACGCGAACCAGCCGGTCATGCCAGCGTCCGAGCAGGTCGAACGCGGCGTTGTGGGTGTTCCACAGCAGCGCGGAGCGAGTCGGGGTGTAGCGGGTCATCAAGGCCCCGTCGGCCTCGGGGCGGGAGACCTGTTTAGTCCAGGAGTAGGCCACTCCCCGGCTGTCGCGGACGACATGCACGATCCGCAGATCGATGTCCTGAGCCCAGCGCAGACAGTAGGCCAGGGAGGCGTGTTTAGAGGAGTCGATGATCACACGGGCCCCGGTCTGCTCAGCCGCCGCCCGGTAGATCCGGGTGTAGTAGCTGGTGTACTCCCGCACCAAGGACTCATAGGCGGTGGGAAGACGGCGGCCAGCGAGGCGGGGGAGATGCCGGGTGCGCTCCACAGCGGTACGCAACTCGCAAACCCGGTTGGTGTCGACCTGTTCCCAGCCGCCGAACGCGCGCTGCCCAATGCCCTGCCAGAAGTCACAGGCGGAGAAACGCGCGCCGCAGGAGCAGCGTTCGTCATCCCGGATGTCTCGCTGCCAGAGATGAACGACTTCGCCGAGGGGGCATACCCCCGGTAGCTGGCCCAGGATCCGCTCCAGCAGGGTCGTGCCGCTGCGTCCGAGTCCACCGAGAAACAGCACCCGTACCATCTGCTACCTTCCTGCGACCTCAGGTCTACAGGGTAGATAACGGAAACTTCGCAAATTCGTTACTTAATAGGTGAGGCGCGTTGTCGTAGCCAATGTCGCTTTTGATTCGCTAACGCAAGAGCAGGCAGTGGCACGGGTGCTCGCCGCGTGGAGGCGGGGTGAGGGCGGTCGTATCGTCACCCCGAACATCGACATTCTGCGAATCGTCTCTCGGTGCGAGGAGGCGCGGCGGCTCGTCGTCAGCTCCTCACTGATCCTGGCCGATGGGATGCCCGTGGTGTGGGCCAGCCGGCTGGCGGGTGACCCCCTGCCGTGTCGGGTCGCGGGATCTGACCTGTTGTGGGCGCTGTGCGCGGCGGCCGCCGCCGAGGGGCGCTCGGTGTATCTGCTCGGCGGTGCCGGCGGTGTCCCTGACCGCGCGGCTTCCGTGCTGCGGGGCCGGTATCCGGACCTGCAGATCGCGGGGACGCACAGCCCGCCCTTTGGATTCGACGCCTCCGTCGAGGGGGTGCAGGCCGTGGTCGCGGAGGTCAGGGAGAAAAAGCCGGATCTGGTCTTCGTCGGGCTCGGGTTTCCCCGTCAGGAGCGGCTCATTGACGTGCTCGTCCCCGAGCTGCCCACGACGTGGTTCGTCGGGTGCGGCGCCAGCATTGACTTCGCGGCGGGGAGACTACGTCGAGCTCCGGTGTGGATGCGCCGCCTTGGTCTGGAGTGGACACATCGGCTGGCATGCGAACCGCGGCGGCTGTTCCGCCGCTACCTCATCAATGATCTGCCGTTCGCGATCCGGCTGCTGACCACCTCCGCTCTCTCCCGGTTCGGGCGAGCGCCCCAGCTCCTGTGAGAACAGTCCTGTAAGGACATTCCTATAAGGACATGAGGAGACCGGGTTTGGGAGCCGGCCGAGCCCCGATCGACTCAGCCGGGACCGACGCATCGGCGAGATACTCCTGGCCCGCGTACTCCTGGGTCGGGGGGAGGCCTATGCGTCCACGGCGCGGGCCTACGCCGCCTCAAAGGCGAACCTGCGGGCTTGACGACAGGGAGCCGTCCGGGACCGAGGTCGTCTCGGGGTAGAAGCGGGCAGCGACGTCGGCGGTGAGGGCGCGTACCCGGGCGATCTCGGCCTCGCTGAGGCGGCTTCGGTAGGAATCCAAGGCGGCGGCGGAGTTCAACGGCCGGAACGCCGTCTTCGACAGGCCGAACCGGAGGGTCCAGCGGTGGGCGTCATCGACCCGATCACCGCTGGCACACGCGGCCAGTATCTTGGCGCGGACCCGATCGCGCCAGGTCAGACCGAAGAAGTCGTACAGCTCAGCGAACCCGTCGAGCGGGTGCCGCGCCAGATCCTCGTACCGGCGTACCGTCACCCCAGGGATGGTCCGATAGTGCTGATCAACAATCCGGTAGACCAGGCACCACAGGGTGGCGATCCGCGCGATCGGGTCGGGGATTCCGATCAGGGACCGCATCGTCTCCACATGCTCACCGAGCAGATCCCGCACCAGCAGCGGCTGCTCCAGCAGCTCGTGGAAGTGCACCTGCCAACCCAGGCGGCGCCAACTGCCCACGAGTGCGACCGGATCCCGTACCAGCACCACGGCCCGGCAACCGAGCCGCCGCACCAGCCAGGGGACGGACAACACCGCGAACGGATCATTCAGGAGGGCACGCCGGCCGCGCCATCGCCCCACCGTGAAGGCGGTGCCGTATTTGACCAGACGCCCCAGGTCATACCAGGAACGGTTGCGGCGCAGCTCCGCGAGGAAGCCGTACCGCAGCGCCACGGTACGCCGGAAGGCCGGCAGCCACTCGCCCTCGTTCTCGTCGCAGATGTACTGGAAACGGTGGGTGACTCGGGCGTTGAGCACACCCGGGGACTGCCCCGGGGGATGCTGCGGATTGAGTGGCTCGTTGACGTACACCACTTCGCCGCTGGCTTCCAGCATCTTGCCCACCCAACTGGTGCCGGTGCGAGGCAGGCCAGTGACGAGTAGAGGCGACGCGGTCGTCGGCGTCGCGGTCTTTGAATCTGGCGTCGCCGTTTCTGAATCTGAAGAGGCGTGGTCATACGTCATGGAGAACCCCGTTCCGTTTCCGACCGGAGCGCTGAGGAGAGCGGGACCGGTACGACGCTGATCGGAGGCCAACCGTTGGGGAGCGCCGCTCCCCGGTGCGGCGCCTGCGGATACGCAGCGCACCGAACGCGGCCAGTGCCAACGGCTCTCGCAGCCACCAGGCGGCGGTCGCATACCCCATGAGGCAAACGATCAGCGCGGCGATCAGCGATGCCGGTGCGGTGGGAGCCAGCCCCGGGAGCAGGAGCAGGGGTACGCCGAAGCAGCCGGCGGCCAGCGCCGCCGCGGTGACCGTGCCCCGTCCGAAGGGGTGCAGGCCCAGAGAGCGGTACAGCAGCACCAAGGGCACCAGGTTCTTGACGGCGAGCGCGGCGGCCCACCCGAGGGCGGCGCCGACGATGCCGTACCGAGGAATCAGGAGCAGGTCGACGACGAGGTTGACGGCCAGGGCGAGGCTGATGGTGCCGAGGTTGAGCAGGGTCCGGCCGGCCATCGCGACGACCACGTCCACCATGCCGCACCCCGTGGCCAGCAGCCCGCCGGTGCACAGGATGACGACCACCCCGACCGCTTCGGGGGCGGCGTACCCGCTCCCGAACAACCCGAGGTACTGCGGCGCGGCCGTGGCGATCACCAGGTACAGCGGCCAGGTGAGCAGGATCAGCCAGCCGGTGGCGGTCCGGTACAGTACCCCGGCCTCGGTGAGATCTCCTTTAGCCACCGCGGTGGCCAGACGAGGCTCCACCGCGGTGCCGATCGCTTGGTTCCCGAGTTGCCCGACGACCACGAACCGGGTGGCCGCGGTGTAGAGGGCCGCCTCCACCAAGCCGAGCAGGGCCGCCACCAGCACAATGTCCAGGCGCTGCAGTAGCAGCTGAATGACGCTGGCGAAGGCGCGCGGGGTGGTAAACGCCCAGAAGGAGCGCCACAAGCGACGGTCCCGACGACGGAGACGGCGGCGTGACGACCAGCGGCGGTGGACCGTGCGGCGATGCGGCTGGGGAGCGGGTGGTGCAGACGAAGTGGCCAGGCGCCGGAGCCACAGCCAGGCCAGGGCCGTGGCCGGCAAGTACGGCAGGGCCCAGGCCAGGGTGTACGCGGTGAGCGGGGCGGCCAGCGTCACGGCCAGCAGCAGGCCGACCAGCTGCGCCAATGGCCGACCGATCTTGTCCACCAGCACGGTGGGGCGCATCATCCCGTAGCCCCGGGTGGCGGCCAGGAGCGCCTCGGCGGCCGCCGCCAGCGGCAGGAACCCAGCCAGCAGGCGTAGCTGGGTGGTCAGCTCCGCCGCTGTGTCCTCGGAAGCACCGACCAGCCGCGCGACGGTGGGAGCCGTGATGATGAGCCCGAGCGCGGCCACCAGCGAGGCGGTGAACACCGGGGTGAGGGCCACCCGGAGACAGGAGGAGAGCGTCCAGGGGGCGTTGCGGGCACGGAGCTGGGCCAGCCAGTAGACCAGGCCGGTGGGGGTGCCCAGCTTGGCCACCACCACGCCGACCAGGAACAGCGAGGAGGCGGTGAAGAAGACACCGGCGGCGTCTGCTGCCAGGCCTCGCGTGGCGAGCAGGGCGGCGCCGAGACCGGCCAGGACGCCGCAGCCCGCGCCGACCAGGTTGAGCGCGCCGCCCCGGGCCAGGCCACCCAGTGGGCTCCGGGGAGAGGGACGGTGGCCGCCGGAGCCTCCTTGACGCGTTGACGCGACCGAGGCTCGGGTCACCGGCGCCATGAGGGTTCGCGCCCCCACCATTCGGCGAGCCGGTAGTCGTACGGCTCGAAGTACTCGGTCAGCTCCGCGCGTAGCGCCTCAGGCATCGGGCTGCGGGGCCGGGCGTTGTGCCGCTTGAATACCGGGTATCCCAGGTTGGGCAGACCTAGAAAGGCCAGAACCTCGTCGTAGATCTTCCAGGGATTGGTGAAGAACTCGTCACTGTCCACCACGCAGATGCGGTTCCGCCCGAACAGCTGGGTCAACCGCTCCAGATATCTGATGTATTCACCGCGTTGCCGATAGGCGTGGTGCTGGTGGGAGTGGCTGCGGTGGTGGGGATCCGCCTGCAGGCGTTCGACCTCCCCGGCGAGCCGGGACTCCTCCAACGCCAGTGCCCGACCGAAGTCGCGTTCGGTCTCAAACCCTCGCGCCACCTCATGCGCATGCTGCGAGTACGCCCGCTCCACCGGGTCACGGACCAGCACGATCAGCCGCACCCAGGGCAGATCGGCAGCGATCCGGCCGGCCGCGAGCGGGTGGTACATGTAGTACGGGCTGGATTCAAAGGTCAGCGGGGTCACGCCGGTGTGGGCGGCCACCGCGCGGGCGGTCCGCTGCAGGGGGAAATGCCCGCGGTACCACGACAGGCCGCGGTGATAGTTGATGTCGAAATAGTGGACCCCCTTGTGCAGCACGGCCTTGAGCACTGCGGGATGGGCCGCCAACGCCCGGTACATCGAGGTGGTGCCGCAGCGCTGCCCACCCACGATGAGAAAGTCCGGAAGCACCCGCGCTTCAGAGGTGAGGCGTCCGAAGGTCCGGGAACCGGTGTGGATCACCCGTTTGACGGTGGGGGGCACGGCAGACCTGAGCATCAAACGAATTCCTCCTCAGCGTTGAGGGCGTAGCGGAGCACAGGGAGCAGCCACGCGCTGATCTCGCCGTGCCGGCTGTGGCCGGTGAGGGCGCGGTCGGTCAGGTGGCGGATGCCGATGTCGACCAGGTACAGCAGGCAGGTCAAGCGCGCGGCGGCGGGCGGCACCGAGAAAGGCGCGAGAAGCTTAGGGGCGCGGGCCAGACATTCCCGTACCGTCTGGGCAAGGTCGGCTCCCGCCGACACCCGGACGGCTAGGAACAGATGGAACGCGTCCAGACCGAGGGGTACGCCGAGGGAGAAGCGCTCCCAATCCCAGACCAGGACACCGTCGGGGAGGGGATGGGTGTTCCATGGGGTCCAGTCACCGTGCCAGGCCCCGTAGGTCAGGACGGTGCGGTGGCCATGCGCCAGAAGGCGCCGCGTCAGGTGGGTCAGCTGTGTGACATCCGGGTCGGCGGGCAGCGCTGACAGGCGGGTCAGTAGCGCCTCGGCGTACCCGCTGCCGGTCAAGGGGCCGGTGTGGTGGCCGTGGACCGTCGCCACCTCAACCATCGCTCGCGCTATGGCCGCGCTGCTGCGCAGTGGGCGGGGTCGCCACACCGGCAGCGCCGACTGCACCAGCACGTTGTGCCCCCGCCACTGTCCACTGTGCAGAATCTGGGGCACCGTGACGTGGCGCAGCTGGGCTGTCCCAAGGATGCGCAGCGCATCGCGCTCGTTATTGATCAGCTGGTGGGTCAGAGGGGTGACCCCCAACTTGGCGTACCCGATCGGCTTCCCCTCATCGCCCAGTAACGCCACGACGGGTTTGCGGTTGGCGCGTACCGGGCCTCCAATGTGGACGGCGAGGGCGACCGGCCTACCCAGCCGATGCCGCAGGTAGCGGGGGAAGGAGTCGGCCTCTGGCGGGCCGCAGATGTCAATTCTGCCGGGGAGGGCGAGCCGGGTGGCGCCCGGCAGCGTCAGGCCGGTGATCGCCACGGCGCGCGCTAGCCGGGCCAGCCGTGAGGTGGGGCAGACGGTGTACCGCAGTATCCGGGCAGTGGCCCTGGCCGGCAGGGCCGGCACCAGCAGCTGGGGACGTTGCGGCAGCGGCAGGATGCGGTAACTGGCCACCGGCCGGTGGTCGGGGTAGGAGGCCGCTGAGCGGAGCCGCAGACGGTGCGGGGGTGGGTACAGCGTGGTCAGGATCTCCAGCAGGTACTCCCGCCGGTTCGGATTCATGCCTGCGCCTCCCGCCGCCACAACACCGCATAGGACAGGAAGGTGAAGGCCAGCGGCGTGATCAGGGTGTTGTAGTAAAACGACGCCAGCAGGTTGAGCAGCAGCACCAGTTCGCCCACCAGCCCTTCGGGGGAGGTGTCGCGGCGGAAACGCCAAATCCCCACCAGGAAGAAGGCGGTGAACAGGCCCAGTCCGAGCCAGCCGTGGGCGTACAGCTCCAACCAGAACTGCCCGTTGCTGCCGATGGTGTGGTTCCCGCAGTTGCGGCAGGCGGCGCTGGCCCCCACCGCGATCGAGGTACCGCTGCCCAACGTGTTGCGTGTGGAGCCGAAGCCGATCACCGGGGACTCCGCGACCCCTTCCAGGGCCCGCTGGATGGTGTAGATCCGGATGTTGTTGGAATGCCCATGCTCCAGGCGACTGGCCACCATGGAGCCCAACGGCGTGGCCACCAACAACGCGGCCAGAATGGCGGTGGCGACACCCAGCCCGGCGATCGGCCACAGTTGACCGGACGGGACGAGACGGACAGCGACGTAGACGGCGGCCAGCGCCAAGCCCAACCACAGGCCACGGTTGAGCGACAGCACGATCGGGACGATCGCGATCCCGAGCACCAACACGGTGCCGAGCCGGCGCCACCCGGAGCCGGACCAGCCGGCGAGCACAAACCAGCCGATGAGGAGCAGAAGATTGTTCCCCCAGATATTCGTGTAGCCCCACGGCGCCGCGGGGCGGGGAGTGGGGTACCCCAGCACCTGGTGGATCTGAGCGGCGGCGGGATGGACCAGGGAACGGACGAACGCGTTGTCGGCCAGCTGCGTGGGAAGCAGGTGCTCGATCGGCGCGGTGATCTCGAACGTCGGCCATAGAACGCCCAGGAGCCCACCGGCCACTGTGATCAGGAACGACCAGGCCAGCAGCCCGATCAGGCGGCGCCGTGGCAGCTCCGCCTCGGTGAGGTTGCCGGCGTACAGCAGCAGCACCGTCAGCGAGGCGTACTCCACCAGCCGCAGCAGCGCCCCCGGCAGTCGGTCAATGGCGCTGCCCGGCACGGTGCCGGCGGGGTCGTAGCCGAGGTTGAGCATGCTGACCACGACCACCAGCAGGAACAGCAGCCACAACAGGAAGCCGGGCGGGACGTGGATCTGGCGGCGCCGTACCAGGGCGAACACCATGGGGATGGCCAGCAGGGGATAGATCAAGATCCCTAGCCCCAGCAGCCACCACACCGGGTAGAACAGGAGCAGCGCGATAAGAGGCCAGGCGGGAGGCAGCGACAGTGAGCGCGGCGGGCGTACCCCGATCGGGGGTACCCCGGTGGCCTGGCCGGTGACCGAGGACGGATCAACGGCCGACGACATGGGTGTCGTCCTCGACGCCACGCTCCAGGAACCCCTGAGAGGACGCCTCTGGGTCGTCCACCACTCGGGTCAGTACCACGGTGTCGTCCCGCTGAGGTGACACTACTGTCTGTTTGGCCTCCGTGGAGTGTTTCCCGCTGCCGCCCGTCCGTTTACCCGCCGAACCCGCTTTCGAACGGCGGGGCGTTGGACGTCGGGCGCTGACTGAGGCGGATTCCGTGGCTGAGGCACCGATGGCTCGCCCCGGAGAGGCGGGAAGCTTCAAAGGCTGAGAAGAGCCGGCCGGGAGGGCGATGGTGTCATCCTCGGAGCCGAAAAGATCGTCGAGGCGGCCCTCAACACTGAGCACCGGAACCGGCCACGGATCGGTGCCCGATCGGTGAAGGGCGACGGCGCCCAGGGGCGGGATCCCTACCCGGTGGAACTGCTCGGTGGCGTCGGCGATCTCATCCACCCTGGTCTGCCCCAGCTCGATCCCGATGATCACGGTCTCCGACAGGCACGCCAGGCTCTGAGCGTCGGCGCTGCGGGCCGTCGACGGCGCGTGGAGCACCAGGTAGTCGGCGCGGCGGCGCAGCTCGGTCAAGGTTCGGCGTACCCCTTCTGACTGCAGCAGTAGCCCGGTGGAGCCGTTGCCGCGACCAGCCGGGACGACGCGCAGGTGGGGGTAGTCCACCGGGGAGTGCACGATCTGATTCAGCCGGGCTCGGCCGGCCAGTGCGTCGATCAGACCAGGGGTATTCGGCAGGCTGAACGCCCGAGAGATGGTGGTGTCACTGGTGTCGGCGCTGACGAGGACGACCTCTTTGCCGGCGTACGCGAAGGCGGCGGCGAGGTTGATGGCCGCTATGGCCGCGGTCGGTCCAGGGGTGGCGCCGCTGACCAGGATGACGGGGTGGGGGGCGCGGAGAGTGGCCATCACCTCGTTGCGTACCCGGCTCCCTACGGCCATGGCGGTCGTCGACAGCGGGGCTGACTCTGGCAGGGTGGCGAGCACGGGTACGCCGGTGCGGCGGGTCACGTCCGCCGCCTTGCGGATCCGGCGGTCGAGCTTGTCGCGTGCTAGCCCAGCGACCGTCCCTAGCGCAAGCCCCACCATCAGACCGCCGATCAGGTTGAGACTCGTCACCGGGGTACTCGGTCGGGACGGCAGCTGGGCGTCGCTGATGATCCGGCCGCCGATGACGGTGGTGGTCCGCAACCGGTTCAACTGTGTGGTCAGCTCATTGAGCTGACCGGTGAGGTTGCTCTGTTGCGCCATCAGCAGCGCCTGCCCGGCTGACCCCGGCGGCTGGGCGGCCAGCTCATCGGTCACCGCCTGCAGCTCGGCCTGCAGGTCGGCGATCTGTTCGCTGATCGATTCGGTTTGGGCCGCCACCTCGGCTCGGGCGCTCTCCTCCCGGTTACGTAGGTACGCCTCGGCGAAGGCGTGGGAGCCCGCCTGGGCCCCCCGAGGGGTGGGGTCCGTGAAGGTGATCATCAAAACCGCGGTGTTAGGGGGAACCTCCACCGAGACGTGGCGAACCAGTTCCGCGGGAGTGGCCGAGGACTCCAGCATCTCGCTGGCTGCTTGCGCCACCGCCAGAGAGCGGACCAGTTGCGCCTCGGTGTCGAGGTTGATGGTGCCGTTGGTACGCCCCCCGGCCAGATTCGCTTCGGTCACCCCGGTCGGCAGCACCAGGACCGAGGTGGTGGCCTCATACATCGGGGTCTGCGCCACCGTAAAGCCCGTGGCCGCGGTGATTCCGAGCAGGGTGAACACGGTGATCACCCACCACTGGCGTCGCAGCATTCCGATGTAGTCGGACAGGTCGTACTGATAGGGACGGGAGGCATCCATGGGTGGAAGGCCCTTTCAGCGGTCGCACGGGGCAGATGGTGTAACAGCCATCGAAACGTTACGTGATCCGCTAACTACATGATGCGTCAACCCATAGGGGAATAGCCGGATTTGCGCGGCGGAGAGTTGCCTGATCAAGGAACAAGTGAGATGGGCACTCCTGCGTCGATATGAGTCAGGACGGACGTCAAGTCTGGCTTTAGGGGTCGCCCTTGATCGGACGAAAGATCACTGTCCGTTCCGATGGTAAGGAGGTGCGGCTTTTATCTGGTGAAGCACGCGGATGACTACGGAATGTTTGGTAATGGTGTACGTACCGTAGTTTTCGGTCGTGGGGTAGGTGTCAGGGATGGCGAAGCGATATCCGTTCGTCGCCGTAATGACCACATTGAGCCTTATTGCCGGCATAGAGGTGGTTGGCTACGACGTGGTCACGCGGCTGGAGGAGTCTCGGCTGCGGGTGACGGCGGATGAGGACACCTACATCCACAGCGAGGCGCGGGACGAGGCATTCGGGCAGGAGTCCGCCCTGGCGGTGGGACAGGAGACGAACGCCGGGACATATGTGACCTACCTCAAGTTCACTGTTCCTGACCTGCCCGGGCTCGCCCGTGTCGAACGGGTGACCCTGCGCTTGGTGCAGCGAGGCGCAGACGACGCCCGAGGGGTGCCCTCGCCGGTGGCTTTGCAATCCCCAATGGGTCCGGCCGTCGGAGACGCGGGCCAGCGGATCACTCTGTGGGAGACCCAGCACGTGGAATGGACAGACGCTACCTTGACGGTGGATGAGGCCCCCTACCTGTCGGCCCCGTTGCAGATCGGGAGGGTTGATCCACGCAACGGCGTTCTGGAGTTCGACCTCACCGATACCGTGACCCGGCCCGGGGGCTACACGTTCGCGTTGACGGCCGAGCAGGCGGGCGCGGTGTGGTGGTTCCGCTCCACCGAGCATGAGGACGCCACGGCCGCCCCCACACTCGACATCGAGCTGGGCGATGAGCGACGCCAAAGGGCACCCTCCTTGCCCGACGCGGAGATGGGAACCTGGGTTGAGGAGGCGGCCGCCGGGGTCACCACCGCTGCACGAACTCCCTGTCCGGTGTCCGACCGCCTGGTGCCCCGTTGCGGGGTGTGGTGGGGAGTAGCGCCGGGCGCCTACACCAACACACCTCCTCATGAGGCCCTCAGGGTGTTCGAACGCAAAAGCGGCCGCCATGCCGATGTGTTCCACACCTATCACCGAGGGGACGAACTGTTCCCCACCGAGCACGAAATCGCCGCTGTGAGGGAGCCCGGTCGGGAGCGGGTGCTCTTCGTGAACTGGAAGGTCGCTTGGAACACGACGTGGGCGGCGGTGGCGCAGGGGCGGCAGGATGAGCGGATCGACCGGTTGGCCGCCTACGTCAGGCGGGTATTTCCGGAGCGGTTCTTCCTGGCGATCCACCATGAGCCCGAGAACGAGGTGAACCCCAACCCCAGCTCCGGGATGACAGCCAGCGACTACGCGGCCATGTTCCGCCACACCGTCCAGCGGCTCCGGACCGCTGGGGTGACTAACGCCGTCACCGTCATGGTGTACACCGGGTACGAAAGGTGGGGCACCAAGCGCTGGTTCAACGATCTTTACCCGGGTGACGACGTGGTCGACTGGATCGGGTTCGACCCGTACGTGACCGCGCGGCGGGGGGCGTACCACTACGGTGATTTCTCGCGCATGGTGAACCTGACCGGGAGCCCACACCGGTGGCCGGGGTTTTACAACTGGGTTACCCGCGCCCACCCCAACAAGCCGCTGATGCTGGCCGAGTGGGGAGTGTTCGAATACGCCCCTAACCCGTCCCGCAAGGCGTGGATCTACCAGACGGTCGGGGTCCAGTTGCGGTTCTACCCGGCGATTCGGGCGCTGATCTACTTCGATTCACCACGGGCTCCCCGAGGGAACACCGCGATCGACAGCTCGCCTGAGGCGTTGCGTGCGTTCCGCGAGCTAGCTAGAAGACCGGTCTTTAACGTCCAAGTCCCATAGTCCACGGGCGGTGTCGGTGTCACCGTGTGACGCGTGGTCATCGACGCTGGTAGAGATCTGGTGAAGACCCGACCGGTGGGGTAAGCCCACGGCCCACCCCACCACGGATGCAGGTCTCGACTGGAGGCTACGCAGCCTCACCGGTGAGGTTGAAGGAGCGCAGCCGGTCACTGGCTACCAGGGTCCCCACGACGGTGAACACCACGCTCATCACCACGGCCACCGTCACCGACAGGTCCGAGATCAGCAGATCGCTGTTGTCGATCCTGTCCGTGATTGAGATGGCGTACTGCTGAATGCTCAGGTTCCGGATTCCCTTGAACAGGGCGCTCAACGTGCTCTCCCACAGCAGCACATAGATCAGACCGACCAGGAGCGGGCGGCGGGTGAGCAGGCTGAGCGCGACGAAGAACGCCGAATAAGCCAGCGCGGCCACTGTGCAGCCGACGAGGAGCGCGACCGCGAAGCTGTTGGAGCCGGCGATCGCTCCTGTTATGCCGAGGGGAACAGCCGCCGTGACCATGGTCAGCACGAAGGCCACGACCAGCTTGGAGAGCACGATCTCACTGCGGGGCAAGGGTTTGGCGAGGATGTGGGTGATCGTGCCGTCCTCGATCTCTGATCCCAACACGCTGGTTCCGATGATCAGAGCCGTCAGCGGCAGGACCACCGCCACCCCTAGATCCCCGATGAGTACTTCCACCCACTCGGCGGTGGCGATGGAGGAGCTGTTGGCGCACAACACCGTCAGCACGATCAGAAGCAGCGGCATGGGGATGAGCAGCAGAGCCCGTTTACGGCTCAGCATGCTGCGCATGGTGATCCGCATGATGGTGGTGTTCAGTCTCATCTCGCTCCCCCTGACACGGGCTGAGGTGACGGCGTCGGTCGAGAGGCCGGAGCCGGCTGGACGGGGTTGGGCAGCGCCGCACCGTCATTAGCAGCGACGAGGTAGGAGAAGACGCTCTCCAAGGACTCATCCGCGGGCAGCACCTGCCGCAACCGGATCTGCTCCTGACGGGCGGTCTTGGTGAGGGCACGGGTGAATGAGCCGTAGTCGTTGGCCTGCACCTGAAGGCCACCCTGTCCCAGGGACACCCCGGAGACCGACTCCAGCCGGATCAGGGCCGTGGCCAGGCGCCGGTCATCGGAGGAGTGGATGGTGAACACGTGCGGCCGGTTGGTCATTAGCCGTCGAATGCGCCGGTAATCGCCGGAGGCCGCGAGGCGCCCCGCCACGATCACCTGCACCGTGCCGGACAGCTGCTCAACCTCTTCCAGGATGTGCGAGCTGAACAGGATGGTGCGACCTTCGCGGGCCATGGTGTGCAGCAGCTCCATCATGTGCAGCCGCTGTCGTGGGTCCATACCGTTGAACGGCTCGTCCAGCAGCAGCACACGCGGGTCATGCACCAAGGCCGCGGCGACGCGGGTGCGCTGCCGCATACCTTTGGAGTAGGTCGAGATCCGCCGGTTCGCCGCCTCCGTCATCTCGACGATGTGCAGAGCACGTCGGGCGGCGGCCTCCGGATCCCGCAGTCGATGCAGCCGGGCGCTGGCCAGGACGAAATCCCACCCGGTGAGAAAGCCGTGCACGTTCTCTCGCTCGGTGACCAGGCCGAGGTGCCGGTAGATCTCCGGGTTCCGCCACGTGGGACGGCCGTCCAGGGTGACTTCTCCCTGAGAGGGGGCCAGGAAGCCAGCCATCATGTGCAAGACGGTGGTCTTGCCCGCGCCGTTAGGACCGAGCAGGCCGGTCACCCCGGGACCGATGGTCATAGTGATGTCGTTGACCGCCACCACGTTGCCGTACCAACGGGAGGCGCTTTTCAATTCGATGACGCCCGTGTTCATGAAGCTACCTTTCGGTATCGCAGCACCAGCAGCAGGAGCGATCCGACGGTCAGGATGAAAGCGGCCAGCGTGTACAGCAGTCCGTATGGGCTGGTTTCCGTCAGATAGGTGGCGTAGTTCTCGACGTCGAACAGCCAGGCGGTGACGCCTGAGGTGAGGGTGAGCGGGTCGAGCAAGCCGGCCAGCCGCTGCAGATCCTCACTGCCCGCGGCTTCCTGCAGCAGGGTGCTGACCGGGGCGGTGATCATGAACAGCGCCACCACCATGCCGGAGGCCAACACCCGGCGGCCGGACAGCGAGGCTATCAGGATGCTCAGCGACGTCGGTACCGCGGTGAGGATCGCGGCGTTGAGCAGACCCTGCAGGAAGTCCCCGGTCTCATCCAGCACTCCGGTCAGGCCGCCCTCGACGGAGAACACCGCCCCTAGGTACATGATCAGCAGGGCGAGGGACAGCAGGAGCATGAGCGCCGAAAAGAGCGCCGCGGCCTTCGCAAGCGCGTAGCACGTCCGGGACAGAGGGCGGGAGAAGTACAGCGGCAGAGTGCGGTCCCGCAGGTCACGGGAGACGAGCTCCGGCGCCACCAAGGCGAGGAAGATGACCGAGGGAATGGTGAGGGCCGCCGGGAACTCGATGTAGGTGACCGTCTCCAGGCCCTGCGACCGTAGCACCGTGAACAGCAGCGCGGGCCCGATAAAGAAAGCGCCGAGCGTCATCGGGACGATCTTTGATTTGAAGCTACGTCCAAGTCCGAACGCGGAGCGCAGGCTGTACGTGTACAAAGAACGCAGCGCGTAGTCCCGGCCCAGCCGCGGGCCCTGGTAACGCTGGTAGCCGATGTCGTGGATGACACCGGTACGCGCGGACGTCAGATCAGACACGGGACACCTCCTGGGCCGCCGTTGACGGGGCGAACAGGTCGGCGACGCGGTACCGACGCTGTTCCAGACGATGGAGGGACAGGTCCAGGTCGGCGACGACGTCTCGGATCAGGTCGTAGGTCTCTTCTTGAGTCACCCGTACCAGCAGCACGCGGTCTTCCTGCTTGACCTGCAGTCCGCGGGCGGTCAACGCGTCGAACAGCGTTTGCTCCCCTTCGTCCACCTCGACCGCCAGCAGATCCGTGTGCTGGGTCATCGACGACAGGGAGGCCGAGCGCAGCAGCCGGCCACCGTCGATCGCCACCAGAGAGTCACAGATCCGTTCGATTTCACCCAGAAGGTGGGAGCAGACCAGCACCGAGATACCGAACTCGGTGCCGATCCGGTGGATCAGCGACAACATCGCCTGCCGACCAGCCGGATCGAGCCCGTTGGTTGGCTCGTCCAAAAGAAGGAGCTGGGGATCGTGGACAAGGGCTTGGGCGAGTTTGACGCGCTGCTTCATACCGGTGGAGTAGCCGCCGATCTGGCGGTACCGCTCCTCGTACAGCCCGACATGGCGAAGCGTCTCGGAGGCGCGTTCCCGGGCGGCGGCGGCCGGCAGGCCGCTGATCCGCCCCATGTGGGTGACGAACTCAGCCGCGGAGATGTCTGAGGGCAGGCAGTCGTGTTCGGGCATGTACCCGACGCGGGCCCGCACCTCGGCGCTCTGGGTGACGGGGTCCAGCCCGAGCACCCGTATGGCGCCGCTCGTGGGGGTCAAAAGTCCGAGCAGGAGCTTGATCAGTGTGCTCTTGCCAGCGCCGTTGGCTCCGACCAAGCCGATAATGCCGGGTTCGACCTCCACTGTGAGATCTTTAAGCGCGGTTACGCCGTTGGCGTACCGTTTGGTCAGTGATTGGGTCGTGATGACAGGCACAGGGTGACGGTAGGGCAGGCCCGCACCCCGGGGCATCAGGCGATGGTCGGGAGCTTTCCCTTACTTTCCCCTTAGGCCTCCCCCCACCGAGTGACGACTTCCGACTACGGGTCTCCATCTTTTTTCCTACCGCGGAGGGATCTCCCCTCCTTGAAACCCGTGATATTGGCGACTTTCCCTGAAGTACGCGGGTACAGAGAAAGACGGCGCATCCAGGGACGGCGCCTCGCTCAGTACGATCAATGACGAGGTGAGCGGACAGCGCTGTCCCCCCGTTCCCGACGCCGAAGGAGTCGCACGTGGCCACCGAACCGCTGTCCGGACAGCCTTCGTCGACCGCGACCGCCGCCGATCCTGACGCGGCCCTACGCGCTGACATTCGCCGACTGGGGACCCTGTTAGGGCAGACCCTGGCCCGCCATGAGGGGCAGGAGCTGCTCGACTTGGTCGAAGAGGTACGTGCGCTGGTCCGCTCCGACGATCCCGCGGCGGGGGCCGCACGACTGAACGAATTAGACATCGATACCGGACGTAAGCTGGCTCGGGCGTTCTCGACCTATTTCCATCTGGCCAACATCACCGAGCAGGTACACCGGGCGCGGGAGCTGCGGCGCTTGCGGGCCCAGAACGGGGGATGGCTCGAGCGGGCGGCTGCCTTGATCGCCGAGCACGGTATCTCCACCGACGAATTAGAGCGGGCGGTACAGCGTCTGGCGATCCGTCCGGTGTTCACCGCCCACCCCACCGAGGCAGCGCGTCGATCGATTCTGACCAAGCAGCGCGCCATCGCGGACTTGTTGGATCGGGAGGCGGCTGAGGCGGCGCTGTACGGGGACCGCGCCGGCCGGGCCGACACCGACCGCCGACTGGCCGAGCTGGTCGATCTACTGTGGCAGACCGATGAGGTCCGCCTGATCCGCCCCGATCCCCAGGATGAGGCGCGGAACGCCGTCTATTACCTGGCTGAGCTGTACGCCGACGCCGCCCCTCGGGTGATCACGGATCTTGCGCGCATCCTGGCGGACCTGGGGGTCCAGCTGCCGCCGACCAGCCAGCCGGTCACCTTTGGCACCTGGATCGGGGGCGACCGAGACGGTAACCCCTATGTCACCCCCGAGGTGACCCGGGATGTTCTGCTCATCCAGCACGAACACGGCATCCGGGCCGTGGAGGCCGCGCTGGAAGGACTGGTCAGCGATCTGTCGGTGTCCAAGCGGATCCACGGGGTCTCCGACAAACTCGCCGCGAGCCTGGCCGAAGACCTGGTCAACCTGCCGGACCTGCCGGCGCGGTTCCGGCAGGTGTTCGCCGAAGAGCCGTACCGGCTCAAGGCCCGTTGTATTCGCGCGAAGCTGCAGAACACCCGCGCCCGCCTGGCCGCCGGTACACCGCATCAACCGGGGCGGGACTACCAGGGGACCGCTGAGCTGCTGGCGGACCTGGAGTTGATGCGTGAATCCCTGATCGAAAACGGCGGTGAACTGGTCGCCGACGGACGGCTGGCCGAGGTGATTCGCGCCGTGGCCGCCTTCGGGATCCGGCTGGCCACCATGGACATCCGGGAGCACGCCGAGGCCCACCACGCCGTGCTGGCTCAGCTGTACCAGCGGGTGGGGGAGACGGACTACCACTCGTTGGACCGCGCACAACGGACCGAGCTGCTGATTCGGGAGCTGGAGCAGCGCCGCCCCCTGTCCACCCCCGACACCCCGCTGGACCCGTCTAACCGCAAGACCTACGACGTGTTCACCACGATTCGGCAGGTCCAGGACCGCTTCGGCACCGAAATCGTTGAGAGTTACATCATCTCGATGACCCAGGGCGTCGACGATGTATTGGCGGCGGTGGTGCTGGGGCGGGAAGCGGGCCTGATCGATGTGCATAGCGGACGGGCCCGGATCGGTTTCGTGCCCCTGCTGGAGAGCGTGGATGAGCTCAACGCCGGTGGAGAGCTGCTGGACCAGCTGTTGTCGCTGCCGACCTACCGGGCGATTGTGGCGGCCCGCGGGGATGTACAAGAGGTCATGCTCGGCTATTCCGACTCCAACAAGCAGGCCGGCATCACCACCAGCCAGTGGGCGATCCACAAGGCGCAGCGGGCGCTGCGGGATGTGGCGGCCAAGCACGGGGTTCGGCTACGGCTCTTCCACGGCCGGGGCGGCACCATCGGCCGAGGCGGTGGCCCCACCCATGAGGCGATCCTGGCCCAGCCCTACGGCACGCTCGACGGCGCCATCAAGGTGACCGAACAGGGTGAGGTGATCTCCGACAAGTACACCCTGCCGGCGTTGGCCCGCGAGAACCTGGAGCTGACCGTCGCGGCGGTGCTGCAGGCCACGGTGTTGCACACCACCCCCAGGCTGCCGATGGCCCAGCTGGCGCAGTGGGACGCCGCCATGGAGACGGTGTCCGAGGCCGCGTACACCGCGTACCGGGCGCTGGTGGAGCACCCTGACCTGCCCGCCTACTTCTGGGCCTCCACCCCCACCGAACTGCTCGGCGCGCTCAACATCGGCTCCCGTCCGGCGAAGCGCCCCAACAAGGAAGCCGGGTTGGAGGGGCTGCGGGCGATCCCCTGGGTGTTCGGCTGGACACAGTCACGTCAGACCGTCCCAGGCTGGTTCGGGGTCGGGAGCGGTCTGGCCCGGGCCCGCGAGGCCGGCCTCAGCTCGGTTCTAGCGGATATGTACCAGGGGTGGCATTTCTTCCGGACCTTCATCTCCAACGTGGAGATGATGCTGGCCAAGACCGATCTGAGGATCGCGCGGCGGTACGTGGACGCGCTGGTTCCGCCGGCGTTGTCTGGATTCTTCGACCAGATCGTCGATGAGTATGAGCGCAGTGTCGCGGAGGTGCTGGCGGTCACCGGGCACAAGCGGCTGCTGGACTCGCAACCGGTGCTGCGTCGGACCCTTGCGATCCGCGACACCTACCTGGAACCGCTCCATCACCTCCAGGTTTCTCTATTGCGGAAGTATCGGGAAGCGGGAGGACCTGGAGCTTCCGAGCGGGATCCACGTCTGGAGCGAGCGCTACTGACTACGATCAACGGGATCGCCGCGGGGATGCGCAATACCGGGTGAGCCATGCTTCAACTCGACTAGCGGCGTAACAAGCTGGAACACTGTCAGTGCCCGTAAGAGGGGGTGCGATGACCGAGTGGGTGCTGCCTGACAGCTTGTTGGCCGACGCTGTGAACTACACGCCTCGGCCCCATGAGCTGGCTGATCTGGAGTTGATCCTCTCCGGTGCCTACGCGCCCCTCACCGGTTTCCTGGGATGGGCTGACCTGACCGCGGTGAAGACGCGCGGCAGGTTAGCCGACGGTACGCCGTGGCCGGTCCCGGTCACTCTGGAGGTGCCGGCGGAGATCGCTGCGCAGGTGGACCCGCGGTCGTCAAACGGCAAGCCAATGGTGCTCACCGATCCGGAAGGAGCGCCGGTGGCCGCGTTGCGGGTCTCCGAGACGTGGCCAGCCGCCTCGGGTCGGGTGGGGGTCGCGGGCCGGGTGCAGCGGCTGGCCGAGCCCGCGCATGGGGTGTTCCGGCGGATGCGCGCCACTCCGGACGAGGTCCGTCGCAGCCTCCCGCCCGGTCGGGTATTAGCGGTGATTCCGGACCGGCCCCTGCACCGGCCACAGCTGGCCCAGGTCAGCCACGCGGCCCGGGCGTTGGGGGCGCATGTGCTCCTGCTGTTGCCGATCATGGGGAACGGGCCCGATGGGCTGCCTCCCGAGGCGCTGGTGCGCTGCGTGTTAGCCGCCACCGATCGGCTACCTCCCGCCACGATCGTGGCGGTTCCGCTCTCCTCCCGGGGCGACGATGTCCGGGACGGGTTGCTGCGGGCCCGGGTCGCCGCCGCTTACGGCGCCACTCACCTGTTGATGTCCACCGATGCGGTCAACGGTGGCCCGATCCGGGTGGTGGTGCCTCGTGAGCTGGCTTACGACATCCGGGACGGCCAGTGGCGCCCGGCCGATGACGTACCGCCGCGAAGCCGTCGGGCTCCGTTGACCCCCGCTGAGATCGGGGAGCTGCTCGATCACGGGGATGGGTTGCCCGAGTGGCATACCCCGCCGGCCGTCGCACGGGAGCTGCGCCGTTGCCGCCCGCCCCGTCGGAAGCGGGGTTTGGTGGTGTTCTTTACCGGGTTGTCCGGCTCCGGGAAGTCCACCATCGCGCGCGGTGTCCACGATGTGCTCTTGGAGGAGGGGGACCGCAGCGTGACCCTCCTGGACGGCGATGTGGTGCGCCGGGAGCTGTCGGCCGGGTTGGGGTTCTCTCGGGAGGATCGGGAGCGCAACGTCCGACGAATCGGCTTCGTCGCCGCCGAGGTCGCCCGGCATGGCGGTCTGGCGCTGTGTTGCCCCATCGCGCCGTACGCCTCCAGCCGCGCCGCCGCGCGCGAGATGGCCCACGCGGTTGGGGCCGACTTCCAGTTGATCTACGTGGCTACCCCACTGGAGGTCTGCGAGCAGCGCGACCGTAAGGGGCTGTACGCGAAGGCGCGCGCAGGAGTGGTTCCGGCGTTCACAGGGGTCTCCGATCCGTACGAGGAGCCCACCGACGCCGATCTGGTGGTGGACACCACCCACATGACGGTGGATGAGGCGGTGAATCTGGTGCTGGATCACCTCACCGCCGGCGGCTGGCTGGAGCCTCCGGATCTGCTGGATCCGATTCTCGCCGGTCCCTGAACTCGGCTTCTGAGTCCGGCTCCTGAACGCGTTCCTCCTGTCTTCGGGCGCCGCCCCGTCATTGGGCCCTGTCACCTTGTGTGTCATCGTGACGAGCGTGGTGGCCGCGTTGGGTACGCGGGTGCCTGGATGTCCGGCGCGTCGGGTCCCAGACGCCGCGCGCCAGATGGTCGCGGTGCCCTACCGTGATGATCGATATTGACGGTGACCTATTCCTGTCGGGAGGAAGATCGGGATGGTGATGGGGCCGACCCACGCGATGTCCGGCGCGGTAGCGTGGCTGGCGGGTGCGGGCATCACAACCGCGGTGCTGGGCCGTCCCCAGACACCCACCGAGCTGGTCGTCTACACCACCGTGTGCGCCGGCTCGGCGCTGTTACCCGATCTGGACTGCTCGGGGCGGGTCCTGCAAAACCGGGGTGGCGCCACGGTGGCCCGGACCTTCGGCGTGTTCTCGCTCTTCCTTGCCGAGTGTGTCGAGAAGTTCGCCTACGCCGTCTACCTGGTCACCAAGGGGCCTCGGGATGAAAAGCGCACCAACGGCCACCGATTACTGACCCATACGTGGCTTTTCGCGGTGCTCCTGGGGTTGGGCGTAACTCTGTTGGTGGATCAGTTCGGGAAACCGGTCGTGGTCGGCACGCTGTTTCTCACCGTGGGGCTGGCCATCCGGGGCCTGATGAGTGAATGGGCACGCCGTAACGGGTGGGTGTTGACCACCCTGTGCGCCGGATTTGCCACGTTACTGGCGATACAGATCCTCCCTGAGGAGAACGGGTATTCCCTGTTAGGAATCGCGGTCGGGGCCGGCTGTGTGGTGCACACCCTGGGAGACATGATCACCCGGGCCGGGTGCCCGATCCTGTTCCCCATCCCCATCAAGGGGGAGACCTACTACGAGATACGCCCGCCGCGAAAGTGGGCGCTGCGTGCCGGTGGCCGCTTCGAGAAGAAAACGTTGATGCCGGCCTTGACGGTCGCGTTCTTCATAGCCGCCGCCTGGCAGCTGCCGATAGTCCAGGACTGGGTCTCCTCGATGCTGGACGCGGTCGCCGGTAACGACGCCGAGGCCAGCTCAAGCTGACCGGGGTACGCCGCCGCGGAGCCCGCCGCTGCGGGGAATGGTCACACCCGAGGCGTAATGTGGAAAGGCCCCCCGGTCTTGGGAGCGGGGGGCCATATGCGTGTGCCCGCGTCCCGGACTACCGTCACTCTCGAATAGGTGCATTCCGGGCACATATTCACATATTCACAACATGCGCCGGAAGGAATCGGGGGATCTGGCATGAAACTCGCCGGCCTGCTCGCGGCGGTCCTTGACGACCCCGCTTTGGCGGCCGTCCGTGACCTCGCGGCCTCGTCGGCGACCCAGGCGGACGTGGATATCACGGCCACCCCGGCGTTGCGCCCATTCGTGGTCGCCGCCATCGCCGCCGACCCTGATGATCTTGTTGACGGGGCGGGGCGTCCCGTTCTCGCCGTCACCGCCACCACCCGGGAAGCCGATGACCTGGCGGCCGCGCTGCGCTGCCTGCTGCCGCCCGATCAGGTGGTCGTCTATCCGGCGTGGGAGACGTTGCCGCACGAGCGGCTGTCCCCACGGTCGGACACCGTCGGACGCCGGCTGGCGGTGCTGCGCCGGTTGGCGCACCCAGATCCCACCGACCCCAGCCGTGGGCCGATCCGGGTGGTGGTGGCGCCGGTGCGCAGCGTGTTGCAACCGCAGTTGGCGGGCCTGGGGGACCTGGAACCGATCGAGCTGGCGGCGGGGGACAGCGCGGATCTGGAGGAGACGGCGCGGCGCCTGTCCGACCTGGCGTACACCCGGGTCGATCTGGTGGAAAAGCGGGGAGAGTTCGCCGTCCGGGGTGGGTTGCTGGATGTGTTCCCCCCGACCGAGGAACACCCGATTCGGCTCGAGTTCTGGGGCGACGAGATCGAGCAGCTGCGGTATTTCGCGGTCGCTGACCAGCGGACGTTCGCCCCGGCCGAACGGCTGTGGGCGCCGCCCTGCCGGGAGCTACTCCTGACGCCTGAGGTGCGGCAGCGGGCGGCCGAGCTGGCCCAGAAGCACCCCGCGTTGGCCGAGATGCTCGACAAGCTGGCGCAGGGCATCCCGGTGGAGGGCATGGAGTCGTTGATGCCAGCGCTGTTGGAAGACACCGGCAAGCTGGAGCTGCTGGTCAACACCCTGCCCGCCGACACCCACGTGGTGCTGTGCGACCCGGAACGCATCCGCACCCGCGCCCATGATCTGGTACGCACCAGCGAGGAGTTCCTCGCCGCCAGCTGGGCCGCCGCGGCGGTCGGGGGTGAGGCCCCCATCGATCTGGGCGCCGCCTCGTTCCGGAGCCTGAGCCAGGTGCGGGCCGCCGCGTTGGAGGCCGGGCTGCGATGGTGGTCGGTGAGCCCGTTCGGGATGGCCGGCGCCCGCGAAGACGGCACCGCGGATACCAGCTTGAGCGTCGCTGGCTTGAGCGTCAATGTCTCCGATAGCCCTGGCGACGCCACCGAACTGGTTAGCCAGGCGCAGCCGGCACCCCTCTACCACGGCGACACCGCTCGCTTGTTGGATGACCTCAAGCGGTGGACCGGGGACGGCTGGCGGGTCGCCTTGGTGTTCGAAGGACACGGCCCGGCACAGCGCGCCACCGAGGTCCTCGCCGATGCCGACCTTGGCGCGGTGGTGCTTGAGCAGGTCACCGAGCCGCTCCGGGCAGGAGTGGTGACCGTCGCCGTTGGGTCCCTGGAACGGGGCCTGGTGTCGGCCGACACCCAGCTGGCGATCCTCACCGGCAATGACGTCAGCGGTGGCCGGGGCGCGTCGACCCGGGACATGCGGCGCCTGCCCAGCCGGCGCCGCGGCCAGATCGACCCGTTGGAGCTCAAACCCGGCGACTACGTGGTACATGAGACCCACGGCATTGGCCGGTACGTGGAGTTGACCCGACGGACCATCGCGGGCGCCGAACGGGAGTACCTCGTCATCGAGTACGCCCCCAGCAAACGAGGCCAGCCGGGGGACCGGCTTTACGTCCCCACCGACCAGCTGGACCTGCTCACCCGCTATGTCGGAGGCGAGCAGCCCACCGTGCACCGCCTCGGCGGCAGCGATTGGGCCAAGGCGAAGAGCCGCGCCCGTAAAGCGGTCCGGGAGATCGCGTCAGAGCTGATCCGGCTCTACGCGGCCCGGCAGGCCGCGACCGGCCACGCCTTTGGTCCGGACACCCCCTGGCAGCGGGAGTTGGAGGACGCGTTCCCCTACACCGAGACCCCCGATCAGCTCTCCGCGATTGAGGATGTCAAGCGGGACATGGAGCGGGTCGTGCCGATGGACCGGCTGATCTGCGGTGACGTCGGCTACGGCAAGACCGAGATCGCGGTCCGGGCGGCGTTCAAGGCGGTCCAGGACGGAAAGCAGGTGGCGGTGCTGGTGCCGACCACCCTGCTCGCCCAACAGCACTACAACACCTTCACCGAGCGGATGGCGCAGTTCCCGGTGAACATCCGGATGCTGTCGCGGTTCGCCACTCCCCGGGAGACCGAAGAGACGCTGGCGCAGCTGGCCGACGGCAGTGCCGACATCGTGATCGGCACCCACCGTCTGCTGTCCCCCACCGTGCGGTTCAAGGAGCTGGGGCTGGTCATCGTCGATGAGGAGCAGCGGTTCGGGGTCGAGCACAAGGAGTACCTCAAGCAGCTGCGTACCAATGTGGATGTGCTCACCATGTCGGCGACGCCGATCCCACGTACCTTGGAGATGGCGCTCACCGGCATCCGGGAGATGTCCACAATCGCCACGCCGCCTGAGGAGCGTCACCCGGTCCTAACCTACGTCGGCGCGTACGACGAGAAGCAGATCACCGCCGCGATCCGACGGGAGCTGCTGCGGGACGGGCAGGTGTTCTACATCCACAACCGGGTCGAGTCGATCGAGAAGGCGGCGCGTCGCCTGCGGGAGCTGGTCCCGGAGGCCCGAATCACCACCGCTCACGGCCGGATGGGGGAGGACCGGCTGGAGAAGGTGATGCTCGGCTTCTGGGAGCGGGAGTACGACGTCCTGGTCTGCACCACCATCGTGGAGTCCGGGATCGATATTCCCAACGCCAATACCCTCATCGTGGAGCGCGCCGACCTGCTAGGCCTGGCGCAGTTGCACCAGATTCGGGGTCGGGTCGGCCGCGGGCGGGAACGCGCGTACGCGTATTTCCTGTACCCGGCCGAGAAGCCGCTGACCGAGCAGGCCCACGAGCGGCTGGCGACCATCGCGCAGCACACCGAACTCGGCGCCGGGATGTATGTGGCCATGAAGGACCTGGAGATCCGGGGCGCCGGTAACCTGCTCGGCGGTGAGCAGTCCGGACACATCGAGGGCGTCGGGTTCGACCTGTATGTGCGGATGGTGGGGGAGGCGGTCACGGCCTTCAAAGGCGGTGTCGAAGAGCCTCCGGCCGAGATCAAGGTGGACCTGCCGGTCAACGCCCACCTGCCGCACGACTACATCTCGGTGGAGCGGCTGCGGCTGGAGATGTACCGCAAGATCGCGGAGGTACGCGACGAGGCGGGACTGGCGGAGGTCCGTGCGGAGATGACCGACCGTTACGGCGAGCCGCCCGAGCCGGTGCTGAACCTGCTACGGGTCGCCCGGTTCCGGCTCCTGGCCCGGCAGCACGGTATTACCGAGGTGGCGCTACAGGGACGCCACATCCGGTTCTCGCCGATGCCGTTGCCCGAGTCCAAACAGCTGCGGCTGAAGCGGCTGTACCCGGACGCGGTGTACAAGCAGGCCGTTGAGACGGTGAGCGTGCCACGTCCCGCCACCCGGCGGGTGGGCGGCGAGCCGCTGCGTGATGTGGCGCTGCTGGACTGGTGCACCGAACTGATCACGAACGTGCTGCAGACTCCGATGGCGGTGGGCTCATGAAGCGGATCGTGCTACTGGTGACCTCCCCCCGGCTCCCGGCCGGGCTGCTGTCGGCCGCGGCGTGGGAGCTGCTGCGCTCCCCCGAGGCCCGGGTGTACGCGGGGGCGCAGACGCCCCAGGTCGCCGCGGTGACCGCTGCCGGCGTACCCGTCTCGGTGGTCGACGACGGTGTCACCGCCCTGTTGGACGACCCGGCCGATCTCGTGGTGTGGTTGGCCGGCCCCGATGGCGACCAGGAGCTGGCCCGGCGCCTGGGGCACCGTCTGGTGACGGCACCGGACCGAGCCGAGCTGGAGGTGATGCACGGCTCGTGGGACCCGCCCGGCGCGCGCCTGCTGGACGTGGTGTCGGTGATGGACCGGCTGCGTTCTCCGGGAGGCTGCCCGTGGGACGCCAAACAGACGCACGCCTCCCTGGCCCATTACCTGCTGGAGGAGACCTACGAGGCGTACGACGCCATCGTCACCGGTGACCTGAAGGCGCTGCGGGAGGAGTTGGGGGACGTCCTGCTCCAAGTGGCGTTCCACGCCCGGATCGCCGAGGAAGCCCCGGAAGGGTCGCCCGGGCGGTGGTCGATCGACGATGTGGCGGGGGACCTGGTGTCCAAGCTGATCCGGCGGCACCCCCACGTGTTCGAAGGGGGTGCGGTCGGCGACGCCGAGGAGGTGTACGCCAACTGGGAGCGGATCAAAAAGGCCGAGAAAGCGCGTAAGTCCTCAGTGGACGGCGTAGCGCTGTCTCAGCCAGCGTTGGCGCTCGCCGCGAAGTTGATGGCCCGGGCCGCCCGCGCCGGGGTTAAGGCGCCGGTCCCGCCTTTGCCGCCCGAGGTCGCGGCCCTCCTCGCCGACTCCGTCCCCCAGTCGGGCACCCCGTCCGACTCCGCGGATCCGGTGTCCACCATGGATACGCCTGAAGCGCCTTCCACTGTGGAGTCATCAAATCCCACGGATCCGACGACGGCCGCGGACTCCGCGGACACCGACGCGGCGGCGGAGCGGGAGCGGCGGTTTGGACGACTGCTGCTGTCGGTGGTGGCACTCGCCCGGGAGCAGGGGGTCGACGCCGAGGCGGCGCTGCGCCGCGCCGCGCTTGAGTATGCCGACATGGTGCGGGCGGCCGAAGGCGCCGGGGCCTGACCGTTATCCGGATCATCGGATGCGCGTGTGAAGCCCGCCGACGTCGGACCTGACCGGTAGCGTGCTTGTCCATGGCGCATGACTTCATCCCGCTTGCCGAACGGATCGTCGACGCTCTACTGGAGAACGATCCGGTGGCCGCCATGTACGCCGGCGACCACCGTTTCGATGACCGGTTACCGGATTTCTCTAGGGACGCTGTCGCCGCCCGGATCGGGATGCTTAGGGACGCGTCACACGCCCTGGCCCAGATCGATCCGGACGGGTTGGCTCTGGCCGAGCGGGTGGATCACGCGCTGCTGACCAACGCCGTGGAAGGGCAGCTGTTCGAACTAACCGAGATTCGTAGCCACGAATGGGATCCGCTGGTTCACAATCCCGGCAGCTTGCTTTACGGTCTGCTCGCACGGCCGTTTGCGCCAGCCGCGCGGCGCGCCGAGAGTTTGGCCGCGCGGCTGGAAGCCATCCCTGACGCGTTGGCCACCGCCCGTGCTGTGCTGGCCGATTGCCCGGCGGTGCATGTAGAGACCGCGATCGGCCAGTTCACCGGGCTGCGACGGCTCATCGACGACGAGACGCGTCCCTTGCTACAGGAGGCGCCGGCGCTCGCACCCCGGATCCGCGCGGCCGGGGATCAGGCGTTGGCGGCGATCGCAGAGTTTGTCACCTGGCTGCGGGCGCGAGGTGACGAACCAGGGCGGGATCCCCGCCTCGGGCGTCGGCTGTGGGAGGCCAAGCTCTGGCACACCCTCGACACCGAGCTGTCCGCCCGTCAGCTGCTCAGCCAGGCCGAGGAGAACCTGGAACGGGTGACCGAGGAGATTCGGCGGGCGGCTGCGGAGTTCCTCGGTGAGGATGCCCCCGTCGACGACGCCACGGTACGCGCCGCGCTGGATCGGCTCGCCGCGGAGCGCCCCGACAACACGACGATCGTGGGTCTGGCCGAGGGGACGCTGGAGGAGGCCACGCGCTTTGTCACCGTCCACGATCTGGTGTCCCTTGTGGACGACCCTTGCGTGATCGTGGAGATGCCTGAATTCGCGCGGGGAGTGGCGGTGGCCTACTGCGATCCTCCCGGCCCACTGGAGACGGCGGAGGTGCCCACCTTCTACGCGATCGCGCCTACCCCGGCGGATTGGCCGCCGGAGCGGGTCGAATCGTTCTACCGCGAGTACAACAACCACATGATTCGCAATCTCACGGTGCACGAGGCGATGCCTGGCCATTTCCTGCAACTGGCCAAGGCCCGTCGCTACCGCGGGTCGACGCGGGTTCGTGCGGTGTGCGCCAGCGGCTCCTTCATCGAAGGATGGGCGGTGTACGCGGAGGAGTTCATGGCCGACGCCGGTTTCGGTGGGCTGCCGGTGCGGCTGCAGCAGCTGAAGATGCAGCTGCGCATGACGATTAACGCGCTTTTGGACCAGTTGGTGCACTGTGAAGGGTTGCAGCAGGACGAGGCGCTGCGGCTGATGCAGGACCGCGGTTTCCAGGAGGAGGGGGAGGCGGTCGGTAAGTGGCGTCGTGCCCTACTTACCTCCACCCAGCTGTCCACCTATTTCGTCGGTTACACCGAGGTCTCCCAGATCGCCGCTGCGCGCCCACCGTCCCACACCGTGCGCTCGTGGCACGACGCGATGCTGGCGCACGGATCACCGGCGCCTCGGCATCTGCGTACTCTACTCGGAATCGACTGACGTCAGGTCGCCGTACGCCCGTCGGCGTACACTCGGGACCCGCCAGAGCGTCTTCAGCGCACCGGTCACGTCAGCGGGCACGACGGGAGGGAAGTTGAGTTTTCCCGCCAAATCGGGAGAAACTCCGTAGAATCGTGCTCTGGGTGACGTGACGGGCGTGGTCGATCCTGCTATGGCTGCCGATCCTGTGATGCCATCACGATCTGCTCGCAGAGGGTCGGTTATCCACCACGACCGCATCGGCGGGAGGGTCGAAGGCGTCTGGCGAGATCGTGTCCGACTGTTGGGTGAGCAGCAGGTCCACCCAGGTCGTCTCGACACCGCTGTCGGTGTCGTCATTGGTGTCACCGACGAGGAGGTCGATGTTCACCGTGCCGCTGAACGAGGCGAGCAACCCTTCGGTGGTGACACAGGTCTGGAAGTTCGCCGCCGCCGCGTCCCGCAATCCGCTGACGCTCAGGCAGGTGGCGTGACGGCCCGCGATGGTGGTGTCGCTGTATTCGATCT
The DNA here is from genome assembly GCA_002919305.1 of Actinomycetales bacterium. GTDB lineage: Bacteria > Actinomycetota > Actinomycetes > Mycobacteriales > Micromonosporaceae > RSA1. The sequence goes on from PKFB01000031.1 coordinate 62,020, forward strand.
GCGCTTCCGGGTCCAAAGAGGTCGCGGTGAGCAGATCAACGACGGCGTCGGGTGGGAGGAAGCCAGCCTCGGCCAACGACCGCAGATCGGTCGTCAGACTGGGCGTGGGGGGCGGGAAGATCTCGCAGTGGGACTGACCAGCGTTTTCCCGGATCGTGCAGATCATCTCCGCTTCGGGAGTCAGGACGTATTGGCCACCGGGGAAGGAGTACGCGAACCGGTATGGCCGCTGTCCCTGCACGAGGGTGGACAGCTCGCCACCCGACAGCTGGTACTGCGCGGTGTAGATCTTCTGGCTCGCCTGATCGAGCCGTCCGGCGAGGTCGTTGGCCAGTTGGGTCCGGTCCTCCGTGCCGGCCGACAGGTCCACGGCTTGGCAGGCCGAGACTAGGCCGGACAACACCAGCAGTATGGCCACAATGCCCATGGTTCGCCCCCTTTCCCGGGCCAGGGAGGGAGGGTGGCGATCGTTTCCGGGATGGGTCGGGGAAAGGCATGGCCGCATAGCCATCAGACTGACCTCCCACCGCAACGGGTCGCAAACCGGCTGCCGGTAGTCTCGCTCAGTGGAGAACACAGACGATCCATGGTTACCCGCACCGGGCAGGGATCACGGCGGCCCGCAGGTGTGCCGTGTCCGGGATACCCGGGACCGGGCGGGCCGGCATGAGGAGCGATGACAGTGGCGACCATCGAGGGCATCGCTGCCAGGGAGATTCTCGACTCCCGGGGGAACCCCACCGTTGAGGTCGAGGTGCTGCTCGACGACGGGGTGCTGGGCCGGGCGGCCGTACCGTCCGGAGCCTCTACCGGGCAGTTCGAGGCTCTGGAACTGCGTGACGGCGACAAGAGCCGCTACGGCGGTAAGGGTGTGGAGAAGGCGGTCAGCAACATCCTCGACACCATCGCCGAGGAGCTGATCGGGATGGAGGCCAGCGACCAGCGGGCCATCGACGCCAAGATGCTGGAGCTGGACGGTACGCCCACCAAGAGCAACCTCGGCGCCAACGCCATCCTGGGCGTCTCACTCGCCGTGGCGAAGGCGGCCGCCGAGTCGGCACAACTGCCGCTGTTCCGGTACCTGGGAGGCCCCAACGCCCACCTGCTCCCGGTGCCGATGCTGAACATCCTCAACGGTGGGGCGCACGCCGACAGCAACGTCGACGTGCAGGAGTTCATGATCGCCCCCATCGGTGCCCCGACCTTCCGGGAAGCCCTGCGGTGGGGCGCTGAGGTCTACCACGCCCTGAAGTCCGTGCTCAAGAAGAAGGGCCTGTCCACCGGACTGGGCGACGAGGGTGGCTTCGCACCCAACCTCGACCGCAACCGCGACGCTCTGGACCTGATCGCGGAGGCGATCTCCACCGCCGGCCTGCGGTTGGGCACCGACATCGCGCTCGCTTTGGACGTCGCCGCTACCGAGTTCTACAACGAAGGGGTCTACACCTTCGAGGGTGTCAAGAAGAGCAGCGCCGAGATGACGGCTTACTACGCCGAGCTGCTCGACGCCTACCCGATCGTCTCGATCGAGGACCCACTGGCGGAGGAGGACTGGGACGGCTGGGTGTCCCTGACCCGGGAGCTCGGCGACCGGGTGCAGCTGGTGGGTGACGACCTGTTCGTCACCAACCCGGAGCGGATCGGTCGAGGGATCGAGGCGGGCGCCGCTAACGCGGTGCTGGTGAAGGTGAACCAGATCGGTACCCTCACCGAGACCTTCGACGCGGTGGACCTGGCGCACCGCAGCGGGTACCGGACCATGATGAGCCACCGGTCTGGTGAGACCGAGGACACCACGATCGCGGACCTGGCGGTGGCGACCGGCTCCGGTCAGATCAAGACCGGTGCTCCGGCGCGTTCGGAGCGGGTTGCCAAGTACAACCAGCTGCTGCGGATCGAGGAGGAACTGGACGACGCGGCCCGGTACGCGGGCGCCAAGGCGTTCCCGCGGTTCCGCGGCGCGTCGGCGTGACCTCACACGTCCGCATACTCAGTCCACGATCGACGTAGAACACAGCAAAACCACAGTGGGGGCAGGCGATGCCGCAGCGACGCAGCCCGAACGGTCAGGGACGGCAGTCACGGGGACGACCTCGGACCCTGACCGGACACCAGCCCAGGAGAAAGGGCGTGGCGGGGCGTGCGCCGCGCGGTGAAGCCGGTAGATCAGCGGTACGCCCGGCGGCTTCCCGCCGGACGGCCGCTTACCGGACCGCCACCCGCACGAAGGCGCCGAGGCCGCGCGGCCGGGGCCGCG
>PKFB01000078.1 GCA_002919305.1 Actinomycetales bacterium
GACGTTCCCGCCCCACGGGCGCTGATCACGCACCGTCCTTTGGGGTTCTCGGGTTGGGGATCACCGAGAGCCTTGCCGGTGGGACGGCCAGGAGACAGTGCGGATCGCGCAGGAGCCGGGACCGCGTGTTGTCGTGGTGGCACCTCCTTTCGGCTCTGCCGGGGGGATCGAGCCGGCGGCGGATGTCCGGGCCAGGAAATGCCGCCGGCTCCCGCTTTATAAGGCGCGCCGTGACCTTGTCACCGGGATGATGGTTGTCGCGAAGTCTGGTCGGAAAGTCAGGGTGGGCAAGGCATAGCGCCTTGCCGGGTGGTGTGGCAGGGCGTAGGCCCTGCCCTGGTGCTGTAGGGCGGCCTGCTGCCGGGGGCCTCGAGTCTGGTGGTACGTCGGTGTGGTCACTGTCGGTGCCTCATCTGTGGGAGCGCTCCCACAAGGGGGTCAATGGGACTGTACCGCCACCGTCGAAGTTACGAAAGACACCTGGCGATATTAGATCGGACATCAGGCGGACATGTGCTTGACATGTGTGTGCTCAGGCTTAACCGGCAGGCTTCCTACCAGTCATAACGCTTGCTGGCCGCGCTTAACCGCGTCGCTGACATGATCAGCGACCTATGGGAACCGTCACCGTGTTGTGACATCGAGAACAGGGTTTGTGGCGCGGATATGGTGACGGTGAGTAATAAGTGACAGAAGGGTGACGAGTTAAACGTCTGCTGTGTCATATGTATGTGGTACTGACCTATATGACCGCCTGGTCAATATTTGTCAGGCTGAGTAGCTCCCTCACGACGAAGCCGACAGATCCGGGTGGAAGACCGCGCGTAGACAGCCGTCCTCCTTGTGCTTGAACAGCCGATAGCCTCTGGGCCCGTCCTCCAACGGCATCGGATGCGTCGCCAAATACCCGGGGTCGATGTCACCGGCGCTCATCCGCTCCAGCACGATCGGGATATAGCGCTGCGCGTGTTGCTGCCCCATCCGTAGCGTCAACCCCTTGTTCATGGCGGCCCCGAGCGGGAACTTGTCCACCCAACCGCCGAAGACACCCACGATGGAGACGGTGCCGCCTTTACGGCACGCCTGGATGGCCTGGCGAAGCGCGGTCGGCCGATCGCTGTGTAGCCGCAGGGCGTGCTTGACCCGGTCATAGGCGTACGCCGGCCCGGTGCCGTGCGCCTCCATACCCACCGCCTCGATACACGCGTCCGGCCCGCGGCCGGCGGTCAGCTCACGCAACGCCTCCAGAACATCGGTCTGGGTGTAATCCAGGGTTTCGACCCCCAGTCGCTGTTGTGCGATCTGGAGACGGTCGGGAAGCCGGTCGATGATGATGACCCGACCCGCGCCCATCAACATCGCCGCACGGGCCGCCATTTGCCCCACACCGCCGGCGCCCCACACCGCCACCACATCGCCGGGAGACAGGTTGCACATATCCGCCGCCATCCAGCCGGTGGGGACCGCATCCGACGCGAAGACGGCCTGATCGTCAGAGAGGTTCCCGGGGACGCGGAACGCGCCGTGCCGCGCGAAGGGCACCCGGACGTACTCGGCGTGGCTGCCTGCGAAGCCGCCGGTGACGTGTGAATAGCCGAAGATCGCCGCGGGGGAGTGACCCCATAACCGTTCCGGGATCCCGGCGTTGGGGTTGGAGTTGTCACACAGGGACCACTCCCCGCGCTGGCAGTACCAACAGGCGCCGCAACCGATGATGGAGCCCACCACCACACGGTCGCCCACCCGAAGATCACCGGCCTTGGGGCCGACCTCCACGATCTCCCCCAGGAATTCGTGCCCCAGAATGTCGCCCTCCCGCATCGCGGGCAGATACCCGTCGAGCAGATGCAGGTCTGAGCCACACACGCTGCTGGCGGTGACCTTCACGATCGCGTCCCCCTCGTTGAGGATGGTGGGGTCGGGCACTGTCTCCACCGTCACGGAATCCACGCCGGTCCAGCACAGCGCCTTCATGGCCGTCCTCCCGCCGCCACTCGCTCGACCACCAGCCGGGTTATCCGTTCCTGGGTGCGATCGCGTCCGGTCGGTTGCCCGGCGACACGGATCACCTCACCGCACTCCAGGAGTTGCTTCACCCGGCGCAGCACGTCGCGGAGCAGGTGGTCCAGATCCTGGCCAGTCAGCGTGGCCAGCGCTGTACTGATCACGCTGGTAGGTGCCTGCTGCTCCAACGTCACCTTGACCTCAGTGCCGCGGTCACCAGGCGCGGCCCGGCACTCGATCCGCCCGTGGTAGGGAGGCGATGAGTCCTCGGTCCGCCAAACCAGGAGCCGGTCCGGCTCCTCGATGACGATCCGGGTGATGAAGACAAGCTCGTCGTCCGGACCGGCTACCCGCCACCGAAACCGCCCCTGACCGAGGCCATCGATCGCGACAACCCGGTCGAGGGCGGTCTGCAGCCGGGTGGGATCGCGCAAGAAGCGGTACACCTCAGAAGGGGGGAGCCCAATGGTGATCCCCCGTACCAGCGGCCCGTCTCCCCGAACCGCCCGGTGCGCCGCCGCCAGTCCAGCACGGGCGGCCTTGGCGCCGATCACGAACCCGGCGGTGACCGCAGCGCCGGCCGCCAGTCGGAGTCTGTTTCGCGTCGTCATGATCACTCCTCCGATGTCCGGGGATGGGTCGGGCCTACCCGGGTGGCGGGGCGCGCTAACCCGCCAACGGCTCGACTGTTGGGTGCAAAGAGCAGGACGGGGCCGTGACGGTGACATGTGAGCGCGTGCCTGACTTTGCAATCCCTGAGCCTTTTTGGCCGGTCGCGGTTTTCTCAGGGCTCGTCATTGCGTCCTGATGACGCTGCGGACGCGCTGATCGGTGACCGCACCACGTCATACGTCAGAACGCAGGTGGGATCACTCGTGCGTTATCTGAGGACGCGGAACATATCAGATGTCTATCGAATAATAGGTATTCACGTGATGTAGTTCGCATGTCAGAACATCTCACCATCGAGGTGATCGATTGCGTCGTGAGGTGAACGAGGTGAGCGGTGTCAGGACACAGCAACCGGAAGCTCCCGCTTTTTTAAGCGGAATCGATCGGACCGCTTTCGGAAGCGTCGTGCTGCGCGCGGAGGAGAGCGGACGGCCGGATCGACTCTTCAACGATCCGTACGCGCGGCTGTTCGTGGATGCGGCCGGTGTGGACTGGTCGCGATGGTCGAACGCGCCGGCGACGGGATGGGGCTTACTGGAGTTGCTGGCGGACCAGGTGGCGGTGCGTACCCGATTCCTGGATGAGGCGTCGTTGGAGGCGACCCAGAGCGGGTGCGGCCAGGTCGTCATTGTGGGAGCGGGGATGGATACGCGCGCCTTCCGGCTCAACTGGCCCGCCGACACCCGGGTCTTCGACGTGGACGTCGCCGATGTCCTGGCGTTCCGGAGCACCGCTTTGGCGAAAGTACGCGCGGTGCCACGCTGCCACCATGTGGAGGTCGCGGCGGATCTGAACGGGGATTGGGCGACCGCGCTTTATGAGGCGGGTTTCCAGCCGCAACTGCCGACCGTCTGGTTAGCGGAGGGAATCCTCTACAGCCTGTCTGCATCCGAGGCTGATCGATTCCTGCGCACCCTGACCGGGCTGTCCGCACCCGGCAGCGTGTTGGCCGCGGACCACATCGAGGACTGGGACACCCTCCGGGCGGCCCGGGCGGCGATCTCCGCCGAATTGGTGACGCTGTGGCGGGGCGGCCCGACCGGTGGCCCCGACTCCTGGCTGCGCGGGCACGGCTGGCAGCCCACGGTCCGGGAGATCGACGCGGTCGCCGTGGCCTACGGCCGCCCGGTGCCCTTGGCGTTCGACCCGACCCTGCACGGCTCCGGTCGCGCCTGGCTGTTCACCGCCCGGTTTCCGGGACGGACGCCCTGAGCCGGCTTCGCCAGCCAGCGCCGCCGCTGACAGCGGCCCGCGTGTCATCCCGCGCTGGGGCAGCAACCCGAACCGCGTACCCCAATCGCGGGCTTCCCGGACCGGAAAAGACATGTGGAACTCACAGTCCGCGCAGAACGCCTACACTCAGCGTCATGGCTTTCACCGAAAGGTCTGAGGGTACACGGAAGGCCATACTGGCGGCGGCCCGCACACTCTTCACCGAACGGGGATATGAAGGGACGACAATCCGCGCCGTGGCCTCGGTGGTCGGGGTCGATCCGTCGATGGTGATGCGGTACTACGGCAGCAAGGTGGGGCTGTTCAGTGCCGCGGTCGATCTGGATCTGCGTTTGAACGAGATCCCTCCGGTCCCGCACAACCAGGTGGGGGAGGCGCTGCTGCGCCACGTGCTGTCCCGCTGGGAGACCGACCCAGCCGCCGACCCAATCATGATCATGTTGCGGTCGGCGAGCACGCATCCCGTGGCCGCCGAGCACGCGCGTACCCTCCTGGAGGGGCAGATCGCCGCGTTCATCACCCGGACCATCGGCTGGGACAGCGCGGAGGCCACCTCACGGGCAGGGCTGATCAGCGCTCAGTTGCTTGGACTGGCGCTGACCCGCTACATCGTGGAGCTGCCGTCCGTGGTCAAGATGGACATGGAGAGTCTGGTGACCGCGGTGGCCCCGGTGGTGCGGCACTACCTGACCGGCGAACTGGGGGACGCCCCGACAGCTGTCACGGGAGCGTGGCCATAACCCGCTGAACCTCCGCCACCAGGTCACGGAGGGGAACCCGTGTGGTGTCCCCGGTCGCGCGGATGGTCAACTCGACCACTCCGTCGGCCAGGCCGCGCTTGCCGACCGTGACCCGCAGCGGGATGCCGACCAGCTCCACATCTCGGAACTTCACGCCAGCCCGTTCCCGCCGATCATCCACGATCACGTCGACACCTGCCGCGCGAAGGTCGCGGTAGATGTCCTCGCCGGCCGCGATCACTGAATCGTCGGGTTGAGCGGTGACGACCGCCACCTGGAACGGGGCGACCGCCAACGGCCAGACGATTCCCCGGTCGTCGTGGTGGTACTCCACAACGGCCGCCAAGGCCCGCTCGACCCCGAGCGCATAACCACCCATGACGGGGGCCGTGCGGCGCCCTTCGGCGTCCAACACGCTCACCCCGAAGGCCTCGGCGTACCGCTGCCCGAGCGGACGGAGGCGACCGACCGCCATAGCGCGCTGTACCTGCAGGGGCCGGTCACAGGTCGGGCAGGGCTCGCCGGCGCGGATGGCGCGCAGGTCGGCCCAGCGGCCCACGGCGATGTCCCGCTCGATGTCGACGCCCCGCAGGTGAACATCGTCGATGTTGGCGCCGGTGAACATGTCGCGGCGGCCTCGCAGCGCTTCATCGGCGATGATCGGCAGATCGGTCACCCCGACCGCGCCGAGACTGCCGGGAGACGCGCCCAGCGCGCCGCGGATCTCGTCCGCCTCCGCCGGGCGGACCGCGCTGGCGCCCGTGGCGGCGAGGAGTTTCCGCTCCACCAGGGTGTGATCGCCGCGGAGCAGCACCAAGGTGAGCTGACCGTCCACCGCGTACACCAAGGTCTTGATTTGCCGGTCGGCCGGCGCGTCAAACCGGGTCGCCAGATCGTCGATGGTGCGTGCCCCTGGCGTGTCGAAGCGTTCCGGCTTCGGCAGGCCAGGAGCGTCCACGGTCTGGGGGAGTCGGGAGGTGGCCCTGTCCAGCTCGGCGGCGTAGCCGCACGCCGCACAGTGCGCCACCTCATCCTCGCCCGCCGCCGACGGGCACATGAACTCCGTGGAGGCCGATCCGCCCGACGGGGCGTCGAAGCTCACTACCGGGATCACCGGGATGTCCAGCCGCGCGAAGATGCGCTCACAGGCGGCCTGGTGTGCCTTCAACGCCCGGTCCAGCCCATCAGGGGACAGATCAAAGCTGTAGGAGTTCAGCAGTGTGAACTCCCGGGTCCGCGCCAGCCCGGCCCGCGGCCGCGGCTCATCCCGGTACGCGGTTTGGAACTGGTACCAGATCTGCGGCAGCTGCTTGTACGAACTCAACTCCGCCGCCAGCGCGGCGGCGCCCTCTTCGTAGCTCACCGCCAGCGCCGCGTCGCCCCCCTTACGGTCCCAGAGCCGAAACAGCGGCTCATCGGGGGCGTCCCAACGGCCACTGCGCTGCCACAGCGGTGCCGGGAGCATCGTGGGGAGGGCGACCTCCTGGGCGCCGATGGCCTCCAGCTCCTCCCGGATGACGGCCATCACCTTGGCCCGTACCCGGACCGCAAGCGGCAGCAGACTGTAATGGCCGGGCATCGCCTGTCGAATGTAACCGGCGCGCAGCAGTAACCGGTGACCGGGGGTATCGGCCTCCGCGGGATCCTCGCGGAGGGTCGGGATGTACATCCAAGACCAACGCATGGGCGGAACCTTCGATGACGAGGCGGGGGAGGCGGCGCGGGTGCAGCTGACGTGAGGGCACGACGTCCGGCCGGAGCGCCGGTTGGGCCCGGCGTCACCGGCCGTGTCTTACGGGTCTCACCGTTGTATCGGCCGTGCCTCACCAGCCGCGAGCGTGCCACTCGGGCAGGTGCGGGCGTTCGGCGCCCAAGGTCGAGTCGGCGCCGTGGCCGGGATAGAACCAGGTTTCGTCAGGCAGCCTGCCGAACAGCTTGGTTTCGACGTCGTTGATCAGGGAGCGGAAGTTATCCGGGTTACCCCTGGTGTTGCCGACACCTCCGGGGAACAGGGAGTCTCCGGTGAACAGGTGCGGGATACCGTGCGGGTCGCGGTACAGAAGTGCGATCGACCCGGGGGTGTGCCCCACCAGGTGGATCACTTCCAGCGTGCACCTTCCCACCTGGATGGTGTCCCCATCCACCACCGTATCGGTGATCACAGGGAGTGGCTTGGCGTCGAGTGGATGCGCCAGCGACCGCGCGCCGGTGGCCTCCACTACCGCGGCCAAGGCACCCCAGTGGTCAGCGTGCTGGTGGGTGGTGACGACGGTCTCCACGGAAGCGGGTCCGATCAACTCCAGCAGCCGTTCGGGTTCGGCTGCGGCGTCGATGAGCAGCTGTGTGCCGGTGGCGCGGCAACGCAGCAGGTAGGCGTTGTTGTCCATGGGCCCCACCGACAGCTTGCTGATCGTCAGCTCCGGGAGTTCTCGAACGTCAGGCGGGCCGCCTGGTCGGACATTGCCCGTGTACGCCATTCCCGGATCGTACTGAAACCAACCGTCCCGCCGCCCAGGAACCCACCGTTCACCGGGCCGCCGCACGGCCGCTACAGCCAGTCGGGGACCGTGGGGAGTGGGCCCTCCGGCTCCACCTGCAGCCCGGCTCCGTCGGCTCGGCCAGTGAGCCAGGCGGCGAGCAGGTACGCCGGTCCGCTCACGGTTGGGATGCCTGATCGGCCAGTGGGGTCCCCGACGGTCAACTCATGCCCAAGGTCGGTGGCGTGGACTACAAAAGGAGAAGCCACCTCGGTCCGGCTCAGGTCGTCGCAGACCTCGTGCAACAGCCGGTGGCTGAAAGAGTCCGGCCAGTCGGCGGGACGGTAGGCGAGTCCAAGATCGACATGGTGCACCTCGACCTCCCGTAGCCGGGACCAGATCACCTCGATCGCCGGACGATCCCGCTCCCGCCAGCGGACGATGACGCTCCAGGCCTCTGGCTTCAGTTCCCTGGCCGCCGCCGCGAACGCGGCCGCGGACTGCTCCAAATCGGCGACCTGCTCCGCGGCCGGTCTGCCGGCTCCCGCCTCAATACCAGCGGCCCGAGCCTCCCAGCTGGGGTAGGGCGGGGTCTCAATTCCTGTGGCGGCCCAGTACAGCAGGTTGCGGTGCCCATCACCACTACGCGCCACATGGGTCAGGACATGCCCGATAGTCCAGTTCGGCAGCGCTGACGGTGCGGCGATGTCAGCGTCGCTGAGTTGGCGGGCGGTGTGTAGTAAGCGAGCGGTCGCCTGCTCCACCTCGGAGAGCAGAGCCAGTGGGTCGGTGATCATGGCAAGCACCGTACCTGGTTAAACGAGCAGGTCACGGCGATGCAGAGCCACGGTGAGGCAATCCCGGCCCGCGACAACGGTACAAAACCACAGAACAAGAACACAGCGAATCCGCGTACCACCCGTGTCCGGGCCCCGCGTGAGCCGAAGGGAATTCAATAGCCGGAGTGCACCAGCCGGCCTACCGTCATGGACGGGAACCAGGCAGGGGAGGAGGAGACCGGATCATGGCTGTCGCGGCCCGAAGCCCCAGCCGGTGGCGTCACCGTTCCCGCTCTACCGCTCCAAAGCTGTCCGGATGTCCGCCCGGTGGCCCGTCGTCTCCGGAACGTGGGCTGTGAACCGGGCACCCACCGAGTGTTGAGGGTGTCTGAAGACCAATGAACGATCGCACGCGTACTCTCCGCCCCCAGACCCAGACCATCGACCTGGCCGCACTCGGCTGGGACTCGGATTTTCAGGCGGCGTTTCGCCGGTACCGCTGTCCTGGTCAGCGCCCTGGCCGGGTCGCCCGGATCGATAAGGGGATCGCGACCGTCCTGACCGATACCGGCGCCCAACGCGCCAGCCTGGCCGGGCGCATGCTCGCTACGGTGGCCCGAAATCCCCGTACCTTGCCCTGCACCGGGGATTGGGTCGTGGTGCGGACCTGGCCAGACGATCGGGTCACCATCGAGGCGACACTGCCGCGCCGCACCGCCGTGGTGCGGACGGGAGCCGACCGGAGCACGCGGGCTCAGATCCTGGCCGCGAACGTGGACGCCGTCGCCGTCGTGGAGGCGGTCGATCCAGAACCTGACCTGGGGCGTATCGAGCGGCTGCTGGCATTGGCTACTGACTCCGGCGCTCGCCCTCTGATCCTGCTCACCAAGGCCGACACCGTCGCTCCTGGCGTACTGCGCAGCCTGTGCGATGAGGTGGCGTACACCGCCCCAGATGTCCCGGTGTATGCGGTGAGCGCACATACCGGAGATGGACTGAACGAACTGGCCCCCTACCTGGAACGGGGACGCACCTTGGGGCTGCTGGGAGCGTCGGGGGTGGGGAAATCCACGCTGGTGAACACGCTGGCCGGAGCCACGGTGATGGCGACCCGTGCCCTGCGGGCCGACCAACGCGGCCGGCACACCACCACCTATCGCGCCCTGGTGCCGTTGCCGTCGGGCGGGGTCATCCTGGACACCCCTGGGCTGCGGCAGATCGGAATGTATGACTCCTCTGAGGGGTTGCGTCAGGTGTTCGCGGACCTGGAGGCCCTGGCGCAGCGTTGTCGATTCACCGATTGCCGACATGAGTCGGAGCCGGAGTGCGCTGTGCAGGAGGCCCTGGCGACCGGTGAACTGGAGCCTCGACGATTGACTAACTGGCGCAAACTCCGACGCGAGCTGCTGTGGGAAAAGAATCGGCGACGTGCTCGGATGACGGCGGCGGAGCGGGCCGAGGCGCGTCGAGTGGAGCGGGTGGCCAATCCCCGGTACCAGCGTCGCTGACCGGCGGACGAACCCCATCGACAATCGGCAGCGTGACCGAGTCCGCGGGCGGGTAGGTGAGCGCCGTGACGGGGAATGTCGGGGGACCGGACTACAGTTCGTAGACGTTTTTAACGAGCCGTCCTTGGCATGAGCGGACCACCGGGAAGAGCTGACGATAGTGGCCGAACGACTGATCATCCGCGGCGCGCGGGAGCACAACCTCCGGGATGTTGACCTGGATCTCCCTCGAGACTCACTGATCGTATTTACCGGTTTGTCCGGTTCTGGGAAGTCGAGTCTGGCTTTCGACACCATCTTCGCCGAGGGGCAGCGGCGGTACGTGGAGAGCTTGTCCGCTTACGCCCGTCAATTCCTGGGGCAGATGGACAAGCCCGACGTCGACTTCATCGAAGGGCTCTCCCCCGCGGTGTCGATCGACCAGAAGTCGACCAGCCGGAACCCCCGCTCCACCGTGGGCACCATCACCGAGGTCTATGACTATCTGCGGCTGCTCTTCGCCCGGATCGGTCAACCGCACTGTCCGACCTGCGGTGAGCGGATCAGTAAGCAGACTCCGCAGCAGATCGTCGACCGGGTGCTGGCCATGCCGGAGGGCACTAGGTTCCAAGTGCTGGCCCCGGTGGTGCGGGGACGCAAGGGCGAGTACGTAGACCTGTTCAACGACCTGCAGACCAAGGGGTACGCCCGGGTACGCGTCGACGGGGTGGTGCACCAGCTCACCGACCCCCCGAAGTTGAAAAAGCAGGAGAAACACACCATCGAGGTCGTGGTCGACCGGCTGGTGGTCAAACCGACCATCAAGCAGCGGCTGACCGACTCGGTGGAGACCGCCCTCGGGTTGGCCGGTGGCCTGGTGCTGTTCGATTTCGTGGACCTGCCCGAGAATGACCCCGATCGTGAGCGGCGGTTCTCGGAGAAGTTCGCCTGCCCCAACGACCATCCACTGAGCGTCGATGAACTGGAGCCACGCTCCTTCTCATTCAACTCGCCGTACGGGGCCTGCCCCACCTGCACCGGCCTGGGGACCCGCAAAGAGGTCGACCCGGAGTTGGTGATCCCCGACCCCGACCGCTCCCTGGCCGAAGGCGCCATCCAACCCTGGTCCAACGGCCACAACCTGGAGTACTTCCTGCGGCTGCTGGGCGGCCTGGGAGAACAACTCGGCTTTGACCTGGACACCCCCTGGCGCAAGCTACCCGAGCGGGCGCAGCAGGCGATCCTGTACGGCGCCGACACCGAGGTGCACGTCCGCTACCACAACCGTTACGGCCGTGAGCGGTCATATTTCGCGACCTTCGAAGGGGTGGTCCCCTGGATCGAACGGCGTCACGCCGACACCGAGTCGGAGTGGAGCCGGGAGAGATACGAAGGCTACATGCGGGACGTGCCCTGCCCTGCCTGCAAGGGCCGCCGGCTGAAGCCGGAGATCCTGGCCGTCACGATCGGAGCCCGGAGCATCGCCGACGTCTGCGCCTTGTCGATTGCCGAGTGTGCCGAGTTCCTGGCTACGGTGGAGCTGGATGATCGGCAGCGGATGATCGCCGAACAGGTCCTGAAGGAGATCAACGCTCGGCTGCGGTTCCTGCTCGACGTCGGGCTGGACTACCTGTCCCTGGACCGACCGGCGGCGACCCTTTCCGGTGGAGAGGCACAGCGGATCCGGCTGGCCACCCAGATCGGCTCCGGACTGGTCGGGGTGCTCTACGTACTCGATGAGCCCTCCATCGGGCTGCACCAGCGTGACAACCACCGGCTGATCGAGACCCTGCTGCGGCTGCGGGACCTCGGTAACACGCTGATCGTGGTGGAGCACGATGAGGACACCATCCGGGTCGCCGACTGGATCGTGGACATCGGCCCCGGCGCGGGGGAGCACGGAGGGCAGATCGTGCACTCCGGCAGCGTCGACGACCTGATGCGGAACGAGCGCTCCCTGACCGGGGCTTACCTGTCTGGTCGGAAGTCGATTCCGGTTCCTGCGACCCGACGCCCGATCGACCCGGAGCGGAAGCTGGTGGTGTACGGGGCCCGCGAGCACAACCTCCGCGGCATCGACGTGACGTTCCCGCTAGGACAGCTGATCGCCGTCACCGGAGTGTCGGGATCGGGTAAGTCCACATTGGTCAACGACATCCTGTACGCGGTGCTGGCCAACCAGATCAACGGCGCTCGCTTGGTGCCTGGGCGGCATACCCGGGTCGCGGGGATCGAGTTGCTGGACAAGGTGGTGGGCGTTGACCAGTCGCCGATCGGGCGTACCCCTCGCTCTAACCCGGCCACCTACACCGGTGTGTTTGATCACATCCGCAAGCTTTTCGCTCAGACCACCGAGGCGAAGGTCCGTGGATACACCCCCGGTAGGTTCTCCTTCAACATCAAAGGCGGGCGTTGTGAGGCGTGCGCCGGCGACGGCACGATCAAGATCGAGATGAACTTCCTGCCGGATGTCTACGTGCCGTGCGAGGTGTGTAAGGGGGCCCGGTACAACCGGGAGACCTTGGAGGTGCACTACAAGGGACGCACCATCGCTGAGGTGCTCGACATGCCGATCGAGGAGGCGGCGGAGTTCTTCGAAGCGGTCCCCGTGGTCCACCGGCACCTGAAGACGCTGGTCGATGTCGGTCTGGGGTATGTGCGGCTCGGGCAGCCGGCGCCCACCCTGTCCGGTGGTGAGGCTCAGCGGGTCAAACTCGCCGCGGAGCTTCAGAAACGTGCGACCGGCCGGACGATCTATGTGCTGGATGAGCCGACCACCGGTCTGCACTTTGAGGACATTCGCAAGCTGTTGCTGGTCCTGCAGGGCTTGGTCGACAAAGGCAACACGGTGGTGGTGATCGAGCACAACCTGGATGTCATCAAGTCGGCCGACTGGATCATCGACATGGGGCCGGAAGGTGGCAGCCGCGGCGGGATGGTGGTGGCGGCTGGGAGGCCCGAGGAGGTCGCCCAGGTGCCCGAAAGCCACACTGGACGGTTCCTGCGTCACGTTCTGGGCCTGGACCGGTGACCACCTAATCGGTGATCACCTGAGGAGGCACCGAAAAGGTCCGAAGTCGCGTCGGTGACGTGCCTGATACGGGTCTGTGGCTGTGTCGGGGTCGACCTGTGTGGCGTGGAAGAGGGAACATGAGGCGGGTACGCCGGGACCACCCTCAACCGCCACTGAACTACTTCAGCCACGGGGACGTATACCGCGATGGGACCATCGTCACGGACTGACATGCGCGGACGACGTCCCCTCATCTCCACAGCCCGCGGCGGGCCGGGAGCCCGTCGAAGACGCAGGAGGACACCAATATGACCACATCGGACCCGGCGGATGTGAAAACCGACGCCGAGTCGTCTCACATGGCCCTGCTCTGCCCCCGTCGTCGGTTGTTGCTGGGGATAGCAGGAGTGGGCACCACCACGCTGCTGACGGCGTGCGGTAGTGGTGGCAGCGGCGGTGGCAGGCGCCGCAGGGGCGACGACGCCTCCGACCCTGAGGCCCCTTACACCGGGCCGCGGGCCTCCGAGGATCCACCTCCCCTGGCGAGGGTTGAGGACATACCGCTCGGTGGTGGCCTGCTGGTCAGCGATGACCTGGGCGAGGTTCTCCTGGTCCGGCCGGAAGAAGGAGTGGTATATGGGTTCGACCCGCGCTGCCCACACCAAGGCGTGACCGTCGAACCACCGACAAATGGCGTTATCGTGTGTCCGCAGCACGGCTCCCGTTTCGACGCTGAGAACGGCTCACTCCTGCAGGGGCCGGCCAGCCGCGGCCTGGAGCCGATCCCGGTCCGGATCTTTGAAGACAACGTGATCCGTGCCTGATTCGTCGCTGTGACGACACCGGCGGTGACGGTCTGGTTTATGTTGTAAGAGGCCACTGTGTACTTTGACCCGAAGTTTGTCGGAGTACGGCAGAGTGGGGGATCTGAGCCGGTCTCTGACATCATGGCGTCATGAATGGCCGTTACCGCCCTGTCTCCCTCCCGGTGTGTGAACCGGGTGGCCCTGATCCCACCGTCCTGATCGACCAGATCACCACCTGGGTCACCTCCCCAGCCGTGCGTGATCTGGTCGCCCTCTTCGATGGGCAGTGGCCCGGGCATGGCACGACGGCGGAGCTGTTGGACTACCTGGAGGCCTTCTCCGCCGAGCACTGGGACTTCCGGCGTGGGCGGGAACGCAATCTCGCGCGTACCCAGCAGTTCGATCCGCGTACCCAGGAGGTTATTCGGGAGGCCGCGTGGGCGCTTGGGCTGGTTGATCCGCCGAAGCCGGCCCGCGGTGACTACAGCCATCTGGTCATCCTCGGCGGTTTAGTGCGGGCCTGCCTGGCGCGCCCCGCCGCGGCCCGGATGCTGCTGGCCGAACAGGTGCAGGTGCCAGAGGTCACGGCCCTCAGCGGATTTCGCCCCTTGGTGGGGGATGAGGCCGTCGTGGCCGACACCTTCGGCCTGGAGCGTGGGGAGGGGGCGTTCCGCGACACCGAGTTCGCCCTCATGGACAGCGGGATGCGCCGGGCCTTCAACCTGACCGGCCTGCCCCACGCCCAGGGAGAGGGGGATATCCAACACAGTCCGCGTACCTCCTGGTGGACTCACAGCTATCGGGATGCGGCCGGACGCGTGATCCGGGTGGTCGCCGCTCCCTCCAGCGAGCCTGAGCTGCGACGTGCCAACACCGCCGACACCTACCGGTTCTGGGCGCAGCACATCGCCCGCCTCACCCCCGCCGATCGGGTGCTGCTGGTGACCTCCACCATTTACGTGCCGTTCCAGCACTGTGACGCGATCCGCACCCTGGGGCTGCGGCATGGCTGCGGCATCGACACGGTCGCGGTGGATCCGCAGACCATGGATCCCGCGCTGCGGCAGCCGGTCACCAGCACTCAGTTTCTGCAGGAGATCCGGTCCGCGATCCGGTCGCTGCGGGCTCTCCACCAGGCCGTGTCGGACATCACCGAGTCCGGCTCTCAAAGCCGGCTCTGACCAAGCATCGTGATGGGCGCGTGACCTAGGTTATGGGCAGAGTCGGCATATCGGTTAAAAGTGACGATTGGTAGCGCGAGCGGGACTTGGTGGATCGTAGTGATAACGTGACGCAGCGCCTGTTCAGGTGACAACTCGTGAAATGGAATCCAGTTATAAAAACTGTGTTCCGCCTCTGGAGCGGGAGATGAGAATCATCACTATCTCCTGCTCTTTTATAGTGTGGAGTGTGGGCTCAAGGCCTCTTTGATGCGTCGCAGGAATTTGCGGTCGACTTCGCAACTCGATGGAAAGTACCTCACACATGATTTCCGTGAGTTAGCCAAGGAACTCAGGATCGCTAAATGCGTTTACGAAGGGCTAGAGGGGCGTAGACGGCGACACGCTGATCACTCGGCGCCGATCGCGGCGAAGGATCTACACCAGGCATGGCGGTATGGGGTGCGCCTAGACGAGAATGACTAAAAACGTATGGTTGAGATCTTGCGGGCGTTGAGTGACTGGTGCGCGAAGGAGCTGAAGTGGTGAGCACGGTGGGGGATTCAGAGAGTCCGCTGATGGCTCCGGATCATCTCTATACCTGGGTCGATATCGACAATCACTTCGCGTCACTGGAGCGGGCGGGTCGGTGGCCGGCGTGGTTGTTGGCGGTAGACGCGTACTGGGGCAGTGTGCGTTTTCTCGTCACTCCCGGGGTAGACGAGGATGAAATATGGGAATGGCTACGCGCGGCGTTGGGTTCTTTGACTCTCGATCAGGAACGCCGGATCCTTCTTCTGGAGGATGACGGTGAGGTGGAGCGGAGCATCGATGTCGAGATTGAAATAGGTGACGTTCCTCCCTCCTCGACGCGAAGGCCTCACTGGGATGAGCACGCCGTGGTACGCGGCCTGGGGGAGCTTCTACCACGTCCGCTCCACTCGTCGATGATGTGGCGATTTGCACTTTTCATTCCTTCAAAGGAGGAGCGGGGAGAACCCTCCATTGCCTGGCGACCGCCGCGAGTATCGCTAGCCGTGGACATCGTGTCCTGCTGGTTGACGCTGATCTCGAGGCTCCCGGCATTACCTGGATGCTGGTCAGTCAGGGAGTCCGCGTTGACTTCGGCTACGAAGATTTCCTGGCGCTGGTGCACGGATCCGTAGAAGGTGAGTATCGGGAAGCGGTTAGCATCGGTCGCAAGTTTCTCGCTAACCAAATAATCAATCACGTTATCGTGATGCCGGTGCGGCGGCGCTATGACCGGCTGACACCCTCGCGGATCACTCCGGTCGATCTTCTAAGCTCAGGGCGGAATCCGTATCTGCTGGCCGACTCTCTCGCTGCTTTGGCGAGTGGCCTCCAGGCCAGCGTGGTCCTCGTTGACCTGCGAGCCGGGGTCAGCGAATTGAATGCCCCAATTCTGCTGGATCCGCGAGTGCATCGCGTCTTCGTCTCGACAATCAGCGATCAATCGGTCCGCGGCACTCGCTGTCTGCTCGCCGAGGTGGCGCGCCGGGCACCTGCTACGAAGGAAGATCCGATCTGCCAGGTTATTGTGACGCAGTTCAAGGACCCGGATCACGGACAGTGGGTGGCCGAGGCGGCGGCGCAGTTGGGTGAGGCGGCGGCCGCGGTCCGCGTCGACACGAGTGACTCCGAGTTCAGTGATCCCGAGTCCAAGGACACCAGCACCGTTGACGACACTCTGGCGGCCGAGCCGTTGCTGAGCCCGTTCAAGGAGGCCCTTCTCCGATTGCTGCCGACCTGGGAAGAGGTATGAGGGCTTGCCAACGGTTTGGGGGATGTGGTCGCACCTGTTGCGGACGCACTGCTTCCAATAGGTAATGAAGCCTTCTCCTCACAGAAGGATCAAGGCGAGAGCAGTGTTAGCTTGGCTGAGGCGCTGACGGAGAAGCGCAACAGCCTAGCCGAGGAAGCAAATAATTTGATCTATGCCGAGAGTGCGGATCAAAACGATTTCCTGGTAACACACTCCCTGTATCGTTTGATATCCACTCACCGTACCGATCTTCCCGTAGAGATCGTGGTGGGATCAAAAGGGTCAGGTAAGACCTTCACGTTCCTTCAAATGTGCTACCGGCAAACCTGGAAGAACTTCGCGAAGGGTACCGGAGTGGAGGATGTGGAGGTTGACGCGCCCATCGTGCCGGTGCTGACTTCGGGAAACCTTCACGACTCCGTGACTAGACAGGTTGAGGAGATACGTGACACGGTCATACGCGCCGTATAGGTGGCTCGCCCGAAAACGCGATAAGAGTCCGCGAAACTCTCCAGGAGGCCTTGACTGAGGATCTGAATGATATCGAGTGGCGACGAGTTTGGCTGTCCTGTTTCGCATGCTCAGTGGGATTGCAGGCGGATCGGGAGAACGCTGAACAACTGTTGACCGAAATGGCGGCGCGCCGCTCCCGTGCTGTTTTCATCCTGGATGGCCTGGAGGATCTCTTTCAAAAATTTTCGAGCGATCCTAACCAACAGAACGCTCTGCGTGTTTTGCTGACTGACTGCCCGTACTGGCTGCGTTCTCTGCGTGGGTGTTCGTTGGGATTGATCATCTTTGTGCGGTATGATCTAGTTCAAGCTGCGATTCAGCAGAACCTCCACCAGTTCCTGATCCGGAGCCGTCGACTTCGGTGGGAGCGAGAAGAAGCGCTCCGGCTTGTGGCGTGGGTATGTGGGCGCGCTGACGCCCTCGAGGAGAAGGACGTAGTGCGGACCGCCCGTGTGGAGGAGCTTTCGCGGATCCTCCAGAAAGTGTGGGGCCTGAAGATGGGATCGGATCGCTCCCGGGAGGCTCGCTCTGAGTCCTGGTTCCTCGCTGCTTTGTCTGTCTTTAATCTGCAGATCCAGGCGCGTGACATTGTGAACTTTCTGGCTGTGACGGCGCGCCATTCCGCTCAGGATTTCGGTAAGTGGAACGATCGGCTACTCACACCGGCGGCTATGAGTAAAGCCCTCCCGGAATGCAGCAAGAAGAAGATCAAAGAGGTCGAAGAGGAGAACCATGTAGTAAGGGATATTCTGCAGAAGCTGAGAAAAGCTGATGCGGAACAAAAGAGAGTTCCTTTTGAGTTGGATGCCGTCGGTTTGGATAGATCCGAAGCGAGAATTTTGGAGGCTAACGGGATCCTCTTTCAGCAGGAGGACCAGTACTGGATCCCCGAGCTATTCCGCCATGAGTTGGGCTTCAAGGCCGAGAGGCGGCCCCGGATCCTGGCGGTCGCGCGCCTGGTTCAAAGCCGGAATGACCCGGCCTGAGCCGGGGAGGTCGGGAGATCCGACTGTCCGCCGTCGCCGTTAGGCTCAACAGGTGCCCGATCCATCGACGTACCGCCCGGCGCCGGGCACTGTGCCGGACGCGCCCGGTGTCTACCGCTTCCGGGACCCCCACGGTCGTGTGATCTACGTCGGCAAGGCCAAGAGCCTGCGTAATCGGCTGGCCTCGTACTTCCAGGATCCGGCGGGGCTGCACCCGCGTACCTTCCAGATGGTCACCACGGCAGCCTCGGTGGACTGGGTCGTGGTCAACACCGAGGTGGAGGCGCTACAGCTGGAGTACTCCTGGATCAAGGAGTACGAGCCTCGGTTCAACGTTCGCTACCGAGACGACAAGAGCTACCCGTACCTGGCGGTCACGATCGACGAGGAGTATCCGCGGCTGCAGGTGATGCGGGGCGCCAAGCGGAAAGGGGTCCGCTACTTCGGGCCCTACTCCCACGCCTGGGCGATCCGGGAAACCCTGGACCTGCTGCTGCGGGTTTTCCCGGCGCGTACCTGCTCGACCGGGGTTTTCCGGCGGGCCCGCCAGATCAACCGGCCCTGTCTGTTGGGATACATCGGGAAGTGCTCGGCGCCCTGCGTTAACCGGGTGACCGCTGAGGAGCACCGTCAGATCGTCAACGACTTCTGCGAGTTCATGGCGGGCCGCACCGACCGGATGATCCGGCGGTTGGAGCGGGAGATGCAGGAGGCGGCCGAGGCACTGGAGTTCGAGCGGGCAGCGCGGCTGCGGGACGATCTGGTGGCGTTGCGGACCGCCATGGAAAAGCAGGCGGTGGTGCTCTCTGACGGGACCGACGCTGACGTGGTCGCTTTCGCGATGGATCCGCTGGAGGCCGCGGTGCAGGTCTTCCATATCCGAGGCGGCAGGGTCCGGGGCCAGCGGGGCTGGATCGTGGAGCGCACCGGCGGGGAGGGCACCGCGGAGCTGGTGCACCATTTCTGCTCCCAGGTTTACGGTGGGGAGAACGGCGAGACGGATATCCCTCGGGAACTGCTGGTTCCCGAGCTGCCCGCTGACAGCGACGCGCTCGCCGACTGGCTCTCTGAGCGGCGTGGCAGCCGCGTGACGCTGCGGGTGCCACAGCGGGGGGACAAACGCACACTGCTGGAGACGGTGGCGCGCAACGCCGAGCAGGCGCTGAACCAGCACAAGCTGCGCCGGGCCGGGGACCTGACGGCCCGCAGTCAGGCGCTTCAAGAGCTCGCTGAGGCGTTGGACCTGCCGACCCCGCCGCTACGGATCGAGTGTTTCGACGTCTCCCAGCTGCAAGGCACCGACGTCGTGGCGAGCATGGTCGTCTTCGAGGACGGGTTACCCCGCAAAAGCGAGTACCGGCATTTCGCGGTACGCGGCACCGACGGCACCGATGACGTCGCGGCGTTGTCCGAGGTGCTGCGGCGCCGGTTCAAGCGGTACCTGGAGGCGCACGCCGAGACCGGTGATCTCCAGCTGGGGGACTCAGAGTCGGGGATGTTGGACACCGGTGACGCGCGGGCGCTCTCCACCGAAGTGGGGGAAGCCACACCGGAGACGGCACAGGGTAAAGCCCGACCTGGACCATTGCCGGGTATCGATCCGGAGACCGGCAAGCCGAAACGATTCGCGTACCCGCCTTCTCTTGTCGTCGTTGACGGCGGGCAGCCGCAGGTGAACGCCGCCGCGGCGGTGCTCCGGGAGCTCGGGATCGACGATGTGGCGGTGTGTGGTCTGGCCAAGCGTCTGGAGGAGGTGTGGCTGCCGGGGGAGGAGTTCCCGGTGGTGCTGCCGCGTTCCAGTGAGGGGCTGTATTTGCTGCAGCGGCTGCGTGACGAGGCCCACCGGTTCGCGATCACCTACCACCGCAAGCGCCGCTCCCGGCGGGTGACGACGTCGGTCTTGGACGAGATCCCCGGGTTAGGTGAGCAGCGACGCAAGGCGCTACTGAAGCATTTCGGCTCTCTGAAACGGTTGCGGGCGGCGACCGTGGAGGAAATCACGCAAGTCCCTGGCATCGGGATGCGGACCGCACAGGTCATCGTTGAAGCGTTAGGAAGCGGCTCGACGAGAAAGCAAGCGACAGGCAAGGATGCCATCGATGGGGGGCGTCAGAGCCGGGACAGCTGAAGGGAAGACAGTGTCAGAGAGCGAGTCGGGGGGCATCACGGTGGTGGTCGACGCGAACGCGGCCGCACCATCTCCGGTCGAGATCGCTGCGCCGGACCGTTCCCAGATGGATCTGGTGATCGTGACCGGCGTATCCGGGGGTGGCCGTAGCACGGTGGCGAGGGCGTTGGAGAACGTCGGCTACTACGTGGTCGACAACCTGCCCCAGGCACTCATGGTGCCGATGGCGGAACTGGCGTACCGCTCGGGGGGAACCGCACGCCGCACCGCCATGGTGCTGGACGTCCGCAGCCGGGCCTTCTCCACCGACCTGGCCGGAGCGGTCCGGGATCTGCGGGCCCGCGGGTTCCGGCCCCATGTCGTCTTCCTCGACGCCGACACCGACGTGTTGGTACGCCGGTTCGAAAGTGTGCGCCGGCCGCACCCGCTGCAGGGTGATGGCCGTCTCATCGACGGCATCAAGGCGGAAAAAGAGCTGCTGCAGGAGGCCCGTGAGCAGGCCGACATGATCATCGATACCGGCCAGCTCAACGTCAACCAACTGCGGGCCAGGGTGGAGGAGCTGTTCGGGCCGCCGGACCTGCGTGGGCTGCGGGTAACCGTGCTGTCGTTCGGGTTCAAGTACGGCCTGCCGCCGGACGCCGATTTTGTGGCGGACGCGCGCTTTTTGCCTAACCCCTACTGGGTGCCTCAGTTGCGGGAACGCACCGGTACCGACGAGGCGGTGAGTGCGTACGTGCTCGGCCAGCCGGGCGCAGAAGAGTTCGTGGCCGCGTACGCGGGCATCCTGGCCAAAGCCGCGCAGGGATTCGAACGGGAAGGTAAGCGATATCTGGCGGTGGCTGTGGGATGTACCGGCGGCAAGCACCGGAGTGTGGCGATCGCCGAGGAACTGGCGCGCCGCCTCCGGGAAGCGGGCCTGATCGCCCGCGCTGAACACCGGGATCTGGGCCGGGAGTGAGCTGAACCGGCCCTGAGCGGTGCCGTACCGAATCAAAAACGAGATCCGGACTGGTGGTGAGGTGTGCTGATGGTAGGCGACGGGGATGGCCCCGATGACGGGAGAGTGAACTCCACAAGTGGGTGAGACGCGGGTGCGGGTGGTGGCGTTCGGGGGTGGGCACGGGCTGTCCGCGTCGTTGCGGGCGTTGCGGACACTCCGGGACCAGGGAGCCCCGCTGGACATCACCGCGGTAGTGACTGTGGCCGATGACGGCGGCTCCAGCGGCCGACTTCGGGCTGAGCGAGGGGTGCTGCCGCCGGGGGACCTCCGTCAGGCGTTGGTCGCCCTGTCCGGGGCCTCTCCGATCGCCGCCCAGCTGTTCCAGTACCGGTTCGACGGCCAGGACCCGTTGGCCGGGCACGCGGTGGGCAATCTGGTGCTCACCGGACTGTTGGAGCTGCTGAAGGATCCGGTGGAGGCGCTTGAGCACGCCGCCAGGCTGCTGGACGCCCGTGGCAGAGTGCTGCCGATGGCGAGCGTGCCGTTGCGGATCGAGGCGGATGTCCGCGGCCCTGACGGTCGGGTCACAGTGGCCGACGGGCAGCACGCCGTCGCCGTCAGCCGGGGAGAGGTGCTGGAGGTGCGGCTGGATCCCCCGGATCCGCCGGTCCCGGAAGACGTGATTTCCGCCGTCAATGACGCCGACTGGTTGGTTTTAGGACCAGGTTCGTGGTACACGAGTGTCATCCCACATCTACTCGTGCCGCAACTTGCCCGGGCAATCTCGGCAAGTCGGTCAAATCGCTTGGTGATGCTGAATTTGGCGGCAGAAAAAGAGACTGCGGGCCTTTCCTTAGCGGACCATCTTCGGGCACTCTCCGATTACATGTCGGAACTGTGTGTTGACGTGGTCCTCGCGGACACCACCGCGGTCGGTGATCCGGAGCCGGTCAGACGTGCGGCCCAAACCCTGGGAGCACGACTGGTCCTGGCACCGGTCGCTGTCGCCGACGGCAGTCCGCGGCACGACCCTGCCGCGCTCGCGGCAGCCCTGCAGCCAATCCTCGGCCCTCGTGTGGGCCGGCACGACGCGAGGTGAGCGACCCGATGGCGATGACCGCTGCGGTCAAGGATGAGCTGAGCCGTGTCGACGTCCCGAAGCCCTGCTGCCGTAAAGCGGAGATGGCGGCGCTTCTCCGCTTCGCCGGTGGCCTTCACATTGTGAGCGGGCGGGTCGTCGTCGCCGCCGACTTGGACACCGGCGCGGTAGCCCGACGCCTGCGCCGGGAAATCGCAGAGGTTTACGGCTACCCCAGTGAGGTGCACGTTCTGGCACCCGGTGGTATGCGGAAGGCGAGCCAGTACACGGTACGGGTGGTCAAGGACGGCGAGGCCTTGGCGCGGCAGACCGGCCTGCTGGACGTGCGTGGCCGTCCGGTGCGTGGCCTGCCATTGCATGTGGTGTCGGGGAATGTCTGCTGCGCGGTGGCGGCTTGGCGGGGAGCTTTCCTCGCGCACGGATCACTGACCGAGCCTGGACGTTCCTGCGCTTTGGAGATCACCTGCCCCGGCCCTGAGGCCGCTTTGGCGTTGGTGGGTGCGGCCCGTCGGATGGGCATCACCGCCAAGGCGCGTGAGGTACGCGGCACCGAACGCGTCGTGATCAAGGACGGTGATGCGATCGCGGCGCTGCTCACCCGGCTGGGTGCGCACTCCAGCGTGCTCACGTGGGAGGAGCGGAGGGTGCGGCGTGAGGTACGCGCCACAGCCAACCGACTGGCGAACTTCGATGACGCGAACCTGCGCCGCTCCGCGCGGGCCGCGGTAGCCGCCGCCGCCAGGGTGACGCGGGCGTTGGAGATCCTCGGTGATGACGCCCCCAGCCACCTGGTGAGCGCCGGCCGGCTTCGCCTGCAGCATCGACAGGCCTCGTTGGAGGAGTTGGGAGCACTGGCCGAACCGCCGCTGACCAAGGACGCAATCGCCGGCCGGATCCGCCGCCTACTGGCGCTGGCCGACAAACGGGCCCGAGAAATTGGGATCCCTGACACAGAATCCGCGGTGACTCCTGAAATGCTCGCGACATGAGCGGGTATCTACGCATCATGCAGATGTGACGGGGCGGCAGAAGGTGAGCCCACCGGGCGCGGTAGTGTCACGAGAGAGTGATGGTCTTACCAGTCATGGTGGGAAGCCACACGCCCGACGAGCGCACCGCGCGCAGTGTCGCACGCGGCATTGACAGGTCGCACGTGGCATTGACAAAGGTGTCGCCTAGCGGCCCGTCAGCTGCTCGACAGCATCGGCGTCCGCTACAGCGGTACGCCGTCCGTATCGCACCTTCGAGGAGAACCGCGTGACCATCCGGGTTGGTATCAATGGCTTCGGCCGGATCGGCCGCAACTTCTTCCGCGCCGTGCTTGCGCAGGGGGCGGACATCGAGGTCGTCGGCTACAACGACCTTGGGGACAAGGCCACGTTCGCGCACCTGCTCAAGTACGACTCGATTCTGGGCCGGCTCGACCGCGACGTGACCGTCACCGACGAGGGCATCCAGGTCGGCGACCACCTCATTCGGGCCCTCTCTGAGCGGGACCCGGCCGCGCTGCCGTGGAAGGAGCTCGGCGCCGACGTGGTGATCGAGTCCACCGGTCGGTTCACCAAGGCGGCCGACGCCCGTAAGCACATCGAGGCGGGTGCTCAGAAGGTCATCATCTCGGCCCCGGCCAAGGATGAGGACATCACCGTGGTGCTGGGGGTCAACGACGACAAGTACGACCCCGCCAAGCACACGATCATCTCGAACGCGTCCTGCACCACCAACTGCCTGGCTCCTATGGCCAAGGTGCTCCACGACACGTTCGGGATCGAGCGTGGTCTGATGACCACGATCCACGCCTACACCCAGGACCAGAACCTGCAGGATGGTCCGCACAAGGATCTGCGGCGGGCCCGCGCCGCGGCGCTGAGCATCGTGCCGACTTCGACCGGTGCCGCCAAGGCGATCGGCCTGGTGCTGCCCGAGCTGCAGGGCAAGCTCGACGGGTACGCGCTGCGGGTCCCGGTGCCGACCGGTTCGGCGACCGACCTGACGGTGACCGTCTCCCGCGAGACCACCGTCGAGGAGGTCAACGCGGCGATGAAGGCCGCCGCCGAGGGACCGCTGGCAGGCATCCTCACCTACACCGAGGACCCGATCGTGTCGGCGGACATCGTCACCGACCCGGCCTCCTGCATCTTCGACGCCGGCCTGACCAAGGTGATCGGCAACCAGGTGAAGGTTGTCGGTTGGTACGACAACGAGTGGGGCTACTCCAACCGTCTGGTTGACCTGGTCAAGCTCGTCGGCTCGAGCCTGTGAGGACGAACACGATGCGTACCCTCGACGATCTACTCGCCGAGGGCGTGGCAGGTCGGCGCGTCCTGGTA
Organism: Actinomycetales bacterium; assembly: GCA_002919305.1. Classification (GTDB taxonomy): domain Bacteria; phylum Actinomycetota; class Actinomycetes; order Mycobacteriales; family Micromonosporaceae; genus RSA1. The sequence continues at coordinate 24,154 of PKFB01000078.1, forward strand.
CGCGCCGACCTGAACGTCCCCTTGCGCGACGGTGTCATCACCGACGACGGCCGGATCCGGGCCGTCCTTCCTACCCTGCGGGCCCTCACCGAGGCCGGGGCGAAGGTTGTGGTGTGTTCGCACCTGGGACGCCCCAAGGGTGCCCCAGACCCCAAGTACAGCCTGCGTCCGGTCGCGGAGCGGCTGCAGCAGTCGCTGCCGGGCCAGGTCAGCTTCGCGACCGACACCGTGGGGGAGTCCGCCTCCGCCGCCGTGGCGGCGCTGAACAACGGTGACCTCGTGCTGCTGGAGAACCTCCGCTTCAACCCGGGGGAGACCAGCAAGGACGAGGCGGAGCGGAGCGCGTTCGCCGCCCAGCTGGCGGCCTTCGCCGACGTCTATGTCGACGACGCGTTCGGCGCTGTGCACCGCAAGCACGCCAGCGTTTACGACGTGCCCAAGCTGCTGCCGCATTACGCGGGCGGCCTGGTGCTGCGTGAGGTTGAGGTGCTGCGGCGGCTCACCGGTGACCCGGAGCGTCCGTACGTGGTGGTGCTCGGTGGCGCCAAGGTCTCCGACAAGCTCGGGGTGATCTCCAACCTGCTGCCGCGGGTGGACAAGCTGCTCATCGGCGGCGGGATGTGCTTCACCCTGCTGGCCGCCTCCGGGCACGACGTGGGGGACTCCCTGCTGGAGTCCGACCAGATCGACACCTGCAAGCAGCTGCTCGCTGAGGCCAGCGAGAAGCTGGTGCTGCCGGTGGATGTGGTGGTCGCGCGCGACATCAGCGAGGACGCGGAGACCCAGGTGGTCGAGGCCGCCGGCGGGATCCAGGCCGGCTGGAAGGGGCTGGACATCGGTCCGCGTACCGTCGAGCTGTTCGCGGAGCACTTGCGTCAGGCTCGGACGGTTTTCTGGAACGGCCCGATGGGGGTCTTCGAGGTGGCGCCATTCGCGGCGGGTACCCGGGCCGTGGCTGAGGCCGTCTCGGCGGTGAACGGGCTGTCGGTGGTGGGTGGCGGTGACTCGGCCGCCGCGGTGCGTACCCTCGGCCTGGATGAGGCGGCGTTCGGGCACATCTCGACCGGTGGTGGCGCCTCACTGGAGTACCTGGAGGGGAAGACCCTGCCCGGTCTGGCGGCGCTGGAGGACTGACGTGGCCGTTGACAAACCGGTGCGCCGGCCGTTGATCGCCGGCAACTGGAAAATGAACCTCAACCACCTGGAAGCCATCGCGCTGGTGCAGAAGTTGGCTTTCAGCCTCACTGAGGAGCACCTGAACGCGGTGGAGGTGGTGGTGTTGCCACCGTTCACCTCCTTGCGGAGCGTGCAGACCCTGGTGGACGGTGACAAGCTGCTCATCGGCTACGGAGCCCAGGACCTGTCACCGCACGCCTCCGGCGCCTACACCGGTGACATCTCCGGTGCCATGCTCGCCAAGTTGGGCTGCACGTACGTGACGGTCGGCCACTCTGAGCGGCGTCAGTACCACCACGAGGACGACGCTCTGGTCAACGCCAAGGCCAAGGCGGCGTTGGCCAACGACATCAGCCCGATCATCTGCGTCGGTGAAGGGCTGGAGGTACGGGAGGCCGGCGGCCACGTAAGCCACTGCCTGGCGCAGCTGGAGGGCGCGTTGGCGGGTCTGACCGCCGAGCAGGTCGAGAAGGTCGTGATCGCCTACGAACCGGTGTGGGCTATCGGGACCGGCAAGACCGCCACCCCCGAGGACGCGCAGGAAGTCATCGGCGCGCTCCGGGGCCGGCTAGCCGAGCTCTACCCGGGTGGCACCGCCGACCGGGTGCGGCTGCTGTACGGCGGATCGGTGAAGAGCAAGAACATCGCGGGCATCATGGCCAAGCCGGACATTGATGGCGCCCTCGTTGGTGGGGCTAGCCTCAATCCGGATGAGTTCGCGTTGATCTGCCGGTACTCCGAGCATGTGACCGTCTCCTGATCCGGCTATTCTGTGACCTGGTAGACACGCCGAGAGGACGACCCACAGATGCTTCCGTACTTGCTGGTTGCCTTGCTGCTCTTGACCAGTCTCCTGCTGATGCTGCTGATCCTGCTGCACCGCGGCAAGGGCGGAGGCCTGTCGAGCATGTTCGGCGGTGGTGTCACGTCCAGCCTGGCCGGATCGTCGGTCGCGGAGCGCAACCTCGACCGGTACACGGTTTTGGTGGGCGTGCTGTGGCTGGCCTGCATCATCGGGCTGGGCCTTCTGCTGCGGGCCGCCCAGGCATCCGGTGCTTCCTGACAGGAGCGCGTCACCCGTGTGGAGCGAGGCCATCTCGCTCCACCGGGAACCACCGGAAATCAAAATGGTCACAATGTACGCTCACGGATGAGCACGGCACTTTCGCTCACATCACTCGTCCTAAACTCGTGCGCGCGGTCTGCGGTGTGCAGGCCGCGCGCACGGCGTTAGACGGGTCACGTGGTATGGATGGCCGCTGTCACGCCCTGCCCTGTACCACGCGACCGCTAAGCCCCAACGCTCACCCCCGGACGGATGAGGAGCGAAAGCCGTGGCCAGTGGCAACGCCATTCGTGGTACCCGTGTGGGAGCCGGTCCAATGCGCTGGACGGAGCAGCGAGGTGAGCCCGCACCCCGTCAGCGCGTGTCCTACTGGTGCGCTAACGGGCACGAGACGAGACCGGCGTTCGCGATCGACGCTCAGGTACCGGATCAGTGGGACTGCCCCCGGTGTGGACTCCCAGCCGGACGTGATCGGAACGCGCCTCCCTCTCGCCCCCGCACCGAGCCTTACAAGTCACACTTCGCCTACGTCAAAGAGCGTCGCAGCGACGAGGACGGCGCGATGATCCTCGCGGAAGCTTTGGAGCGGCTCCGCAACAGCCGCGTCTGACAGACAGATCACACCCTCAAACCACCGTTTCGCGTCTGGTGGTCCGGTCTTGGGCAGAAAACCGGACCACCGCCGCGGCTCAGGGTTGACCTACGCCGGCGAATGGTGAGCGAGGAAGCTCAGCGGAGGCTACGGAGGGTGGGGCGTACCTCGGCGGCAGCCGCCTGGTCCAACAGCCAGAGGGTGTTTTCGGTGCCGTGTACCCCCGCCGCCGGTATCTGTACCGGCCCGGCACCCGCTAAGGCGAGCCCGACCGCTTTAGCCTTGCCCGTTCCCGAGGCGATCAGCCATACCTCCTCCGCCGTGTTGATCGCCGGCAGAGTGAGCGTCACCCGCATCGGGGGTGGCTTGGGGCTGCCCCGCACGCCGGCCACCAAGCGTTGCTCGTACGCTGCGGGCGACTCAGGGAACACCGAAGCGACGTGCCCGTCCTCACCCACCCCCAGCAGCAGCACATCGAAGTGGGGGAGACGCTGGTTCCCCGGCCCAGCGGCGGCAGCCAGTTCCTCCGCGTACCGGGCGGCCGCCGCTTCAGGATCAGCGCCGTCCGGGCCGTCGGAGGCGGGCATGGGGTGAACCCGGGCCGGGTCCAGCGGTAGCGCATCGAGCAGCGCCTCACGGGCCTGGGTCTCGTTACGCTCAGGGTCCCCGGCGGGGAGGAAACGCTCGTCACCCCACCACACATTCACCCGGGACCAGTCCACAGCGTCCCGGGCGCGGCTGTGGCGGACGCTGCGGTAGACCGCCGCGGCGATCCGGCCACCGGTGAGTACGAGCGATGCTTCACCCCGCTGAGCCTGGGCGTCAATCAACCGGGTGATCAGGCGCGCCGCCACCGCCTCGGCTAACACCTCGGGGTCGGCGTGCACCACGATCGCGCTTGTCACAGTTCCCCCATCTGACGGTCCACCCCGGTGACCCGGACCCGGAGCCGACGCGGGGCAGTCCGCGGCGGGATCCGGGTTCCTGATCACGCGAGGGTGAGGTGGGCCTATTCGGAATCGGGCTGTTCGGGACGTTCAGCCACGGCAGGATCGTGCCAAATGTGGGTGCGGGTCGCCGCCCGCGCGTCCAGCCCTTTGGTGCCGGTCGCGGCGGCCAGGGCGGCCGCGTACGACTGATCCGGGTCCAGGCGACGCAGCTCCTCGGCCAGCTCCTCACCGAGCGTGCGCTCCAGCAGCGGCAGGGTGCGGTCCTCCACACCGGTACGGCGCAGCAGCGCGGTGCCGTTGGCACGGGTGATGGAGATCTCGGCGCCGTCGGCAAGGGTGATCTCCACCGCGTCGATTCCGCGCCCGTCAGACGGGCCTGTGATCTTGGGGCGGATCCCCAACCGAGCCCGGAGCCAGCCCGCCAGCAGCAGCGCCGACGGGTCGGTGGGGGAGCCTGAGATCTGGATCGTCTTCGGCGGTGCCGAGACCGTGTCGAACGCGCTGGCCACGATGCCCCGCCACGGGGTGATCCGGGTCCAGGCCAGGTCGGTGTCGCCGGGCGCGTAGTCGGTCGCCCGTTGTTTGAGACCCAGGACCGGATCCGGGGCGGCGCTGCAGTCGGTGATCCGACGGTCGGCGACCACCCCCAACGGGTCGTAGGCGATGCTCTCCGGCTGAGTGCCGTGCCACCAGGTGACCACCGGCACGTCCGGTGCGAGCAGCGGCAAGGCGACGGACTCTGCGTGCAGTGCCAGGCGGCCGTGCATCCGCATCACCACCGCCTCGCATGGCCCCAGCCGACCCCCCACAATGATCTCGGCGTCCAGCCGAGACTCGGGGTCGAGCACCCCACGCCGCACCACGATGATCAACCGGCAGGGGTGCTGTTCCGCCGCGACGGTCAGGGCCGCCTCCGCCTCGCGTACCAGCTTCTCGTCCACGATGGCGATCAGGGTGAGCGCGAGTCCGCTGGCGACCCCGCCGGCGCTGCGTCGCTCCGCGGCCAGGGCCCTGACCACCTCAGTGCCGGTGGTGTCCCACAGTGCGATCACTGTGCCTCCTGGTTCCCGTCGCGTCGCTCGTTCACGGTCGCCTCCAGACGCGTCCCTCGGAGGCCAACATCTCATCGGCGGCCTTCGGTCCCCACTCGCCGGCACGGTACGGGTGTGGCTTGGTACCGGCCCAGCATTCCTCCAGGGGATCGATCACACGCCAGCTCTCCTCCACCTCGGCGGAGTTCGGGAAGAGCGTCTTGTCCCCCAACAGCACGTCCAGCACCAGCCGCTCGTACGCTTCCGGGCTGGCCTCGGTGAACGCCTCGCCGTAGAGGAAGTCCATGGCGATGTCACGTAGCTCCATCGCGGTGCCGGGCACCTTGGAGCCGAACTTCAAGGTGACACCCTCATCGGGCTGCACTCGGATCACCAGCTGGTTATTCCCCAGGGACTCCACCGCCGAGGCATCGAAGGGCAGATGCGGCGCCTTCTTGAACAGCACCGCGATCTCGGTGACCCGGCGCGGCAGCCGCTTACCGGCGCGGATGTAGAAGGGGACACCCGCCCACCGGCGGTTTTGAATACCCAGCCGGATCGCCACATAGGTCTCGGTGGTCGAGTCCGGCGGGATGTTCGGCTCCTCCAGGTAGCCGGGGACCCGCTGCCCTGCCACCCAACCTTGGGTGTACTGCCCCCGGATCGCGTGCCGGGAGATGTCCTTCGGCAGGGTGATCGCCTTGAGAACCTTCAGCTTCTCGGTCCGGATCGCCTCGGCGTCGAAGCTGGTGGGCTCCTCCATGGCGGTCAGCGTCAACAGCTGCAGCAGGTGGTTCTGCACTACGTCCCGCGCCGCTCCCACCGAGTCGTAGAAGCCGGCCCGGCTGCCGATCCCGACGTCCTCCGCCATCGTGATCTGTACCGAGTCGACGTAGTGGGAGTTCCACACCGGCTCAAACAGGGCGTTGGCGAACCGCAGCGCCAGGATGTTCTGGACGGTTTCCTTACCCAGGTAGTGGTCGATACGGAACACGTCCTCGGGGGTGAAGACCGTGTCCACCAGCTGGTTGAGCTCCCGGGCGGAGTTCAGGTCGCTCCCGAACGGCTTCTCCACCACCACGCGACGCCACCCGCCGGAGCGGGTGTTGTCCGACATCCCGGTCCGGTCCAGCTGCTTCAGGACGGTGGGGAAGGTCGATGGCGGGATCGAGAAGTAGAACGCGGCATTGCCGGGGATGCCGTGGGAGGTGCGCAGATCGTTCAGGCAGGCAGCGAGCCGGTCGAACGCCGCGTCGTCCTCGAAGGATCCACCGACGAACTTGATGTTGCCCGCCAGGCGTGCCCAGACCTCCTCCCGCCATGGAGTGCGGGAATGCTCGCGGGCAGCCGCGCGAGCCAGCTGCTCGAAGTCGCCGTCCGTCCAGTCCCGGCGCGCGAAACCCAGTATCACAAAGCCCGGGGGCAACAGCCCCCGGTTCGCCAAGTCGTACACCGCCGGGATCAGCTTCTTGCGGGCCAGGTCACCGGTCACCCCGAAGATCACCAGTGCGCAAGGCTCAGGAATCCGGGGGAGACGTCGGTCCTGCGGATCCCGCAGCGGGTTGGTCATGCTTCTCCTCCGGAAGATCGTGCCGCGGCGAGGAGTTGGGTAATACCCGCGGCCCGGTCGGTCAGGTGCAGCCGCGCCACCGGCCGTCCCCGACTCGCGAGCGCCTGAAGGTCACCCGCGGCCTGGGCGGCCTGCAGTTGACCGAAGGTGTACGCCACGCCCGGCACCGGCAGATCCTCGGTCACCGCCCCGGTGATCTGCAGGAACACCCCACTGGTCGGGCCACCCTTGTGGTACTGCCCGGTGGAGTGCAGGAAGCGGGGACCCCATCCGAACGTCACCGGATAGGACGCCACCCGCGCCAACAGGCTCCGTAGCTGGGCGACTTCACGGTCGGCGTACCGGTCCAGGTAGGCCATGATCGCCAGGTAGGTGCCGCCGGATGTGGCGCTCAGCGCCTGGAACACCTCGGCCACGCTGCCTGCCCGTAGTCCACCCGACAGGTACACCTCGACAGCCCCTTCGGTGAAGTCGGGGGTGGTGGTGGGCAGGCCCTGCTCAAGCAGCCGGTTGGTGTTGTTCTTGCTTTCGGTCACGTTGGGCTGGTCGAAGGGGTTGATCCCCAACAGCCGGCCAGCGATGGCGGTCGCGAACTCCCACGCGAGGAATTGCGCGCCCAGCGGGCCGTTGACGCGCAGGCCATCCCGCAGCACCTGGCCCTTGCCCGGCGTCGGCCGCAGGCTGCCGCCCACCGTGACCGTGAGCACGTCGGGGCCGGTGTTGCCGGGGGCGTCCGGGTCCTCCAGAACCACCGGCAGGATGCCGGTGCCGTTCTTACCGGTGGACTCGGCCAGCAGCTGTTCGATCCAGTCGCCCAGCCCGACGATGCCTGAACCATCGTCGGCCAGCGCAACCTTGTCCCGGCCAGCCAGCGCCGCCGCGCCCAACGCGGCCCCGAGCGCCAGGGCGGGGTTGTCGGTGGGCTCGGCCAGGCGGGAGGCCAGCGCGGCCGCCTCGTCCAGCAGAACCTCGACATCCACCCCGGCCAGAGCCGAGGGCACCAGACCGAACGCGGTGAGGGCGCTGTAGCGGCCCCCGACGTAGGGATCGGCGAGGAAGAGGGCCCGCACTCCCAGCTGCCGGGCCCGCTCCTCCAAGGGCGAGCCGGGGTCGGTGACCACCACGATGCGGCCTCCGGCCTCGGCCTCGCTCAGCCCGTGATCCAGGAACGCCTGGTGGTAGGCCCGCAGGTGGCTGGTGGTTTCCACGGTCCCGCCGGACTTGCTGGACACCACGACCACCGTGCGGTCCAGACGGTCCCGGAGGGTGGCCAGGACCTGCTGAGGATCGGTGGTGTCCAACACGGTCAAGGGCTTGTCGAGGGTGCGGGTGATCACTTCCGGTGCCAGCGAGGAGCCACCCATGCCGGCGAGGACGATGTGGTCCAGGCCGGCCTCACGCAGCTCGGCGCGCAGCGCCGCCAGCCGGGGGAGGAACTCACGGCTGCGCTTGAAGGTGTCCAGCCAGCCCAGCCGGATGCGCGCCTCGCTTTCGGCCTCTGGCCCCCACAGCGTGGGGTCACCGGCGGCCAGCAGCCCTGGTACGCCCTCGGCGATCAGTTTCTCCCGCGCGGCGGTGGCGCCGGGGACCTGCGCGGCCCCGGTCACCACCAGACCGCCTCCGATTTCGGTGTCGACGTTGTGTGAACTGTCTGGTCCGGTCATCACTCGCCCCCGACTCCGCTGGTGCCGGCCTCCAGTTGCGTCTGGACGCTGTCGAGCAGCTCCTTCCAGCTGGCCACGAACTTCTCCACACCCTCACGCTCGAGGGTCGTGACCACGTCGTTGTAGTCGACCCCCAGCGCCGCGATCCGGTCCAGCACCGACCGCGCCTCCTCGTAGTGGGCGGTCACGGTGTCCGGCTGGGTCTCGCCGTGGTCGGCGAAGGCGTCCAGCGTGGCCTGCGGCATGGTGTTCACCACGCCGGGAGCCACCAGCTCCTCTACGTAGAGCACGTCGCGGTAGGCGGGGTTCTTCACCCCCGTGGACGCCCACAGCGGGCGCTGCGGCCGGGCGCCGGCGTCGGCCAGGGCCTGCCACCGCTCCGAGGAGAAAACCTCCTCGTAGGCCTGGTAGGCCAGGCGCGCGTTGGCGACCGCGGCCTTGCCTTTGAGGCTGGCGGCCTCATCGCCACCGATCTTGTCCAGCCGCTTGTCGATCTCGGTGTCCACGCGGGATACGAAGAATGACGCCACCGAGGCGATGCTGGACAGGTCATGGCCCCGATCACGCGCCTGCTCCAGCCCGGTCAGGAAGGCCTCCATGACCTCCCGGTACCGCTGCAGGCTGAAGATCAGCGTGACGTTTACGCTGATCCCTTCCGCCAGGGCGGCGGTGATGGCGGGTAGGCCCTCGGGAGTGGCGGGGATCTTGATGAACAGGTTGGGGCGGTCAACCAGCCACCACAGCGCCTTGGCCTCGGCCACGGTGCGGGCGGTGTCGTACGCCAGACGCGGGTCTACCTCGATCGAGACCCGGCCGTCCAGGCCGCCGGTGGCGTCGTACACCGGGCGCATCACATCACAGGCCCAACGCACGTCGTAGGTAGTCAGCAGCCGGGTGGCCTCCTCCACCCCCACGCCGCGCAGCGCCAAGTCACTGACCTGGTCGGCGTACTCCTTGGAGCTGGCCAGTGCTTTGGCGAAGATTGTCGGGTTAGTGGTCACGCCGACGACGTGCTTCTCACGACGCAGCTGGTCCAGGCCCCCGGTGGCCAGCCGGTCACGAGACAGGTCATCGAGCCATACCGCCACGCCAGCGGCGGACAACTCGGCGAGTCGGTCAGTCATCGCCTACTCCTAGTTCCCGGTGGTGGAACCCTTGATCACACCCGTCCGGGACAGGGCCGCGTGCGCCGCAGCCACGATCCGGTCAGGGGTGAAGCCGAACTGCTCAAACAGCACCTGGTAGGGCGCGCTCGCGCCGTAGTGCTCCAGGCTCACGCATTCACCGGCCTCGCCCACCAGGTCCCGCCAGGGCATGGCGATCCCGGCTTCCACCGAAACGCGCGCCTTGATGTCAGGGGGCAGCACCGAGGAGCGGTACGCCTCGTCCTGAGCGTCGAACCATTCCCGGCACGGCATGGAGACCACCCGCGTGGGGTGGCCCTCGCTTTGCAGGCGTTCCCGGGCGGCCAGCGCCAGGTGAACCTCGCTACCGGTGGCGATGATGATCACCTCCGGCCGCGCCGGCTGACCGTCGGCGGACTCGGCCTCAGCGAGCACGTAGCCGCCTCGGGCGACTCCTTCGGCGCTGGCGAGCTTGCTGCGGTCCAGCACCGGCAGGTTCTGCCGGGTCAGCGCCAACGCGGTGGGACGATCGGTGTGCTCCAGGGCCATGCGCCACGCCCAGGCGGTCTCGTTCGCGTCGGCCGGGCGTACCACATCCAGGCCGGGGATCGCCCGCAGCGACGCCAGGTGTTCAACCGGCTGGTGGGTCGGGCCGTCCTCACCCAGACCGATGGAGTCGTGGGTCCACACGTAGATCACCGGCAGCTTCATCAACGCCGCCAGGCGCACCGCCGGACGCATGTAGTCACTGAAGACCAGGAAGGTACCGCCGTAGGGGCGGGTCCCACCGTGCAGCGCGATGCCGTTGAGGATGGCGCCCATCGCGTGCTCCCGGACACCGAAGTGCAGCACCCGCCCGTAGCGGTGGCCGCTGAATTCCTTCGTGGAGTGCTCCTCGGGAATGAACGAGGGCGCGCCGGGGATGGTGGTGTTGTTGCTCTCCGCCAGGTCGGCCGAGCCGCCCCACAGCTCCGGGAGCCGGTCGGCGATCGCGGCGATGACGGTACCGGAGGCCTTCCGGGTGGCCATGCCCTTCGGGTCGGGCTCGAACACCGGCAACGCCTCGGTCCACCCCTCGGGGAGCTCCCGCCGCGCCAGCCGGTCGTAGAGCGCCTTGCGCTCGGGGTTGGCCTTCGCCCAGGCGTCGAAGGCGGTCTGCCACTCCGCGTGCGCCGCGGCGCCCCGCTCCACCACCTTGCGGGCGTGGGCGAGGACCTCGTCAGTGACGGCGAAGGAGGCCTCGGGGTCGAAGCCGAGCACCTTCTTGGTGGCGGCGGCCTCGGCGGCGCCCAGGGCGGAGCCGTGAATCTTGCCGGTGTTCTGCTTGTTGGGAGCCGGCCAGCCGATGATGGTGCGCAGGCAGATCAGTGAGGGGCGGTCGGTCTCGGCGATGGCGGCCTGGAACGCGTCGTACAGGGCCGCGACGTCCTCGTGGTACTCCCCGGTGGCGGTCCAGTCAACCCGCTGGACATGCCATCCGTACGCCTCGTACCGGGCCGCGACATCCTCGGACTTGGCGATCCGGGTGTCGTCCTCGATGGAGATCTCGTTGTCGTCGTAGAGCACGATGAGGTTGCCGAGCTTTTGGTGCCCGGCCAGGGAACAAGCCTCGTGGCTGATTCCCTCCTCGATGTCGCCGTCGGAGGCGAACACGAAGATCCGGTGATCGAACGGGCTCTGACCGTCAGGAGTGTCCGGGTCGAACAGGCCACGCTCGCGGCGGGCGGCCATCGCCATACCGACCGCGTTGGCTATTCCCTGCCCCAGCGGACCGGTGGTGGTCTCGACACCGACCGTGTGTCCGTACTCGGGGTGACCGGGGGTCCGCGACCCCCACTGCCGCAGGGCCTTGAGGTCGTCCAGCGTCAGACCATATCCGGATAGATAGAGCTGAATGTAAAGCGTGAGGCTGGAATGCCCACAGGACAGTACGAAGCGGTCACGACCGGGCCACGTCGGGTCGGTGGGGTCGTGACGCATCACCCGCTGGAACAACAGGTACGCGGCGGGTGCGAGGCTCATCGCGGTACCGGGATGGCCGTTGCCGGCCCGCTCCACGGCATCGATCGCCAATACCCGGGCGGTATCGACAGCGCGCTGGTCCAGCTCGGACCACTCCAGAGACGTGTGGGAAGCGGGCTGGTTCACGTGACCGTTCTCCTCCTCATCAATGGGATCTGGGAAGTTCCCGGAACGTCCCATCGGTCGATCGCAGGCGGTATCCGCGCGTTGAACCGCCGGGGCCGTCGCGCGGGGAGGTCTGGGTCCTCCTGTCTGACCCTACCCAGCACACGCTCGATCAGCCGTGTGATCCAGCGCGCGCTGTGTCGTTTGTATTCCCCTTTTGAGCTATGACCTTCATGGTTCGATCGACCTTCGAGCACTGTTCCAGTGATGATGGAGAATCCCTGATCGTTAGCGACCGCGATGTATCGGGAGCGCGGTGTCTCACGCGTCGGTACTCGTAGATATCTCGATGCCTGGATTCCTGGTGCGACAGCTCGGATTCTGCCCGCTACCCTCCCCGATCAACCGCGTTGTGTCGCCTGTCCGACCAGCCTCGTTGATCGGGAAATGATCGAGTATGTCGCTGGGGCCCGCTTCTGGTGCGGCTGCGTCGGGCGGGAGCGTGTCGCGCAATGACCTGCAGCGCGTCCCTGACCTCATCAGGATGTCGTGCGGTTTCATCACCGTTTTGATGACCTGTCTTCGAGACATACAGCCGTAAAGGGGCTGGTCGTCAGCGGGACGATGTGACAAGCACCGTGGACGTGTGGCCAGGGAGCTCCCTCATCCGGCTTCTGGAGTGATTTTGGCCACCCGTGATGTCGCACTCAACCAATAGACATCAAACGACGGGTTACGCCGATAACTCCATGCTCAAACCGCATGAACGGAGCGGTGATCACGTGTCGGAAATGGGTGGTGGACGGATCCTGGGAGAAGAACAGCGGGGGTGAATGAGCGTCTAAAATCGCTGCTTTTAGCGGTGCTGGGCCCGGCGACACCTGCCTGTGAGCCTCGCCCGTACCCTGTTCTACGATGCGTAGACGAGCATTGATCATCCGGCCGGGCGAGGGGGATTTGTGAGCACACTCACCGACCGTGACACCCCTGGGCTGGATGTCGTCGCCGACGCGGCGCGTTCCCGCCATGGCACCGTGGCTCCGGCCGGGACTGTCCCGGCGCCCGCGGCGCGGAGTGTCAAAGCCATCCTCGCGGCGTACCTAGCCCTGACCAAGCCCCGCATCATTGAGCTGCTGCTGATAACCGCGGTCCCGACGATGTTCCTGGCGGCCGGCGGTTTGCCTTCCCTGCTGACCGTGCTTGTGGTGGTCGTCGGCGGCGCTTTGGCGGCGGGGAGCGCCAACGCACTCAACTGCTACGTCGACCGGGACATCGACCAGGTCATGCGCCGTACCTCCCGGCGGCCGCTGCCTCGGCACATCGTCTCCCCCCGCTCGGCGTTGCTGTTCGGGTTGACCCTCGGCGTCGCCTCAGTGGTGTTGATGTGGCTGACCACCAATCCGTTGGCCACCGCCCTCACCGCTGGGGCCATTGTGTACTACGCGGTCATCTACACCCTGTTACTGAAGCGACACACCAAGCACAACACCGTGCTGGGTGGGGTGTGCGGCTCGGCGCCGGTCTTGATCGGCTGGGCGGCGGTAACCGGCTCCCTGGACTGGCCGGCGTGGATCCTGTTCGCTGTCGTCTTCTTCTGGCAACCTCCCCACTTCTGGGCTCTGGCCATCAAGTTCCGCGCTGACTACGCCGCCGCGGGGATCCCGATGCTGCCGGTGGTGGCGTCGGCCCATCGGGTCGCGGTGGAGACCGTGGTGTACACCTGGCTGACCGTCATCGCCTCACTGGCGCTGTGGCCGATAGCCACCACCCCCTTGTACGCGGCCGTAGCGGTGGTGTCGGGCGGCTTCCTCCTCGTCGAGGCGCACCGGATGGAACGCAGGGCGCGGCGGGGCGAGAATCTCCGGCCCATGCGGTTGTTCCACTGGTCGATCACCTACCTGACGGTGCTGTTCGTCGCCGTGGCCGTCGACGCCGTCATCCAGTGACGCCGTCATCCAGTAAGGACCTAGTGCGCTGCCCACCGTCCCGCCTTGTTCTGGTTTAGGTTTTGCGCCTTTAGGTCCTGTGCCGGTCGGTTATCCCGCGAGGGTCCCGGGCCCCTCGCGGGCGTACCCGTGGCGTACGCAGTCCTAAAGGGCAGTCAGAGCCGTCGCGGCCCGGTCACCGGCGGAGTGGAGACTCGGACACCGCTCCCGCCCGATCAAGTGGCAGCTGCTCCGCGTCGAAGCCGTACAGCCACTCGTAGGAACCGATGTCCTCGGTCTTCGGCATGGCGGCGTCCCGCTGCCGTTGCTGCTCACCGTCCTGGAAGTGGAAGGTGCGGCCCCGGATCCGGGCGTGGCGGTGCACCTCAGCCACGCGCGGCTGACGGAGCGTCTGATAGGCCTGCAGCGCGGCGTCGCGCTCCAAGCCGGCGCGAACCAGCAGCGTCACCAGGGTGGCGGCGTCCTCGATTGCCTGGTTAGCGCCCTGGGACATAAAGGGCAGCATAGGGTGGGCGGCGTCTCCGACCAGGACGGTGCGCTGGCCGTGCCAGCGTCCGGTGGGCTCCCGGTCAAACAGCGCCCACCGCGTCACCGTGTCAGCGGCCCCGATCAGGTCCCGCACCGTGTCGGTCCATCCCTGGAAAGCGGCTACCGCGTCGGCTACCTGCCCTGGCGCTGACCAGACCTTCGGATCCCAGTCGGGGGAGGCGATCACCGCGCTGAAGTGGATGAGCTGGCGGCTGACGATCGGGTAGGAGGTGACGTGCCCGCCCGGCCCCAACCAGAACAGCACCTGCGGCCGGTCGAACAGATGTGGTACGCGATCGATGGGGACCAGCCCGCGGTACACGGTGAAACCGGAGAAGATGGGCGTGTCAGCGATCAAGCCGCGGCGTACCACAGAGTGGATGCCGTCGGCCCCGATCACTAGGTCGGCGGTGACGGTGGTGCCATCCCGGAAGTGGAGCACGGCGCCGTTGTCCTGTTCGACGACGTGGGTGCAGACGACGCCCTGTCGGATCGTCCCTGCCGGCAGCGCCTCCACCAGGGTGCGGTGCAGGTCGGCGCGTTGGATCAGGTAGTAGGGGGCGCCGAAGCGCGCCACGCAGCCAGGGCCTAATTCAGTACGCCCCAGCACGGTGTCGTCCTGCCAACGGCGTGTTTCGATCGCCCAGGCCTGGGATGACCGTTTCTGTAGGGTATCGGCCAGTCCGAGGCGGTGCAGGATCCGTGCGCCGTTGGGGGAGATCTGAATACCAGCTCCAGCGTCAGCGAAGAAAGAGGCCTGCTCGAAGACCTCGCACGGGATGCCGGCGCGCCTCAGTGAGACGGCCACCGTCAGGCCGGCGATCCCCGCTCCCACGATGGCGATTCTTGGCGTATCCACGGCCCTCACTTCTCGAGGCAGAACTCGTTGATGGGGTAACCGACGTGCCGGTCCTCGCTGGGCAGATAGCCGAGCACCGTGTCACCGGGTTTGAGTTCGGTGCTGTTGAGGACCACGCCCCCGGGGCCGAGGACCCGAACGTGCCAGTCGTCCTGCAGGATCAGATTGACCGTCCGGCCATCGGGAGCCACCGCGTCCACGGAGATCAACGGCCGTGATTCGATCTTGACGCGTCCCACCGTCACCGGTCGGGTCTGGCCTTTGACATCGACGGCGAGGACTTTGCTCCCCGCCTGCAGTTCGCTGAGGTAGTTGGTACGCCCGTTCTGCGCCAAGGTGTAGGAGTGGATCGCGCCGGCGTTGACCCGGAACGGTCGAGTGGGCATGTACGGCAGCGGGTGGGTTTCACTGACGCACAGGATCATGCCCTTGGAGTGCGATCCGACGAGGAGACCTTCGTCGGGCCGCAGATAGGAGCAGGTGTCGACGCAGGCACGCTCTCCCATGCCGACGTGGGTGGTCGCGGTGACGGTGAGCTCCGTCAAGTTGAGGGTGGGGGTCTGGTACCGGGCCGCCGCGATGAGTTGGGCCGCGTCACCGACGCGTTGTGGCGCCAGCATCACCCCGTCAGAACCGTGTTCCAGAACGCCGAAGATGATCTTTGCTTCCTCGACGTCCTGCGCCACGGTGATCAGGCTGCCGGACGCCCCGGCTGCCGCCGCGATCACGATCTCTAAGGGGATTTTGGTGGGGTCACGGAACAGCAGCACGCTCCAGCGTTCGGTGCGGGCCGACTGACACGCGAGCTCCAGAGTCGGTGCGTCCACGACCTCCACGAACCGCCCGAATTCGATCTCAGGGTGGCGGGCCGCTAACTCCGTCGGGGTCACGCCGTGGGTGAGGGGATCGACGATCACCACATCGACCTCACCAAAGTCCTCCGGCAGCGGTCGATCCTGCGGGAACAACACCTTGGTGACGGTGGGAGGCAGGCCCGCCAGGTCCGCGGGGTCAGCCGCGACGAGGGCGTCGATCCGGTGGTGCAGCGCCTCCTGCACGATCGCTTGCCGTGCCGCCTGATCGGTGGCGCGGATGTCCAGCCAGGTGAGCTTCATGCTTCTCCTCCTGTGGATGCGGGGTGGGAATGGTCAGCTGGCGTTGAGGGAGAGTTCGCGTACCTCCGGTCGTGTCGGCTGGGGTGTGGCGTGCACCAGATCGACGACCGCGCGCGCCGCGGCGGTGGGGTCCTCGGCTTGGAAGACGTTGCGCCCCATGGCCACCCCGGCCGCCCCACCGCGCAGGGCGTCACGGATGTCGGTGAGCACGGCGTCGGCGTGATCGCGTCGGGGACCGCCGGCGATCAGCAGCGGGATCGGGCAGGCATTGGTGATCTCAGCCATGGCGGCGATCGAGCCGGGGTAGACGGTTTTGACGATGTCTGCGCCCAGGTCGGCCGCCAGGGAGGCCGCGTGCGCCACCACTTCCGGTGCCCGGGGGTCGGGGATGCTCGCGCCGCGCGGGTAGATCATCGCCAGCAGTGGCAGGTTCCAACGGTCACAGGCCTCCGCGACCGCGCCCAGGTCGGCGATCTGGCGCGCCTCCTCCCGAGAGCCGAGGTTGACGTGCACGCTCACCCCGTCGGCACCGAGGCGGAGCGCTTCCTCCACGCTGGTCACCAGGTACTTGGCGTTGGGGTCGGGAGCGCGTGCGGTACTGGCGCTCAAGTGCACGATCAACGCGGTATGGGCGAACCGCTCGGGGGAGACGTGCCGCACGCTGCCTTTGTGCAGGATCACGCCGTCCACCCCGCCCGCTACCAGTTGCCCCACCAGGGTGTCAAGCCGGTCGGTGATCGGGCCGTCGGAGACCGAGTGATCTAAGGGCACGATCACCAAACGCTGATCGTGATGTCGGTACAAGCGGCGCAGTCTCAGCTGTCGAGCAAAGGAGATATGGGAGGTCATGATCGCGATTCCTTTCGTTTCTTTTTCGGTCCTGTGTGCCTCGTTCCGTGGACTGAAGCGCCGTCATTCCCCCTTTCTCACGGGAAAACTTCGAGGTCAGATCTCTGATTTGGATCCCGACGAGAACAGGTGGTCGGATGGAATTCAGAAAACGGGGCGGTCACCAGCAAAGCACGGAACGTGAGCTAGGCCGATCTAGTCAAAGGAGTACCCCATATGGGGATACTTTGGTCGCCATATGGGTACACCGGGCGCCCTCTTGGCGTACACCAACCGGATTTGTCAGGGTGTTCAGAGGGGAGGCGACACGGCCGACCGTCCTCTCTGATCATGTTCTGCCCCACTCGGCATCACGAGGAAAAATTCATTGGAAGCCCGCCATCCATGGAAACTGAGTCGGCGTCATACCCAATTCAGTACACACTTCTGGGCAAGATCATTAATGGTTTGGAAATAAGTTGGAGGGTGGTGGGCGTGTGGAAGGAAGGCGCATGGCTGGTATGACTGACCTGGCGCGATCTGATGCTTCACAATCATTGAGAGAACAGCTAAGGAATTTCCTGAATACGGAGGTCAGACCCTGGGAGGTGAGCCTGGCGCGCGCGGGCTGGGAGGAACGCGGCACGATCGTCGGGCACCTGCGCGACCGGGCTCGGTCTCATGGACTGTGGGGGTACGCGTATCCGGGCTCCTCCGTCGGCGGGAGCCTGTCTTTGCGGGAGTACGCCAGTTACGCGGAACTGGAGGGCGAGTACCTGGAGGGCCCCGCCGTCCTGGGGTCCGCCGCCCTCGCCGACGTGATGATCTTCAATGAGTACGCGAGCCCGACGCTCCGAGAGCGGGTACTGGCGCCGCTCCTCGCCGGGGAGCTGATCACCTGTCACGGTGTCAGCGAGCCTGGACGATCGGACCCCGGGTTGTCCCAGCTGGTGACTCGAGCGGTGCGGGACGGTGACTGTTGGGTGATCACCGGCCGGAAGTGGTTCACGATGGCGCGTGGCGCCGACGTGATGACGGTACTGTGCCGGACCGGCTCCTACACCGATCCCACGGTGAAGGCGTTCTCGCTGCTGGTGGTTCCGATCGACGCTCACGGGGTGGAGATCACGCGGGATCTCCCGGTCCTCGGCGCCGCGGGCGGCCATGTCGAGGTCCGGTTACACGAGGTCCGGGTACCCGCCGATTACCTGCTCGGAGCGGAAGGAGCAGGGTACGCGGTGATGAGCCGGCACCGCACCTTAGAGCGGCTGCTGCGCAGCCTGACGTGGCTGGGACAGGCGCAGCGGGCGTTTGACCTGATGTGTCAACGACTGCGCACCCGGCGTACCGCGACCGGTCCGCTGGCTGAAAAACAACTCATGCAGCGGCACGTCTTCGACAGTTACCAGGAGATCATCGCGGTACGGACGCTGCTACGTGATCTGGCTGCCCGCCTCGACACCGGGGATCCCGACATCGAACTGGACCTCAGCGCGGCGAAGGTGCTCACCTCTCACATGTTCTGTGGCGTCACTGACCGGGCCGTCCAGGTCTTCGGCGCCGAAGGATTAACCGACGACACACCGTTGAGCCTGCTGTTCCGGATGGCCCGCGCGAGCCGGATCCACGATGGCGCCGACGAGATCCACGTCCAAGCGGTGGCCCGTCGGGTGCTCAGTCGTCCTGATCCGGGCCCGGTGTGGCCCATTCCAGCCCAGCCCGGTGCCCGTGCCAGCTATGCCGCATCGACCCAGTCGGCTCACGGCGCGTGACGCGTAACACACCTGGCCTGTCGGTGTCGCGTGAGACGTCGGCCTGTGGGGCAGGATCCGGCTGTCAGGGAGGCCGACCCACAGCGGAGGAGAGCCGATGGCCGACACCAGGCGGGTAGCGCTGGCCACATGTGCGGAATTACCACAGCTGGACCCCACAGAGCGGCTGGTGCTGGAGCCGCTGGAGCAGCGCGGTGTGACCGCGGTCCCGGCGGTGTGGGACGACCCCGCGGTGGACTGGGACTCCTTCGATCTGACGGTGATCCGCTCCACCTGGGACTACACCCGCCGTCGGGAGGCGTTCGTGTCCTGGGCCGCGTGCGTACCCCGGTTGGCCAACCCGGCCGATGTCATCGCGTGGAACACCGACAAGCGCTACCTGGCCGATCTGGCCGCCGCCGGTGTGCCGGTGGTGCCCACCAGCTGGATCGTGCCGGGGGAGCGGTGGACGCTCCCGGACAGTGGCGAGTGGGTCCTCAAACCGTCGGTCAGCGCCGGCAGCGTCGCGACAGGGCGCTATGACATGACCGATCCTGAGCATCGACAGCTCGCCGCCCAGCACATCGATCGGCTGCACACCGCTGGCAAGGTCGTCATGCTCCAGCCGTACCTGTCGGCGGTGGACACCGCCGGAGAGACCGCGCTGCTGTACTTCAACGGCGAGTTCTCCCACGCCATCCGCAAGGGACCGATGCTGACCGGCCCCGACCGGGGCACCGGCCCGCACGACGCGCTGTACGTCCCGGAGGAGATCCAGCCCCGCCAGGCCTCCGCTGAGGAGCGGGAGCTCGCCGAGAAGATCCTGACGGTGGTCCCTGGTGGCGTGGCGCGGCTGCTGTACGCGCGGGTCGACCTGATCCCCGGCCCCGACGGTCAGCCCACCCTGATCGAGTTGGAGCTGGTGGAGCCGTCCCTGTTTTTAAACTACGACCCCGGCGCCCCTGAGCGCTTCGCCGCCGCCATCGTGGCCGCCCTCGACGCGCGATGAGGGGGCGAGAACGCCGCCCCGGGTTACGGCCAGATCCGGTCTGACTGGTCCTCGGCGAGCGGGCGGGTGGCCTCCCAGATCCGCCGCCACGACGATCCCGACGGGCCGGTGGGGAGTTTCAAGGTGCCGTCGGCTTCGGCCCGCAGCGACCGGTACCAGCCCATCTCCTCCTCGGCCCACAGTCGGCTGACCGCGGTGACGAGCCGCTCGTTGAACGCGCGAGTCCCTTCCCCCTCGGCGGGATGCAGCGGCCGGCCATACCGGACGACCACGGTGGGGCGCCCAGGACGCGGCCAGTTACGGCCCCGCGGCATCGCGCTATAGGTGCCGCGCAGCGCGATCGGCACCACCGGCACACCCCGGCTGCAGGCCAGCTGCGCGGCCCCCATCCGGAAGGTGTGCATCCAGCCGTCCTGGGAGCGGGTGCCCTCCGGGAACAGCAGCAGGCTCCAGCCCTTATCCAGCAAGGTGGGGGCGAGACTACGCATCCGCCGCGACCCGTGCCGCTCAATCGGGAACGCGTTGAACACCAGTGCGCTCGCCACCGCCCGCCAGCGGGCGTCGAAGAAGTAGTCGGCGGCGGCGCCCACCGCCAAGGTACGCGCGTACCGAGCCGGGAGCGATCCCAGGATCAAGGGCGCGTCCAGATGACTGGCGTGGTTGGCGATGAAGATCGCCGGGCCCTGGAGCGTATCCAGGTACTCCACGCCCTCCACCACCGGACGTGTCTGGCTCCAGGTCACCGGCTTGAGCAAACCCCGTCGGATCCCCTCGCGGGCGGCCCGGGCCAAGGGGGTACGCGCCCAGCGGGTGGGGAACTCCCGGGGCTCGGTGGGCAGCCGCCACGGCTCCGCCGAACGTGGAGTCCGGGCCCGGCCACGCCAGTCCCGACCGCGGGTGAGGAGACGGATCTCGTCGACGATCTTCATCACGACTCCAGGCCAGGATCGGTGGGCTCCCCGGTGGTGAAGGGCGCCGGGGAGCCCGGCGGGTTCACAACAAGGTCGGCGTTCACGGCGACGTCAGGCTCACCGGACACGATGGACTCACCGCACATCGGCCATGACCAGCGGCGGGGCGTGGAGGTAGGTGATGGACGGGCTGGAGCCGACGGTGTCCCGTGCCATCTCCAAGGCGTCGGCCAGCGTCGAGGCGACGCGGAAGCCCAGCCGCCGCGCCGTGGCGCGATCCGCCCCCACGAAGATCACGTCTCCGAGGTGCTCTAGGGCGTGGGCGCCCCAGTACCACATGTAGAACGGATGCACCCCGTGGTACGCGTAGCTGGAGCGGTACAGATGCGTGTACCACGGATCGGTGGCGAACTGCTCCTCGTACTTCGTCTCGATCTGCACCGGGTCGGTGGTCTCGGCCAGCACCTCTTCGAAGAAATCGATGTAGCTGGGGTGGTGCACCGGGTGGAACTCGTTCGGCATGGGGTGGTAGAAGATCCCCACTCCACCCTTCCGGACGATCGGCGCGTTCCGGTACAGGTTGAAGAAGTAGCCCAACCCCAGGCTCATCACCAGGATTGGGTTCATGATCGAGTTGACGTTGTAGGGGCAGATGTAGGGCAGGCCCCAGATCCCGATGTCGGCTTGACCGTTGACCTCGGTCAGCTGTTGCCGGTGGACGTTGGCCAGGGTCAGCGGGTGCACCTCGGACGGCAGCCCGGCGTTGATACCGGTCACCCCGTACGGGGCGACAGTCTTTTGCCACATCTGCCGACGCAGCCGGGGCGGCGCCATATCGTTGGCCCGCTTCACCGCCAGGTAACGCGCCTGGTCAGCGAGGGTCCACTCCCACTCCCGCTTGTTGAGGAAGTTGACGTAGGAGGGGAAGGTGTCGTTGTTCAAGGTCGTCTCGATCGTGAAGATCTTGACGTGCTTCTCCAACAACGCCGCCATCCGGTTGTAGGAGTGGTGCATCGCCGAGTTCGGCGGGTCGTTGAAGGAACGGGAGTGCCGCAGCGTGTGGACGTTGTGGTGATGCCGCAGGCTCTTGTAGGACGCCAACCCCACTGCGACCGACTTCGGGCCGCCGCTCATCGCGGTCAGAGTGATGTTGACGTAGACGATCAGGTCGCTTTCGGCGGCGCGCCGGTTGATCTCGACATCCTCGCCGTGCGCGGTGGTGCCCAGGTGGACCAAGTTCGCCCGGTCCTCGGCGTCGTGATTGCGCAGGTGCTTCGGGAAGAATGCGCGGAACACCCGCTCGCCCACCGTGCGCTTCAGCTCGGCGGGAGTCATCCGGCGGTGAAGCGCGTTGGCCGCCAGGAGCTCCACGTCGTCCACCCCGGCGCGGGCCGCCAACTCCAGAACGTGCTCGATGACCCGCTGCCGGATGTCGGGGGTCCGCATCTGAGGCAAGGGAAGCGACAGGTCGTCGAAGACGATGGTCAAGCGCATCCCTGGGAACAGCAGCTCCGGTAGCGGCTCAATACCGTGGGGGTTCAGCAGGGCGCGTCGGATCTCGGCGTCTACATCCGCGATGCCGGGCAGTGATTCCGGCGGATAGACCACCCGGGTGCCGAGCGGGAACCGTTCCAGCCGGAAGCCTTCCCCCTCGTGCACCAGCAGTGCGGGGGTGCGCTCGTCCACCTCCAGGACGAATCCGGGCCTGCTCACGAGTACTCTCCTCTTCCAGGTCGTGGCCTCAGGCTTCTGGGCCGGGCCCTCGCGGGTCGGTCCTCGGTTCCCGGGCCGGGGCTAGTCCCGGGTGGGGTCAAAGGCGACCTTGACCGTACCGAGCCGGCCGGCCGCGATCGCGTGCCCCACCGCGTCACGCCAGCGTGACAGGGGGTAGACGGCGTCGACATATCCATCCAACGGAGCCTGCGCCGCCAGCGCTACCGCCTCGGTGAAGTCGTCCCGCCGGCTGCTGTCGGGGCCACCAGCGTCGGTGGCGTACGACCCGATCAGCTTGAGCTCGCGGTACCACAACGGGGTGAGGTCGACCGTCCCTGAGGGCATCCCGGACAGCAGAACCGTGCCGCCAGCCCGGACCAGCCGCAGCGCGGTGTCCAACCCGCCGGCGCCGCCGGTGCACTCAAAGGCGATGTCGGCCCCGCCCAGCAGGAACTCCTGTCCGAAGACCGGCTTTTGCAGCGAACCCCGAGTCACGCGGCGCAGCGCCCGCGCCGCCCGGGACGGCTCGAACACCTCGGTGGCGCCGACCTGAAGGGCCCGTTCGCGCTGGTGCTTGTGTTTGGCGACCACGTACACCGGTCCGGCCTGGGTGAACTCCCTCAGCGCCAGCACAGTCAGCAGACCCACGGTGCCGGCGCCGACCACCAGCACCGTGGAGCCGGCTGGCACGTCGATCCGGCGTACCGAGTGGATCGCGCAGGCCAGCGGTTCCACCAGCACCGCCCGCTTCAGCGGCAGATCCTCCGGTACGGGGTGCAGCTGACTGCGGTGCGCCACCAGCATGCGGCTCCACCCACCGCCGGTGGAGGCACAGAAACCGGTTTGCAGCCCAGCCTGGATCCGGCCAGCGGTCACGTGGTCGCAGCGGCTGGTGCGGCCGGTGGTGCACCACGGACACGGTTCGAGGTCACGGGCTTCACACCCGAGGACCGGGTCCAGGACGACCCGGCTGCCTTTGGGAAGGTCAGGGAGGTCATCGAGCGTCTCCCCGACCACCTCATGGCCGGGGACGAACGGCATCGACACCAGGGGAGTCAGGTAGGGGGAAGAACGACCGGTGAGGAGCCCGAGATCCGAGCCGCAGATCCCCGACAGCAGCGGGCGGACACGGACCCACTCCGGACCGGGGCGGATGGGCTCTTCGCGGTTGACCAGGCGCAGCGGGGACAGGTTGCTGGCGACCGCGCTGTTGACCAGGCTCGACAGCCGTGATCCCACGTTTAACGTCGTGATTCCCCGGGTGGCCAGGTATTTCGTCGGGGACCGGTGGTATTCCAGGGCCAGGATCATCGCACCGCCTCCACCAAGGCCTCGAGCGCGCCACCGGTGTGGCGACCCCAGGTCTCGATCCGCCAGTGTTTGCGTTTGGCGTGCTGGTACAACCTCGGGTCCGGGTTGACCGCGGCCGGGTTACCCACTGCCTCCAACAGCGGCCGGTCGGAGTAGCTGTCGCCGTAGGCCCACGAGCGCGTCAGGTCCACTCCCTCCTGTGCCGCGTAGCGACGCAGCCACGCCGCCCGCGCCTCACCGACCAGCGGAGGAGTGGCCAGGAAACCGGTGAGAACACCGTCACGGCTGTGCAGCTTACTGGCCACCACGTGATCAAAAAGCGGGGTCAACGGCTCGATGAGCACATCAGCGGTCCCCGTGATCAGGATGGTGCGGTGGCCCGCCGCGCGGTGCGCCCGGATCCGGCGGACCGCCTCAGGGAAGGAACGGCGCAGCAGCACATCGGACAGTCGCGCGTTGACCAGCCGCCGCAGTTCATCTTCCGACGCGCCTTTGTAGCGCCGCATGAACGTGCGGATGAACTCGCCTCGGTCTCGATGGTCGGCGCGCAGGTACCGGGGCAGCGCGGCGGCCAGGCTGGCCAGCTCCCGAGGCCAGTCCGCCCGCGGCAGGTCGGCCAACCGGGCCCACAGGTAGCCCTCGATCAGGTTGGAGGCGATCACCGTGCCTTCCAGGTCGAACACGGCCACGATCGGCGGGGAGTCCGGATCGGTACGCCGAGTCAGCTTCAGGGCAGGGGTACGGGAGCCGCCGCGGCCGGTGGCCTGGCGCATCAGGCCGGTGACGCTCGGGCAGTGCACCTCCTGCAGGTAGTGATCCCAGTCGATCACGGCGGCGTCGAAGCCGTGTTCGTCGACCCGCTCCGGCGGCAGTTGCTGGTGCAGTGCCAACAACTTGGAGTCGGTGTAGATCACCTCGGCTTCGGTGTAGACGCCGTAGAGGTCGGCGTACCGGCGCAGGAATTCCAGGCGTTGGCTTTCGCGGTGGATCCGGGTCAACCACTCCCGGGTGCGCTCGGTGGCCGGGAGGTGCAGCAGCGCCTTTTCAGCCCAGTCCACCGCGCGTTCCCCGGTCCGCAGCAGCCGTTCCACCTGGCGCATGCCCGGGAAGCTCCACGAGGGGACCTTGATCTGCCCCCGACCACCGTCGGGCATGGGGTGCGCCTCGAAGTACGCCCGAACCTGCTCGTACATCTCCCGGAAGGTCAAGGGATTCCGCGCGCCAGATCCGACGTGGTAGTACGCGGGCTTGGCCGGTTCAGCGGGCGCGGCGGCGACCGCGAGCGTGGCGTTGATGACGATGTCTACCGGGATGATGTCCAACACCCCGTCGGGCAGCCCGGGGAACTCCTTGAGGATGCCCCGCCCGAACGCCAGGATGATCGGGTCGGCCATCTTGAAGCCGTCGATCCAGCCGGGGTACGGGTGCCGTAGCGCGCTCTCCACGATCGCGGGGCGGACCACGGAGACCCGCAGCCCGTGGGAGGCGGCGAACTCCTCGGCCACCCGCTCCCCGAGCGCCTTGGTGAAGGTGTAGACATCGGGCCAGCCCAGACTCTGAGCCCGGGTCCGGCCGTAATCCACCAGTCGTTCGGTCACCCAGGCGCGACGCGCGTCCTCGGCCGCCAGGGCGGTCGACTGCGGGCCGGCCTTGCCGTGCTCGGCCCGGGCGCGCGCCAACGCCCGCCGCAGTACCTCCGGGCGGCGCGAATCGCGCTCGACCTCGGCGCGGGCGGCCAGCGCCGACTCCAGTTCGGTCCGCCAGTCCACGGAGTGCTTGAGCGCCTCCTCGGGGATCACACCCTTGCGCGCTCCGGCCACGTACGCGGTGGACACATGCACCACATGGGGGTTACTCCCGCTGGCGACGACCGCCTCGTACAGGTTCACCACGCCCGAGACGTTCACCCGGAACGCGTCGTCGATCGGCGGGTCAAAGGACACCGTCGAGGCCCCGTGGATCACCACATCCAGGTCCGCGGGTAGCCTAGTCACCCCGTCGCCCAGGTCGCCTTCGATGACGGTGACCCGTTCGGCCACCGCCCGGGCCACGGCGTCGGCCCCGACGCGTTCTCGCCAGGTGGAGAACACCGGTTTGCGGAGCAGGGCGTCGAAGCGGGCCTGCGCCGTGGTACTTCCGCGACGACGGATCAGTACCGAGATCCGGGTGTTGGGGTACGCGGAGAGCAGGCGCTCCAACGCCGCCTGCCCGAGGAACCCGGTCGCGCCCGTGAGCAGCACATGCGCGCCGTCCAGCGGATCTGAGTCCTGGGACAAGCCTTGCCTCCCGTATCGATGTGCGCCCTGTGCGGTGTCTCCGCCGTGCCGTGTCGTTGCGACCCTCGACGGCGCGGTAACGCTCGATCACGTTAGCGGGTGGCTGACGGATGGTCACCACCGGTCCGTGTCATCCCTACCGTCGATCGAGAAACTGAGAAGTTACTCCCTGAATTAGGGGTATTCGTCAGAGTATGCGTCAAAGTAGCCGGATGACCGGATTGCTGGGCGTGGGGCGCGACGCTGAACGGGTGGACCGATGCTGGACCGCGCCGGTGTCAGGCCGGTGTGCGGTCCTGCTTGGGGCGGTCCCGGTGCAGGTACGCCTCCACCAGGAACCGCCGCAGCCGACCCAGCGGATCGTCGGGATGCTTACGCAGTCCGCGTTCGGCGTACTCAATAGCCAGCTCCCACTCCCCGATGTCGGCCAGCGCCGTAGCGACGGCGTGGAACTGAGACACCGTGGACAGCTCCTTGCCGCGCAGTTTGACTAAAGCCGCCGCGTCCCGGTCGAAACGCGCCAGATCGTCGCGGGCGCGCCGCACCGCCGCCTGGTCCGGTTCGGTCTCCCAACGATGGATGACCTCGCGCCGGTAGCTGGCCAGGCCACGCTCACCGAGCGCGACGGCGTAGTCGGTGACCGAGGCGGTGAATCGGTTCCGCGGGTCGAGATTGAAGCGGGCCAGCCACCGTGCGAGCCGCTCCGGACGGGGTGGCGCGGCTCGGCAGGCGGCGGCGTGCAGCGCCAACGCCCGGCGTAACACGTCGGCGATCGCCCCCGTCCAGTCATCGGCTTGGGCGAGGGCGTTGACGATATGGGTGAGCAGGCGTTCCAGGACCGGCCGGAGCTCAGCGGGGCGGTCAGTGGCGGCGGCGTTGAGCCGGTCCAGCAGTAGCCCGACGTTCTGGGCGTAGTCGACGGCTTCCCAGTCGTGCAGTGGCCCTCGCACCCCGGCGAGCTGGTTCACCAGCTGGCGCAGCAGGCGGGGATCGGCGTACCGGTCCGGCTCGGCCTCGCTGTCGTCGCCGGCGGCCGCCTCAGCGGGCGCGGTGGGGGGTATGACGGTGGGGGATACAACGTAGGCACGCGCGACCAGCGCCACCGCGACGCAGTGTTTACAGAACTCACCGTTGACCCCGACCGGGCACTGGCACATCCAGTGATCCCCGGTGAGGAGCACCGCATAGGAACGGGTGCCGCGTACCCGAGCCGCGGCGTCGTGTTCGCCGATATCCAGCTCCTCCACGCGGCCCTCGGCGGCGTAGGCACGGCCCCGCTCATACGCGCCCCGACCCGCCAGCCGGAGCAGGTCCGCGTCGGAGTACGCGATAGGCACGCTACCTATCGTGCCCGATGATCGGTCACGCCACTACCGCGTACCGCGTCGGTATCCGCCCTGGTCAAAGGGCGGATGTACGGCCTCGCCGACCGGGATCAGGCGAACTTCTACGATGAGTAGATGCTCAGCCGTTGGTCGGTCTCCCCGGAAACCACAAGGCGCGCGGCCCTGCTCGCGATCGCGGCCAATGTCCTGATCGTGATCACCGGTGGGGCGGTGCGGTTGACCGGTTCGGGGTTGGGGTGCCCCACCTTCCCTCGATGCACCGAGGACTCTCTGGTCAACACCCCTGAGCTGGGGATTCATGGATACATAGAGTTCGGTAACCGGCTGATCACCTTCGTGGTCGGTGCGGCGACCTTGGCCGCCTTGATCACGGCCGTGCTGCGGCGTCCCCGACGCCGTTCCCTGATCTGGTGGGCGCTCGGCGCCCTGCTAGTCATCCCCGGGCAGGCACTGGTCGGGGGTATCACCGTGCTGACCGAGCTCAACCCGTGGGTGGTGGCCTGCCACTTCCTGGTCTCGGTCGGGGCTATCGCGGCCTGCTGGACGCTGTGGGTACGCGCTGGGGAGCCTGACGGCCCAGTCCGGCTCTTGGTGCCGACGCCGCTGCGGCAGCTGGCGTGGGTGACCACGGCGGTCAGCTTCGCGGTGATCGTGGTCGGCACAGTGGTCACCGGGTCGGGGCCGCACGCCGGTGACGAGAACGCGCCCCGGACCGGCCTGGATCCGGAGTCGATCTCCCAGCTCCACGCCGATCTGGTGTTTTTGTTGCTGGGGTTGTCGGTGGCGCTGTGGCTGGCGTTGCGAGCGGTGCAGGCGCCACAGCGTACCGTGCGGGCGGCGGTGATCCTGATCATCGTCGAGCTGGCGCAGGGCCTCGTGGGGTTTGTGCAGTACTTCACGCAGCTTCCCGTGCTGCTGGTGGGGATGCACATGGCCGGCGCCTGCGCGGTCTGGCTCGCCACGCTGCACGTGTTGTTCTCGACCCGTACTCGCGATCCGGGCACGGCGGAGCCGCTGGTGCTGGTCCTCGACGGCAGTGACACCGAGGAGGACGAAGTCGACGAGGATGAAGTCGACGAGGACGACGACGCTGAGGACAGCGATACCGCGGAGAGGGCCGTCGAAAGCCACCACCCCGTTCAGGGCGGCGTCATTCAGGACGACGCTGCCCAGGATCGCCAGGAGCGGGATGACACGATCGCCGTAGCGGCGCCAGGGGCGGTTCAGGGCAGATCGTGATTTTCGGGTGAAAGCCCGCACCGCAGGGCGGGCGGAGGGTGGGTGGGGTGGATCACCGGGCCCCGCGTTTGCGCCTCCGGACTGAAATACGTAACACTTGCGTTGTGAAAAACGTGGCGGCGATCTCTGCTGCCCGGTCACGCGCCTCGCGCTCTCTCAATAACAGGGAGACCGACACGGTGACCGGTGCGGTCACGTACGGCCGTGATCTGCGGACGCGTGACGCCGTCACTCAACTGCTGCTGGAACGCGGTGCCGCCACCGCCGCTGAACTCGGTAACACCCTGGGGTTGTCTCCTGCGGCCGTGCGTCGGCATCTGGAGGCGATGCGGGGCGAAGGGTTGGTCACGTGCCGAGAACGCCCCATGCGCGGGCGTCGGGGCCGTGGGCGCCCAGCGCGGTGGTTCACGTTGACCGAACAGGCCCGGTCACGATGCGCCACCCACACCTATGACGATCTGGCTAGCGCCGCCCTGCGGTGGATCGCCCGGGAGGCGGGACCGGATGCGGTGTCCGCCTTCGCCGCCGAGCAGGTGGCTGAGCTGGAGCGGCGCTGTCGAGCCGCGCTGGACGGGGCCGGTGACGATCCCCTCGCTCGGGCCGAGGCGCTCGCGAAGGCCCTCAGTCGGGAGGGGTACGCCGCCAGCGCGTCGGTGATCGCCACCGGTGGTCAGCTGTGCCAGCACCATTGCCCGGTCGCTCACGTCGCGGCGGAGTTCCCGCAGTTGTGCGAGGCCGAGACGCAAGTGATCAGCCGGTTGGTGGGCACCCACGTGCAGCGGCTGGCGACCATCGCCAACGGTGACGGCGTCTGCACCACCCACATTCCCCGGCAAGTTCCCACGCCCACCACACGACCGACTCCGTGAGGACATAACTGATGACCACAGAAACGACCCGCGTTCCCACCCAGGAGGAGCAGCTGGCCGCGCTCGGCCGGTACGCGTACGGCTGGGCCGACCCGGATGTGGCCGGTGCCTCCGCACCGCGTGGTTTGTCCGAGGCGGTCGTTCGGGATATCTCCGCCAAGAAGAACGAGCCCGAGTGGATGCTCAACCTCAGGCTGAAGGCGCTGCGACTGTTCAACAAAAAGCCGCTGCCGGCCTGGGGGGCGGACCTGAGCCAGATCGACTTCGACAACATCAAGTACTTCGTCCGCTCCACCGAGAAGCAGGCCACCAGCTGGGACGAGCTGCCCGAGGACATCCGTAACACCTACGACAAGTTGGGAATCCCTGAGGCCGAAAAGCGGCGTCTGATCGCCGGGGTGGCCGCCCAGTACGAGTCCGAGGTGGTCTACCACAAGATCCGTGAGGATCTGGAGCAGCAAGGCGTCATCTTCCTCGACACCGACACCGGGCTTAAGCAGCACGAGGACCTGTTCCGCGAGTACTTCGGCACCGTCGTCCCGGCGGGGGACAACAAGTTCGCCGCGCTCAACACGGCGGTGTGGAGCGGCGGCAGCTTCATCTACGTGCCACCGGGGGTCCATGTCGAGATTCCGCTGCAGGCCTACTTCCGGATCAACACCGAGAACATGGGCCAGTTCGAGCGGACGCTGATCATCGTCGACGAGGGCGCCTACGTCCACTACGTGGAGGGCTGCACCGCGCCGATCTACTCGTCGGACTCGCTGCACAGCGCGGTCGTGGAGATCATCGTCAAGAAGAACGCCCGGTGCCGGTACACCACGATCCAGAACTGGTCGACCAACGTCTACAACCTGGTGACCAAGCGCGCCGTCGCCTACGAGGGCGCCACCATGGAGTGGATCGACGGCAACATCGGCTCCAAGGTCACGATGAAGTACCCGGCCGTCTACATGGTCGGACCTCACGCCAAAGGTGAGGTGCTCTCCGTGGCCATGGCCGGGGAGGGGCAGCACCAGGACGCGGGCGCCAAGATGGTGCACGCCGCGCCGTACACCTCCTCCACCATCGTCTCCAAGTCGATCGCCCGAGGTGGAGGCCGCACCTCCTACCGGGGCCTGGTGCAGGTCAACGAGGGGGCGTCGCACTCCCGCAGCACCGTCAAGTGCGACGCGCTGCTGGTCGACACGATCTCGCGGTCGGACACCTACCCCTATGTGGACGTCCGCGAGGACGACGTGGCGATGGGACACGAGGCCACCGTCTCCAAGGTCTCCGAGGACCAGCTGTTCTACCTGATGAGCCGCGGGCTTACCGAAGACGAGGCGATGGCCATGATCGTGCGCGGCTTCATTGAGCCCATCGCCAAGGAACTGCCGATGGAGTACGCCCTGGAGCTCAACCGCCTCATCGAGCTCCAGATGGAGGGGGCCGTCGGCTGACCGTGGCGGGCGGGCCCGCGCCCCGCACATACCATCCGAATATTTCTCATATTTCTCGTGGCCCGGGTAGGTGACTGCCGTGTGTCCGCCTCACCGGGATGACAAATGAACCGGTTGATAACTGGGAGAGCGTTCGCGATATGACCACACAAGCACCCGTCGTGGTGCGGCCGCACGGGCACGGTGCCGGCTCGCCGTCACCGGCGGTGCCGCCCAAGACCAAGTACCAGGCCCTCCGCTCGTATGACGTGTCGGACTTTCCGGTGCTGACCGGCCGTGAGGAGGAGTGGCGTTTCACCCCCTTGCGGCGGCTGCGCGGCCTCGCTGACCAGGAGGCACCTGCGGCGACCGGACAGATCCAGCAGGGGTACGTCGACAACCTGCCCGACGGCGTCACCTTCGAGCTGGTGCCGATGTCCGACTCCCGGATCGGGTCGGTCCTAGTGCCCTTCGACAGGGTGAGCGCGCTGGCGTACGGGCGGGCCCCCCAAGCAGCCGTGGTGACGGTCGCGCCCCAGGCGTGCCCCGAGGCGCCGGTCATGCTGCGGACCACCGGCACCGGCGGCGTCGCCTACGCCCACACCTACCTGAATGTCGGCGAGTTGGCCGAAGCCACCGTGGTACTGGACCAGCTGGGCGACGTGACGCTGGCCGACAACGTCGAGGTCGCGGTGGAGGCCGGTGCCCGCCTGACGCTGGTCACGGTCGCCGATTGGGACCGGACCGGGGTGCAGGCCCAGCATGTGAAGCTCCGACTGGGCCGCGACGCCAAGGTCACCCATGTGACGGTCAGCCTGGGCGGCGACCTGGTGCGGCAGTACACCTCGGTGGAGTACACCGACCGGGGAGGCGAAGCCGACCTGTTCGGGGTGTACTTCGCTACCGGCGGTGCGTCCGCTGACAGCGGGCAGCACCTGGAACACCGGTTGCTGGTCGACCACTCTGTCCCCGACTGCCGCAGCAACGTCGCCTACCGGGGCGCGCTGCAGGGGGCCGGGGCCCACACCGTGTGGGTGGGGGACGTGCTGATCCGCGCCGAGGCCACCGGCACCGACACCTATGAAATCAACCGCAACCTCGTCCTCACCGACGGCGCACGGGCCGACTCGGTCCCGAATCTGGAGATCGAGACCGGTGAGGTGGTCGGCGCCGGACACGCCAGCGCCACCGGTCGCTTCGACGACGAGCAGCTGTTCTACCTGATGAGCCGGGGAATCCCGGAGGTGGAGGCGCGCAAACTGGTGGTGCGTGGCTTCTTCGCCGAGCTGCTGGCCCGGATCCCCGTGGCACAGCTGCGGGAGCGGCTGAGTAACGCCATCGACGCCCGACTCGTTCAGGTGGGGATGTGACGGCCATGGAACAGACCAGCGAGTTCATCCGGGTCTGTGCCGCCGAGGACATCCCGGAGGGCACCGCCGTCCACGCCGACATCGACGGGGTTCCTGTGGCGATCGTCCACGCCGAGTGCGGATTCCGGGCTATTTACGATGTGTGCTCTCACGCCGAGGTGCCGCTGAGCGAGGGCGAGATCGACGGCTGCACCATCGAGTGCTGGCTGCATGGCTCGCGCTTCGACCTGAACACCGGCCAACCCACCGGCCTGCCCGCCACCGAACCCGTACCGGTTTACCCGGTTGAGGTTCGCGATGGTGACATCTATCTCTCCCTCAAGCCGCATAACAACCTAGGAGTCTGACCACGGTGAGTGTCCTGGAAATCCGCGATCTACATGTGTCGGTGA
This sequence comes from Actinomycetales bacterium, assembly GCA_002919305.1. Classification (GTDB taxonomy): domain Bacteria; phylum Actinomycetota; class Actinomycetes; order Mycobacteriales; family Micromonosporaceae; genus RSA1. The sequence goes on from PKFB01000078.1 coordinate 56,338, forward strand.
AGACCGGCGAGGAGTCCAAGCCCATCCTCAAGGGAGTGGACCTCACCGTCCGGGCCGGCGAGACCCACGCGATCATGGGGCCCAACGGGTCCGGTAAGTCCACTCTGGCGTACTCCATCGCCGGCCACCCCAAGTACGAGGTCACTGGCGGAAGCGTCACGCTCGACGGCGAGGACGTGCTGGCGATGTCGGTCGACGAGCGGGCCCGCGCCGGTCTGTTCCTGGCCATGCAGTACCCGGTCGAGGTGCCAGGGGTCTCGGTGTCGAACTTCCTGAGGACCGCCAAGACCGCCATCGACGGTGAGGCGCCCAAGCTACGGACCTGGGTCAAAGACCTGAAGGCGGCGCTGAACAACCTCGGGATGGACGCGTCGTTCGCCGAGCGTAACGTTAACGAGGGCTTCTCCGGTGGTGAGAAGAAGCGCCACGAGATCGTCCAGATGGAGCTGCTGCAGCCCAAGATAGCGATCCTGGACGAGACCGACTCCGGACTGGACATCGACGCGCTGCGCGTGGTCAGCGCCGGAATCAACCGCGTGAAGGAGTCCGGGCAGACCGGGCTGCTGCTTATCACCCACTACACCCGCATCCTGCGGTACGTCAGGCCAGACTTCGTGCACGTCTTCGTCAATGGTCGGATCGTTGAGGAAGGCGGCCCTGAGCTGGCCGAGGCGTTGGAACAGACCGGATACGAGCGGTACCTGGCCGGGGCAGAGCCGGCCGCGGTGACGTCATGACCACGACCACGACCTCGACATCGGGTGCCCCACACACCCCGGGCACCGCACCTGAGCACGCCGACGTTCCACGGCTGGACGTCGCGGCGATCCGTGCCGACTTCCCGATCTTCAACCGCACGATCAACGGTCACCCGTTGATCTACCTGGATAGCGGGAACACCTCGCAGAAGCCTCGACAGGTGCTTGAGGTGATGCGGGAGCACTACGAACGGCACAACGCCAACGTGGCGCGGGCGGTGCATACCTTGGGCACCGAGGCGACCGAGGCGTACGAGAACGCCCGCGCCAAGGTGGCGTCGTTCATCGGCGCCGCCGGGCCGGCCGAGGTGGTCTTCACCAAGAACTCCTCAGAGGCGATCAACCTGGTGGCGTACGCCTTCTCCAACGCTACGGCGCTGGGTGGAGACCCACGGTTCCGGCTGGGGCCAGGGGATGAAGTGGTGATCACCGAAATGGAGCACCACTCCAACATCGTGCCCTGGCAGCTGCTGTGTCAGCGCACTGGCGCGACTCTGCGGTGGTTCTCCATCACCGATGAAGGGCGGCTGGACCTGTCCCAGCTCGAGGAGCTGATCAACGAGCGCACCAAGATCGTCTCCTATGTCCTGATGTCCAACATTCTGGGCACCATCAACCCCACCGAGGCGGTGGTGAAGCGGGCCCGCCAGGTCGGTGCCTTGGTGATGTTGGACGCCTCACAGGCGGTGCCGCACCTGCCGGTGAACGTGGCCGAGCTGGGAGTGGACTTCCTGGCGTTCACCGGGCACAAGATGTGCGGCCCGACCGGTATCGGCGTGCTGTGGGGACGGCAGGAGTTGCTGGAGGTGATGCCCCCGTTCCTCGGCGGCGGTGAGATGATCGAAGTCGTGGCGATGGAGGGGTCGACGTTCGCCCCACCCCCGCACCGGTTCGAGGCCGGGACACCGCCGATCGTGCAGGCCGTGGGTCTGGGCGCGGCGGTGGACTACCTGTCCGGCATTGGGATGGAGGCGATCCGCCAGCATGAGAAGGAGATCGCCGCGTACGCCCTGCCGGCTCTGGAGACGGTGAAGGGCCTGCGGGTGATCGGTCCGCGTACCCCCGTGGGCCGAGGAGCCACGATTTCCTTCGTGCTCGACGGTGTACACCCCCACGACGTGGGGCAGGTGCTCGATTCACTCGGGATCGCCGTGCGGGTGGGACACCACTGTGCCCGACCCACCTGCGTGCGGTTTGGAGTACCAGCGACGACCCGAGCGTCGTTCTACCTGTACAACACCATCGAGGACGTGGATGCATTGATACGGGGGCTTGACCACGTGAAGAGATTGTTCGGCTGATGCAACTAGATGCGCTTTACCAGGACATCATCCTGGATCACTACAAGCGCCCGCACGGTCGTGGGCTGCGGGAGCCGTATGACGCTGAGGCACACCACGTCAACCCCACCTGTGGAGACGAGGTGACGCTCCGGGTCCGGCTCTCGTCGGCCCCGGACAGCGCGGAGCACACCATCACCGACGTGTCCTACGAGGGCATGGGGTGCTCGATCTCGCAGGCGGCCGCGAGCGTGTTGTACGACCTGCTGCTGGGTAAGCCGCTGACCGAGGCGATGGCCGTGCACGACGCGTTCGTCGCCTTGATGGGAAGCCGAGGGCAGCTGGAGCCGGATGAGGAGCGGCTAGCCGACGCTGTGGCATTCGCTGGGGTGTCGCGCTATCCAGCCCGGGTGAAGTGCGCGCTGCTGCCATGGATGGCCTTTAAGGACGCGGCGATGCGGGCCGTGGCGGCCCACCCGACGGGCACCAAGGAGGAGACCGATGACTGAGCCGATCACCCAGCGGGCGACCGGGGAGGAGCCGGCCAGCGAGGAGTCCGCGGGAACCACAGATCCAGCGGCGACCACCGTGGCGTCCCATGACGGCGCTTCCGATTCAGAGAGCCGGAAGGCCCGCGTGGAGGACGTCGAGGAAGCCCTCAAGGACGTGGTGGACCCGGAGTTGGGGATCAACGTGGTGGACCTGGGGTTGGTCTACGGCATCCACGTTGATGACAACAATGTCGCCACCATCGACATGACGTTGACGTCGGCGGCGTGCCCGCTCACCGATGTGATTGAGGATCAGGCCCGGTCCGCGCTGTGCACCGGTCCAGGTGGCGGTCTGGTCTCCGATGTCCGGATCAACTGGGTCTGGATGCCGCCGTGGGGGCCGGACAAGATCACCGAAGACGGGCGTGAGCAGCTGCGCGCGCTCGGTTTCAACGTCTGACGCGACCTCACGCCTGACCGCTGCGCCTTCGGTGAGCCAGGACACGCGGATCTGACCGGCGCAGTACCCCGGCGAGCGGGGCACGGTACGGTCGACGGGTGGCGGGCAGGCGTGAGATCCGACTGCTGGGGAACGCACCTGCGGCGGGTGGCGGACGATGGGTCGAGGTCGACCCGGAACGGCTCGCCGGATGGCTGGACCGGTTCGCTCAGCGACACGGTGGAATCCAGCACACCACCGTGACCGTCCATGGGCTGTTGGTGACCGCCGCGGATGGTGTCCACGCCGACTGCCACATCCTGCTGGGCTGGCGCCCTGAGAAGGTCGGGGACGTCCGAGACGGACTCGCGGTTGACGATCTGGTGGCCACCGCGCTCGTCGACCGCCGAATCGGTGTGTTGCTTGCCCGCCGCGGTGGGTTCGCGGTGGGGATCGCCGAGGGCACCCGAATCACGGCGTCCAAAGTCGACTCAACGTATGTTCAGAGCCGGACCGCGGCGGGAGGCTGGTCTCAGCAGAGGTTCGCACGGCGGCGCCAGAATCAGGCCCGACAAGCCGCGCAGGCGGCCGCGGAGGTGGCGGTTCGCCTGCTGCTGCCGCACATCGAGCGGTTGGAGGCCGTCGTCGCCGGCGGCGACCGCGCCACCATCGACGCGATCATGGCGGATCGCAGACTGGAACCCCTGCTGGCTAAGCGGGCGCCGCGTCTGTTGGATGTCCCGGATCCCCGACGACACGTCCTGGAAGCCGCGCCACGCCTGGCGCGGGCGGTGCGTATCCACGTGTCAGCCTGACCGCAGCCGCCACGTGAACGCCGCTAGGCTCAGGTTCTGTGGCGGGCCCACAGAACCTGAGCCTAGGGCGATGACCGACGAGCGGTCAGATGAGTCAGGTGAGTCAGGGGATGGCGTCGACATACAGATCCACACCTCGGTCGGCCATGAATCCGACTGGATTGACCGCCTCACCCCCGACGCGGGTCTCGAAGTGCAGATGTGGGCCGGTGGAGTTACCGGTGGAGCCCACGAAGCCGATCAATTGCCCCGCTCTGACGTGCGTACCGCTGGAGACCACGTACTCCAACAGGTGGGCGTAGCGGGTCTGGACACCGTCGGCGTGGTCGATCTTCACCACGTTGCCGTACCCTCCCAGGCCCAGGTAACCCGGCCCATCGCAGTACGCGGAGGAGCAGCGGGCTTCAACCACGGTGCCGTCACTGGCGGCGTACACCGGCGTGCCTTGCTCAGGCGCGATGTCGATGCCGCTGTGCTGGCGTCCCCACCGGGACCCGAATTCACTGGTCACCCGTCCGTGGGTGGGGCGGATCCACGCTCCCTCCGACAGGTTGGGAATCTGCTGGCACGCCGCGTCGCCAGTCGCCCGGGTGTCACAGGGGGTGGAGGAGGGGGTGGGTGAGGGGGCCGGGCGGGGAGAGGGCGCCGCCCCCCCCCACG
>PKFB01000011.1 GCA_002919305.1 Actinomycetales bacterium
AGCTGGTCGAGGGTAAGGCGATCCAGATCCACCCGCTGGTCTGCACCGCGTTCAACGCGGACTTCGACGGCGACCAGATGGCGGTGCACGTACCGCTGTCGGCCGAGGCTCAGGCCGAGGCCCGGATCCTGATGCTGTCGTCCAACAACATCCTCAAGCCGGCCGACGGTAAGCCGGTGACCATGCCCACCCAGGACATGATCATCGGTCTCTACCACCTGACGCACATGCGTGAGGGAGTGCCGGGCGAGGGGCGGGTGTTCTCCTCGGACGCCGAGGCCCAGATGGCCATGGACAACCGGGAGCTGCACCTGCAGGCCCCGATCCAGGTCCGGATGAAGGGGCTCACCGGCGTCAACGAGGGGCCCGACAAGCCCGCGCCCATGCCGGAGGGATGGCAGCCCGGTGATCCGGTGCTCCTGCGCACCACCCTGGGGCGGATTCTGTTCAACCAGACCCTCCCCGAGGACTACCCCTTCGTTAACTACGAGATCCGCAAGTCGCAGCTGTCGGCGATCGTCAACGACCTGGCGGAGCGGTACCCGAAGGTGCAGCTGGCGGCGACGCTGGACGCCCTGAAGGAGGCCGGGTTCCACTGGGCCACCTGGTCGGGTCTGACCATCGGTATGGAGGACGTGCCGCGTCCGCCGGCCAAGCCCGCCATTCTGGAGCGGTACGAGCGGGAGGCCGACCGGATCGACAGGCAGTACCAGCGTGGTCTGATGACCGCCGAGGAGCGCCGCGGCGAGCTGATCGAGATCTGGACCAAGGCCACCAACGAGATCGCCAAGGAGATGGAGAACGCGTTGCCGCAGAGCAACCCGCTGTGGATGATGATCCACTCCGGGGCTCGTGGAAACATGCTCCAGCTCCGGCAGATCGCCGCTATCCGTGGTCTGGTGGCCAACCCGAAGGGTGAGATCATCCCGCGGCCGATCAAGGCCAGCTACCGGGAGGGTCTGTCCGTGCTGGAGTACTTCATCTCCACGCACGGTGCCCGTAAGGGTCTGGCTGACACCGCGCTGCGGACCGCTGACTCCGGGTACCTGACCAGGCGTCTGGTGGACGTCTCCCAGGACGTGATCGTCCGCGAGGAGGACTGCGGCACCGACCGCACCATCCCGCTGGAGATCGGGGTGGAGAACGCCAACGGCACGTTGGAGCGGCACCCCTACGCCGAGACCAGCGTGTACGCCCGGACCCTGGCTCACGATGTCGTCGATGCCGAGGGCAACGTGCTCGTCAAGGCGGGTACGGACCTGAATGTGAGCGTCGTCGACAAGATGCTCGCCGCCGGCGTCAAGTCGGTGCGGGTGCGCAGCGTGCTCACCTGCGAGTCCCGGCTCGGGGTCTGCGCGGCCTGCTACGGTCGCTCCCTGCCGACCGGCAAGCGGGTGGACGTGGGCGAGGCCGTGGGTATCATCGCCGCCCAGTCCATCGGTGAGCCCGGTACCCAGCTGACCATGCGGACGTTCCACACCGGTGGTGTCGCCGGTGACGACATCACGCAGGGTCTGCCTCGGGTTACCGAGATCTTCGAGGCCCGGGTCCCGAAGGGGAAGGCGCCGATCGCCGAGACCGCTGGTCGGGTCCGGATCGAGGACGGCGAGAAGTCGCGGAAGATCATCGTCGTGCCGGATGACGGCAGCGATGAGGTCGTCTACGACAAGATCCCGCGCCGGGTGCGTCTCCGGGTGGCCGATGGTGACCACGTTGAGGTGGGCGAGAAGCTCACCGAGGGCACCATCGACCCGCACGAGCTGCTGCGGGTCCTAGGGCCTCGGGCGCTTCAGCTGCACCTGGTCCAGGAGGTCCAGGAGGTCTACCGCTCGCAGGGTGTGCAGATCCACGACAAGCACATTGAGATCATCATCCGCCAGATGCTCAAGCGGGTGATCGTGATCGATTCCGGGTCGACGGAGTTCCTGCCTGGCTCCCCGATCGATCGGGCGCAGTTCGAGGCCGAGAACCGTCGGGTGGTGGCCGAGGGCGGCGAGCCCGCCTCGGGTCGTCCGATCCTGATGGGTATCACCAAGGCCTCGCTGGCGACCGAGTCGTGGCTGTCGGCCGCCTCCTTCCAGGAGACGACCCGGGTGCTCACCGACGCCGCGATCCAGGCCAAGAGCGACTCGCTGATCGGTCTGAAGGAGAACGTGATCATCGGAAAGCTCATCCCGGCTGGTACCGGTATCTCCCGGTACCGCAACGTCCGGGTGGAGCCGACCGAAGAGGCCAAGGCGCGGGTGTACTCGATGACCGGGTACACCGAGTCCGACTACGGTTTCGGCCCGGCCAGTGGCCAGGCGGTGCCGTTGGACGACTTCGACCTGGGCAGCTTCGGCCGCTGATCATTCGGTAGGCCAACAGGCGGGCATGGTGATCACCATGCCCGCCTTTGCTATTCCGGGCTGTTCCGATTATTCCGGGATCCGTGATGTCAAAACGGTACGCGGAGTCAGCTGTCCGACCCGCATACCCGATCTCGCTGTTCTTGATGACGCTCACGCTTGGTGCCATTTGGCAGCCTTAAAGGTTGGGAACCGGGGTAATCCCGGCTTAGCTCCCTGAATGTCGGTGATTTTGCGGTTGTGTGGCGAGGGCGATAGGGGAGAGGGTGCGGCATCATGGTGGGATGAACCAGGCCGGGCCGGGGCCACTCGGACCGAGTCGCTGTCAGTTTCCTCCCCATACCCGGGGATGTGGTCCAAGGAGGAGCGTGTGCATCCGGTGACCGCCATTCCGTCCTGGCAGGGACAGCCCGGATATGCCCCTGCGGCGCCGGTAGGCGGTGACATCGCGAGCGAACTCGCTCCCCTACGCCATCCGCTGGATCCGGATCCGGTCCCCTCTACCAAGGCGTTCGGTGTGCTAGCGCTTGGGATCGTCGCGTGCATGACCGCGCCGGTGGTCGGAGGGGTGATCCCGGCAGTCATGGCGTTATCGCTGGCCCGGGCAGCCCGAGCCGAGATGATCGAGGCTCAGGGCTTTTTGATCGGCGGCCGGTGGATTCGGCTGGGCGAGCGGCTAGCGTGGATCGCGGTGGTGATCGTGCTCACCGTTGTGGTGATTGGGGTGGTAGCGGCGTTGCTGCGGTATGGCGATCCGACCGCTCCCCAGAACTTCGACTCCACCGTCGACTGACCAGGATGGATATGAGCGATCAGACCGGCGCACGGCCGGAAAGGGCTTTTACCTCCGACGCCAGTGGTGACGAGACGTGGCGTCGGCCTGACCCTGGGTACTCTGCTCAAGCAGAGACGCCTACAGGGCAGGCTGAGACACCCACCACTCCAGGAGAGACGGCGACCTCCTCGGGAGAAGAGAAGCCCGCTGGAGGAGCGCAACCCACCGCGGCGGAAGGGAGCCCTTCCGGAGGGAAGACACCTCCTTCAGGGGCACCCTCCGCAGGGATGCCTTCTGGGGGGACGGCGATGACGCCTCCCAGCCCTTCCCCGGCTCTGCCGCTCCCTATCTCCGTACCTCCCGCGGTGCTCACCGCTTTCTTCGGAGGGCCAGGCACCCCAGGGGGTGGGTACGCCGGTCCAGCTCCCGGGTACGCCGGCCCCCCGGTGCCTGGACAGCCTGGTGTGGTACCTGGGCAGCCCGGTGTGGTGCCTGCTGGTGTGGTGCCTGGTCCCCCGCCGCCTGGGCACGGTTATCCCGGTTACCTCGGCTACGGGCAGCCGGTGTATGTCGCCGCCACCCCACCCGGTCATCCGGTCCCACCGGGGTATCCGGTGGTCCCTGGTCCTGGGGGGTTCGGGCTGGCGTTTCCTCAGGTGACGCCGCAGACGAGTGGGCTGAGCGTGGGTGCCCTGGTGTGTGGCATTGTCACGTGCTTATTGGGGGTGCTGGCTTGTTGCTGGTGGCCGTTCGCTGTGCTGCCTAGCCTGGTGGGGGTCGGTGCCCTGGTGTTGGGGCGCTTTGGGATAAACCAGGTTGCTCAGTCAGGGGGTGCGGTGGTTGGCCGCGGGCTTGCGATTGCGGGTATGGTGATCGGTGGGGTCGGCGTTCTCCTGACGTTGATCTTTTTGCTCATTGGGGTCACCACCCCTATTGATCCGATAGCGACGTTACCCGACTGACGTTGATCTTTTTGGCATTGTGGGCGTCACATCTATTGATTTCGGCTCTTTTGATAACAACGGGTCTCGGTAGCGTGGTGCTGGGCGCCGCAGCTGCTGGTTCCGGGGTCCTGTCGGGGTGCTCTTACTGCCGAGGTATCCTTGACAGGAGTTCACATCGTGGTGGCGCGTGCCATCATTTCGGACGGTAGGCCGCTGAGACGGTTGGCTAGTCGCGGGGCTAGAGCTGGCCGAAAGAGCGGTCCGGTCAAACGGCCAATGTCAGTCGGGTAACCACTGACAGGCCGGCCGGTCTCGTTTTGACCCGCGTCTTCACGGTGGGTACTCTTTCTCCTCGTGCCTAGGCGCTGCCTGGGCACAATGCGCGTGCGCCCCGCACGCCGGCAAGCCTTGGGTCGCTCCGCTTAGCCGACAAGCTAGTCGGACAGATCCAGGGCCAGGGCGTCGCGCCTTCGACATCTCCACCGACCGCGATGCGTCGGATGGAGCCGCGCGGGCGACACGCCCGACCGCGGGGGTCGGAGCCGCGGCTCCGACCAGCCGCTGGCGCCAGCCGGCGGTCGAGCAGGACCTCGCCACATAAGTGGCAGGTTTGAAGGACGACGGTCCCTACCCGTACGGGCGGTGGACCACCCGGAGTGGAGAGACCGGAGCGGAGAGACTAGGTGCCCACAATCCAGCAGCTGGTCCGTAAGGGCCGCAAGGCGAAGGTCAACAAGAGCAAGACGCCGGCGCTGAAGGGCTGCCCGCAGCGGCGCGGCGTGTGCACGCGCGTGTACACGACCACTCCGAAGAAGCCGAACTCGGCGCTGCGTAAGGTCGCCCGGGTGCGGTTGATGAGCGGTTTCGAGGTGACCGCGTACATTCCCGGCGTTGGCCATAACCTGCAGGAGCACTCGATTGTGCTGGTCCGCGGCGGCCGTGTGAAGGATCTTCCCGGCGTCCGCTACAAGATCATCCGGGGATCGCTGGACACTCAGGGCGTGCGTAACCGCAAGCAGGCCCGCAGCCGTTACGGTGCGAAGAAGGAGAAGAGCTGATATGCCGCGTAAGGGCCCCGCTCCGCGCCGGCCGCTGCCTGCGGACCCGGTGTATGGCTCAGTGCTGGTTACCCAGCTGATCAACAAGGTTTTGGTCAACGGGAAGCGCCAGCTTGCCGAGCGCATCGTGTACGGCGCCCTGGAGGGGTGCCGGGAGAAGACCGGCACCGACCCTGTTGTGACCCTCAAGCGGGCATTGGACAACGTGAAGCCCACCCTCGAGGTGCGCAGCCGTCGGGTTGGTGGCGCCACCTACCAGGTGCCGGTGGAGGTGCGCCCCGCGCGGGCTACCACGCTGGGTATGCGTTGGCTGGTGCAGTACGCCCGTGCCCGTCGTGAGAAGACCATGACCGAGCGCCTGATGAACGAGCTGCTCGACGCCAGCAATGGCTTGGGCGCCAGTGTCAAGCGGCGCGAGGACACCCACAAGATGGCGGAGTCCAACAAGGCCTTCGCGCACTACCGCTGGTAAGGAACCCGTCGGGCCTTCAACGGCCGGTCCCGAGTTAGATGAATGCCGGATCACCGGATGCTACGCGGATCGGGAACAGTCGGACCCCGGGGAGCGTTCCTAGGCCAGGAACTAACGTCGCTTCGCGAGGAAGAGTAGGGACTACCAGTGGCTAACGCAGACGCCGCGCTGGCCAGGCTTCGCAACATCGGCATCATGGCACATATCGATGCCGGGAAGACCACCACGACCGAGCGCATCCTGTTCTACACCGGTATTACTCACAAGATCGGTGAGGTCCATGATGGCGCCGCCACCATGGACTGGATGGAGCAGGAGCAGGAGCGTGGCATCACGATCACTTCGGCTGCGACGAAGTGTGAGTGGAAGGGCCACACCATCCAGATCATCGACACCCCGGGCCACGTCGACTTCACGGTCGAGGTGGAGCGGTCGCTACGCGTGCTCGACGGTGCTATCGCGGTTTACGACGGTGTCGCCGGCGTTGAGCCGCAGACCGAGAACGTGTGGCGTCAGGCGGATAAGTACAACGTCCCGCGGATGTGCTTCGTTAACAAGCTCGACCGCACCGGGGCGGACTTCTTCCGCTGCGTCGACATGATGGTGGACCGGCTCAACGCCACCCCGTTGGTGCTCCAGCTGCCTATCGGTAGCGAGGCGAACTTCATCGGTGTGGTCGACCTGGTCGAGATGCGTGCCCTTACCTGGCGCGGCGAGACCGTCAAGGGCGAGGACTACACCGTCGAGGAGATTCCCGCGGATCTGGCCGACCAGGCCGCTGAGTACCGCGAGAAGCTGCTCGAAACCCTCTCCGAGGCCGACGACTCCATCATGGAGAAGTACCTGGAGGGTGAGGAGCTGACGGTCGCGGAGATCAAGGCGGCGATTCGGCGCGCCACGATCGCGGGCAAGCTCAACCCGGTGCTGTGTGGCTCCGCCTTCAAGAACAAGGGCATCCAGCCCATGCTGGATGCGGTCATCGACTACCTGCCCAGCCCGCTGGACATCGCCGCGATTGAGGGGACCGCCATGGATGGCGAGACCCCCATGCAGCGTAAGCCCAGCGTGTCCGAGCCGTTCGCGGCTCTGGCCTTCAAGATCCAGACTGACCAGCACCTGGGCAAGCTCACCTATGTCCGGGTCTACTCCGGTCGGATCGAGTCCGGTTCGCAGGTGATCAACTCCACCAAGGATCGCAAGGAACGCATCGGCAAGATCTTCCAGATGCACGCCAACAAGCGTGAGGAGCGGTCCTTTGCCCAGGCGGGTGACATCATCGCGGTGCAGGGTCTGAAGCAGACCACCACCGGTGACACCCTCTGCGACCCGGCCAGCCCTGTCATCCTGGAGTCGATGACGTTCCCGGACCCGGTCATCTCTGTGGCCATCGAGCCCAAGAGCAAGGCCGACCAGGACCGGCTCAGCACAGCGATCCAGAAGCTGGCTGAGGAAGACCCGACCTTCCAGGTCCAAAACGACGAGGAGACCGGTCAGACGGTCATCAAGGGGATGGGTGAGCTCCACCTGGAGATCCTTGTTGACCGGATGAAGCGGGAGTTCCGCGTCGAGGCCAACGTCGGTAAGCCGCAGGTGGCCTACCGCGAGACCATTCGGCGCCCTGTGGAGCGGGTCTCCTACCTGCACAAGAAGCAGACGGGTGGCTCCGGTCAGTACGCCCGTGTGGTGATCAACCTCGAGCCGTTGCCGCTGGACAGCAACACGACATACGAGTTCGAGAACCAGATCACCGGTGGGCGTATCCCCAAGGAGTACATCCCGTCGGTCGACGCGGGTATTCAGGACGCCATGCAGTACGGCGTGCTAGCCGGCTACCCGCTGGTTGGCCTCAAGGTCACCCTGGTGGACGGTCAGTACCACGAGGTTGACTCGTCCGAGATGGCCTTCAAGATCGCGGGTGCGATGGCGCTGAAGGAGGCCGCCCGTCAGGCCAACCCGGTGCTCCTTGAGCCGATTGCGGCGGTGGAGGTCGTCACGCCCGAGGAGTACATGGGGGACGTGATCGGTGACCTCAACTCCCGCCGCGGCACCATCCAGGCGATGGAGGAGCGGGGCGGTAACCGTGTCGTCCGAGCGCTGGTGCCTATCAGCGAGATGTTCGGCTACGTCGGTGACCTCCGGTCCAAGACCCAGGGTCGGGCGAGCTACACCATGGTGTTCGACTCCTACGCCGAGGTTCCCGTTAACGTGGCGAAGGAGATCATCGCGAAGGCAACGGGTGAGTGAGCATCACGGCGGAGCGAGCCCGAAACTAAGCCTGGGTGCTGTGGAGACGACGGGTCGGTGACCCGACGTCGAGGCGCACTAGCACGAACGGTATGAATGCTGATCGGGACTGTGGCCCCCTCACCGGGGTGACAGAGCCGACAAAACCAGTGGTCGCCGCTATGGGGGCCAGCGAAGAGGAGTTCTCCTCGTACATGTACACCACATGTACGGGGGTGTTCCGGACCAGTAATAAGTCCTAGGAGGACACCAGTGGCGAAGGCGAAGTTCGAGCGGACTAAGCCGCACGTCAACATCGGCACCATCGGCCACATCGACCATGGCAAGACGACGCTGACGGCGGCCATTACCAAGGTCCTGCACGACAAGTACCCGGACATTAACCCCTACACGCCGTTCGACGAGATCGACAAGGCGCCGGAGGAGAAGGCCCGCGGTATCACGATCTCGATCGCGCACGTCGAGTACCAGACCGAGAAGCGGCACTACGCGCACGTCGACTGCCCCGGTCACGCCGACTACATCAAGAACATGATCACCGGTGCGGCGCAGATGGACGGCGCCATCCTGGTGGTGTCGGCGACCGACGGTCCGATGCCGCAGACCAAGGAGCACGTGCTGCTGGCCCGTCAGGTCGGCGTCCCCTCCATCGTCGTGGCGCTCAACAAGAGCGACATGGTCGATGACGAGGAGCTGCTGGACCTGGTCGAGCTGGAGGTCCGTGAGCTGCTGAGCGCCTACGAGTTCCCCGGTGACGAGGTGCCGGTGGTGCGGGTCTCCGCGCTGAAGGCTCTGGAGGGCGACCCCACCTGGTCCCAGAAGCTCCTGGAGCTGCTGGACGCGGTGGACGAGTCCATCCCCGAGCCGGAGCGGGCCATCGACAAGCCGTTCTTGATGCCGATCGAGGACGTGTTCACCATCACCGGTCGCGGTACGGTGGTCACCGGTCGTGTCGAGCGCGGCATCCTGAAGCCGAACGAGGAAGTCGAGATCGTCGGTCTCCGGGAGAAGGCGATCAAGACCACCGTCACCGGCATCGAGATGTTCCGCAAGGTGCTGGAAGACGCCCGTGCCGGTGAGAACGTCGGTCTGCTGCTGCGCGGTGTGAAGCGTGAGGAAGTCGAGCGTGGCATGGTCGTGGTGAAGCCCGGCACCGCCACGCCGCACACCCAGTTCGAGGCTCAGGTTTACGTCCTGTCCAAGGACGAGGGTGGGCGCCACACGCCGTTCTTCAACAACTACCGTCCGCAGTTCTACTTCCGGACCACGGACGTGACCGGTGTCATCACCCTGCCTGAGGGCACCGAGATGGTCATGCCCGGTGACAACACCGCCATGACCGTCGAGCTGATCCAGCCCATCGCCATGGAGGAGGGTCTGCTCTTCGCGATCCGCGAGGGTGGCCGCACCGTGGGATCGGGCCGGGTCACCAAGATCATCAAGTGAGAGTCCATACCCGATTTCATGGTGCCGTAGCCCCTACGGCATAATGAACAGGTTGCGTCCACGGGGCGGATGTGGGTCGCTGCTCGTCACCGAGTCGGCCCGCCCACACCGCCCCGTATGGCGCCCGGCTGCCGACAGGTGTCTCCGACATAAGCCGGTCGCCTCCCTCCAGGGAAAGCGAACGAGCAATGGCGGAGCCTGGTTCAGCAGCGCGACACGCCCGACCGCGGGGGTCGGACAGACCGGGCACGGGGGCCGCTTTCGGGCGGTGCCCCGGCCGTCACAGCAGCGGCACGAGAGAAGGAAACCGAAGCCACCATGGCGGGACAGAAGATCCGCATCCGGCTCAAGGCCTATGACCACGAGGTCGTCGACTCCTCGGCTCGGAAGATCGTCGAGACGGTGACGCGCACGGGCGCTCAGGTCGCTGGCCCGGTGCCGCTGCCCACGGAGATTAACCGTTTCTGCGTGATCCGATCACCACACAAGTACAAGGACTCACGCGAGCACTTCGAGATGCGCACGCACAAGCGCCTGATCGACATCATCGACCCGACCCCGAAGACAGTCGACTCGCTGATGCGGCTCGATCTGCCGGCGGGTGTCGACATCGAGATCAAGCTGTAGGGACCTGACTGATGGACAGGCAAGTCAAAGGCATTCTGGGCGCCAAACTTGGCATGACCCAGGTCTGGGACGAGAACAACCGCGTCGTCCCGGTGACCGTGGTGAAGGCCGGGCCGTGCGTTGTGACCCAGGTGCGCACTCCTGAAAAGGACGGTTACTCCGCGGTGCAGCTCGGGTACGGGGCGATCAACCCACGCAAGGTGAACAAGCCGGTGGGTGGGCATTTCGCCAAGGCCGGCGTGGCGCCCCGACGTTATCTGGTGGAGATCCGTACCAGCGACGCCAGCGAGTACGAGCTGGGCTCCGAGGTAACGGTGGAGTCATTCACCGCCGGACAGCGCGTCGACGTCACCGGAACCACCAAGGGTAAGGGTTTCGCGGGTGTCATGAAGCGTCACGGCTTCCGTGGCCTGCGGGCCTCCCACGGTGTGGAGCGCAAGCACCGCTCCCCGGGATCGATCGGTGGCTGCGCCACCCCGGGCCGTGTCTTCAAGGGTCTTCGGATGGCCGGTCGGATGGGTGGGGAACGGTACACCGTGCAGAACCTCACCATCCACGCCGTCGACCCGGAGAACTCACTCCTGCTGATCAAGGGGGCCGTCCCTGGTCCGAAGGGTGGGCTGGTCCTGATCCGGACCGCCGCCAAGGCTCCGCTCCGTAAGGGGGGTAAGGCATGAGTGACCTGGCGGTAGATGTCCGCGATCGGGAGGGCACGGTCGTCGGTCGGGTAAACCTGCCCGGCGACGTCTTCAACGTGCAGGCCAACATCCCGTTGATGCACCAGGTCGTCGTCGCGCAGCTGGCCGCGGCGCGGCAGGGTACGCACAAGACCAAGACCCGGGGTGAAGTCTCTGGTGGCGGCAAGAAGCCGTACCGCCAGAAGGGGACCGGTCGGGCCCGTCAGGGCTCGATCCGCGCGCCACAGTTCACCGGTGGTGGTGTGGTGCACGGGCCGGTGCCTCGCGACTACACCAAGCGCGTACCCAAGAAGATGAAGGCGGCCGCCCTGCGGGGTGCGCTGTCTGACCGGGCCCGTGAGGGTCGGGTGTTCGTGGTGGACGGCTTCGTGGAAGGCGACACGCCCTCCACCAAGACCGCCCTGAAGGTCCTGCGCAGTGTCGTGGAGAGCCGCCGTGCCCTGGTGGTGCTGCACCGCGACGACGAGGTGTCGTGGCGGAGCCTGCGCAACCTCCCGAACGTGCACCTGATCACGCCGGACCAGCTCAACACCTACGACGTCCTGCTGTGCGACCACGTGGTCTTCACCGCGGACGCGTTGACCGCCTTCCTGGGGCGGGAGCTGGAGATCAGCGACGTTGAGACCGACGGCGAGACAGCCGAGGCCGGAAACGACAAGGCGGAGGAGGCGTGATGAGCGGCCTGGTACAGACCGACCCGCGCGACGTCATCCTGGCGCCGGTCATTTCCGAGAAGAGCTACGGCCTGCTTGACCAGAACAAGTACACGTTCTTGGTGCACCCGGACGCGAACAAGACTCAGATCAAGATCGCTATTCAGCAGATCTTCAACGTTCGCGTTCTGAAGGTGAACACGGCCAACCGGGAGGGCAAGCGCAAGCGCACCCGAGGTGGTTGGGGCAAGCGCAAGAACACCAAGCGGGCGATCGTGACCCTCGCGCCGGGAGACCGGATCGAGGCATTCGGCGGACCGGTCAGCTGACGAGCGGCATCGCTACAGGAGCTTAGAGACGATGGGTATTCGCAAGTACAAGCCGACGACGCCCGGGCGTCGTGGCGGGAGCGTCTCCGACTTCGTGGAGGTCACTCGTGACCACCCTGAGAAGTCGCTGCTGCGTCCGCTGCACTCCAAGGGAGGCCGCAACTCGCAGGGACGTATCACCGCCCGGCACCAGGGCGGCGGGCACAAGCGTCAGTACCGTCTGATCGACTTCCGCCGCAATGACAAGGACGGTATCCCGGCGAAGGTCGCTCACATTGAGTACGACCCGAACCGGACCGCTCGGATCGCGCTGCTGCACTACGCCGACGGCGAGAAGCGGTACATCCTCTGCCCCAAGGACCTCCGTCAGGGGGACGTCATCGAGGCGGGCAGTGACGCTGACATCAAGCCAGGTAACAACCTGCCGCTGCGCAACATTCCGGTGGGTACCACGATCCACGCGGTGGAGCTGCGTCCTGGAGCAGGTGCCAAGCTAGGGCGTTCGGCTGGTGCGAGTATCCAGCTGTTGGCCAAGGAGGGCACCTACGCCACGCTGCGGATGCCCTCCGGGGAAATCCGGATGGTGGACGTCCGGTGCCGCGCCACCGTCGGTGAGGTCGGGAACGCCGAGCAGTCCAACATCAACTGGGGCAAGGCCGGTCGGATGCGTTGGAAGGGGCGCCGCCCAACTGTCCGTGGTGTGGCGATGAACCCCGTCGACCACCCGCACGGTGGTGGTGAGGGTAAGACCTCCGGTGGCCGTCACCCGGTGAACCCGAAGGGTAAGCCCGAAGGGCGGACCCGGCGGAAGGGCAAGGCGAGCGACCGGCTCATCGTCCGGCGCCGTTACGTGAACCGGAAGCGATGAGGTGAGTAAGGCCCATGCCTCGTAGTTTGAAGAAGGGTCCCTTCGTGGACGACCACCTGATGAAGAAGGTGGTGACCCAGAACGAGAAGGGAACCAAGAACGTCATCAAGACCTGGTCACGGCGCTCGACGATAGTTCCGGAGATGATCGGACACACGATCGCCGTGCACGACGGGCGCAAGCATGTCCCGGTGTTCATCACAGAGGCGATGATCGGGCACAAGCTCGGTGAGTTCGCGCCCACCCGGACCTTCCGCAGCCACGACAAGGACGACCGCAAGAGCCGTCGTCGCTGACGTACGTAATACAGACGAGCAAGGGGACAGCGATGCCAAGAAGGGGTGGCGCGTCTACGCTGCCGGGCGCCCGGGCGATCGCGCGCTATGTGCGTGTCTCGCCGCGGAAGGCGCGCCGGGTGATCGACCTCATCCGCGGGCTTCCCGCGAACGAGGCCCTCACGGTGCTGAAGTTCGCGCCCCAGGCCGCGAGCGTGCCGGTGTACAAGGTGCTGGCCAGCGCGATCGCCAACGCCGAGAACAACGAGCGGCTGGACCCCGACTCGCTGCTCGTCAGCGAGGCGTACGTCGATGAGGGGCCGACGCTCACGCGCTACCGCCCGCGGGCCCAGGGACGCGCGTACCGCATCCGCAAGCGCACCTGCCACATCACCGTGGCGGTGGAGAGCGTTCAGGTCAGCAACCGGTCCAACCGGCGTACCCGTCCCGCCCGTGACACCCGTAGGGGAACGCAGGCGTCGGTGAGCCGGGCTACGGCCGCTCAAGCCGCCGCGGAGGCGGCTGACGAGGCGGCCCGGACGGCCAAGGCTGACGAGGCCGCCGTCGACACCGATGCCACCGAAACTGCGGACACCGACGCGGCGGTATCGGCCACGGTCGAACAGACCAACAACGACGCGCAGAGCAGCGACGACAACGACGAACCAGCCGCGAACAGGGAGAAGTCCGAGTAATGGGTCAGAAGGTTCACCCGCACGGGTTCCGGCTCGGCATCACCTCCGACTGGAAGTCCCGCTGGTACGCGGACAAGCTCTACAAGGACTACATCGCCGAGGACGTCAAGATTCGGCGCATGATGTCCCGAGGGCTGGAGCGGGCCGGCATCGCCAAGGTGGATATCGAGCGCACCCGAGACCGGGTCCGGGTCGACATTCACACCGCCCGGCCCGGCATCGTCATCGGTCGTAAGGGAGCCGAGGCGGATCGGATTCGGGCGGAGCTGGAGAAGCTCACCGGCAAGCAGGTGCAGCTGAACATTCTTGAGGTGAAGAACCCCGAGTCCGACGCGCAGCTGGTCGCCCAGGGGATCGCTGAGCAGCTGTCGAGCCGGGTTTCATTCCGGCGCGCGATGCGTAAGGCGATCCAGTCGGCGATGAAGAACCCGCTCGTGAAGGGTATTCGGGTGCAGTGCGCCGGCCGCCTGGGTGGCGCTGAGATGTCGCGGTCGGAGTTCTACCGCGAGGGACGCGTGCCACTGCACACCCTGCGCGCGAACATCGACTACGGCTTCTTCGAGGCCAAGACCACCTTCGGGCGCATCGGCGTGAAGGTGTGGATCTACAAGGGCGACGCGGTGCCCGGACGTGAGCAGCCCGAGCCGCCGCAGCGCGAGCGCCGGGAACGGCGTGAGCGGCCCCGTCGGCGTTCCGGCTCTTCCGGTGCGTCCTCCAGCGGCACCGATGCCGGCCGTGCGGCCGCGGCTGACCGGGGCGAGCGTGGGGAGCGGGCCAGCAGTGAGGCCCAGGCGCCCGCGACCGCCGGTGCAGCGGCCGCGACCAGTGACAACAGCGCGCAGAGCGACGGGCAGGAGGGCTAAGCCATGCTGATGCCGCGCAAGCCCCCCAAGGGCTTCCGTAAGCCGCACCACCCCAGCCGGAAAGGCCGGGCCAAGGGCGGCACCAAGGTGGCGTTCGGCGAGTACGGCATCCAGGCGCTGGAGCCCGCGTACGTCACGAACCGGCAGATCGAGGCCGCGCGTATCGCCATGACCCGGCACATTCGGCGTGGTGGCAAGGTGTGGATCACGATCTTCCCTGACCAGGCCTTGACCAAGAAGCCTGCCGAAACCCGGATGGGTTCCGGTAAGGGTTCGCCCGAGTGGTGGGTCGCCAACGTCAAGCCGGGCCGGGTCATGTTCGAACTGTCCTTCCCTAACGAGGCAGTGGCCCGGGAAGCGTTGACCCGTGCGATTCACAAGCTCCCGATGAAGTGCCGCATCGTCAAGCGGGAAGTGGGTGAAGCCTGATGGCAGCGGGCACATCGGCCGCTGAGCTGCGTGAGCTGACCACCGAGGAACTGGCTGCGCGGCTGAAGGAAGCCAAGGCTGAACTGTTCAACCTGCGGATTCAGGGAGCCACCGGGCAGCTCGACAACAACCGCCGGTTGCAAGTGGTGCGTCGAGAGATCGCCCGGATCTACACGATCATGCGTGAGCGCGAACTGGGGCTGTCCGTCGCGCCGGATGAGGTGGCGTCATGAGTGAGCCAGCAACCACGACGCGTGGACGACGCAAAGTCCGCGAGGGGTACGTGGTCAGCGACAAAATGGACAAGACGGTCGTGGTCCAGGTCGAGGACCGCGTGAAGCACCCCCTATACGGCAAGGTCATGCGTCGTACCAGCAAGCTGAAGGCGCATGACGAGAACAACCAGTGCGGCATCGGAGACCGGGTGCTGCTGATGGAGACCCGGCCGCTGTCTGCGACCAAGCGGTGGCGGGTCGTCGAGATCCTCGAGAAGGCCAAGTAAGCGAGCCGGGAGATATAGGTGATCCAGCAGGAGTCGCGACTGCGCGTCGCCGACAACACGGGTGCGAGGGAGATTCTTTGCATCCGCGTCCTCGGCGGCTCCGGTCGACGCTACGCGAGCATCGGCGATGTCATTGTCGCCACGGTCAAGGACGCCATCCCCGGTTCCAGTGTGAAAAAGGGCGACGTGGTCAAGGCCGTGGTAGTTCGCACCGCCAAAGAGAAGCGTCGGCCTGACGGGTCCTACATCCGTTTCGACGAGAACGCTGCGGTGTTGATCCGTGACGGTGGGGATCCGCGGGGAACGCGTATCTTTGGCCCGGTTGGACGGGAACTGCGTGATAAGCGCTTCATGAGGATCATCTCTCTGGCTCCGGAGGTGCTGTAGAGCCATGAAGGTGAAGAAGGGCGACACGGTTCTCGTCATCGCCGGTAAGGACAAGGGCGCCCGGGGCAAGGTCATCGCGGCCTACCCCAAGGAGCAACGGGTCCTGGTCGAGGGCGTCAATCGGGTCAAGAAGCACACCCGTATCCGCACCACCCAGCGGGGCGCGAAGACCGGCGGCATCGTGACCCAGGAAGCCCCGATCCACGTCAGCAACGTGATGGTGCTTGACGCGGACAACAACCCGACACGTGTGGGCATCCGCAGGGACGAAAAGGGCCGTCCAATCCGGATCTCCCGCCGTACCGGTAAGGACCTGTGATCATGACCGTAGCGACAGAAGAGAAGGTGGTGCCGCGTCTGAAGACGCGGTACCAGCAGGAGATTGTGGGCAAGCTGCGCGAGCAGTTCGGCTACACCAATCCCATGCAGGTCCCCACGGTCGTGAAGGTCGTGGTGAACATGGGTGTGGGTGAGGCCGCCCGGGACGCCAAGCTCATCGAGGGCGCCATTCGGGACCTGGCCACCATCACCGGGCAGAAGCCGTTGGTGCGTCGCGCGAAGAAGTCCATCGCGCAGTTCAAGCTGCGCGCGGGGATGCCGATCGGCGCCAAGGTGACGCTGCGCGGTGACCGGATGTGGGAGTTCCTGGACCGGTTGCTGTCGATCGCCCTGCCTCGTATCCGGGACTTCCGGGGGCTGTCGGACCAGCAGTTCGACGGTAACGGCAACTACACGTTCGGTGTGACCGAGCAGTCGATCTTCCACGAGATCGACCAGGACCGGATGGACCGGGTCCGGGGTATGGACATCACTGTGGTGACGACCGCGTCGACCGATGAGGAAGGTCGTGCGCTTCTGCGGCACCTCGGCTTCCCGTTCCGGGACTCCGGATCCAGTGGCGCGCGTAAGGAGAACTGAGTAGCTATGGCGAAGAAGGCGCTGATCATCAAGGCGCAGCGGAAGCCGAAGTTCCGGGTGCGCGCGTACACTCGCTGCCAGCGGTGCGGACGCCCGAGGGCGGTGTACCGCAAGTTTGGTCTCTGCCGGGTGTGCATCCGCGAGATGGCGCACCGGGGCGAGCTGCCGGGCGTCTGGAAGGCGTCCTGGTAAGCCGCACGTTCCCGCTTCCCCTGCCCTGCCATCGCCGTAGGCCTCGCGAGGAACCACGGTGAGAAAGGCTCACAGATCTTATGACCATGACCGATCCGATCGCAGACATGCTTACGCGTCTGCGTAACGCCAACCAGGCGTACCACGACTATGTGGCGATGCCCTACTCCAAGCTCAAGGCGAGTATCGCGGAGCTGCTCAAGCAGGAGGGGTACATCGCTGGCTGGACCGTCTTGGAGCCCGAGCCTGGTCGTACCGGGCGGATCCTGCGTATAGAGCTCAAGTACGGCCAGAACCGGGAACGGAGCATCGCCGGGCTGCGCCGGGTCTCCAAGCCCGGTCTGCGGGTGTACGCGAAGGCCAACGACCTACCGCGGGTGCTCGGCGGCTTGGGGGTGGCGATCATCTCCACCTCCCAAGGACTCCTCACCGACCGGCAGGCCCGCAAGCGAGGGGTGGGCGGGGAAGTCCTCGCCTACGTCTGGTGAGGGAGCGTAGCGATGTCGCGTATCGGACGTAAGCCGATCGAGATTCCCAACGGGGTGGACGTCACTATTGACGGACCGCGGGTCACCATCAAGGGACCCAAGGGCGAGTTGACGCACACCCTCGCCCACCCGATCACTGCAGAGCGAGGCGAGGACGGTCTGCTCTACGTGAAGCGGCCCAACGATGAGCGGCGGTCCAAGGAGCTGCACGGGCTGTCCCGGACGCTCGTATACAACATGATCGTAGGAGTCACCCAGGGGTACACCCGTACTCTGGAGGTGCAGGGGACGGGATACCGGGTGCAGCTCAAGGGCCAGGACCTGGAGCTCTCGCTGGGCTTCTCTCACCCGGTTGTGGTGTCGCCTCCACCTGGGGTGACCTTCCGGGTAGAGCGGCCTACCCAGTTCGTGGTCGAAGGTATCGACAAGCAGCTCGTGGGCGAGGTCGCTGCCAACATCCGTAAGCTTCGTCCCCCGGAGCCCTACAAGGGCAAGGGCGTGCGATACCTGGGCGAGAACGTTCGCCGCAAGGCCGGAAAGGCAGGTAGGTGAGATGTCGGCCAAGCTGCTTCGTCGTCGCTCTTCCGGAGGTGTCGCGGCCCAGCGGAAGATTGCACGGGCCCGCCGTCACTTCCGGGTGCGCCGGAAGGTACGGGGTACCCCGGCACGGCCGCGGCTGGTGGTGACTCGCACCCTGCGCCACATCTACGCGCAGGTGATCGACGACACCGTCGGTCACACGCTGGCGGCGGCCTCCACCCTCGACCCCTCCCTGCGCGGGATCGAGGGAGACAAGACCGCGAAGGCCCGCCGGGTCGGTGCATTGCTCGCGGAACGTGCGAAGGCCGCTGGGGTCAATGCGGTGGTGTTCGACCGAGGCGGGAACCTCTACCACGGCCGGATCGCCGCACTTGCCGACGCCGCACGGGAAGGCGGTCTGGACTTCTGATGGATCTGATGAGCCGGGTGAGCCCCGTCCGCCCGGGACTATTTCGAGAGGGAAGCGCCTAATGCCAGGTCAGCAGCGCCGCGGCGGTTCCGGCGGCGAGGGTCGCCGGGAGCGCCGTGAAGGCGGTCGCGGTGGCGCGACCGCGGAGAAGACGCCACACCTCGAGCGTGTCGTCACGATTAACCGTGTCGCCAAGGTAGTCAAGGGCGGTCGTCGGTTCAGCTTCACCGCGTTGGTTGTGGTGGGTGACGGTGACGGTACCGTCGGTGTTGGTTACGGCAAGGCCAAGGAGGTGCCCGCGGCTATCGCCAAGGGCGTCGAGGAGGCCAAGAAGCACTTCTTCAAGGTGCCCCGCATCGGTTCCACCATCCCGCACCCGGTGATCGGTGAGGAAGCGGCGGGTGTTGTGCTGCTCAAGCCGGCCAGCCCCGGTACCGGTGTGATCGCCGGTGGCCCCGTGCGCGCGGTACTGGAGTGCGCAGGCATCCACGATGTGCTCTCCAAGAGCCTCGGTTCGTCCAATCCGATCAACATCGTTCACGCCACCGTGGCGGCGCTCCGGCGGTTGGAGTCGCCGGAGTCGGTCGCGCGGCGTCGTGGACTGCCGGTGGAGGATGTCGCGCCCGCTGCCATGCTGGCGGCGCGCGCTGGGGCAGGTGCGTGACGATGGCACGACTGAAGGTCACCCAGGTTCGATCCGCGATCGGTGCCAAGCGGAAGCAGCGTGAGACGCTGCGTACGCTCGGCCTGAAGCGCATCAACGACGCGGTCGTCAAGGAAGACCGGCCCGAGATCAGGGGGATGATCACGACCGTGACCCACCTGGTGAGGGTCGAGGAGGTCGAGTAACCCCATGACGCTCAAGCTCCACCATCTCCGTCCCGCGCCCGGCGCGCACAAGCCGAAGACCCGTGTTGGGCGTGGTGAGGGGTCTAAGGGGAAGACCGCTGGTCGGGGTACCAAGGGCACCAAAGCACGCAAGCAGGTGCCTGCGGGCTTCGAGGGTGGTCAGATGCCCATCCACATGCGGCTGCCCAAGCTCAAGGGTTTCCGTAACAACTCCAAGGTCACCTACCAGGTCGTCAACCTGGACCGGTTGGCGGAGCTGTTCCCGTCTGGTGGCCAGGTCGGACCGGATGAGCTGGTGAAGGCTGGTGCGGTCCGCAAGGGCCAGCCGGTGAAGGTGCTCGGTCAGGGCGAGCTTGGCGGGATCGCGCTCGCGGTGTCGGCGCACGCGTTCAGCGCCTCCGCCAAGGAGAAGATCGAGGCGGCCGGCGGTTCGGTGACGCAGTTGTAGGCAGTGAAAGCCGCCGTGACCGGGGTGTTGCTCTGGTCACGGCGGCTTCAGGCACTGACCATTCCCCTCGAGGACTGTTAAAGTCGCATCCGTCCGACTAGATTCTCATCGTCCCTAGTCTGACCAACCGTTGACCCCACCCCGCCGCCCGCCGGCCGCCCGCGCAGGAGGATCAGTTGCTCTCCGCCTTTCTCAGCGCGTTCCGTACGCCTGACCTGCGCAATAAGCTGCTGTTTACTCTGCTCATCATCGCGATCTACCGGCTCGGTGCGACGTTGCCCAGCCCGGGGGTCTCGTACACCAATGTGCGGGAGTGCCTCAACTACATCGAGAGCAGCGATGAGGGCACGCCCACGGTCTTCACGCTCCTGAACCTGTTCTCGGGTGGAGCGCTGCTGCAGCTGTCGGTATTCGCGCTGGGCATCATGCCCTACATCACCGCGAGCATCATCCTGCAGCTGCTGACCGTGGTGATCCCCCGTTTGGAGCAGCTGCGTAAGGAAGGTCAGTCCGGTCAGGCCAAGATCACACAATACACGCGCTATCTGACACTAGCTTTGGCGGTCCTGCAGGCCTCGGCGTACATCGCCCTGGCGCGGTCTGGTCAGCTCTTCGGCAACCAGTGCGACCAGTGGCCTGTGGTGCCGGACACCTCTCAGTACGAGAACGGCTTGCCGAACTGGCTGACCATCATCGCCCTGGTGACCACCATGACCGCCGGAACCGGCGTGATCATGTGGATGGGTGAGCTGATCACCGACCGGGGTGTCGGTAACGGCATGTCCGTACTGATCTTCACCAGTATTGCGGCGCGGCTCCCCGCTGAGGGATGGTCGATCCTTCAGGCTCGGGGCAACATGACGTTCGCCATCGTGATCGCCATCGGGCTCGTGGTGATCACCAGCGTGATCTTCATCGAGCAGGCCCAGCGGCGAATCCCGGTGCAGTACGCCAAGCGGATGATTGGGCGCCGCATGTACGGCGGCACCTCCACCTACATCCCGCTGAAGGTCAACCAGGCCGGTGTGATCCCGGTGATCTTCGCCTCGTCGCTGCTCTACCTGCCCGCGCTGGCGACTCAATTGGCTGGTCCGGACAGCACGAACTCCGTCATCATCTGGCTCCAGAACCACCTGGTGGATCCAGGGGACTGGGTCTACATCCTCAGCTACTTCATCCTGATCATCTTCTTCACGTACTTCTACGTCGCGATCACCTTCAACCCGACCGACGTAGCGGACAACATGAAGAAGTACGGCGGGTTCGTACCGGGTATCCGGCCTGGTAAACCGACGGCTGAGTACCTTGACTTCATCCTCAGCCGGATCACGTTGCCAGGCTCCTTGTACCTCGCTGTCATCGCGGTGCTACCCAACCTCTTGATCAGCCTCGCCGGTGGTAACTTGCAGAACTTCCCGTTCGGCGGTACAGCGGTGCTGATCATCGTGGGCGTCGGGCTGGAAACCGTGAAACAGATCGAGAGTCAACTTATGCAACGCAACTACGAAGGGTTCCTCCGCTAGTGGGTGGGCTGACGAGCCAGCGACTGAACACGCCGGAGGGAGCCACCCTGGTAGCTGTATCCGTTGGGGTGGTTGGATGAGACTGGTGCTCGTTGGCCCCCCTGGGGCCGGAAAGGGAACCCAGGCCGAGTTCATCGCCGCGCACCTGGCGGTGCCGAAGATCTCTACGGGAGACATCCTGCGGGCTAATGTCTCCCAAGGCACCGCCTTAGGTCGCGAGGCCAAGCGGTACATGGACGCCGGTGACCTGGTTCCGGACAAGATCGTGATCAATATGGTGCGGGACCGGCTCGCCGAGCCTGATGCGACCGACGGGTTCCTGCTTGATGGATTCCCCAGGACCGTCCCGCAGGCCCAGGAGCTGGACAGCATGCTCGCTGACCTGGGGGTCGGGCTGGACCTGGTCCTGGAGCTGATCGTCGATGACGATGAGGTGATCCGTCGTCTCTCCGGTCGGCGTACGTGCCGTGGCTGCGGCAAGATCTGGCACATGGAGTTCGACCCGCCTACCCATCCGGACGTGTGTGACCGGTGCGGGGGCGAGTTGTTCCAGCGTGATGACGACCGTCCGGAGACCATCGCCAACCGGCTCCGAGAGTATGCGGATAAGACCGCTCCCTTGATCGATTTCTACGGCGCTCAGGGCAAGCTGGTCGGTATCGACGCGACCGGCCCGGTGGAGGACGTCACCGTCCGCGCCATCGACGCCCTGCGCTCCTATGGAGGATGAGATACCGGTGTTGCGTAGCCGTCGGATCCAGATCAAAACCCCAGAGCAGATCGTCCGGATGCGGGCGGCTGGTCTGGTCGTAGCCAGGACTCTGGAGACGGTACGCGCGGCCGTCAAGCCCGGGGTCTCGACAGCGGAGCTGGATGCCCTGGCCGAGCAGACCATCCGAGAGGCTGGGGCCATCCCGTCCTTCAAGGGCTACCACGGCTATCCGGCTACCTTGTGCACCTCGGTCAACGATCAGGTGGTCCACGCGATCCCTTCGCCCGACCAGGTGCTGGCTGACGGCGATCTGATCTCGATCGACTGCGGTGCCATCCTTGACGGTTGGCACGGCGACGCCGCGATCACCGTGCCGGTGGGGACGATCTCTGACGAGTTACAGGCCATGATCAAGGCGGCCGAAGACGCTATGTGGGCCGGAATCGCCGCGGCCCGCGCCGGAGGTCGTCTCACCGACATCTCCCACGCCGTCGAGACCTCGATACGCCGTTCCGGCCGGTACGGAATTGTGGAGGGGTACGGCGGGCACGGCATCGGGACCGAGATGCATCAGGAGCCGCATGTGCTCAACTACGGGCGTCCGGGGCGTGGTCCGCGCCTGGTGCCCGGGATGGCGTTGGCGATCGAGCCGATGATCACGCGGGGCTCCCCCGAGGTCGTGGAGCTTGACGACGGGTGGACGGTCGTCACCCTCGATGGGGAGGTCGCGGTGCATGTGGAGCATTCGGTCGCGATCTGCCCTGATGGGGTGTGGGTCCTCACCGCGCTCGATGGTGGCCGGGAACGGCTCGGTGACCTGGTAACCGCTCAAGCGTGGGAGTAAGTCTGATACGCCGACGCGCGTCAGCTGTTGGACAGACCGGCCAGGTGGCATCCTGAAGAGGGGGTCAGACCTGTCCGGTGATGGAGAATCCACGTGGAGCAGCGATTGGACGCGCGAGTCTCGGAGGACGATCGCGACCGAGTCATTGAGCAGCTGAAGACGGCCCTGGAACAGGGCCGGCTATCGCTATCGGAGTACGACGATCGGATCAGCCGAGCGGCGGCGGCGCGTACCCATGGAGATCTGATCCCCTTGTACGCCGATCTGATGGCGACCCGGCCGGAGGATGCTGCGGCGCTGAGCGGCTCGGTATCTGGGGATACGAGCTTGGGAGGTGCTTCCTTAGCCGCGCCGACAGAGGCGGCCACACCGCAAGTTCGTGCGTTTCCGGTGTGGCTGCGGGTGGTCTGGATGGTCTGGTTGACCGTAGTCTTAATCAACGTCACGGTCTGGCTGTTAGTCGTCATTAGTACTGGTGATGTTCCGTACTTCTGGCCGATGTGGGTGGCGGGCCCTACGGCCGCGGCGCTGGTGGGGGTGACCGCGATCGAACGAGTGAGTCGTCGATGAGTCGCTCACGGTTGAGCCAGTGACCCTGAACGCTCACGGAATTCGGATAGCTGGTCCTGAGTGACGCGATCCGGATTATCTGGGCTGATGGGTGATATCTGTTTCAGACCGACCTGTTCGGGTTGGTTTCGTGGCGCTGGTGGTCGTGTATGGGCGGCCCGAGTTGGCACTACGCCTGCCCAGCGCGTAGACTCGTGAAACGGCGCACAGCGTCCAGTCCATCGTGTTCGCACTCACCGGTGCGGGCGCCATGGCCATGCAGCGCTTCCATGGCTGAGGCGGCCTGGTGAGACGAAGCGGTGGACCGCGGCTGGGACTCTGTACGTCATCCCTGGCCCAACACACCATGGTTAGCGGAGGACATGCCAAAGAAAGACGGAGCCATCGAGATCGAGGGTCGCGTGGTCGAGCCTCTACCGAACGCTATGTTCCGAGTGGAGCTCGCCAACGGCCACAAGGTCCTGGCTCATATCAGCGGCAAGATGCGGCAGCACTACATCCGTATCCTGCCTGAAGACCGGGTGGTCGTTGAACTTTCACCGTACGACCTGACCCGGGGACGAATCGTCTACCGCTACAAGTGAGAGAACCCCTGTCTAACCATTCGGTCTCCTTGAAGGAAGGACCGGAAGGTGGGACGGGGCTCTCTGTGTGACGGGACAGGACGCTCCGTGACCCGCTCACAGCCAGCACGCTGACGTCCATGGCGCGGTGACGCTGTTCTGGTCGGGCAGGGTCATGATCGAACCAGCGACCGGATCGCACCCACACGTGTGCGTGAGGGTGTTTCTACAGTGAGGCGTCAACCGTGAAGGTCAAGCCGAGCGTTAAGAAGATCTGCAACAAGTGTCGGGTGATCCGCCGTCACGGGCGGGTCATGGTCATCTGCGCTGACCCCCGCCACAAGCAGCGCCAGGGCTGACAACTGAAGACAGGCTCGTTCCACCCGCGGTAGCCCCGCGGTCCACCCCCGGACGGAGGCCGGGGCCCCCTCCGGATCAGGCGATCCGGATCCGACGCGGTACGCGTCCCGGATCGGAGATCTGGAGTTGGGGAGGGGACGGGCACAGACCTCCGGAGGGATACGAGGAGTACGCCCGCCATGGCACGTCTGGTCGGCGTTGATCTCCCTCGCGAGAAGCGGCTGGAGATCGCGCTTACGTACATTTACGGCATTGGCCGTACCCGCGCGCGGGAGACCTGCGCGCAGACGGGCATCGACCCCAACAAGCGTGCCCGCGACCTCACCGACGAAGAGGTCATCAAGCTCCGGGACTGGATCGAGGCCAACTACCGCGTCGAGGGTGACCTGCGGCGTGAGGTTGCCGCGGACATCCGGCGCAAGATCGAGATCGGTTGCTACCAGGGCATCCGGCACCGTCGTGGACTGCCGGTCCGCGGGCAGCGGACGCGTACGAACGCTCGGACCCGCAAGGGACCCAAGCGGACCGTGGCCGGTAAGAAGAAGCCAGGTAAGAAGTAGTGACCCGGTGCGTCCCATTCGTGGGGCGCACCTAGGACATGATTTGATCGCGCGTCGGTCCGCCGTCGGCGGTTCGGCGAGAAGCGCAGCGAGGAGATCACGAGAGGTATGCCGCCTAAGGCACGCGCCGGTGTGAAGAAGGTCCGGCGTAAGGAAAAGAAGAACGTCTCTCACGGACACGCCCATATCAAGAGCACGTTCAATAACACGATCGTGTCGATCACCGACCCGGCCGGCAACGTCATTTCCTGGGCCTCGTCGGGTCAGGTCGGCTTCAAGGGCTCGCGTAAGTCGACCCCGTTCGCCGCGCAGCTGGCCGCCGAGGCCGCCGCGCGCCGGGCCATGGAGCACGGCATGCGCAAGGTCGACGTCTTCGTGAAGGGGCCGGGTTCGGGGCGGGAGACCGCGATCCGCTCCCTGACCGCCGCCGGTCTGGAGGTCGGTTCGATCCAGGACGTCACTCCACAGCCTCACAACGGTTGCCGTCCGCCCAAGCGGCGTCGGGTCTGAAAGGTAGCGGAGGAGTAACGAGACATGGCCCGCGACACTGGAGCTGACTGCCGCCGCTGCCGGCGCGAGAAGATGAAGCTGTTCCTCAAGGGCGCTAAGTGCGAGAGCCCGAAGTGCCCTGTGGAGAGCCGGCCCTACCCGCCCGGTCAGCATGGGCGCGCCCGGCCCAAGGAGACTGAGTACCTGCTGCAGCTGCGGGAGAAGCAGAAGGCCCGCCGCGTATATGGCGTGCTGGAGAAGCAGTTCTACCGGTACTACAAGGAGGCCAACCGGCGCCCCGGTAAGACCGGTGAGAACCTGCTCCAGATTCTGGAGTCCCGGCTGGACAACGTGGTTTACCGCGCTGGCTTCGCCAAGTCCCGTGACATGGCGCGGCAGCTGGTGCGTCACGGCCACTTCCTGGTTAACGGCCGTAAGGTCAACATCCCCTCGTACCTGGTCACCCCGCACGACATCATTGAGGTGCGGGAGAAGTCCCGTGAGCTGACCCCGTTCGTGGTGGCACGGGCGGAGGCCGGCAACCGGACTGTGCCGTCGTGGCTGGAGGTCATTTCCAGCCAGATGAAGATTCTGGTTCACTCGCTGCCCACCCGGCAGGTTATCGACACGCCGGTTCAGGAGCAGCTCATCGTCGAGTTGTACTCGCGGTAATAGGACTGGGTATGTCCCCGGGGTGCGCCCTGTACCCCGGGGCAGCCGACCCGGTCATCGTTGTGGCGTCATATGGCGGGCGCCCGACAACTGGAGGAACACGTGCTTATCACCCAGCGGCCGACGCTCACCGAGGAGCCGATCAACGAAACCCGGTCGCGGTTCGTCATCGAACCCCTGGAGCCGGGCTTCGGATACACCCTGGGCAACTCGCTGCGGCGTACCCTGCTCAGCTCCATCCCCGGTGCTGCCGTCACCAGCATCAAGATCGACGGAGTACTGCACGAGTTCACCACGATCCCCGGTGTGAAGGAGGACGTGGTTGAGCTGGTGCTCAACATCAAGGAGCTGTGCATCAGCTCCGAGCACGACGAGCCGGTCACCATGTACCTGCGCAAGCAGGGGCCCGGTGAGGTGACCGCCGGGGACATCCAGCCGCCGGCTGGCGTCAACGTGCACAACCCCGAACTGCGGCTGGCCACCCTCAACAGCAAGGGCCGGCTGGACATGGAGCTGGTCGTCGAGCGGGGCCGCGGGTACGTCAGCGCAGCCCAGAACAAGCAGCCAGGTCAGGAGATCGGCCGCATCCCGGTGGACTCGATCTACTCCCCGGTGCTCAAGGTGAGCTACCGCGTGGAGGCGACCCGTGTCGAGCAGCGGACCGACTTCGACAAGCTGATCATCGACGTCGAGACCAAGCCGTCCATCAGCCCGCGGACCGCGCTTGCCTCGGCGGGTTCGACGCTGGTCGAGCTGTTTGGGCTGTGCCGCGAACTGGACGAGAACGCCGAAGGTATCGACATCGGTCCTTCGCCGCAGGATGCGCAGCTGGCCGCCGACCTGGCTCTGCCCATTGAGGAGCTGGACCTGACGGTCCGGTCCTACAACTGCCTCAAGCGCGAGGGCATCAACACCGTGGGTGAGCTGATCAGCCGTACCGAGGCCGATCTGCTGGACATCCGTAACTTCGGTCAGAAGTCCATCGACGAGGTCAAGCTCAAGCTCGCCGCGATGGGGCTCAGCCTCAAGGATTCTGCGCCGGCTTTCGACCCGGCTCACGTGGTCGACTCGTTCGCCGACTCTGACTACGACGGCGAGGACTTCCGGGAAACTGAGCAGCTCTAACCGCACGGCCTGCGGTTCGACACACGCTAGGAGCTTCGACAATGCCCCAGCCCACCAAGGGAGCCCGTCTCGGCGGCAGCCCCGCCCACGAGCAGCTGATATTGGCGAATCTCGCCACCTCGCTGTTCCGGCACGGCCGGATCCGGACGACTGAGGCCAAGGCGCGGCGTCTGCGGCCGTTCGCCGAGCGACTGGTGACCGTCGCCAAGCGCGGTGACCTGTCCTCGCGCCGTCGGGCGCTGGCCGTGCTGCGGGACAAGGACGTGGTCCACTCGCTGTTTGCCGAGATCGCCCCGCGCTACAGCAACCGGCCGGGAGGCTACACCCGGATCACCAAGCTCGGGCCGCGGCGCGGCGACGCCGCCCCGATGGCGATGATCGAGCTCGTGGAGGAGCTGGAGACCACGCAGCCAGCGGACACCGACCGCCGGACCGCTGACCGTCAGCGGGAGCGGCAGGACACGGTGGCCGCGTTGGCCGGCGAGGAGGACGAGGCCACCGCGGCGTCGGCTGCGGACTCCGACTCCGCTGAGCAGGCCGAGGAGGCCGGCGAGGCCGGTAAGGACAGCGACAAGTCCTGAGCGCGTACGACCACAAGACGGGTCTGTGGCCTCCCGGGTAGTCAGGGAGCCACAGACCCGTCTTCGTATGAGTTCGTATAGGGACGAGCACCGGGAGGGGCCGTGGAGGGGACGACGGTGCGGCTACGGCTGGATATCGCCTATGACGGTTCCGACTTCGCCGGCTGGGCGTTCCAACCAGACCAGCGCACCGTGGCGGGGGTGCTGATGGACGGGTTAGGCCGTCTGCTCGGTGAACCGCCGCGCCTGACGGTGGCCGGCCGGACCGACGCGGGGGTCCACGCCACCGGGCAGGTCTGCCACCTGGACGTCCCCGACGCCTGGTGGCGGGAGTACCACGATTCGCTGTTGCGGCGGCTGGCGGGCATCTTGCCGCCGGATGTCCGGGTCACCGCGGTCTGTCAGGTCCCTGACGAGTTCGATGCCCGGTTTTCGGCGTTGCGGCGCCACTACGAATATCGGGTGACCGACGCTCCCTGGGGCGTGTGGCCGTTACGGCGCCGCGACACCCTGGTGTGGCCGCGTCCTTTGGATGAGGAAGCGATGCGGCAGGCGGCCACCGCGCTGCTCGGCGAGCACGACTTCGCCGCGTACTGCCGTCGGAAGGAGAACGCCACCACCATCCGGACGCTGGAGCGGTTGGACTGGCGTCGGGAGGCCGATGGGGTCCTGGTCGCGGCGGTGTCGGCCGACGCGTTTTGTCAGGCCATGGTGCGCAGCCTGGTGGGGGCGTTGCTGGCGGTGGGGGACGGGCGTCGACCAGTGGCGTGGCCGGGGTCGTTGCTGACGCGCAAGGAACGAGCTAACGAGGTGACGGTCGCCCCGCCGCACGGTCTGACGTTGGTCAGGGTTGATTACCCCGACGATCCCCGTCAGTACGCGGCGCGCGCGCAGCTGACCAAACGTCGCCGGGTTCCGCTTGACTTCCCGTCGTCCACCGCCGAGGCGGTCGCCGTCCAGGAGTGAGTTGAGGCGACCCAGCCTCAGCTTTCCTCAGCCCTCCTCCCGGGCGGCCAGCGGGATGAACAGGTACGTGAGCAGGATGTCGCTGACGATCTGAGTCACGCCCGGCTCGTCCGCGGAGATGTCGCCCCCATCCGCGCGGCAGATCACCAGGTACGCCAGGTAGTGCCCGTATTCCTGCGGGAACACCACGGTGGTGACCGCTCGGATGTTTTCAGAGGCGCCGGGCGCGGGGAGCCCGAGGAACACGCTGCTGTTGCCCTCGATCGTCAAGTGCTCGGTGGACCCCTGCTCCGCCAGGTTGATCAGGCCGGCGGTGAAACCATAGTCCCCGTCCGGGGATTCCATGGCCGCCCGAATCACCTGAGTACACCCCAGGTTGGCCAGGTCTTGGACCAGTTGACCGATGGCCGCCAACGTGCAGTCGGTCAGTTCTTCGGTGGCCACGACCGGGTATTCCCGAACTTCGTCGGTGGTGGGGTCTTCGACGACCGCGATCGCGGTGGGGAAGATCTCCGCGACGCTCAGCGGCACCGGGTCGGTCTCGCGGGAGCTGATGTCGACCGGTGCGGTCGGGCTCGCCACCGGTGACGGGCCGGTGGAACTTGACACCCACACCGAGGGGGAGGGGGAATCATTCACCGCTTGGGTGGAGCGATCATCCTGGAGAAGGAAGTAACCACCCGCAGCGCACGCGACGAGCACCACGAGGACGCACAGGGTGGCGAGGACACCGACCCATATCTTCGCGCCCGGTGAACGGAGTGGCGGAGGGGGCGGTGGAGGAGGCTCGTCCAGCGGCGCGTACCGTGAGTCCCCGTACGTCATGGCGGCAAGGGTACAGAGTGACTGACCACTACTTTACCGACGAGCCGGCGGCTCCTTCGCGACGCCGTGTGATCGAGTTTGCGGTGGCGGGGCGTTCATTCCGGCTGCTTACTGATTCGGGGGTGTTCTCCGCACACCGGCTTGATCTTGGTACGTCCGTGCTGCTCCGTAAGGCATCGTTGCCGACCACGCCCGGTACCTACCTGGATCTTGGCTGCGGTTACGGCCCGATCGCATGCGTGTTGGCCAGTATGGCGCCGGGGAGCACGGTGTACGCGGTTGACACCAACAGCCGAGCGCGGGAGCTGACCCAACAGAACGCCAACACGCTGAGGATCGCCGACCAAGTCGTGGTCGCCGCACCCGACGAGGTGCCCGACGATGTCCGGTTCGATGAGATCTGGAGTAACCCTCCGATTCGGATCGGAAAGCAGGCGCTGCACGCCCTGCTGGAGCAGTGGCTGTCTCGGTTGACCCCGGACGGGGTGGCCTGGCTGGTGGTCGCGCGTAACCTCGGCAGTGATTCACTTCACGAGTGGCTGAAAGAGCAGGGCTGGGACGCGCAGCGGTGGGCCAGCCAGAAAGGGTTCCGCGTCCTGCGGGTGCAACCCGGTAAGGCCGCACAGTAGGCAGGCGCAGGAGGCCAAGACAGGAGGCCAGGGCAGGAGGCGAGACGGGAGGCGGCAGGAGCCGAGGCGACGCCGCTGTGGGACAGGCCTGTGGGTCAGGGTAATTAAGGCGACAGCAGCGATGACGGCAAGCACAATCCCACTCCTATGGGGTTTGTCGAGGTCACCGGGGTCTCACACGTTCTGCCCGACGGTAGGGAGCTGTTCCACGACGTATCGTTCCGGGTCGCCGACGGCACCAAGGTCGCGTTGATCGGTGCGAACGGAACCGGTAAGACCACCCTGCTGCGAATGGTGGCAGGGGAGCTGACACCCCATATCGGGACGGTGGTCCGTTCTGGTGGGCTCGGGGTGATGCGGCAGATGCTCGCCTCCCGGGATCAGGATCCAACCCTGGCGGATGTTGCGTTGTCGATGGCCTCCGAGCCGGTCCGTGTGGCTGGGGAGCGGTTGCGTCAGGCGGAGCAGGCCATGGTCACAGCGGAGCGCCGCGGGCGCCTGAGCACCGCGGCGCAGAAAGCCCAGATGCGGTACGCGGAGGCGCTAGCGACCTGGGGTGAGGTGGGAGGTTACGACGCGGAGGTGCTCTTCGACACCGCCGCGGTCAGCGCCCTGGGACACCCCTGGGAGGAGGTGCGGGAGCGACGCCTGAGCACCCTGTCAGGGGGACAGCAGAAACGGTTCGCGCTGGAGCTGCTGCTGCGCGGCCCTGAAGAGGTGCTGCTGCTCGACGAGCCGGACAACTTCCTGGATGTGCCACATAAGAGGTGGCTGGAGGAGCAGCTGCGGGAAAGCGGCAAGAGCGTGCTGTATGTCAGCCACGACCGGGAGCTGCTCGCGCGTACCGCCGACCAGATCGTGACCTTGGAGGGCGGCACGGTATGGATCCACGGGGGTGGGTTCGCCACCTGGCATGAGGCCCGCCGCGCTCGGCATGAGCGGATGGACGAACTGCGGCGTCGGTGGGACGAGGAGCACGCCAAGCTCAAACAGCTGGTGGCGATGTACAAGCAGAAAGCCGCGTACCACGACGGCATGGCCAGCCGCTACCAGGCCGCCCAGACCCGGCTGCGCAAATTCGAGGAGGCCGGACCGCCGCCGGCACGCCCCAAGGAGCAAGACATCCGGATCCGGCTCACCGGCGGGCGTACCGGCAAACGCGCCGTGGTCTGTGAAGGACTGGAGCTGGAAGGCCTGACGTACCCCTTCGATATCGAGATCTGGTACGGCGACCGGGTCGCGGTGCTGGGCGCCAACGGGACCGGGAAATCGCATTTCCTACGGCTGTTGGCGTTGGGGGGATCGGAGTCGGTTGAGGACGTGACCCCGTTGGCGGGCGGCCCACCTTTGGAACCGGTGGCGTTCAGCGGGGTGGCGCGTCTGGGGGCGCGGATCCGGCCGGGGCACTTTTCCCAGACCCATGACCGTCCTGATCTCAACGGTCGGACGTTGTGGGAGATTCTGTGGCACGGCGACGGGCAGCGGCCGGGGATGGAGCGGTCAGCGGCGATGAGCGCCCTGAGCCGGTATGAGCTGGCCGCCGCAGCGGAGCAGACCTTCGACACCCTGTCAGGAGGCCAGCAGGCGCGTTTCATGGTGCTGCTGTTGGAGTTGTCGGGTGCGACGCTGCTGCTGTTGGACGAGCCGACCGACAACCTCGACCTGGACAGCGCCGACGCGTTGGAGGAAGGGCTCAAGGGGTTCCAGGGAACCGTCATCGCGGTCACGCACGACCGGTGGTTCGCCCGCGGATTCAACCGCTACCTGGTGTTTGGCGGCGACGGTGAGGTTTACGAAAGCCCGGAACCGGTGTGGGAGGAGAAGGCGGCGTAAAACCGGCAAGGCCATCCGCCGCCCATTGTGGTTAACGCGCGGCGAGGTGTGAGACCTCGGCTTTCCTCGGCACCAGAACGTTGTGCCGGGTCGAAAGCCGGGGTAGCGTCCAAGGAAGCAACCCACGGGAGCCCGGTGTGCCGGGCTGAGAGGGGGGCCGTAGCCCCCGACCGTTTGAACCTGATCCGGGTCATACCGGCGCAGGAAGAGGAGAGCGATGACTGGGGCCACCAGCCCGGCCGCGCCCAGGGATGGGCTGCGCCTTCCCGCAGGCGGCCGGTTCGGACGACTGCATCTGATCACCGATACCCGCCCCGGGCGGGATCCGATTCCGGTGGTGGAGGCCGCGCTCGCCGCGGGGGTCAGGACCATTCAGGTCCGGCCGGAGGATCACCTGACCGATCGCGAGGCGTACCAGCTCACCCTCCGGGTGTTGGAGCTCTGTACCAGGTACGACGCGGTCTGCCTCGTCAACGACCGGCTGCATGTGGCGGTGGCGGCAGGCGCGCACGGAGGGCATGTCGGCGCCGACGATCTGCCGGTGGTGGCTGCCCGCCGCGTTCTGGGAGAGTCAGCGGTTCTAGGCGCCACGGCCCGCGACCCCGACACCGGCACGGCGCATGTCGCGGCCGGCGCGAGCTACCTGGGGGTCGGGCCGGCGTACGCGACCGCGACCAAAGACGGCCTGCCGGCGGCGATCGGAGTTGAGGGTGTGGCGGCCGTGGCGCGGGCGGTGCCGGTGCCGGTGATCGCGATCGGTGGGATCACCGCTGACCGGGCCGCTGCCCTGATCGCCGCGGGCGCGTACGGAGTCGCCGTGGTGAGCGCGATCTCGGAGGCCGCTGAACCGTACGACGCGACGGTCCGCCTGCTCCGCGCCATTGAGGCGGCGGCACGAGCACCCGATGACGGGAGAGCCGAAGGAGGGGGCGCGGCGGCCGGAGCGGCGTGATGACTCCCGATGTTACGGTGATCGGAGGCGGTGTCATCGGACTGGCCATAGCCTGGCGCGCCGCCCAACGGGGGATGACGGTCACGCTGCTGGATCCGGCACCCGGATCAGGCGCCTCTCACGCAGCCGCGGGGATGCTCGCCCCGATCAATGAAAGCCACTTCGGAGAGGACCGGTTACGCGGCCTGCTGCTGGCCTCAGCCGCCCGCTGGCCGTCCTTCGCGGAGGAGCTGACCGAGGCCACAGGGCAGGACATCGGGTACCGCACCGACGGCACCCTGGTGGTGGCGCTGACCGATGACGACAAACGCGAGTTGGATCGGGCATGGGCGTACCACACCTCTCTGGGACTGCCGGCCCTCCCGCTTCGGCCGCGCCAGGCACGGACGCTCGAACCCGCGCTATCGCCCCGGATCCGGGCAGCGGTGTCCACACCAGACGATCACCAGGTGGATCCGCGGCGGCTGGTGACGGCGCTACGGGCCGCCGCGCTCGCCGCTGGGGTCCGTATCGACCATCGTCGAGTGCGGCGCCTGGATGAGATCACCGCCGGACAGATCGTGGTGGCGGCCGGATGCGCCTCAGCGGACCTGACCGGCCTTCCGGTACGCCCGGTCAAGGGCCAGATCCTGCGGTTACGCGCCCCCGACGGCAGCCCGGGTTTCAGCCGGGTGCTGCGGGGCTTCGTGGACGGGCGAATCGTCTACCTGGTGCCGCGCCTAGACGGTGAGGTCGTGGTGGGCGCCACCGCCGAAGAGCGCGGCCATGACGTCACCGTCACCGCTGGCGCGGTGTACGAGCTGCTGCGGGCCGCCACCGACTTAGTCCCGGAGCTGACCGAGTACCAGCTCGTCGAGGCGATCGCTGGACTGCGGCCCGGCACCCCCGACAACGCTCCCCTGCTCGGGCGGCTTGACGACCGAGTCGTCGTCGCCACCGGCCACTTTCGCCACGGTGTGCTGCTCACACCGGTCACGGCGGATGCGCTGGCCCACGTGCTGACGAAGGGGGACATCCCAGAGGTGATCGCGGATTTTGATCCCCGACGGTTCCCCGCGTCACAACCCCGGAAGGTCGCTGGACCGCTGAAGGAGGAGGAAGGCGATGAAGATCCGACTCAACGGTGACGAGCGGGAGCTGCCCGCCGACAGCACGGTGGCGACGGTGCTGAATGGCCTGATCTCCGACCCACGAGGTGTCGCCGTGGCGGTCAACGGCGCGGTGGTACCGCGTGCCACCTGGGATTCGCGGGTGCTCGCCGAGGGCGACCAGGTTGAGGTCCTCACCGCTGCGCAGGGAGGCTGACATGGCCGACCGAGTTGACACGATGGAGGCGGTCGCCGTGGCGGACGCGGCCGGTGTATCTGACACCGCGGCTCCGTCCATATCCGCCGGCTCCTCGGCCTTGGGGAAAGCCGCGATGGACGAGGACGCGCTCGTCATCGCCGGCGTGAAGCTGGAATCCCGGCTGATCTTGGGCACCGGCGGCGCCCCCAGCCTCTCGGTCCTCGAGGAGGCGATCCGGGAGTCCGGGACCGGGATGGTGACGGTGGCGCTGCGTCGGATCGACCCGAACGCACCCGGCTCCCTGCTGGACGTCGTCGAACGGTGCGGGGTACGCCTGCTGCCCAATACGGCCGGCTGCTTCACCGCCCGGGAGGCGGTGCGCACCGCATACCTGGCGCGGGAGGCGTTCGACACCACCTGGATCAAACTCGAAGTGATCGGGGACGACCGCACCCTGCTCCCGGACCCAGTGGAGCTGGTCGACGCCGCTGAGCAACTGGTAGCCGACGGCTTCACGGTGCTGCCGTACACCAACGACGATCCGGTACTGGCGCGGCGACTCGCCGACGCCGGATGCGCCGCGGTGATGCCGGCGGGCGCGCCGATCGGGTCCGGCATGGGAATCCGTAACCCCTACAACCTGCGCATCATCCGAGAACAGATCAGCATCCCGGTGATCCTCGACGCCGGGGTGGGGACAGCCTCGGACGCGGCGCTGGCGATGGAGTTGGGCTGCGACGGGGTGCTGCTGGCGTCAGCCGTCACCCGTGCGGAGCGGCCGGCCGTGATGGCCCGCGCGATGCGGCACGCCGTGACCGCCGGCCGGCTGGCGTACCTGGCGGGGCGTATCCCGCGTCGGCTGTACGCCACCGCCTCCACCAGCTTCGAGGGGATGGCGCAGCTGTGACGTCCCCGACGCCCGGGGCTCACCCAACGGGTGTCGGGAGCGTCGACTCCAGCGCCGGTGATACCGCCGCCCCCGGTGTGCGGTCATCCGGTTCTGGGGACGCCACCGACGCTGCGGTCAGGGTGCTGCCGCGGCTTCTGCTGCTGACCGACCGGCGTCAGGCCCGGCGGCCACTGCCCGACGTGGTCGCCGCGGCGATCGACGGCGGAGCGCGCGCCGTCGTGCTTCGGGAGAAGGATCTGGGGTACGCGGACCGGCGCGCCTTAGCCGCCAGACTCGCCGCGCTCTTAGCCCCTGTAGGCGGAACGCTCCTCCTCGCCCTTCCCACGCCCCCGGCCACCCCGACGGGGCGGCAGACGGATGACCCCGGGCGTACGCAGAGCGGCGCAGGAGACAGGCATGAAGTCCACAGTGAGTGGGGAGCACACGGGGTGCACCTACCCGCGGGCGCCCCGGTGCCCACACCGCGCCCACGCCTGGTCGGCCGCTCGTGCCACAACGCGACGGAGCTCGCGGCGGCGGAGGCGGACGGCGTGGACTACGTGACGCTCTCACCGATCTTCCCGACACCGTCCAAACCCGGATACGGACCCCCGCTGGGGCTGGCAGGCCTGGAGCGGCTCACCGCGCGTACCCGACTGCCGGTGTACGCGCTGGGTGGGGTGACCGTTCGGGAAGCCGCGGCGTGTCTGGCGGCCGGGGTTGCCGGCGTCGCCGTGATGGGCGAGGTCATGAGGTCAACCGACCCAGCCGCCACGGTCGCGGCGTTGGTAAAGGAGGTGGCATAACCGTGCCCGGCACCGAGCCCCACGACGCGTCGTCGGACGCGTCGACGCCTCAGCCTACGGGGCAACCACCCGTAGCGCTCACCATCGCCGGCTCAGACTCCGGTGGGGGAGCCGGGATTCAGGCCGACCTGAAGACATTCGCCGCGCTCGGGGTGTTCGGAACGTCGGTGATCACCGCGGTGACCGCCCAGAACACCCGAGGCGTTACCGGGGTCGTCGCCCTGGAGCCGTCCTTTGTGGACGCGCAGATCGACGCGGTCTGCTCGGACCTCCCGGTAGCCGCCGTCAAAACCGGCATGCTCGCCAACTCCACGATCGTCGCCGCGGTCGCCGCCTGGGCCGCGAACGGCCGGTTACCGAACCTGGTGGTCGACCCGGTGCTCGTGGCGGCCAGTGGGGATCCGCTGTATGAGGACGGGCCAGCCGCGTACCTGGAGCTGTTGTTTCCCCATGCCCGCGTCGTGACACCGAACCTGCCCGAGGCCACGGTCCTCCTTGGTCAGAAGATCGAATCCTTGGACGACGCGGCCGAGGCGGCCTGGGAACTCGCCCAGCGCGGCCCGGAATGCGTGGTGCTCAAAGGCGGACACGCGACGTTCAACGGTGATGAGGCCGTCGATGTGGTCTGGCACGACGGTCGGATCTCATACCTGCGCACACCCCGGGTGCCCACGGAGAACACGCACGGCACCGGGTGCACTTTCGCATCAGCCATCACCGCCCGGTTAGCGGCAGGATGTCCGCTTCCGGTGGCCTTGGCCGACGCCAAACAGTACCTGACCGCGGCGCTTCGATCGGCCGCAACGTGGCGGCTCGGGGGTGGACGGGGACCGGTGAACCACGCCGTGCGCGTACCGGGACTGTCCGCACCGCGTACCCCATCCGTGCTCTCTGGGAAGGAGTCTCGATGAACGCCCGACGCAAGGTATATGTCACCGGCAGCAGGCCGGACGTGCGGGTCCCGTTCACCGAGGTCACACTGACCGGCGACAACCCGCCGGTGCGGCTGTACGACACCTCCGGGCCGGGAAGCGACCCCGAGTACGGTCTGCCTCCGCTGAGGGAGGCGTGGATCCGGGAACGCGGTGACGTGGAGGAGTACCCCGGACGGGCACCGGATCCCCGCGACGACGGTCGCCGCCGCGGCGAGCTCCCCGAGTTCCGCGGCCCACGTCGGGTACCGCTGCGGGGCCGTGCCGGGGCACGCCCCACCCAGTTGGCGTACGCGCGGGCAGGCATCGTGACCCCAGAGATGGAGTTCGTCGCGATCCGGGAAGGCCTGCCCGTCGAGGTAGTGCGTGAGGAGATCGCCGCCGGACGCGCCATCCTGCCCGCTAACGTCAACCACCCGGAAAGCGAACCGATGATCATCGGTAGGCGTTTCCTGGTGAAGGTCAACGCCAACATCGGCACCAGCGCGGTCACCTCCTCTATCGCCGAGGAGGTGGAGAAGATGCAGTGGGCCACCCGGTGGGGCGCGGACACGGTGATGGACCTGTCGACCGGCCCACACATCCACACCACCCGTGAGTGGATCATCCGTAACAGCCCGGTGCCAGTGGGGACCGTCCCCATCTACCAGGCACTGGAGAAAGTGGACGGTCGCCCTGAGAAGCTGAGCTGGGAGGTGTACCGGGACACCGTCATCGAACAGGCCGAGCAGGGTGTGGACTACATGACTGTCCACGCTGGAGTCAGACTGGCCTATATCCCTCTGACGGTGAACCGGGTGACCGGCATCGTCAGCCGAGGCGGTTCGATCCTCGCCGCCTGGTGCCTGGCCCACCATGAGGAGAACTTCCTCTACACGCACTTTGAGGAGCTGTGCGAGATCTTCGCCGCGTACGACATCGCGTTCTCCCTCGGGGATGGGCTGCGGCCAGGCTCCATCGCCGACGCCAACGATGAGGCGCAGTTGGCGGAGCTACGCACCCTGGGCGAGCTGACGAAGATCGCCTGGGAGCACGATGTCCAGGTCATGATCGAAGGGCCGGGCCACGTGCCGATGCACAAGATCAAGGAGAACGTGGACCTCCAGCAGGAGTGGTGCCACGAGGCGCCCTTCTACACCCTCGGCCCGCTGGCTACGGATGTCGCGCCGGCGTACGACCACATTACCTCGGCCATCGGTGCCGCCATGATCGCCATGTATGGCACCGCGATGCTCTGCTACGTCACGCCCAAGGAGCACCTGGGCTTGCCTAACCGCGAAGATGTGAAGGCTGGCGTCATCGCGTACAAGATCGCCGCGCACGCGGCGGACCTGGCCAAGGGGCACCCGAAGGCCCAGGAGTGGGATGACGCACTGAGCAAAGCCCGGTTCGAGTTCCGGTGGGAGGACCAGTTCAACCTGGCTTTGGATCCGGACACCGCGCGGGCGTACCACGATGAGACCCTGCCGGCGGCTCCTGCGAAGACCGCGCATTTCTGCTCGATGTGCGGCCCGAAGTTCTGCTCCATGAAGATCACCCAGGATCTGCGGGCGAAGGCTGAAGCCTCAGGAGTGACACCCGACGAGCTGATTCAGATCGGGATGCGGGAGAAGTCCGAGCAGTTCGTTGCCTCAGGGAGCCGTATCTACGTTCCAGAGGAGGCGTAAGACCACCCGACCTCACCGTCAGCCGTGACCGTCGGGCGCGGATCCTGCGTCGCTTTAGGCGCGTAGGCGCCCGGCGGTCGCCGCATCTTATCGCGTCTTATCTGGATCTTGTTCTTTTCATCCTCTAGGCCATACTGAGATGGCATCAGGGAAGCACGCGCACAGGGGCGGTAAGGAGGGCCAGGGCGGCAGAAGCGGCCAGTAAGACGGCGCGTTTATGGCTAATCCTTGTGGCGATAGCAGCCATCTGTGTGCTGAGTGCGGTGCTCCTTCGGTCCGCCCTCCCGCTCATACTCGCGACATTGAGCATGATCGGCGGATGTGTCATCCCAGCCTGATCGACACGTGCGAAGGAGAAAGAGGGTAATTCCGGCGAATATCGATCATATCGGGCGTCGTTGACGGGTGGTTAGCTGCCGCTTGTCGCCCTCAACGTAGCCTCGTTTCTGGCGATATATCTCCGTCCAAATATCTCCGTCTCCTTCGGCAACCAACGCAATCACAGGTCAGCTCTGAGGCGTCTTGCTTCATAGAAACAAGAGGCGCTGAGCCGACAGAAGGGCAACAAGCGGGGATGGGCATCGAGGTGAGCGCAAGGGAGAGGGGGTGGCGTCTCATGACCTGCGCTCATAGCGCTCACACCACAAGAGCGAAGAGAACGAGGCTGTCCTCGGTAGTATCCGTTGTCGTGTTATTTGTGTCTGTTTATCTTGTGGCGGGGTGCGAAGGACCGGGGGAGCGGCTGGATTTACCTGATGGGCAGTGGCGCTCGCTGCTGTGGCACACCGATGGGTATATCTATGTAGACCGAATATTGGTGGAGAATTCCGATACCACGGCGCCCAGTGAGATATGGCGGGTACGTCCAGGGGGAGAAGCGGAGTGGGTCCCGTTGCCGGAGGGTTGCCCTGAGGCCCGGGAGCGGAATCTGCGCAGCATGCCTGATGGGCGGTTGGCGCCGGGTTGGGTGTGTGATGATGGCCGTAGAGAGGTGGCGTTATGGGATAATCGCCACCGACAGGGCGACGCCTTTGGTAGAGGGAGCTACCGATGTCACGCTCGACTCTGCCATGGCGACGGGGTATGTGGCGCACGGTGGTGATTACTGTACCGGTATCGCGCCTTTCCGCGTAGGTGAAGGAATCGGTTCGCTTCCTGAAGAGATCGAGATCGATCACGTCTCGTGGTAGCTTGATGCGCCATTGCAGGCCGCTCAGGGAGCGCACTGCACGGGTATGGGCCTCGCTCGAGATCCGACACTGCTTGACAATGGCGCGTTGGTGTTCACGACCGACCCGAGAAGCAGCGCTGTGGGTGTATCCGATAAATGGATTAACTTATATAGCGGTCCAGACTTAGAAGAGATATTTATAGCATGGGCCTTTGGGGGGTAGGGTAGCAATGTATCGATCCCTGTCCCTACCTGCTTATGAGGGTGCACACGTTGTAGCTCTTCCTGAGCTACAGAGCGATCTGTTCAAGCCAACTCGCTAAGTAGCTTAGATAGAGGCAAGCCTCCTTGCCTTCTTAAGGCTGTTCAGTCGTGTGGTAGGGGTACTGGGTGGCCGACCTGCGTAA
The DNA here is from genome assembly GCA_002919305.1 of Actinomycetales bacterium. GTDB lineage: Bacteria > Actinomycetota > Actinomycetes > Mycobacteriales > Micromonosporaceae > RSA1. The sequence goes on from PKFB01000011.1 coordinate 39,821, forward strand.
ACCACAGAAGGTCATGTCGACGCTCGGAGTGATCAGGTCGTAACCAGGCTGCCGGCACTACGGGTGCTGTCGAATGAATGACCCTCTCGTTGACCCCACCGCCGTCGTAGCGATCGATATGTTTTCCAGATGTCTGCGGTGCGATGGAAACAACTGAGACTTTTGAGCTGAAGATCGCGTTCCCGGCCGTGGAGTGAATCGTCGAGATGAAACGACTGTTACCCGTGCGGCAGCGGGGTGCTGTCGGTGTGGCGGCGGTGGTGTTGGCTGTGCTGATGGAGGTGGCCGGCTGGGCAGTGGTGTTATAGGGACCTCCCGGTGAGGAGTTAAAAACCCCGGACGGAGCCGGGTCCGCAGGCGTGTGGCACGCGGACGGCTATGTCTACTTCTCATGGCACGAGACAGACGACGGGATCTCTGACGCGCCTGACTTTCTGTGGCGAGTGAGTCCCGATGGAGAGAACGAGCCCGAACGCGTGGCATTGCCTGAGGACTGCGGGGGTGGAATCGCGTGGTTGCGGAGCTACCCGGACGGTCGGCTGGGCATGAGGTGGGGGTGCGCCGGCCCTGATAACCAGTTGGGCATCAGCATCTGGGATCTGACACGGAATCAGGAGACCGTGCTCATCCAAGGGGTAGATGATGTGGCCCTAGATTCGACCATGACGCGTGGCTTTGCGGTGGATTGGAGTGGCTATGCGCACTGCACAGCCATCGCGCCGTTCACTGTGGAGCACGGTGTCGGGGAGTTCCCCCACGAGGTGACGATCGGGAACCACACCTGGCGTCCGGATGCGCTGCTGGCGGATCCCGAAACCGAGTGCCAGGACGTCGGCGCGATGGACTGGCCACATCTGCTCAGAACCGGCGAACTCGTTGTGATGGCGACCGACGGGATCCCAGTGGAGTACGGCGAGCACAACCAGCCGGTGTACGAGTGGGCGCTGTGCCGGTGTGCTGAACCCGATGTTGACCAGCCCGAGGTGGTGGCGAGCGGGTTCAGAGACGTGAACGGCATGACGGTCTTTAACGACCGTGATGAGGCGGTGGTCGCCGCTTCGTACGAGGGTGAGGAAGGCCTGTGGCTGGTTGACCTGCGCGACGGGGAGGTGCGTGCGATCGCCGAAGGCTGGTTCGCGTCGCCTTCCCTCTCGCCCGACGGTACGCGCGTCGTCGCCCTCTACGAGCAAGACAGCAACACCGTCATCGATCTGCCCGATGACGAGGCGTCCGAGTAAGAACCTGGATACGCCGTCCAGATATCTAGCGTGCCTGCGGGCGTGTGCACAGCACGGCGTCCCGACCCAGGAAAGACAAGGGCGGGCCGGTTCCGGGCTGGGGAAGCGGCGGTACGCCGTAGGCACGTAGGCAGCCGCGACAGTGCGGGAACCGCCGCGCTGTCGCCACGAGCACGGCGTGGCAGCGGTCAGTTGGCGGAGGCGCAGCGGGCCAGCAGGGCGTCCATCGCCTCGGTGATCTGAGGACGGGATTCCTGCCTCCGGATGCGCCGGACCGCGTCGATGACCTCGTCCGGTACGGCCTCCACCGGCCAGGCCATGACGGCGTCGACCGCGGCCCCGCGGACCGATGGTTGATCGTCGTCCAGGCCGTTCAGAATGAGCGGCACTCCTACGCCAGGGAACCTTTTCAGTCCTCTGAGGATGAGGGCCTTCAACTCCCGCAGGACCATCGGATTGGGCGGCTCCGTCTGACCGTGCTGTTCCCGCGCGGACCGTGAAGCATCCGACGGTTCCCGATCGGATGAGAAGGCGAGGATGACGCGCTGGGCGTGGTCGGCGAGCGCCGTCGCCTCGCTGGGCTCCGCGAGCTCCCACGCGCATTGCCACGCGTAGTGGTCCAGGGGCGATGCCTCTATGCGCGCCCGCACCTGCGGGAACGGCCGTATGCCGAGTTCCTGGGCAGCCCAGAGCACAGCGTCAAAGGTGGCGTGGGACGGGTCGGCCAAATGCTCGGTAACCAACGAACGCCACCGTTGATCGCTGACGAGGTCGGCGTACCGGTCCCGCAGCGCCGCGGCCTTCTCAGCCGACCACGATTCCGGGAAGGTCTCACGCTGCTGGAGGTAGTTCCTGATCGTCAGGAGCGTCCGCAGCCGCTGAATCGTGGGCGGCCGGTCAGGAACCAGGTCCGCGTATCGGCGCAGCGTCGGCAGCGCCTCGTCGTAGTCGGACAGCCCGGCCGCGGGTCCGCCGTCGCCGTCAGCGAGCGCCGTGAGGATGTCCCCGGCGCTGTCGAGGAGGGCGTCGTCGACCTGGTCGGCGAGTAGGGCCTCATACAGGTGCCCGGTCGTGGCGGCGAGATGAGCGAGGTACTCGTTCATGACCTCGTTGCGGAAGCCCTCGCGCAGCAGCCACGTCTGGATCTCCGGGTCGTCGCAGTTGCTGAGGCGTTCCACGGCGTGGATGCGGCCCCAGCCGGAGACGCGACGTGCGAGAAGGTAGGCGATCCGTTCCGGGGGATCAGGTTGGGTACGCATGAGGGCAATCAAGGCGAAGAGCGTGAACTCTTCCAGGGTGCCCATCAGCAGGAGAAGGTCACGGTCGCGTTCGTCACCGGTGAGGCCGAGCAGGACCAGACCCAGTTTCACCGCCTCCCGCCGGGTGCCGTGCTCGACCAGCCACCGCGCCAGCGTGCGTACCCGCGGGTAGGGGAGAAGACGGAACTCCAGCTCAGTGCTGAGATCGTCGGCGATGTCAATCGCCGTGAGCTCGGCGAGTCGGTCGTGGAGGCGTACCGCGGCTGCGGTGTCGGGGTCGCCGGTCACCAGCGTGGTGATCTCGTCGGCCACCGCCGTTACAGCGGCTGGGTCCGGACTGATCCCGAAGTGATGGGTTTGGATGCCGTCCATGGCACCGGCCGCGAACCGGGGCCCTTCCTGGTTGGAGGACTCATCCGGAAGCGGAGTACCGCCGCCGGGCCACGGGCCGGGGCCGTGCAGGGCGGCCAGGGAGAGTGCGTGCGCAAGGAAGGTGTGCTGCTCGCCGTCGACGCGGTCGAGTACCCACGTGTCGTCGGAAAACGACATGCCGCCCATGGTGTAGGTAACCGTTGGGATTGTCATCCCTTTCCGCAGCGGACCGTGGCCGAGACGCACTGACCGGGCAGCGGGCCGGAGGGCGGACCCGGTCGGGGCCCGACCGCGCCCTGAGGCACCCCGTGGGATACCTCCGAATTCGGTGTACACGGGGGAGAGCGGGGAATGAGGAAAGGGAGCAGCAGCGGTTGCCGCGCCTGATGTGCGGCGCGCGGTGTGGCGTCACCTATCTCATCGTCAGCTCTCATCGTCAGCGTCCACCGGCCCGGATCAGGACCGCCTCGGGAGCCCGCGTCGCGGGATCCCGCACCGGGACCGGGAGAAGAGGCGGGCCAGGACCGGTCCATGTCGCAGGGAGGAGCCGGTCGTGGCCAGGTTGATCCACTTTGCGATCACGTCACTCGACGGATACATCGCCGATGAGGACGGCGCGTTCGACTGGAGCACACCAGACGAGGAGGTGCACGCCTTCATCAACGATCTAGTGCGGCCGTTCGGGACTCACCTGTATGGCCGTCGGATGTACGAGGTGATGGCGGTGTGGGAGACCTGGCACACGCTCCCTGAGCAACCGGCCGTCATGCTCGACTTCGCCAGGATCTGGCAGGCGGCGGACAAGGTCGTGTACTCCACGACGCTGGAGGCGGTGTCGACGGCCAGGACCCGGCTTGAACAGAGTTTTGATCCTGAGGCGGTCCGGCGGATGAAGGCGGAGGCTCAGCAGGACCTCATGGTGGGTGGTGCCCGCCTCGCCGCCCACATGATCAAAGCGGGTTTGGTGGATGAATGGCGGCTGATCCTTGCGCCCGTCATCGTCGGCGGCGGTACGCATCTCCTACCTGGCGGGGTCCGCGTCGGCCTTGAGCTGCAGGATGAGTGCCGTTTCGACAACGGCATGGTCTACCTGCGTTACCGCACCAAGCCGTAAGGCGGCCACAGGGAAGCGCGGGCGCATAGCCGGGCCACCACACAGGGACGGGGACACCCCGGGAGTCACAGGGCGTGCGCTGACGTGGGCGTTTTAAGCGAGTGCCCCGCGTACCTCACCGGTTGGGAAGCGGGGTACGCGGGGCAGAGGGGTGCAGGGGGAGGATCGGGGCCCCGCATCCGGCGGAGCCCCGAAAGCGGTCACTCCTTGACGCCGGCGGACATCTGAGAGCGCACAAAGTGCCGCTGGAAGATGACGTAGACGATCAGGATCGGAATGACCGACAGCGTCGCCAACGCCAGCTTCAGCGGGAACTGCTGCGGGCCTCCCATCGCCCCCGACGTCAGCCGGGCGATACCCAGGTTCAGCGTCGCCAGGTCCGGGTCGGAGGTCGCCACCAGGAAGTGGGTGAACTCATTCCAGGAGCCCTGGAAGGCCAGGATGCCCACGGTCACCAGCGCCGGACGGACCAGCGGGAGGACGACGCTGAGGAAGGTGCGTACAATGCCGGCTCCATCGATGCGGGCGGCCTCCTCCAGCTGGGGTGGGATCTGCTCGAAGGCGGTCTTCATCAGCAGGATGCCCACCGCGTCGCAGAACAGCGGCAGGATCATGCCCGCGTAGCTGTTGAACATGCCCAGCTGCTGCAGCACCAGGAACTTGGGGATCAGCAGGACCACGCCGGGCACGGCCAGCAGGGCGATGATCATGGCGTTGACTGCGCTGCGCCCCACGAACCGCAGCCGCGCCAGGGCGTACCCGGCCATCGCGTCGATGACCAGCCGCCCCAGGGTGACGCTGATGGTGACGAAGAACGAGTTACCCATCCAGCGCAGGATGGGCATATCCAGCGCGGTGTCCATACCGAACGCGCGACGCCACGCGTTCAGGGTCACCGGGTCGGGGATCAGCGAGATGGGGTTATTCGCGGCGTCCGGGTCGGTCTTGAACGAGGTGGCGAACTGGACCGCGAACGGCCCCAGGTACAGCACGGTGGCCAGGGCCAGCAGGCTATACCCGATGATCCGGACGGGGAGTCCACGTTCCTTGCGCATCAGGCATCACGCTCCCGGCTGAACCAGCGCTGGATCACCGTCAGCACGACGATGATCGCGAACAGGACGAACGCCACGGCGGCGCCGACTCCGAACTGCCCGTCCCCGAAGGACCGGGTGTAGGACAGGTACGCGGGCGTCAGCGTCGTCTTCGCCGGGGAGCCCTGCGACATGATGTAGACCTGGTCGAAGACCTGCCAGCTACCAATCAACGCCAGGGTGACCACCAGGGTGATGCTGCGCCGCATCAGCGGCAGCGTCACCGACCGGAAGCGCTGCCAGGGGGTGGCGCCGTCGACCTCGGCGGCCTCCTCGATCTCCACCGGGATGTTCTGCAGGCCGGCGAGGAAGAACAGCATGAACATCCCGGAGGTGGTCCACACGGTCAACGCGATGATCGTGCACATCGCCACCGAGGGACCCGACAGCCAGTCCCACAGGCTCAGCCCACCCAACGAGTTGTCCTTCAGGAAACCGGGTGGGGAGTCCATCCCCAGGGCCGAGAACAGCAGGTGGATCAGACCCCGGGAGTCGGTGAACCACTGTGGACCGTCCACACCGAACCATCCCAGGATGGTGTTGACCACACCGCTGCCCTGGAACAGGAACAGGAACGTAATACTGATAGCGACGGAGCTGGTAACCGAGGGGAAGTAGAAGACGGTACGGAAGAAGCTTCGTCCCTTGAGGACCCGCTGGTTGACCACCAGAGCCAGACCGAAGGACAGCACGGTCACCAGCGGGACCCACAACAACACGTAGTACATGGTGTTGCGGACGCTGGTCATGAAGTCGCGCTGCAGCAACCCCTCAGTGGTCAGCAGCCGGGTGTAGTTGTCGAATCCAACGAAGGTGTAGTTGCCGGTGAATGGGCTGGACTGACCGTTCCACTCCAGGAAGCTCACCCACAGCGCCATGCCGACCGGCACCAGGATGAATATCACCATGACCGCGACGGCGGGGGCCGCGAACAGCCAGCCGACCCGGTTTTCACCGGCCCGCGCCGCCGAGCGGCCCGACCGCCGCCAGGCCGGCCGGCCGGAAGCGGACTGTCCGGACGGCCGGCCTGTCGACTGTCGGGGCGGGGCCGAAGACCGCTCCGGCCCCGCACCCCCGACCGCCGCGGAAGACAGCGGCGGGGTTTGGCTCATTGCGTCAGAACCTCTTCACCATTGCGTTGCAGCTGCGCGAGGACCTCCTGAGGCGTGGCGCCACCGGCGACCATCGCCTCCAGACCGGTGTTGAAGTCGGCCAGAACCGAGTCGAAGCCCACCACCGGCACCGGACCACGGGCGTAGCGGACCCCGGCGCTGAAGGCGGCCTGCTCGGGGAACTCCGAGGCGACCCAGGACTCCAGGCTGGACCGGGACGGCAGCGCACCGAACGCCTCGGCGAACGCCTGCTGCTCCTCGGGGCTGACCAGGTGGTCCACCAGGTCGACGGCGGCCTCGTGGTTACCGCTGTTGGCGGCGATGCCCCAGCAGTTGCTGAACACCGTGGTGCCCTGACCACCCGGACCCGCGGGCATCTCCACGACCCGCCAGTTGATGTCCGGGAAGTCGTTGTTGAGCGCCCCGATGATCCACGGCCCTTCCACGGTCATGGCCGCGGCACCGGTACCGAAGGCCTCACCGCCCCAGCCGGTGTCGATGCTGGTGGCGAAGGCGAAGATCCCGGCCTGGATGTTGGTGTTCAGGTACTCCAGCGTCGCCAGGTTCTCCGGGGTGTCGGCGGTGACCGCGGTGTTGTCCTCGTTCAGGAACCAGCCACCACCGGCCAGCATGAAGGTGCCGACCGGGTTGTAGTCACCGGTGAAGGCCAGACCGATGTGGTCCTCATTGGTCAGTCGAGTCGCCACTTCGGTCAGCTCTTCCCAGGTGGTGGGGATGTCATCCTCGGTCAGCCCGGCGGCCTCCCACATGTCGACGTTGATCACCAGGGCGTGCGTACCGAAGTCCTTGGGGACGCAGTACAGCTCGCCGTCGTAGGTGTAGGAATCCCGCAGCGCCGGGTAGAAGTCCTCGTAGTCGGTGATCTGGTCACCGTAGGGGTACAGGGAGCCGCCCTCGGCGTACTGCCGGAACCGGTCCGGACCCAGGTAGAAGATGTCCGGCGGGTTCCCACCCGCGAAGCCCTGCCCCAGCTGCTGGTTGAGGTCCTGGGCGGGGATGACCTCGACGGAGATGCCGCTCTCCTCGGACCAGCGTTGGACCGCCGCCTCCACCGCCGCGGTCTCAGCCTCACCGGACGAGCCGATCATCACGGTTAATTCGTCGGTTTGCTCCGGCTCGTCGTCGAACCCGCTGCCGCACCCGGCCAGGACGACCGCGGACATCAGCGCGGGTAATAAGCGTCTGGGCCTCATTGGGGGACCTCCAAGGTGGGAACAGTGCTGGATCGGGGGATCAGGGACGGCCGCAACAGGACATGACGGGGGGACGCTGAGGTCACCGTCGCTGTCGCCGCCGTCGCTGCCGTCGACGCCGGCCGTAAGGCCGATGTCGAAGTCGTTGTCGAGTTCGATGTCGAAGCCGAAGGCGATGACGCCGCTGTGCTCGCCGATGAGGGCGATGGTGACGAGCTGGCCAGCCGGTCCAGGAGCAGGCGCACCACGTCCTGGCCGATCTGTTCCAAGGGCTGTCGCACACTGGTCAGATCGATGCCGGGGAGTGCGGCGAGCGGACTGTCGTCGAAACCGGTCACCGCCACGTCGTGCCCCGGACGCAGGCAACGGTCGCGCACCGCCTGCAGCGCGCCGACCGCCATCAGGTCACTGACGCAGACCAGGGCGGTCGGGGGCTCAGCGAGATCCAGCAGCGAGGTGGCTAGCCGGCGGCCGGTGTCCACACTCTGCTCTCCTTCGGCCTGGAGAGACACGGAGAGCCCGTGGCGCTGGCAGGCTTCCGTCCAACCGCGGCGCCGGTCGTCGCCGACACCTGAACCGCTGGGCCAGCCGATGAATGCGATCCGCCGGTGTCCTCGTTCATAGAGGTGATCGACCACATCGGACATACCGGCCGCGCCATCGACGTCAACCCAGGAGCCGATCTCCGGGGTGGTCCAGGAGCGTCCGAACGCCACGAAGGGCACACCGCGGGACTCCAGCCAGCGCTGGCGGGGATCACCTACCACGGTGTCAGACAGGATGAAGCCGTCGACACTCTGCTGCGCCAGCAGCGCTTCGTAGGCGCTCATATCCCCCTTGGTGGATTCGGGGGCTGTGAACAGCAGCACGTGGTAACCACGGGCTTCAGCAGCGTCGGTCACGGCGTGCAGGAAGCGGTCCAGGACCGGGTTGAACCGGTCAGCGGGCCCGGGGGTGACGCAGTAACCGAGGAGACGCGAGGCTCGGGTGCGAAGCGAGCGGGCGTTGCGGTTGGGTTGGTAGCCCACGGCACGGATGGCGGCCAGGACCCGCTCCCGCGTCTCTGGGCGTACCCGTTCGGGCGCGTTGAGCACGTTGGACACCGTCTGGCGGGACACCCCAGCCACCCGGCTCACGCTTTCCAGCGTGGGTCCTTGTTGCTCAGCCACGCGCTCTCCCTGACTACTCCATGATCAAGTTGATCGATCAAACTCGCTGCTCACACTGTTGGATCGATCAAATTTCGACTATGTTGCTGCTGAGTGAATGACGGCGACGGTGATCTGTCAAGTCCCAGATCACAAACCCGCCTTCCCGGGCCGGCCGTCGTTGCTCCCCGTCACGCGTTGTCAAACCCGAGGAGAGAACCCTTGGCCAAAGGAACCCGGGTACTCCAGCCGTACCTGCACGATCTGGTCAGCTGCGTCGCTGCACCTACCGTGGTGCTGTCCGGAGCCGACGGACAGATCCGGCCGGTCGGTGTTCACGGGATGCTCACCCACGATCTGCGTGTCCTGTCGGCCTTACGGGTCACGCTTGACGGTGAGGAACCCGTCGCGATCGGTCACGCCTTACGGGGCGGCGGTACGGCGGTATTCACGACGGTTATCCGCCACCTCGGGGACCCCGGCCCCGACCCCACTGTCCGGTTGATCCGGGAGCGTGTGGCCCGCGCCGACGGGCTCACCGAACGGTTGACCCTTATCAATGACTCACGGGACACCATTCGGACCACGCTGGCCGTCGACGTCGACGTCGATTTCGCCCCGATCGGGGTCATCAAGCAACGCGGTGGTGCGGGGCAGCAGGAGACGACCGGCCTCGCGAGCGCCCTGACGGCCGACTCCGACGGTGATCCCAGGGCCGGTTCTGACACCGATGCGCCGGTGCAGTTCGACGGTGAGGACGCCGGCGTGACGGTGACGGCCCACCCCGCGGCTCGGATCAGGCGCTTCGCTGCCGGGAAGTTCGCCGGCGGGGAGACAAGCGGCACGCCGGAACCGGCCGAGTCCGGCCAGCGCGGTCCCGCCCAGGTGGCGTGGGACATCGAACTGCCCAGCCGCCAACGCTGGACGGCCGAGATCGACGTCCACTGCCAGTACACCAAGCCGACGGTGGTGAGCCCGCCGTCGCAGCCCGTCGACATCGCCGCGACCCTGACCCTCCACGCCGCCGATGACGACCTGGTCCGGTTCGTCGAGCAGAGCCTGGCGGATCTGTCGGCGCTGGTCCTGGCGGATCCGGAGCAGCCGGAGGATCGGTTCTTCGCAGCGGGCGTACCGTGGTATTTGACCCTGTTCGGGCGGGACTCGCTGTGGGCCGCGCGGATGACGTTGCCGCTAGGGACGGAGCTGGCCGCCGGAACCTTGCGTACCCTGGCCCGCCGGCAAGGCCGCCGCTTAGACCGGGAGACCTTGGAGGCGCCCGGCCGGATCATGCACGAGATCCGCGGCGTCTCCTCCCACAGCAGCCTGCCGCCCGTCTACTACGGCACGATCGACGCCACCGCCCTGTGGGTGCAGCTCCTGCATGACGCCTGGCGCTGGGGCATGCCCGAGGCGGAGGTGGCTGCGCTGTTACCCAACCTGCGAGCCGCCCTGGAATGGCTGACCGGTCCGGCCGACTCCGACGGCGACGGCTTCCTGGAGTACATCGACCTGACCGGGCGCGGCCTGGCCAACCAGGGATGGAAGGACTCGGGGGATTCCATCCAGTGGCCCGACGGACGGATCGCCACCCCACCCATCGCCCTGTGTGAGGCACAGGCGTACGCACACCAGGCCGCGGTGTCCGCCGCGGCGCTGCTGCAGCACTTCGGTGAATCCGGGGCGGACGAGCTCCTGGAGTGGGCGGCAGAGATGCGGCGCCGCTTCCGGGAGCGATTCTGGGTGTCTGATGAGCGAGGCCGCTTCCCCGCGATCGCCCTCGACAGGGACAAGCAACCGGTCCCGGTGGTCAGCTCCAACCTCGGGCACCTGCTGGGAACCGGGCTGCTCGACGCCGACGAGGCCGCCCAGGTCGCGGCCCGACTGGCCAGCCCTGACATGGACTGTGGGTACGGGTTGCGGACCTTCAGCTCCAGATACACCGGCTACAACCCCATCGGCTACCACGTCGGGAGCGTCTGGCCGCATGACACCGCCATCGCGGTGTCCGGCCTCGCCAGCGAGGGACACGGCACGGTCGCCGCGGCGCTGGCCACGGGCGTGGTACGCGCCGCCGCCTCCTTCGGCTATCGACTGCCGGAGCTGTACGCGGGCAACGAGGACCAGATCCTGCCTTATCCCGCCGCCTGCCGGCCCCAAGCGTGGTCATCCGCCGCCGCTGTGGAGATGCTGCGGGTGGCGCTGGGGCTGACGGTGGATGTGCCCGGCTCCCGGTTGTCGGTGCGACCGGACCCGGCGTTCGCCGCCTGGTTCCCGCTGCGCGTGCACTTGCGGATCGCCGGTCACCCGGTCGAGATCACTGTGGACACCGCCGGGAAAGCCACCGTGAACACCTCGGGGCCGTTCGTCATCTGAAGCGATCTGCCGTGGAGGGCGCCGCTTTGGGTTTTGGACACGGCCGTATCAGGTGGCACCGGCGGCGCCTATCCGCGGAGGTGGTGTTGTGACCGCGTCGGGTTGCGCTAGATAGTGTGCGATTCTCCCGCCTGTGCGGCTTTTGTGATTTCAGGGTTTTTCATCGCAAAAGCCGCACTGGGTGGTGCGCTGACTGCGGCGGTTTAGGGTGGGCCGTATTCGAATGTGGATCTTGTTCCGGGTGCGGCCCGCTTCCGACCGTAACTGCACGTTCGATCATGAAGCAGCTCGGGATGAGTGGACTGCCACGCGTCGAGCGGTAGTGCTGCGAAAAACAAAAAGAGCCACCGTATTGGTGGATTTCTGACAATGATCATGCCGATGCGCAGATCAGGCCTTCCCGGAGCGTCGCTTGTCGGTCACGCTAGGAAACAGCCTGATAGCTACCCGCTGTCAGTCTGCCGAATGTGCGAGCAGGGAGGCGCCATGAACCGCACCCCCGACGCCCACCGTTACCCGTACGATCACCTGCCCGAGGACGTGTGCAGGTGTCGAAGCTCCCTGGGGGAGCAGCCCTGTGATGAGGGGGATGTCACGCTCGAGGTGCTTGCCCTCGAACGACTTCTCGGTCTTACGCCTCCGAGTGATCGGGTGTCGTCAGGCTCTCCAGAGCTGAATCTGCACCTGACCTACTTGTCGGATTTAATGCCTTCAGATAACGTGCCGCCCATTTCGGAAGACACGCAAGACCTGACACGCGGGACACGCTGACACGCCGAGACTGGCATACGGCATACGCTTTGGTGCTCTCGCTTTGCGCACTGGCCGGGCCAGGGTCCGTACACGTCACGGCCCGGAATCCGGCCACGCGTACTATGGCATCCGGTGCCGTGTGTGGGCGTCGTTCGACGAGTGCCGCCCCGCTTTGACCCGTCCACAGGCCGCCAAGTATCCTTGGCTGCTGTTGTGCGAGCCAGCCCATCGCCCCATCATGGCCTGGCTAGCCCAGTAGGACAGCCAGGGGGACTCGGCCAGCCGGGGTGGAGCGGGAAGGGTAGGCTCGTCACCTCGGGTGCGGCGGGACCGCACCGGCGACCGCATCCCGACATTCGACGACGAGACAAGGTAGACCTGTGCGTACGTTCAGCCCGAAGCCGGGGGAGATCACACGTCAGTGGCACGTCATTGACGCCACCGACGTCGTGTTGGGCCGCCTCGCGTCCCACACCGCGCAACTGCTGCGTGGCAAGCACAAGCCGATCTTCGCGCCGCACGTCGACACCGGCGACTACGTGATCATCGTGAACGCCAGCAAGGTGGCGCTCACAGGAAACAAGCGACAGCAGAAGGTCGCCTACCGGCACTCCGGCTACCCGGGTGGACTTAAGCAGATCCGTTACGACCAGCTGCTGGCTAAGCGTCCTGAACGGGCCATCGAGCTCGCTGTGCGCGGCATGCTGCCGAAGAACCGGCTCGGACGCAAGATGATTAAGAAGCTCAAGGTGTACGCGGGCCCTGATCACCCGCACGCTGCGCAGCAGCCCAAGCCCTTTGAGATCAAGCAGATCGCGCAGTGAAGGGGATCTGAAGAACAGTGACCGTGGAGACCGCAGCCATCCCAAACCCGGGCGTGCTCCCCGCCGAGGCTGGCGAGGACACCGAGGCGTACGCCGCGCCGGCGAATGTCCGGCCCCGTGGTGAGCGGCCGGTACAGGCGGTGGGCCGTCGTAAGGAGGCCATCGTCCGGGTACGGCTGCTCCCCGGAAGCGGCAACTTCACCCTCAACGGACGTACCCTCGAGGACTACTTCCCGAGCAAGGTCGCGCAGCACACCGTCAAGGAGCCGCTGGCGGCCGTGGAGAAGCTCGACGCTTACGATGTCATCGCCAACCTCCGTGGTGGTGGCATCACCGGCCAGGCCGGTGCCTTGCGGCTGGCCATCGCTCGTGCGCTTGTCGAGCTTGAGCCCGACACCCGTCCCGTGCTGAAGAAGGCCGGCTTCCTTACGCGTGACGCTCGCGTGAAGGAACGCAAGAAGTACGGTCTGAAGAAGGCCCGTAAGGCTCCGCAGTACACCAAGCGGTAGTCGAGGTCTTCACTACGGCTTTCGAACAGGCCGGGCCACCAGGTGGCCCGGCCTGTTCGTGATAGTCGTGATAGACCGGTCGGTGCTGGGCCACCGGTAAGAGCGGACCTAGGTCCATGGAAACGATGGACTATATGGCCCTCACGCCCCACGGTGGTATCAGTACGCTACGCGGCGATTCCACGTTTCAAACTCGGGGACCTTCAAGATCTTCAGCTCCACAGTTCGGGGATGGTGTCGATGGCGCGGCTGTTCGGAACCGACGGGGTACGCGGTAAGGCGAACGCGGACCTTACACCGGAATTGGCGTTCTCGGTCGCCGTCGCGGCCGCCCACGTCCTGTCCGAACGCGACGCGTCACACCGGCCGATCGCCGTGGTGGGGCGTGACCCGCGTATCAGCGGCGACATGCTGGAAGGCGCCGTGATCGCGGGTCTGGCCAGCGCGGGCGCCGATGTCCTGCGCGTGGGGATCGTCCCCACCCCCGCCGTGGCCCACCTGGTCGCCGACACCGGGGCGGACCTGGGGGTCATGCTGTCCGCCAGCCACAACCCGATGCCTGACAACGGCATCAAACTGTTCGCCGCCGGTGGGCACAAGCTCCCTGACGAGATCGAAGAGCAGATCGAGGCCAGGATCGCCGAGGAGTGGACCCGCCCCACCGGCGCGGGGATCGGCCGGGTGCGTGACCTCGACGACGCCGTGGAGCGCTACATCACCCACCTGTTGAGCACCCTGCCCAGTGAGCGTCCCCTGGACGGACTGCGGGTCGTGGTGGACTGCGCCAACGGCGCGGCGTACCGCACCGCACCCGAGGCGTACCGCCGCGCCGGCGCCGAGGTGATCGCGATCCACGCTCAGCCCGACGGTCTGAACATCAACGACGGCTGCGGGTCCAACCACATCGAGGACCTGTCCAAGGCCGTGGTGACCCACGACGCCGACCTGGGGGTGGCCCACGACGGCGACGCCGACCGCTGCATCGCGGTGTCGGCCGACGGCGAGCAGGTCGACGGCGATCAGATTATGGCGATCCTGGCGCTGGCCATGAAGGAAGCCGGGACTTTGACGCGGGACACCCTGGTCGCCACCGTCATGAGCAACCTCGGCCTCCACCTGGCCATGCGGGCTCACGACATCGAGCTGATCACCACCGCGGTGGGGGACCGGTATGTCCTGGAGACGCTGCGGGAACACAAACTGGCGCTGGGAGGCGAGCAGAGCGGACACATCGTGCTTCCTGCGTACGCCACCACCGGCGATGGCATTCTCACAGCGCTGCATCTGATGACCCGAATCGCCACAACCGGGCGCTCCCTGGCCGACCTGGCCTCCGTGGTTCAACGGCTTCCCCAGGTCCTGATCAACGTCCCGGTGGGGGACAAGACCGTCGGGGTGAGCGACCCGTCGGTGGTGGCGGCAGTCGCTGAGGCGGAAGGCGCGCTCGGTGAGAGCGGACGTGTGCTGCTGCGCCCGTCCGGTACCGAGCCGCTGGTGCGAGTGATGGTGGAGGCAGCCACCGAGGATCAGGCGCGCACGGTCGCCGACCGCATCGCCGCCACAGTCGCCTCCGCAAGCCCGGTCTCCTAATTCCCGCTTTACTGGTCGGGATACCGACGCGGGGTACGCCATCCCACCCGCCGCACAACCGACGGTGGTGCGATCTTCTGTGCCCATATCGCTACTTTGCGAATGTCGTTGAATAGGGCACCCTAGATTGGATGAGGAACCCCGAGGAGGTCCCCACTACCTCAGACGCCGGTTTCTCTGGGGAGGAACTGTCGCATCTGTACCAGAGACGGTTCAGTGTTGAGGAGCTGGAGGGAAAACGACTTCTCTGGTGGATTCTCTGTCGCGAATACCTGGATCAGTACATTAGGGCGACAGACACCGTTGTCGATCTCGGTGCTGGATCCTGTGAGTTCATCAATGCGGTACGGGCCGGGCGCAAGATCGCCGTTGATGTGAACCCCGATACCAAGAAATACGCCATCGACGCGGAGGTGCTCCTTACCTCCAGCGATGACATGTCCGCCATTCCGACCGCGACAGTGGATGTCGTGTTCACCTCGAACTTCTTCGAGCATTTGCCCGATAAGCGGGCGTTGCTGCGTACTCTCGAAGAATGTGCCAGAATCCTGCGGTCCGGTGGATCACTTCTGATCTTGATGCCTAATCTGCGGTATCTTCACGGCCGTTACTGGGACTACTTCGACCATCATCTGCCGCTGACCCACCTCAGTCTCGCCGAAGGGCTCCGACTCGCGGGGTTTACTCCCGAAATAGTGATACCTCGTTTTCTGCCGTACACCGTGAAGGATTTCCCGGTGAAGATCCGCCCCTTTATGGTGAAGGCGTATCTGCGGATGCGGTTCCTGTGGCCATTGCTTGGGCGTCAGATGTTTATCCTGGCCCGCCGATGAGTCGGCTCCTCGGTGCGGGCTTGGCTCCTGCCGGCTGGATCCATACCTTCTCAGCCTGTCACCGCTTTTGCTTCAACGCGCTTTCTGTCTCTCCGCAGGGATACTTATCCGCAGGGATACTTATTGGTACGACACAGCGCGTCAGCCGTAGTGGTGAGAAGTAGCGGCAAATCTCTTCGGCGACCAGCGGAGTAAGGCATCCATGGGCCAGACACCACCCGGACGCTTCAATTGATGAAGCCATTCGGGAAAACCTCGACGCAGTCGTAGCCGGTGTCGGGGAGGGCGGTTTCAGGGCCGCCGGGCGGCTGCGCCAGGTCGTACTGGATCAGCAAGCCGCCGGCGAAGGGCACTTCACGCACCTGCAGGCCGTGCCGCTCCAACTGTTGGCGGTAGGTACGCACATGGGACGGGACAGACGGGGTGGTCAGGATCAGCCACGCATTGGAGTGCCCCGACAATTCAGACAGCAGCGCGGACGGATTACAGCCTTCAGCGGTGGTGGAGGCCCGCAGGACGGCGTCCACGGGCAGGTCAACGCGTGGGGCGTACCAGTCGGTGACGAATTCGGCGTTGTCGGCGGCGAGGACCACGGAGTCGGAACTGCGTTGGGCGGCCACGTACTCGATCTGCTCCCGGTGTTGGAACCCGTCAAAAGGCTGACGCCACAGCCGGCCAGCCGTGACGGCCTGGGGAATCAGCAGGGCGAGGG
Source organism: Actinomycetales bacterium (assembly GCA_002919305.1). Lineage (GTDB taxonomy): Bacteria > Actinomycetota > Actinomycetes > Mycobacteriales > Micromonosporaceae > RSA1. The sequence goes on from PKFB01000011.1 coordinate 55,966, forward strand.
CGAACAGGTACATAACCAGCGCCACCAGCGACATGGTGGCCCACTGCCGCGGTCCGACGGCGCTGTGGGCGGCCCGCCTAGGGAGGTCCGCGGCGGAGCCCAGCAACAGTAGGGCGGCGGGGACTCCGAACAGGGCCAACCGGTGGGTCATCGGGTACAGCGACAACGCGCTCGCGGCGTACCCGATGAACCAGGGGGACAGCAGCAACAGCGCGACGGCGGCGCCGTGCCGCATCCAGGCCCGCACCACCCCGACGGCCACCAGCAGCAGGAACAGCAGGCCGAAGCGCATATCCAACGGGACCTCGAGTACTTGATCGGTGAGGTCACGCAGCCAGGCCCAGGTGGCGCCGAGGTGCCACAACGAACGAGTCGGGTAAGCGTACGACCAGTAGTCCTGGAGGGTCTGGTTCCGCAGCGCTGGGTGCATCACGGTGATGTAGAGCGGAACCACCACCAGCACCCACACCGGGGCGCCGACCAGGAGCTGTTTGGCGATGTGCTGGTTCTCCGGGGAGCGGAGGTCCTGGAGGGACCGGATGGAGCTGGTGGCCAGGATCGCGTTCCCCAGCAGGATCAGTGTGGCCACAACGGTGACCGGGACGGTCAGCATGCTCATCAAGGCGCCGACCGTGGCCACGGTCCAGTACGCCAGGCACAAGCGTCGGGACAGGCCCTGGCGCGTGATCAGCACCGCCAGCCCGAGCAGCAGCGTCACCCAGAACGCCTCGGAGGTGTACTGCTTG
>PKFB01000053.1 GCA_002919305.1 Actinomycetales bacterium
CGGAATCCAACTACCCGGCGACGGCACCATCGTCGACACCGACCCAGACACCCCCGGAATCCAACTACCCGGCGACGGCACCATCGTCGACACCGACCCAGACACCCCCGGAATCCAACTACCCGGCGACGGCACCATCCCCGGGGGTCAAACTCCGGGCATTCAAGTCCCTGGGGGTCAGACCCCAGACGGGAGGGTCACCATCCCGTCACCTCCTGGCTCTCCGGGAGACGTTGCTGACGGCGTCGTCGTCCCCGACGCACCTGGAGGCGGAGGTCTGCCTGGAGCGGGTGGGGGTGGTTTCGATGTGTCCTCCCCAGTTGAAGACCTGGTAGGAAACGGACCCGCGCTGGAGGCTCCTTTCTTTCCGCCCCTGGAAGGGGTGGACGGTCGGCACCATCGGCCTCTCCCGGACGGTGTTTCGGCGCCCTCCAGTGGGCGCTTCGTCCCACCGGGTCAGGCTGACGGTTCGTCATCCGCTGCCGGTTCCAGGGCGATGGGTCCCAGCGGTATCCCGTTCTTCCCGCCGATGGCGGGTATGGGCGGCATGGGGATGGGCGGTCACCCCCAGGAACGAGAGCGCACCACCTGGCTCGCCGAAGACGAGAAGGTCTGGGGCACCAACCCGGACGTCGGCCCGGCGGTGATCGGCCGAGGCGACATCGACATCGAAACGGACTTCGACGAGGAGATCCGCCCGACTTCCGAGCCGCAGCGACAGACCCGCACCAAGGGCCGTTCCTGGAGCTGATGCCTGGTACCGGACACCGCTCGACATGAGAGGAGACTCATGACACAGCCTGGTGGCGTCGTCGACGAGTCCCAGTGGGGCTGGGAGCTCACGGTACGCAACGTACCGGGGGTCGACTTGCCGGGCCGGGAGTTGGTGCTGGCGCAGCGCTGGTTGTATCTGGCTCCTTCTGCAGCCGCCCCCACGGATGTGTTGTTGGTGGACAACGACGAGTTGAGCGTCCACTTCAACGCGTCCCAAGTGGAGTCGGAGAACTCGCCTTTCCAGACCGCGCTGCGCACCTTCGACGGTCATCTCGGACCGGCGGCGCACAGCGGACAGTACGCGGGTCTGGCCACCGATCCGCGTACCTTCTTCGACATCGCGCTGGCGTTGGACCGGACAAGCATGTGGCTGTGGTCGAGCAGTCAAGAGTTCCAGCGGATGCGCCAGACCCTGGAGCGAGCCGGTACCGGCTTCGCGGGCACCGCGGCAGGCGCCTTCACGGATCTGATCGGGCTGCTGACGCGGGCTTTAAACAGCTACTACTCCCACCTGAATTCCCAGGGAGTCACCACCTACGCCGACAGTGTCACAGAGAGTGGGAACGCGCTTCAGCACTTCCTCACCGATCTGTGGAACGTGTACCAGCAGTGGCGTGGCCTCCCGGAGCACACGCCGCTGGGGGCCGTCACGTCGGTGCTCCGAGAGGCGAGCGTGGCGACCAGTTATCGGGGGCAGGCGGAGCTTCCGGAACAGACACCGTACGGACCAGTGGATCAGTCGGCCACCTGGGATGCCGTGGAGCAAGCAGCTAAGGAGCGTTGGCGGCAGGGTCTGTCCTTCCTGGACTCGGGTGCATCGACCGCCCTGGCCGCATTAATGAATCAGTATCGGTTGACCTACGACACTCTTTCCCCGCTGGTTCCGATCGATCACAGTCGGGCGGACGTTCCAAACCCGCATACCAGCCCAGACGCCCAGAACACAGCCGATCCGAACGGCTCCCATGGGGTTCCTGACCCCGACCACTCAACCTCACCGACTCCTGATGTCCAGAACCTCGCTTTGGACGCCGGTGGTGGTCCCGAGAGTGGAAGCAGCACCGACAGCGGTGGCTCCGGTGAGGCAGGCGCATCGGGTGGTCCGGAGAACGGCTCCCACAACCTGTCAGGGCTCCGCACCGGTCCTGTGTTCTCCCCGCCCCTCCTCACCGGTCCCGGTGGGGAGGCAGGGAGCGGTTCCGACGCCTTCGACTCCCTCGAGGACTTTTTCACCCCGAGTGTGCTCACCTCAGCTGGGGCCGACGGGGTCCTCGATCCGACTGACCATGTGAACGTGGTGGGTCGAACAGCGCCGCCGATGACGGCGGTGTTCGCCCTACCGCTCTCGATCCGTCGCTCCGGACACACCCCGGATCAACAGAGTCTGGACCCCACCCTTCTCACGACAGACGCCGGTCTGCTCATGCTCGGCCGTCCCATTGGTCAGGCCACCAGAGAAGAGGAGCGAGAGCGCTCAGGCGAGGACGACGACGCCTTCGGGATGCTCGCGGGTGTCGAGTACGACGGAGTGGTCGGACGAGCGCCTTCTGAAGGTGAGAACCCCACCGCAGCGCCTTCTGAAGGTGAGATCCCCGCTAATCCCGGTGATCCCAGTGACTCCGATGAAGCGACAGGGCTGCTCGCTCTCAGATCCGACGAGGTCTCGACGCAGGCCCTGGCCCTCACCGCCTCCTCCCCCGCTCCCGATGCCTTCACCGTCCCTGCTGATCCCACGACCGACGTCACGGCTGGTCCCGTCGATGAGGCTGTGTTCGACGTCCCCGAAGGAGAGGGGCAGGAGAGCCCGGATCCGACCGAGCGGGTCGGCAGGATGGCCACCCCCGGCGAGAACGTCGCTGCACCGGATGGCCCCGCTGGACACGTCGACTCCGCGTCCATCGGCGATCGGTTCACCGGTCCGACCGAACCGGAGCAGTTTGACTATCGCCCGCTGCGTGGACTGGACGGCCCCTGGCAGCTGGAGGAGCCCGGGTACGTCCCGTCGGAAACGAGTGAGCAGCGCCGGCCATACCCGCACGGCCTTATGTACCCGCCTTATCTGGGCGCCGGTATCGGGGCCGGAGACGGCTTTGGATACCAGGAGCGGGAACGTCTCGCATGGGAGCCGCAGGATCCGGATTCCTGGGGTACCGGCGGCGGCCCGTCCCAGGCCATTGGGCGTACGTGGGACCCCGAACCCCACCAGACGCCGGGAACTCCCACAACCACAGCTCAGCGGCACGGCAACGACGAACCTGAGCCTCCCGGCGAGGGAGTGCTCCCAACCTCAACCCGATAACCGACGCGCAGAGGAGCCACCAGTGACTGCCCCGATGTACGACCGGGTAGAAGCCGCCATGCGGGAGCTGCGAGAACAGCAGCGCCGCCTCCAGGAAGTCCAGAACCAGCTCGCCAGTGAAGGTGTCTCGGTCACCTCCCGGGATCACATGGTCACCGTCACCCTCGACGCCCGCGGTGAGGTCAGTGGGATCACGTTCCACTCCACCAAGTTTCGTCGGATGGCACCGGCAGAACTGGGCTCAGTGATCACTCAGACCATCCGGCAGGCCCGGCAACGCGCCATGGAGCAGGTAATCGCCGCGTACCAGGACTTCCTCCCGAGCCCAATAGACCTGCGCAAGGTGCTGAACGGCGACTTCGACCTCGACCAGATGATCTCGGACGCGGTACGTATGGCCTCCGAGCCGATTCCGGGTGAGAAGCCCACCCGTCCATCCGACGCAAAGGAGACCCACCATGGCTGACGAACTCGGAGTAACTGAAAACCTCGCGCGCCGCGGCCTGGACCTACTCGCCATCGGTGAGAAGGCGAAGGCCATCCTCCGGGACCTCCAAAGCGCGGAAGCATTGGTCCTCGCCACCCTCGGCGAGGACGAGATCTCCACAAACTTCCGTGCCAAGTACCTGTATGCCGCGCAGGCCGGTCAGGGCCTGCTCCTCGGTATCGACCTGGCGATGCAACAGGGCACCACAGGGATCAGCGAGACCCAGCAGGGCTTCAACAACGCCGAGAGCGAAAACCTCGATCTGACCAACACCCTACGGCGCTGAGATTTGGGGCCAGCATGGGAATGCACGTTCCGGAAGAGATTCGGAATCTCTTCAAAGTGCTCACCGGTGAGGAGTGGCCGGAGGTCGACGAAGACGCCCTCCGGCATCTCGGTGCTGCTTGGAAGCGGGCCTCTGAGCAGATCGACACCCAGCTGGCCCCAATGATCAATAACGCGGTCTTCACGATCCGCAGTGAGTTCACAGGGGAGGCGGAGCTCGCCTTCGCCGATTCCATGGCCGCTTTCACCACGGAGCCGCCGTACTACTTCGACACCGCCACCAAGCACTACCGGACCGTGGGCGTGTTCGGCGAGGACACGGCCACGATGGTGCAGTACGTGAAGCTGATGATCATCGCCCAGCTCATCGTGCTGCTGGTCGAGATCGCTGTCATGACGGCGCTGGCCTTCATCTCTTTCGGCGCCACCCTACAGTACCTGGCTGCCCGGTACGCCATCGTCCGCTTTCTCATTAACACCTGGATCGGCCGGTTGATCCTCCGGATCGTCGCTGCCCAGATCATCGGGGTGTCGCTACAGGCCGCGCTCGACGGCATCGTGCAACGGATCCAGATCAACAGCGGATGGCGCGACAAGCACGACTACAAGCTCACCGGACAGGCCGCCGCGGTGGGCTCCATCGGCGGTGCGCTGTCGGTGGTTCTCGGACCGCTCTCTCTGGGCGCCGGTGGGCTGGGTCGCTTTATCGGCAACAAGATCGGTGGTGAGGTAGGCGGCAATATCGGCTTTCAGACGGGGCGGGGTATCGGTGAACTCACCGAAGGCGGTCTCACCGAATCGCTCGCTGAGATGTTCTACACGGCGGCGGTGACCGGCGAATGGAAGTTCAACCCGTTCGCCTTCACCGCCGGCATGGCCGGGTCCCTCTCCATGATGCTCGGCGCGGGGCTGGGCCACTACCTCTCCCCCAATCCAAAGCTCCACATTGGACCTAACGCCACGCTTACCGAGGTCTTCCAGGCTGAAGGGGTAAATGTCACCCCTGACGTGATCAATGATGTGCTCCACGGCCGCCCCGGAAAGGCCACGGACGTTCTCAACAAGTACGGGCTGCCTCCCGGTCCTGGCGCGGCATACGCGCTGGCGGTCACGTCGGATCTGATCCCCGGCCTCGGAGAGATGGGCTTCCCGATCCCCGTCTTCGACGGGCGAGGCTGGTTGATCCCGAAAAATGTGGAGTACCTGTTCAACCCGGACTCCTCCAGAGTCCAGGAGATCGAGGACGACGCTTTGTCGATCACCGATCTCGACACCGATGTCGTCTCCCCCGTCCCGGTCGTATCCGGGGACCCGAGCCCTCCGCACGTTCGCGTGCCCCAGGGACCCTCCCTCAATGGCAGGCTGCTCATCACAGACGGGTCTGCCTCCACAGACGGCCCACATCTCACAGGCGGCACGACTCCCACCGGGGGACGACCGGCCCAGCCTCCGGTTCCGCAGCCCACCGTCGGTGGCAGTCGGTGGGAGACTCCCACCGGCCACAAACCGCTCCCAGCCACCTGGGACCGCGTCACGGTGCCGGGCGCTTATGTTGGGATCGTCGCCACTGACGGCACGGACTTCCTCATCGGAGACAGCCGGTACACGCCCGCGGAGTTCACCGACCTCATCCGGAATCAGCCGGCGTGGTCACCTGGTCAGCCGGTGGTGCTCATCAATAGCGGCTTCACTGGGGAAGCCAATCTGTCGGAGTTCGCAAGCGCGCTCAACAGCGATGTCATAGCGCCGGTCAGGCAAGGCGACACCATCGAATGGCTGCTTTATCCGTCCGACGGCAGGGAGCCGGTGACGCCTGACGGCGCCCTCGGCGACGCCCTCCGTCACATCGAAGTGCCGCAGCAGGTCTCGACGGTGGCACATCCCCCATCCGGCACAGACACCTCCCTGCCGGACGTCCGGGCGGTGCCGCCGCCCGCTCCCTCCGAAGGCGCACCGCCGCCGACCAACATCGAGGGTGCACCACCACCCACCACCGCCGGAGACGCACCACCACCGCGCAACCTCGAAGGCACACCACCACTACAGGTCCCCCCCGAAGAGCCGCTGCCCCGGACCACCGATGGTCCTCCGCAACCAATCACCAGCCCGGCTTCTCCGACGGATGATTCGGCAGCGGCACCCACCCAAAACACGTCACCGTCGCCCTCTTTCCAGGAACCGGGTTTCTCACAGCCGGCCTTTACCGAGGAGAGCTCCAACACCAGGCAGGATCCCCTCAGAAACCTCCCGCCGGACAACCAGTCGGAGCAAGACGAGTCCGTGTTGTCACCCACCACGCGTGGCTTCCCCATCCGATCGGATGGCGGCAGTGTGCAGACAACCCCCTCCTTAGATGGCCGACACGACACATATCGCGTACTCGACTCTTCGCAGAACAGGCCGGAAGATATTGACGAAGACTCGACGACCACATCAGATAGCACCACCGATGAGTCGTCGGCTCCCCCGGTCGTACCTGTCGCCCCACCCACTGCGGCGTCGGACATCAACATCACCGACTCCCAGCACAAATGGCGACAGTATGACCTGTCGAATTCAAGGCAACAGCTTCTGGATAAGTACCGCGACCAGCTTGGCATCGCCGAACGCGTTGAGTTTGTACGCGACAGAATCCAGCAAGTATTCGACGAAAAGGTCGACCAATGGAACGGTAATCCGTCCAATAGACCTCTTGACGAGGCTCGCCTGGAGCATATTAGGAAAGAGCTCTTTAAAGAGATCCACAACCTCGCCCGCGCTGCGTACGGCTCCTCTGCCCTCGATTCCGCAACAAAAAGTCAGAATTTCCGATCTGAATTAGAGAAGCGACTGAGTCATATAGATTTACTTTTGCAGGTCGAGAGCCGTCGCCAGAAGACTCTCGAGGATGCGGAGAAGAAGTTTGACCTCGCCTCCGCTGCCTGGGATCTGTCCCAAGGCAAAGACACCTCCGATATTGATATCCAGGAGGATAAGCTCCGAGCCGCCTTTCTCACGGAGATCAGCGCCGCTTTTGACCATACTTACCGAGACGCAACAGCGGGCATCACGAACAACGAGGGGCAGAACCTCGAAAGATACGATAAAAAGTGGCAGGAGATTTTTGATGCAGCAGTCAAACGACTACCGACACTATTCGAGCAGGAGACGGAGCTAGCCCAGTTTGAACAGCGAGCACGAGATAAAGTCAAGGAATTATACGATTCCTATTTCGAAGACTTCAACAGGGGCCCAGCATTCTCCCACGAGGGCCTAGAGAAGATCATCAACGAATTCATCACCGAAATCCGGTTGGAATACAGCAACCGGATGCAGCATCGACCCGATATCAGCACGAATGAAATCAGCGTCTCCCGGAGCCAAGTCCAACAACGATTCGATGCCCTGCTACTTGATCTTCCGAACCGTTTCTCCCAACAGGTCGAAATCGAGTTCCATCAAAAACGCATAGCGAAGAAGCTTAACGAGATCGCCGACTCCTGGCTCGATACACCGCTCGACCGGGAATGGGTAGACCGTATCCAGGGAATCCTGAACGAAAAGATTAAACAGGCCTGGAGCCTCTACCGCCCTGATTCAAACTATGAGCTTTCCTCCGAGATCCAACGGCTTCAGGGGTTGGTGGAGCCTCTTTACGACTATGCGGCACGCCTGACGCAGATACGGTCCGGCATCCAACAGCGGCTCGAAAACCTCCTCAATAATGACATTGATTACCAGCTGACCCTAGGAGAGTCCGACTGGATAGTCGAACACCTGATGTCTGTCGTCGACAGTCATCTCGAACAGGCCCTGAGGGGAGTGCTGTCCCGGGACACACCTCCCGCGCCCTCTTCCGTGGTGGTGAGTCGCACCTGGCAACAGGTGACCCAGCTTCTCAACCACGGCTTCATCATCGCCGACAGCCTTCTGTCAGCGGGGCGGTGGTTCGAAGAGATGGCACAGGACTATGTGCTTTCCGAGGACGAGGCCTTAGAGCTAGGGAAAGCGTTCCGTCAGGACTGGGCTCAGCTCGTCCATCAGAGCAACCCCGACATAACCGACTTCGACCTCGACAGGTGGCTGGCGGATGAAGAAGCACATGAAAACAGATTCGCCAACGGGGTCGAGCTGGTGCGGCAGAAGCACGAACTGTCGATCGACACACCGCAGACGAGACCGGACCAGGTCCCGGCCACCGAACAGCAGTCGGACCAGCTACTGACTGTACCGCTCACCCACCAACCGGTACCCGGCACCTCGTCAGCCACCCCAGCGCCCACAACGGCACCCAACCTCACCTTCCAGACGCAAACGCAGATTTTCCAGACGGAACAAACACAGTCACCCGAACCGAGAGACCAGGAAGCGCAGACCGGTCAGGAACGACGCACCGAGAACACTCAGCTTCCAGAAACCGATCAGAACCAGGCGGAAACCCCCACTCTTGACCAACAGCTCCGCCTCGAGGAACAGATCGACCGGGTACTTCAGGAAACCGCGTCTCCCCGACGTGAACAATCAGACAATATCTCCCCTCTCTGGCTTGATGAGCTGAATTCCTATCAGCGGAGTCTGGTCGCTGATCTGCGGTCTCAGGTCCTTACTGATGCCATCGCGGCGGGTGAATCGGTTCTCAGCTCTGGCCGGATCGCCCAGATAAGGGATGGGATTCAAGAAATCGAGAGCCGAATCGCTAAAACCCTCAGGGCGATGGAAGGCTTCTTCGATGTGACCAAAGGGCTGCTCGAGAAAGATCTGTTTATCGCCCGAGTTCTGGAGGACAACAGCTTTCAGCAGTACGCGTCGGATCTGATGCAGCTGGAGCAGTCGACCATGACCCCGGAAGAGCGGGAAACGGCTCTACAACAGCTGCATGATCGGCACGCAGAAATGCTGCAGCAGCGAATAGACGCCAGGAAGAACCTCGGGAAGCTGAAGAGCGAATTGGACACCATATGGCAGCTTGCCCTGTCCGAGGCACGACGCAATGCAGCCCAACAGGTCCCAATTCTTGGATTCGATAGCAACCCGACTGCACAGATCTTCGAGTCTCACCTGAAAGATAAATTATATACGAAATGGAAGTCGCTCCGAGACAATGCCCTTCGTGGTCTCCATGAGCGCTCACGTGGCGTGTTCACTGATCAGAACACCCCTGAGATGATCCAACGTCAGATCGACGAGGCGTTAGACCAAATCATCGCGTTAAAGAAGAACTTCCAGCAGAATTCAGTACAGATACGGAAAGATATAGAGCAAATTTTTAGAATACCCCGAATAAACATTCAACTCTCCGACCAGCAGACCATCCAAGACCACCAGATAGAAGATCCGACTCCAGAATTACTCCAATCCCAACTCGACACACCAAAGACTCAGATCGCCACATCGAAGAATACACTCACACAGAATGTGGAGAATTTACGAAGCCATGTAAGACAAACTCTTGGATTAGCCCCGCCGCTAACCAGCCATCCCTCTCCACCACACACAGAAGAAGGGAAACATAAATTAGAAGTTTTCGACCCGAAGAGCGTACTCGACTACGGCATCCCTGAGGAGCTCGGTGGGGTGGCGGAGCTCCACGCCTTACTTACTCGGAACCTGCCGAACCTCGCCGACCTGCCCTCCATCACCGAACTGGAACAACGGCTACGGATCGGGTATCACCGAGTCACCTCAGACGGTCTTCTGCTCACGCTTGGAACCGGCGCCCAGGCGGTGGAGGTGGTTATCAAACTGAATCTCACCAATCCTCGCCTGATCTCCGATTTCCAAAGCAAAGGGCACGCGGTCACTACAGGTGTCCACGACGGCGCCTGGGGTGACGTCACCTATTCCATGAATTCATCCTTCAATTCCTCACTCTCGGTCCCGATCAGCGCGGGTTTCGGCGCTGACATCCTCGTGCGGCCTTTGACCATCACCCCCGGAATAGGTGGCGCCGCCAACAACATCTCATCCTCATTCAGCTCAGACACCACCGCGTTCATCAGTCACGTGAGTGACAACCGCGGCCCCTCTTCGCTCGTCCGGTGGGACGCGCAGTGGATGGTGGAGGTGACCCGGGTCGGGGAGAATGGGCAAGAGCAGACCACCCAGCTGGAGCCTCCCGCTCGCACCGAGCTGACGTTATGGACGCCGCATTACTATTTGACGGCCGCACCAAAAATCCAGACGCAGCGCCAAGGTCCGGGCTTTCTACCAAAGAATTTCATGGTTGAACGCACCTGGGGTGGGTCTGACCTGTTCCAGGCGGCGCTGAAGCTGGTGGGCCGAGCAAACGCCCCTCTCAGCAGCAAAGTCCGGTTGAACCTGCGGCAGTTCTTCGAGCCCGGAAAACAAAGCTCGGTGCTGTACCAGGCCACCCAGCCACGCGGCGCTGAGCTCGTGATCAGCGATGAGAACGATGTGGTTATCGGGGTATTGCGACAGCAGACCACGATCACCGGTTGGACTCGGATCGGTTCCGCCTCCGATAAAGGCCACCTGGAGGACGTCCATGTCAACGCGACCCGCGCGTCCGGCAGCACCAATATCGGACAGAGCAGCAACGCTTCCCTGAGCGTCCAAAGTGGTCTTCTCTTCGGGGCCGACGCCCCGGTCGGCGTTGGAGTCACCGGTAGTGGCCGGCTAGAACGCACGGTCGGTGATGCGCTCTCAGCAGGTGGGATCGGGCTCGGTGTGAAAGTGGGCCGCTGGGTCGGCTACACCCTCGGTTACCGCGCCGAGACCAGCACCGTTCTCGCCTTCGAGCCACTGGACAGCAGGAGAATACGCCGCATCGGGCCGGTGACGGGATACGCACAGGTGCGGGTACGCGAGTCCGAAGCCGTCACCCACAACCTGCCTGTCGAACCGATCAGCGTCGAACGGTACCGCCGTTCACAGGAGGAATTCCTCCGGTGGCAACAACAAGAAGCATCCCCATCCCTGGCGTCCGCGGGAGCCAACCTCATCACTCACTCCCCGTCCCGAGGGACACCTTTGGAGACGATCCCAGAGGTTGACGAGTCCTCGACCCAGCCCGCCCCGACCCCGGCAGAGGCGCGACAGTATCACCCGCCCGCGCTCCTTCTCGCCAACCGCGGCCTAGGGATGGCGGTGGTGGAGGATCTCAACGGCGCGGACCGTTTGCTGGACCTCCTTTACAAACCGCTCGCCGACCGTGGCTTCCTGCCTGCGCGGGACGCGGACGGACGGTACGTACCAGCCACCACCAAAAAGCAGCAGCGCGCCCTACGACGGCAGTTCGAGAACCTGGAAAAGCTCACCACCACGGTCTCGCAGAGCGGCATCACTGCCCAATTCGAGGCAGCTATGCAGCATGGCCTGCCGGTGGTGCTGACTCACCCCGACGGCGGCACTATCTCGGTCGACATCTCGGTCCGGATTCATCCTGAGGGGTGGACGGTCAAGGGGGTCAGCGACAACGTCAAGATCGTCAATCTGTGGATCTCCTCTGACTCGCCCGGTGGTTCCCGCTCACTGTCCAACCGGCAACAGCTGTCGCTCACCCTGGGTGCGGCTCTTCCTGTGAACGTCCCCCTACGGGGTGATGGGCAGTTTCAGTTCCACCTGCCCAGCTGGACCAGACGGTGGCGGTGGGGCAAAAACTTCGGATTCGGTTCCGGCACCGTCGTCAACAACGTTGAGCTTTTGGAGACCCCGGGTTCCGCCGTCGTCTACGGATTCAAGTACGACCTCACCGCCGAGATCCACAGCGACCCCGCTCTGTGGGAGAACACCGCCCCCAAACCGTCGCCGACCGAACAGATCAACGGCTCCTCACACCCGCAACAGCAAGATTCGACCACATACACGGTGCCCGATCAGGACGTGACCATACGGCTGATCGAAGAAACCAGCAGCAAGACGCCCCAGGTCCTCGACGCTCACGAGGTCGTGATTCCGGAACGTGCTCCTGGTCAAGAGTCGATCTTCCAGAAAGCGGGTTTCGTGGTCTCAGACACCATCGTGGTGTCCGGGCTTCCTGAAGCCTTCCGGAGGGTCCTACCGCCAGCCTTCACCGATCCGGCGTCGCCTCAATGGGCCGGGGTGAGGATGTTCGGGAGCATCGAGAACGTCCGATCCCATTTAGAGGCGGCGGTCGACGGCCTCTACACCACCGACCAGCTGTTCAAATCCGGTTTCTTCCGCGACGAGGTCGGGACGCTGGAGATGAAGGTGGAACTGGGGCGCCCGCAGTACCGCAACCGGACAGGTCATAAGTTTGTCTCCGGCAACATCGTATTCGGCATGAACCGGGTCGACAGCTCCGGCGCCAATGTGAAAGCCACGGACTCCTCCTGGAGTGGCGGCGTCGGTGCCGCTGAGGTCACCCCTGCCCCTCGGCTCAACGGTAGTTACACCTCAACTCATGAGGAGACCCAACAACAGGGGCAGGGCGTGGCGTCGGCTGTCGAACGACTGTCCCTCCACTTTGGGCGCATGTACCAGTTCAGCGCCGACACTCGCTTCACCATCAACGCGACCAATGTGAAGCGGAACCGGTTCTTCGACGGCACCACCACGAAAACCACAGAGCGGGTCGAGGAGCCCGACGGGTACTGGTTCTGGTTGCGGGAACCCGACGCCATTCGGTTATACGCGGACGGCGACTTGGACATGCCCGCCCACGTAGTCGAAGACGCCATCTGGTCGGATCTGCATGACAAGCAGGAGATCCCCACCGACACCATCAGCAAACTCGCCGACAAATTCGCCACCGGCGCTCTGCCCCTGCACACCTCGACCGTGACGGCGATCCTCAACCGGCACCTTGCCGGGGATCTGCCCCTGCAGGAAACGACGATCCACGCATTCCTCGACGCCCACGCCGGTCGAATCATCAACCTTTCCGCGGACCTGGTGTCCTCGCTCCGGCAGAAGTACCAACTTCCGAAAGACCTCGACACCCGACTCAACCAGCGAGACGAAGCCTCGTTGGCCGAGTGGACCATGCTGCCGGAGGACAGGCAAGCTCGTGATCTGCTGGAACAATACGCCAAAAATCCGGACACTACTCCCAAAATCGAAGATATCAACGACGCGGTCAATCGATATCTGGAGGGTAAATTCCTACTGTCGGAGGAAGTACCAAAGATATTGGTTCAAAAATTCAAAAGCGGCGTGTTGTCCATGGATCCGAATCTGGCCGAACGGTTGGGTTCGGAACAACCGCTCAGCAATGCGATGGACCAACTCATCGGCTTCCTCACCGGACGCTTCCCCCTCTCGGCCTCAGAGGTCAACCGTTTCGTCGACCAGCATCTGAACGGCACCCAACCTTTACCCGACACCATCATCGCTCAGATCGCCCGCCGGTACAGCGAGGGAAAGCTCAGCCTGGTTCAGAGCACGGTGGACCGCCTTCTGGAGGCCTACCACGCCGGCACCCAGCCATTGCCGGATTCGGTGATAAGCAGTATGCACCGCCGGGTCCGAGACCGTAGTCTCCCTGACCCGATCCTCCCTGACCCGATCCTCGAGATGTTCGCAGAGAATCAGGCCCTGCGTGACTACAGCGAAGGACATCGGACCCTGAATCGCGAATTCATCAAATCTATCGAGAAGATCTCCGAGAAGAATAAGGGGAATAAGGAGAATAAACCCTCCAACAACGACACTAAGGCAAGCGACGACGCGCCCAAGAATTCTTCCGACACCAAAACGTCGGTTCAAAAGAGTACACCGTCGCTGCCCAGCTACATGTTCTCTACCAATGGCACGGTCTTCGGCTTCGGCGCGCCAGAACGAGTGTTTTTCGACAGGCCGCTACCGGAGGTAGTCAGAGACCTGCTGACACAGGTGGCGCCGGAAGCGGTCGGAGTCGACGCTCCGCCTCGCCTACCAGGGTTATTGCGGCAGATCGGCGATCAGTACTCACCCTCGGGCATCCGAGCTCTCATCGACAACCTCTACGGAAGCGGAATACGCCTGGCGTTCGTCAATCCCCGTGCCCAGTTCGGCGCGGAGCTGATCCAGATCAAGGTGAAAGGCAACCAGCTCACTGATCCTCAGTATCTCGGGGATATCAGTAGCGCCGGCTTGGAAAACTACGCATACTCCAACTACAACCGCAACCGCACCTGGAATATCCGCGACTCCAGGTCGGGTAACCCCTCTGTACCGCTCAGCGGTGGTGATACTCAGAGCGGATCCGGTAACTATACGTACACCTATAACCGTACCCAGGGAACCGATACCGTCTTCTCGGGCACCATCACCAGCACTCGCACCGTCTACAACTGGAGCGGTAACCGGGCCTTCAAACTCAACACGAGGGTCACCGTAGAGGTCACCCGTACCCCGATGCCGGGGCGCCCCCTCAACAATGCCTATACGTATGTGGCGGAGCACGTCTCCCGGGTGGGACGCCCGCTGGGGCAGCTTTCTGACCGCATCCAGAACCGTCCCCTCCGGCCTATCGCCCGGCCCGAACGGGTTACTCAGGATGTGTCCGGATACCTCACCTGGCGCTTGCCGAAGGACTTCGCCGACCCATCGACGCTCGCCGCGGGCCCCTGGAGCGACGCGAACAGCGCCCCGAAGGGGCGGTTCACCCTGCCCACCCGGTTCTACCTGGAAGGCATCACGCACTTAGATGAGCTGCTCGATGCCGCACAGCGCGCCGTGGGCGGTCACGTCCTGGTTGAGGCCACCCGCAACGGTCAGACGGTGGGCTGGTTCCTCGGTGCCCACTCGATCCGCGCCAACCTCGATCGCATCGTTTCCCAAGACGGCTTCGCGTTTTCGGGCCTGTTCGAACCAGGTATGACGCACGATCTCTTCCGGGATCTGGTACTCGCCGGCTCGCTACGGGACCCGGTTCACCTGCGAACGCTCCAAAACGACGGTATCGGTGGCTTCCTCAAGCACGAGACATCGACCCGGACTTCCTCGGTTCACACCAGCGGTCACAGTCACGGCGTCGGTGGTGGAGAAAGCAACCGGCTCGGTCCTGAAGATCCACACCCCGGCCATTCCGTCGGCCCTTCCGACTCTCAAGGGCTCGGGTACGGGCGGACCGGCAGTGGTGTGGCACAGCACGGCACCCGTGACGAGTCCCATATAAAGGAGACCGGCGATGTCTGGATCATCGAGGCCACTCTCGACCTCACTCTCCGGTCCTCCAAGCGCCGGGACAACTTCTGGTACAACGGTTCCTCCACCGAACGGGCTTTAGAGACAGTCACCAGCAAGGTCTATCTACATCTGTTCGCTGAGGACGCGAAGCGGATCTTCACGACTCTAGAGGAGATACAGAAAGGTTCGAAGACAGACACCAAGAATCAGGATCAATCCCCGAAGAATCAGGGTTCTCAAACAGGTCAGACGTCTCAGACGCCAAAGCCTGAAGGCCAAACATCACAGGCCCAGTCCGAATCTCAAAACTCCCGCCCCTCGAACACCACCACGCCCCCCACTGATCAGACCACCGACACCACACACCACCCAGACACTCAGACATCCCAAAATCAAGCGTCACAGGAGCAGACGACTCGGGAGCAGAAACCTCAAAACGCTGCTTCGCACGATCAGACCAGCGTAAATCCCCAAATTCAGATCTCTCAAAACCGGGCACCACAAACACCACAGTCCGAGAGCCACGCACTCCAGGACCAAACGACCCTGGATCAGAGGATCATCCCGACCTCAGAGACAGTCCCTCAAACCCCAACATCTCGGCCCGAAACATCGACGGGCCCGCGCCATCCTTCTCAGGAACAAACACCCCAGGACCTCAACACTGCTTCTTCCCGGGAACCGGCCCCCCAGGAACAGACCTCTCAGCCATCACAGCCACCCACGTCTTCCGCACAAACACCCCAGCCCTCAAGCACCACCCCGCCCGCTACCACCGACCAGACCCTCGACACCCCACACCGCCAGGACACCCAAACACCTCAAGACACCTCGGGACCCCACGACTACATCCAGGACATCGCGAATCTGCGGCAAGATCAGATCGTGGGGGACGGCGACTGTTTCTTCGTCGCGGTTCTCACCACCGCCCCGGAGCAAGTCCTGACAGCCCTTCGGCGTCAGGGTTACACCACCCCTCGGCTGGAGGCCGCGTTCCAGAACCTCAGCCAGATCGGCTTCCACACTCTCGCCGACCTACGACGCAGAAACGCCGCCGATGCACGGATGCGCTCCGATCTCCAGGCCATCGTCTCTGCAATGCGGAATGCGGCCGCCGACTCGATCGCTTACAGCCCAGTGCTGGCGAGTGGGCTGGCGGCTCGGTTCGGTGTTTTTCTCCCCGACAGTTCCAGCTACGCCCCGCTCAGCGTCGCCGAGCGTGAGGAGCTCGCCAAGAAGGTCCGTTCCCTCGGCTACTGGGGTTACGGCGAGACAGACGGAACGGGTGAGGGAAGGGGCGATACCGTGATCGCCGACATCATCCCGTATGCGCTCGCCGACGCGCTGAACCTGCGTATCGGGGTTATCACCAATACCGGTGTCACTTCCCTCACTAACGAGCGGGCCGACATCTTCGTCTTCCACGTCGGAGGGGAAACAGCAGACCAGCGAGACCACTACAACGCCTCCTGGTAACAGCCGCCCCTTTCCCGCCCCGCTCCTAAAGAGAGCGAATACGGGTGGGGCGTGAGTCATCTCGGCTCGGGGTGAACCCTCGGGGGCGCGGCATCCGTGAAGGAAGCGAGAAGCCGGACAGCGGGTGGCACGCAGTGCCAGGGGTGTCTGACATGGACGGACGGGACCTGCGGCCCATCCTCTCGGGACGGGGCGATGAGCGATGCTGACCGATCTTCAGGCCCCAGTCACCACACCGCCGGGCATGTCCGAGGGTTCCTCTCAGGCGTCACCTTCATCAGAAACCCCACGACCGACAGAGCCGATACAGCCCAGACGGCTGGGGATCACACTCGCCGGTCATGTGCTCATCGTCTGGCGGGTGGGTGATGACGCCCCGCTACAGGAGGGGTACGCGCGCGCAAAGGCCCTGCCCGTCGAAGCGGGCCGGCTCACGGTGCTGGTAGCGGCAGACGACTGGACATGGGTCGAACTGGTCGACCTGCTCACCGCGGAGCTGCCTCGCTGGCTCAATCTCGGGTACCGCTCGATCCGTCTCTTCGTATCCGGAGCCGGTGGTGATGTCGGAGGCGGTGCGGTCCCGGCCCGGGTGCTAGCCGCCCGGCTCGGCATTGAGGTGGTGGCGCCCGACGGTGAAGTCACGGGCGGTGCCGGCGCGACCCTGGTCCGCCGGGATACAGACCTCGGACACTGGTGGCACTTCCAGCGCGGACAGCGCCCCGTACGTGGCGGTTCCCGCTTCCCCACCCCGGCGTGGGAATCGGACCTGGCACGCCGGGAGGCGGTCACGATCGCGCCGGTGGTGGAGGAGATCCCGGCCGGGCTGTGGATCCACGATGGGCGGGGCGGGCAGGAAGCCGCTGCCTCCGCGTACCTCATCCCTGTCGATCCAAACCGGGTCGTCCTGCTGGTGTCTCGGCCGGGTGGTGCCCCACCTAGCGCCGCTGAGGTGTGCCGGGTGATCCTCGGGTTGCCCCGTCCGCTGTGGGACCGGGTCGTGCTCGTACCGTACGGGCCTTGGCCGGTGTCTGACTTCGGGTCGCTCATCGCCGCCTTTCTGGGCTGTCAGGTGCGGGCTCTGACTGGGCTGCCGACCCCGGACGGCGCCAGGGTGGTGGCCTTCTCCAGCAGGGGTACGCCAGCGTGGGAGCCGCTCGCGCGCGAGGTGGCGTACCCGGAAAACGCAGGTGCCTGGGCGCAGGTCGTCGCCTGGTCTCGACTCCCCGGGCTGACGGTGCCGGACTCCGAGGTAGCGCCGGTCGGGGACGGCTGGGTGGCCGAGGTGATCGCGGCGGGGTTGTGGATCCGGCCGACGTACCACACCGAGGGCGCCCTGGTGGTCCGTGGCCTGCCGACGGATCCGGACTGGTGCACCGTGATCCTGGGGGTGGTAGCGGACCGAGCGACCGCGCCGTCCCGTGACGTAGTGACCCGGGTACTCGGAAGCCTGCCGGAGAATGCCCGAAGGGCGCTGCGGATCGCGCTCCCCGCCGTTATTCACCGGCGTACCCGGGCGTGGGCAGGGGTCCGTCGACTGGGCGCAGGTGTGAACCCGCACGTCCTGTGTGACGACGGCATGCTCCTGCCGGTGGCTGAATTCGAGACGGGACCGCTGGGGCGCCGCCTGTCCCGCCAACCGGCCCTGCTCCGTCGTCCCCTACCGGTCTTCTCGAAGGATTCTGGTACGCGGATCCCACCAACCCCGCCCGTGCCCTCTGCACCCCCGTCACCGTCCACAGTGTCCACTCCCGTATGGACCACGCCACCGGTCGTGTCACCGCCGGTCGCGCCCGCTGGTGGAAACGGTGTGGCTGCCCCACCCGTTGACACGCCGACCGCCCCACCAATCGAGCCCGCACCAGGGGAGATGGAGAAGCCTGTTCAGGCTCCTGTGTCTGATCCCCCGGCCGAGGTACCGCCGCTTGTCGCACCACCTGTCGTGTCGGACGATGCCCCTGTCTCGTTGTTGAACAACGCCGTCGCCTCAGTCTCCCCAGACTCTGGTGACACACCGGCCTCCATCCCGTCCCCCTCGTCCCTCGCCTCCAATTCGCCGGCGCTCCAGCCCACGCCCGACGGCCAGTCTGAGCCACCGCCACCGCAGAACACCGCCCCGTCACCCACCGCTCCGTCACCCACCGCTCCGCCTTCCCCGACCGCTGCTGCCGTCCCCACCGCCATGACCATCCCATTTGAGGCGTACACAGCCGCCGCCACGGCCGACGACCGTGAGCTGGTGCGTACCGGATTGGGATGGCGCTACGACGCGTACGCCCAACGGATCGGAGCCCTCGCCGCTGAACGCCCAGGTATGCGGATGACCGACGGATCTGACGCCTCCCAGATCGATCTGGCAGCCGTATGTGCGTACTTCGACGACGAGCCCATGCTGCTCGGCCAGCGTGACCCCACCGGCGCGCCGAACGTCAGGCTGATCCGGGCGCATCTGGCATGCGTCGCCGCGGGGCTACGCCGTCTACCGAGCTACCCGGGTGCGGTATTCCTCGCCGGTGCCGGGAAACCGATGCCACGCCCAGGCGACATGCTAAGTAACCGGGCCTTCCTCAGCGCCACATCCGACCTGACGGCTCGTTTCGACACCCGTGTGGAGTGGGTGATCTGGTCGGTGTCAGGGCGACGCCTCGATGGGCTGGTTCCCGTCGGACGGCGCCACGAAGTGGTGTTCATCCCCGGAAGCAGGTTCTTGGTGCTCGCTGTGATTCCGTCGGCACAACCGGAGAAGCCCACGCGTCTTCTCCTGACAGAGCTCATCGGGGCTGGGGACACCAAGGCGCGACTGGACCGGGTGCGGGCCCGTCTAGAAGCGCTCGCGCAACGGCGACAGCAGACATCAAACGGTGCACTGATCAAGGTCGGGGAACCGGGCTGGCTGTACGCCGAACCGGATGAGTGGATGGTCGATGACCCGCATAAGCGTCGGTCGAGATCGGAGTGACAGAGCATGCAGCAGCCACAGACCCTGTCGGTGACCGGCGCGGTCGCCACGCCCGTCACGGGCGCAGCGGACGATAACGGGATGGTGCCGACTCCTCCGGTCAGTCCGGCAGCGGCGGCGGGGGCGTCAGGTGCAGCGGGTTCGTCGGGTTCCACAGGTTCGTTGGCCGAGGTGCTGGCCGCGGCCCCGGTCGGTGGAGTCGTCCGGATCCGGCCCGGCCGATACCGGGGCTCACTGGTTCTCGAGCGTCCGGTGACGCTCGAACCCGCCGAATCCGGTGCGGCGGTGGAGTTGGTGGCTGACGGGGAACCCGCTGTTCAGGTGCGCTCCGGCACCGTGACTGTGCGCGGCATCCAGATCTACGGCAGCCACCCGGAAGGCCCCACGGTGCATGTGACCGGCGGCCAACTCACCTTGGAGTCCTGCGACATCATCGCCGACTCAGCGGTCGCCCTCCTGGCAGAAGGGGCAGGCAGCACGCTGGGAATGACGGAGTGTGTGGTACGGAACACCGAGGGCGTCGGCATTGTGGTGACCGCGGAGGCGGGTGGCCGGTTCGACCGATGCGTCATCGAGGAGACGGCCGCCGACGGAGTACGGGTTCTCGGCGGCGCAGACCCCACTTTTGAACAGTGCCGGATCGCGTACGCGGGGGGCACCGGGCTGCTCGCCGACGGTGAGGCGGCCGGCACCGTCATGCGGTGCGAATTCACTGAGATCTCGGGCCCGGCGGTGGCGGTTGAAGGTGGTGCGACCACGCGTCTGACCGGGACGACGGTCCACACCACCTCCTCGGTCGGGCTGGCGGTCAGAGGCGGTGCCCGCCCAGTGGTGGAGGACTGTGAGATCCGGGGCACCGGTGGGCACGGTGTGCTGCTCGATACTGAGGCCGACCCGCGTCTGGTGCGCTGCACCATCGCCGACACCGCCGAACACGGGATCCACATCGACGGGATGTCCCGGGGCTCCTTCACCGCCTGCACGGTGGCCCGCGCCGGGAGCACGGGTATCTGGGTGGATGACGCCAGCGATCCGGTGTTCACCGACTGTCAGGTACAGACCAGTGCCGACATCGGTGTCGTCGTGGCCGGCGCGGCCGCCGGCACCTATGAGCGCTTTTCGGTCTTTGACAGCGGCGGCCACGGCATCGAGATTCGGGATGCCGCCAATCCGCTCGTCCGGCAGGCCACCGTACGCGACAGCCAAGGGCTGGGGATCGCGGTCATCAATGACGGGCGGGGCAGGATCGAGAACTCGACCGTGGAACGCACCTTGGGCACCGGGCTGCGGATCGCAGGCGGTGGCTACCCGGACGTCCGGCGGACCCGGATTCTGAACTCCGGCGAGATCGGTGTGTTGATCGCGGCCCGCGGGCGCGGTGTTCTGCGGGAGTGCACCGTGGTCTCCGCACAGGGTGTCGGGGTCCATGTGGAGTCCGGCGGCGATGTCTCCATCAGCCGCAGCACGGTCCGGGACTGCGCTGAGGCCGGGGTGTTAATCGCACCTGATGCCCAAGCCCGCCTGCAGGCATGCGAGGTGGCGGGTAACCGGGGTGACGGCATTGTGGTGCAGACCGAGCGGCCAGTGACGCTGCGAGACTGCGTGGTCCGCGACAACAGCGGTGCCGGGCTGGCGCGGTTGTGCTCCGGTGAGGTTCTCTCGGTGGAGAACCTCACGAGCCAGGGCAACGGTGGGGACACCACACCGGCCACGGTGACCGCACCGACCTCCCAGTCTCCCGCTGAAACGGAGAACTCCGAGCCGCCCCTGGTCCCCACCAACGGCAACGATCCGGTGGCGCCGCTGCTGGCGGCCCTCAATTCTCTGGTCGGGCTCTCCGCAGTGAAACGGGAGGTCGCGACACTGGTCAACCTGCACCAGTTGGCCAAACGGCGAGAGCTCGCCGGACTGTCACCGCCTCCGATGGGACGGCACTTGATCTTCGCCGGCCCACCCGGTACCGGCAAAACCACCGTCGCCCGACTTTACGGGCAGATCCTGGCCGCGCTTGGTGTGCTGCGCACCGGTCAGATCGTGGAGGTCTCCCGGGCTGATTTGGTGGCCCAGTACGTGGGCGCTACCGCACTGAAGACCACCGAGAAGTTCGAGGAGGCGCGGGGCGGTGTGCTGTTCATCGATGAGGCGTACACCCTTGCCTCCGGTGACAGTGGAGGCGGGCCGGATTTCGGCCGGGAAGCGATCGACACCCTGGTCAAGCTGATGGAGGACCACCGCGACGACGTGGTGGTGATCGCGGCCGGCTACTCCCACGAGATGCGGAACTTCCTGAACGCTAACCCCGGTTTGGCGTCTCGGTTCTCCCGCACGATCGAGTTCGAAAGCTACACCCCGGCCGAGCTGGTCATGATCGTTGAGCGGCTCTGCCAGGCCCACAACTACACCCTGGAACACGAGACCCGGGCCGCCTTGACCACCTACTTCACCAACCTGCCCCGGGATGAATCCTTCGGCAACGGCCGAACCGCTCGGAAGGTGTTCGAGGAGATGGTGGGGCGGCAGGCCGCCCGGCTGGCCAGCCGACCCGATGCCTCGGTGGCTGACCTGACTCGGTTCCTCCCCGAAGACTTGGGAGTGACCACCGTGTCGGTGGGCGTCGGGGCTGGGAACTCCGATGAGGCCAAGGTGGACGGGCTGCTCGCGCAGCTGAACCAGATGGTGGGGCTCACCCAGGTCAAGCGGGAAGTCGCCAATATCGTCGACTTGTTGATGGCCGCGCGGCAGCGGCAACGCGCCGGGCTATCCGCCCCTGATCTGAGTCGTCACCTGATCTTCGCCGGTCCACCCGGTACCGGCAAGACCACCGTCGCCCGGTTGTACAAGGAGATCCTAACCGCGCTGGGCATCCTCCAAGGTGGACAGTTGGTCGAGGTGTCGCGCCCTGACCTGGTAGGTGAGTACATCGGTCACACCGCCCAGCGCACCAAGGAGGCGTTCGACCGGGCGCGGGGCGGTGTGCTGTTCATCGATGAGGCGTACACCTTGGCCCGGGAAAACCAGTCCGGCAATGACTTCGGTCGGGAAGCGATCGACACCCTGGTCAAGCTGATGGAGGACCACCGCGACGAGGTGGTGGTGATCGCGGCGGGGTACGCGGAGGAGATGGCCCACTTCCTGAACGCCAACCCCGGTCTGGCGTCTCGGTTCTCGCGGTACATCCGGTTTGAGAACTACACCTCAGAGGAGCTGGTCACCATCTTCCACCAGCAGGCCGCAGCCGCTGGCTATGAATGTCCACAAGAGACGCTGGATGTGGTGTACCGGTACATCCAGTCTGTACCCCGAGGACGGTCCTTCGGCAATGGACGGTTCGCGCGTCAACTGCTGTCGCACGCCATCACCTGTCAGGCGAGCCGGTTGCGAAGCCTCGTCGCACCGACCGTCGACGATATGCGGATGCTGCTACCGGAAGACGTTGCCACCCTGGCGGAGGCCCACCCTGCTCTATAACCCCCTTCCCCGCTGTCCGGGTTCGGTGCGGGCTACGGCACCTCGCTCCACCGGACCCGGACAATCTACCTATCTTCGCTATCCGCCCGCTTACCCCACGCCTCACCCTGCTCTCGTCATCCACAACCCGTACAGGAGTGGGGTCTTATGGCTCCAAGTCGATGCCCTGCAAGGGAGACACACATGTGTCACCCATGATGCGAAAACACACGGACGGCTTACCGGATGGCTCACCGTTCCGCCCTTAGCTGGACGTGTTAACCGACGGTGGTCGGTCGGTTCAGCTACCCAATACATCCCCCAAGTGGGCCCGCAGGGTACGAACGGCGCAGAAGGCCCGGGACTTGACGGTACCGACCGGGATACCCAAAAGCGCCGCGGTCTCCCGCGTGGTGCTTCCCCGCAGGTACACCTCAGTGAGCACCTCCTGCTGCGCCGGAGGCAGGCTCCTGATGGCGTGCATCACCGTCCGGGTCACCAGCAAGCGTTCTACCTGATCCACAGCCGGCCCACGCTCCAGCAGACTGAGATCCACCTCCACGGGACGCGCCCGCCGGCTCCGTATGTCGTCCAAGGCGATCCGGCGAGCCACAGTGCACAACCAAGGCCGCAGCGACGGTCGACGCCAGTCGAGCCGGTCCAGGTGACGCCACGCTCGGATCATCGTCTCCTGAAGGATGTCCTCCGCCCACTGCCGGTCACCACCTGTGTAGGGCAGCAGGAAGGTCACCACGGCGGCTGCGTGCCGGGCGTACAACGCTCGAAGCCGGCTCTCCGAGGTATCAACGGAGCGAGCGAACCGAGAGACACGTTGAAAACGACTGGCCTGCGCGTGGTCATACGAGAACTGCTGAGTACGCGAAGAGCGCGCAGCCGGGAAGGCGGTCGGTGTGCTCACGAATTCCCCCAAGCCGCTGAACCGAGGATGAACCAGAGGGAACACGACGCCCGTCGCCAGCAAACTCCACAGCTGCGGTGACCACCATGAGATCTGACCGGCAGAACAGTTTCTGCCGGTCAGATCTGCTGATCACTTTGCGTACCTGCCTGGTCGTCCGAACGGACTACGCCCGCCTCAAGAAACCGCCCCTCTCACCATCCGTTAGGCGGATTTTGCGGTTGTTTTGAGGTTTTGGGTAAGCACTCAAAGAGAGCGCGTGTGTCATGATGATCGTCGCCCATTCGCCATGATGCTCAATGGACGGGTGAGGATTCGCGGATGCCCGAAACAGCGCCTCCCGGCGGCGACGGGGGTCACCCTCCAGGTACGTTCGGACACCTTCTCCTGAAACACCGACGAGCGGCCGGCCTCACTCAGGAGGAACTCGCCGCTTACTCAGGAGTCAGTGTTCGAACGATCAGTGATCTGGAGCGGGGACGGACACGCGGACCACAGCGGCGGTCAGTCGAGGCGTTGGCCAAAGTCCTCGGATTGTCTGGGGCCACACTGGTCGAGTTCCTCACCAGCGCACGAGCGGGGCGGAATAGAGGTGCCGGAAATACCCGGGTTAATCTCTGTGAGTTACCGCCAACACTCCCCGATCTGATCGGGCGAGAGCGGGAACTGGCCTGGCTGCAACAGATGGCCTCCGAACTACAGACACATCCCTCGGGGTACGCGCGAGCCGTCGTCATCACCGGTCAGCCTGGGGTAGGGAAAACCTCGCTGGTGGTACGCGCCGGTTACGAACTGGGCGACCGCTTCCCTGACGGGGTCTACTTCTTGGATCTGCGCGGCACCTCTGGCCCACCGCTAGATCCCCGCGAGATTTTGGCTCGGGTACTGCGTTCCTTCGGGATCGAGCAGGGCTCTCTACCGTCCTCTTTGGACGAACGTGTCAGTCTCTATCGTTCTATATTGCGTGATCAGCGCGCCTTATTGATCTTCGACGACGCCCGTGACGAGAGCCAAGTCCGACCGCTGCTCACCGGTTCCTCGTCATCCCTGGTCACTGTTACGGCACGGCGTACCCTAGCCGGTCTGGATGGCGTACACCGCTTGGAACTAGACGTACTAAGCCCGGAGGCATCGGTCCATTTACTGGATCTGATGATCGGGAACAACCGGGTCACAGCCGAACGAACCGCCGCCGTCGAAGTGGCGGCACTGTGTGGGCATTTGCCACTGGCCTTACGGATCGCCGGCACCCGCTTAAGCGCCCGTCGCCAGTGGAGCATCCGACACCTCGCCAATCAACTCACCGATCAGCAGCGGAGACTGTCGGTACTGTCTGCTGGGGATCGCCAGGTCCGAGCAGCCTTCGACCTGTCCTACCAGCAGCTGTCCCCACGCGCCCAACTGGTGTTCCGACGGGCGGCGTTGGTGCCTGGCTCAGACTTCGGCGCCAGCCTGGTAGCGGTCGCAGCCGGAATCGACGAAGCCACCGCCGCTGAGGCTCTGGATGAGTTAGTCGACGCCAGCATGCTGCTACCGGCCCGGGATGGGCGTTACCGCTTCCATGACCTGATCCGGTTATTCGCCAGCGAACGGTTGGATGAAGAACGCGCCGAGCCAGAGGCGGTGACCTCCGCCGAACGGCGCATGTTGGACTGGCTGATGTCCAACGCGCTGGTGGCGGGCCAGATGGTGCAGCCTGACCCCGTACCACGGGATTCGTCCTCAGCTCGCTTCCAGGATATGGACGGCGCGGTGCGATGGCTGGACGACGAGACCGCCGGCTGGTCCTACGCATTACGCCGGGAGGCGGCCAACGGACAGCACGCCCGAGTGGTCGCGGTGGTCCGCGCCCTGCACTGGTACTCCGACATGCGTATCGAGCGATGCCCCTGGGAAGAGATCTTCACCCTCGGCGTCAACGCCGCCCAGGCGATCGGTAGTCGCCATGACGAGGTGGTGCTGCTCAACTTCCTCGGCTGGGCGCAGTACTACTGCGAGAACCGGTACAACGAGGCGCTGCAGACCCATCAGCTGGCGCGGGAGGGCGCCCAGCAGATCGGGGACCGTCGGGAGGAGGCGTGGGCGACCGCCTATCAGGCCTCCATCCATCGCCGGCTAGGACGCTTAGAGGAGGCGGCGCGCGGTGCCCAAAAAGCGGTTAGCTTGTTCGCCGAGGCCGAGTACCCGATGGGGGAGGCTGTAACACGCAACCTGTTGGGCGTAATCCTGCGTTCCCTGGGCAAACCCAAAGAGGCGCTAAAACTACACCAGCGCGTGCTCAACTACTACCGACAGGGCAACGGCGTTACGGTGAACAAGAACGCCATGATCCAGACGCTATTGGCGATCGCTGAGGACCTGATCGACCTGCATCGTTGGCAGGACGCCCTTAAGGCTCTGGATGAGGCGTACCGCCTAAGTGTTGAGATCGGCGTTAAGGAATCGCAGGCGATCGCCCTGCGGGAACGTGGACGAGTACTGCTGGCACAGGGACGCACCAGTGAGGCGATACTGACGCTGAACGAGGCGTTGGAAATCCTCTTCGAGACCGAGACACGCTGGGATTTGGCCTTTACCGAACAACTGCTCGGTGACGCCGCGGAACAAGCAGGTGACCGAGAGCAAGCGATAGCCTGGTGGAGGCAGGCTCTGGAGCTTTGCCAGCCTCCCGTACCCGGTTCCGTTGTCCACGACCGTCTCATCAAGACGCTACAGAGCCGCCTAGCGGACACCACCCTCGTAGCCGCCGGCGACAACTTGGCGGGTTAACCGCCCCTGTTATCCCCGCCTCGACCTCGACCCTGTGGGCGTTTCCCGCGGTCCAGCAGCGCCTTTGTACCACCGGGACGTTATACGCTGCCGCACGTGAGTGGTCGAACAAGACATATGACGTTGGCCCTTGATGCGGACACGCTGGATCTCGCTGAACGCGTGACCACCCAGCTGGGTATCTCAATCTCCACATTGGCGTCTCGGGCGATCCGCAACGAGGCGCTCCGGTTGGGCGCTCCCCAGTACGCGCTGGACAGTGACATCGACGCCATTTATGACGAGGCGGAATGGACCATCGTGGCGCAACAGGAGAACGGTCGACAGGGAAACGTCGCGTGATCCGGGGAGACTTATGGCGTTACGTTCCGAAGGGGTCTCCTCGGGAGCGGACAGTCCTGATCGTCTCCGCCGACGGTGTCAACGACTCCACTCGGCGGTGGGTCTACGGCATGGAGGTCGTGTCCGACGACCCTCAGGACATCCTGTCGACGCACTTACCCGACGGCCGTTGGATCAACGGCACCTCCTTAACCCGGTTATGGCGGGGCTGGCTCACCGAATACTTAGGGCGGATCGACCCCGACACTCAGGAGGCGGTCGACGCCATGGTTCGGGGCGCCTTAGACCTGTGACGGTGACACACCCATAACGGTGCGTCAACGCGCATCGATCAGTCCTGGATAGATTAGGGTCATTTTCCGTCATTGGATGGCATGAAAGGAACACCGATGACGGAGCGCCCCGTACCCCTTAAACCCCAGATCACTTTTGGAAAGTTCCAGAATGTGGACCTGCGGGTGGCCCGGGTCCTCTCCGCCCCGCTGGCGGTGGGTACCCGGTTCCCATGCCGGGTGCTTGAGCTAGACCTGGGACCGTTGGGCAAGCGGACATCCGTGGGGCAGTACGCGCTGGTGAGCGAGGAAGAGCTGGTCGGCCGCAACGTAGTGGCGTGCGTCAACCTCGGGGAACGGCAGATGGGGCCGTACGTGTCCCAGGCCCTGGTGCTCGGCGCGCCACACCCGGACAGCCCGGCCGACCAGGCACAGGCGTTGCCCCTCACCGTCCGAGATGACGCCGTTCCTGGTGACGCTATCTACTGAATCCACCTCCACCGGCCCTGTCGGATCCCACCCTCCCTTATCTCGCTGGTGCCCTGACAGGTACGCCGCTCGTGGCGGGCCGCCCGCCGTGGTGTAGACCCGCCACGAATTCACCGGGCGATCCAGTCAGGCCAGTCAGGTGACGCTCGTGCCACACCGGTCGCATTCCTCTCCGACATGGCCGGTGGGAGCGAATCACGGCCGATCACTGGACGTGGTGCGTGGGGTTGTCCGCCCCTGGTATCCCGCCAGGATCAGACCAACGATGATGGTCACCATGCCGATGACGGTCCAGCCGGTGACCTCCTCACCCAGGAACCAGATGCCGAGCAGGCTAGCCGTCAACGGTTCGGCGAGGCCGATGACGGTCGCCGTTGACGCCATCGTGGCCTTCAAGCCTCGGATCCACAGCAGGTACGGCACCGCGGTGGCGCCGATCCCCAACCACAGTGCGACCCCCGCGCCGTTCCAGGTGGTCAACCACCCGTAGTCGTCCCCGGCGGCCAGGAGCACAGCGGGCAGGCAGGCGAACCCGAAGAAGGTTCCCGTCACCACGCGTCCCTCGACCCCTCGCGCCAGGAGGACACGACCGATCACTGTGTACGTGGAGTACGCGGCGGCGGCGCCGAACGCGGCGAGCACGCCGAGCGGGCGTACCACACCCGAGTCACCAGGCATCAGGAGCAGCGCCAGGCCCGTGACGGTAACGGCGGTCGCCAGCCCCCAAACCCCGCTGAGTCGCTCACCGATGCTCAACCCCAACAGGCCTGCGATCACCGGTGCGCATCCGATCGCGACCAGCGTTCCGATGGCGACGCCGGTTTCCCGAACCGCGGAGAAAAACAATGCCTGGTACGCGGTGACCGCGCCGCACCCCACCACGGTGAGCAGCCATGTGCCGCGCGTCCAACAGGCAGCCATCCCCGCGCGTCCGCTTCGTGCGAAGGCCCAGACGAGCAGGATGACGCCGCCGACACACAGCCGTACGCTCGCCACGGTGAGCGGTGAGGCCCCGTCGGGGGCGAAGGATTGAGCGGTGCCGGTGGTTCCCCATAGCAACGCGGCGACGAGTACGAATGCTGCACTCCGCCGATCAACCTGCGGCCTTGATCCGACAACGGACCGGAGGTCGACGGGCGCATCACAATGATCTTTTTTATCGCGAGTTCGTTGTTCCATTGAAGGTATCCTCGTTCTGAACTAAGATCCCGTTCGACACTTTGCGCTGCAAGGTCATCGGTGCGCGGGCTCGACTATTTTTGACTTTGCCTCATGGACAAACCGGTAAGCGTGGACCGATGTTTGACCTCCGGAAACTCCGTCTACTCACTTATTTCGCTTCTCTAGGAACAATCAGCGCGGTTGCCAAATCCGCACGGTTGACTCCATCCGCGGTGTCCCAACAACTGGCTGCCCTGGAAAAGGAGGCCCGTACCCAGCTGTTGGAACGTAAAGGCCGCCACCTGACCCTCACGGAGGCTGGACGCGCTCTCGTCCTTAGCGCCGAGCGGATATTCGCGGAGGTGGAGCGGGCCGAGAACCAGCTCGCTTACTTGCGAGAGGGCGGCAAGGAAATCATCCAACTCGCGACTTTCCCGAGCGCTTCCCGGCTGGTCGTGCCACGTGCCCTGGCGTTCTGCCGAGAGGTTTCTCGTTCCATCGATATTAATCTTCATGAAATGGAGGCCCATCAGAGCCTGCCTGCACTGCGACGCGGCGAAGTTGATCTTGCATTGATCGATGAATATGACCCATCACCCCCGCTGATCGAACCCGGGACTGATTTCATCCCACTCTTCACCGAACAGATGTGCCTGGTCTTGCCTGCACAGCACCACTTGGGGAAACCAGGCCTTGCACTCACCGATTGCGCCGCGGAGCAATGGATAACTTGTCACCCCGGAACTCTCTACCACTCCGCCATCCTCAGTCTCTGCGCCACCGCCGGTTTCACTCCCCGAATCACCTACACAACCAATGACTTCACCGTGATCCTGGCGATGGTTGAGGCCGGCCTGGGCGTCAGTCTGGTTCCGAGCATCTCCATCGCCCAAGTCAGGTACGACATCCGCTGCCTGGTGCCTAGCGACTATCCGACGCGTCGGCGAATCTCCGTCGCCGTGCGGACCGTTTCCCGCTCCAGACCAGCGGTGCGGCGCCTGCTCCACGCCCTCACCACCGTCACAGCGGACTTGGACGGCCTTTCCCTCCCTGATATTCATCCCTGAACCACGGCGTGAACCGCCGCCCTGGAGTCTGCCCGCTCCCTCACAGGGCCCGGCTTCAGGGAGCCAAAGCCGAACGCTCCCCGTCGACGCTTCACGCCGCCGACGGACGAAACCAGTCGCTGGAAAGTACGGAATTACCACCCCACCGTGGCGTGTTCCTCCACGAACCGGTAGCACGTGCGATGAGGCACCACAGGGCTCACCACAGTGCTCGTCACAACGGTGGGGCATCTGTCCGGGGTCGGTCGCGCCGTAGGGAGCCGGCCGGGTCACCACACTCCAGCCATCGGGGCCGTCGTCTGTGTTTCACGGTCGGCCGTTGACTCCCTCTTCTCGTCTTCTGCGCTTTACGGCCGGCCATACGTCTCGGTTGTCCCCACACGCAATTTGCGCCCCCCGATCCGCGTCCCCATACCTCGATACCGCCATCCCAAAGTCCGGACGGTAGCCCCGAATCGTAGAGGACCTGACGACCTCCGACCATACACTTCTTTAAAGTTTTATTTAAAAGCATTTTCATGATTTCTGGATAGACTGCCCAGACCGTCGCGTATAACATGTGGGCATCACTTCGGCATCTCGTCGAGAGGGCTTGAGAGCGGAGTAACGCCAGCCATCGCGCGCATTTTGGCGAGAAAGCACAGGCGAACAGATCCTCATCCCGACACCCAATCAACTAACCGCACCCACCCATTCTTTTCCGGTTAGGGGAGTAATCCGTGTCATCCACCGATCAACTCACGGATAGTGTCACGTACCATTCGGCCTGGTATCGCCGATACCGACACCTCGAAGGGGTCGACAACGTCAAAAAGCGCCTGGAGCGCGACGCGTTAATTCATGCTCTCGCCTCGCGTTTCCAGAGACCAGGTCGCATGCTGGACATCGGTACCGCCACCGGACGCTACCCCATTCTTTTCGCCCGCGCCGGCTGGCACAGCGTCGGTCTAGATATTTCCCCCGTCGCGGTGGCCATGGCACGCGAAGAACTCGCCCGTTCCGACGTCACCGCTCAGGTGAATTTTCTATGCGGTGATATCCGAACCGTCGCGCTTCCAGAAGGGTATTTCGACCTCGTCACCTGCATGATGGGCACGTTCGCTCATGTTCCGAAAGCCGACCGGGTCGACCCGACGCTCACGGCCATTCACCGCGCCCTCGCCCCCGGCGGACATGTGGCGATCTCGAACTGGAACGTCGCCTGGCCGGACGGGCGGATGCTGTCCATTTACGAAGCGGCTGACCGAGAGTGGTTGACTCAGGCCACGCCCACCCTCGAAGAGATGTCGGAGATGTTGACCGCGGTGGGATTCGAGCAGGTCACCGCGCTCCACATCTGCCCGTTCACCGATACCCAGATCGAGCGCTGGATCAGCGCACGCATGGATTCCGCCGAACGTATCCAGGCGTACATGCTGGCCAATGAGATCACCATTCCTGGCCAGATGTACCTCGTCATGGGGACCAAGGCATGAGCGCTGTATCACTGGCCGAGGAAAGACGCGTCGAACCGACTCTGATGTGGCGTGACGGGGCCATCGTCACCCTGGACCAGACCGCACTGCCGCACCAAGAGGTCACCCTGCGCATCACGACGGTCGACGACCTTATCGACGCGATCACCCGACTCGCAATCCGGGGCGCGCCAGCCCTGGGAATCGCCGGCGCGTTCGGCGTGGCGCTCTCCGCGTACCAGCACTGCCACGACGGCCGTCTCCTGACCGAACGGGTTCAGCATGACGCCACCCGCTTAGCACACGCCCGACCGACGGCGGTCAACCTGGCGTGGGGCGTGCAACGCGCCCTGAGCCGACTCCCCGAGGGAGCCGACGCGGTCCTCTCCGAAGCGATCGCTATGGCCGAGGAGGACGAACGGATCAACCGGACCGCGGCGCGCCACGCGGCAGACCTCATCCGCCAGTTGTGTCCCCACCCGCGGCTCCGGATCCTGACCCACTGTCACACCGGTCGCCTGGCGACCGGTGGTTGGGGAACCGCGCTCGGCGCCATCCGTCACCTCGCCGCCGATGGCCAGATCGAGATGGTGCTGGCCACCGAGACACGCCCGCTGCTGCAGGGTGCCCGGTTGACCGTCTGGGAACTACGCGAAGCCGGGATCCCCCACCGCCTCCTCGTGGACTCGGCCGCGGCAACCGCGCTCGCCACCGGGATGGTCGACTGCGTCGTGGTCGGGGCCGACCGGATCGCCGCCAACGGCGATGTCGCGAACAAGATCGGCACCTACTCGCTGGCGCTGGCGGCGGCACGACATCAGGTTCCTTTCCTCGTCGTCGCACCCGAGTCGACGTTCGACGCACAGACACCGAACGGCGCCGCGATCACCATCGAGGAACGGCCGGCCACCGAGGTGACGACCCTCGCCGGGCTCGATGTCACCTGCACCGACACGTCAGCGTTCAATCCAGCCTTCGACATCACCCCCACCGAGCTGATCACCGCGGTCGTCACCGAAGAGCGCATCCGGTACGGCGGTCGGCACCGCGGTGACGCCCCCGCGCCGACGGTGGCCGAGCGACTCGCCCGACTCTCCACCGTGGTCCCTGACTTCCCACGCCCCGGTATCCGCTTCCGCGACCTGGCCGGCGTCTACACCTGCGCGGACACGCTGCGGGACGCCGCGTACGCCCTGACCGAGGCGTTCCGAGGGGAGTTCAGCCACGTCGTCGCGGTCGAGGCGCGTGGCTTCATCCTGGGCACGGCGGTGGCACTAGCGGCGAACCGACCGCTGGTCCTGGTCCGCAAGGCAGGCAAGCTGCCCGGTCCACTCCGGTCGGTGACGTACCAGCTGGAGTACGGCCAGGACACCCTCCAGATGCAGGACCACACGGTGCCTCCCGAAGGCCGGGCCCTGATCGTGGACGACGTTCTCGCCACCGGAGGCACGTTATCGGCCGTCGCGGAACTGGTGACTCAAAACGGCGCCTCGGTAGCCGGTTTCGGTGTCCTGTGGGAACTGCCCGACCTCAACGGCGCCCAACGCTTGCACCCCCACCGAGTGGTCGCCCTGGGAAGGGAGCGGTCATGACCAGCACACTCCCCATCACCTCTGCCCCCCTCGCCTCCGATTACACGCAGGACACCGCGGCGGGTATCGCACTTAGCGAACTCGCACACGACCTCTACCGCAGGGGCTGGATGGCCGGCACCTCTGGCAACCTCTCGGTACGCCTGGCCCGGGAGGACACCGTCCTCATCACGGCCAGCGGCCTGGGGAAAGGACGTCTCTCCCCGTCCGACACCGTGCTCGTCTCGGCTACCACCGGTGAGCCGCTGGTAGCCGGCTCCGCTCGACCCTCAGCCGAGACCTCAATCCACATAGCGCTGTACCAGGCCTTCCCGGACTGTGGCGCGGTGGTTCACGCCCATACGCCGTACGCCACCGCATTGGCGAGCCGGGCCGCCCGCGCGGGGGAGCGGTGGGTACGGTTCACCGACTTCGAGCTGATCAAGGGCATGGGGCGTCCGTTCGTGGACACGATCACCATCCCTGTGTTCCCGAACTGGCCTGAGGTGCCGCGTATCGCCGCAGAGGTCAAGGACCATTACGCCGCTTCGGAGGGCGATACCGCCCCTGTGCTTCTCATCGCTCACCACGGCGCCACCGCCTGGGGCGCGAACCTGGCCGAGGCCACCGACCGCCTGGAGTACCTCGAAGCGCTCAGCCACCTCGCCCTGCTGGTCGAGGACGCCCGGACAAGTAACCACTGACCCCTCCTTGAGAAAGGAGTCCTCGATGACCCTGCTGCACGTTATGGCGGAGGACGACCCCACGACGGTGCTCCTCCACACCGAAGACCCGGACGAGATCGTCCAGGCCCTCGCCCCTCTTAACGTCCGCTTCGAACGGTGGGAGGCCGAGGAACCCCTGCCCGACGACGCCTCCTCCGAGGACGTCCTCAAGGCGTACCGCGAAGAGGTGGACCGGCTGTGTGTTCAAGGTGACTTCCGGCTGGTCGACGTGGTCCGGCTCAAGCCCGACGACTCCGACCCGGAGTGGCCCCAGAAGGCTCACGCGGCCCGCACCAAGTTCCTGGAAGAACACACCCACGACGAAGATGAGGTGCGGTTCTTCGTCGAAGGCTCCGGCTGCTTCTATCTGCACGTCGGCTCTTCGGTGTACGCGGTCGTGTGTGAAGCCGGTGACCTGTTGTGGGTTCCCCAAGGCACGGCGCATTGGTTCGACATGGGAACCCGGCCCGAGTTCACCGCGATCCGCTTCTTCCAAGAGGAGGACGGCTGGATCGGGAACTTCCTCCCGAACAGCATCGCCAGCCGGTTCCCCACCCTGGATGAGTTGCGCGCAGACCACCTGGCCCACAACTCATGATCCGCGCGGTGGTTCTCGACGTGGAGGGCACCACCAGTTCCGCCCGCCACGTGTACGAGCATCTGTTCCCGTACTCCTACCGGCTCCTGCCCTCGTGGGTGGCCGCCCGCGGTGATGATCCACGAGTCGTGGAGGCGCTGCGGGAGGCGGCGACCATCGCCGGTCGTCCTGACGCTCCCCGGCACGAGGTCATCGCCGTGCTGCGCGACTGGATCGAGCAGGATCTCAAAATCACGCCGCTGAAGACCATCCAAGGTCTGATGTGGCAGGACGGGCTGGCCGCAGGCGCCCTCACCTCACACGTCTACGACGACGTCCCACCCGCGTTACAGGAGTGGACGCGTCGCGGGTTGACCGTCCACATTTTCTCGTCCGGCTCCGTGGCCGCCCAACGGGCCTGGTTCCGCTACAGCACACACGGGGACCTGTCGCGGTACCTGACCGGGTTCTTCGACACCGCTAACGCGGGAGGGAAACGCTCCCCCGATTCATACCGGGCGATCACCCGCGTCATCGGTGTCCCACCGGCCGCAACCGTCTTCCTGTCCGACGTGACCGCCGAACTGGACGCCGCTCGGAGCGCCGGTTGGCACACGGTCGCGGTTCGCCGCGACGACGCGCCGTCCCTAGCCGGCGATCACCTGACCATCACCACTTTCGAGGAGCTCGACCTCACCCTCGATCCTCCCGGCCGTCGGCCCCTGAGGGCTGACGGCCCCGCCTCCCGAACGTCCGCGCTGGAGAGGTTATGAGGAGTCTCAGTACCGCATCTGCTCCCAGCGGCGGCACCACGATCTTCACTGAGATGACCGCCCTGGCGCACCGCACCGGGGCGGTCAACCTGGGCCAGGGCTTCCCCGACACCGACGGGCCACCGGCGATGCTGGAGGCCGCCCGGGCAGCCATCGCGGCCGGGGCGAACCAGTATCCCCCGCTGGACGGGGTCCCTGAACTGCGTACCGCGATCGCCACGCAACGGTCGCTGCGATACGGCACCCCCTACGACCCGGACACCGAGATCATGGTGACCACGGGGGCGACCGAGGCCCTGACAGCGGCGCTCCTAGCGTTGTGCGAGCCCGACGACGAAGTCATCGTCCTCGAGCCCTACTACGACTCGTACGCGGCCGGGGTCGCCCTGGCGAGGGCCCGGTTGCGCACCGTCCCGATGCGGCCAGACTCCACCGGCCGGTTCCGGTTCGACCCGGCGGACTTGTCCGCCGCGATCACACCGCGTTCTCGGTTGGTGCTGGTGAACAGTCCGCACAACCCGACCGGCACCGTCCTCAGCCTCCAGGAACTGGCCGCGATCGCTGACTGCTGTCACCGCGCCGACCTGATCGCCGTCACCGACGAGGTCTACGAGTACCTGACCTACGACGGTGTCACCCACATCCCACTGGCCTCCCTCCCCGGGATGCGGGACCGGACCCTGACGATCTCTTCAGCGGGGAAGACCTTCAGTGCCACCGGCTGGAAGGTGGGGTGGGTGTGCGGCCCCGCCAGACTGATCAAAGCCGTACGCCAGGTCAAGCAGTACCTAACCTTCGCCTCGGGGACCGCGTTCCAGCACGCGGTCGCCTTGGCGCTGCGTACTCAACAGCATTGGGTCGCCGACCTGGCACGCCAGCTGCAAACCCGCCGGAACCAACTGCGCGCCAGCCTGACGGCGGCAGGCCTGTCCCCCTTCGCCTGCCAGGGCACGTACTTCCTGCAGGCCGACATCCGGCCCTTGGGTTTGACGGACGGGTTCCGTTTCTGTCGCTCGCTGCCGGGTCAGGTCGGTGTCGCCGCGATCCCCAGCGCGGCGTTCTACCGCGATCCCGAGGCCGGGCTGCCGTTCATCCGCTTCGCGTTCTGTAAACGCCCCGAGGTGCTGGATGAGGCGGCCCGCAGACTCACCAGCCTTCGCTCGACACCGTGTCAGGAGGTGGAATGACCGCATCGGAGCGGCCCGACGTCGGCATCATCGGCGGTACGGGCCTGTACTCCCTTCCCGTGCGTGCCAGCGAACGGCACATCGACACCCCATTCGGCCCACCCAGTGGCCCGTTGTTGATCGGCGAGGTATCCGGCCGGAGCGTCGCGTTCCTCGCCCGGCATGGTCCCGATCACAGCATTCCACCACACAAGATCAACTACCTCGCCAACATATGGGCGCTCCGCGCCGTGGGGGTACGCCAGATCATCGCTCCCTGCGCGGTCGGCTCCCTGCGCCCTGACCTCGAACCGGGCAGCATGGTGGTCCCAGATCAGCTCGTCGACCGCACCTACGGACGCCGCCACACCTATATGGACACCGGCGCGGTACACGTCTCCTTCGCTGATCCCTACTGCCCCGTCGGCCGGGAGACCACGTTGAAGACCGCCCAGGAACTGGGGATCCCGATGGTCGACGGGGGCACCATGGTGGTGATCGAGGGACCGCGGTTCTCCACCCGGGCCGAATCACAGTGGTACGCCCGCCAGGGGTGGTCACTGATCAACATGACCGGGTTTCCGGAGGCGGTCCTGGCTCGGGAGTTGGCCCTGTGCTACACCTCCGTCGCCCTCGTCACTGACCTGGACGCCGGTGCGGCCCCCGGTGAGGGGGTCACCCAGCACGACGTCTTCGCGATCTTCTCCGAGAACCTCGACCGCCTGCGCACCCTCCTGCTGCGGCTGGTCGATTCACTGCCGACGACTCCGTCGTGCCGTTGCCGCTCAGCGCTGGACGGTATGTCGCTCCCGTTCTCCTTACCCGACTGACCTCCCATGTCCGACGTTCTCGCGCGATTAGAACGCGTCCCGTTCTCCCGTCCGCACCTTCGACTGCTCGCCATGGGCGGATTGGGGATCACCTTCGACGGCCTGGATGTCGCCATCCTGGCGTTCGCCCTCCCCTCGGTGGCCGAGGAGTGGCAGTTGAGCGGCTTCCAGACCGGCCTGGTGGGCAGTTCAACGCTGATCGGATTCTTCTTCGGCGCCCTCGGCGCCGGCGTCATCGCGGACCGGATCGGCCGCCGGCGGGTCATGATGTGGGCGCTGGCCATCTTCTGCCTGGCGACCCTCGTCGCGGCCGCCGCGCCGACCTGGGAGTTCTTCTTCGGCGCCCGGGTGCTCGCGGGTCTCGGCACCGGAGCCGAAGCCGTCATCATCCCCACCTTCCTGACGGAGTTCATCCCGGGGAGGGTGCGGGGCCGCTTCATCGGCATGCTGGCGGGGTTCTTCTCCTTCGGCTATGTAGGCGCGGCTCTGCTAGGCCGGTTCCTCGTTCCGACCGGGCTGGAGGGCTGGCGGCTCCTCCACGTCGTTGCCGCTGTCCCCATCCTCCTCCTGCTGTGGTGGCGCAGGTCGATACCGGAATCCCCCCGATTCCTGCTCAATCAGGGGCAGGTGGCGCAAGCGCGCGCCATCGTGGAACGGATCGAACGGGAGGCCTACCGACGGGGCGGTGTTCCCTCACCGGTACCGGCTCTGCCCGCTGAGTCCGTAGCACCATCGTCTCCGTCGACGGCGCCCCGCGTCGGCATCGGCGCGCTTTGGAGACGCGGGTTGGCTAGAAGAACCGCGTTGCTGTGGCTGCTCTGGACGGTGATCACGTTCTCGTTCTACGGCTTCTTCACCTTCATGCCGACGCTGCTGTACGAGAACGGGCTCACCGTCACCAGAAGCTTCAGCTACTCCATCGTGATCTACCTCGCCCAGATCCCCGGCTACTACTCCGCCGCCGCGCTCAACGATCTGATAGGCCGCACCTGGACCATCGCGATCTACCTCAGCGGCGGGACAATCGCGGCCTATCTGCTCTCCGGCTCCGACTTCTCCGCGCAGGTCATGCTCTTCGGCGCGGTGCTGTCGTTCTTCATGAACGGGGTGTACGCCGCCATATACGCCTACACGCCGGAGTTGTACCCGACGGCGATCCGCGCCCGGGGCATGGGCGCCGCCTCAGCAGTCGGTCGGATCGGTGGCATCGTGGCCCCCGTCCTGATCGGTGCCACCTACCCGGTCATCGGCTTCGACGGTGTCTTCTTGATCACCACCACCGCGCTTGGCACCGGCGTACTGCTGGTGCTGGTGGCCGGAGTACCCACCCGGGGACGCGCGCTAGAGGAGATCAACGAACAGGAGCCCCAAAGCACCCAACCGTCGGCACCGGCGACGGCTCCCCGCTCTGCCCCACCGGTCTCCCACCACCACACTCTCTCGTCACGCTCAGGCTCCGCCTCCGCGGACGCGGAAAGGAAGTATCCCCGTGTCGACACCTGACAGCGGACGCACCTGGCTGCTCACCAACGCGACGGTGCTGGATGTAGTCACCGGGACCATGCTTCCCGACCGTCGGGTACTGATCATCGATGGTTCAATCACCGAAGTCGGTGACCACGAGGTACGCCACGACGCCGCCCGCGTCCTTGACCTCAAGGGAGCGACGCTCCTGCCCGGCCTGATCGACGGTCATGTCCATGTGACCGCGGCCTCGGCGGATCTGTCCGCGCTCCCTGAGATGTCGTCCTACTACGTCGGGGCGTTCGCGGCTGCGACATTGCGGGACATGCTCTACCGGGGCTTCACCACCGTCCGTGACTGTGGTGGAGCCGACTACGGCCTGGCCGCCGCCATCTCCCAAGGCCTGATCGTCGGCCCCCGGCTTCTGTTCGCGGGCAAGGCGCTCTCCCAGACCGGCGGCCACGGTGATGTGCGGCACCCCGGTCGGGACAGCCGGCCACCCTCTTACCACTGTCCTGACTTCGGACGGGTGTGTGATGGGGTCCCGGAGTGCCGCCGTGCGGCCCGCGATGAACTCCGCAAAGGCGCCCACCACCTCAAGATCATGCTTGGTGGTGGAGTCACCTCACCCACTGATCGGATCGACAGCACACAGTTCGCACTGGATGAGATCACCGCGATTGTCGCCGAAGCCCAGGCGGCCGGGCGATACGTCGCTGGCCACGCCTACACGGCGGAGGCCATCAACCGAGGTTTGACGTGCGGGGTACGCAGTATCGAGCACGGCAACCTGCTCGACGACAGCAGCATCGCGTTGTTCCGTTCCACAGGGGCCTATCTCGTCCCCACCCTCGTCACATATCAGGCGCTCGCCGAGGAGGGCCGGGCAGGTGGTCTCGCAGAGAATGTCCGGCACAAACTCCATGAGGTACTCGACTTCGGACTGCGCGCCTTGGAGGCCGCATACCGAGGGGGCGTCAATATCGTCTTCGGAACCGACCTGCTCGGTCCCATGCACCGCCGCCAGCTCGACGAGTTCCGGCTCCGGTGCGAGGTGGTCAAGCCGATCGACATCATCCGCTCGGCCACCGTCACGGCCGCAGCCATGATCGGAGCGGAGGGCTCCTTGGGGGTTATCGCTCCTGGCGCACACGCCGACCTGATCGCGGTCGATGGCGATCCGCTGGAGCATCCCCACTTGTTGTGGGAACTCGACCACCGGCGGCTCCTGATGGCCGGTGGGCGGCTCTATCACCCGCTCCGGAATCGTTAAGCAATCCTCGGGTCACGTCAGCGGCCGGCGTCACGCCGGAACGGAGCGCGACGCCGGCCGCGTACCTGGTTACTGATGCGTGACGGGCGCTAGGCAGCCGGTCAATCCCCAGGTCAGGAGATGTCACTAACCACGACCTGGTCAGCCGCTGGATCGGCGGCGTGCCAGCTGTTGATGGTGTGTGCGAGGTCGTTGAAGACGTCGTGGCAGGCTGTGGATATCTCACGGCACTCACGGAGCACGCGTACACAATCGAAGAT
The DNA here is from genome assembly GCA_002919305.1 of Actinomycetales bacterium. GTDB lineage: Bacteria > Actinomycetota > Actinomycetes > Mycobacteriales > Micromonosporaceae > RSA1. The sequence continues at coordinate 39,907 of PKFB01000053.1, forward strand.
CGCCGCGGTGACGTCGGCGAGGTGCTGGATAAGGTCCAGCCACAGCAGCTCAGGGTTGAGCATGGGCTGATGGGCCGGTAGGAGCCAGCCGCCGCTGGGGCACGGATGGTATCCCCACGAGCGGTGGGCGCGGTACTCGCTCTCCAGAAACCCCTTGACCGGACGCATCACGTGCAGGGCGAACGCGTGGGCGACCCGATTGGGGGTCGCTCGCATCCACCGTTGGATCTGGAGAGGATCGTCAGCGAAGTGCGCCAAGAGGTAGTGCACTTCGACCAATTGCCGGATCAGGGTGTTTCCCGCGTACCACTGGCGCTGTTCAAAGCAGTGCGCCGTGCCCTGGCCCAACTGGCCGGCCATCTGAGTCGCCAACGCGACCCCTTCGGTGTCCAGGGCAGCGGTCCGTACCCCCATGCTCCACAACTGACTCCCCAGCGCCGCCAGGTTGTCCGCCACTTTCTGCGCGGCGTCACGACGCAACGTGGTGAGGTCGTCATCGTTGGAAAGCTGATCGGCGGTGAGGACACCGGCCGCGTCCCCACCCTCCGCACCGGCCCCGGCGGCCGCCTGGGGTTCATGGGCACCCCCTGGTGAAGCCGAGGCGCTGTCTGGTGGGGTGTGTCCATCCTGCTCGGTGTGGGCCGTTTCAGGCGCTTCCTCAGGACCGGCGGTGGTTTCAGAGCCAACGGTGGAGCCCGCCGGGTCGGTCGAGCCTGCTGTCCCGAAGGTAGGTGAGTCGTCCGACTGCATGGGATGGGCATGGTCCGGTACGGGCGGGGAGAGCGCGTCCACCGTGGGTTGGTCAGCCACCGGTTGGTCACTTGCCGGCTGGTCACTGAATGAGTGGTCGCCTGCCTGGTCGGCCGGTGGCCGAGCATCTGACGGCTGGTCCACTCCGGAGTGGTGATCGTGCTGCTGGTCGGACGCCTGCTGGTCGTTCAAGTGATCAGCCACCTGTCGCGCCTCCACACCGACGCCACCGGCTTCGCCGCCACCGATATGACCGACTGCCTCGGATCCGATCGCCTCAGTGGGGGTATCCGGCGCTCTCTCGCCTGCTGCCCACTCCTGCGGGGTGGTCCCCTCCGAGGCGGGCTCTTCCCCCGTGGGCTCCTGCTGAGCATCCCTATGTGCTGAGGTCCCCCACTCCGCTGCCACCCCCTCACTGGGGCCTTCAGGGCTCGCGTGTTCCACAGCAACCCCCTCGCCGACGGCGGGCTCGACCGTGGCCGCTCCCTCCGTCCCGCCCATATCAATGCCCCGACTCTCCACATTTACTTCAATATCGGATATCTCAGTCATACAGATCATTGTGGACATCAACGAAGGGAAGCGTCCGGCAGGGCCGGTAACGACACGCGCTGTGGATAACGGACCCAGAAAGATAGGACGAACAGAACAGGAGGTAAAGAAGGTGACGCTGATATCTCTCCCTCCGAAGCAGAACGAATGACAAGGAACGTGCTGAAGTGGCGATGCACGGGAAATGGATACAGAGAACAATCAGCACGAAAAGCGACACGCGTACTCACGTTTCGTCGCCATATCCGCATGCCCTGTGGATAACGCGGTGGAAAAGCTGTGGAAGACCACGTCAGCTTGTGGAAACTGTGGAAGCTCCTGTGGATAACCCTGTGAATACAGGATTCCTGTGGACAACCCTGTGGATAACTAGGGAGCCCTGGTGTCTCCCACCACTGGTGTCATATGGGTGGCTGGATGGGCGGCTCGAATTGGCTGATCGGTCAGAACCGGGACTTGCTGCGCTAAGCCTCTCCCGCACAGCGCCTGAGCGGGGCATCCTGAGAAAACGTGACCACTACGTGACCGACCTGTGCCGGTTCCTCGCCCATCCCACGACCGAGAAAACTCATGTCCCACGACTACACGCGTCGCGCCGGATACCCTGACGCCCGAACCGGTGTTGGGGCCGCCATCGTGCTCCTCGCATTGATGGTCGCGATCGAAATCGCGGACGGTCCACACCCTCACTACATCGGCCTGCTCACCGCGCCACCGCTCCTGGTGGCCGCCTTCGCTTTCTGGATGCCCGTGGTCATCATGGGCCTTTCCTGCGCCGTGATCGCCACGTTGTTCGGTCTGCTGGATCCCGTGGGCTTCCGGGAATCCTCGGTGGTCTGCGTGGGCGCCATCCTGGTGGTCACCGGCATCGCCGTAGCGGTGAGCGTCGTCCGTCAACGGCAGCTGGACCGATTCGCGGAGGTGTCCCGGCTGGCCTCCATCGCCCAACAGGCGGTGCTGCGCCCCATCGGCCCCCAGGTCGGTTCCCTCGCCGTGGCGGCCCGCTACGTGTCGGCCAGCGCCGAGGCCGACATCGGTGGTGATCTTTACGAGGCCATCGACACCCAATACGGGGTACGCCTGATCATCGGTGACGTACGGGGCAAGGGTCTGGACGCGGTGCGGTTGGCCAGCGTGGTGTTGGGCTCCTACCGCCACGTCGGGTATGAGCGGGCCGATCTGCGCGCCATCGTCGCTGACCTGGACCGTGCCGTGGCGCGCTCGGTCGGCTACGAGGACTTCGTCACCGCCGCCCTGCTGGAGGAACGGGGCGGCACCCTGACCGTGGTCAACTGCGGTCACCCCGCCCCGATGCTGCTACGGCGCGGAGAGGTGATCACCCTGGATCCCCCAGCGGCCGCCCCACCCTTGGGCTTCATGCCGGTGGTGCAGCCTCGGGTTGAGCGTCTGGAACCCGGCGACCGGCTGCTGCTGTACACCGACGGCTTGGCCGAGGCCCGGCGGGACGGCGAGTTCTTCCCCATCCGGGAGCGGGCGTGGGCGCTGCTCGGCCACGGCACCGTCAGCGACGGACTGGCTTCCCTGGAGAACGCCCTCGTGGAGTGGGTGCACGGCGTCCTCGACGACGACATCGCCCTTGTGCTGCTGGAGTACACCGGCTCAGAGATCGAGGTCAGCTCCACCACGCCCAGCTGGGAGGTCGGGGACGCCGCCCGCTGAGGGTGAGGTCGAGGGTGAGCTTGCCCGGTCAGGGCTGACCGGACGCCCGAAGGCCGCCGTGGCCTGTCCACGGTCGATAGACCGATTGCCGACACCCCTGGAGACTTGTCGCTGGTTACCCATGGGTAATAACCTGATGTTACCCACGAGTAATCACACTGAACCGCCGGGGGTGCGCCGCACATGACTCACTACAAGAGCAACGTGCGAGACCTTGAGTTCAATCTCTTCGAGGTCTTCGGGGTCGACAGACTGCTCGGGACAGGGATCTACGAGGACGTCGACGTCGACACCGCGCGCGGCATCCTGACCGAGGTGGACCGGCTGGCCCGGGAGGAACTCGCCGCCCCCTTCATCGAAGCCGACCGCAATCCACCGGTCTTCGACCCGGCCACCCACAGTGTGACCATGCCGGAGTCGTTCAAGCGGGCGTACCACACGCTGATGGACGCCGAGTACTGGCGTTTGGACATCCCGCCGGAGATCGGTGGCACCCGGGCACCGCGTTCCCTGTGGTGGGCGCTGGCTGAACTCATCCTCGGCGCCAACCCAGCGGTTTTCATGTACGCCGGTGGCCCCAGCTTCGCCGCCACGCTGTACCACTGCGGCACTCCGGAGCAGAAGGAGTGGGCGAAGCTGTTCGCCGAGAAACGGTGGGGCGCCACCATGGTGCTCACCGAGCCCGACGCCGGCTCAGACGTGGGTGCCGGCCGGACCCGCGCGATCCCGCAACCGGACGGCAGCTGGCACATCGAAGGCGTGAAGCGCTTCATCACCTCAGGCGAGCATGACCTCGCCGAGAACATCATCCACTACGTCCTGGCACGGCCGGTCGGTGTGGAAGGTGCGGGCGGTCCCGGCACCAAAGGACTCAGCCTGTTCATCGTGCCGAAGTACCACTTCGACCCGATCACCGGTGAGCTCGGCGAACGTAACGGCGTCTACGCCACCAACGTCGAGCACAAGATGGGTCTGAAGGCATCCACCACCTGTGAGCTTAGGTTCGGGGAGCAGCACCCGGCCAAGGGTTGGCTGATGGGGAACGTGCACGACGGCATCCGGCAGATGTTCCTGATCATCGAGTACGCCCGGATGCTGGTCGGCACCAAGGCGATCGCCACCCTGTCCACCGGGTATCTCAACGCCCTGGAGTACGCCAAGCATCGGGTACAGGGCGCTGACATGACGCAGATGCGGGACAAGACGGCGCCCCGCGTCACCATCACCCGTCACCCTGATGTCCGGCGTTCCCTGATGCTGCAGAAGTCGTACGCGGAAGGGCTGCGTGCCCTGGTGTTCTACACCGCGTCCTGGCAGGACCGCGCCCGGGTCGCGGAGGCGGCCGGTGACAAGGAAGGCGCCGACTTGGCCGAGCGGGTCAACGACCTACTGCTGCCCTTGGTCAAGGGATGCGGTTCGGAACGGGCCTATGAACTGCTCGGAGCCGAATCCCTGCAGACCCTCGGCGGCTCTGGCTTCCTGCAGGACTATCCGCTGGAGCAGTACATCCGGGACTCGAAGATCGACACGCTGTACGAAGGCACTACGGCGATCCAGAGTCTGGACTTCCTGTTCCGGAAGATCGTCAAGGACGGGGGCAAGGCGCTGATGACCGTGGCCGGTGAGATCCAGGCATTCCTGCAGGCCGATTCCGGCAATGGTCGGCTCAAGGAGGAGCGGCAGGCGGTCGGCGAGGCGCTCGCCAATGTCCAGGGGATGCTGGGCGCCCTGGGGAAGTACCTGGGTGAGGCGGCTCAGGAACCCCGAGCGATCTACAAGGTTGGGCTGCACACCCGCCGGTTGTTGTTGGCCGCCGGCGACCTGGTGGTCGGTTGGCTGCTGGCGCGGCAGGCCGAGGTCGCCCTGCGCGCGCTCGAGGGTGATGTCTCCCCCGCCGACCGAGCCTTCTACCAAGGCAAGATCGCCGCGGCGCGTTTCTTCGCCGCCGAGGTGCTGCCCCGGCTCGCCTCCGACCGGAAGATCATCGAGTCCGCGACCGGGGACCTGATGGACTTGCCTGAGGAATGCTTCTGACCCCCCTTGGATGCTCACGGGTCTGAGCCTCGGTCTGGTCTCCGCCGAGGCTCAGACCCGTGAGCCTTTGTGAAAGCCTGGCCTGCTAGCGCGCGGCGCCTTCGGCGCCTTCTCATCGAGAAAGCACAGCGGATCGTCGATGACGACGATGAAAGAGGAGAATGGACCCTCGCGGCGGCACAGACGAGCTGGTTACCATCGGGCGCTGTGCGCAAGCTGACCGGTGTGAGAGCGGTTCCCGGGCGGAAGGTCGCCCTGTCGTTCCGACCGGACGGCTGGTTCGTCGAGAAGGAACCCGGTTTTCTCGATGATGTCGAGCATGAAGGCCCCCTGGCCGCGGCGGGCTTCGTGGCGTTAGGCCTGCTGGCGTTCGGGATCCAGCTGGGTAGTGCCCCGTTTTTGTGGGTGGCCGCGATCCTCGGGGTTCCCGTGCTGGTCATCGTGACCGTGCTGGGGGTCTTGAACATTCTCGCCAGCGTCGTTGGGGTTCCCTGGGCGGGCAGGCTGGCCGTGACTCGACGGGGACGACGCCGGTTGCGTCAGCAGTGGCGTCAGCTCCTTGAAAGCGTGGGTGCCTCGGGTGAGCGGGGCGCCTTCATCCCCCGGACGCGGATCCGCTCTGGGAAGATCTACAGCGACTTCATCGGACGGGTCGTCGTGGTGCTGCACACCACGGATGACCGCCAGCTGCGGTACTCCTCCTGGATCCACCGCAAGGAACTGGAGCAGGGCTTCCGCGCCCTCCTCGGTCACTGGCCCGAATCCATACTCGCTGACGACGCTGACAACACAGAGGCCAGCGCCGACACCAACACCTCTAAGAACATCGCCCAGAACACCACCGGGCAAGCCGACGCCACCAGCGGCGCCTGAGACGCGGGTACGCATCGGCGCGCGTACCCGGTTGTCAAGCGCGAAGCGTCAGGGGGTCAGCCCCGGACGGTCACCGCCTCGACCAGGGGCGCCTTCCCGCGCTCTAACGTCGGCCAGTCGCCCGTTAAAGCGTGGACCGCGATCCCCGAGGTCCGCAGACCACCCGGCGCTCCGCTCTTTGGATCAAGCAGCGCCGACAGCTCCTCCAGGGCGGGGTTGTGGCCGATCAGCAAGACGATACGCGGATCAGCGGGTGCCGCCCGCGCGATAGCGAGGAGATCGGTGGGAAACGCGTCGTACATCCGGTCGTCCCAGACCGGCTTCATAGGCTCGGGCAGCGCGGTGGCCACCTGCTGCCAGGTCTCCCGTACGCGGCGGGCCGGTGAACACACCACGTAATCGGGGATGAGTTTGTGTTCCGCCAGCCAATGCCCGACGGCCTCGGCGTCACGTCGGCCTCGCTCCGTGAGCGGACGCTCAATGTCTGGCAGGTCGTCGGGACGAGCTGCTTTCGCGTGCCGCAGCAGCACCAAAATCCGGTGATGTCCAGTCACGGGACCATGACCTCCGTCACAGGAGCGGGCAAACCACCATATCGTGTTAGTCAGATGTAAAAAATCATCCACCTGGCTATTGCTGGAGTAGCAAGAACGTCACCGACGATAATGCGCGCCACGGCTTACCACAGCGCTCCGCCAGTACTGTCGGGGTCTGCCCGAGAAGCGGTTTCCATCGGGTTGTCGCCAAATCACTGGCGCCGGTCGGATCGGCCGGGTACGGATTACATGTGATCGTCCCGACCTTGGCACAGGCGTACCAGGAAATGGCCCATGACTCTGATGTGGACAGTGACTGGGAGATAGTCAACGGTATCCCCTGTTCCCATCACCCGATCCCGTGGCCGTGGGCGACCCAGGCTCGAGTGACGGTCGCTGTCCCCTCAACCGCCGCGCTCTCCGCAGCGGTCGAGTGGTTGGAGTCCCGCAGCACCATGTGGACAGTGGCGACCCGGGCGGACCACACCCGAGCACCGGTGTTCCGTGATCTAAACCCCTGGCAGGAACTCCCGGCCCATGTCCTCAGTGACCCGGAGGGTTTGGACAAGGCACCGACGGTGCCGGGGCTGACCATCGACCTGGCTCGTGACCCCGAGGAGTTCCTCGCCATCTGGGGGCGTGAGCTGGCACCCATGCTTACCCCTCGCCACCTGACCTCCCCCGCGTACCGCCATGTGATCGGCCGCATCGACGGGCAGGCCGTGGCGTGCGCGCGGATCCGCCGGACCGCGCAGACCGCGTACCTCTCGGCGGTCACGGTACGCCCTCAGTATCGTGGGCGCGGTATCGGCACAGCGGTGTCGGCCGCGGCCAGCCGGCTCGCCACCGAACTGGCGAATGTGGTGTGGCTGCACGCCACCGCCGAGGCAGCGCCGCTGTACCGGCGCCTGGGGTACCGGCATGTCGATGATCATGTGCTGCTCACCTCGACCACCGGTTTCTGACCCGTTCTTGGACCGGTGTGTGCTGTCTTGCTGGGGCCCTCGGTTACAGTTCGCGGGTGGTCGACCTCAACAGCGATCTCGGTGAAGGTTTCGGGATCTGGCGGCTCGGGGATGACGAGGCGCTGCTGTCGGTAGTGACCAGCGCCAACGTCGCTTGTGGCTTCCACGCGGGTGATCCCAGCACGATGCGTCGGGTGTGCGCGGCCGCCGTCGCTCATGGCGTGGTGGTCGGCGCGCAGGTGGGCTACCGCGACCTGGCGGGCTTTGGACGGCGCCGCATCGACTACGACCCTGGTGAGCTCACGGACGACATCCTGTACCAGATCGCGGCGCTGGACGGCTTCTGTCGGATCACGGGGACCCGGGTGCGGTACGTCAAGCCGCACGGCGCGCTGTACAACACAACGGTGACCGATGAACGGCAGGCGGCGGCCGTGGTCCGCGCGGTCCGTGAATACGACGCCACCTTGCCGATCCTGGGGCTGCCCGGGTCCGCGTTGCTTCGACTCGCCGCCGAGGCGGGGATCCCGGGCGTACCCGAAGGTTTCGTTGACCGCGCGTACACCCCGGCCGGCACCCTGGTGCCGCGGTCGGCGCAGGGCGCGGTCCTCACCTCAGCGACGCAGGTGGAGGAACAAGCGGTACGCCTCGCGACGGAGGGGATGGTCGTCGCGGTGGACGGTTCGGTGATCCCGATGCCGGTGCGCTCGCTGTGCGTGCATGGGGATACTCCCGACGCGGTGCGACTGGCCCGCCGGGTGCGGGACGCCCTTGAACGGGCCGGTGCGCCGGTGTCGCCGTTCGTGTCGCCCTAACCGTCCACCGCTTCCTGCTTATTGCTGTTCAGTGCTCCGTGAGCACGTGTTCGAGCGTGGCGATGACCTCCGCCGGTCCAACCACCACCAAGACGTCACCATGCTGCAGGACAAGGTCTGACTTCGGTTCGGTGATCACCTGCTTATTCCGTAGTACCGCCACGACATGACGCCTCACCTCAAGCTTTCCCAGCGGCAGGCCGTCGGCCGGGGACCCGGCGATGATCGGCACCCGCACCACGCGGATTCTGTCGTTTCCGCTGTCATCCCCGAGGACGTGGTCGATCACGAGGGTCCCGCTGAGGAGATCGGCGACGTGATACGCCTCCTCCCGCGTCAGGGACACGGTCCCTGTGATGGTTTGCGGGTCGGCGGCGTCGTGGATAGCGATATCCCGGTCGCCGTCGCGGTGACGGATGACGCTCAGCACCCGTCCTCTTCGGGTCGTCACCGTCACCCGGCTCCCAATACCAGGCAACGGGACGCGTTCCAGTCGCATAGATTCCTCCGGCCTGGGGTTAGAAGGCGAAGTAGCGTAGCCATATGTAAAGCCAACTTATGGTGGTTGTGACAAGGGTGGTGATGATCCCGTAACGGGTGAATTGCCAGAAGGAGATAGGTTCACCGTGACGGGCGGCCATCCCAAGCACAATGACGTTGGCGCTGGCGGCGATGGCGGTTCCGTTACCGCTGAGATCAGCGCCGAGAGCAAACGCCCACCACAGCGCTTGTCCGGTGCTGGGGTCAGGGACAGTAGCGACGACGTCTTCGACGATGGGGGCCATGGTGGCCGCGTAGGGGATGTTGTCGAAGAACGCACCGAGGATCGCCGAACCGTAGATCAAGCCAGTCGCGATCAGGAAATGGTTATCGGTGATGCCGCTGGCCCATTGCCCGATGTTGCGGATGACGTCGGTGTGCACCAAACCGCCGACGAGGACGAACAGGCCGGTGAAGAACACCAGGGTTCCCCATTCGACCTCGGCGAGGTACTGGGAGGGTTGCACGCCGGAGACCAGGACCATCAACCCGGCCCCGAGGAGGGCAACGATTGAGGGGGCCAGGTGAAGCACGGTGTGGGCGGTGAAGGCGACCGTGATCAAACCGAGCACGATCATGCAGCGGATAAGCAGCCCACGGTCTTGAATGGCGGCGCGGGCGTCAAGAGCCATAACAGCGGCGGCCCGATCGGGACGGTAGACAAAAGCGCGGCGGAACAGAATCCGCGCCATCAAGGCGAACAAGACGAACAGAATCGCCACGATCGGGGTCATGTGGATCAGGAAATCGTTATAGGTGAGGCCTGCCCGACTGGCGATGATGATGTTGGGTGGGTCGCCGACCAAGGTGGCCGCGCCACCGATGTTGGCCGCGAGCGCTTCAGCGATCAGATAAGGGGCGGCAGGGATTTCCAGACGGCGACATACCGCGATGGTGACCGGGGCCACCAGCATGATGGTGGTGACGTTGTCCACGAATGGAGAGGCCACCGCGGTGATCGCCATCAGGTAAACCAGGAGTCGATATGGGCGGCCGCGGGAATGTTGGGCGGCACGAATGGCCAAATATTCGAACACACCGGTCTGTTTGACCACTCCCACGATGATCATCATTCCTAGAAGGAGGAAGATGACATCCCAGTCGATACCGGCGTGCCGGGAATAAAACACCTCCTCTCCGGGAACCAGCCCTAACACCGTCATCACAGCCGCTGCGCCGAGCACCACAGCGACCCGATGCACTTTCTCAGTCGCAAGCAGCACAAACGCCACCACGAAGATCAAGATCGCGGCGACGGGAGCCAAACCACTCACGGGCGACCACCCGGCGGACCAGTCTCCGTGACGGCCACAGGGCATTCAGTACGGATCCGGCTGGATCCGTCGATAGACGGTTGTATCGACATCTCGATCAGCCTCACAGGTCCTTGTGACTACCGATTCAATGGTCGGTGTTCACAACCAGGCGCGAGTCACAATGCGCCACCGAGGGTTGAGGACGCGGAGGCCCAGGGCGACACGGCGCACCCGGGCTTCCTGGCAGCGGCTTTTCTCAGCGACGCGTCATACGGACGTCGAATAAGGCCAGGAACAGTTGGAGCCACGGGTCCGGGACCCGCCGCTGGATCCGCCGGCGCCCGTTTTCCATGATCGAGTACGTTAGGCAGGGGAGCCATCGGGTGCGGCACTCATTTCTCCCGACGCACATCATGTAGCGTCGGCGTACTATCCCGTTTCCTGGCTGGGAAATTGGGTGTCGTCACGCATGGACGCCTTCCAGCCCGTCAGGGCAGGCTGAGTAATGATGACGAGTACCGGACTACGACGTGATGTAGTGGGGGGAGAAGCCGAGACACAGGACATGGAGCCGGAGATAGTGGGGGCATCGGCGACCCACACGCCGAGGAGGTTGTGGCCCGTGTCCCTGTTCTGGCGGATCTTCCTACTCAACGCCGCGGTGTACGTCACCGCGGTCCTGCTACTCATAGTCGCCCCGGTTACCGTCTCCACCCCGGTGGTACTCACCGAGGCGCTGGTCCTCATCGCAGGGCTTGTCGCCATGTTGATCGCTAATGCGATCTTGTTACGCGTTGGGCTCGCGCCACTCCAACGCCTCACCCGTGTGATGACTACCATCGACCTGCTACGCCCAGCCCCTCGGCCCGTCGCCGACGGCCACGCCGGCATCTCCGATTTGATCAGCGCCTTCAACGCCATGCTCGACCGGCTGGAAGCTGAACGGGCCGCCAGTGCCGCCCGGGCTCTGTCAGCCCAAGAGGCGGAACGGCGCCGTATCGCGCAGGAACTCCATGACGAGATCGGTCAGACCCTCACCGCAGTCCTGCTGGAGCTGAAGCGGGTGGCCGATCACGCTCCGGAGCCGGTCCGTACCGAGCTACACCAGGTTCAGGAGACTACGCGCAGCAGCCTCGATGAGATCCGACGGATCGCTCGCCGGCTCCGCCCCGGCGTTCTTGAGGAACTGGGCTTGGTCAGCGCTCTTAAGGCTCTCGCCCGTGAGTTCTCCACCACAGGGCTCACCATCGAACACCGGTTCGACCCTCATCTTCCGGAGTTGGGGGACGAGGTCGAACTGGTGCTGTACCGGGTCGCGCAGGAAGGACTCACCAACGCCGCCCGACACGCCTCCGCTACTCGGGTCGAACTCGGGCTGCGTTACCGGCCCGGCATGGCCCTGCTCACTATCAGCGATGACGGACGTGGCCTCCGGGGCGCCCCCGAGGGCGCTGGGATCCGGGGAATGCGCGAACGGGCACTGCTGATCGGTGCCGAACTTACCCTCGGGACCGGTCCCCTGGGTGGCACCGAGGTACGCCTGCGGGTACCTATCCGTAACGGGAGCGGTTGATCATGCCGGAGCCGAAACAGACCCGGATCCTGCTCGCCGATGACCACGCACTGGTACGGCGCGGGGTCCGACTCATTCTCGACAATGAACCAGACCTGACCGTCGTCGCCGAGGCCAGCGACGGTGCGGAGGCGATTGAGCAGGCTCGCCTCCACCACCCCGATCTGGCGATCCTGGATATCGCCATGCCGCGGCTCACCGGCTTGCAGGCTGCCCGGGAACTGTCCCGACTGCTACCGGACCTGCGGATCCTCATCCTCACCATGTACGACAACGAGCAGTACTTCTTCGAGGCGCTACGGACCGGCGCGTCGGGTTACGTGCTGAAGTCCGTTGTGGACCGCGACCTGGTAGAAGCCTGCCGAGCCGCGATGCGGGGTGAACCGTTCCTGTATCCCGGCGCGGTGACGGCGCTCATCCGCAACTACCTGGAGCGGGCCCGGCAGGGCGAGGACATCCCTGCCCGCACTATCACCGCCCGGGAGGAGGAGATCCTCAAACTGGTCGCTGAGGGCCACTCCTCCCGAGAAATCGCCGACCTACTCTCCATCAGCGTCAAAACCGTGGACCGTCATCGGGCGAACCTGCTTCAAAAGCTCGGCCTGCGGGATCGGCTTGAACTCACCCGCTACGCCATCCGTGCCGGCCTCATCGAGCCCTGATCGCCGCGGTTCACCCACCGCGTACCCCTGAGGGCTCAGCCCAGGTGCGGGGCACCGCGAAGCACCAGGGTGAGCCGATCCGGCGCCCCCGGTTCGATCCGGACCGGAACCCCCCAGTCCTGCCGGGTGAGGTGGCAGGCCGGGTTGGCGGCCTCAGCGTCACAGGTCGCCGCCTGCACCACCACCTGCAGCACTCCCTCGGTGACCGAGTCGGAGAAGATGAGCCGGCGGGTCAGCTCGACCGAGGTCCCGTTTCCTGCGCGTAGCAGCTCCGGGGGATTGGCCGAGACCTCCAGCCGCGTCGCCGGCCCGAAGGAGTCGTCCAGTTTCTGCCCGGGCGGTGGGGTGAAGACCACCTCCATGGTGACCTCACCGGGGGCCAGGTATGTGGGTGGCCGTTCGGTGCGGTGGCGTTGCCCGGTCACGGTAGCGATCACACCGGGCGCCACCGGTCGCGTCAGCCGGTGAGCAGCCGACTCCACCACTACAGGCTGCCCATCCACCACGACCACGTCGCTGGGCTCAGCAAGGTCGGTCGCCAGGGTGGTGACCTCCGTCGTGACAGGGTCGTAACGCCGGATGGCGCCGTTGTAGGTATCGGCGATCAGGACAGAGGCGTCGGAAAGTACCCCCACCCCCAGGGGGTGCTGCAGGAGCGCGGTTGAACCTGGTCCGTCGATATGACCAAAGTCGAACAGCCCCTGCCCGATAGCGGTGTGCATCATGTCGTTCTCGACGTAGCGCAGGGCGGAGGTTTCAGAGTCGGCGATCCACAACCGGGAGCCGTCCGGGCTGACCGCCAAACCCGAAGGTTGGGCCATCCATACATCCGGCAACGGCCCATCCTTCAGGCTCTCCACCGTGGTCCCCGCGTACACCCCGGTGGTACGCCGGACCGGGTCGAACCACCACAGTTGATGGATACCGGCCATCGCGATGATCACCGCGCCTGAGCCGTTAGCCGCGGCCGGGTACCACACTACGTCCCAGGGAGATGACAGATCGGCCGCCAGGGCGTCGTGGGCCTGGTAATCCACGGTGGTTCTCCACAGCCGCCCGGTCCCCGCCACGGTGGTGACCTCACCGCTGTCCAGCCGCAGCCCACGCAGCAGGTGGTTGACGGTGTCGGCTACGACCACGTCATAGCCGGCGCGTCGGGCCACCTCAGGCGGTAGCAGGCACAGGCCCTGTGGCTCGTTGAAGGAGGCGGTCGTCGGTCCGCCGTCCGCGCGGCCCCGCTGCCCGGAGCCGATGCGACGCAGCACGGTCTGGCCATCGGCGGCCAGCTCCACCAGGCTGTGGTGGGCCGTGTCGGAGACCAGGAAGGTCCCACCGGGCAGCGCCAACGCCTTCCCCGGGAACCGCAGCGCGGTTTGGGCCGGAGGCGGCGGCGTATACGGCTGGTCGCCCCGACGAAGGGTGCCGCGTACGCTGTGCTCCGCTATCAGCTCCTGCAGCAGCCGGTCGAGCCCTTCAGCGTGCCCCTCGCCGGCCATCACTGTCACCAGGTACCCCTCGGGGTCGATCACCGCCAGGGTGGGCCAGGCGCGGGCAGCGTAGTTCCGCCAGGTGATCAACTCTGGATCGTCGAGCACCGGGTGGGCCACCCCGTAGCGCTCCACAGCCGCGGCCAACGCCGTGGAGTCGCGTTCATGCTCGAACTTCGGGGAGTGCACCCCCACCACGACCAGCTCGTCGGCGTACTTCTCCTCCAGTGGCCGCAGCTCGTCGATCACGTGCAGGCAGTTGATACAGCAGAAGGTCCAAAAGTCCAGCAGAACGATCTTGCCGCGGAGATCGGCCAGGGACAGCGGTACGCCGCCGGTGTTCAGCCAGGAACGGCCACGCAGCTCCGGCGCCCGCACTTTTGGACCTCGCTCAAGCATGCCCCATCCTTATCACGCTTCGCCCTGGTCTGCCGACTAGCACCAGAACACTGTGGTGAACCGCAGAATTCCTCGACGAGGCCTGAGTGCGTGTTGGGGCTGAAGCCGAGGCGGCCACCTCACCGGGCTTCTTTAAAGCTCTGACCCGCGATCCACAGGATTCCGCCCACGGATCGCGGGGTCAGAAGGGTCAGCTGAACGTCGAGGAGGACGGGTTACTCCGCGCTTCCGGCGGCGGGTTCCAGGCAGAGGATCTGGGTATCGTCACCGCTCCCCTGCTCGATGTAGGCCTCCTCCGGGTTGGGGCAGTCCTGATGATCGTCGACCTCCTCCACGATCCGGAAGGCGCCTTCCTCATCGCAGGAGGCCGACACGGCCGAGTCACCGTCCTGACGGACACAGTCCCCAACAGAGAATCCGTCATTGGACAGCATCATGTACCCCACCACCGCGCCGGCCGCCACCAGCACCAAGGCGACGATGATCCCCACCACGACCAGCAGATTGCGCTGGGAACCCCCCTTGGGGGCCGAGGTGCCCGGGTAACCGGGGCCGCCGGGGTAACCAGGGGTGCCTGGCGCGGTTGGGTAGCCGGGAGCACCAGGGTAGTTCGGCGTTCCCGAATACCCGGGTTGTCCCGGTGCCGGTGCGCCGGAGGCCGGGTAGGCGGCACCGGCGCCGGTGGGACTGCTGGTTGGCTGCTCACCGGTTGAACCGGCAGGCGTCGACGTCAGAGGCGAGGTGGCCCAGTCCGCCGGCTCGACGACCGGGGTCTGTCCGAAGGCAGGGGTCTTCGAGGTCGGTCCGGCGCCCGCCGCGTCCGCAGCGGTCTCTGGCCCGGCGTACGAGGTCTCCCGGAGTGACGACTCGATGTTGCCGGACGCACTGTCGGCCGGCTGCTGCGCCGTGTCCGCTTCCTGCTTCTGCTGTGCCTGCTCAGCGGCAGGAGGCGCTGAGGTCGGCGTGGCACTTGGGGCCGGCGGTGAGGCCGGTGCGCTCGGGGCCGCGGGAGGCGCTGGTGGGGACGCCGGTGGAGACGCTGGCGGAGGGGTCGGTGCCGCACTCGAGGGCGGAGTCACGCCCGTGGCTGGGGCGGTACCTGAAGGTGCCGTCGCTCCTGAGAACGGAGTAGCTCCCGAGGGCGGTGAGGAAACCGGATTGGGAGCCACCGGAGGCGCCGGTGGCGCGGGCGGCGCCGGCGCGACGGGGGCCTGCCCAGGGCTCACATGCCCCTGCGGAGGAACACCAGGGACGGGCTGTCCGGGAAGAACCGGCTGCCCAGGAGGGACCGACTGGCCCGGAGGGACCGGCTGCCCCGGGAACGGTGGTGCTCCGGGGAATGGCGGCGGACCAGCGGGCACCCCTTGAGGGGGCACTGGAGGTACAGGCCCGCCCTGAGGTGGCGCCGGAGGCACTACGGGAATTTCACTCGTCATCCCCGCCGGGGCCTGCCCTGGTGCAGGCGGGGGTGAATAAGGCGGCCGTGGGGGGAACGGGCCGGGCGTCGAGGCTCCCATTGCCTGGGGATAGCCCGGCGGAGGCACGGGGTGACCGGGTGCGGCCGGCGGATGCAGCGGCCTAGGGGGAACCGGCGGTGGACCAGGCGGCGGCGGTACCGGACCAGCCGGTGGGAAAGGCCCCAGGCGCGGCGGCGTACTCCCTGAGGTCTGTTCGGCCGAGGGAGACGTCGGAGATGAGGCAGGAGCCGATGTTTGGGGAGCCTGCGGGCTCGGTGCCGCGGAGGCCGTCTCGCTCGCCGGCGCCTCAGCAGCAGACGGTGCAGGCGGAGCAGAGGTAGGCGTCTGAGAGGCGGGCTGAGAAGCCCCGGAAACCCCACCAACC
>PKFB01000056.1 GCA_002919305.1 Actinomycetales bacterium
CGACTTCTGAGGCGGTGGGCGCCGCGGTACCCGGTGACTCGCAGGGCCGTGGCCGGCGGCACGGTCATCCTCTCGGAAAACGGCTCGATGATCGGCCCAGGTGGACAGTCCATCTTCGACGGATGGCTCGCCCACCACTACTACGACGCCGACGGTGATTTCCGGCTCAGTATCCGCCAGATCCGGTGGGGCCCTGACGGTTGGCCCCGCGTAGCCTAGGGAGTCCATAGTGCATAAAGCCTCGTTCACACTCGATCCTGCCTTCACCATCGCGCCGGTTCGCCGTCGCACCTTCGGCTCCTTCGTGGAGCATCTGGGGCGGTGCGTCTACAACGGCATCTACGAACCGGACCACCCCAACGCGGACGAGGAGGGGTTCCGCCGCGATGTGCTGGAGCTGACCCGGGAGCTGGGGGTCACCACGGTGCGGTACCCCGGTGGGAACTTTGTCTCCGGGTACCGCTGGGAAGACGGCATCGGGCCCCGCGATAAGCGCCCGGTCCGGCGGGATCTGGCCTGGCACAGCATCGAAACCAACCAGGTCGGGTTGGATGAGTTCATCAGCTGGTGCCGCAAGGCGAACGTGGAGCCGATGCTGGCCATCAACCTCGGCACCCGGGGTGTGGCCGAGGCGCTTGATCTGCTGGAGTACGCCAACCACCCCAGCGGCACCTACTGGTCAGATCTGCGGATCGCTCACGGCGCGACCAAGCCGCACAACATCCGGATGTGGTGTCTGGGCAACGAGATGGACGGCCCGTGGCAGATCGGCCACAAGACCGCCACCGAGTACGGCCGGTTGGCCGCTCAGACCGCCCGGGCGATGCGGATGGTCGACCCCGACCTGGAGCTGGTGGTCTGCGGCAGTTCCGGCTCCTCGATGCCAACCTTCGGGGCGTGGGAGGCCGAGGTCCTCACCCACACCTACGACGTGGTCGACTTCATCTCGCTGCACGCCTACTACGAAGAGACCGATGGCGACCTGGGGTCCTTCCTGGCCAGCGCGTTGGACATGGACCACTTCATCGACTCTGTGGTCGCCACCGCCGACCACGTGGGCGCCAAGCTGCGCAGCAAAAAACGCATCCAGCTGTCCTTCGATGAGTGGAACGTCTGGTACCTCAGCCGCTACCAGCAGCAAGGCAACCCCGTCGATTGGGAATACGCGCCCCGGCTGCTGGAGGACAACTACCACGTCGCTGACGCCGTGGTGGTGGGGAACCTGCTCATCTCGCTGCTGCGGCACAGCGACCGGGTCACCTCCGCCTGCCAGGCTCAGCTGGTCAACGTGATCGCGCCGATCTTCACCGAGCCCGGCGGCCCCGCGTGGCGGCAGACCATCTTCTACCCGTTCGCGCAGGCCTCCCGGTTGGCGAAGGGATCGGTGCTGCGGGTGGAGGTCACCGCTCCCCAGTACGAAACGGCCAAGTACGGACCAGCGCCGGTGGTCGACGCCGTGGCCACCCACGACCCTGAGTCCGGGGAGGTGACGGTGTTCGCCGTCAACCGCGCCATTGAGGACGAGACCGTCCTGACCATTGATCTGCGGGCCTTCAACGGCCTGGTGCCGGGTGACTCCACCTGCCTGTGGGACACCGATGTGTACGCCCGGAACAATGCCGAGCAGCCCGACCGGGTCCAGCCCCGGCCGCATCCGTCGGTCACGGTCGCTGACGGCACCGCCACCGTGGTGATGCCTCCAGTGTCCTGGAACGTCATCCGCCTCGTCCGCGACTCCGCCTGACGTGACTCTGTCTGACACGGTTCTGCCTGAGACAGGTGCTGTCTGACGGGCGCTGCCTGGGCGTACCCACCGCCTCGCTCCTAGTGCGCCCAAGGCACGCGCCCGTGCCGGCCACGGCTGGTCGACCTGGCGATTAGCGGTCGCCACCGGCCAGCCGTGGCCTGATCACCGCCCCCGGGTGACGTAGACTCCGGTCTATACCGGGCAGCCGGGACCAAGGGCCGAGGGAGGATGATCACGTGGACGAACACGGCGAACACACAGCACGGGTGTGGGTCGCCGACGAACTGCGTTTCCTGCTCCCCCCACGGCACCGGCACGGCGAAGCCATGGTGCCGGTGGACGGTGTGTCGTCGGCCGGCCACCTCATCGAATCACTGGGCGTACCGCGCACCGAGATCGGGGAGCTGCGCGTGGCGGGGCAACCGGCGGAGTTCTCCACCCGTCCCCGCGCCGGCGACCTGATTGAGGTGTTCCCCGTGCGGCGCCCGCAACCGGTACCCGAGTACCGCTTCATCCTCGACGTCCACCTCGGGGCGCTCGCCCGCCAAATGCGACTCCTGGGATTAGACACCGCGTACAGCAACGACGCGGAAGATCCGGAGATCGTGGCGCAGGCGAACCGAGAAGGGCGAGTGGTACTCACTCAGGACCGCGGCATTCTGCGTCGGCGTGCGCTGCGCGCCGGGGCGTACGTGCGCGGCAGCTCCGCGGCCGACCAACTCGCCGATGTGCTCGACCGGTTCGACCCACCACTGGCGCCATGGACCCGCTGCCTGACGTGCAACGGCTCCCTGGTCAAGGTCGACAAGCAGGACGTGTCGCATCTGCTGGAGCCCGGCACGCTCCGTGCGTACACGGAGTTCTCGCGATGCGCCGCGTGCGGCCAGGTCTACTGGCGCGGCGCCCACGCCGACCGGCTGCAGGAGCTGGTGGCTCAGGCCACCCGACGCCAGGGGTAGGCCTCCGCGCCTCCCACCGGCCGGTAGGGAGGTTCCCGGATCGATGAAGACGCCCAGAGAATGGATGGGGTGACGCTGGTGAGCGACGGTGTGACCATCACCTGGTTAGGACAGTCCGGTTTCCACCTGAGCGCTAACGGCGTCACCGTCGTGGTCGACGCGTTTCTGTCTCCATGGGAAGGACGCCTCTACGACCCGCCGATCACCCCCGACCAGCTGGGGAACGTCGACGTCGTGCTCTGCACGCACGAACACATCGATCACCTTGATCTGCCGACGGTACGCGCGCTCGCGCAGCGGCTGCCCTCCGCGGTGGTCGTGCTGCCCGCGCCTGTGGTGCCCATGGCGCTTGAGGCGGGGATCCCCGAACGGCAGGTGCTGGGCGCTCAACCCGGTACTGACCCGCTGCCTGGGCTGCCGGTCCCGGTGTACGCGGTGCCCGCCCGCCACGGGGTGGAGGTCGCCGACGCGTACACCTTCGGCACTGAACTCTCCGACGGCCAGGTCCGCTATCTGGGGTACGTCGTGGAGCTGGGTGGGGCCCGCGTCTACCACGCCGGCGACACCATCACCTGGCCAGAGCACGCCGAACTACTGCGTAATCTGGGGGTTCATGTCGCGTTGCTGCCGATCAACGGGCGTGATCCGGTACGGGAACGGCAGAACCTGGTCGGCAACCTCGACCATCGGGAGGCCGCGCTGCTGGCCGCTGAAGCGGGCGTCGACACCCTGATCCCGATGCACTGGGACACCTTCGAGCACAACCAGGGGTTCCCCGACCACCTGATCTCGGTGGTGACCCGGCTGAGCCTGCCGCTCCACGTGCTGGTCCCCCGCCGGCTTCAGCCGTTCCGTTACCTGCCCCCCACCGGGGAGCCATTCAGCGCAGCGGCCGTCTGACTCTCACCGCCGGTCCCCGGCGGGCTCTTCACGGTTCGTCGGGTCGTCGACTTTGTCTCATCACGGCTCTCGCGGGCTTGTCTGAATCCGACGAGCCGACGTGTGATGACGACGGAGGGTTTCCGTCGCGGCTCACGCGGGCTTCAGGTGCGGCTCGGGTGTACCACGCGTCACCGCCACGCCATCGGCGAGGTACGCCCGTGGCGCATATCCAGAAGCTTCCAACCCCATCGAACAATCGCCCCAAGAACGATCATGTGCTCTCCCCTGGCATTTAATGAAAATGCCACCTATGCTTAATGCGGAATTCTTTTTGATCAAGGAATTCCTGCCGGGACCACCTGTCAGATCTATCAGACGGGCGCTCATTCCCCATCCCGTCCTCACGCCTGCATTCCACCGATGGACCTGCTCCTGACCGTCGGTGGCATTGGATTCTGACCACCACACCCCACCCCATCTTTCGCCGGTCGAGATCGTGACCAGTTCGGCGCGCTGGCGGGCCGTCCGGCATCCATAACGGATTCGGAGACAGGCATATGGCCAACACAGTGGCGGTGATCGGCGCCGGTCCCGCAGGGGCAACGGCCGCGTATGTGCTAGCCAAAAAAGGAATTCCTGTTCATCTGTATGAAGCGTCTCCGCACGTCGGCGGGATGGCGCGCTCTATACAAATGTGGGGGCAGACGGTCGACATCGGGCCCCACCGCTTCTTCAGCGCCGATCCACGCGTGAACAAGCTGTGGCTGGAAGTGATCGGCGATGACTACTCGATGGTTGACCGCCTCACCCGTATCTTCTTCTGCGGCAAGGCCTACCACTATCCCCTCAAAATGGGGAACGCGCTTAGGAATCTGGGCCTCGTTGAGGCCACCCGCTGTCTGGCCAGCTATGTCCGGCAACAGCTCACCCCACGCAGCGCAGGCTCGGAGGACACCTTCGAAGGCTGGGTGACGGCGCGTTTCGGAAAGCGCCTGTATCAACATTTCTTCAAGACCTACACGGAGAAACTGTGGGGCATCCCGGCGGATCAACTCGACTCGGACTTCGCACGCCAGCGGATCAAACGCCTCTCCCTGTGGGAAGCGGTCAGGGACGCCATCCTCGGCGGCGGATCCGAACGGCACCGGACCCTCGTGGACCAGTTCGCCTACCCCAACCAGGGAACGGGCGAGGTCTACCGCCGGATGTGCGCGTTCGTGGCGGACAACGGCGGCCAGGTGTACCTGAACACCCCCATCCACAGCCTGGTCACCTCCGGAAACACCGTCACCGGCATCAGACTGCCCACCGGCGAGGTCCGCTCCTACGACCAGGTCATCTCCTCCATGCCGCTCACCGCCCTGGTAGGGCGCCTCACGCATGTCCCACCGGAGGTGACACAGATCAACCGAGGCTTGAAATTCCGCAACACCCTCCTGGTGTATCTGCGCGTCAAAGGCAGTGACCTGTTCCCCGACAACTGGATCTACGTACACAGCCCAGAACTCCTCACCGGGCGCATCACCAATTTCGACAACTGGGTTCCCAGCATCAAAAACGGCATGCCGGACACCATCCTGGCCATGGAGTACTGGTGCTTCGATGAGGACGACATCTGGCGCTGGCCCGAGAGGCGGTGTGTCGCGCTCGCCACATCTGAGCTGATCCGGACCGGTCTGGTCCCCGCCGACCACATCCTGGACGGCGCCGTGATCAAAGTGCCTCGCTGCTATCCGGTGTACCGGCTGGGTTACCGCACCCAACTGGCGGTTGTCGAGGACTTCCTGCGGGGATACCAGGGCCTGCAGGTGATCGGTCGCGGCGGTGCGTTCAAATACAACAATCAGGACCACAGCATCCTGATGGGATTGCTGGCCGCTGAGAACATCGCCGACGGCGCCAACCATGACCTGTGGTCCGTCAACAGCGACGATGAATACCAGGAATCCTCCACCATCACGGAGACCGGTCTGGTGACGGTCAACACGAAAGTGCATTCACCCCGTGACCGGTGAGAGCAAGCGGCGCCATGAAAATCCTAGTGACCGGGGGAGCCGGTTACATCGGCAGCGTGGTCACTGCCCGTTTACTGGAAAACGGCCACGAGGTCATCGTCGTCGACAATCTGTCCCGAGGGCATCGGGACGCCGTCCCGAAAGGCGTCCGCGTCCTCCAGTGCGACGTGGCCGAACTGCGGCAGGTGATCACCCTTCGGGACCGTATCGACGCGGTCGTCCACCTGGCCGGTTACGCCTATGTGGACGAATCCGTCAGCAACCCGAGTATCTACTGGCGTAACAACGTGATCGGTACGGTCCTGCTGCTTGAAGCCATCCGGAAGGCCGAGATTCCCCGCCTGGTCTTCGCCTCCACCTGCGCGACGTACGGGATCCCTCCGGAGCTGCCGATCACCGAACGCACCATCACCAAACCGGTGAACGCCTACGGCATGACCAAGTTAGCCATCGACATGGCTATCACCAGCCAGACCCACGCGTACGGGCTGACCGCGACAAGCCTGCGTTTCTTCAACGCGGCAGGCGCGTACGGCTCCCTCGGGGAACGCCACTCCCCCGAAACCCACCTCATCCCGCTGGCGTTAGCGGCCGCCGCCGGGCACCGACCCGCGCTGCTGTTACGAGGCGACGACTATCCCACGCCTGACGGCACCTGTATCCGCGACTACATCCATGTCCTCGACCTCGCACAGGCCGTCATCTGTGCCCTGGAGCGGGCCCGGGAGCATCACCACTCCATCTACAACCTGGGCAACGGACATGGCTACTCCAACCGCGAGGTCATCGCCACGGTCGAGGAAGTCACCGGCCGGAAGGTCCCCGTTCAGATCTGCCACCGGCGCCCCGGGGATCCTCCTGTCCTCATCGCTTCCAACGAGAAGATCAAAACCGAGCTGAGGTGGCGTCCCGAACACTCCTCGCTGTGGTCGATGATCTCCGACGCCTGGGATTTCTACCGCGCCTCCACGGCCTTTGCCTGACCGCCAACCGGGCGTGGTCCCGGGCTTGGTCCCGTCACGCCGCCGGTGCCCTGCCCGCTCGTCTTTCGTGTTCTTTACACGCTTCATGCGCTTCACGCGCGGACGCATACAGAACAGCACACCACGGATGGCGTCAAGGACAGCGTCGGCTGCCTTGAGGCGGCGCATCGCTGTGCCGCGTACAAACAATCAATGTTTTACGACAGCACCCAGGGCCGTGCCGCGCACCGCGCGACAGGGGCGCGCCTTGAACGTCTTAGCTCCAGATCCTGCGTCGGATAGGGCCTCCACCACGCTAAACGTGGCAGGATACGACGGTGGGCATAGTCGTCAAAGTTGTCACCACGGCCGCGGCACTGTGGGTCGCCACTCTGATCGTCCCCGGTATCACCGTCGGGGACGAGGACACCGTCACCCGGGTTCTGACGCTCCTGGCGGTCGCGGTCATCTTCGGCATCGTGAACGCGGTCCTCAAACCGATCATCCGCACGATCGGGTGTGCTCTGTACGTGTTGACGCTGGGGCTGATATCCCTGGTGGTCAACGGGCTGCTTTTCCTGCTGGTCGATTTCATCGCCGGCGAGCTGGATCTGGCATTCAACGTGGAGAACTTCTGGCCAGCCGCCGTGGTCGGCGCCCTCGTCGTCAGTGTGGTGAGCTTCCTGCTCAACCTGCTGATCCCCGACGGCGACGACTGATCAGAGAGCCTCGCGAGCGTACTCCTCCTCCGGTACGCCGCCCCGCCGAAGCGGGCGTGGTGCGGGCCTGGTCAGCTGACTCCGGCGCGGCGTTCCACCGCGACCAGGGCCAGCGCCAGGCACCCCAACGCGGGAATCAACAGCACCGGCAGCTGCCAGGTCACCACCACGACGATAAACAGCCCGAAAACCACCAGCAAGGACCCGCTCAGGTCACTGGTGGCGCGGTGCGCGGCCTGCCTCACCAGGCCCCGCCAGTCGGCGCCCGGCCGCCACGTCGCTGCGGCCCGTGACCCCACCACGACCAAGGCGAGGATGCCCAGGCCGCACACCGCCGCCACCAGGTTCCCACCCGGCAGGCCGGCCTGACTGATGGCCAGGTCCAGCCAGAACAACAGCAGTACGCCCAGTCCCGCCAGCGACACCATCCAGGAGCCGCGCAGGGCGGCGCGGAACCGCTCCCCCCAGGCCCGTATGGAGGTGTCCTCCTCGTCCAGGTGCGCCCGCAGATGAGCGCAGCCCGCGGCGAACGCTGGCAGGACGGTGATCAACGGCACCATGGCCACGGTCACCAACACCCCGACCAGCAGACACTCGGCGAACAACGTGAACCGATCACCGAATGGTGTGGTTCGTCGGGACGGGGACCGCACCATGCTCATCCTTTCAGGCCGGAGGTGGACACGCCTTCCACCAGGAAACGCTGGAACGCCAGGAAGAACAAAATCACCGGCACCAGAGCGAGCATGGACATGGCAATCATCGCGCCGTAGTCGGAGGCGCTGGTCTGATCGATGTACAGCTGCAACGCCCGAGGCAGCGTGTAGTTATCAGGGGTTTGCAGATACAGCAGCGGCCCCAGGAAGTCGTTCCAGCTCCAGATGAAAGCGAAGATCGAGGTGGTGATGATCGCCGGGCGGGCCAGCGGAAGAATGACATGCCAGAAGATCCGCGCATGCCCACAGCCGTCGATCTTCGCCGCCTCATCCAGATCCCGCGGCAGGCCGCGCATGAACTGGACCATCAGGAAGACGAAGAACGCCTCGGTGGCCAGGAACTTCCCGAGCAGCAACGGCACATAGGTGTCGACCAGTCCGACGCGTTGGAAAACGATGTACTGCGGAATGATCAACACGTGGAACGGTAGTAGCAGCGTGGAGATCATCAACGCGAACAGCACGCCGCGCCCGGTGAAGCGGATACGCGCGAACGCGTAGGCCGCCAACGCCGAGGAGATGACCGTGCCGATGACCGACCCGACCGCCAGCAGCAGGGAATTGAGGAAGAACCGGCTCACCGGTACTCCGGCGATGCCTTCGAGGGCGCGCTGATAGTTACCGAACTCCGGTGAGGTGGGGAACAGACCGATGTTGCCGACGATGTCGTGCGACGGACGCAGCGACGCCCCGAACAGCCACACGAGCGGGTAGAGCACGATCGCCAGCAGGATCAGCGTGCCAACGTGCCACAACACAGTAGTCAGGGTCCTGCGGCGGGCACCGGTCCGGGTGGCCGAGGAGCTCGACGCCGATACAGCCTGCGTAGTCATCGGTCATCATCCCCTCCGTAGAAGACCCAGAAGCGGGCCAGGCGGAACATCAGCACCGTCACCAGACCGACGACGAGAAGCAGCATCCACGCCATCGCCGAGGCGTATCCCATCCGCAGGTCCTGGAAGCCCCGTTGATACAGGTAGATGGTGTAAACCAGCGTGGATCCCGCCGGTCCTCCGGCTCCCCCGGTGGCGCCGGAGCTGACCACGAACGCCGAGGTGAACACCTGGAAGGCGTTGATGGTCTCCAGCAGCAAGTTGAAGAAGATCACCGGGGAAAGCATCGGCAGGGTAATGGAGATGAACCGGCGCCACCGGCCCGCACCATCCACCGCCGCCGCCTCATGCAGCTCCTGAGGGACCTGCTTCAGCCCTGCCAGGAAGATCACCATCGGTGCGCCGAATTGCCAGACGGCCAACAGGATCAGCAGCCACAACGCATAGTCCGGGTTACCGATCCAGCCCCCGATGTTCAAACCCACCAGCCGCAGCGCCCGGTCGACGATGGCGTCGTCGGAGAACAGGGCCCGCCACACGATCGCGACGCTGACGCTGGCGCCCAGCAGGGACGGCGCGTAGAACGCCGACCTGTAGAACCCCTGCCCACGCCGGGAGTTGTTCAGCAGTAACGCCACCCCCAGCGCCACCACCAGCTTCACGGGGACGGAGACCAGCACGTAGTGCAGCGTCACCTTGACCGACTGGTGGTAGCGGGGGTCGGACAGCAGCTGGACGTAGTTGTCGAAGCCGACCCACTGGGGCGACGTGAACAGGTTGTAGTTCGTGAAAGACAGATACAGCGAGGCGGCCATCGGGCCGACGGTCAACAGCACAAACCCCAAAATCCACGGGGTCAGGAACAGGTAACCGGCGATTTGGTCACGGCGGTTCCTGCCCCGCTTGCGGGGTTTGACAGGGGGAGGGGAGGCCGTAGTCTCTACGGCCTCCCGCACCACTGTTGGTGTCGCCACAGCGTGCTCCCCTCCGGCGTCAGGAAGCGAGCGCCGTTTCGGCCTCGGTGAAGAACTGCTCGACCGCCTCATCAACCGAGATCCTCCCGTAGGAGATCTCCTCACCTAGCCGCAGGAAGAGCGCCTCGATGGTGCCAGCGCCAGCGGGCGGGGCCGGAGGAGCCGGCTGGAGGTCACCAGCCTCGATAAGGCTGTTCTCATAATCAACCACCGCCTGCTCCACCTCGGTCAGCTCAGCGGCCTCCCGCTGGGCGTTGGTGGCGGGGATTCCCCGGTTCCCACCCAGGATGCGTCCAGCCTCCGGGTCGTTGATGAGGAAGTCGATGAACATCGCTACCTCCTCCGGGTGCTCGGTACGCGCGGAGGCCGACAGCAGCATGGACGGCTTAAGGTACTGCCCCAGCACCTCAGGGTTGTCGCTGGGCACCGGGCCGAGGGCGAGCGGGGTCTCGGTCTCCCCGGCGTACCGGACCAGGAAGTTGTCCCAGCTCATCTCCGAAGCGACCAGGTCCGCACCGAGTGGGGTCAAAGGCGCCACCTCAGCCGACTCCTGCGGAGGCAGGGTGTAGCCGCCGTCGCGCAGCGACGCGGTGGAGTTCCAAAAGTCCCTCAGCTGGTCCCGTGTGAAGCCCAGCTGACCATCCTCTGTGTACAGCTGTCCGCCCTCCTGCAG
This sequence comes from Actinomycetales bacterium, assembly GCA_002919305.1. GTDB lineage: Bacteria > Actinomycetota > Actinomycetes > Mycobacteriales > Micromonosporaceae > RSA1. Next base: position 10,481 of record PKFB01000056.1, read on the forward strand.
CAGCTGCAGCTCAAGGACATAGATCCGACCGATGTAGTCCGGTGCGCCGTGAACCCCGGTGCGTTCGGTGATGGTCCGGATGGCGTTGTGGTAGTCGTCCCAGGTCCACCCGACCTCCGGCAGCGGTACGCCGGCCTGCTCAAACAGCGCCGGGTTGTAGGCCATGCTCCAGGTGTTACCGGCCCACGCCACCCCGTACAGTCCTCCGTCGATCACCCCGGTCTCAGCCAGGCCCGAAACCATGTCGCTGGTATCGAGGTTGCCGGCCTCCACCTGAGGGTTGAGGTCCAGCAGGACACCGCGTTCGGCGTACTGCCGCAGGTACACGTAGTCCATCTGGAGCACATCGGGCAGACCGCCACCGGCGACCTCTGTGGAGCGGGCTTGCCAGTACGCCTCAAACTCGGCGAAGTCAGGAGAGATGGTGATGTTGGGGTGCCTCTCCTCGAACAGGTCGATCACCTGCTGGGTCAACTCGGCCCGCTCCGCGTTCCCCCACCAGGTGAATCGCAGCTCCACCGTACCGTCGTCCCCTGACCCGCCGCCGCAACCAGTAGCGAGCATCGTCAGGCAAAGCGCCATCCCCACCGCCGCACGCACGCGTCGCGTGCGTCCCACAGCCGTCATCTCGCCTCCATATCTGCACCAACCGAAGCCGTATCCACCACTCGCCGGACGGGCGTCATCCGGGCGCGCTTAGAGTTCACTGGAAAAGCGGAAAGCGCTTGCTCGGGACGTTAAGCGCAGGTTACGGGGGCCGTCAACAGTTCCAGCCGGCCGTTGTGAAACTTTCATCGTCCAATCTGTAAGCGAAGCGCGTTCCTTCGAAATCGCTTTCCTTACGTTTTGGAGGCCCGGCCGAAGATTTCAATTTCGCAAAATTTACCGAAAATGAAAAGCGACCTTGGCACTGCTCTCTATAGCGATATTCATCTCACCGAGAGTACAGCTCAGTGAGCAGCATGTCTCACTAACGCGGTTCTTGGGTTTTCTGTTTCTAACACGCCAACTGTCGTTCTCAAAGAGAAAGAAATTTTTCCGATACTTTCCGGATCAGGCGCCTCACTCAACGCTCACGGACCCCAAACACCGCCCCTTTACTCTCGCTACGCGCCAGGAGACAAACATCCGGTGTTCGCCACGGTCACCAGCCCAACGCCCATCATTACTTTCCGTTACGGCGATGATGGCACCGGTGCATTCACGGTCACCTCACACCCCGGCTGTAACCGGGCCACTGAGGCGGCCCACCGACACCCCGCCGACAACCCCACGATCAGCGTGGTTCCCGTAGTGGACCGCCTGATCCACCAAGCCCGCGAGGGAACACCGCGACGGAGGAGACATCAACCCGGGCCGGGATCACCAGGCCGGCTCGCTCCTTCAACGCCGCCGTCAGACTCCCCCACTCGGGGAGCACCAGGGGGTCAGTCCGTCACAATCCCACAGCTTTGTAGAGGGACCCAACCTCCAGCCGGGTCAAGCGGCGTACCTCCCCTGGCCGCAGGTCACCCAACCGGACCGAGCCGATCGCGGTCCGCACCAGCCGGGTCACCGGGTTGCCCACCTCAGCCATCAGACGCCGCACGATGTGCTTGCGCCCCTCATGCAGCACCACTTCCACCAAGCTGCGTGACCCTAACGTCTGAATCACCCGGAACCGGTCCGCTTTCACCGGCCCGTCCTCCAACTCCACCCCGGCCAGGATCTGCCGCCGCACCCGATGCGGCACCGTCCCCTTCACCTCACACACATAGGTCTTGGCCACCTTGAAGGAGGGATGCATCAGACGATGCGCCAGATCACCGTCGTTGGTCAGCAACAGCAACCCTTCGCTGTCAGCGTCCAACCGCCCGACGTGGTACACCCGCTCCGGCATGTGATCGGTGAACTCGGCCAGGGTGCGACGCCCCCGGTCGTCAGACATCGCCGACAGCACCCCACGCGGCTTGTTCAACGCCAAGTGCACCAACCGGTTGTCGGTCAGCACCCGCATGCCGTCGACGTGGATAACCACTTCCTCAGGCTTGACCCGCCTCCCCAGGATGGCCACCTCGCCGTCCACGGTCACCCGACCCTCGGCGATCAGCTCCTCGCAGGCCCGTCGGGAACCCACTCCCGCGGCGGCCAGCACCTTCTGCAGGCGGATCCCTTCGGTCTCAGCGTTTGTCACGGTCGCTCTCGGTGAGGGCATCGGCCAGGCTCTCCACATCGTCGGGTAGGAACGGGGCCAGAGGAGGCAATTCTTCCAGACTGTTGATCCCCAACCGCTCCAGGAACAGCGGTGTGGTGCGGTACAGGTACGCGCCGCTCTCCGGCTCGGTCCCGCACTCCTCGATCAACCCCCGCGTCACCAGGGTACGGATAACACCGTCGCAGTTGACTCCCCGGATCGCCGACACCCGTGCCCGGGTGATCGGCTGCTTGTAGGCGACCACGGCGAGCGTCTCCAACGCCGCCTGAGTCAGCCGTACCTGCTGCCCGTTCAAAACGAAACGCTCAACGTAAGCAGCGTAATCGGCGCGGGTGTACAACCGCCAACCCCCGCCGACATGCCGCAGTTCCATCCCCCGCCGTGCGGCGGTGTACTCCTCCGCCAGCGCGGTCAACGCCCGGGTGACCTCCTCGGTGGGCCGCTCCAGGATCTGAGCCAGCGTCACCTCGGAGACCGGCTCGTCGACCACCAGCAGAATCGCCTCCAGCACAGAACGCATCTGGACCGGGTCGGTGACGTCGACCGGCGGCGTCGCCGTCTCGCTGTCAGCGGCCGCGTCGCCGTCAGGGCCCGCCCCGGCCTGGGCTTTGTCCTCGTCCTCGCCGTCGGATGGGGCCGTCACTTGAGGCTCGGCCTGATCGGCTTCCTGCTTCACCGTCTGCTTCGGCGAAGTCGTCGCCTGTCCCGGGGTCTCCTGCGGCGCTACGGGCTCGGGCGCCTCCAGACTCGAGGCGGACAGCTCACCATCACCGGCGTCATCGACCGCCCACGGCGGGGGTACGCGAAGGTCAGCGGCATCATCCGGGCCCGGTACCTCCTCCAGCACACCGTTGTCCGCGCCGCCCACGACGGCCACGGTGTCCTCAGCCTCGTCGAGCCCGCCATCCCATACGCCGCTGTCTGAGGCGTCTTCATCGTGCGTACCAGCGTCCGCGCCGCTCTCCCCACCAAGGTCACCGGCCGACCCGCTCTCCTCCTCGGCATCGCCGCCCACGCCGCGTTCGACAGGCTCATCAGCTTCGTCGCTGCCGCGGCTGCTCTCTCGCTGCCACGGCGGTGTCCACGACGCCAGACTCTCCGCCAGGTCCCGTTCCACGCTCACCTGTGTTCCTCTCCCTCACCGAGTCCTGACCTGTCCGCCTTGAAGAGCCCTCCGTGTCCACTCGCGGCCCCACCGCCGCCCACGAGTACTCACGACTCCTGAGGCGTCCCCGCGTACTCATCGATCTCCAAGGCGACCCCGTCAGCGTCGGTGTTGCCGGTCCACCGCACGGTCAACTCCCCCAGAGGCTGCACCTGTTCGAAACCGACCAGCCCCTCCCGGTACAGCTCCAACAGGGCCAGGAACCGAGCCACCACCTCCAAGGTGGAGCGGCAATCCGCGCACAACGCCCGGAAGCTAGCCGCACCGATCCGGGACAGTCGTTCGGCCAGCAGCACCGCATGCTCCCGGACGCTCACCCGCGGCACGTGAATGTGATGGGTGGGGATCGTAGGCGGCGCCTTAGGGGTCATGGCCCGGGCCGCCAGCTGCGCCAGCCGCTCCGGCCCGATACCCAACAGCACCTCCGGAAGCGCCTCGGCGTACCGGGGCTCCAGGCTGACCGCCCGAGGCCAACGACGGGCTGCCTTCCGCTCCATGGCCGCCAGATGCGCCGCCGCCTCCTTAAACGCCTTGTACTGCAACAGACGCGCGAACAGCAGGTCTCGCGCCTCCAGAAGCGCCAGGTCCTCCTCGTTCTCCACATTCCCGGACGGCAACAACCGCGCCGCCTTCAGATCAAGTAGGGTCGCCGCGACGACGAGGAACTCGCTGGTCTCGTTCAGGTCCCAGTCCTCGCCCATGGCGCGCAGGTACGCGATGAACTCATCTGTCACCTGCGACAGGGCTACCTCGGTGACGTCCAGCTTGTGCTTGCTGATCAGCTGCAGCAGCAGATCGAACGGCCCTTCAAAGTTGGCCAAACGGACCTGGAAACCGGTCCGTGGGGTCTCCTCCGCCCCAGCCTCAGCCTTCTCCGCCCCAGTGTCGACCCCCTCCGGCGCCCCACCGTTGGCTTCTTCGGTCCTGACACTGGCCCCCTGGGTCCCCTCGTCGGTGTCGGCTACCGCTGGTTCGACAGCCGTCGCCCCGGGCTTGTCGAACGCCTGGTCACCGTGCTGGTTCACTCGCCGAACGTAACTCACCGTTTCCGAGGACGATACGGGGACCTCACCTCCCCACGCTCCGCCCGATGGCTCTAACTTTGACTTTGCCTTTCGCACCCAGCCGCGCGGTTGACGTCGCCTACCGGAACGGCCCCGTCAGTGGCCACACCAGGTAGTCGAGCACAACCAGCAGAATCGGACGCGCCCCAGGCGGCAGTAGGGCACAAGCCAGCAGGATCACCACACCGAGGTTGTGATCCTCCAGCCAGTACCGTGCCCGCTGCGCACCAGGGCCGGGGCGGCGCAGCGCAAGCCACAACAGGCCCCACCCATCCAACGGCGGCAACGGGATCAACGCCAGGACCCCGAAACACAGCAGCCCCACCCCCGCCGAGAGCAGAAACTGCTCACCAGCCTGACCCGGAACCCCACGCAGCACGTCGACGGGACGGCTGAAGACGATCAAGAAACTATCCGGGTACCACACCCGATGCAGGGCCAGCACCGCCCAGCCCGCCACCAGGACCGCCAGCGGCCCACCGGCCAGGGTCAGGGCCCGCCACGCCCGGCCGAACCGCGCCGCCCCGACATGAATCCCCCCATACCCGAACCCGCCCGGGGTGGGCAGTTCCGCGGCCTTGCCCCAACCGGTACCGCCAAGCGCCGCGGCCACCGCCCCAAAAGGATCCACGTCATACCGCAGACGCGGCATGACAGGCAGCCGTCGTTCCCCCAACACCCACCGGCGCAGGGCCCGCTGCGTCGTGGTCCGGATCAGCAGCCCCAGCGCGAACGCCACCAACAGCCCGGCGAACGCCGCCGGCTCCGCCAGGGCCCACAACACCGCGTTACGACCCTGACTGGTTGTTACGGGCGTGGGCGGCGATCACCTCACGCGCCAACTGCCGGTAGGCCCGCGCTCCCGACGACGCCGGCGCCCACGTGGTGATCGGCTCCCCGGCCACCGTGGTCTCTGGGAACCGGACGGTACGCGTGATCACCGTCTGGTAGACCCGGTCGCCGAACGCCTCAACCACGCGCTGCAGCACCTGTCGAGAGTGCGTGGTGCGGCTGTCGTACATCGTGGCGAGAATGCCCTCCAACTCCAGATCGAAGTTGAGGCGCTCCCGCACCTTGTCGATGGTGTCCAACAACAGGGCCACACCGCGCAGGCTGAAGAACTCACACTCCAGCGGAACGATCACCCCATGGGCGGCGGTGAGAGCATTCACCGTCAACAGACCCAGCGACGGCTGACAGTCAATCAGGATGAAGTCGTAATCGTTCACCACCGGACGCAGGACCCGCGTCAGAGTCGTCTCCCGCGCCACCTCGGTGACGAGCTGGATCTCGGCCGCCGACAAGTCAATGTTCGCTGGAAGAATGTGTAAATTGTCCACATTCGTCTTGAGGACAACCTCTTCCAGCGAAACATCCCGCTGCATCAGCAGGTTGTAGATCGTCAGATCCAAGGTGTGAGGGTTGATGCCGAAGCCCACCGACAACGCGCCCTGGGGATCGAAATCAACCAGCAACACCTTGCGGCCGTACTCAGCCAAAGCCGCGCCCAGGTTAATGGTGGTCGTGGTCTTACCCACCCCACCCTTCTGGTTCGCCATGGCGATGATCCGCGCCGGCCCATGCTTATCCACCGGCGCTGGGGTCGGAATCGGCCGTTTCCCCGTGTACGCCTCGGGGTCGGCTGGGCCCAGCTCCGCTTCGCCGACATCCTGCGCGGACTGCTCCGCACGCAGTGCGGCCCACGCATCGTCCCGGTCAAGACCCATGTCTGTACGCCCTTCCCGACGGCCAGTCGGCGCCGCCTCGGAGGTTCCGGGGAAGCGGGGCGGCCTGTGTTTCCACGTTCTGCCGCAAGACTGTACGCCCTCGGCAGCGCGCAGAACCGTCACCTGCTCGGCGTGTCCCCCACAAAGCCGTGAAGTGATGGCAATGTCGCCGCGTAGCAGTCTTCACATAACCGCCTTTGCCGACAATCTCCGCGCCACCGTCTCCGGCGGAGCCTCTGACAATGCCGATGGCCCGAGGCTATCTGATACCGGTGTCAAATGACGCCGGCCAGCCAGGTCACCCCGGTATGTCCGAGGCGAGCTCATCCGGACACGGTCCAGACAGTGGTTGCCTGAACAGCCCCGATCCATGACAGGCACCCCGCCAGCCCCGGATCATCACACACCACATCCCTGTGCTGAATCCTGTCAGAAGTTTGACGCAAGCGCCCGTCACGGTCGGACAGTTTGACACGGGTCACGCGCCCTGACCTGACCGACACTCGCACCAGGTCGCCGGTCACCGCTTCGAACCGGCTCGACCAGCCCAGACAGCGTGGATCTTGACATCGCGTTGTTCCTTCACCCACCCCATACCAATCCCGTATCTAAGTATCTCGCCCAGCGACACATCCACTTGACGCCACGCCCGCCATGCCGACGCGTACCCCCTCCGACCAGCCAGCCCGCGTGCAGGGCACATCCCTCGCCCAAAACTCACCCTCAGGCCGCAGGCCCGGTGTCAAATACCTGACTCACGCCCGTCAGGTACGCGGCTCACGGTTGTTCAGGCGCCGCTAGGGCCATCCAGCGCCGCACCGGACATCCCTTCTCGGGCCGAGGCGCCCGTCCCTGATAGACGCCCTCACTAGCCCAGCCCGCTGCCTGGGAGTCACCTTGCCCCTGACGGTTATCTCCCTTGGCCCTGACGGGTGACCCGTCTCCGTCTAATGCCCGCCTTCTGAGACGCGCCAGCATGCCCCTCCCACAGACTCTCAGCTAGCCGCCTCAGCTACCCGCCCGCCGTCAGTTACCCGCGCGACCTGCGAAAGGGCATCCGGGGAGGGCCTGCCTCCGTGACCGACCTTACGGGATCCGCGACACGTGAAAAGGCACCCGACCTCGCCCTGGACCGCCCTACCTCCTGCCGTTCCTCTTGCCACAAAGATCCACCTTTTGCGGCAAAGTTGACCGATTTTCTGCCACGCCCCTTACACATAAACCATCACGAATATCTAGTCTCATATCCCCAGGCTTATAGCCGCCCTAACGCCCGTTTGCTGTAGATGGATGGCGATGTAAACCTTCAGCGGTAAAGCCGGCTCATCGCCTCACTGCTCTCCGCCAGCCGGGACGACTGCTAACGAGCACCTTCGACGAGGTTCGTCCCACCAACCCTTGTCATGTATTGGCATGGCCTCGGCGGCGATGGATACCTCACTGGTAGCCCTCGGATCGCCGTACGCCCATCACCGTTGACCCTGGCCGACGCTCACCCCCGCCATCGGCACGATCGACTTCCACACGGCCTGACTTCCACACGGCCGCCCGCTGGCGCGCCTTCTGTATTGCCCTAGCGGGCGATCTGTTTGCCCTAGTGTGCGATGGACTAACCGGGTCCGACCCTCGGCCTTAGCCGCGCTTTTAAGCGCCTGCTGGTACTCGTCTGTCGCTCATAGAAACACCCTCCTGCCCCCTTGCTTGGCCTTCTCCCCTCCGCTGCCTTCTCCACCGCCGCACCACAGGCGCTATAAGCCCACCAGCTACCGTCCTTTGTGGCCTTCCCACACGTCTTGTCTTCCCCCACCACTTATCCCACGCGAACGTTCGCCTCACACCGACCGTCTTGCCACCGGCCACCACCTGTCTTCATCCCCGAGCTCGCCTGTTCCCTCCTCCCGCCTTCCCTCAGCAACAACCGGCAATTAGTCGATCAACTCTGCTCCTGGTCTCGCCGTCGCTTCCTTCGCGCCCCGAATTCATTCCCCCACCCTGGGTTGACCCCAACCGGCGAGCCCTGGGCCACCCCTACCACCTGCGCAGATGAGCAGCACCCCACAACCGCATCAAGGCCACCGGCCCCAACCGGCCGCCACCCTGGCCCGCCCAGCCGACCACACCCACCCACCCACAGGACACCTAACCTGCAAAGGACCGTGGGATACCCACCCACACCCACGCCGAGAAACCCACGGTTTACGCGGACAGGGGTCACCCCATGCCGCCTACCAGCGACTCCGTGCTGTCTGCTGGTTTGAACATCGGTCAGGCAGGTGCCACCTGGTCCACGACCTCAACCGCCCCAACCAGGACAGTCCGCATCAGGAACCACCGCTGGATGGTCACCACCCAACCTGGCTAGGTCGAAAGATCCGGGCTGCCGCACTGCTTCCGATCCTCGGGCGCCTCAGGCGCCTTACGGTCTGGGTCGGCTTGCCACTGAGATAAGCCCAGTCACCTCACCGGCTCCGAACACCCTGCCTTCCCCAGGCTGGCCATCTATGACCTCATATCGGCCTATACCGCTACGGTCAGCACACCCCACGCCTGCTTCCCGAGATAATTCCACCTTCAATTCCTCACTACCTCCGGCCATATCTGTCTCCATTCCTGCAGGCAGCTCTTCACATGGCTCATCAGACTCACCGTCTGGTATGGATAAGGAGAACCCTGACTCCCGCCTTCTGACCACATCGACGATGATTAATGCCAATAGACGTCTGCATCGGCCGGCACCCACCACATTCCTTTTCAGCTAGGAAGCTGTTTCCCCTCCAGCGTTAGTCGCCGATGGGCTTATCACCCCATGTGACAGGCGCTTGTAGAGCACCTTCAAGCTCTCTTCTTCATATCTCCAGGCACACGGCGAGAGATCTAATACAAGGGGGTTAGATGCAACTTGATCGTCCCTCCACTACCCAAGCACGACATCAATGCGGATAGAAACTGTCCTCTTTAATCTTCAGAAGCGACGGCCAGAGCGTCTTCCCAAGCGACACAAGCTCACAATGCACCTTTTATGACGTTTTGACACAGTGCTAGCTAACAAAGTTTGGGGACAGGTATAGTCCAGTTATGTAGTGCCTCCGGTAAAAGTGCAGGTCGTTTCCTCTCTTCCCCACGCACGTGGGGGTGTTCCTTTCCCGGGCACGGTCGTGCGCACGCTGGCGAACTCTTCCCCACGCACGTGGGGTGTTCCCGCCGGAACTCCGCCCACAGACGCGCCAACGTCCTCTTCCCCACGCACGTGGGGGTGTTCCTACGCTCATGGTCGAGGACGACCAGCTCCTCAACTCTTCCCCACGCACGTGGGGTGTACTACCTGCTTACGCGGGAGTTCAGTTTCGGCTTAAAGCTTTCCTATGTGTATTAGGTGTTCCCGGGAAGCACTGCGCTAGGTCTCGTGTCGCGCTTGGTGCTCTATGCGTGCCCTCATCTACCGAGGCTCTGTATGCCGAGGCGTTGCGTTAAACAAGCGACTGTCAGCGATCGGGACATGCTGAATACAGAATGAGAACTGGCGATCACATCACCTCGTTGGCCTCCCGGCTGTGCGGTGATGCTGGTTAGCCTGCCGAGATCGCTGCTGCTGTCATCGCTATCGACCGATCCATCTACCTTGTCTCTAACAGGCGGCAGGGCAACGAGGGTGCGGCCGAGGCTGCTTGGGGTCGGAGTAGAGGTGGGTCTTTCAGTATTTGTGGCCTCATCCTCGTGAGACAGAGGCCAACCGGGTGCGTACTCGCGCCTTGAGTCGTTCTGTGCAGATGCGGGTCGCTGCCGTAAGCAGCGATCTCCGCAGCAGGGCGGTTAGCTGTGTTGGTTCAAGTGCTTCATGGCACCCGCAGACGGTTTATCGACACGTTGTCTGGCCGGCCAGCACCAGCATCGCCTTTAGATCAGGCGGCGGCAGGGAGGCTTAGTCCCAGTTCATTAGCGGTGATCGTGAGATCACAAGCCCGTGACTCCCGCAGTCCGACCGATGGCGGATAAGCAGCGTGCACTTGCTGAGGAAACGGCCTGAACTCATCGAGGGATGTGGTCGGCGTGATCGTGACGGGTGTATGGCCTGGTTAATCGGGGAGTCATCAACCTCATGGGTGCGCGGCACACCAACGGTCAGGCGCCTACTCCAGGAACCGGGTGAGGCTTGCACTGTTTGCAGTACGGTCACTCGCCCGGCCACAACGCGAACATCATGGTAGACGATTGGCAAAGAATGTCATAAATGATGCTTTTATTGCTTTACGGGCATGGGCAGGTGTCGTAGCGATATACGCCTTAGTAGGAATGCCGAAGACCGCAGTGCCTGCGAAAGCTGGGGAAGTGTAAGCGCTGATGGGTCAGAGTCACTGCCGTACTCAGTTCCATGATCGGCCGCGCTCGTCAACTCTGCCCCACAAGGTGTCTCAAAAGTCGATCACGGGCGTCTAGAGGCAGGTCTTTACAGCTCGTCGGTGCTGGTGGCCTTCGGTGAGAGGTAGCCACGGTCCATGCCTGTACCTGCGCGATCGAGCTGTACGCCCAGGTTGCTGTCACTCCGCTGTCAGCATCTCAGTTATGCCTACTATCGACCGTCCTCACCTTGATTGCTATAACGCGGCATGATATGGGCTGTGACGGATTCAGCGGCGCAAGAGGCGGCGTGGGCCCAAGCGATGGCGTGGTTTGCAGAGCCGGGAACGCGATCGGCCGGGTTTGAAGCGTTGTCGCGTCTCTGGGAGGAGTGGCCGCAACGGCGGCAGGAGATCATCGATCAGGTATGCGGGTTCCTGCGCACCCCATACACCCCTTTCGATTTGGACCCCACAGGTACGACACCGTTTAATCAGGTTCTTGAGAGGCCGGAGCATCAAGCGCGCCTCGCCGCGCAACGGTTCCTGAGACAGCACCTGACATTCGTCCCTGGAGAGGATCCTCAGGAGATCTTCAGTATTGACCTGTCCGGCGCATTTCTCACTGACTTCGATCTTTGCAACTGCCGAGTCAGCGATGCCCGCTTCACACGGGCTTTCTTCTTTGGCAACGCGTTGTTCCAAGGAGTCCACGTTCTCGGTGTCGCTGATTTCAGCGGTGCGATATTCACAGGAACTGCTTATTTCGACTTCGCTCATCTCAAGCGCAGTTGTTTCCTCAAAGCCAGCTTCTCCGGAGGCAGCTCGTTCTACCAGACCGAGTTCGTAACGCCCCCAGAATTCACTCACGGCCGTATACCGGATCCCTGGGAGTTGGATCAGCCCGCACCGGAGAGCCGGACTCCGCAGCGGCCAGTCAGGCCCAGCAACGGCCATGGCTCGCCCGTTTCAATGCCGTCGGGCACCTTGACGACTGGCCTCATGAATGCTGGCCTCTGGGTTACCACGGCGATGGCCAGCGGCGTGGTCGGCAACATCGCCTACGACCTGATCAAAGCCAGCCTGCCTCGGCTCTCCCGCCGACGATCGCGCCTGCGTAGATTCCTTCTTTGGCGGCATGACAAAAAGCGACCGATCAAGATATACCAGGATATTGCGGTCCGAGTCGTCCAGGAACGCTGCCGTCAACTCAATCTGCCCGCACCGAAACCCAACGCTCTCCGCCTCGAGAAGGTGCAGTGCAACGAAAAAGGCTACATTTACTACCTACGCTCGAAATCTCTCAGTGCCCGCATTGAGATTCCCCATGGCGCCCTCGACGGCGCGTTTATCGGTGTCACTCTCTACACAGGTCAAAGCCCAATGACTTGGCAGAATCATTAATCGTTTTCTCTCGAGTGGCCTGTGAGCGCCGATACGCCGGGCGCCATGTCAGTGGGGCGATCCTGAAGGTGCTGATACCCGTTTTGGATCGATCATGCCGGTGTGCGACTATTTCGAATACGATAACACCGTTCGGCTCTTACGCTGTAAAAGGGCTGTTTGTCCGCCAGCGGCTACGAGCCCGCCGCTGGCGGACATCCGCGCCTCGTGTGCACCAAGGAGGACAGCACCTAGGCCAGGAGGCACACGCCCGCGTCTCCTTCAGGCGTCCTTGTCCGTCACTTCATGGCCGTATGCGGTGGTTCTCCCTCCCGGTCGCGGGATCTGGTGCTCTCTTCACGGCCACCCAGGGGTACGTCGCCCCCTCACACCCTACCGGTCGCCGTACCCCAGAGGCCGGACTCATCGGTGCTGATCAGGCCTCCATCTCTGTCCCGCCCGTCCGGTTGTGTCTGTAAAACGAACCGTTTCTTCTCTCACGACACCGCTTAGCTACAGGGGCTGACCAGCCATGTTGCTCGGCTCAGCCACGGGCCCGGGGGTGGCTGGCAGCGTACACCTCACGCAACGTATCCACCGTGACCAGGGTGTACATCTGCGTCGTGGTGACGGAGGCGTGCCCCAGCAACTCCTGCACCACCCGGACATCAGCGCCGCCGTCGAGGAGGTGGGTGGCGAAGCTGTGCCGCAGGGTGTGGGGTGAGACGGCCTGGGACAGGCCCGCCCGTTCGGCAGCGCGACGCAGGATCGACCACGCGCTCTGCCGCGACAGGGGCCCGCCTCGCGCGTTGAGGAACAACGCGGGATGGCCACGCCCCGCCGCGGCCAGGGCTGGCCTGCCGCGTACCAGGTAGGCCTCGACCGCCCGACGCAGGTACTCCCCCACCGGCACCAGCCGGGAACGCCCACCCTTACCACGCAACAGCACCGCACCGTCGCTTGTCAGGTCCACATCATCCACGGCGCATCCCACGGCCTCGCTGATGCGGGCCCCGGTGCCGTATAAGAACTCCAGCAACGCACGGTCCCGCAACGCCAACGGGCCGTCACCACGGCCGGCCGCCTCCAACAGCCGCTCCACATCCGCCAACGGAAGCGCGCGAGGCAGCCGGCGCGGCAGTGTCGGAGGACGCACTCCACTGGCCGGGTCAGAGCCGGTCAGCCCTTCCCGCAGGGCGAAACGGTGCAGCCCGCGTACCGCGCTCACCGCCCGAGCCGCCGAGGCCGCCGACAGCGGGGGATGCTCGGCGTCTCCTTCCCGGAGCCGGGCCAGGTAGGAGCTGACATGCGCGGGCCGCACCTGAGCCAGGGATTCCACGCCGGCCTCGGCGAGCGCCTCGGCATACCGGGTCAGGTCACGCCGGTAGGAGGCCAGGGTGTTACGCGCCAAGGCACGCTCTACCGACAGGTGGTCCAGGTATCCCCGGATCTGAGGCAGGATGCCCTCTGCCTTCCGCTTATCACCGGGGCGCTGGGCACCGCTGGCCGGCGTATCCTCGTCCTCCACTTCGTCGTGAGAGTTACTCACGCCTTTCAGGCCAATACCTCCTCCAACGTGACCCACGGCAGACCGTGTGCCTGGGCGACCGGCGCGTTGGTGACGTGACCGGCGTGCGTGTTCAGACCCAGCCGCAGGGCAGAATCACGACGCAGCGCGCCCCGCCAGCCGTGGTTAGCCAGCTCCAACGCATACGGCAGCGTCACATTCGTCAACGCATAAGTAGAGGTGTGCGGTACGGCTCCCGGCATGTTCGCCACGCAGTAGAAGATGGAGTTCGCGACCTGGAAGGTGGGGTCAGCGTGGGTGGTGGGTCGAGAATCAGCGAAGCAGCCCCCTTGGTCGATAGAAATATCGACCAGGACGCTGCCTGGCTTCATCCGAGTCACCAGCTCATGGGAGACCAGGGTCGGCGCTTTGGCGCCAGTCACCAGCACCGCACCGATCACCAGGTCAGCGTCCAGCACCGCGCGTTCAATCTCGTACGCGTTAGAAGTGACGGTCCTCAAATGCCCCTGGTAGATGCGGTCCGCCGCACGCAGTTTGTCCAGATTCTTGTCGAGTAACAGCACCTCGGCGTGCATTCCTAAGGCGACAGCGGCGGCGTTCATCCCCGCCACCCCGGCGCCGATCACGACGACCTTCGCCGGGTACACCCCGGGGACGCCACCCATCAGCACCCCACGACCGCCGCCCTGACGCATCAGGTGGTACGCCCCCACCAGCGGCGCGAGCCGCCCCGCCACCTCACTCATCGGGGCCAATAGCGGCAGTGAACCATCCGGGGCCTGCACCGTCTCATACGCGATAGCGGTGACCTGCCGATCCAACAGTGCCTGAGTGCACTCCTCAGACGCAGCCAGGTGCAGATAGGTGAACAGCACCTGTCCGGGACGCATCCGGGGGTACTCTTCAGCGATCGGTTCCTTGACCTTGAGGATGAGGTCAGCGGCCTCCCACACCTCATCGGCGTTGGGGAGGATCCGTGCCCCAGCCGCGACGTAATCTGCGTCCGGGATCGCCGAACCGACGCCGGCCTCCGCTTCAACGAACACCTCATGACCAGCACGGACGAGCTCGTGGACGCCGGCGGGGGTAATAGCCACTCGGTATTCGTGGTTTTTGACCTCGCGGGGGATTCCGACTCTCACTTCCGACTCCTCTTCCACGGGCCGTGCGGGGTAACGTCGTTGTTCCCCGTCCTGGACACAGCCCGCGCGGGAAGTCTAGATCTGAGTCGGTTTCATTGCCGTGAAGCGCCAACCGCCGCAGACACGCCGCTACGCTACCGGGGTGTCTGTGCCTTTCGACCCCAGCCGGCTCCGCGCGCTGTACGACAGCTCCCTGCGTACCTTCCTCCCACTGCTTCCTGGGGTGACGGTGGAACGCGACGGACCCGTGCTGCGCGTCAGTGGCCTGGGGGCGGGTGGGCAGATCCTGTACCGGGACTTGGGTGGGCTCAACGGCCCGGACCTGGACGCGCTCATCGCCCGGCAACGGGACCACTTCACCGCCCGCGGGCTGAGCGTGGAGTGGAAGCTACACACCCACGATCGCCCGGAGGATTTACCTCAGCGGCTGCAGGCGGCGGGCTTCACCCCCGGCGCCACCGAGACGGTCCTGGTCGGCCTGGCAGCGCCGCTGGCGACCCACACCCCACAGTTACCGGAAGGGGTACGCGTCCGCGAAGCCACCACCCGCGACGATCTCGAAAGGATCGCTGTATTAAAGGAGCGGGTGTCAGGCGGCGACTACAGCAGGCTGGTAGACGGGCTGGCAACGGAGCTGACCGAGGCCCCGACCGGGCTGACGGTGCTGGTCGCGGAGGTGACGACGGGGGACAACGAGCCGGTGGTGGCCTGCGCGGCCTGGATCCGCTACGCCCACGGCACTGAATTCGCGACCCTGTGGGGCGGCGCCACCCTGCCGGAGTGGCGCAGCCGGGGCCTGTACCGGGCCCTTGTGTCCCATCGTGCCCGGTTAGCACGGGAACGCGGATTCCCCTACCTGCAGGTAAACGCCTCAAGCAGCAGTCGCCCCATCCTGGAGCGGCTGGGGTTCATCCCCATCACCACCGCCACCCCTTATGTACACACCTTCCCACCCGCCCATCTGGTGTGGCCCCAGATCATGACCGCCCCGCCCGGCCTCTAAAGGCAGGGGTCCCTCACCCCGGAACGCTCAGGGCATTTTGAGGGACCCCTGATTCAGGTCGTGACTGTCAGGCCACGCCGTAAGCGCGGATGATCTCCTGCTCAACGCTGTTGCCGGCCTGGTCAGTGACCGTGGCCCGTAGCGACACAAACCCGGAGTCCGGGTTGGTCACAGTGGCCACCCAGTGGTCGCCCCGCCGACGCAACTGCACCGGCTGCCAGGTCGCCCCATCGTCAACCGACATCTCCACAGTCACACTCGCCACCGGCGACGACGGCGCTCCCGCCTGCCGCTGCACATACACCGGGACCTGGAACCGCCGCCCCGCCGGAGCCCGGTTCCTGTCATCCAGATCCGGGGTGAACCGCGCCGCCAGCAACGGCAACCCATGTGGCTCCTCCGTATGTCCGGACCGGAACGTCCACACGCAACTGACCCTGGTAGACACATCTGTCACACTGCGCTCAGCCGATGCCTCCAGCCGGTACGTCGCTTCCTGCGCCGGCAGCCCATCGACCTCCAGGCGTGTAATTGAGTCCTCCGCGATCAACTCATCGCCCAGGTACAGACGGGTGGACGCGGTGTCTATCGCCGAATAACCCTCGTGACTGAGCGTCCCATCCGAGAACAGGGCCAGCAGTACGCGTGCCTCGTCACCGGAACGTGTCGCGTGCTGCCACACAGACGCCGACGCCGGGAACCCAGGGCCAAACACCCCATGGTTCCACTCTTCACTGACGCGGCCCGCCCGGTACGTCGTCCACCCCGAGTACTGGGTGGCGCTGGTGGCCAGTGCGTTTCCCTCAGGCTGGTGGACACCCTGGAAGAACTCGCGTGTCCACTCCACCCCGTCGACGGTGAAGTATTCCGTCCGTTGGGTTGGCAGCGTCGTGAGCAGCGACACGCCCCAGGAGCGGTAGTCGGCTACCCCAGCGGGACGGGCGTAGACGACGGTCTCGCCGTGGGGCGCCTCCCCCTGGACCCGGTACGTGGTGTCGATAGCGGCAAGCTGCTGGTCCCGCACGTGCCGCTCAAATCCCGTCGCCAGACCACCCCTTTCAAACCACGCGAGGTGGTAGACGTACGACGTATCGACGACCCTGCCGTCCCCGGAGGAAGGCTCGATGTACTCAGCTCTCACCGAGGAGTAGTAATGGGCTCCCTCCGGAGCATCCGGGCCCAACTGGAGGGTACTGACCCCCTCCCAGCTCTCAGACGTCTTCCACGCCGCTATGCCGTAGTCAGGGCCGATATTGAAGTCGATACCTCCCCTCCGCAGAACGGCAGACTCCCTCGCGAGGGTGATCTCCACAGGCTCAGCGTCCCGCGCATCCAGCTCGATCTCGGTATCAGCGGTCACCTCCAGCCTGGGCTGGGCGATGATAGCGGTCTTCGTTCCGCCGTCTTCGATCACCGCTGTCAAGGCGTATGTCCCGACCGGGAGCCGAGCCGTCAGCGAACCATCCTCCTCATAGAAGGCCCAGTGTTCCTCGGTCGCGTAGTCGGCGATGTAAACGGCGTAGTCCGCGGGCACGCCACCGTTGTGGTCAATAACCTCAATATCCACGTTGTGGTATTCGGGCTCCCGCTCAACCGCGACCGGCGTCACCACCCGCTGATCACCAGCGGTGGCAACCACATGCCCCTGATATATGCCGTCAGCGGTCCCCACACGGGTGTCGGCGGTAACCGTGATCTCCGCGGTGCCGCCCGCCGGCACCGTCACCTCATCCGCGCTGAGGTGGAACAGACCGTCCGGCACCTCACTCCCAGCGGGGCCGCTCACCTGCAGCTGAAGGGCGAGGGTGATCGGCTCATCACCGTTGTTGGTGTAGGTGATGGTGCTGCTGACTGGCTCGTCATCGTGGTGCGGCCACGGCACAGCCCCCAAGTTCACCGTCGACGGCGAGGCCACGACCGGAAGCGCTATCGCGGCAGCGACATCAACGAGGCCGGCGCCCTGCTGGAACACGGTCTGGTTCGCCGCCGGCCGGGCCGCACTCATCAGTCCAGCTTTAAGCTGCTGACCGTCCCAGTCCGGATGCTGCTGCGCCAGCAACGCCGCCGCTCCCGCCACATGCGGGGCAGCCATCGAGGTACCCGCCATATCCGTGTAGAACTCATTGACCGGTTCCCCGTTCACCCCGTTGCGCGCTCGGGCCGCCACGATCCCCACGCCAGGCGCGGTGATCTCCGGCTTGATCGCCCCGTCACCGATCCGTGGCCCTTGAGCGGAGAAGGGTGCTCTGGCGCCGGAATCGAGCACCGCGCCCACCGCCAACGCCGCATCCGCGCTCGCCGGTGAATCAACGGTCTGCCTGTGATACCCCTCGTTTCCAGCGGCGACCACGAACAAGATCCCATGCGTGGCGCTGAGGCTGTTGATCGCCTCCTCCAGCGGGTCGATCTCCGGAGTGTCAGGACCGCCCAAGCTGAGGTTGATGATGTCGGCACCGGCGTCGGCCGCCCACTGGATCGCCTCTAAAAGCGCTGACTCCTCACACCAGCCATCGAACATGCACGCCTTGGCGTTGAGCAGCGTCGCCTCCGGCGCCACCCCTCGAAAAGCGCCATCAGAGGCCGCACCGGTCCCGGCGATCGTGGCCGCTACATGCGTACCGTGCCCGCTGTAGTCATCCGCGTCCAACTCGAAGGTGAAGTTCTCCGACGCCGCCACCTGCCCGACCAGATCCGGGTGAGTGGTGTCGATGCCGCTGTCCACCACCGCCACCGTCACACCCTCACCGGTGAGTCCGGTCTCCCAGGCCGCCGACGCCCCGATGGCGGGCACCGACACATCCAACGACAACCGTCGCCGACCGTCCAACCACACGCGCTCAACACCGGAGGCTGCGCGCCGGTTGTTTCCGGCGGTCAACGCGGCCCACACCTCATCGGTCTGGCCGGTGGGCACCTCCACCGCCGCCCCACCGATCGCCGGCAACGACGCGGTCACCTCCGCACCGGCTGACTCCAGGCCGCCTCCGGCGGCCCGCGCCGCACCCCGGGCGTACTCCACGATCAGAGGAAGTGAGGACCGCTGGTGGTAACCGGCCTCGATCAGCCCGGGCACATCGAACAGCCGCCGATCCACGGTCCCGTTCGCCACCAGCCGCATCGCGTCGGCCGGGATGACATACATGCTCTCGGCTGTCCGTTGCGTGACGAACCGCATGCCCTCACGGCCCTCGCCGGGCTGAATGTCCACAGCCCACCCGGCGGCACCCTCAACGAGTCTGACCCGGTCACCGGTGATAAGGGTGACCGCTCCGCTGTCTGTCTCTGACAGCGCTGGCTCTTCACCAAATGCCGCTGGCGCCGGCATCAGCACCAAGGCAGTGGCGAGAAGCCCAGTACACCACTGAGCGTACCGTTTGTTTTGTGACATTTTGTCTCTCCTGTCGGAAGAGGACACTGTCAGAAGACAAGACCCACACCTCTGCCCGACAGTTTCAATTGATCGATAACGGAAAGATCACAGGCATTTAAGACACTGTGGACGGTGACTGCCACACCCACGACAAATGACGCGACACCTACGCCTAAATGGCGTTGTCAGGGCACGTCTCATAAGCACAGTGACACCTGGAATGTCCACAATGTCCACATAATGGACGCCTTGATACCGCGTCCACTCCAGCCACCAGGCCCAGCTAGCACCAAGCCGCACTCGCCACTACAGCCCGACCCTCGTCATCTAGCCACACCGCCATCACCGGCAGCTCACGCCCACCCTGTGATTTCGAGCCCGCCTCAGGACCCTCACCGCACACCGGAAGCCGGTTCGCCACAAAAAAGCTGGCCGGCAACCATGTGCCGGCCAGCCTCCACGCTCACCGTAAAAACGCCGCGAGGACCCCTACCGGCCACCCGGCAACGCCACGGGAGTGTCCACCGGACGCAGCGCCGCCCAACCGCTATCGCGGGCCCGAGCCGCCGCCAACAACCCGATCAGGCACGCCGCGTTGGTGATCTCCCCCCGCAGCGCCATCGCCACCGCCTCATCCAAGTCGAACCAAGCGATGGTCATATCGGCTTCCTCATGGGTCCGCACATGTCGGTCACTGTGCGGCACCTCTGACAGGTCCCGAGCGAGGAACAGGCGAATCATCTCGTTGGAGCAGCCGGGCGTGGGATGCACATCCACCAGCAGGTCCCAACGGGCAGCCACCAGATCGGCTTCCTCAGCCAGCTCCCGTGCCGCGCTGGCGACCAGATCCTCCCCCGCCACATCGGTCAACCCCGCGGGCAGTTCCCACAACGACCGCCGAACCGGATGCCGGTACTGCCGCACCAGCACCACCCGATCGTCCGCATCCAGCGCGACCACCCCGACCGCGCCGACATGCCGGATGTAATCCCGCTCGGCAGTGCCACCCCCCGGCATGGTGACCGTGTCGGTCACCACCGAGAACACCGGGCCGACGAACCGCTGCCGGCTCTCCACAACCCGGTACACACCCCCCACACCGCTCGCGACGGTGAAGTCGTTCCCCACGGTACTGTCGGTGGACTCGTCCGCGCCGGCCCCGTGATCGTCGACCGTCGCCTCAGCCATTGGCCGGTCCCCCACTGCGCACCAACCCTTGACTGGCCGTGTCGATCTCGATCGGCAACCGCGACGACTCCGACCGTTCGATCGCCGCCGCCACGAACGCCTTGAACAACGGATGCGGGCGGATCGGACGGGACTTCAACTCCGGATGCGCCTGAGTCGCCACGAAGAAGGGGTGCTTCTCACGGTCCATCTCAATGAACTCCACCAGCCGACCATCCGGCGAATACCCCGAGACGATCACTCCGGCCTGCTTCAAGGCATCCCGATAGGCGTTGTTGACCTCGTAACGGTGACGGTGCCGCTCGGTGACATGGGTGGTGCCGTACGCCTCAGCCACCAGCGACCCCGGCAACAGCTCGGCCGGGTAGGAGCCCAGGCGCATAGTGCCACCCATGTCTCCCTTACCCGCCACGATCTCCTCCTGGTCGGCCATGGTGGAGATCACCGGGTGCTCGCAGTTGGGGTCGAACTCGGTGGAGTCAGCACCGGTCAGCCCGGCGACATTCCGCAGCACCTCAATCACCATGCACTGCAGGCCGAGGCACAGCCCCAGCACCGGAATGCCGTTCTCCCGGGCAAACTGCACCGCGCCGATCTTGCCTTCGATCCCGCGTACCCCGAAACCACCGGGGATGATGACACCATCCACATCGGACAGTGCTGCGGCCGCGCCCGACCGGGTAGCGCACTCATCACTGGGGACCCACCGGATGTCGACCTTGGTGCGGTGCGCGAACCCACCGGCCCGCACCGCCTCCACCACCGACAGGTACGCGTCCGGCAGGGCCACATACTTCCCAACCAACGCAACGGTCACCCGCTGCTTGGGATGGTGCACCCGGTCCAGCAGGTCATCCCACCTGGTCCAGTCCACATCCCGGAACGGCAGGTTGAGCCGACGCACCACGTACGCGTCCAGCCCTTCCCGGTGCAACACCTTGGGAATGTCGTAGATGCTGGGCGCGTCCGCAGCCGAGATCACCGCCTCGGTATCCACATCGCAGTACAACCCGATCTTGTGCTTGAGCTTGGGAGGAATCTCCCGGTCCGAACGGCACACGATCGCGTCCGGTTGGATACCGATGTTGCGCAACGCCGCCACAGAGTGCTGCGTCGGCTTAGTCTTCAACTCTCCAGAGGGCGCCAAATACGGCACCAAAGACACGTGCAGGAAGAAGCAGTTCTCCCGTCCGATGTCGTGCCGTAGCTGACGAATCGCCTCCAAGAACGGCAAAGACTCGATGTCACCGACCGTACCGCCCACCTCGGTGATCACCACATCGGGCGGTCCGTCCGGACCGGGCGCCGCCATAGCCCGCACCCGCTCCTTGATCTCGTTGGTGACGTGCGGGATGACCTGAACCGTATCCCCCAGGTACTCCCCGCGCCGCTCCTTAGCGATCACCGCCGAGTAGATCTGCCCGGTCGTCACGTTCGCCGAACGGGTCAGATCTGTATCCAGGAAGCGTTCGTAGTGGCCGACATCAAGGTCGGTCTCGGCGCCGTCTTCGGTAACGAAGACCTCACCGTGTTGGAACGGGTTCATCGTGCCCGGGTCAACGTTGAGGTAGGGGTCAAGCTTCTGCATGACCACCCGTAGCCCTCGAGCGGTAAGCAGGTTGCCCAGGCTAGAGGCGGTGAGGCCCTTGCCGAGCGAGGAGGCGACGCCCCCCGTGACGAAAATATGTTTGCTCGTCCGAGCCGTTGGGGCCAAGTCGTTCTCCCGTGGTCTAGTGGCGCGACCCGCTATGTGGTGCGTCGCCGGAGAACGCACCCGGAATCGCGCGATCCACGGGATTCCACAGTAACACCCCCGCTCAGGCCGGCCACCGATGGGCGCTACACCACGCGTTCTCTTTTCGTTCACATCCTCGGTGATCACGGCGCGGTGGGAAGCGTCACGCTCCGCAACAATCCTAGGAAGCTAGAAATTAACGGAGAGCGGAGGGGCCGCTTCAGGATCTGACTGAAGCGGCCGACGCCTGGAAAGCCCTCCGCTGTAAAAGTCGCCTGGCCTAGATGCTCGACCCGCTAGTCGCTGCTCGAGGAGTACGACGACCCGCTGCTGGACGAGTACGATCCGCTGTCCGTGCCGCGGTAGGAGTCGCTGCTGGAGGAATACGACGACCCGCTCTCTGAGCCGCTGCCGCCGCTTTCCGTCGCCGCGCCCGCCGGAGCCAGCTCCGATGCGTTCCGTGAACCGGAGCCCGATCGTGATTCAGACTCCGAGACGGAGACATCGGGAACAGACTTGGCCGGGATCGGAGCGATCGGCCCCGGCTCAGACGGCCCCGGCTCGGATGGCCTGGGTTGCTCGGACTCGGACGCGCCTGACTCAGATGACCCAGACCCAGCGGGCGTGGCGGGTTGAAACCCAGACGATCCGGAATCACCGGGCTTGGAGTGACCGGCCTCAGACAGGATGAGGGTTGTGGAGGTACTCGTCGCTGCGGCGGCCCCATCCTCAGACGACTGCCCACTCGTCGCGGGCTGCTCGGCTTTCCTCCCGTCCTTTGACACCCGCCTCGTGGCCGGCTGCGCGGCGGTCGGCTTCGTCTGCGCCATCGCGTACCGCGGCTCATCGGCCGGACGGGTAGCGGGGAACCCTTCAGGAGGAGCGGTACGCTGGTCCGCCCGCACCAGCACCCGCAGCGAGGAGACCAGCAGCATCGGCATCAGGGTCGCCGCCGCGGCTCCCCCGGCCACGCTCACCGCGCCGTCCGCCAGGCCTCCCAGGGTCGCCGCGATCACGGCCCCGATCACAGCCGCCCGGACCGCCGGGTACAGGCCGTAGACCCGTTTGAGCCCACCCGAGGGCCGCAGCAGCACGAACGCCACAAACAACCCGGCGCCGATGAACAGCCACGTCAGCGGGCTGGTCGCGAAGGCCAACACGTTCGCCTCGCCGGTGCGGTGCAGTACCGCCCCTGCGGTCCCGTCCCCCAGGTCGGTGAGGAAACGCCCCAGCCTGCCCCGCTCAGTCTCCGGCTGCCGGAGATTCAACAACGCCAACGCACTGGTGACAACTAGGCCGGCCAGGGTGCCCCACAGCAGCCGGGTCATGGTCAGCCAGCCTCCGGTGCAGATGACCGCCGCCACACAGGTACCGGCGGTCAGGGCGATCGCGCTTCCGGAGTCCGCGCCCAGGGCGGGCAGACCCACCACCACGACGCCTAGGCCACCCAACACCGCGATCACCAGCGGTCGGCGGGAACGCGGCACCCACTGTGCCAGGCAGCCGGCGGCTATCAGGATCCCGACCGCGAACACCCCGGCGCCGATCGGGCTTGCGCCCGCCAACCGGCCACCATTGACCGCGTTATACCCGACCATTCCGTTGAGCTGGAGATGCGCGCCTGTGAGCAGATCAGCAGCCACCACGACAGCGGCGATACCGGCGACGGTCCCCAAGGGCCCGAGAGAGGTGCGCCACCACGGCGCGAGTCGCACCAAGGCGGTCAGTACCAGCAGCACCGCCACGCCGGTGGTCGCGAAGATCAGACCAGGGTGAGGTTGGCTCCACCACGGCACCAGCTCAGCCAGCAGCGCCGCCGGTAGCCACAGCGCGGCGGCCACCGCCGCCAACTCCACCACCCGGATGGCGACCGGTACCCACCGGGTCTCCTTCGTGGACGCCTGCCGGGCCCGTCGCAGCACCGGAATCGCCACGACGAACAAGACCAGCTGGGCCACCACCAGGATGAGCAGGAACCGGTCCGACCGCCAAAACTGCTGCCAGGCGGCCTGGTCAGCGTCGACCAGGGTCGACGTCGCCGCAGCGAGATCGGCCGACCGGGGCTGAACGGTCAGCGGCGCCCCGGCGAACCAGTCCGACCGCGGCAGTCCCAGCACCTCCGCCGCGGTCGGGGCGATGTCGATCAGCTGGATGTAGCCGGCGCGGCGTGTGGTCGCCGACTCCAACCAGCCCCGCTCGAAACCCGCCCCGTTGGCCAACGCCACATGCAGCCGAGCCGCTCCGGCGGTGTCGGCGACCCCCACCACCATCACCAAAGTCCGCTCTGGGCGGGCGTCCAAGATCGTGGCCAGGTTGCTGTCCAGCGTCCGCAGCGCGGCTTGCCGGCCCAGGGACGGGATCGTGCCCAAATCCACGATCGACAACGCGCAGGACTCAAACAGCTCGGCGGCGTTGTCGGGCAGCTCCTCCCGGTACACGCTGATCCGACCCACTCCGGGGCTGGCGGCGGCGATACCCGCGCCGTGCCCCACCGCCACCGTGCAGCGGACCATCTCGGCCAGCACCCCGGGACGCGCCCGGTAGTACAGCGTCCGGTTGTCGTCGTAGATCTGTCGGGCCCCCCGCATCAGGGCGCTACCGCCCTCCTGCAACTCCACGGTGGGGAGGGCAGCCTCACAATCGTCGGCTCCTCCCGCGTCACCGACCCGGGCCTGGTTACCGGCGCCGAGGGTCAGCCACCCGTCGGCCGGGCAGGTGTGGCGCTGCGCTGACCGGACCGACATCGACGCCAGCGCGCTGTCCTCGGCCAGGGCCCACAACGTGGGGGTGAGCGCGGGGTTGATGTCCTCCCAGCGCAGCCCGGCCGCACCGATCAGGATCACGTGCTCGGCCGTGGTGTCCTGCACCGGCGCGGCGTGGGCCGGGGTGGCCCCACTGAACGCGACGCCCGGCACGAGCAGGCCCAGCGCCCCCACCAGCGCGGCAAGTACCGCCAGCGGACTCTTCATGCCAACTCAGCGTAGACGGCTCGGATCTGGGCGATCGTGGACTCTGGCGTCGGCAGTAGCGGTATTCGCGCGGCGGCGCGTTCCACAAGGCGCGCCGCATGGTCGGGATTGTCCAGCACCGAGGCCAGCGCCGCCGCCAACGCCGCGGGGTCACCGGGAGGTACCAGCTCACCGGCGTCCCCGACCAGTGACGGGACACCCCCCACCGCGGTCCCCACGAACGGCCGTCCGGCGCGCAGTGCCTCCTGCGCAATCAGCGGGCTGCCCTCCCACTGGCTGGGGAGCGTCACCACGTCGGCGGCCGCCAACAGATCGGGCACGTCGTTCCGGGCCCCCAGCAGCCGCACCGGGGCGCCGGTGACGGCGATCCGCTCCTCCAGCTCCGCCCGCTGCGGCCCATCCCCGGCCACCACGAACAGCGGGGGGTACGCACGTGGCGCACCCGACGCCGTCGTGGTCGGGAACGCGGCCGCCGCCTCGATGAGCGTGTGCAGCCCCTTCTGCGGACTCAACCGCGCCACCGTGACCACCAGTGGCCGCTCCGGCGGCAGCCCGAACTCCGCGCGTACCTCCTCCACCGAACGCGACGGGGGTGGCAGGGTAGGCGCCGCCACGGGGCCAGGCCGGACATCGCGTCCCCCCAACTGCCGTACCCGGGCCTCCAGATCGGGGGAGACACACAGCGTGATATCAGCCCGCCGGGCGACGACCTGCTCCAACTGGGCGTAGATGGTCCGGAGCGGCCCGTCGGCCAGGACAGCGTTGTGCCAGGTCACCACGAAGGGAATCGAGCGGGGGGTGGCTAGTCCAGCCAGCAGACCCGCGCGCAGCCCGTGGGCGTGAACCAGGTCGGCGCCGCGCAGCACCGTCCGCAGTCGCGCCCACGCCCGCAGATCGGCGACCGGCCGCGGACCGGAGGCGATCTCCACGGAGACGAACCGGGCCCCGGTTCGGGTGAACCGGAACTGCTCCTCGGTGCTGGACGGGCCGGCCACCACCACCCGAGAGCCGGCGCGGACCAACCCCTCGGCCAGAGAGGCGACGTGCCGACCGGTTCCACCGGTGGTGGTGGCCACCACCAGCGCCACCCGTCGCCCGGCGTCCCGAGTGTCGCCGTCGTCAGCGTCGTATCCGGCGACCAGCTGGTCGGCCGGTGGGTTGTTCTTTCCGTGTGCGGCGGACTGTTCCGCGTGCGTCCTGGTCACCGGACTGCCTCCTGCTCAGACTCGCCCTCGCGACCGCGGGGCAGAATGCTCACCCTCATCCGATCGCCCGGTCACATCAGTGGTGTTCCTATCAGGAGCCTCGTCAGCGGGGGTGACGGCAGGGGGCTGCTCCCCGCCCGTGGCCGCGTGCCGGAGGCCGGGAATCCGCGCCGCGAACCGACTCACCAGCGGCGCCACCTCCCGACGCGCCACCAGCAGCGTGACTCCCCCGAACACTCCCAGCACCACCAGGCCGACCAGGACCCCCGCCGCCAGGGACACAATCGGCCCCGGGTGTGCGTCCGGCTCACCGGTTAACACCGCCGCCAGCGCCCACCCCACAGCGCCGGAGAGCACCGCGGCGACCAGCCCAACCAGGCAGCTGCGCCCCGCGCCATCCAACGCGTGCCGGCCGGCGCGCCGCGCCACCACCGCGATCAGCAACGCGCCCAGCACTATCATGCCGATGGTGTTGCCGACCGCCAGCGCCACGACCCGGTCCGACAGGGGCACCACCGACACCAGCACCAGGTCGGCCAGCATGACCGTGCCCCAGCCAGCCACCGTGGCGCGGGCGGCCAGCGCGGTGTCGCCTCGGGCGTACAAGGCCCTGGTTAACAACGCGAACAGGCTGTAGCCCACCAGGCCCGGCGCGAAGAACACGATGCTGTAGGCCAGCGCCGTGTAGCTGGCTTGCCCCGGGGCGAACGATCCGATCACCCCCGCGGCCGGTGCGGCCACCGCGACCAGCGTCGCCGCGCCGAACCAGCCCACCAGCAGCGACCCTCGGGTCGAGGCGGCCAGGGTACGGGCGTACCGTGCGTGGTCCCCCACCGCCACCGCCTCGGCCAGCGTCGGGTACGCCGCGGTGGCCAGCGGAACGGCCAGGACCCCCCAGGGCAGGAAGAACAGCGTCTGCGCCAGGGTGTAGACCACGATCGAGCCGTCGGGGGCCGGCGGGTTGGTCAGGTAGATCACCAGTCCGAGGGCGACCTGTTGGGCTCCGATCGTGACGGCCCCTGCGATCGCCAGGGAGCGCACCCCGGCGGCCATCCCGTCCGGGAACCGGAGGGTCGGGCGGTAGCGGATCCCCAGCCGCGACAACGGGATCAGCAGGCTGCAGGACAGCGCCACCACCCCACACGTGGTACCCACCGACAGCACCAGCTCACCAGTGCGGGTCACCTCCCCGATCCCGGCTCCCCGGCTGTCCACAATGGTGAACAGGGTGTACGCGCAGATCACGGTGACGCTCGACAGCAGGGGCGCCAGCGCCGGCCACGCGAAGCGCTCATGGGCTTGCAGCACCCCGATGAGCACGGTGCCCAACCCGTACAACGGCAGCTGCGGAGCGAAGATCCGCAGCATCCGGGCCCCGGTCTCCACCATCGCCGGCGGCGCATCGGCCGCCATGAGGTTCACGATCGGATCGGCGAAGATCGCCACCAGCAACGCCGCCGGAACCAGCACTACCATGGTCCACGTCAGTAGCGCTGAGGTGGCCGCCGACACCGCCGCGCGGTCATCGCGGGCGCGCGGCGCCGCCAGTAGAGGAACCACCAGGCTGGCCAACGCCCCACCAGCGGTGATCTCGAAGATGAGGTTGGGGACGGTGTTGGCGGTCTGGTAGATCTGCGCCAGGTCGTTTTCTCCGATCGCCCAGTAGAAGACGAGGTTCCGCCCGAAACCCACAATCCGGGCAGCGATCGTAATCAGGGCGATCAGTGCGGCGGCACCCGCGATCCGCCTCGCGGTGCTCATCTGCGGACGCGACCCCACTCGTCAAGACGGCGCAGCACAGGGTGGGACTCGATGACGGCGGTGAAGCTCACCTTCTCGCTGGCCAGGGTCAGACCGACAATGCCGGCCAGCACCGCCAGCCGCGCCGGCCGCGGCAGGGTGGCGGCGGTGGCGAGCCCGAGCAGGGCCCCGAAGGCGTTGGCCCCGGCGTCACCGAGCATCGTGCGCTCCCCCAAGTCATCGGGCAGCAGCCCGGCGGCGGCCCCCACTGGCCCCGCCGCCAACGCTCCCGCAGGGCCGAGCGTCAGCGGCACCCCGACGGCCAGCCCGGCCTTCAACGCCCGTCCGGGCCGGAGATCCAACAGGTTGATCAGGTTGGCGGATCCGGCGATCAGTCCGGTGTCGATCACCACGTCGGTCACCGTGGCGGCCAGACCGCCTCTCTGGCCGGGCCGGGGCCGTGAGGCCAACGCCGCCGCGGCCAACGCGCCCGACGCACCGATCCCGACGATCTTCACCAGACCCGTGGTGATCTGCCCGCGGCGCAGCGCGGCCAGATGACCCCGGAACCCCTTGGCGGACTTCTGCTCCGGGCGGGAGCCCACCACGTCGTCATACAGCCCGACGGCTCCCGAACCGAGCCCGGCGACGGCGGCCGCCGCAGCGATCGGCAGACCCAACGGCCGGGGTGAGCCGGCCGGGTCGGTGGTGGTGGAGCGCCAAGCGGCGGCTCCCAACGCCGCGGTGGTGGCGGCGGCGACGGCCATGGCGGGTCCGGAGGCCAGGGTCACCGTCTGACCGCGGTGATTGAGACGCTCCAACTGGGTGGCGCGAGACGACCGGCTGACCGCACCCAACGTCACCCGCGCGGCCAGCGCTCCTGCGCCAGCCAGCAGCGCCCGACGTGCCAGCGCACGGAAGGCTCCCACCTGGTCCTCCATCGACAGTGTTCGTCGTCTTCGGTTATCTGGCCGTCACGTCGGCCGGTGGCGCCGGGGTGGAAGCGGCTCGAGGCCGGGACGACTCCGTCGCGACGCGCCTACCGGACGTGACCGGTATGGGTGAACACGCTACCGACATGCCCGACCCCGCCGTGCACCGGGAGGCTCTTCCGAGCCCTGGCACGGAAACCAGGGCTCCACGGGTCACTCAGCGGTCGGCGTATCCGTTGGTTGCGGCACCGGACCGGAGGCGCCGTCCCCGTTGCCGTAGTGCCCGCCGGTGATGCCGGCGAGCTCCTGGACGAGGGTGTGCACCGTGACAACCTGCCCCAACGTGGTGTTGACGTTGTCCACGGTGGACATCGTGTCCACCAGGGAGGAGTCGGAGCGGATCGCCGCCACCACGTTGCCCTCGCCGGAGGCACCGTGCGATGCGACGACGGTGACCGCCGCCTGATCCAGCTGCGTCACCGTGGTGAGCACCGCCGCGTTACGTTCGGCGCCGTTGGTGTCCACCGCCGGCTCCCCCGCCACCACCAGGAAGGCGTCCACCGGGGTGTCAGGGTCGCCCTCGTAGGTAAGCATGCCGTCCTCCGCGTAGCCGGTCAGCACCGCGCTGCCGCTCCCCGCAGGCAGCGGTGGGTCCTGCGCCACCAGCACCGCGGCGATGAGGGCCGCCGAGGATTGCACCCCGTCGGATTCGTTGGGCAGCTCCAACGGCGGGGTCCGCTCCGGCAGTAGACGGGCCGCCAAATCACTGAGGTCGACGTTCCGGGCAGGATCGATGAACCGGTCGTTGAACCGCACCTGCACCCCGATGGTGGCGTCAGCCATATCCAGCATCTGGCTGACCGCTGTGAGCTCGTCATCCGCGGCGCCGGGCATCGCCACCAACGCGATCCGCTGCCCGGCCAGCCGACCGTCGAGCAGCAGCGGAGCCAGGTCCTGGATGGTCTCCTCCTGGCTGTTGACCTCCTCCTCCAGCTCGGCGACCTGGTCACGGAGCTGACTGTTGCTGTTGCTCAATGACTGAATCTCGCTGAGCAACCGGTCGGACAGCGGGCCGTTGAGAGCGGCGGTGCCCAGCACCAGACCAATCGCCAGTGCCAGGAAAATCGCGGTCAACGAGACCACGTGGTACCGGAAGTTGATCACTGGAACAGCCTCTGGACCTGGTAGATGATGTTGTCCCACCACTCGGCCGCCACCTCAAGATAGGCACGCCCGGTGGTGGAGACCGCCACCGCGGCGGCCAACGCGGCGAAGGCCGACAGCAGCAGCAACAACAGGGATGATGCGGACAGATTCTGACGGTACAGACGACTCACACCCTTAGCGTCGACCAGTTTGCCGCCCACCCGCAGGCGGGTCAGGAAGGTCGACGCCATACCGCCCCGGCCCTTGTCCAAAAACTCCACCAGGGTCGCGTGGGTGCCCACCGCCACAATGAGTGACGCGCCTTTCTCATCGGCGAGCAGCATCGCGATGTCCTCACTGGTGGCGGCGGCCGGGAAGGTCACCGCGGACAGCCCGAGCCGCTCGATCCGCGCCATACCTGGGGCACGCCCATCGGCGTAGGCGTGAACCACGATCTCCGCGCCGCACCGCAGGACGTCGTCGGAGACCGAATCCATGTCCCCGACGATCAGGTCCGGGGTGTACCCGGCCTCAACCAACGCGTCAGCGCCGCCGTCCACCCCGATCAGGACCGGTTTGAACTCCCGGATGTAGGGGCGCAGAACGTCCAGATCCGCCTTGTAGTCGTACCCGCGGACCACGATCAGGCAGTGTCGGCCGGCGATCGGGGTGGAGATGTCGGGTACCCCGACTCCGTCCAGGAGCAGCTCCCGCTCGTGCTTGAGGTACTCCATGGTGTTGGCGGCGAACGCCTCCAACTGCACCGACAACCCGTCACGAGCGTCGGCCATCGCCTTGGCGATCGACTCCGCGTCATGCCGAGTGCCCTGGGCGACCGGCTCATCGCCGCGGTAGATCACCCCGCCCTCAATGCGGAGCACGTCCCCTTCGCGGACCCGCTCAAACACCTCCTCACCGACATCGTCGATGAGCGGAATCCCGGCCCGGATCAGCACCTCAGGGCCGAGGTTGGGGTAACGGCCAGAGATCGACGGCTTGGCGTTGATGACCGCGGCGACCTCACAAGCGACCAGGGAGTCCGCAGCGACCCGGTCGATATCAATATGGTCGATCACGGCGATGTCGCCCGGTCGCAGTCGCCCGGCGAGCCGCTTGGTGCGCCGGTCCAAGCGGGCAGGTCCGGAGACTGCACCAGGCAGCGTGGTACGCGTACGGCGCAAGGTCGGTAGACGCATCGGCCCCATCCTGTCACCCGCTGTCCATGTCTACGCAGCGCGACTCGCCCGGGAGCGGTGCACTCACCATAACCGGTGCCCTGACCTGCTCGCCCTCCACCCTTCCGGGCATTCCATCCGTTTCGTCACCATGACAGTGTGCAACGATCGGTCCATAACGACCGACCGATTCCACCATGTCGGCCCTGACCGCTGCGGCTCGTCGGCGTCGTCAGTCGACGCGGCTTTTCTCCTTGGCCGCCGCCTCCAGCAGCTCTTCGGCGTGGGCCACTCCCACGTCGCTGTCAGGCATCCCCGCCAACATGCGCGCCAGCTCCCGGGCCCGTTCGGCGGCCTCCACCACCCGCACCCCACTTGTGGTGACCGCGCCCGATGAGTCCTTGGTCACCACCAGATGCCGATCGGCGAACGCCGCCACCTGGGGCAGGTGGGTCACCACAATGACCTGATGCTCACGGGCCAGCCGGGCCAGTCGCCGCCCGATCTCCACCGCCGCGCGCCCACCGACCCCGGCGTCCACCTCGTCGAACACTAAGGTGGGCGGGCCACCGGACCCGGCGAACACCACCTCCAGCGCGAGCATCACCCGCGACAGCTCCCCACCGGAGGCTCCCCGCTGCAGCGGCAGCGCCGGCGCCCCCGGGTTCGCCATCAGGCGGATCTCCACCTCATCGGCGCCTTCGGGCCCCACCGGGACGGGCGTACCCCCCACCGTCAGGACCGGCAGGCCTCGCCCGGCCGGCCGCGGCAGGACCACCGCGCTCACCCGTGCATGCGGCATGGCCAGCCCGGTCAGCTCAGCCGTCACCGCCGCCCCGAAGGCGTCGGCCGCCGCCCGACGGGAAGCGGTCAGCCGCTCGGCCAACTCCGCGGTGGCCGCCGCCGCCTGATCCCGCTCGGTCTCCAACGCCGCCAACGCCTCATCAGAGGTGTCCAGTTGGGCCAGCTGCTCACGGGCCTGCTCCGCCCACCGGATGACGCCGTCGATGTCCTCGGCGTATTTGCGCGTCAACGCCCGCAGCGCGGCCCGACGCTCGTGCACCGCCGCCAACCGGCCGGGATCGACGTCCAAAGACTCCAGGTAATCGGACAACTCCGTGGAGATGTCCACCACCTGAGCCACCACGTCGGTCAAGCGTTCGGCCAGCTCCCGCAGGGTCGCGTCCACCCCGGCCTGGGACTCCAGCAGGCGACGCGCCTCCCCCAACAGAGTCCCGGCGTCGGTCGCGCCGCCCGGGTCGTCGGGGTCACCGGCCAGCGCCTGATGGGCGGCACTGACCGCGGCCCGCAGCCCTTCGGCGTGCTCCAGCCGACGCGCCTCCTCCCGCAGCGCCTCATCCTCACCTGGCTGCGGATCCACCGCGGCGATCTCCGCCAGCCCCAACCGCAGCAGGTCGGCCTGCTGGTTCCGCTCCCGCAGGTTCCGCCGTCGATCCTCAAGTTCTTGATCGAGTTGTCGCCACCGTGTAAAGGCTTCCCGGTAGCGGGCCAGGAGTTTCTCGTGTTCCGGGCCGGCGTAACGGTCCAACGCCGCCCGCTGCTCCGCGGGGAGCAGCAGCCGCATCTGGTCAGACTGCCCATGCACCGACAGCACATGCTCCCCGATCTCGGCCAGCACGCTGACCGGAACCGACCGCCCGCCCACATAAGCCCGGGAACGCCCCTCAGCGGTCACCGACCGCGTCAGCAGCAGCGCCCCATCCTCGTCAGGCTCAGCCCCTGCCTCAGCCGCACGGGCATGGACGACCCGGGCGGTCTGGCCTGTCAGATTCAGCCGGCCCTCCACGACCGCGCGCCCCGCGCCCGGGCGTACCCGGCCGGCGTCCGCCCGACCGCCGAAAAGCAGCCCCAACCCCGCCACGACCATGGTCTTGCCGGCCCCGGTCTCTCCGGTGATGACCGTCAGGCCCCGCGCCAGAGGGAGCGTGGCGTCGTCGATGACCCCAAGACCGGTGATGCGGAGTTCCTCAAGCACAACTTTCAGACACTAGTGCCCCCCGCTGACAAATACAGCTACCGCCCCACCACCCCGGTCAGGAGATGGGATGGCGCCACCCGTCGACAGGCAGCCCAAACTTGGCCACGAGCCGGTCGGTGAACGGCTGGGGCTTTAACCGCACCACCCGCACCGGCAGCACGCCACGCTGAACCGTCACCCGACTGCCGGGTGGGACCGGGAACACCCGACGACCGTCACAGGTCAACACGGCGGAGTAGCCAGAAGGCTCCACGGTGATAGCGATCGTGGAATCCGGCGAGGTGACCAGCGGCCGGCTGAACAGGGCGTGCGCGCTGACCGGGACCAGCAGCAGGGCGGCCAACTCCGGCCACACCACCGGCCCGCCAGCGGAGAAGGCGTACGCGGTGGAGCCGGTCGGGGTAGCGCAGACCACCCCATCGCAGCCGTAGCGGGACAGGCGCCGGCCGTCGACCTCCACCATCACCTCTAGCATCCGCCCCGGCTCGGCCTTCTCCACACTGATCTCGTTGAGCGCCCAGGAGCTGGCTATCCGCTCGGCGTCCTGCTCCACGGTCACATCGATGGTGAGGCGCTCCTCGACGCTGTAGGCGCCGGACGCCACATCCCGAACCGCCTGATCAAGATCGTTGATTTCGGCCTCGGCGAGGAACCCGACCCGGCCCAGGTTGATGCCCAGTAACGGCGCGCCCACCGGGCGTGCGAGTTCGGCGGCCCGCAGCAGGGTGCCGTCGCCTCCGAGCGCGACGACGATCTCCACCCCCTTGGCGGCGGACTCCGGCTCCACCGCAGACACCTCGGGCAGATTCAGCTCCGCCGCCTCGTCGACCAAGAC
This sequence comes from Actinomycetales bacterium, assembly GCA_002919305.1. GTDB lineage: Bacteria > Actinomycetota > Actinomycetes > Mycobacteriales > Micromonosporaceae > RSA1. Next base: position 44,315 of record PKFB01000056.1, read on the forward strand.
CCGCACCTCAAAACCGGCGGCTATCAGATCCGAAGCGACGGTCCGGGCATGCTCGGTACTGGCCTGCCGGCCGGTGTGGGTCACCAGCAACGCCTCACGTCTGGCCACAGCCAGCTCCTCTCACGGTCGGACCCGCAATCCACCCGAGCGCCCCCGTGCTGTCGTGTCCTCCTCCTGCTCGGCCACCGCGCGTACCTGGTCAGGGTCAACCGGCGGCGCGTCCCGACGCAACCACAAGAAGAACTCCACGTTGCCCGATGGGCCCGGCAACGGACTACGGACCACCCCAGCGACGCCGTACCCCATGGTCTGCGCCGTCCGCGCTACCTCAATCACCGCCTCCGCCCGCAGTCGGGGGTCACGCACTACTCCATCACCGACCCGGTCCCGGCCGACCTCGAACTGAGGTTTGACCATCGGGATCAGGTCACCGTCCGGTTCGGTGCAGGCCGTCAGGGCCGGCAGCACCAACCGCAGCGAAATAAACGACAAGTCAGCAACGGTCAGCCGCACCGGGCCACCGATCATCTCAGGGGTCAGGCGGCGCACATTGGTCCGCTCATACACCCGGACCCTGGGATCGGTCCGTAATGACCAGGCCAGCTGACCGTAGCCGACATCAACCGCCACCACCTCTTGCGCACCGGCGCGCAGCAGCACATCGGTGAAGCCTCCGGTGGAGGCGCCGGCGTCCAGGCACCGGTGGCCGGCCACCGTCAGCCCGGCGGCGGTGAAGGCTTTCAACGCACCGGCCAGTTTGTGGCCTCCACGGGACACGTAGTCCGCCTCTGCACCGCTCACCCCCGCCTCCTCAGCGGGGGTGACCAGCACCGGGTCGGCTGGATCCACCGAGGTGGCGGGTTTGACCGCCACGGTCCCCTTCACCCGTACCCGTCCGGCCGTGATGAGGCTGACGGCGTGTTCACGGGAGCGGGCCAGACCGCGACGCACCAACTCAGCGTCCAGACGGGTACGACGTGCCATAGATTGATCCAGATTCAGTCGGCGTCGATCGAGGCGAGTGCGCCCTGCAGGGCGCGGTGGACCTCTTCGTAGCCGGCGACCTGGTCGGCGACCGGCCGTGTCGTGAGCTCAGCCAGCCGCTCCAGGGCCGCCGTCACCGCAGGATGCTCTGCCGCCTCGACCGCCTCTGCGTCGTCACCCCGCCTGGCCTCCGCCAGGCGGGCCAGATGGGCTGGGGTTGGAACGGGCGTCTGACTCACGACGCTCCTCCGGATGAGGTCGCCCCGGTCCCTGTGTCCGAGGCCGGCGTGGTGGCCTCAGCCGGGGTCGGCTCCTCCGATGCCTGAGGGGCGGCCGCAGGTGGTGTCGCCTTCTTCGCCGGGGTCCGCTTGGCGGGGCTTTGCCGCGAGGTGGCCTTGGCACCGGCGCCCGTCGCGCTCTCAGCGGCCGCCTTCTTCGCGGTGGTCTTCTTGGCGGTGGCGGTTTTCTTCGCGGTGGTCTTCTTCGCCGTGGTGGTCTTCTTCGCGGTGGTGGTCTTCTTGGCGGCGCTCTTGGTGGCCTTCTTCGCGGTGGCCGCTTTCCGCGTGGCTGAGGCCGCCTCCGGCCCCGACGGCTCCGCACCGGCCGACTCTGCACCGGCCGCGGCGGCACGCGCCTCACGTAGCTGACGTTCCAGGTCCCGGATACGTTCGTTGAGTTCGGCGACCTCCTCGGCGGTCGCCAGCCCGACCCTGCTCAACGCCCGGTCCAGTTCATAGCGGATGAGCTTGGTCAACGCTTCACGGTTGCTGGCGCTCGCCTCCAGCAGATCCTCGGTGAGGGTCTGCAGCTGCTCCACCGTGACGCCGCTGCGCTTAACCAGCTTTTTGACTATCTTGGCGGCCTTCTTACGGGAGGCCTCCGTCAGCCCCAGCACCACTTCCAGATACGACCGCCAGGCCTCCTGCATCGCGTGCCCTCCTCGATGGGCTCTTCCCCTTCGGTGTCAGTCAGCGGTCCAGAGCCTTTCGGCCCTGCCTCCTCCCGTGCCCGAAACCGTCATGCCTCAGGTTGTCTACGCTACCGGTCAGGGGGTCGGGAACCTGGAGTACCGTGCCGATTAGTGGCGGCTTAAATACCGGACTGGAACCACATCAGCGCCGCTGGCCTCCCACCGCCGAACCTGAAAGAGGTGACATGGCCACAATCGAACAATGCCGTGAGGCCTTGCACACTCTCGCCGCGCGTCTCGAGGAGCATGCCGCGCGGCGCGCCTCCTCAATCACCCGCACCCTGCACCTGAGCATCCCGGATCTGGACGCCGCTTTCCACGGACGGCTGGAACAGGGACGACTGGTCGAAATCGCCGACGGGCCGGCGCCGGACGCCGCGATCCGCTTGACGATCGCCAGCGATGACCTGATCGCGTTGGTGGCGGGACACTTGGACTTCGCTCGGGCCTGGGCCACCGGTCAGATCTCACTCAAGGCCAGCATGGCCGACCTGTTCAAGCTGCGTTCCCTGTTGTGACCTCCGAAAGGGCGTACGCCGCCTGTCTCCCGCAAAGCACACCGCGATACAGCGCACCCCGCCCAGCGGGCTGCCGTGTCGTGCCCTCATTGAACGTGGGCCCAGCAGCCGGTAGCACCCCACCGGCCCTGAGCCCACGATCATATGGAGGACACCAGGTGCGTCAGTGACGACGAAGCGTGGCCTGCAGGTAGTCGCGGTTCAGCCGCGAGATCGTCTCCAACGGGATCCCCTTCGGGCACGCCGCCGCGCACTCACCGGTGTTGGTGCACCCGCCGAAACCCTCGGCGTCATGCGCCGCCACCATGTCGACCACCCGCGTGTACCGCTCCGGCTGGCCCTGCGGCAGCAGACCCAGGTGCGTCACCTTCGCCGCGGTGAACAGCATCGCTGAGCCGTTGGGGCACGCCGCGACGCACGCCCCGCAGCCGATGCACGCCGCGGCCTCGAACGCCGCGTCGGCGTTGGCCTTAGGCACCGGGATCGAGTGCGCCTCTGGCGCGCTACCGGTGGGGGCGCTGATGTACCCGCCGGCGGCGATGATGCGGTCGAAGGCGCTGCGGTCCACCACCAGGTCCTTGATGACGGGGAACGCCTGGGAACGCCACGGCTCAATGGTGATCGTGTCCCCGTCGGAGAAGTGGCGCATGTGTAGCTGGCAGGTGGTGGTCGCCTTCTGGGGTCCGTGCGGCACACCGTTGATGACCATTCCACAGGCGCCGCAGATCCCCTCACGGCAGTCATGGTCGAACGCGATCGGTTCCTCCCCGGCGAGGATCAACCGCTCGTTGAGCACGTCGAGCATTTCCAGGAAGGACATATCCGGGGACACGTCGGTGACCTCGTAGGTGACCAACCGTCCCTCGGCCGACGCGGAGGGCTGCCGCCACACGCGTAAAGTGAGGTTCACTTGTAGCTCCGCTGAGTTGGCTTGACGTAGGAGAACTCGAGGGCTTCCTTGTGCAGAACCGGGGGACGCCCGACCCCGGTGAACTCCCAGGCCGCGACGTAGCTGAAGTTCTCATCGTCGCGGAGCGCCTCCCCCTCGGGGGTCTGGCTCTCCTCCCGGAAGTGTCCACCGCAGGACTCGGTACGGTGCAAGGCGTCGATACACATCAACTCGGCCAGCTCGAAGAAGTCAGCGACCCGACCGGCCCGCTCCAAGGCCTGGTTGAGTCCTTCCCCGCTGCCGGGGACCTTCACCCGCTGCCAGTACTCCTCACGCAGCGCGCGAATCTGATCGATCGCCTTCCGCAGCCCGGCGTCGTTGCGGGACATACCGCAGTAGTCCCACATCAGCCGTCCCAGCTCCCGGTGGAAGGAGTCCACGGTCCGGTCCCCGTTGACAGACAGCAGGCGCTCTATCCGGTCGCGGACCTCCTGCTCGGTCTGCTTCACCTCAGGGTGATCGGGGTCGATCGACGGGAATGGACCGGCCGCCAGGTAGTCGCTGATGGTGTTGGGGAGGATGAAGTAGCCGTCGGCCAGCCCCTGCATCAGGGCGCTGGCGCCCAGCCGGTTGGCGCCGTGGTCGGAGAAGTTGGCCTCGCCGATGACGTACAGCCCAGGGATGGTGCTCTGCAGGTCGTAGTCCACCCACAGGCCACCCATGGTGTAGTGCACCGCCGGGTAGATCCGCATCGGCACCTTGTAGGGATCCTCACCGGTGATGCGCTCGTACATCTCGAACAGGTTGCCGTACTTGGCCGCCACCGCCTCACGCCCCAACCGGGCGATCGCGTCGGCGAAGTCCAAGTACACCCCCAGACCACCGGGACCGACCCCACGCCCCTCGTCACAGACCCGCTTGGCGGCACGGGAAGCGATGTCCCTCGGCACCAGGTTGCCGAAGCTGGGGTACATCCGCTCCAGGTAGTAGTCCCGCTCCGCCTCGGGGATCTGGTCCGGGGGTCGGGTGTCACCCGGCTTCACCGGCACCCACACCCGTCCGTCATTACGCAGCGACTCACTCATCAGCGTCAACTTGGACTGGTAGTTGCCGCTGACCGGGATGCAGGTGGGGTGGATCTGGGTGAAGCAGGGGTTGGCGAAGTAGGCCCCCCGCCGGTGCGCCCGCCAGATCGCGGTGGCGTTGCAGCCCTTGGCGTTGGTGGACAGGTAGAACACGTTGCCGTAGCCACCGGTAGCCAACACCACCGCGTCGGCCAGGTGGGTGGAGACCTCCCCGGTCACCAGGTTACGGACCACCACACCGCGGGCCCGGCCATCGACCACCACCAGGTCCAGCATCTCGGTACGCGGGTACATCCGCACGGTGCCGGCCCTGATCTGCCGCTCCAGCGCCTGGTAGGCCCCTAGCAGCAGCTGCTGCCCGGTCTGTCCGCGGGCGTAGAAGGTGCGGGAAACCTGGGCGCCTCCGAAGGACCGGGTGTCCAGCAGCCCACCGTACTCCCGCGCGAACGGCACGCCCTGAGCCACGCACTGGTCGATGATCTCCACGCTGATCTCGGCCAGCCGGTACACGTTGGACTCCCGGGACCGGAAGTCACCGCCCTTGACCGTGTCGTAGAACAGCCGCTGGATGCTGTCACCGTCGTTGCGGTAGTTCTTCGCCGCGTTGATACCACCCTGCGCGGCGATGCTGTGCGCCCGACGCGGACTGTCCTGGTAGCAGAAGGATTTGACGTTGTACCCCAGCTCGCCCAGGGTGGCCGCGGCCGACGCACCCGCCAGACCGGTGCCCACCACGATGATGTTCAACCGCCGACGGTTCGCGGGGTTGACGAGCTTGCCGGAGAAGCGACGCTGCTGCCAACGTGTCTCAATCGGGCCGTCGGGCGCCCGAGTGTCGGCGATTGGAGCGCCTTCGGTAAACATGCTCATCCCACCAGCCCGAAGAAGACAGAGAACGGTACGGACAAGAAGCCCACCACCAACGCGGTGGCGAACACGATCGCGGCGACATTCACCACACGCTCACCCCGGGCGGTGGTGACCCCTAGGCTACGCAGCGCGCTGGCCACCCCGTGCCGGATGTGCACCCCGACCACGACCACGGCGGCGGTGTACGCGAGCGCCACGTACCAGTGCTGGAAGTCCACCACGATGTTGTCGTAGACCTCACCGTGCTCGAAGTCCGGATTCAACCAGCCCACCGTCAGGTCCAGGACGTGGTAAGTGACGAACAGGGCGATGATGACGCCACCCCACCGCATGGTGCGGGCGGCGTAGCTGCCCTGAACCTTCGGCCGCGTCGCGTAACGGACTGGACGCGCCTGACGCGCCCGACGGGCCAGCTGTGTCGCGGTGACGATATGCAACACCACGCTGAGCGTGAGCACCACGCGGATCACCCACACCAGACCGCCGTACCCCAGTAACGGCTCGGCGATCTCGCGCAGCCACACCGCGTACCGGTTGATGCTCTCTTCACCGAAGAAGATCCGCAGGTTCCCCAGCATGTGGGCGATCAGATACAGCAGAAGAATCACGCCCGTCGTGGCCATGATGGCCTTCTTGCCCACCGTGGAGCCGAAGATCGCACCCACCACAGTACGGGGTCGCCTCACGCGGGGTGCCCCCGCGGGGGCCCGCTCATTCGTGGGACGCTTCGCCTCCGGTGGACTGACTGCGGAACGGGTTGTCTGTTGAGTCAGTGCCACCCCGCCAATCTAGAAAGCACCTCACGAGTGCGTCCAAGATATCGAGGCACTCATCTCCATAGCCATAAGCTATGGAAGTGCAGCTTCAACAACTTGTCTACTTTGTCGCGGTCGCCGAAACCCGACATTTCACCCAGGCGGCAGAGCGGGTACGCGTCGCCCAACCGTCGTTGAGCAAACAAATCCGCAATCTGGAAGCTGAGCTGGGCGCGCCACTGTTCAGCCGCGCCCGCGGCAACATCACCCTCACCCCCGCCGGCGAAATCCTGCTCCCCCTGGCCCGTCGCATCCTCGCCGACGTCGACACCGCCCGACTCCAGGTTCAGGAACTGGTCGGGCTACGCCGCGGCCGCGTCCGACTGGGCGCCACCCCGAGCCTGTGCGCCGGGCTCCTCGCCGACGTCCTCCGCCGCTTCCACGACACCTACCCCGGCATTCAACTCCTGGTCGAGGAGAGCGGCTCGCGAGACCTGACCCGGGCCCTGACCCGCGGCGCTGTGGACCTAGCCCTGATCATCCTGCCGCCCCAGGGAGGCGACCCCGCCTTGACCACCACCCCGATCCTGCGGGAACGCCTGGTGGTCGCCTCCTCCGCGAACAGTCCACCCCCGGTCACCGGCCGGGCCCTGCGCGTCGCGGACCTGCGCGACCACCCTCTGGTGATGTTCCGCCCCGGGTACGACCTGCGAGAAGCCACCCTGAACGCGTGCCGCCACGCCGGTTTCGAACCACGCTTCGCCGTCGAAGGCGGCGAAATGGATGCGGTCCTGCGGTTCGTCGAGGCCGGACTGGGCGTGGCGGTGGTCCCCAGCATGGTGCTGGTGGGGCGCCCCGGCCTGCGCAGCACCCCCTTGGAGCCGGTCCTGGAACGCACCGTCGCCCTGGCGCACCGCAAAGACGTCACCCTCACCCACGCCGTTCGCGCCTTCCGCAACACCCTGCTGACCCACCTGACCTCAGCCGCCCTGCCCAGCGGGGTTGAGCTTCACTGACGGCCCCGCTGGGCAGGACAGCCTTTGAAGGCAGGTCTAGGACAGGCCGAGGGTACGCAAGGCGTCCACGGCCGACGCCGTCCCGCCGATGATGGGATCCAGGGACGCCGCAGTCTGTGGCGCCTCCGCCCACACGGCGCCGCATAACGCCCGCAGCGCATCCAACGGCGCCCCGTCACCGGTCAGCTCCCACCCCTTCGGGCCCCGCCGGACCTGCCAGCCCCGGCACTGAGCACCGTCCGGGACCCGCACCGTGGGGGGATGCACCTGAAGCAGCCCGGTCAGATCCTCGGCAAGGTAGGTGGGGCGCTGCTGCGGGGGCGCCGTCAACACCTCGGCTGGAGTGCTCACCCCTGTGAACACCAGCAGGCTGTCCATACCGGCCCGCACCGCCCCCTCCACATCGGTGTCGAGCCGATCCCCCACCATCACCGGCCGGGCAGCCTCCGCATTCTGAGCCGCCCCCAGCAGCAGAGCCGGCTCTGGCTTCCCCACCACAATGTCGGGCTGTCGCTGCATGGCATGACTGAGCGCGGCGACCAACGCCCCGTTCCCCGGTAACGGCCCTCGAACCGACGGCAGGGTGCGATCGGTGTTCGTGGCGACCCACAACGCTCCCTGCCGTAACGCCACAGCGGCCTCAGCCAGCTGCGGCCACCCAACCGTCGGACCGTACCCCTGCACCACGGCCACCGGCTGCTCATCGGCCGAGGTGACCGGCTGCAGCCCAACCGCCGCCACCTCCTCAGCCAGCGCCGGCGCACCAACCACTAAAATCCGGCTCCCCTCCGGCAGCCGCTGAGCCAACGTCCATCCAGCTGCCTGCGCGGAGGTCACCACCTCAGCGGTATGGGCGGGCACCCCCACCCGGGTGAGTAACTCGGCGACGGCCGCCGGGCGACGGGCGGCGTTGTTCGTGACGAACCGAACCGCCACCCCCTGGCTGCGGACCGCGTCAATGGCCGACGCGGCCCGAGGCACCGGCTGCTCCCCCAGGTACACCACGCCGTCCAGGTCGAGCAGGACAGCATCGTGGCGCTCCACGAGCGGGACACCGTCCGAACCGGCCTCAAAAGAACCGGTCGCCATCTGACCAGCCCGCGTCGTCAGCTCACTCATCGGTCTGCGGCCGCCCTTCTGCCGGCTCCTTCTCCGACGGCTCATCCGGCTGCCCTAGGTCCGGCCGAGGTGAGCTCGATGCGGCGTCCTCCTTCGCCGCTCCGGGATCACCCGCCGAAGCGGAGGCACCGGTCGCGCCGTGCGCCGTCACCTCCACCCCGTCGAGCTCCTTATCGAACTCCTCCGGCTCGAGCTCATCCTCCCCGTCCGCGTCCAGCTCCTCATCCCACTCCAAGACCACGCCTTCCAACTCCAGCAACCGATCGGCCGCGTCGGTCTCGTTGGTGGTGTCGGCCTGGACCGCCTGCTCGAACCAGTACCGCGCCTCCTCCTCCCGACCCAGTCCGGCCAGAACATCGGCGTACGCGTACCGTAACCGCGCCACCCATGGCTCAGCCCGAGACGAGTTCAGCTCACGAACCTGCAACATCGCCGCGGCGGCCTCCGGATGCCCCATGTCACGTCGAGCCCCGGCGGCCACGATGAGCAGCTCAACAGCCTCCGCTTTATCCAACAGCCGCTGGTCCGCAGTGCGGTACAGATCAATCGCGCGTTCCGGACGCCCCAGCGCCCGCTCACAGTCGGCCATCACCGCAAGATGGGTCAACCGACCGGTGATCCGGTGATACGCCCGCAGCTCGGAGATCGCGGTCTGCCACTGCCCCGCGTGGTACGCGGCCAAGCCGACCGCTTCCCGTACCACCCCCAGGCGGGGCGCCAACCGGCGGGCGGCCATGGCGTGCGCCAACGCGGTGTCGGGGTCGTCATACAGCAGCTGCCCTGCGGCGACCAAGCGGCGCGCCACCGTATCGGCCACCGTTGGCGGCCGCACCACCCGCAGCTCGGCCCGGATCGTGGCGTCCAGGTCGGTGGCGGCGATGTGGCGAGGGATCGGTGGCGCCTGATCTCGAGACGCACCCGCCGCTTTCGCCGCTGCCGCAGGCTCCTGCTCCCGGAAACGCTGCTCCTTCGAACGCTGCTCCTTCGGTGGACGAGAGCGATCCCGTGGCGAGCGGCCCTGGTCCTCCCGGGCGGGGCGTCGTTGCCCGGACACGCCCCCATCCCGCTGTTCCCACGGGCGGGAGAAAGATTTCCGTGACGTCAGGCCCCGCTTCTCCCAGGCGTTGTCATCCCTGAAACGCTGTCCCCGCTGCGGCTTCGAGGACGGATCGGACCACCGCTGGGAGCGTCCCCCCGCCGCCCCACCACGCCACTCATCGTCACGGCGACGGGCCTTCTTGCCGTCAGCGTCCCGCTGGAATCGCTCACGGTCCCTGTAGCCACGCCATCCTTTGCCGCTGGAGCGGTCCCCCTCATCCCGATACGGGAAGCGGTCCCGCTCCGGTCGACGGGCACCACCAGACTGATCGCCACGGTCAGCCCGGTCAGCACGGTCCTTCCAGGAAGGACCGTCCCCCCGCCGCCCACGCGACCGGTCTTTGAAGGTTCCACGCGTGGCCTTATCAGCCGCGCCCGGCCCGCCCCTGCCGCGACGGTGGAATGCTGGGGTGTCAGCGGACCGGCGTTCTTTGTTTTGTCTGTCGCGTTTGTCTGCGGAGTCGGGGGATTTTCCAGGCATGGCGTTGTCTTGTGGTGTCACGGCGTTCATCTTTCCCTTGCGGTGGGACGCGTACACGATGGGGCACCGCTCCCATGACGGGAAGCACTTCCCCTGATTGGAAGTCGGTTTGACGCGGTACGCCCGACCAAGCGGGGTTGGTGCCCGTAGCCGACCACCGTTCGTGTCCTGATCACCTTAGACCGTGTCCGGTGCGGTGCTTCGGGCACCCGGTGGCGTTGTTAAGCGTGAAATTATCGCCGCCTCAGCAGAAGCGGCGCGAAAGTCCATCGTGGACCGGACGTGGGTTGGTCAGTGGCTGAAGCCGGTGAGCGAACCGACTCCCTAGACGCGGTGTCTTTTACCCCGCGGCATCACCGAGGCGCTTATTCCTGCGGACAGCGCCACAACCACGGTGATACCACGATGCCGGCTGACGCTGGTCGACAATGACGCTTTCATCGGATCGCACAGAAGGAATTATCGTCACCGCCATAATGCGGCCGTCTTCAGCCGCCTGGGACAACGATGGGACCCACCTCCTGGCGAATTGCGGCGCAATAACGACCCTCAATCCGACTCGCCTTCCGGGAGTCGCGAAATGCGATGAAACAGCAGGCGATCATAGTGGTTAAAAAAATATTATGGGGGTCTACCCGAATGGGTAGACCCCCATGTAATGTGCTTCGGCGGCGTCCTACTCTCCCACACCCTCGCGA
>PKFB01000048.1 GCA_002919305.1 Actinomycetales bacterium
TACGTACTCGATGAGATCCGCACCGGCAACCGTGCCCCTCACGATGTGGCGTCCCTGCCGGCTGGGCTGCGCGGCTACTACCTACAACAAATCCACCGCTGGGCAGATGCTGACCCCAAACGATGGCAGCAGATCCGACTACCACTCCTGGCCACCCTCGCCGCGCTGCGCCGCCCCGCCACCGCCGACGAACTGATCGCCATCACCGGCCTGAAGCAAAACCACGACGAGACGGACAACAAGGTTTACGGCGAGGTCACCGACTGGCTGACCCGCGGGCTGCGCCCCTTTCTGAACACCACCCGCACCCCTGCTGGGATGGTGTATGCGGTGCGGCACCAAAGCCTCCGCGACCTGTTCACCACCCCCGACGTCGACGAAACCGAACCAGCACTCACCGACCAGCTACACCGCGCCTGGCGCACCGCTCATGCTGCTATCACCCACCACCTGACCCCACCCGCCGTCGACGACAAGCGGAACTGGACCAACATTGACGACTACACCCGCACTCACCTAGCCGACCACGCCGCCCACGCCACACTGCTAGACCACCTCGCCACTGACCCTGGTTTCCTCACCGCGGTCCCCGCCTGGACCGTGCTACGCAACCGCACCACCCTCACCACCGACCAAGCCCGCGCTAACACTGCTGCGTTGGAGTTGGCCGCCGACAGCGACTGGGAAACCCGCTCTGTTGAGGACCGGCAGTGGTGGCTGCATGTGTGGGCACGCAAAACCCGCAACCACCCCCTCGCCGAGGCCATCACCACCACCCACCCCCACTGGCCCTGGGTTGTTCAAGCCGCCGCCTGGACCGGCACCCCACACCGCACCCTCACCGGACACACAGCCCCGGTGAACGCCATAGCAGCCATCCCCCACCCGGACGGCCGCACCCTCATCGCCACCGCAAGCGACGACACCACCGTCCGCCTGTGGGACCCCACCACCAGCCAACAAGTCGGCCCCCCACTCACCGGACACACAGCCCCGGTGAACGCCGTAACAACCATCTCCCTACCCGATGGCCGCACCCTCATCGCCACCGGCGGTTTTGACGCCACCGTACGGCTGTGGGACCCCACCACCAGCCAACAAGTCGGCCCCCCACTCACCGGACACCCAGGACCGGTATGGGCGGTGGCCCCCATCCCCCACCCGGACGGCCGCACCCTCATCGCCACCGCAAGTGACGACGCCACCGTGCGGCTGTGGGACCCCACCACCGGCACCCACCTCCACACCCTCACCGGACACACACGCCCGGTGCTTGCGGTGGCAGCCGTCCCGCTCCCCGACGGGCGTACTCTCCTCGCCACCGGCGGTGCGGACCGAGCGGTTCTGGTGTGGGCCCTGCGGCTGGAGAAACTTGGCGTCGGTGCTGAACAGGAGCAGTGATCGACTGTCCTTAGTGGTCAGTGATTCCTCTGCTCCTGGTCACAGCGCTCACGCCAGGCCGGTCACGGGCGGATGGATAGGGCGTGCTGGAAGATGTTGAGCGGATCCCAGCGCTGTTTGACCTGCTGGAGGCGGGCGTAGTTGTCCTTGTAGTACAAGGTGTGCCAGGGGACGCCGGAGGTGTTCCAGGTCGGGTCGGCAAGGTCTGCATCCGGGTAGTTGATGAATGCGCCGTCGTTGACCTCTCCTGGGGCCGGGACGCCGCCGGTGTCGGCGTAGACATCCTGGTAGAACTCCCGAAGCCACGCCAGGTGCCGTTCCTCGTCGCGGGGGTCGGCCCACGCGGTCACGTAGAAGAGTTTGAGGATCGAGTCTCGTTGGGCCACGGCGGTGGCGTCCGGTGCCACCGTATTGATCCGTCCGCCATAGGAGTTGAGGCTTACCGAGCCTCCGAGGATGTCGACGTCTTCCCGGGTCAGGTGATGGTGGATGGCGGCGATTTGGCTGTCGGTGAGACGCCGTCGCTGATACGCGGACTTGACCTTCATCCGCCACCGGCCGGGGTCCTCACCTGGTCCGCGTAACGCCGCGGCGAGCCACGGGAGTCGTTCCTGGGTGCGTCCGGCTGGTTCCCCGGCGCCTGCGCTGAGGGCGGTGAGGTACGCGTCGAGCAGGTGTTCGGGGTCCGAGCCGGCTACCTGGCCGAGCATGAGTAGCTGGCCGTACTGCCGCCGCGACAGGATCAGTTCGCTGTACAGGCCGGCTTCGGGGGTATCCGGGGCGCTGTGCTGCTCTGCCCATTCGCCGTGGTTGCGCAGCAGGCGGGTGAAGGTGGTCTGGTCAAGCTCGTCCCAGGACCACTGCAGTGAGAACGTCAGCACTGAGGCGGGAGGTTGCGGCAGCAGACGGGTGGGGTCAGAGCTGCGTGCGTCGGGCGTACGAAACCAGTAGCGGGTGACGATGCCGAAGTTGCCGCCTCCGCCGCCGGTGTGGGCCCACCACAGGTCGTGGTGGGGGTCGGAGGGGTCCCGGCTGGCCACCACGCTCCGGGCTCTCCCGGTGTGGTCCACGACCACTACTTCGACGGCTTCTAGGTAGTCCACGACCAGGCCGAGCAGGCGGCACAGCGGGCCGTAGCCGCCGCCGGCGATGTGGCCTCCGGCGCCGACCTCTGGGCAGTAACCGGCGGGGATGGTGACTCCCCACCCTAGGAACAATCGACGGTACGCCTCGCCCAGGGAAGCGCCTGCTTCGACGGCGAATGCGCGGCGGTGCGAGTCAAAGTAGACGCCGGTCATCCCGGACATGTCGATGACGACCTGGACCGCTGGGTCGTCGACGAAGTTCTCAAAGCAGTGGCCGCCGGAGCGGACCGCGATTCGTTTGCCTGCGCGTACCGCCTCTTGGACGGCCTGGATTACCTGGCTGGTGTCGCCGACGACGTGGATGAGGTCGGGGTGTCCTTCAAAGCGCAGGTTGTAGCGGCGCTGAACCAGGTCTGGGTATCGCGGGTCGTCCGGGGTCACCCGCACCGGCCCCAGTGGTGGGGGGCAGGTGACGGTGGCGCTGGCCGGCGGGGCGCCGCCTGCGTGGTGGGCGACGACGCCGGCCGTTGTCGCGATCGCGGTGTTTCGTAGCAGCTCACGGCGGGTGTACTCGGCCACTTCGGCTCCTTCCGGTTCGGTTCGCAGGGCACGGACCCGGAACCGTGGCGCTCCGGTCCCCGTCACCCGGCCACGTTCATGAATGCCTCAAACCGCGCATGTCAGTCACGTGTGCTCAGAGGCCCTGTCAGGAACGTTATGGTGCGCCGGTGGCCCTCAGCCATCCCGCCAGCGGGACGATCGCTGGGAGGGTTACCCCTACCCGCCGTGGGCCTGGAGCCGGTCGTTGAGCTCCTGCAGGGTCGCGACGAACCACAGGTGGCGTCCCCGGTTGGACTCCTCGACCCAGCTGCGTAGGGCGTTGCTTTCAGCCAGCTTTGCGGACAGGTCACCCACCACCGCCAAGCGTTGGTGGTAGTTGACGAACTTCTGGGTGATGGCTCCGGCGAGGCCGGTCCGGAGCACGAAGAAGTCGTCGGAGAGTCGCTCGATGGGGACGGCGACCCAGGCCGCGCCCTGGGCTATCGCCTCACCGATGAGGTCTAACGCGGCGTTGTCGCTGTCGATCAGTGGACCGTTGGGTGCACACAGCAGGACGGGTACGCCTCCCAGGTGGGTCACGGTCGTCGAAGTCACGGGTGGAGAGGCTACGCCCTGTGGGCTCATGGCCCACCTCGTTTTTCGCAGTTCACCGCCTGGGTCGTGCTTCTCGGTCGCTCACCGGTGGTGGTGTTTGCCGTTCGGGGCGCTGGGCACACCAGATCCCGGTAAGCGGCATGTCCGGGTCGGCGGCAGGGAGGCTCAGGATGCGGGTCGGATACAAGAGGATGCGGATCGGATACAAGCTCGCCGCTGAGGCGTTCGGCCCCCACGAGCTGATCCGTCAGGCGGTACGGGCTGAGCAGGTTGGTTTCGACTTCGTGGAGATCAGCGATCACTATCACCCCTGGTTGGATGTTCAGGGGCACTCACCGTTCGCGTGGACGGTGCTAGGGGCCATCGCGGCGCGTACCCAAAGAATTGATCTGGCGACCGGGGTGACCTGTCCGATCCTGCGCTACCACCCCGCGATCATCGCGCAGGCCGCTGCGACGCTGGCTTTGATCTCCAATGGTCGGTTCATCCTGGGGGTTGGGGCGGGGGAACGCCTCAACGAACACGTCATCGGCGAGGGGTTCCCGAGCGTGCGGATCCGGCATGAGATGCTGCGGGAAGCCCTGGAGATCATTCGGCTGCTGTGGTCGGGCGGCTACCACTCCTATGACGGCGCCTACCTTCGCTTGGAGGACGCACGGATATTCGATCTGCCCGATCAACCGCCGCCTCTGATTGTGGCGGCGGGCGGGCCGGCCGCAGCACGGATCGCGGCCCAGCTCGGCGACGGATTGTTCGCTACCGAACCGGACGTCAAGTTGGTCACCTGTTATCAGCAGGCCGGCGGGGATGGGCCTCGGTACGCCGAAGTCCCCCTGGCGTGGGCGGAGGATGAGGAGCAAGCTGTCCAAGCGGCGTGGGAGATGAACCGGTGGGCGGTCACCGGGTGGAAGGTGATGAGCGAGCTGCCCAATCCGGTGAACTTCGACGCCGCTTCTAAGACGGTTCGACCTGAGGACATCCGTCAGCAGTTCGCTGTGGGGCCTGATGTGGAGCGGCATGTCCAGGCGGTACGCGCCTATGTGGACGCTGGCTTCGATCACATCGTGTTGCTGAACGCCGGCCCGGATCCGGATGGTTTCTTCGATTTCTTCCAGCGGAAACTGTCGGGTCGGCTGCGTGGCTTGCAGGAGCAGCCCATCCCTGCTTAAGGCAGATGCTTCTGGAGGTCTGTTAACAACAGCGCGGAACACACAGCATCCGCTATCTGCTCGTGGAGTCTCAGCGGTGGCGGTGCTGCGGCTGTTGTGGTGCAACGCTGCCTAAGACGATCGTCTGGGGTTGCGGCACGCTGTGCCCGCTGTGGAGATACCGCGGTCCCTCTCCTGAAAGCGGCCGTCTTGGACGTCTCTGGCTGATCTCAGGGGAGATATATGCTCGGGATGTCAGGCGGGCTCTCGTAATACGGCATGTAAGACTGCCCAAAGGTTGAGGTGCGATAGCCGTCATCGCCGGCTTGTTCTGACGATGAACTGGACAGCAGCCGCCAAGAATCCGAAAATTGAGCTCTTATCGGATGTCCACACTTCTTACACCCATACGACAGGCCCATAAACGTCTTGGGGATAGCGAAGCTGTCAGCGAATCTGACCAATAGCTCGTATGCGCCGAGCTTACGTCCCGCTATAAAGGATGAGATCTCGGATTGTGCGCAGCCAAATATTGCCGCCAAGTAGCGCTGGCTGAATCCTCGCTTATTGAGGAACTGCAGAATGAATCCTACATCCCGATGAAACAGCGGGAGTCTCGACAGCTCTTCCAGATATTGGGAACGGATGACGATATACGCAGAGCGCGACGGCTTTAAGCTCGTCGGAGGGTACTATGATAACCAGTTAGTGGGCTACAGTGCGGGATACCGCCTCTCCCCAGACACCCGATGGTGGGATGGTCTGCCCTCTGATGTCTCTCCCGAGTTCATCAGAGAGGACGGACGGAGAACATTCGTTTTTGCCCTGCTCACAGTTCACCCTTCGTGGCAGGGCCGCGGTTTCGGGCACGCCCTACATGATGCTTTACTAACCGGACGCACCGAGGAGCGAACCGCTCTCCTCGTCGCCCCAGGAAACGAGCCCGCTCACTCCTCCTACTATCGATGGGGATGGAAGAAAGTAGGGGATCTACAGTTCGGAGACTCTCCGATGTTCGAGGCCTTAGTTCATGAGCTCCCTCTGCGGTAAACAAAACTAAAGAAATTTGCGACGATCATCACGTTCATTTCCTTCCGGGAAGTTTTCGCTTACTGAGGTCATCGGTTGAGTAGCAATCTGCGGCGTACCGCAGTGATCCCACAGCGTCTGTGACTCATACTGCGTTCAAGGCGTTATGCCTAGTAACGCGCGCGGCCTCGTTGCCGCAGAGAGTTGACCGTTGATGGTCAGCTATGGAGCGCGACTCCCATGTGGGTCTACCCAAGACGCGTACCTGCCCACCACAGAAGGACCGGGCACGGGAGCAGGCCCGTGCCCGGTGAACCGGTTGGGGTTATGCCGATGTGCGCCCCTTGGTCACTCAGGGACTGGTGCAGGTCAACGAGGTCGGTGCCGTGTTGCTACCACTCCAGGAACCGAGGAAGCCGAATGTCACGGTAGCGTTGGGAGCAACCGATCCGTTATATCCGGCATTGCGGACCGTGACCTGTGGACCAGCTGAGACAACCTGGGCGTCCCAGGCTTGGGTGATCCGTTGGCCGTTGGGGAAGTTCCAACTGACCGTCCACCCGTTGAGTGCCCGGGTGCCGGCACGGACTGTCACTTCACCCTGAAAACCACCGGGCCACTGGTTCACCAACCGGTACGTCGCGGTGCACGCCGTAGGCGGCGGGGCGCTGCTGGTCGGCGGGCTCGTCGTGGGCTGACCGGTCGGGCCGCCGTCGCCGAGGGCGAAGGCGTAGAAGGTGGTACTTCCCGTCGCGGACGCGACGCGTGCGTAACCGTTACCCCAGTACAGGCGGCCATCGACGATCGCCGGGCCGGCGTTGGATGAACCTTGTCCACGGAACTCCCACAGCACCTGGCCAGTGGCGGCGTCCAGCGCGTACATGTAGCCGTTCAGGGCGCCGTAGTAGACGACGCCGTTGGCCGTGGTGGCCGGGCCGATGGCCATGCCGCCGTGTGGCTCGGGCACCTGCCACAGGAGCCGTCCGGTCGCCGCGTCCAACGCTCCGAAGGAGCTGTAGTCGATGGTCCGGCCGTCGGGCAGCTGGTACGGCACGCGGTCCATGTTGGTCTCAGCGAAGAAGATCCGCTCACCGTCGGTGGCGGTGCCCCACTCGATACCACCCAGCGTTGAACCGGGGCCGACCGACGCGCTCCAGATGATCTCACCGGTCAGCGCGTCGAGCATCCAGAACTCACCGCTCTTTTGGCCGGCGCCGACCGCCCGGCGGGGCTCTCCGTCCGGGCCGGGGATGGTGAACAGGTGAGTGCCGTCGCTGGTGTCGTGGTCCGGACCAGGGATCGGGCAGTTGTTCGGTGGGAAGCCGGGAAGGCAGGAGATGTTCCAGGCGTCGAACCGGTCCGGCCCGGTCGACCACTTGATCTCACCGGTCGTCATGTCGAACGCGATGATGGAGTTCTTCGCGTTCCACGGCGGCTCACATTCGCGCTGCGTCCCGCCGTTCCGGTAGCACTCCACCGCGCTGTTCGGGATGGAGTAGTTCTGACCGGTGCCGACGAAGACGGTGTTGGTCTGCGGGTCGACGGTGGGGGTGCTGCCCCAGACCGAAGCGCCGCTGAAGATGTCACCGCCGGGGCCTTGATCTGGCAGGGTGTAGCTCTTCCAGATGATCTCGCCGGTTTCCGCGTCGACCGCGACCAGGCTGCCCCGGAAGGTGCAGCAGTCGTAGTTCGGGTCACTGGCTAGGAGGAACTCGTGCGAGGAGACCCCTTGGTATATGACGCCGTTGTATATCGCCGGGGATGAGGTGAGTACCGCCTCGGGGTGCGTGTCTACCTGGGTACGCCACCGCAGGTTTCCGGTCTGGGTGTCGATCGCCAACAGGTAGGCGCCGTCCTGCGTACCGATGTAGACGGTGTCCCCCACCACCACCGGGCTGGTGCGGGAGTGGGTGTTGGCGATACCGGTGTACTCCAGGATCGTGTGAGTCCAGATCGCCCGGCCGGTGGCCGCGTCCACCTTGTGGAAGTAGCCGCCCCAGTCCGGGAAGTAAACGGCCCCGTCGACCACGGCGGGTGTGGCTGAGACGTCGCCCCGCGTGGTGTACGTCCACGCCACTTCCAGGTTGCCGACCGTGGACGGGCTGAGGATCCGCTCATCTGGGTTCGAGCGGCTGTTGTTGATGTCGTGGCCCCCCATTGGCCATGAGGAGCCGTCTTGGGCATCCGCTGGTGGCGCCTGGACCAGCGGCGCGGCGAGCGCCACCGCACAAGCCAGGGCCAGCGCGGATGCGCTCGCGACCCGTCTGGATAAATGCATCCCTACCTCCCAATCGGCCGATAACTATCGAATAGTTGGCCGATAACTATCGATACAGAACTACATGCCCGTTGTAAACCGTTCAAGATGAACGGGTTAAGCAAGGGATGAACGGCACGCTGTGGGCGCCAGACGGCATAGACACCGATTTGATCACTAAACAGCCGCCTTAACCCGTTACACAGCGCTGATCAACCATGAACAGAAGGTTTAAGTCGCCCGGTTGATCAGGCTTCCTCGGGCACGTAGCGGTACGCGTGGAGATAGGGGAGATAACAGCGGGAGGTACGCGGGATGGATTCGGCCGGCCGTCACCGGCCGGCCGGGTACTCACCGCCGCCCAGCGGCCATATCCATCAATCGGGGCAGAATCTGCCCGCCGGCGATACGGATGCCGTCGTGGTCGTACTCATTGGTCACCCACACCTGGGTGTTGCCGACCGCGCGGGCGGTCTGCAGCTGAAGGTCCGCGTCCACATATATGTCATCGAAGTAGACGGCCGCGGCGACCGGTACCTCGTTGGCGGCCAGCCGCTCAAGGTCATACAGCGGCGGCCAGTCATCGGCGGCGGCGAGCAGCTCGGCCGCCTCCGCAAACGGACGCAACGCCTTGATCTCCCGGAACATCCAGGGGTAGATCATCTCGGCGGTAAACAGCAGTGGGACGGCGTCGAGGCGGAACTCCGGATACCTGTCGAGGACTCGTTGGGCCGCCCAGGCCGTCGGGGTGTTCCCTTGGCCGTAGATGAACTCCTGGAGGGCGTATATCGGCGCGTCGATAAAGCCGGTCTCCGTCATCACCTGATACAGGAAGGTGTCCGACAGCTCAGCGCCGTGCCACGCACTCTCCAACAACCAGTGCACCCGCTCAAAGCCGCCTCTCACCCCGAAAGCCATGCCGAGCGTGCGGAGCCGCTGTGTGGTGAGCCGGTCGCCATCGGGCAGGTAGACCGGTGTGCTGTCCAGGTGGTCAGCGATCGCGCGGACCGCCGCCACGTCATCGGGGTACCGCCGGTAGTACTCGGCGTTCCGCGCCGCCACCCGCGGGTACAGCCGGGTGTAGACCTCCTCGGCGGTCGCGGTGAGCCCAGGCAGACCGCCGGTGATGTAGCAGGCCCGTAGCGCTTCCGGAGCCCGGGACAGGTAGGTCAGGGTGACGAAACCGCCGTAGCTTTGCCCCAACGTCTCCCAGCGCGCCCCGCCAGCTATGCGGTGCCGGAGGATCTCAGCGTCGGCAACGATGCTGTCGGCGCGGAAGTGTCGCAGGTACGCGGCCAACGCGGCCGGCTCCATGCCGGCGACGGTGCGGGCCGTCAGTGGGGTGCTGCGGCCGGAACCCCGCTGGTCAAGCAGCAACACTCGGTGGGTTTTCAAGGCGTGTCCCAGCCAGCCGTCCACACCGGACGGACGCGGCGCCATGCCGCCAGGGCCGCCGTGGAGGAACAGCAACCACGGCAGCTCCTCCCCCACCTTGTCGACAGCGACGACCTCGCGGGCGAAGACCGTGATCGAGGTGCCCGCGGGATCGGAGTGGTCGAGTGGGACCTCGATAACGTGATCCGTGTATACCAAACCAGGAAGCCGTGGCATCCTGTCACCTTATCGCGCCTTTACTCATCGAAAATCGACCGATCATGAATTCTTTTTGGCGCGCCGCTGGCATTTCATATCAATGAATTCATGATCAACGCAATGATGACATCATATAGAACATGATCTAAAGCGGACTCTTGACCGGTTAATCAACATCGGTATATGTTTCCGGAAACTACACCTTGGGAGCTATGAGCACTGTTTCTACAACGCTCCCACACATCAGGTTCGTCGCCGTTAAGACCATCTCGACGTACCGAAAGGTGACGCCATGAACGTCCAGAAGTCGTCACGCACGTCAAACTCTGCCCGCCGTATGTGGCAGCGGCCGGTTATCGAGTGCCGTGAGGCACGTCCCGAGGTGACCGCGTACGCCGGTTCCGACCTGCCGTGGCTGAGCCGCTGACGGCCCAGACCAGCCCGACAACGTCGTCTTCCTCTCCGGGGACACCCCCCGGGCAGGAGCCGCTGAGCCGGGCCGAATTCGAAGCAGCCCTTCGAGGCCTACGCGTGCGCTACTGGGACACCCACCCGTTCCAGATCCGCCTGCACGAGGGGCGCTGTACACCGGATGAGGTCCGGTCCTGGGTCGCCAACCGCTGGTACTACCAGCGGTGCCTGTCCCAGAAGAACGGGGCGATCATCGCCAACTGCCCACTACCGGAGGTGCGGCGGCGGTGGGTGGAGCGGATCCTGCACCAAGACGGTCGTCGCGACGGCGAGGGCGGGCTTGAGGAATGGCTCGTCCTCGCCGAAGCGGTCGGGCTGACCCGTGACGAGGTCATCGATGAGCGGCATGTGCTGCCGGGGGTCAGGTTCGCGATCGACTCCTACGTGCGGTTCTGCATGACACGACCGTGGATCGAGGGAGCCGCCGCGGCCCTGACCGAGCTATTCGCCCCTGAGCACATGGCCCAGCGGATCGTGGCCTGGAAGCGGCACTACCCGTGGATCGACGAGCGGGGGTACGCGTACTTCGAACGCCGGATCCCGGTGGTGAAAGGCGACCGTGACTGGACGCTCAGTCTGGTGCTGGATCACTGTGTCACGCGCGAGCAGCAGGAACGCGCGATCGCGGCGCTCAGCTTCAAGTGCGACGTGTTGCGCGGCATGCTCGACGCTATCGCGTACGCGGCGGAGCAACGGTGACATCGACGGTACGCGCCGGCCGACCGGCGCTGGGGCGTGGGGTTCGTCTGGCGTACGACGAGGTACGCCGCCAGCCAGCACTGCTGTACCCGGAAGGCGTACTGCTGCTTAACGAATCGGCGGCGGCCATCCTGGCCCGGTGCGACGGGACCCGAGACATCGCCGCGATCACCGCTGATCTGGCCGTCGAGTACGACGGGGTCAGCGTTGATGATGTCGCGGCGGTGGTGGACGAGATCGCCGCCCGTCGACTGGTTGACTTCGATCCCCCCACACCCAGGCCGGTCGGCCCACCCGAGCCTACCGCGGCGCTGGCCGAGGCCGGGGAGGGGCCGCCCCCGGATCCGTCCCCGGTCGGCATGGTGGCGGAGTTGACGTATCGCTGCCCGCTGCACTGCCCGTACTGTTCGAACCCCGTCAACACCCAGCCTTATCGCGACGAACTCGACAGCGACGTCTGGTGTCGGGCGTTGGAGGAGGCCCGGCGGCTCGGGGTGTTGCAGGTGCACTTCTCCGGTGGGGAGCCGGCCCTGCGGCGCGACCTGGTGACGCTCGTCGCGCAGGCGCACCGGCTGGGCATGTACACGAATCTGGTCACCAGCGGGATCCCGATGCAGGAGGGACGGCTGGACACCCTGGTCGACGCTGGCCTGGACCATGTCCAGCTGTCCATTCAGGACGCTGTGGCCCACTCGGCCGACGCCATAGCCGGGCTGCGGGTCCATGACCGCAAGCTTGCGGTGGCCCGGGCCGTCGTCGCCGCTGGCCTGCCATTGACCATCAACGCGGTGCTGCATCGGGGGAACGTCTCCCGGCTGCTGGAGATCGTCCGGCTGGCGGTGGAGCTGGGAGCCGACCGGCTGGAGCTGGCGCACACCCAGTACTACGGCTGGGGGTTGCGGAACCGCGCGGCGCTGCTACCCACCCCGGAGCAGATTGAGGCCGCACAACGCGACGCTGCCCAGGCGCTTGAGCAGTTCGGGAACCGGATCCACATCATCTACGTCATCCCGGACTACCACCTGTCCCGCCCCAAGGCGTGCATGGCGGGCTGGGGAAGCCGCCTGTTCGTGGTGGCCCCCAACGGGGATGTCCTGCCGTGTCTGGCCGCCGGGCAGCTTCCCGGCCTGGATCCCCCTAATCTTCGGCGGACCTCCCTGACGGAGGCCTGGTACGACTCGGCGGCGTTCAACCGGTTCCGGGGAACGGCGTGGATGCAGGAGCCGTGCCGCAGCTGTCCGTTCAAGCATGAGGACTTGGGTGGCTGCCGGTGTCAGGCGTTCCAGCTCACCGGTGACGCGGCGGCCACCGACCCGGTGTGTCACCTGTCCCCGTCCCGGCACCTGGTGGATGCGCTGCTCACCGGTGACGCCACCGGGACGCCCCCGTTACAACCTCGGCGGATGACATGAGGGTGCGGATACTGGGCACCGCGGCCGGCGGTGGCCTACCCCAGTGGAACTGCGCCTGCGACGTGTGCGCGGCCTCACGCGCCACCGGCCAGGGGCGCACACAGGACTGCCTGGCGATCAGTGGCGACGCCACGAACTGGTACCTGGTGAACGCCTCCCCAGACATCCGGACGCAGATCCTGGCGACCCCGGAGCTGACACCGGGCCCGGGCCGCCGGCAGACACCCTTGCGGGGTGCCCTGCTCACCAGCGCCGAACTCGATCACACGCTGGGGCTGGCGTCGCTGCGGGAGGCCACCGATTTCACGGTGTACGCCACGAAACCTGTGCTGGAGGCGCTCCCGACGCGTGGCGTCATCGATCCCTACGGCGGGATCCGATGGTGTTCCCTCGAGGATGGACGCCTGACCCTGCAGGGTGGGCTGATCGTGGAGTCGATCCCGCTGGGTCACAAACGACCCCGGTACGCCGCCACCGCACCGTGGGCCGACGACTGGGTGGTGGCGTACCGGTTCACCGATCCCCGCAGCGGTGGGGTTCTCGTCTACGCGCCGTGCCTGGCTGTCTGGTCGCCGCGGTGGGAGGCGGCGCTGGACGGCGCCGACTGTGTGCTGCTGGACGGGTCGTTCTTCACTGACGATGAGATGGTCGACCAGACCGGCGCTGGCCCTACCGCGTCGGCTATGGGGCACCTGCCGATCTCTGAGACGGTGGCGTACCGCTCGGCCTACCCCGCCGCCCGCTGGATCTACACCCACTTGAACAACACCAACCCCGTGCTGCTCGCGGACTCCGCGCAGCGACGAGCCGTGGAGGAGGCGGGCGCTGAAATCGCCGCCGACGGCATGGTGCTGGACCTGTAGCCGCCTCGGGCACCCGTAAGCCGTCTCGGGTACCCGGAGAGCCGCCGTGGCGGTGAACACCAGGCTGGCGTCGCCGGAGTCGGGTGGCGCGGCGTGACCCGCCTGTGCCGGAGCTGCCGATGCCGGCCGCGGCCGATACGCACGGAGTAAAGAACAGAACGGAGTAAAGAACAGACGGCGTCTGGGCGTTCGATGCGCGCAAACCCACGGATGCGGTGGGGTACGCGCGAGCTACACGGTCCGCCCTGCTTCCCGCCGCCTTGTCGCCGCATGGACTCGGAGGCTCCCCGCGCGGCGGGCGTACCCGGAAGGCTCTGAAGGCTCGGTGAAGGCCCTGCGGGCTCGTTACGTGGTGGGCACGGCAGGGTTCGAACCTGCGACCCCTCGGTTGTAAGCCGAGTGCTCTTCCACTGAGCTACGCGCCCAATCGGCGGCAAGGTTACCTTGCCGCCTCAACTGTGGAACAGTCAGGCCAGATTCGCCAACGCCTTTCGCCATGCGCTCTGGTCGCGCGCCTGGCCCGGCAGGTTCATCTCGGCGTATCTGACCACGCCGGTCTTGTCGATCAGGAAGGTACCCCGGTTGGCGTATCCAGCCTGCTCGTTGAACACACCGTAGGCGCGAGCAACAGCGCCATGCGGCCAGAAGTCCGACAGCAGCGGAAAGTCAAATCCCTCACGCTCGGCCCACACCTTATGGGCGTACGGAGAGTCCACGCTGACGGTGAGCACCCGCGTACCGGCCGTGGAATACTCAGCCAGGTCTTCCTGAAGCTGACGCAGCTCCCCTTGGCACACCCCCGTAAAGGCCAAGGGGTAAAAGACCAACAGAACGTTATGTTCCTTAAGGAGATCGGAAAGCCGTACCTCCTGGTTGTTCTGGTCCTTAAGGGTGAAGTCAGGCGCCCGTGCGCCCACCTCGATCGGCATACCAGCTCCTCGCGGGACAGGGGTGGGTCCCACCGTCGCACCGAGGATAGCGGGTGGATCTCGGCGGGTCGCACGACACCGCCCCGATGCCCGGTCGCGCAGGTCAGCGCCGGGACTTGGCAGCCTTAGGCGTCACCAGCCTGGTTCCGACCCAGTCCGGAGCGACGCTGATGCTTGAGGTCTGCTGCAGCCCCGCGGACGGAGCGGCCTCGCTGATCTCACTGGGCTCCACGTGCCCTTCCCGCCCGGCCTTAGGGGTGAGCACCCAGACCACACCGTTGTCCGCCAGCGGGCTGAGGGCATCGGTGAGCACGTCGAACAGATCACCGTCACCGTCTCGCCACCACAGCAGGACGACGTCGACCACCTCGTCGGTGTCTTCGTCGACCATCTCTCCGCAACGCTCTTCGATCGCGCTGCGGAGGTCCTCGTCGACGTCGTCGTCATAGCCCATCTCCATGACGACCATGTCGGGCTCGATGCCGAGCCGGTCCGCCAGGCTCTTCACGCCGTCGGCCTGACCAGCGGTCGCGCTCACTGTCGACTGCCTCCTCGTATCCTGGGTGCCGCTTGAAGCACCATCAGCGCGTAGTCCATACACTAGGCGCGCCCTTGCGCAAGTGGCACACCGTATGAACCTCCGCCTGCTTGTTCCTCGGCTGCATCCAATCACGGTATGACGGGTGTCGGGGTGGGAAGTTATCAGTCGGCCACGAGATCATCTACGGCCCGTTGGATCTGTTGTTCACCCAGCAGAACATGGCGGGCCGCTGGCCCCTGGGGGATGAAGGAATCGACGCTGGCCACTCGCGTCACCCGGCCTCGGTACCCCGCGTCGAGCAGGGCGGCGACCACGCCTTCCCCGATCCCGCCGCGGCGGCGAGTCTCGTCGACCACCAGAACGCGGCCGGTGACGTTGGCCTCCCGCAGCAGGTCGTCAACCGGTAACGGCGCCAACCACCGCAGGTCAACGACCCGGCAGGTGATCCCGGGAGAGTCGTTCGCCAACCGGCGCGCCACCCGCAGGCTCATCCGCAGCCCATTGCCGTATGTCACGATCGTCACGTCCTCGCCTTCTCCGTACACCCGAGCCCGGCCAATCGGGACATGGGTGGCGGCCCACCGCTCCGGTTCCGGATACTCGGCCAGCCAGCCGTCGTCATCCGGGGCGTACAGGTCACGGGTGTGGTAGAGGGCGGCCGGCTCCACAAAAACGCAGCAGATCCCGTCCGTGCGGGCCGCGGCCAGGCAGGTACGCAGCATCGCGGCCGCGTCGTCGGGGCGGGCCGGCGCGGCGATCACCAGGCCCGGGATGTCCCGCAACGCCGCGATGGTGTTGTCAGCGGGCAGGCCGTCGTCGTGGTCGTCGCGGTACCCGTGCCCAGTGACCCGGATCACCAGGGGATTGCGGTACGCCCCCTGGGACAGGTACTGCAGCGGCGCGGCTTCCCGCCGGAGCTGGTCTTCGAGGTGATGCAGCGCGGACAGAGACCGGATCTCGGGCACCGGCAGCAGGCCCGCCACGCCGGCCCCCAACGCCAAGCCGAGGATGGTGATCTCATCCGGCGGGGTGTCGAAGACCCGTGCGGCCCCGAAGAGGTCCTGCAGTCCGGCGGTGACCCCGTCCGCGCCTCCGGCGCCGACGTCCTGCCCGAAGACGAGCATGCGGGGGTTGGCGCTGAGGGCGTCAACCAGGGCCCGGTTGATCGCCCGCGCCAGCGTGAGCGGCCCCTCCTGCTCCGGGAGCCGGTCAGCGAAGACCCGCGTCCGCTCGGCGGCGGGGGCGGCCCGGGCGGCCGCCTGAGCGACCCGTAACGGGCGGCGGGGCGCGATCGAGGCCATCACCTCCCGCGCTGAGCTCGGCTTAGGCTCAGCGACCACCTCCTCGGCCACGGCCCGGATGTGCCACCCGATCGTGTCGTAGCGCGTTATCAGTTCCTCGGGGTCGGCTAGACCGGCCTCCACCAGCATCCGGGCGGTGATCACCAGGGGGTCCCTGGTCAGGTCGACCTCGGTCCGCGCCAGTGGGCGGTGTCGCGTTTCGTCCCCGCTGCCCATATCGCCCAGCAGCCGCACCAGACTCAGGTGCAAGATCGCGGGTCTGCGGCGTTGGCGGACCCAGGAGGCGGCCTGACGCGCCGCCTCATATGTGGCGGCCACATCGCAGCCGTCGGCCGTGAAATACCGCAACCCGGGCCGGTCACGCAGGCTCCGCGCCACCCAGCTGTCGGAGCGCTGGGACGCGCCGCTGTTGTCCTCGCAAATGAACAGCACCGGTAATGGCAGGCCACTGTGGGCGCACCAACCGGCCATGGTCAAGCTGACGGTGGTGACGGCACGGTTGACGGAGGCCTCGCCGAACGAGGCGACCACGATGCTGTCCTGGGGCCAGGGCAGCGAGGTGTTCAGCCGTGGACTGACCGTGAGCGCGAAGGCGAGCCCGACCGCCCGGGGCAGATGGCAGGCGGCGTGGGCGGTGGTGGAGATCACAGCCAGCGCCGGTGACCCGAAGATTTTGTGTCTGCCGCCGGTGACGGGGTCGGTGCTGGCCGCGACCACCCCACGGAGCACGTCCCTGACGACGTCAACGCCGTCCACCTGGGCCGCCCGGGCGCAGTAGAAGCCACCGTCCCGGTAGTGCAGCAGGGCGGGGTCGGTGGGTCGCAGCGCCGCGGCCACCGCGGCGATACCCTCATGCCCGGCCGACTCGACGGTGTGGAAGCCTTCGCCGTACGCGCGCAGCCAGCGGGCCGCCAGATCAAGGTGTCGGCTCGTCACCTGAGCCTGGTAGAGAGCCGCTGCCTGGGCGCCGGTCAGGCTGCTGCCGGGGCGTACCGGCCGATCAGGATCGGCGGGTTCGGCGGTCGGCTCCCAGGGTAAGGCGGCGACCGCCTCCCGGAAGTGGGCGTCGATGTCGAGCGGAACGGTACTCACGCCCCAAGCATCACCGAGTGACCCTCGACTGTCCCATCGAAACCTGTCTCATCGAACGTCGTCATCGACGGTATTCGTCACAAGACGGCCATAGGGAGCGTCGAAGGGGACCCCAGGGTAGCGAGCCCAAAAGGAGTAGGAGATAGTGCGCCCGATGAGCTACCACCTACCGACCGGACGTGGGGCGGTTTCGGGCCTGACTCCCACGGCCGGCATCCGCGCAGGTCAGCGGCCTGGAAAGGCACTCACCGCCTCGGTGGGGCCCCACCTGGGGCGCGGGCCGCTCAGCGGCGTTCACGGCGGAGTTTGGGCTGGTCTTCCGGCTGTCTTCCCACATTCTCATGACAGCTACGGCACGTTTGTGTGTCGGTCATCGCGAACCGACCAGTACCGCGTGACGACACGGCAGGTGGGAGGCAGGATAGGTACTAGGAACTCCTAGCGTTTCGCCCTTGAAGAACAGAAACAGACCATCAGTCAAGCCGAGGGAACGTCTGTGGCCACCGAACGCAAGCGCCCGGTCATCAGCGATGGCCTACCCAGCCAGCTCCCGGATATCGATCCCGAAGAAACCCAGGAGTGGGTCGATTCCCTAGACGCTGTCATCAACCACCGGGGGCGCCAACGTGCGCGCTACCTGATGCTGCGCCTGTTGGAGCGTGCCCGGGAAAGTCAGGTCGGCGTGCCGGCCCTGACCAGCACCGACTACATCAACACCATCCCGCCGGAGCGGGAGCCCTGGTTCCCCGGCGATGAGCAGATCGAACGCCGGATCCGCGCCTACATCCGTTGGAACGCCGCGATCCTGGTGCACCGTGCTCAGCGCCCGGGAATCGAGGTAGGGGGCCACATCTCAACCTACGCGAGCGCGGCGAGCCTCTACGAGGTTGGGATGAACCACTTCTTCCGGGGCAAAAGCCACCCCGGCGGTGGTGACCAAGTCTTCTTCCAAGGGCACGCCTCCCCAGGTATGTACGCCCGTGCCTACCTGGAGGGTCGACTGACCGAGCAGCAGCTGGACGGGTTCCGTCAGGAGCTGTCCCACCCCGGTGGTGGGCTGCCGTCCTATCCGCACCCGCGGCTGATGCCGGACTTCTGGGAGTTCCCGACGGTGTCGATGGGCCTGGGGCCGCTCAACGCCATCTACCAGGCGCGTCTGAACCGCTACCTCCACCACCGCGGCATCAAGGACACCAGCGACCAGCGCGTGTGGGCCTTCCTGGGCGACGGGGAGATGGACGAGCCGGAGGCGCTGGGCGCCATCACGCTCGCCGGCCGCGAAGAGCTGGACAACCTCATCTTCGTCGTCAACTGCAACCTGCAGCGCCTCGACGGCCCGGTCCGCGGTAACGGCAAGATCATCCAGGAACTGGAGAGCCTGTTCCGCGGCGCAGGGTGGAACGTCATCAAGGTGATCTGGGGCCGGGAGTGGGACCCGCTGCTGGCCGCCGACACCGACGGCGCCCTGGTCAACCTCATGAACACCACGCCCGACGGTGACTTCCAGACCTACAAGGCCGAGTCGGGTGCCTACATCCGGGAACACTTCTTCGGGCGGGACCCGCGGACCCGCAAGCTGGTCGAGCACCTGTCCGACGAGGAGATCTGGAACCTCAAGCGCGGCGGACACGACTACCGCAAGCTCTACGCCGCGTACAAGGCCGCGGTGGAGCACACCGGCCAGCCGACGGTGATCCTCGCCAAGACCGTCAAGGGGTGGGGGCTGGGCACGAACTTCGAGGCCCGCAACGCCACCCACCAGATGAAGAAGCTCACCAAGGCGGATCTGGCGCTGTTCCGGGACCGTCTGGAGCTGGACATCCCCGACTCCGCGCTGGACCCGGTCCTGCCGCCGTACTACCACCCCGGCAAGGACTCCGAGGAGTACGCCTACCTGATGGAGCGGCGCGCCCAGCTGGGCGGTCCGCTGCCGCAGCGGCGTACCACCACCATCCCGCTCGCCCTGCCGCCTAGCGACCCGTATGACGCGCTCAAGCGCGGCTCGGGCAAGCAGAAGGTCGCCACCACGATGGCCTTCGTCCGGCTCCTGAAGGACCTGATGAAGGACAAGAACATCGGCAAGCGCTGGGTGCCGATCATCCCGGACGAGGCGCGGACCTTCGGGATGGACTCTCTGTTCCCCACGGCGAAGATCTACTCACCGTTCGGGCAGAACTACACCTCCGTGGACCGTGAGCTTCTGCTCGCCTACAAGGAGGCCACCAACGGTCAGATCCTGCACGAAGGGATCAACGAGGCCGGGTCTGTGGCGTCCTTCACCGCGGCCGGCACCTCGTACGCCACGCACGGTGAGCCGCTGATCCCGGTGTACATCTTCTACTCCATGTTCGGGTTCCAGCGCACCGGTGACGGCTTCTGGGCGGCGGCCGACCAGATGGCGCGAGGGTTCGTGCTCGGCGCCACCGCGGGGCGTACCACCCTTAACGGGGAAGGATTGCAGCACCAGGACGGGCACTCCCTGCTGCTGGCTGCCTCGAACCCGGCGGTGGTCGCCTACGACCCGGCATGGGCGTACGAGATCGCGTTCATCGTCGAAGACGGCCTGCGCCGCATGTACGGGGAGAACCCGGAGGACATCTTCTACTACCTCACGCTCTACAACGAGCCGTACGTGCAGCCGCCGATGCCGCAGGACGTGGACGTCGAGGGCCTGCTCAAGGGCATTTACCGGTACGCACCCGCCGAGCGGTTGGGTGAGGTCGCGGAGAACGCGCCGCGTGCTCAGCTGCTGGCCTCCGGCGTAGCCATGCAGCAGGCGCTGCGGGCGCAGGAGCTGCTGGCCGAAGAGTGGGGCGTGGCCGCGGACGTGTGGTCGGTGACCTCCTGGACGGAGCTGCGGCGTGACGCGGTGGCCTGCGAGGAGTACAACCTGCTGCACCCCGCCGATGAGCCGCGAGTACCGTTCGTAACCCAGAAGCTGGCCGGCAAGCCTGGCCCGGTGGTCGCCGTCAGCGACTACATGCGGGCGGTCCCCGACCTGATCTCCCGCTGGGTCCCGAGCGACTACACCTCACTGGGCACCGACGGCTTCGGTCGCTCCGATACCCGGGGTGCGCTGCGGCGGTACTTCCACACCGACGCGGAGTCGATCGTGGTGGCCACGCTGCGTGGGCTGGCGCGGCGCGGCGAGGTACCGGCCGACCTGGCGGCCCAGGCCGTCAAGAAGTACGCCCTGGAGGATGTCTCCGCCGCCACCCCAGGGGAGACCGGCGGCGACTCCTGAGCCGCGGTTCTTCAGTCGCGTCCCGACGGCGGGAGCCTTAAACCGCCGCACTGACGACAGGCGCGGCCTCTCCGAGAGCTCGGAGGGGCCGCGCCCTGTTTTCGTACCCGGGTTTCATCCGCCCGGTCAGCCACGTCGCGTTGACGCCCGACACCACCCCCTGACGCACCCCGACACACCGTGACGCGCCGTGACGACAACTTGGCGCTCTCGGCGGGACTTCACGCTCGCCCCGCTTCCTGTCCCTCGGATGCCCGACACCACAGACAGTCCGTGGGCAGCGTGGAGAAAGTCCGGGAAACAACGAGGCGGGACGGGAGGATGGACAGTCTGGTACCGGTGGGGCACCCCGACGGCGCCCCACCGTCACGGATGGCTGGACGCGAACGCCTGACCCGGGCGATCGGTCTCTACCTGGGGTTGGTGTTCCTTCCTGTTATCGGGGTGGCGGCCCTGCTGTGGGACACGGACGCTCACGGCCGCGGTCCTGGATCCGGAAGCACTGTCACCGATGGTTTGGCGTCCGCGCACGCCCCGGCACGAAGCCTGTTGGCGATCACCCTGGTGGTCGGTACCTGCCTGGTCGCAGGCGCGGTGGCCCGCCGTTTCGGGCAGCCGGTGGTCCTGGGAGAGATCACGGCGGGGATCCTGCTGGGACCCTCGGTGTTAGGGGCGGTGTGGCCGGCTGGACAGCAATGGCTGCTGCCCACCGGGGTGGTGGCGCAGCTGGATCTCCTGGCCCGGCTGGGGGTCGTGCTGTTTGTATTCCTGGCCGGGGTGGAGCTGCGGCCCGAGCTGCTGCGCGGTCAGCGGCATCTGACCGTGGTCATCAGCCATGTCAGCATCGCGGTTCCCCTACTGGCCGGGGTGCTGGTGGCGTTACCCGCGTACCCGCGCCTGGCGCCGGAGGGGGTGGGGCTGGGGCCGTTCGCGCTCTTTTTAGGGGTGGCGATGAGCGTGACGGCGCTGCCGGTGATGGCGCGCATTCTCGCCGAAACCGGCTGGGCGCGTTCCCCGCTGGGGGCCATAGCGATGACCTGCGCCATGATCGACGACGTCACCGCCTGGTGCCTGCTAGCGCTGTTGGTCGCGTTGACCACCGCCACTGGGTTGTCGGCGGTGGCGGTCACCGTCGGCGCCGGGGCCCTGATCGCCGGGTTCCTGATCGTGACGGTCCGGCCGGTGCTGCAGCGCCTCGCCTCATCGGAGTCACCGGTGGCGGTACCGGTGGTCCTGGCCGGTCTGTTGGTCACGGCCACCGTGACCGAATGGGTCGGGCTGCATGCGGTCTTCGGGGCGTTCCTCTACGGCATGGTGCTCCCCGGGGATACACCCCTAGGGAACCGGGTGCACGCCACTTTGCACGGCCTGACCATGCTCCTGCTGCTGCCGTTGTTCTTCGCGTACAACGGCCTGCGTACCGAGATCGGGTCGCTCGGTACGGATCTAGGGTTGTGGGCGTGGTGCGGCGCGGTGCTGCTGATCGCCATCGGCGGCAAACTGCTCAGCACCGCGGTCACCGCCGTCGTGATGGGCGCCGACCGACAGACCGCGCTGCGGTTGGGGGCCTTGATGAACGCTCGGGGCCTGACCGAGCTGATCGTTCTCAACATCGGGCTGGACCTGGGGGTGCTCTCCCCTGCCCTGTTCACAATGCTGGTGCTGATGGCCCTGGCCTCCACCGCCATGACCACGCCGCTGCTGCGGATGAGTGCCCCATCACGGCGTCGACTACTCGGATCGAGTCGGCGGTGATCGCCGGACGAGGCATCAGCGGCCCGAAAGCGGCGGGGTGTCGGTGAACGACCGGTCGGGTGGCACCGGGTTTTTCAGCGGCGGCCGGCTGTGCGAGGGCCTGCTATCGCGTCCTCTCATCAGAGGCGGCGTCCACGGCGGGAGAGACAGCCGGTGGATCCACACCAGCAAGGGCGGCACCACCACGCAGGTCAACGCGAACCCGCCCACCACATCGCTGGGCCAGTGCACCACCAATGCGACTCGGGACACCCCGACCACTCCGGCCCAGACCAAAGCCACCGCCACCATGAGGGCTTTGATGACTCCGCGTACCACAGGGAGGGTCAGGTACAGCAGAATCAACGCGGCGGCCGTGGCCGTGGTGGTGTGTCCGCTGGGGAAGGCGTACCCACTGACCTCGTCGAGCTGCTCCTCGGGGCGCTCCCGCCCCACCAGGGCGGCCATCCCGTACCGGATCAGGCCGAGGACCAGGATCACCGCGATAACGCTCAACGCCGCGCGGGGACGCCGGCACACCAACAGCGTGAGAGCCAGGACCGCCCCCGCTCCTATCACCACCTGCGGATCACCCAGGTGGGTCACCACACGCATCACGTCGACCCAGCCAGGGTGCTCTTCGGCGTACCGGGCCGCCGCACTCGAGATCCTCGCATCAAGGTCGTACAACAGCGGCACATCCCAGACCACCAACGCGGTCAGCACCGCCAGGATGACGAACCCGATAACCACCGGCGCCGTGCGCACAACGGCGACGCTCCTGACACGAAGCGCTGGCACCACCGGCCTTCTTTCTCCCTCACAGTGGGCACGAGATGCTCGGGCAGTTTAGGGAATGCCCGGATCCGGATGGAATATGCCCGTTCCCGCTGCAGGCTATGGGTGCCCCACGTCTGGGCCGTGACCGGTCATGGCACGCTGCAATCCATGGGCAACGGCACGATAGGAGGACGCGGGCTCGCTGCGACCATCCGCAGGGTGGAACGAGCGGCCGGGGCCCTGGCCACTCAGAGTGTGGCACGGATGGACGAAGCTCTGCCGTGGTTCCGGGAACTACCGGCCGATCAGCGTTCCTGGGTGATGCTGGTGGCCCAAGCTGGTGTCCGTTCCTTTGTGGAATGGCTCCAGCAAGGCGGCCAAGCCGGCGAGGTCTCTGACGAGGTCTTCGACGCCGCGCCACGGGAACTGGCGCGCGCCATTACTCTCCAGCAGACCGTCGCCTTGGTCCAGATCATGGTCGACGTGGTGGAACAGCAGGTTCCACGGCTGGCTGCCCCCGGAGAGGAGACCGCGCTGCGGGAGGCGGTGCTGCGTTTCTCGCGGGAGATCGCGTTCGCGGCGGCGCGGGTGTACGCGCGGGCGGCCGAAACCCGCGGCGCCTGGGACGCGCGGTTGCAGGCTCTCCTCGTCGACGCCCTCCTGCGGGGCGACACCGGTGATGTGCTCGCCAGCCGGGCCGCCGCGCTGGGGTGGATCGACGCCACACCGGTGGCGGTGACGGTCGGACGCTCCCCCGGTGGGGAGGCGGCGGCCGTCCTCCATGGGCTGCACCGGGCGGCCCGACGGGCCGGGGTAGAGGTGATCGGTGGTGTCCACGGGGACCGTCTCGTGGCGGTGATCGGCGGCTCTCCCGAGCCGCTGGCGGCCACAGGGCGGATGTTGTCGGCCTTCGGGGACGGCCCGGTGGTGGTCGGCCCCGCCGTGAGTTCCCTGGATGAGGCCACCGAATCGGCCCGGGCGGCCCTGGCCGGCTACCGTGCCGCGCCCGCCTGGCCTGACGCCCCTCGTCCGGTCCACGCCGATGATCTTTTGCCGGAACGCGCCTTGGCCGGGGACCCTGAGGCGCGCCGGGTGCTGCGCACGGAGGTGTACGGCGCCCTGGTCCGGGCCGGCGGTGAACTGTTGGAGACGTTGGACGCCTTCCTCGCCTGCGGCGGTGTGTTGGAAAGCACGGCACGGACTTTGTATGTCCACACGAACACGGTGCGGTACCGGCTCCGACGCATCACCGACGTGACGGGGTACGCGGCGACCGTGCCCCGGGAGGCCTTCGCGTTACGGATCGCGCTGACCATCGGGCGGCTCGATCAACCCACCCCGGTCTCCTCCTCCGTCGCCGCGATATGACGATCGTGAGGGGTTCGTTACCGGGCGTACCCCTCGCTTCGTGGATGAGGTGACTAGGAAAGGAACACACCTGAAGGGTCGTTCAGGCGCTCACCAGCGGCTTTTGGAGGAACCCTCCAAAGATTGTCGTCGGGTTTGGTTGGGCGGAAGGGCGAAGTGACTCACCGGTATCAGCGACAGTGTCGCTGTGCTCGCCGTACTCGCTCCTGGACAGGGCTCTCAGAAGCCCGGATTCCTGACCCCATGGTTGGCTCTCCCAGGCGCCGAAGCGCGCCTGCGGTGGTGGTCCACCCTCGCCGGTGTTGACCTCCTCCACCTGGGAACCGAGGCCGACGCCGAGGAGATCCGCGACACCGCCAAGACCCAACCGTTGTTGGTCGCCGCCGGCCTGCTGGCCGCCGAACACCTGCCGCTGTACGACGTCGCCCTGGTCGCCGGTCACTCGGTCGGTGAAATCACCGCCGCCGCGTTGTCCGGGGCGTTCACCCCGGAGACCGCGATCGCCTTCGCCGGGATCCGGGGCCGCGAAATGGCGGCGGCGTGCGCCCAGGAACCCACCGGCATGAGCGCGGTACTGGGCGGCGACCCCGACGAGGTGCTGGCGGCGATCGAGGCCGCCGGGTTGCACCCCGCCAACCGCAACGGCGCCGGTCAGGTGGTGGCGGCAGGACCGCTCAGCGGCCTGGAGAAGTTGGCAGCCAATCCACCGGCCGGAGCGCGGGTCACGGCCCTGAAGGTCGCCGGCGCCTTCCACACGCCGTACATGGCACCGGCTGAAGCCGCTCTGGAGGCGGTGGCGCCTGGTATCAGGTACAGCGATCCGACCCGGCTGCTCCTGTCCAACGCCGACGGCTCTGCGGTCAGCACCGGCTCGGAGCTGGTGGTCCGGCTGATCCGTCAGGTGACACTGCCGGTGCGGTGGGACCTGTGCATGCGTACCCTCGCCGACCTCGGGGTCACCGGCGTCATCGAGCTCACCCCTGCCGGCACGCTGGCCGGTTTGATCAAGCGGGAGCTCAAGGGGGACGCCGCACCCGAGATCGTCAAGGTGAACACTCCGGATGACCTGCCCGCGGCCCGGGACCTCATCGCCCGCCACGGTACGCCGGCCCACATCGTGCCCGAACCCACGGTGCACTTCCGGGTCGTGGTGGCCAACGCGGCGGGAACGTTCCAGCCTGGGCAGCTCACCGAAGGAACCGAGGTGACCTCCGGCCAGGTGATCGGTCAGGTGGTTACCCGGCAGGGCCCGACAGACATCACGGCCACGGCCTCCGGCGTGCTGGTGGAGTGGCTGGCTCACCCCGAAGACCCGGTCGCCCCGGGACAACCCCTGGCCCGCATCTCCCCCACCGCCATCCCCGGAGGCTCTCGATGACCTACCCCGGCTCCCGGATTGTGTCCCTGGGGCATTACCAACCCTCGAAAATCCTCACCAACGACGACTTGGCCGCGATGGTCGACACGAGCGACGAGTGGATCCGCACGCGGGTGGGGATTCAGACTCGTCGAATCGCCGAGTCCGACGAAACCGTGGCTGATATGGCGGCCGCGGCGGCTGAGAAGGCGTTGGCGGCCTCCGGGCTGACTCCAGCCGATATCGACACGGTGGTGGTCGCCACATGCAGCTCCGCGGACCGCTCTCCTAATGTCGCCTGCCGAGTCGCGGACCGGTTAGGGATTCCGTCGCCCGCCGCGTACGACATCAACACCGCCTGCTCGGGCTTCTGCTACGGCCTGGCGACCGTCGACCACGCGATCCGAGCCGGGGCCAGCCAGCGCGCCCTTGTGATCGGGGCGGAGAAGCTGTCGGCCATCACCGACTGGACTGACCGCAGCACCTGCGTCATCTTCGGCGACGCGGCCGGGGCCGCGGTTGTGGTACCGGCCGAGACCCCGCAAAGCGTCGGTATCGGCCCGGTGGTGTGGGGTAGCGACCCCGAGCGTTCCCACGCGGTCCGGATTGAAGGATGGCAGCCGTTCATCCAGCAAGAGGGCCAGCAGGTGTTCCGCTGGGCCACCACGCAGCTGGCTCCGATCGCGCAGGAGGCCTGCCGCCGGGCGGGTGTGGACCCGTCCGAGCTGGCGGGTTTCGTCCCCCACCAGGCCAATCTGCGCATCATTGAGGCGATCGCACGTAAATTGGGTGCGCCTAATGCCGTGATCGCCCGCGACATCGTCGAATCCGGTAATACGTCAGCCGCGTCTATTCCGGTGGCGCTGTCCAAAATTATCGAACGGCGGGAGATACCGACGGGAGCGCCGGTCCTGCTGTTTGGTTTCGGTGGTGGACTGACCTACGCCGGGCAGGTCATCCGCTGTCCCTGAAAAGGCCCACAGATTTTCTTGTGACCCGCACAATTCACATAGGAAAGGAATCCAGCATGACCCGCGAAGAGATCCAGAACGGCCTCAGCGAGATTCTCGAAGAGGTGGCCGGAGTCAACCCCGACGACGTCTCTGAGGAGAAGTCCTTCACCGAGGATCTCGAGGTCGACTCCCTGTCGATGGTGGAGGTCGTGGTGGCCGCCGAGGAGAAGTTCGGCGTGAAGATCCCCGACGACGCGGTGCAGGACCTGCGCACGGTGGGGGACGCGATCACCTTCATCGAGAAGGCCGCCGCGTGATTAAGCGTGTGAATCCCGCAACGTGTATCGAGGTATACACATGAGTTCGATCGATGTTGTCGTCACCGGGCTCGGCGCCACCACTCCTTTGGGGGCGGATGTCGCGTCGACTTGGGACGGCATGCTCACCGGTCGGTCCGGGGTGCACGCTCTGGAAGAGGAGTGG
Organism: Actinomycetales bacterium; assembly: GCA_002919305.1. GTDB lineage: Bacteria > Actinomycetota > Actinomycetes > Mycobacteriales > Micromonosporaceae > RSA1. The sequence goes on from PKFB01000048.1 coordinate 26,896, forward strand.
GCCGGCGATCTGCCCGTCCGGATCGCCGCCTCCCTCGCCGAGGATCCCACCACCCACTTCGATCGGGTTCTCCTTCGCCGTCTGGACCGCTCCGAACAAATCGCGTTGATCGCGGCCCGTCAGGCATGGGCAGACGCGGGATTCGCACCTAAGGACGGTGGGGAGGGTGACTCCCTCGACCGGGAGCGGCTCGCGGTGACGTTCGGGACCGGTATCGGTGGCGCGCTCACCCTGCTGGCCCAGGACGACATCCTGGAGACCCGCGGCCCGCGGAAGGTGTCGCCCTTCACCATCCCGATGCTGATGCCTAACGGGCCGGCCGCCTGGGTCGGTCTGGAATTAGGTGCGCTGGCCGGAGTCCACTCCCCCGCCAGCGCCTGCGCCACCGGCGCGGAAGCGATCGCGATGGGGTTGGATGTCATCCGCTCCGGCCGGGCCGATGTGGTGGTGGCTGGAGGGACCGAGTCGGTGATCGCTCCGCTGCCCATCGCCGGCTTCGCCGCGATGCGCGCCCTGTCCACCCGCAACGATGAGCCGGAACGCGCCTCCCGTCCGTGGGACAAGAACCGTGACGGTTTCGTCCTCGGTGAAGGTGCGGGAGCGTTGGTGCTGGAACGGGCCGACCATGCCCGGGCCCGAGGGGCGCGGATCTACGCACGGTTGGCCGGGGCGGGCCTCAGCTCGGACGGTTTCGACATCGTCCAGCCGCACCCCGACGGGCAGATCCGTGCCATGCGTCTCGCCTTGGAGAACGCGGGCGTGTCGCCTTCGGACGTCCACCACATCAACGCGCACGCCACCTCGACCCCGGTCGGTGACATGCTGGAGGTCGAGGCGATCCGGAAGGCGATCGGTGACCACCCCGTGTTGACCTCGACGAAGTCGATGACGGGGCACCTCCTCGGCGCCGCCGGTGCCGTGGAGTCGATCGCCACCGTGCTGGCCGTCCACCACGGCGTCGTACCCCCCACTCTCAACCTCGACGATCCCGACGAGGCGCTCGATCTGGATGTCGCGGCCGGTAAGCCGCGCGACCTGCAGATCAACGTTGCGATCAACAACTCGTTCGGGTTCGGCGGACACAACGTCGCGCTGGTGTTCCAGCGCGCCTGACACGGGGGAGGAAACCACGTGACTGTCACCCAGGCCATCTCTGAGGCCAGTCTGGACGAACGGGATCCGGTCGTACGGCTGCAGACGGTGTTCGACACCGGCACGATGCGGCTGTTGACGACGCGGGACGACGTGGGTGTGTTGACCGCCGCTGGGCTGGTCGACGGGACACGGGTGATCGCGTTCGCCTGTGACGCGACCCGCATGGGCGGCGCCCTGGGTGCCGAGGGGTGCCGGCGGATCGCCGACGCCATCGACACCGCGGTGCGGGAACGCGTACCCGTGATCGGGCTATGGCACTCCGGTGGGGCCCGGATCGGGGAAGGCGTGGCCGCGTTGGACGGTATCGGCCAGATCTTCGCCGCGATGGTGCGCGCCTCTGGGCGGATCCCCCAAATCTCGGTGGTGTTGGGTCCGGCCGCCGGTGGCGCGGCGTACGGTCCGGCCCTAACCGACATCGTGGTGATGGGACCGGCCGGCCGGGTGTTCGTCACCGGTCCGGAGGTGGTCCGGTCGGTCACCGGTGAGCAGGTGGACATGGAGCGGCTGGGCGGCCCCGACGCCCACGGTCGCCGCTCAGGTGTGGTGCACATCGTGGCCGACAGCGACACCGCGGCCATCGAGCAGGCCCGGAACCTGGCCCGGCTGCTGGGTGACCAGGGACGGTTCTGCCCGGACGATGTCACCGTCGACACCCCTGAGTCCGACCTGTCGACGCTGCTGCCGGCGGAGTCGGCCCGCGCCTACGACGTCAAGCCGCTCATCAAGCGGTTGCTGGATGAGCCCGGTGTGGAGCTGCACGCCAAGTGGGCCCCCAACATCGTCACCACCCTGGGGCGCCTCGCCGGGCGTACCGTCGGCGTCATCGCCAACAACCCGCTGCGGCTCGGTGGCTGCCTGGACGCGGCCAGCGCCGAGAAGGCCGCCCGGTTCGTGCGGATGTGCGACTCGCTGGGTGTGCCCCTGGTGGTCCTCGTCGACGTCCCCGGCTACCTGCCCGGCGTCGGCCAGGAGTGGGACGGGGTGGTCCGTCGGGGCGCCAAACTGCTGCACGCCTTCGCTGAGGCGGTCGTTCCCCGGGTCACTCTGATCACCCGCAAGGCCTACGGTGGCGCGTACATCGCCATGAACTCCCGCGCGTTGGGCGCGACCGCCGTGTTTGCCTGGCCCACCGCTGAGGTGGCGGTCATGGGGGCTCCTGCGGCGGTCAACATCATCCACCGCAGGACGCTGGCTGCCGCCCCGCCCGAGGAGCGGGAGGAGCTGCGGGCTCGCCTGATCGCCGAGCACGAGCGCACCGAGGGTGGTGTGAACCGGGCTCTGGAGATCGGCGTGGTGGACGAGATCATCAAGCCCACTCAGACCCGCCGTCGGATCGCCGAGGCCCTCGCCGCCGCACCGCCGGCCCGGGGCGCGCACGGCAACATTCCGCTGTAGCACCGCCGGACGCGGTCGCGACCGTGTCATCGTCGCCGCGACCCGACAACGGCGCGACCGTGTCCGTCCGTGCCCCAGCCGTTCTCTGCTGCTCTCTGAGATCACCGTCCGGGTCTCCGCTTGGCCCACTGCCCGGGGACCCGGACGTTTTCTGTTGTAAGAGTTCAGCCGTCAGGAGCGGGCCTACCGCGTACCCAGGCCTGCGGCGTGCCGCAGTAACATGCCGGTGAAAGGCCGTTTTACACGCAGGCGGAGACCGGAAGCCCGTCGACAAGCACCGGTGATCGGCCGGTCGCCGACGCCTCCCCCACCAGGACGGCCGCCACCGCCCGCAACGAGAACTCATTAGCTCCGAACGCGGCCAGTAGGACCGGGGAGTCGGCCTGTCTGAGCTGGTAGGGGGCGTCCATGCTCACCGTGACGTCACCGGCCTCCCGAGCGACGTCAGCGACGCTGTCCCCGTACCCCGCTAGATGGACGGTGACGCCTCCGTCGCCGAGGGCCACGCCGTAGTCCTGCAGGGCTTCGCTGAGCCACGTCCGCTGCTCCTCGCGTCCCCCGGTCACACGCACCGGGCCGGTGATCAACGGGCCGTCGCACGGGCCCCGTAACACCGTCACCGCCGCCGCAGCGATCTCCTGCGCCGTCCGCTGGTGTTCTGGGCTGCCCACGATGGACAAATCGGGCCGCTGGTTCACGGCCGCCACTTCGAACTTGGCGGTGATGATCCGGGTCACGGCCTCCACCAGGCGCTCCCGAGGGAGTCGGCCGCTGTGGAGGGCCTCCAGCAGCCCGTGGTACGCGGCGTCTAAGTCCGATGGCATCAGAAGGATGTCGTTCCCGGCCAGCAGGGCCCGCACCGCCGCTTCCTCAGGGCCGAACCTGGCCACCGGCTCCATCTGCAGCGAGTCGGTGATCACAACCCCGTCGAATCCCAGCTGCTCGCGGAGCAGATCCACCAGGACCCGGGAGGACAGGGAGGCGGGAACACCGGGGTCTATCGCCTGGACATCTAAATGTCCGGACATCACGAACCGCGTACCCGCAGCTATCCCGGCCTCGAAGGGAAGCAGGTCCTCCGACCGTAACTGCTCCATGCTCTGGGTGAGCACCGGCAGGGCCTCATGACTGTCGGTCGAGGTCCGACCGTGGCCCGGGAAGTGCTTGAGCGCGGAGGCTACCCCGGCCTGTTCGATACCGGTGACCGTGGCGGCGACGTGGCGAGCGACCAGCTCCGGATCGGAGCCGTAGGAGCGGGAGCCGATGACCTGGTTGTCAGGATCAGTGATGACGTCAGCATCGGGGGCGAAGATCAGATTGATCCCTAAGGCCGACAGTTCGGTCGCGGACACGGTGGCCGCGCGTTCGGTCAACTCCGGATCATCGATGGCGCCGAAGGCCATCGCCGTGGGCAGTAGGGTCATCCCCTCCCGCATCCGGGTGACCACGCCGTGCTCCTGGTCGATGCCGATCAGCATCGGCACCCCGGCGGGCAACTCTAACGCGGCCCGCTGCAGGCCGCTGGTGAGCCGACGCACCTGCGCTGGATTGTCCAGGTTGGAGGTGGGGTGAGTGGCGGTAGGGTCGTCGGCGGACTGCCTCATCAAGATCACCCCGCCGAGCCGGTACCGCTGGACCACCTCGGCCGGGGTCAGCCCGCCGTTGGCGGCTCGGGAAGCATCGCTCACCTCATAGGCGTCATCGCCGTAGATGGTGGGCATCAGAACCTGCCCCACCAGATCCTCGTCAGGGAGGGTGGCCGCGATCTCAGCGGCCGCGGCCTGGGGATCCTCTGGAATGTCAATGAGCGGTTCTGTCAACGCTGATCGCCACCGCACCGCCGGATCAGTGAAACCAGCGACGACGATCACGGTAGGCACAACGATCAGGGTGACCGCCACGGCGGCCGTAATCACCCAGTGTCGGTACCGTGACAGCTTCGCGAGTGGTCCCGAACTCCAGAGTCGACGCGAAGGACGGGGGGTCAGCCGCCGCAGGACCCGTAAAAGGATGGCCAGTCGGTCAGAGTGGACGATCCGCACTCGGACAAGTGCACCATCCCGCTCCCAGACCGAAGCGACCACCCCCCAAACCTAAAGCGCGCTGTCCAGCGTCTCAGCCGGCTTGGGTCAACCAGACCACGGGTGCACCCTCCCCCGCCTGCCGGTAGGGCTCCAACTCCGCGTCCCAGGCCGTCCCCAGCAGCCGATCCAGTCCGTGAACCAACGCCTCTGCTCCGGCCGCCTGGGCCATCAGGGCCCGCACCCGGTCCTCAGGGAGCAGCAAATCCCCGTTGGCGCTCATGGTGGCCCGGAAGACCCCTCGGCCCGGAACGTGCATGATTCGCTCACCGTCGACACCCGGACTGGGTTCTTCGGTTACCTCGAACCGGGTCATTGGCCACTGTCGGAGCGCGGCCGCCAACTCGGTCCCGGTCCCGACACGCCCGGACCAGGAGCATTCGGCCCGCAGGGTGGTGGGATCCGCGGGCTGTGGTGTCCACTCCAGCCGGACTGGCGTAGAGAGGACACGTGCGATCGCCCACTCGACATGCGGACACACGGCGGGTGGGCACGAGTGGACGTAGACGACGCCTCGCGTCGGCACGGTGACCTCCCAGTTGTCGAGGTACGCCTTCCCCCACGCCCTCGGCTATGGCAGGTCGATCATCATGATGACTGTGCGACGCGAGTTACGCCAGTCGCTTGGAGATATTGGTGGGAAAAGTGTGGCGAACAATGCGGCGCGGCGGGAATAGCACCGTCCGGGAGGGTGCTGCATCATGCGAGTCCTGCCCCTCGTCACACAACAGTGGACATTGCTACAACAGTGGAGAGTCGTTGATGGTATCGCTCTCGCCATAAGGTAGGGTCCCTGCGGCGCCTTGTTGCCGTTCTCATCTTGTTCAGTGTCAAGGAGTACCACGCGTGGCCACCAACCAGTCCAAGACCGCGCGCGCTTCGGTCCGTGCCGGGCAGCAGAGCAACACCGGCGGCGCGCTCAACGTACTTGGTGAGTTCAAGTACCTGATCCCGCTCGCTAACGGCAAGTACGCCTATGTGCGTAACATCACCACTGGGAAGACGGTCCACTGCGCGACCGACTCGGACAAGTTCGTGACCGAAATCAAGCAGCTGGTTGAGGCCGGTCACGGCGGAAAGATCCGGAGCGAACTGGACGCGTTGAATGCTAACCACCCCACCCACGGTTGGGATGTCACCACCAAGCGTCTGGTCGAAGCCGGCGTCTTCGAGAACTGACTCAGTGGGAATCGGGCCCTGACAATAAGCAGGGCCCGATTCTGTATGGTTCGCCGGGCTACTGTTCCTTTCCGGCCGTGTCCACACAGAACCCTGCTTACGGCAGGGAGCGTGGCCCCACGGTCACAGCGACAACAGCCGCACCCGTCCCGTTGTGATCTCATAGCGGGCTCCGACCACTCGGAGCCCGCCGCGCTCCTGCGCCTGGCGTACCGTCGGCAGCTCCCGCAGCGCGCGGACGGTAGCCGCGACGTGGGCGACCATGGTGGCCGCGTACGGGTCGTCACCGTCCACCGACACCGACGGGCCGATGACCTCAGCCAGGTATGCCTTCGCCCCCTCTAAGCGTCGCCCCTGGCGAACCGCGTCGACCACCGCCGTGATCGCACCGCATCGGTCGTGTCCGAGGACCATCAGCAGCGGTACCTTCAGATCCACGACCCCGAATTCGACCGACGCCCGTAACGCCTGATCGAGTACGTGGCCGGCCGAGCGCGCCACCAGAAGCGAGCCGAAGTCCTGATCGAAGACGGCTTCCACCGGGACCCGGGAATCCACACAACTGATGACCATCCCGAAAGGATGCTGGGCAGTGGCCCAGCGACGGGCAGCCACCACGTCATGATGGTGTATGGGGCGTCCGGTCAGGAAACGGCGATTTCCCTGCAACAAGATCAGCAGCGCGTTCGATGCGGGATCGATCGCCGACGGATCGGTCGGTACGTTGAGAAACTCATCATCATCCAGATGAGGCTGAGCGGGCACCGTTTCCTCCCACCCCGGGTGTGACATGGCACAAGGGTAGGAGCGACCGTCCTGCCTGGACGGTAATTCTCGCCACGTTCACATGAAGTTCACACACCAACCCATCGATCTAAATCGATGGATTCAGTGCCTCACCAGGGAGAATGACCGCTCAGCTGGCGGCACGGGTCTCACGCGGCATAGGCAACGCGGGACGCACTTCAGCAACCCCTTCCTCCGCGGATGACTGCGCCATGCGCTCGAACTGGTAGAACGCCGCCTGCAGGTCCTCCGCGATCGGCTTCAGCTTCTCCACGGCCGCTTGGAGCCGCTGCCGCGCCGTCCACAGACCGTCGTGACGCCCGCCGGACTCCCCCCATGATTCGGCGTGCTGGACGACAGCGGCCAAGGAGATACGCAGATGGTCGATGGTCCGAGTGAGGTCGTAGAGCACGCCACGGACCTCCGTCATGGGCATGCCGTCGACGAACAGTTCCCTCTCCCACTCGCCGGCGGCTCTACGCAGCCGCGAAGTCCACACGGTGCTCCGCCCCATAACGATCCTCTCCTTAAGCTCTTGTCCCGCGCTGTCCTTAATGTTGGAACGCCGACAAGTTTCCCTCGTTACGGTCTTGCGTCTTCGCGCCGACAACTATGCCCCTCCGTCTACCGCATATGAAAGGGGAGGGCCAGTCTTCTCCCTTCGACACGCCGTAAGGATCTTGAATCAATACTCCAGAAGACGGCGACGTGACGTCCGCCACCCATTTCCCTCATGCGTTGGCACCGACTCCAGTGTTCAGACCTGACACCGGTACAACACCATCGGAGGAACGGCGCGTAGAATCGGTCGACTACGCTCCACCACCTCGAATTTACTTCTCAGCAGTGCGGCAACCCGACGCCCGGAAGGCAGCCAAACCGTGGGCGTAGTAACGAGCGTGACGAATGAGCCCCCTTTCTTCAGTAGTTCGCAGACCGCGTCGAGGGTCCGGTGCTGATCCTCTGAGGACATCAGGGTCCATGGCAAGCTGCACACCACCGCGCCCACAGAATTCAGCCCGAGCTCCTTGGCGATCTCCAACAGCTCAGCCGCTGAGCGGTTTATCACCTCAACCCGGGACAGCTCTGGTACGCGGCGCAGCTGCTCTGCCAGAGCCGAGTTGAGCTCCACGGCGACGATCCGGGCCTGCGGATCCGCCGCCCGGACAATCTCACGGGTGATCGGACCGGTACCGGCCCCCAGCTCTACAATCTGGGTGACTCCCCGTAGATCTACACTGGACACTGCGCGAGCCGCCAGGTGACGGGAACTCGCGGCGATGCTCCCGATCTGACGCGGATTCCCCAAAAACTGGCGGAGCAAGCCCATCGAAACCCCTGTTGATATACACCGACCACATACAGCCCCGGCACCTGAGACTACCTGGATATTTCCCGCCCCTCTCCTTCCCAGGCGCCGCCCTAGGTAGAGGTGACCGCCACCCCGCTGCCTGCGCGCTCCCTGACAGGAGTTGAGATGCCCGATCTCCAGGCCGGGTTCGGGAACCCGGATCCGAGTAACGCCTCACCACCGCGCCTGGCTGATTCGGCTGATTCGCAGCGGCGTCGCAGGACCGGCAGAAGCGTCATCGCCGTCCTCATGATCGGTGTCCTCGCGGCCTGGTTCACGCTGACCAGGCCCACCGAAGACGACGCCTTGGAGCCGGCCCCTCCAGCGGCCTCCTCTGACCTGGCCGTGCTCGCCTACCAGGTCTACGACCGGAACCACGCCCTGATCACGTACACAAGCCCGTCGGAGACCTCACCAGCGGACGGGAGCGGCTGCCGGGAGGTGACGGTACGGGTCACCGCTGACGGTGGGCGGACCTGGAGTCCACATCGGGCGCCGGCGCATCTGAGGTGTCCGTCATCCGACGGACCGCAGGAGGCGCCGGGGACGGTCCAGGTGACGTCGCGTCCGTTCTTCTCTCCCCGAGCCATCCTGCTCGCGCCGGATACCATCCTGCTGGAGGTCAACGGCCGACGGTTCCTCAGCCACGACCTCGGGGCGAGCTGGAACGAGTACCTCCCGCAGACCCACCAGGTGGCGCAGCTGCCCGAGGCCATGCCCATCGACGTTCCGTGTGACGCGTTCACGGCCTTTGACTGCGCGGACTCCTCGGGTGGGCTGCGGGCGATCGCCCCACGGACCGGAGATCTGTATCTGTTGACAGGCGGGCCCCGATCCCGGATCTGGGATGCCACCCAGGCCGCTGACGGATCGATATGGGCGACGACCTGGAACACCGAAGGCAAGGCCGAGGTCTGGGTCAGTCACGACCGTGGCGCTACCTGGGTCACCCGACCCCTGCCCCACATCAGTGAAGACGGCTCACTCTTTTTGCATGTCACCAGCTACGACGGACAAACCGGCTACGTGCTCGCTCCCCACCGAGTTCCCCGTGGCGACGTAAACGCTGCGGAGCAGGAGTTCGACGGGCCACGACTCCATGCGCTGTACCGCACTGCCGATGGTGGGTTGAGCTGGGAACTGACGCACTACGACGCGCCACCGACCGAGGCTCCCGTCGCCGAACCGTCATATGGAGAACCATCACATGAACCTGAAGAATCTTCTGGGGAGGCGCCGGCTGGCCACCTTCTCACTGAGGACGGCGCTGACTCGGCGGTGGTGCTTCCCGACGGCACCCTCCTGACGGTCGATGCTGGGACGTTGACCTGGTACGCCAGTGCAGACGGTGGCCGAAGCTTCAACGTCATCGACCCCCCGGTGCCGGCAGCGGTGATCTCTTGGCTGCCCACCCGTGGCTTCTCCAGCCACGTTCTGCCCACGGAAACCGCCCGAGGCCCTATCCTCTACTTCAGTGAGGATGGTCGGGAGTGGAGCGAAATTCCCGTTCCCTAACTGTTCACTAATAGATCACTGTTTATCTGTTCGGCGCGATTCGCGAGCGTGTGACCTCACTTAGCGATACCCACTGACAGCCGGTGCGGCGACCGGGGCACCCGTCGCCACCACGCGACGCATCGCTCCAATTTGTTTCGCTGTGTGTTTCCGCCCGAATCCGCTGGGTGACATTGTGAAAAAGGGCCAAAAAAAGCTCTTATTGATCTCTCACTCGGTAGTGTGACGTTACTCGCACTTCAGAGTGCCGAGACTGGGGAGGTCGCTATGAGCTATGGCGAGATCTTCGTCTGGGAGTTGATAGGCACCGCCTGCCTCACCTTGCTGGGGTGTGGTGTCGTCGCCAACGTGGTACTGACCCGCACCCTCGGGCACAACGGCGGATGGCTCCTGGTCAACTTCGGGTGGGGTTTCGCGGTGTTCGCCGGAGCCAGCCTGGCTGCCCCTAGCGGCGCCCACATCAACCCCGCGGTGACCTTGGGGCTAGCGGTGGCCGACCGCCTGGACTGGGATCAAGTCCCGTTCTACTTCGCAGGACAGCTGGTGGGCGCCTTCCTCGGCGCCGTCCTGTGTTGGCTGAGCTACAAGCGGCAGTTCGACACCCACGACAACCCAGGGGGCACGCTCGGCATTTTCAGCACCGGTCCGACCGTGCGGAGCCTGCCCTGGAACGCCCTCACTGAGACGATCGCCACCTTCGTCCTGGTGGCGTGGATCCTGCTCAGCCCGCCCGCCGCTACCGGGGCTGACGGCGTCCCGCAGTTCGGCAATGAGGCGCTGGGGTACGCGGCGGTGGCCTTCGTGGTTATCGGTATCGGTAATTCACTGGGTGGTCCCACGGGGTACGCCATCAACCCGGCCCGTGACCTGGGTCCGCGTTTGGCGTACGCGGTCCTGCCGATCCGGGGTAAGGGTACCCCGGACTGGGGGTACTCCTGGGTTCCGATCGTCGGTCCGCTGCTGGGGGCGACCCTCGCCGGCCTGTTGGTCTACATCCTGCCTTCCTGAGCTTCCGACTTCCGCTTTCCAGCGTCCGGCGACGGCCTGCCCGCCACGGTGGGCGGCCCACCCCGAGATGACAGTCCACATATCCACCCGAAGGAGGCGGACGGCGCATGAGTCCCTACGTAGCCGCCATCGACCAGGGCACCACCTCCACCCGATGCATGATCTTCGACCACTCCGGCCAGGTGGTCTCCTCCGAGCAGATAGAGCACCGGCAGATATTCCCGCGAGCCGGCTGGGTGGAGCACGACCCCTTGGAGATCTGGCGCAATACCCGACAGGTGGCCGCCGGTGCGCTCGCCAAAGCCGACCTGTCCGCCAAGGACATCGTCGCGGTCGGGATTACCAATCAACGCGAAACCACCGTGGTGTGGGACCGCAACACCGGTGAACCGGTCTACAACGCCATCGTGTGGCAGGACACCAGGACCGATGCGATCTGCGCGGAACTGGGTCGTTTAGGAGGTGGCCAGGAACGGTACCGGGCCAAGACCGGTCTGCCGCTGGCCACCTACTTCTCCGGCCCCAAGATCAGATGGATCTTGGACAACGTGGAGGGTGCCAGGGCGCGCGCCGAGGCCGGTGACCTGCTGTTCGGCACCATGGACTCCTGGGTGTTGTGGAACGCCACGGGCGGTCCTGACGGCGGGTTGCACCTGACCGACGTCACCAACGCCTCCCGGACCCTCCTGATGGATCTGGAGACCCTGACCTGGGACACCGACATCTGCGAGGAGATGGGGATCCCACCACAGATGCTCCCCGAGATCCGTTCCTCGTCCGAGGAGTACGGGCAGGTGCGGGAACGCGGGACGCTCAGCGGGGTGCCGCTGGCCGGCATCCTCGGCGACCAGCAGGCCGCCACCTTCGGACAGGCCTGCCTATCGGTCGGTGAGGCGAAGAACACCTACGGCACCGGCAACTTCGTGTTGCTCAATACCGGCACCGAAAAAGTGATGAGCCGCAACGGCCTGCTCACCACAGTCTGCTACAAGATCGGCGACGCGGCGCCGGTGTACGCCTTGGAAGGGTCGATCGCGGTCACCGGCTCACTGGTGCAGTGGCTGCGGGACAACCTCGGCCTGATCTCAACGGCCGCTGAGAGTGAGGAACTGGCCCGGACGGTGGAGGACAACGGCGGCGCGTACTTCGTGCCGGCGTTCTCGGGCCTGTTCGCGCCGTACTGGCGCTCCGACGCGCGCGGAGTTCTGGTCGGACTCACCCGGTTCGTCAACAAAGGGCACATCGCACGAGCGGTGCTGGAGGCCACGGCCTTCCAGACCCGCGAGGTGATCGACGCGATGAACGCCGACTCCGGCGTACCGCTGAAGTCGCTGAAGGTGGATGGCGGCATGGTCCGCAACGAGCTGCTGATGCAGTTCCAGGCCGACATCCTGGGTGTGCCGGTGATCCGGCCCGTGGTCAGCGAGACGACGGCGTTGGGAGCGGCGTACGCGGCCGGTCTGGCGGTTGGTTTCTGGTCCGGTGAGGACGACATTCGGGCCAACTGGAAGCAGGACAAGCAATGGAACCCGCAGATGGACGAGGAGACGCGGGAACGGCAGTACGCGTTGTGGAAGAAGGCGGTCACCAAGTCCTTTGACTGGGTCACTGACTGAGGAAGGCATCTAGGTCCGTCGGCATGCTCCGCCACGCGTCGAATGGTCGGGGTAAAAATGGCCGGCCGACCTGAGAGGTCAGACCGAGACGTCAGACGCAGACCCCGGATCAGGGACACACAACAGGCCGCGTACCCGTCGGTGGCGGGTACGCGGCCTTTCACAGTCCTGGAGCGTGCCGGGTTTCCACACCCGCACCCCTCACGTCCTGTCACCGGGTGCTATCTGCATGGATCTCCTACGATCCTCCACCGGTGTGGATGTCACGGACAGCCGGGCACCGATCGGACAGCGTTCTTTCATCTGTGGCCATTGTGGATCCTTTACCAAGAAGCCCGTCGCTCACCTCCGGCACTACGGCGACCGTTCACGGCTTTGTCACTCACCACCGCTCTTCTGACCGACACAGCCGGTTTGTGTGACGCGAACCAGAACAGGAATCGCACATCGCTCGCAAGTTAAGTTTAGTTTTTTCTATTTGTTAACATACACGCTCTTTTAGATACATCTATGTAAAGCTATAAATGGCCAAACCGTCCCTATCACCCCTCAGGGAGCGGAGATGGCCAGATTCACCGCCTGGGCCAGTGCTGTCTTCGCGGGTGTCGTAGCCGCCACCCTCCTGGCCGCACCCGCGTACGCCCAGACCTACTCAGCTCCGCTGCGCACCGCCGTAGCCGCCCTGCCGGTGGCCTCCGAGGTCCGCACCGGATACTCACGAGACCTGTTCCCCCACTGGATCGATGCCGACGGCGACAGATGCAACACCCGGTACGAGGTTCTGATCGCCGAAGCGGTCACCGCCCCCTCCGTCGGCGCTAATTGTTCGTTATCCGGTGGCCGCTGGTACTCCTACTACGACGAACTGTATTGGACTAATCCGTCCGATCTGGACATCGACCATCTTGTCCCCCTCGCCGAAGCGTGGGACTCCGGTGCCCGTAACTGGACAACCGCGCAACGCCGCAGTTTCGCCAATGACCTCGGAGACAGCCGCTCCCTGGTGGCGGTCACCGACAACGTCAATCAGATCAAGGGTGATCAGGACCCCGCCACATGGCTGCCGCCCTCCAGCAACGCACGGTGCCGCTACATCACCGAATGGGTCGCGGTCAAACTGCGTTGGCGACTCAGCGTAGACACCGCCGAACGCAATACATTGACCTTATGGGCTAACAATTGCCCCAACGTCACTGTCACGGTGACCTACGCCTTGTAATTTATCCCCGCACCTTCTGCCCGGTGTCCGCCTTCTACCTGCGGCTTTGTCAATTGAACGACTCTCCTGATAGGAGCTTGGGCACCGGGCAACACATTGACCGACGACATTTTCATCTCACAGCGGGGTAGCGCTCGACGTCACTTTCGGTAAGCTAACCGAGGCCGCTGTACCCCCAGCGTCGAAGAAAAGTGGCGCGGCAGCGGCACCGCCGAATCGTCCTGGCGCCCGCCGGACGAGCCGGGGACCCAATCCATATGGGGTGAATCCGCGTCCTGCACCTCCGATGCGGTAGGGCCACCACTTCCGGGCCCGAACCCGTCAGCTAACCCGGTAGGCGGTCGACGGAAGGACCGCTCGTGACGTCAACACCGTTCTTACAACCGTTCCCTCGACGCGTCATCGTTCTGGCCGCCACGACAGCGGCCATGATCGGTACGCTTCTCATCCCGAGCTCCCCCGCTTCTGGCCACACCAACGCTGACCCGGAAGGCGGCAACGCCACCCTTCTCGAACAACTCGAAGCGGCTTCCCGAGGCTACGCCGAGGCGCAGGCCGCGCTGCAGGCCTCACAGGCCCGGTTGGCCGAGTTACAGGACCAGATCACCGAGACGGAAGCCGAGATCGCCAGCCTCACCGAGTACGTCGAAACCTTGGCTGACGCCACCTACCGTTCGGGCCAGCTCTACGGATGGAGTGCGCTGCTGCAGGACGGCTCACCTGACTCTCTGCTGGACACCGCCACCCTGATCGGCCGCTTAGCCCGTGAGGACCACGAACGGCTCTCCTCACTCCGGCATGCCCGCGATGAGCTGAGGACGCAACGGGACGCCGTCGACTCCGAGATCGCCGAGCAGCAGGAACAACTGGCCGAGATGGAGCGGATCCGCGACCAGGTTGAGCAAGCCCTGACCGAGGCCGGTGGCGGTGAGGAGACCGAGGGCCCCAGTGCTTCCACTGACTCCACCGATTCCGGCGCGGCGGCCGCCGCTCCAGCGCCGCGCAACCCCGACGGCAGCTGGCCCGAGGAGAGCTGCTCAGTGGACGACCCCACCACGGACGGCTGCCTGACCCCGCGTACCCTGCACGCCCTCCAGGAAGCCCAAAACGCCGGCTTCACCCGATACGTCGCCTGCTTCCGCACCGGCGGTAACGGGGAGCACCCCAAGGGACGGGCGTGTGACTTCGCCGCCCAGGAGGACACCTTCGGTGGCGTAGCGACCGGGGATGACCGGGAGTACGGCGACAACCTCGCCGCCTGGTTCGTCGAGAACGCTGACCGCCTAGGGGTCATGTACGTGATCTGGTTCAACCAGATCTGGCACCCCGCGACCGGATGGCGCGCCTACACCAACGGCGACGGTACGCCCTCGGGCGATCACACCAACCACGTCCACCTGTCGATGTACTGAGGATGTGCTGAGGTCTGAGGGCGCCTCCTGCGAAACTCCTGCGAAGGAGGAACCCCACAGGGGAGCCCGCCGTTGACCTGCACCGGATGGTCCGGGCCTGGCGGCCGATCGTGGCGCGGTCCGGGCCTTCCGGTCAGCACAGGTTTTCAATACAGGTTGTCGGTCAGCGCACCCGCTGTAGCACCAGCAGCGACCGTGCCTTCACCCTGATGGTCTCATTCGCTTTAAACCGTCGGATCCGCTTCCGGGACCGTCCGATGGGCAGCTGCACGGTTCCCGAAAGATCGAAATTGACCTCCCCGGTCACGGTGTCTACCGCCACCGCCCACTCCTCGCCGTAGCTGGCGTCCGGCACGGTCATCGGCACGTCCTCGTGATGGGCGTTGAAACACAGCAGGAACGAGTCGTCGGTGACCCGTTGCCCCCGCACGTCCCGGTCCGGAATGGCGTCACCGTTGACGAACACGGTCAGTGCCTTACCAAAGCCGGCGTCCCAGTCGTGGTCGTTCATCTCCCGCGCCTGGGGGGTGAACCAGGCGATGTCGCGCAGTTCATCACCGGTACGCAGCGGCCGCCCTTGGAAGAAACGGCGGCGCCGGAACACCGGGTGCTCGCGTCGGAACCGCGTCATCGCGGCGGTGAAGGCCAGGAAGTGTTTCTCCTTCTCTGCCAGCCGCCAGTCCACCCAACTGATGGGGTTGTCCTGGCAGTAGGCGTTGTTGTTGCCCTGCTGGGTACGGCCGATCTCGTCGCCGTGCAGCAGCATCGGAACTCCCTGCGACAGCAGCAAAGTGGCGATCATGTTCCGCCGCTGCCGGGTTCGCAGGCTCAGGATCTCAGGATCGTCGGTGGGACCTTCCACCCCGCAGTTCCAAGACCGGTTGTGGTTCTCCCCGTCCCGGTTGTCCTCGCCGTTCGCTTCGTTGTGCTTGTGGTTGTAGGAGACCAGGTCTGCCAGGGTGAACCCGTCATGCGCCGTGATGAAGTTGATCGACGCGTACGGGCGACGCCCATCGGATTGATACAGATCACTAGAGCCGGTCAACCGTGAGGCGAACTCCCCCAAGGTGCCGGGGCGGCCGATCCAGAAATCACGAACAGTGTCCCGGTATTTACCGTTCCATTCTGTCCACAAAGGAGGAAAGTTTCCGACTTGATACCCTCCGGGCCCCACGTCCCACGGCTCGGCGATGAGCTTCACCTGCCGAATCACGGGATCCTGCTGCACCATGTCGAAGAAGGTGGCCAGCCGGTCCACGTCATAAAACTCCCGCGCCAGGGAGGCGGCCAGGTCAAAGCGGAAGCCATCCACCCGCATCTCCGTCACCCAGTACCGCAGCGAATCCATGATCAGCTGCAGCGTGAAGGGGTTCCGGACGTTGAGGGAGTTTCCGGTCCCGGTGTAGTCCATGTAGTAGTAGGGCTCGCCTTCCACCAACCGGTAGTAGGCGGTGTTGTCGATGCCCCGCATGGACAACGTGGGGCCGAGATGGTTGCCCTCCGCGGTGTGGTTGTAGACCACATCGAGGATCACCTCGATGCCCGCCTCGTG
The DNA here is from genome assembly GCA_002919305.1 of Actinomycetales bacterium. Taxonomy (GTDB): domain Bacteria; phylum Actinomycetota; class Actinomycetes; order Mycobacteriales; family Micromonosporaceae; genus RSA1. The sequence goes on from PKFB01000048.1 coordinate 43,165, forward strand.
CAGGGTCTTCACCATCATCTTGAATTCCTGCACCTGAGATCCGTCGTCACCACTGGCGGCGTACTGGGCATGAGGGGCGAAGAAAGCGAGGGTGTTGTAACCCCAGTAATTGGCCAGTCCACGTTGGACAAGGTGATGATCAGTGATGAACTGGTGGACCGGCATCAGCTCCACCGCGGTGACCCCCAGCCGAGTCAGATGCTCGATCACCGCCGGATGCGCCAGACCGGCGTAGGTGCCACGGAGGTGAGGGGGCACCTTGGGGTGGTTAATCGTCAGGCCCCGCACGTGCGCCTCATAGATCACCGTTTCGTGGTACGGGATCCGAGGCGGCCGGTGGCTCCCCCAGTCGAAGAATGGGTTGATCACCACCGATTTCGGCGCGTACGGTCCAGAATCCTTCTGGTTGCGAATATGCGGCGCCCCGAGCTGATACCCGAACAGCGATTCATCCCAGGTGTTCGCGTCACAGACCGCTTTGGCGTACGGGTCTACCAGGAGTTTCGACGGGTCACACCGCAGACCTCGGGCCGGGTCGTATGGGCCATGAACCCGATAGCCGTACCGCTGGCCGGGCCCAATCCCCGGCAGGTATCCATGCCAGACGTAACCGTCGACCTCGGGAAGCGGCACGCGGGTCTCGGTGCCGTCAGCGTCGAACAGACACAGCTCAACCTGAGTGGCCACCTGAGAGAACAGCGCGAAGTTAGTCCCGGTGCCGTCGAAGTTCGCGCCTAGCGGATAAGCCGAGCCGGGCCATGGCTGCACGACCGCTCCTGACGGACGAGGCGACCGGCCGTTGACCGGTCACCGGGTGTTGCGGGATTGGCCAGATGGTGTTGGGGCAGGGAAGGTTCACGGTAACTCAGATCGCCGCGCTGTGAGCAGCGTCTGGAAAATCCGTCGGGTGAGGTTCATAAGGTCCTCACAGGATGACCACCTCGACCCCCGCGGACGCCGTCACCGTGGCCGGCCCAGGGAGTACAAGACCCTCAGGGCCGGGGAGTCTGTTCCTGTCACGATCCGCGCATCGTCATACTATTCGCACGCTACGCCGTCACCATCCCGGTCCAGTCCTGGACGGTACCCAGGCTCGCCTCGATACAACGGAGCCGCACCAGCCGCCCGCGCCGCATCACAGTTGCGGTAATACACGCTGTTCGCCTCCGGCGAATCAATGGGTGATACAGATGGCGCCGCGGAGGTCGGGGAGATGGACACAAGTGGGCTAGGCGATTCAACGAACATGGGTGGTCTAGACGATTCAGAGGTCACCATGGAGCTCGACCATTCATTCGACGTCGGTGTGGTGTCCTCCTCTCCCGCAGCCCCACCGATACATGTTCCGAGCACGAAAGCGAGCGCTAACGCGACCCACCCTTGCCACCGGTCCGGCACCCATGGACGCCACCACTGCTCGTGTGGAGGGGTACCGGTGAGGGGTAACGGCTGGGTGGAAGGTTGTGGTGACGGAAACGAGGACGAGTGGGAGCCACTCATATATTCCTCCTGAGCAGAATTGAGCACATGCTGGTGCGTTTCGTCACCGCCGCACGATCATGAAGTGCCGGCCAGGCAACATCATGTATGGGAACTCAGACACGTTCGGTCACCTGTTACGCCGAACTTCGCAGTAATCCGGTTGAACGGCTATCACCGTTTATCCGATCCCACGCCCGCCTGACGTATCAGTGGCGTTCACGAACTGTGCGACGGGCGTACCCAATGCGGTGGGATGGGTTGGGGAGATACGAAAAGACCATCCGGGTCATAGGTGGCCTTGACCGCGGCGAGACGGGGCAGATTCGCGCCGTAGTAGGCGTCTGCCCAGTCGGCCAGTTCAGGATCGGGGTACCCCTGGTAGACCCGGCCGGAGCCGTACGGATGCACCGCCTCCCAGGAACGGGTGAGCCACCGCTGCGCGGCCTGGCGGCGCTGCGGTGTGGTGGAGGAGCCGGTGAGCACGGTATGTCTGAGCATGAGACGGGCCCGACGGTGCACAAAAGCCGTGTCGGCTGGGGACACACGCGCATAGGCGCCCTGCCACGGAATGAACTCCACCTCGCGATGCTCCACGAAAATCCGATCCGCGGCGATGGCGTCGACCAGCTGCGCGATCGCCTCCACCGGTAACAGCTGGTCGAAGAACTCCGACTTCACCAACTGGTGCCCCGGCTGCTCGAATGGTCCGTCGGGGATCCATACCTCGTGGTGGGTCCGGCCGATCCAGCCGGCCTGATACCGGGCGGCCTCTCGACGGTTGAGGGTACGCGTCCCCGCCTCGGTGGGGCGCCGCCCTACCGAGGCCACGAAGCCTGCCAGCCAGTTCTCCGCAAGGGTGGGGTCGCCGCGGCTGGTCCCGAACAACTCCACCGTGGGCGGTTCGGTCAGGAGATCCGGGGCGGTCATGAGGAGTTCGGCGGTGACCTGGTCAGGGGCTTCGGGAGCCAGCCGCTGCCACTGGTCGATCACCGTCACCGCGTCCTGAAACGGCCAACGCGCGTACAGGGTCGTCACCGGCGCGACCGGAAGGGTGTGGAAGGTGAGCGTGGTGACCACCGCGATATGGGCGCCCCCGATCCCCCGCAGGGCCCACCACAGCTCCGAGTCGTGGTCGTCATCAACGGTGATGATGCTGCCGTCGGCCAGGACCACCTCGGCAGCGCGCAGGTGATCGGTGGTCAACCCCAGGTCGCGGCCGAGGAGTCCGAACCCACCGGCCAGGGTCAAGCCGGCGATCCCCACAGTGGGGCAGGAGCCCGTCGGTAGGCTCCGGCCCCACTGGGTGAGCCGATCGACCAGTTCTCCCACTCCGACTCCAGCGCCCACCGTGACGGTCTCCGCGTCGGCGCCGCCCGCAGTGGGGGTGATCGATGTCAGCCGGCTGACGTCGATCAGCAGTCCGGGGGTGGAGGAGTGGTCGGCGAAGCTGTGCCCGGTGGCGCGGACCGCGAACGGCACCTGTCTCGACCGGGCGAACCGCAGCGCGTGGGCCACGTCGGTGGCGTCGACGCAGTACGCCACCGCCGCTGGAAGCGTGTCGTGCCCCAGAGCCACGAACCGTTTACGGGCCCAGACATGCTGAGGGTCGCCTGCCAGAACCAGCGGGCCCTGAAGATCCCGGGCCAGGGTGTGCCAGTCGATATCGGTCACCGTCTCCTCCCGCCTCACGCCGCTTCCCGCCGTCGTCCTTCAGCCCTCGGTATCCGGTTGCGTTCATCCGGTGTGGCGCCCGGCGGGCGCGACCGGTACGCACGGCGGCGGCTACCCGTGCTGCGGCACGGGGTCGCCCCGCTCATGGGTTTGCTGCCGCGGCTCGGGTTCGATGCCTCCGTGCAGTCTGGCCTGAATCGCGTGGAGTTCGGCGTACCGGCCTCCCAACGCGATCAGCTCGTCGTGAGTGCCCTGCTCGACGATCCGTCCTTCGTGGAGCAGGTAGATCCGGTCGGCGTGGCGGACGCTGGCCATCCGGTGGGTGATCAGCACGACGGTGCGTCCTCCGGCCAGGCGACGCAGCGACTCGTACACGGCGTACTCCGCCTTAGCGTCCAACGGAGCGGTCGGCTCGTCCCAGATCAGCAGCGGCGCGTCCCGGAATAGGCCCCGCGCCACGGCCAGACGCTGCCACTGCCCGCCGGACAGCTCATGGCCGCCCCGGAAATACTTCGACAGCAGGGTGTCCCACCGGCGCGGTAACCGTGCAATGACCTCGTCGGCCCGGGCTTGTTCGGCGGCCTCGGTCAGCGCGACATCGTCGGGATCCGACCGGTTGTAACGCCCCAGCCGCACGTTGACCCGGGCGGTGTGTGGCCACTTCACCGGCTCCTGCGACACCATCACCACCCGGTCGGCGATGCTGTCCGGGTTCAGTTCGGTCAGGTCGATCCCATCCCAGGTCACCCGTCCCGTGGTGGGCCGATACAAACCGGCGATCAGCTTGGCGAGGGTGCTCTTCCCTGATCCGTTCTCCCCTACCAGGGCCACCGTCTGTCCGGTGTGGATAGTCAGGGAGACATCCCGCAGCGCAAACTGATCCGATGGACTGCCCGGGTACCGGAAGCTGACATTGTCCACTGTGATCTCACGTGGCGCTGTGGGAGCCGCCCGGCCGGTGGGGCGTGGAGCCCGGCTCTCGGCGTCGGCGAGAAAACTCTGATAGTCGGCGATGTAGCGGCCGTGTTCGAACAGTTCGTTGGCGGCCAAGACCAGACGGCTCAGGGAGCCGGTGGCGGTCCGGACCGCCACCACCGCGGTCCCGGCCACGGCCAGTGGGATCCACCCGGCGTACAGCAGCAGTCCGAGCACCGTGAAGGTGGCACCGATGCCCACGCCGGCCATGGCCCTGCCCAGGGCCCGGGTCCGGGCCTGAGCCACGCCGACCCGTATCTGGTTGTCGCGCAGCGCGTCGGCGACCTGCCGGTACTCCTGCAGCACGAACGGAGCGGCCTGGTAGGCCCTGATCTCCCCGGCCGCCTGACGCGTGGTCGCCAATTCGATGATCATCCATACGCGCCGCTGCCAGCTGATTGTCCGGCTCAGGCTGTCGTACTCCAGGCGGGCTGCCCGCAGCACCGCCCAGCCTTCAGGCAACACCCCCAGCAGCAACACCGGCAGCAGCAGGGGATGCAGGACGCTCAAGCTCCCGGCCGCCGCGACTACGGCCAGCAACGCGCCGATGACGACGACCACCTCTTCGACGGCCTGCTCGAGCCGCATCAGCCCGCGGTCGCGGGCCCGGTGCATCCGGTCATAGAACGAGGCGTCATCGAAGGCGGCCAGCCCCACCCGCAGGCTGGCGTCGACGAGCCGCTCCTCGGCTTCCCGACGCACGGCCGGTACCAGCCGAGCTTGCGCTAGGGCTACCCCGGTATCCATGGCTCCGCGCGCCGCGAACGCCGCAACTAACAAGGCAAGGTCGGGCAGGGCCTCCCACAACCGCCTCGCCGTCGGCCCCTCGGCTAACAGTTCCTCCAAGACGCTGGTGGTGGCCAGCAGCCCAAACGCGGTGGCCGCGCCCGACAGCAGCTGCAGGATCAACACCACCGCGGCCTGGTAGGGCGCGGCCCGTCGAATGATGCCCACGACGAGACGAATCGCCGTACCCACCCGACGGGCCGCTTGCCAGCCGCCGCTCCCCCGTTCCTGCGTGTCCTCCAACCGCCAGTAGGGGGTCTCCAGCTCAGCGGAGATGGAGACGCTGTCGGTGCTCAGATCGGATCACCTCCGGCGATGAGCACCGACGGCAGGTCGGATTCGGGATGCAGGCGCAGCAGCTGGTAGGCCACACCACCGACCCCAGGGAGCAGGCCGGGTGAGAAAGCATCCCGAGCGATACCGCTCACCGGTCCGTGTCGTTCCACACTCGCGATGATCTGGGCGTCGAGGGTGGGGCGGTCCAGGCCAGTGGGTCCCAGACCGGCGGCTATAGCGGTATCCAGCAGCTCCCAGCTTCCCAGGTCCCCGTGGCAGAGCGTGTGGTTCCACCCCAGACCGTTGGTGTAGGTCGGGGTGACGGCGCGGCGGAGCACCTCCGCGTACGCCTGTCTGTGGTCTGCGGCCTGCGCAGTGGGAGCCGGTACGCGTCGGAGCAGGTCAGCCGCCGCTAATCCGATCCCAACCGAGCCATGACACCAGGCGGCCGGCACCTGATCGAGGTCCCGTCGATCCCGCCAGCCCGCGACCTGGGGGTCGTACAGAGACTCGTCGAAGGCGGCCGCCGCGTCGGCCATCTGGTGGAACCGCGCATCGTCGGTGGCCAGCGCCAACCGACGCAGGGCCCACCCGATACCAGCTGTGCCGTGAGCGAAGCCTCCTAATCCGTTCGGCCAGCGCGCGGTGGGCCAGTAGGCGGCACCGTCATCACGGCGTCGCGCCGCCTCCAGCAAGCGGTCACCGGCCGATACCGCCACCGTGAGCCACCGTGTTTCTCCAGTACGCGCGGCCAGCTGCAGCAGCGGCACAATCGCCCCGGCCGTGCCTACCAGCACATCGAAAACCTCATCCGCCGCCACGGACTCAGGGATGAGCTCGGCGAGGGCACGGGCGCGCTCTACTCCCTCGGCTCCGGTCACTCCCCATCGCTCCAGGAGCAGCCAGGCCCACACGCGGGAGCCCAGGCCGATGTATCCGCCGGGCGTGAGCGGACGGAGCCGGGTCCCGGCCCGCTGCTGGTTCGCCCGCCAGTCCTCTGTCAGACGCAGGGTCCGCAGGGTGGCGTTGAGCGTCGCCTCCAGGCCAGGTACCTCGTCGGCGCGGCCATGGCTGACCTCCCGCAGGTACGCGGCCAGCAGCAGCGCCATGCCGGTCAGCCCACCGTACAGGTCGGCGCTGAAAGGCTGCACCGCCCACCCGGTGTCGTTGAGCACCGGGGCTATCCAGGTGACGGTGCCGTCGTCACCTGTGATGGCCTCCTGTTGGATTTGACGAACGATCTCAGCGGCCAGCGCCCGGCGGCGACGCTCCAGGTTGTCGGTGTCGACCTCCGTCACCCGCAGCGATTCCTCGCCGGGCAGCCACCCTTCGTTGAGATAGGCGCTGACCAGCGTCGCCCTGATGACCTCCCGCTCCAGGTCAATGTCGGCGGCGCGCCACCGTTGCAACGCCTCGTCGATCAGGTTTTTCTCCGGCAGCCAGCCGGTGCCTCGCGGACCGGTCAGTCGACCTCGACGGGGTGTGGTGGTGAACAGCGGGATGTCTCCGTCGAGCAGTTCGGCGACCTCGGCCTTGACCACGGCTGAATCGTCGGGTGCTCCCGCGCTGTTGCGGGCCATCCTGGTCAACACATCGGTGGCGCGGGCGACCGCGGTCGCTTGGTCGTGCAGCGAAACCGGATGCCACAGCATCCGTTCCAGCTCCGCGTACACCTCTGTGGCGCGCGGTACCACCCGGATCGGGCAGTCGGCGAAGCCGCTGAGGGCAGGGGCGAGCCGCCCCGCACGGTCCAGCGCGATCAGCGCCGCGGTCAGTTCGTCGAATCCGGCGATCACCCGGCCCCAGTACCGGTCCAGCACCGGCTTATCACTGGGCTGGTTGGCGGCTGGTTTGAGCTCCAGCCGGGCTATCCCCATCCGGGCCTGATCGGTTCCCTCGTCAACGATCACCGGCTGCGCGATGGTTGGCTGTTCACCGGGGAGGGCACCCGCACCTGAGATGTCCACACCCCGCCACCCCAGGGCCACGCCTCGGCCCGGAAGCAAGCCCGTTCGCGCGACGGTGCCGTCGATCAGGGCTGCGGCGCGGTCCGTGGCCAATCCCAGCCCCATAGGCTTGGCGGGCGGCAGCGGCGTGAACAGCGTTTCGCAGTCCACGACCACTGGGACCGGACCGCAGGCGATGAGGTTCTCCGCGTGCAGATCACTGGCGCCGAGCAGACGCATGACCGCCAACCAGTGCCCGAGGGCCCGGTGAAAGGCCTCCAGCTCGATGCTGTTCGCGCAATATCGGTGCGGGATGTACTCGGCCCAGCCATAGCCGTCCCGGACCAGCACGGCCGGGACGCGGATGCGGGTCGCCGCCGGCTCGTCGGGGAGGATCCACCGCAGGAAGTCACCCAACGCCGCATCGACCGCGACGGATCTGGGCTTGTACACCACCTGCCCATCAGTGCCGCGCAGCACGGTGACGGTCTGGCCGCCCCGGTGGCTGTCTCCGGCGCTGAACCGCACCTGGGTGACTTCACCTACATCAGCACCTGGCAGCGCCCCCAACGCGCCCCGGTCAGCGGCGAATCGACGCGCCACGGTCAAGGCGGCCGTGCATCGGTTGTCGATGACCCGTCGCAGTCGTGGGGAAAGCGCCGGATAGTGCTCCGCGAGGGAATCCCAAAAATCCACGGTGGCTGACAGCGCCAGAAACTCTTCCCACCGTTGCTGTGAGGTGGCCGCGGTGAGTTTCCCGGTTACTCGCGCCGCGTGAAGCTCCAGCAGCAATACCCGGGCGACCTTGCGATGCACCGTCTCGTACAGGGCGGTGGCGGCCCCCTCGCTGAAAACGCGACGCTCAGCGGGGGTCAGGTCGGTAATGGCATCAAGCTGGGCTGCCAAAGCGGCCAGTGTCGGCTCCACCAGGCAGCCCAGTGATGCCGTGAAGGCCCCGCCCTCACGGTCAGAATCAGACATCAACGGTTTTCAGTGGACGTCAGCAGCAGAGCCGGGTACGCGAGCCGGTACACACGGTTCCACACTGACCGGAACCCACGATGGTCGCGTAGATGATGTCAGTTTCGACGTACTCACCACCGGCGTACAAAGGCCCAGCCGGACTGTCCGCAGTGGACTCCCGACGCCACCGCTCCACCAGCTGTTCAGCCTGTTCACGCGTGTCTTCTCGCACGACGGCAGCCATCGTCGCCTCCCCATTGGACCGATGACTTGAAGGTCTGCCTATATAAGTAACCATCAAATCGTACAGTAGGCAAGAAGTTGCTTTACCACCCCGGAAAACGGTCCTTCACGGGAGTACACCAGCCAAAACATGATGAACCGCCACCCGGGAATCAGTACTTTCGAATCATTCCAGATAACTTCTCATCGCAGCGCGAAAAATGATCATGAAGCTTTACGAGCTGAATCCCGCTCTCAGCTCGGCTTTTGCCTCGCGCGGCTTGTTCGTACACCTTCCCACTCCGCCGCCGACCTTGATTTCTGACCGTCTGTAACGGCGGATTTCTCTGGCCGCACGCCAGCGACACACCTGACCTTCAGGATCAACCGGATTTTCCGACGGATTAGCGAGCGACATATCGCTAATCACACACACTCCGGCTGCATGATCATGATACTCAGGCCACCGGAGTACCGACGTCCCTGACCAGGTCGTGACGGATGGCCCACAACGCCGCTTCGGTCCGCGACGCCGAGCGCGTCTTGCGCAGCAGATTGGACACGTGAACGGCGACGGTCCGAATTGAGATACCCAATGACCGAGCTACCTGCTTATTTGACATGCCCGCCGCCAGACACCGCAGCACTTCGATCTCACGATCAGTCAAATCAACCGCCACCGGCGCAGATGAGCACGTGGCGGGCCGGAGGTGATCCGGCAGCGGTTCTAAAAGCAACGCTTCGGGTCTCCGGTGCCGGGCGGTCGCCAACAGTTCATTCACCAGGTACGGATTTCCGCCAGTCCGCTCCCACACCGCCCGGACCACCTTGGCGGACACCTCACCGCATCCGGCATAGGCGTGACGGAGCATCTCGGCCACATCAGCCCGCCCCAGAGGCGTCAGATGCTGCCGGACCGCGCCAGGGGTCCCGGAGACCCGGGCCAGCGTCCGGGCCGCCAGTTGGGGCGCCACCGCGCTCCCCGGGGGCTGACTGGTGACTATCAACAGCACCGGCAGGTCGGGAGTACGGGCCAGCTCTCCAATCAGGTTGAGGCTGGCCGGATCGAGCGCATGCAGATCCTCGACGACCAGCACCGCCGGCCCGTCCCCCACCAGGGCGCGGACGACGCGTACCGCCAAACGCAGCATCGCGGTGGGGGCGTACCGCTCCTGAGGCGCGTCAGGGCGCTGGGCCAGCCACGCTAACGCATCCGGCGGCCCTGGCAGATCGTTGAGATCCCGACCGCCGAGCACCGCGGCCAGCCAGTCATACGGCGCAGGGGAGTGCACCCGCGCGGTCCCGAATAACACGCTCGCCGGCCGTGGCGAGAACTCCTCCAGCGCCACAGCGACCAACAAGCTCTTGCCGACGCCGGCCTCGCCGGTGATCACGGCCGCACGGGATGCCGGGTTGTCGCTATTGGCGACAACGGACCAGACACGTACGAGCTCCGCCAACTGACGGGCGCGACCCACCATGGGACCCGGCATCATGGCCTAACGATACGCAGAAGTGCGTACAGACGCCCCGCTCTGCTTGTTGGCAGCCTGGATAGTATGAGCCTCACACTACGCGCGGTGGCGATGACCGATATCGGCCGGATACGGCAAAACAACGAAGATTCCATGTACGCCGGTTCCCAGCTGTTGGTGGTCGCTGACGGTATCGGCGGCGGACCCGCAGGGGAACTGGCCAGCGACATCGTCATCCGCGCGCTCTCCCCCTTGGAAGAGGCCTCTCACACCGATGAGGCCTCTGATCCGACCTCCGAGCTGTTGGCTGCCCTGGAGGTGGCCAACCGGGATATCCGGCAAGCGGTGGCGGAGGACCCCTCTCGTGCCGGTATGGGCACGACGGTCACTGCCATTCTGTTGGTATCTGACCGAATATTCCTGCTCCATGTAGGAGACTCCCGGGCTTACCTGCTCCGTGACGACGAACTGCAGCGCCTGACTCGAGACGACACCTTTGTCCAGGACTTGGTCGATCAGGGCCTGTTGACCGCGGAAGAGGCCCGTCACCATCCACGACGCTCACTGATCACCCGGGCCGTACACGGCAATTCGCAGATGAAAGTCACGTGTCGGGAGTTGGCGCCCCAGGTCGCTGACCGACTTCTGCTGTGCAGCGACGGCCTGTCCGACGTGGTCACCGACGAAACCATCGCGACGCTCCTGCGCTCCCATCCAGATCGAAAGGAGTGCGCGCGTCAGCTGGTGGATGCGGCGCTGGAGTCGGGTGGCCCGGACAACATCACGGTCGTGATCGCCGACGTGGTGGAGGTCGACGACTCGTCAACCACGGCAGAGACGGTGTCCCCGTC
>PKFB01000019.1 GCA_002919305.1 Actinomycetales bacterium
GCTGCTGCGAGGCCTGCTCGGCAGTGAGGACGCCGCGGTAGTCCGCGCCGCCCTCGACCCTCTGGCGGTGCCGCTCCCCACCGGGCCGGAGGGGCCCGCCCCCCCGCACCCGCCCTCAACGCCTGGCGGATGCGTTGGTGGAGGCCTGCCAGTGCCTCCTGACCTTCGGGGAGCTACCCGACCATGGTGGGGAGCGGTCTCAGGTGACCGTCACCCTCCCCTGGGAACACCTCCAACACGCCACCGCCACCCTCGACACCAGGGAACCCCTCACCCGGCGGCCCGCCGTCTGGCCTGCGACGCGCAACTCCTACCCGCCGTGCTCGGTGGGGCCGGGCAGGTCCTCGATGTGGGACGGGTGCGGCGGCTGATCACCGGACCGCTGCGCCGGGCCCTGATCCTGCGGGACAGGGGTGTGCGTTCCCCGCCTGTGATCGGCCGGTGGTCTGGTACGAGGCCCACCACATCACCCACTGGGCTGACGGGGCCCTACCAGCCTGGACAACGCCGTCCTGCTGTGCCGGTTCCATCACCGGGAGATCCACTACGGCCACTGGCAGATCAGACTCGGACCCGACCGGCTTCCCGAATTCATTCCCCCGGCCTGGGTTGACCCCAACCGGCGGGCCCTGCGCCACCCCTACCACCTGCGCAGATAACCCCCACCCACAACCGCATCAAGGCCACCGGCCCCAACCAGCCACCAACCGGCCGCCACCCTGGCCCGCTCAGCCGACCACACCCACCCGCACCCACCACCGGGACACCACCGCGGGGCACCCAACCATGTCCAACCACCGAAGAGCTATCGAGCTATCTCTTAGCTCACACAGAGAAGCCTTCAGGCGCTCTCCCAGCAGCCATGTACTGCCCCTCTCACCATCGGCTAGGCGCCACTTAGCACCACCTGCAATCCCGACTTGGAACAAACCTCACTGGACCCGCCACCGGACGGTCACCACCCAACCTGGCCAGATCGGGAGATCAGAGCTGCCGCACCACTTCCGATCCCCGGACCACCTCGCGCCCCTGCGCTCCGGAACGGCTTGCCACCGGAGATCAACCCAGTCACCTCACCGACCTCTAGGTGCCACACCCTGCGCTTTCACCAGGCCGATTACTTGAGGCGCGCATAGTCCTTCCTATCGCGTGGGGCGCACCGTTTGTGTGGTGAGAGCCTTTCCGGAGAAGGAAGTGACTAGCCCTAGCGTCGTTACCACTTACCTTTGGCTTTTCTGTGTCTTCCCCGCAAGAAGCTTGTGTTTTCATTACACACCTGGTCGTTTTCCCAAGAGGGAGGGGCCGGGTCCAGGGAGCTGGGAGTAGGTCTGATCGCCATTGCTGCTGGCTATCGGTGGTAGCGGTCGATGTCGGTACAGCTGGTCAGATAGCCGGTCACCTCTCAGGAGCTGTCTAGCCGTGTCGAACTGCCTAGATGGTCACGGTCGCATAGAGGCAAAGGGTCTACTAGCAGAAGCCAAAAGAGAGTACGAGAAGATTGCGCATCTGAGCGTCACGAGTTCCTTTAGGTGCGGGGAGCATTTCTATCTATGTTCTCTAACGCTGGAGGGTGATGTTTGTGGGAAATATTTATCTATTTAAATCTAGTGGTGAATGAATGCGTGAAATTAGCTTTGGTGTTTCTGTGTGATGAGGTGATTTGGGTGGCAAGTTGCGTTCCCGGGGATCCCGTCCATGTGCGTCCTTCAACAGTTCGCCGTAAGACTGTTGGGTATCGGCCGTGTGTGACGGTTCTGGGCGGAGGCGGCTCGCTTTAAAGAGGTCATCCTGGATCGAACGCGACGGTGACGCGGACAGAAGCTGTCCGCATTGTGCTTAGAGGGCAACGATTACAGTGTTTCTCCAAGAGCGGCCTCTGTGTCGACCTTAAGGTATGTGTATTTTTGTTCCGTTTTGAGGTGGGGGTGGCGAGTGAAGCTTGCGGACAGAATCGGTCCAGTTATGTAAGGCAACGTGTAAAAGTGCAGGTCGCTTCCTGTCTTCCCCACGCATGTGGGGGTGTTCCTCAGTCGGGGCACACCGGAGCGGTGTCGATTGAGTCTTCCCCACGCATGTGGGGGTGTTCCGCTAGAGCCTCCGTCTGAGGGGACTGAGGATGCGTCTTCCCCACGCATGTGGGGGTGTTCCCGGGTTTTCCGCTTGGCCGCCGAGCTCTCCGGTGTCTTCCCCACGCATGTGGGGGTGTTCCCACCAGCGCCATGTGCTCGACTGACATGCGTCCGTCCTCCCCACGCATGTGGGGGTGTTCCCGTGAACCGCCCACCCAGGCGCGCCCGGGCTGAGTCCTCCCCACGCATGTGGGGGTGTTCCGCGGCTAGGACCTTGGCCTAGAGGGCAGGGCATGGGCTTCTGCTAGGCGACCCGAGCATCAGAAGCGACGTGGCAGCCCGCTAAGCCCTGACTTGTCTATCGGGCGGGTGGGATCACCTTGGGCGATAGGGTCGGTGGGCGTGAGTCTGTTCGAGCTGGGGCCTTCGCAGCCGGACGTGATGTCGGGGACGGGCGTGACGGGGGCCGTGGGTGGGATTAGCCCGGAGGGGGAACCTGACGCGGATGCGCCGTTGGCGGTGCGGATGCGTCCGAGGACTCTGGATGAGTTGGTGGGGCAGGATCATCTGCTCGCTCCGGGGGCGCCCCTGCGGCAGTTGGTGACCGGGGATGCGCCGCTGTCGGTGGTGTTGTGGGGACCGCCGGGGTGTGGCAAGACCACGATCGCTTCTCTGGTAGCTCGTTCCACCCGGCGTCATGTGGTGTCGCTGTCGGCTCTGTCAGCGGGGGTGAAGGAGGTCCGCGCCGTCATCGACACCGCGCGCCGTCAGCGTCGTTCTACAGGGCGCCAGACGGTGTTGTTCATAGACGAGGTGCACCGCTTTACCAAGACGCAGCAGGACTCTCTGTTGGCCGCGGTGGAGGATCGCACGATCACGCTGTTGGCTGCCACCACCGAGAATCCCTACTTCTCGATCGTGGGGCCGTTGTTGTCGCGGTGTGTCCTGCTCACGTTGCGCCCGCTCACTGAGCCGGCCATTCGTACTCTGCTGGAGCGGGCAGTGGCTGATCCTCGCGGGCTGAACGGGCAAGTCCGGCTGGCTGATGACGCGCGTGATCATCTGGTTCGGCTCGCTGCGGGGGATGCGCGTAAGGCGTTGACGGCGTTGGAGGCTGCGGCTGCCTCAGCGCAGGCCCGGGGGATGGATGTGGTCGATCTGGCCACGGCTGAGGGGGCGATCGACACCGCGGCGCTACGGTATGACCGGGACGGCGACTCCCACTACGACATCGCCAGCGCGCTCATCAAGAGCATGCGAGGGTCCGATGTGGACGCGGCGCTGCACTGGCTGGCACGGATGTTGGTCGCCGGAGAGGATCCTCGTTTCATCGCGCGCCGGCTGATCATCTTCGCCAGTGAGGATGTGGGTATGGCCGACCCCACGGCGCTGCAGATCGCGGTGGCGGCTGCGGAAGCGGTGGAGCGGGTTGGGCTGCCAGAGGGGCGGATCAATCTCGCGCAGGCGGTGATTCACCTGGCCACGGCGCCGAAGTCTAATGCGGTCATTACCGCTGTGGATGAGGCGATCGCGGATGTGCGGGCGGGGCGGACCGGGCCGGTGCCTCGGCATCTTCGGGACGCGCATTACCCCGGCGCCCGGGGGTTGGGGCACGGGGTGGGATACCGCTATCCACACGACGATTCACGAGGGGTGGTTGCTCAGCGTTACGCACCGTCGGAGATCGACGACCGCCGGTACTACCGGCCTACCACGCACGGAGTAGAGCGGATGGTGGGGGAGCGGTGGGAACGGCTGCGTCGTATTGTTCGGGCGACGGGAAAGGAGAATGGTGACGCGGAGTAGCCGTTCACGGCGTGTTTTCCAAAGGCGTGGCCAGCTGGAGCAGGAAGCCGGGCAATGGTCCGCGGATGAGGGCCTCGACCCCGGGCAGCTGGATACCGAACAAGTTGAATTGCTGCCGCCGGGCAGTGTTCCCAATGAGTTCCTGGCGCCGGAAAACGATCCGGACGGGGGGCGTCGCGACCGTCGAGTAGATACCGACGGGTACCCGATCGCGCCAGTCGTCATCGACGGTGAGGTAACCAGCGAGATTCCGGCGATCACCGACGACATGGACGCCGAATCCGCGCGTACCTGGTTACCGCCGACGCCTCGGTGGCGGCCCGGGCCGGATGGGGCGCCGGCTGAGGAGACAGAGCGGTCCGGAGGCACTCTTGATCATCCCGAGCCGCTCTACATGGAGTCCGGGCGTGAGCCCGAGAAGGAGCAATCCGAGTTGCCCGAGCCCCAGCGGCCCGAGGTCTATCAGCCCGAGCCGGATCAGGCAGACACGTATCAGACAGAGGTTTTGCAGGAGGCTGATCTGGAGCCGGAGCGGCCGCCTGGCCCCGATCCCGGCCCGGCTGATACCGCCGGCCCCACCCCCGAACGCTCGGCCTCCCCACCTCGGCGACGCCGGAGGACGTCGGGCATCACTCGACCCCCGATCGGGGGACGGGCGGAGTGGCGTCGTCAAATCCGGGAGATTCAGCGGCTACGGCTGATCACTCTGGGCTTCATCACGTTGGTACTACTGGGGGCGCTCCCCGGGTTCCTGCTGATTCGAGAGTTCACTCGCGATCCGGCCTACCGGGCTTTGGATGCGTTGGACTTGCCGGAGTGGGCGACCGTAGAGGTCACCGATGAGGCGTTGGGAAGTCGGCTGTGTGTAGGGGAGTGCCGGATCAGGAGTCGCATCTACCACTCTGAGCGGGACGCCACGACAACCGCTGAGGCGTTCACCAGCGCACTGGTCGAAGAAGGATGGGAGCGGTGGGAAGTCACCGGCTGCCCACCTGCCGACATCATCGGCGGTTTCTACACCTGCTGGCGGTTAGACGAGTACACCCTCGACCTGTGGGTGTATCAACCGGACTGTGAGGCTTCAGAACCCGCTCCCGGGCCTGTCAACGTCAGCCCCAGTCCGACCCCCAGTGCGAGCCCACGGGCGTGTCCGGCCGCGGTGGCGACGATCTGGGTCCGTAACGCCCTCGATGACGAACGGTGGAACTCCGGGGAGTAGGGTCTCGTTCGTCCAGCGGTGAGAGCTGACGGGCGAAAGGGGATCAAACGTGTCCGGTGGTGAAATCGCGGCCTTGCTCGCGGCGGCAGCGTTTCTGCTGCTCGTGGGGGCGCTCATCGTGCTGATACTGCGTTTGTGTCGCACGGTCGATGCCGCGACCCGCGCCATTGAGGAGGTAACGGAGCGTACCGGTCCGCTGCTCGACAAGGTCGACACAACCGTCGATCAGGTGAATGCCGCACTCGGCCAAGCGCGTGTGTCACTCGATGAGGTCAACGCCCAGCTTGCGCGCGTGGACACCATTACCGGCCACGCGCAGCAGATCTCCGGCACGATCGCCAATCTCACGATGGTGTTGGGGGCCACCGCCACCGGCCCACTGGTGAAAGTCGCCGCCTTGGGGTACGGCCTGCGCCGGGCTGTCCAAAACCGTCAGAACAGCGGATGGAGGTCCACCAAGCGGCGGGGGAGGACCCAGTGGCTCACCAAGAGGGAGCTTCCCAGCGTTAACGGCCGCTCTACCTCCGACTCGCGTAGCCGGGTGGTTGAGCCGGTCCGCTTGGCCCTCGCGTCCAAGCTCGGTCACCGCTTCGGTTTCTTGCGAGGGAGGAAGGCCTGATGCGCCGGTTGTTCTGGCTCGGGCTGGGCGCGGCAGCGGGGGTGTTCCTCGCGCGTAAAGTGTCTCGCGCCGCTCGGGCGTACACTCCCCACGGTATCGCGGCTTCCGCCCGTCAAATCACTGTCGCTGCCCTCGACTCGGTGCGTAGTTTTGTGAAGGACGTCCGCGAGGGCATGGCCGATCGGGAAGCGGAGATTTACGCTGCGCTCCGCGCTCGGGAACTCACCGCGGATATCACTGACATCACCACCTCACAGACAGCACATATGCGAAAGGGCGACCACCGATGAGGACCGCCGAGATCAAGCGCCGGTTCCTGAACTACTTCGAGCAACGGGGGCACACGGTGGTGCCCAGCGCGCCCCTGCCCGCCATGAACGACCCCAACCTGCTGTTCGTCAACGCCGGCATGGTGCAGTTCGTGCCGTACTTCACCGGGCAGGTGACCCCGCCGTTCCCACGTGCCACGAGCGTGCAGAAGTGCATTCGTACGCCGGACATCGACGAGGTCGGCAAGACCACCCGGCACGGCACCTTCTTCCAGATGAACGGCAACTTCTCGTTCGGGGACTACTTCAAGGACAAGGCGATTGAGTACGCCTGGGACCTGGTCACCCGACCGCAGTCCGACGGCGGGCTGGGGTTTGATGAGGCGCGGCTGTACGTGTCGGTGTACCACGAGGACGACGAAGCGATCGCGCTGTGGAAGCGTATCGCGGGGTTGTCCGACGACCGGATCATCCGGCTGGGGATGAAGGACAACTTCTGGTCGATGGGCATCCCCGGGCCGTGCGGTCCTTGCTCGGAGATCCTGTACGACAACGGGCCCGAGTACGGTGCTGAAGGAGACTGGGAAGCCGGCGACCGGTACATGGAGCTGTGGAACCTGGTCTTTATGCAGTACAAGCGAGGGCCGGGTGGTACGAAGGAGAACTACCCGATCCTCGGGGAGTTGCCGGCGAAGAACATCGACACCGGCATGGGGCTGGAGCGCGTCGCCTACCTGCTGCAGGGCGTCGACAACATGTATGAGATCGACGAGACGCGCCCGATCCTGGACCGTGCGGCGGAGATCACCGGTAAGCGGTACGGAGCCTCCTCCCGGGAGTCCGGTGCCCACAGCCACCCCGACGATGTGCGGCTGCGCGTCATCGCCGACCACGTCCGCACTGGATTGATGCTCATCGCTGACGGGGTGACGCCCTCCAACGAGGGACGCGGCTATGTGCTGCGTCGGATCCTGCGGCGTGCCATCCGTGCGGTGCGGCTGCTGGGCTTTGAAGACCCCGCTTTCCCGCTGCTGTTCCCCGTGGCGCGGGACTGCATGGCGCCTTCCTACCCTGAGGTCGCCGAGGACTACGAGCGGATCGCCTCCTACGCCTACAGCGAGGAGGAGGCGTTCCTGTCCACGCTGCGGCAGGGCACCACCATCCTGGACACCGCGATCGCTGAGACCCGGCGCGCCGGAGGGAAGGTGCTGTCGGGAAGCAAGGCGTTCCAGCTTCACGACACCTATGGGTTCCCCATCGACCTCACCCTGGAGATCGCCGCCGAGGCGGGTTTGGGTGTGGACGAGGAAGGCTTCCGGCGTTTGATGGCCGAACAGCGGGCCCGGGCCAAGGCCGACGCGCAGGCCCGCAAGACCGGCCACGCCGACACCTCGACGTACCGGACGGTGCTGGACCGTTTCGGCCCCAGCGAGTTCACCGGCTACACCGAGGCCAAGCGGGAGGCGACGGTCCGCGCCGTCATGAACGAAAGCGGCCTGCTCACCGGGGCCGGGGAAGGCGACGAGGTCGAGGTGGTGCTCGACGCCACTCCCTTCTACGCCGAGGGAGGTGGTCAGCAGCCCGACCACGGCCGGATCACGGTCGGCACTGGGGAACTGGAGATCTATGACGTTCAACAGCCAGTGCCGGGTCTGATCGTGCACCGAGGCCGTGTGGTGCGGGGCGAGATCCGTTCCGGTGAGAACGCCTTCGCGGAGATCGACCTGCGTCGTCGGGGCGCGATCTCCCGCTCCCACACCGCGACCCACCTGGTGCACCAGACCGTGCGGAACTTCCTCGGCGAATCCGCTACTCAGGCCGGTTCACTGAACGCGCCGGGACGGCTACGGTTCGACTTCAACACCCCGCAGGCGGTGCCGCCGAGCGTGCTGGCCGACGTTGAGCAGCAAGTCAACGAGGTCCTGATGGCCGACCTGGAGGTGCACGCCTTCATCACCACCCTGGAGGAGGCCCGCCGGATGGGCGCCATGGCGCTGTTCGGCGAGAAGTACGGCGACCAGGTACGGGTAGTGGAGGTCGGCGACTACGCCCGTGAGCTGTGCGGTGGAACGCACGCCCAACGCAGCGGTCAGCTCGGCTTGGTCAAGCTCCTGTCGGAGTCGTCCATCGGATCCGGGGTACGCCGGGTCGAGGCGCTGGTCGGTATCGACGCGTTCCACTTCCTGGCCCGTGAGCACCTTCTGGTATCTCGCCTGGCTGAACTGTTCCGGGTCCCGAACGAGCAGGTCGCCGATCGGGTGGAGCAGGTCGTGTCGCAGCTGCGGGACGCCGAGAAGGAGCTGGCGAAGCTTCGTGCCCAGATGGTGCTGGCCGGTGCGGCCACTCTCGCGGCGAACGCCCGCGACGTGGCCGGAGTCGCCTTCGTCGCCACCGAAGCCCCAGAGGGCACCTCTGGCAATGACGTCCGCGCGCTCGCCCAGGAGATCCGGACCCGCATCGACCCACACCGGCCTGGTGTGGCGGCGGTGGCGGCTCGCTCCGGAAACAAGGCCTCCCTGGTGGTGTCGCTCAACGAACGAGCCCGGGCCCGTGGGCTGTCCGCCGCCGAGTTGGTCAAGGCCGTGCTGTCGGGCCGTGGCGGCGGAAACGCCGACACCGCTCAGGGCGGCGGGGCGTCTGTTGATCAAATCCCGACTCTGCTCGCGTCGCTAGAGAGCCTGGTGGCGCGTAGTGTTACCAGTGGGTGATCGCCCCGTCCCGTCGTCGGGGCCGACCCCGGATGAAGGGTCGGCCCGGTGGCGACCGGGACGACGCCTAGGGGTTGATGTCGGTGATGTTCGAATCGGAGTGGCGGTGAGCGATCCCGACGGGATCCTCGCCACCCCGCTGCGTACCATTGCCCGGGATCTACGGCCCCGGGGCGTACCAAGCGACTACGTCGAACTGGCCGCGCTCGTCGCCGAGACCGGCGCGGTGGAGGTGATCGTGGGGTTACCGATCGACCTCGCTGGACGGGAAGGACCCGCCGCGGCCAAGGTTCGTCGATATGTGCGTGGTTTGTCGCGATATTTAGCCCCTATACCTGTCCTCGTCACGGACGAGAGAATGTCGACGGCCGCCGCGACTCGTAGGCTGTCCGAACACGGCGTGCGGGGGAAACGTCGGCGAGCGGTAGTGGATCAAGCAGCCGCCGTGGAGATCCTTCAGGGCTGGCTCGATGGAGTGCGGAGGCAGCGGGATGCTTGACGAACTCGACCTGTTCGAGGACGACCGAGCGCCCGGGCCCAGAAAGGGCCGTCACCGGCGCCGCCGGGAGGGCGGAGCTGGTCGCTCCTTGCTGGTCTTCGTGATGACGATGGTCATCCTGGGCGCGTTGGGGGTGGGTGGCTGGATCGGTGTAGGTAAGATCCGCGATTACCTCAGCCCACCCGACTACCCCGGTCCGGGCACTGGCGAAGTGACGATTGAGATCCGGCCTGGTAACTCCATCGCTGACATCGCCAACACCCTCTACAACGCCGATGTGGTCGCGAGCGCTGCGGCGTTCGTCAATGCCGCGGAGGATCACCCTCAAGGCCATAACCTGCAGCCGGGCTTCTATCAGCTGCGGCGTCAGATGCGCGCCGCTGACGCGTTGGAGATGCTGCTTGATCCGGCTAACCGTCTCATCAACGGCGTGACCATCCCGGAGGGTCTCTCCAATGTCAGGGTTTTCGAGATCCTCTCGGAGGAACTCGGGATCCCAGTGGAGGAGTTCTGGGAACTGGCCGACGACCCGGCGCAGTTCGGGATCGATGACAGTTGGTTTACCCGTAATGACGGTAAGGAGTCGGCGCGGACACTCGAGGGCTTCCTCTACCCGGCCACCTACGAATTCGGGCCTGACGTGACCGCGCAGAGCGCTCTGCAGCAGATGGTCGACCAGTTCATGTCGGTCGCCGAGGAGTTGAACTTCCAGGCGGTCGCGGCCGAGCATGGCCTCACCCCCTATGAGGCCCTGATCGTCGCGTCGTTGACCGAGCCGGAGGGCATCCCTGAGGATCTGGATGAGATCGCCCGGGTGATCTATAACCGGCTCGAGGATCAGACAGAGGTATATGGGCGGCTCAACTTCGACTCCACCACGAACTACTGGTTGGAGGTGCAGGGCCACCAGCGTCTCGACTCCTCCCAGCTAGATGAGGACCAGCTCTACGACGAGTCCAACCCGTACAGCACCCACGCCCACACCGGCCTGCCACCAGGCCCGATCAGTAACCCGAGCCGGATAGCGTTGGAGGCGGCTCTCAACCCGGCCGAGGGTGACTGGTTGTACTTCGTGGTGGTCGAGGAGGACGGCAGTAGCGCCTTCGCCGAGACCTACGCAGAACATCTGCAGAACATCGAACGCTGCCGGGCGATCGGTCGATGCTGAGAGGGCGTCGGTGATGACGGAAGCCTCCACAGTGGGACATCGGGCGGCTGTTCTCGGCCGCCCGGTCGCCCATTCCCTTTCTCCGGTCATCCACAACGCGGGGTACCAGGCGGCCGGGTTGGACGGCTGGATCTACACCCGGCATGACTGTGGTGAGGAGGAGCTGGCGGGTTTCGTCGCCGGTTTGGGTCCGGAGTGGGCTGGTCTGTCGCTGACCATGCCGTTGAAGGAGGTCGCGCTCACCGTCGCCGACTCCGTCAGCGATCTGGCTGTCGCATTGGGAGCGGCCAACACCCTGGTTTTGAAGCCTGACGGGATCCGCGCCGAGAACACCGACGCGCCCGGCATGGTGGCCGCCTTGGAGCGGGTCGGGGTCACGACCGTGGAGCATGTGGCGGTCCTTGGGGCTGGCGGCACCGCGCGGGCGGCCGTGGGTGCGGCCCAGGCGTTGAGTGCTCGGCAGGTGACGGTGTACGCGCGCCGCCCGGAAGCCATCGCCGAACTGGCCACTGTGGCCCAGCGGCTGGGGATGCCGTTGACTGGTGCGGAGTGGGAGCGGGTTCCTGAGGCGGTCGACGCCGATCTGGTGATATCCACCGTGCCGCGTGGCGTTGGGGACGTCTGGGCGGATCAGCCGCTGCGGTGGCGTACGGACCAGACCTTCTTCGATGTGCTCTATGACCCCTGGCCTACCCCTCTGGCCGAGGCGGCCGCCCGTGCCGGATGCCGGGTTGTCGGAGGTCTGGAGCTCCTGCTGGCTCAGGCGGTTGGACAGTTCGAACTGTTCACCGGGGTGACCGCCCCGGTGGCGGCGATGGAGGCTGCGTTGCGGGCCGCCGTTTCTGGAGCCGGAGACGACACTAAACGATCGAAGGTCGCCACACCCCAGTGAACGGTCTGGTGGCGCTGGCCGCCGCGGTTGTGGGCCTGGCCGTGGGACCGGTGCTCGCTAAGGCCAGCGGGCGGATCGGCGCCCGGACCGCTGACGTGGGGCGAATCGTGAGGGTCACTGTGGTGACCACGCTGATCTTCACGGCGCTCGCCACTCGCCTGGCCGGGGATCCTCAAACCCGGTACGCGCTGCCGGCTTTCCTGGTGCTGGCCGGGGCCGGAGTGGTGCTAGCCGTGGTTGACCTGGACACGTCCCGCCTGCCTGACGCCATCACGATCCCCGCGTACCCCGTGCTGGCTGGGCTGCTGGTGACGGCGAGTGTGGCGGCCGGTGACGTGTCGACGCTGGTGCGTTCCGGCATCGGTGCGGCGATGTGTTTGACGCTGTACGCCGGGTTGTGCCTGGCTCCGGGGGAAGGCCTGGGGTTCGGGGATGTGAAGTTGGCCGGGCTGTTGGGGATGGCGTTGGGCTGGTTGTCCTGGTCCAGCCTGGTGACCGGTGTGGTGTTGGGGTTCGGGTACGGCGCGATGATGGGGTTGGTGTTGTTGGCGACTGGCCGGGCCACTATCCATTCTCGGATGCCGTTCGGGCCGGCGATGCTGGCCGGTGCGTTCACGGGGGTGCTGGTGGGGGAGCGGCTCAGCGCGGCGTACCTGGCGTGGGCACTGCCCTAAGGGCCCCAGCACGGGCTCGACAAGGCCTTCCACAAATACCCCGCACATAGTCCAAGGCCCTTGATAAGGCCCGGTTTCCAATGGCCTGGCCCGGCTTTCCCGGACAGGAACGACGGTTGAGGAAGGAGCGGAAAGCGAACCCGCTCCGTGGCTCCCGCGCCGGGAACGTGAGCCGCGGTGCGGATATGGTGGATATGACATTGATACGCGTCTTTTCTCTCGTCGATGCGGGATCGGTGATTTAGGGGGAGAAGGCGTCGGATCGCTGATCGGGAATGGTGTACCGCCCGGT
The DNA here is from genome assembly GCA_002919305.1 of Actinomycetales bacterium. GTDB lineage: Bacteria > Actinomycetota > Actinomycetes > Mycobacteriales > Micromonosporaceae > RSA1. The sequence continues at coordinate 12,216 of PKFB01000019.1, forward strand.
AGCCACCTCAGGACAGAGCGATCAGAAGCGGCGTGTCAGACTGAGCGTCGTGTTGCGTTGGTTGACTGCGGGAGAATCACATGGCCCCGCGCTGGTGGCGATCCTGGAGGGCGTACCCGCCGGGGTGGAAGTCACCAGCGCCGACATTGCAAAAGAGTTGGCCCGCCGCCGCCTCGGCTACGGTCGCGGCGCCCGGATGACCTTCGAACAGGACGAGGTTGACATCATCGGCGGGATTCGCCACGGCCGGACCCTGGGCAGCCCGGTGGCGATACGCGTGGGCAACACCGAATGGCCGAAGTGGCGGGCGGTGATGTCACCCGACCCGGTCGATCCGGCGGAGTTGGAGGGGCTGGCCCGCAACAAACCACTAACTCGTCCCCGGCCTGGACACGCCGACCTGGCGGGGATGCAGAAGTACGGCTACACCGACGCACGTCCGATCCTGGAACGCGCGAGCGCCCGGGAAACCGCCGCCCGGGTGGCGTTGGGAACGGTCGCTAAGGCCCTGCTGCGTCAGGCGCTCAACATCGAGATCGTCTCCCATGTGGTGGAGCTGGGGCCGGTGGCGATTAAGCCGGGGCTGGTGCCGACTCCGGCCGACGCTGAACGTATCGACGCTGACCCGCTGCGGTGCCTGGATCCTGAGGCGAGTGCCCGGATGGTGGCCGAGGTGGACGCCGCTAAGTCCGACGCGGACACCCTCGGCGGGATCGTGGAGGTGCTGGCCTACGGCGTACCCCCGGGGCTGGGGAGCCACGTGCAGTGGGACCGGCGGTTGGACGCCCGGATCGCCGCCGCGTTGATGTCGATTCAGGCGATCAAGGGTGTGGAGATCGGGGACGCCTTCACCCAGGCCCGGGTTCGGGGCTCGGTCGCCCACGACGAGATCGTGCCGTCACCGGACGGGGTACGCCGGGTCACTGACCACGCCGGCGGGTTGGAAGGCGGCATGAGTATTGGCGAGCCGCTGCGGGTGCGGGCCGCCATGAAGCCGATCTCCTCCCTGACCCGGCCACTGTCCACTGTGGATGTCTCCAACGGAGAGCCGGCTAAGGCGATCGCGCAGCGCTCCGACGTGTGCGCCGTGCCCGCCGCAGCGGTGGTAGCCGAGACCATGATGGCCTTGGTGCTCGCCGAGGCCGCGCTGGAGAAGTTCGGCGGCGACAGCGTGGAGGAGGTACGTCGCAACGCCGCCGCGTACCGGGCCAATCTGGTGATCACATGAGTGAATCCGACCGTTCTAAGGCCACAAAGCCGGTATGTGTGTTGGTCGGTCCGCCCGGCGCCGGGAAGACCACAGTCGGAGGACTGGTCGCGGTTCAGTTAGGTGTTGACTTCGCCGACACAGACAGCCTCATCGAGGCGCGGGCAGGTAAACCGATTCCGGAGATCTTCGTCGATGACGGTGAGGATCACTTCCGCGCCTTGGAACGGGAGGCCGTGGCCGAGGCGCTGGCTACCCACTCTGGGGTGCTGGCGTTGGGAGGCGGCGCGGTCATGGCGGAGGCGACCCGTGCCCTGCTGCGGGAGCACCGGGTGATCTACCTGTCAGTCGGGCTCTCCGACGCCGTTTCGCGAGTCGGGCTGGGGGTGGGACGCCCGCTGCTGGCGGTCAACCCCCGCGCCACCTTGCGGTACCTGTTGGAGGCGCGTCGACCGCTGTATGAGGAGGTCGCTACCGCTGTGGTCCCCACCGATGGCCAGAGCCCGGAGAAGGTCGCCGAGGCCGTGGTGGCCCTCCTGAAACAACCACAGTGACCGGTCCGTCATGGCGTGGTCACGGTGGAGGCATGACAAGGGCGGATGCGTGGTTTTCGTAGGCTTCCGGGGCAGAAGGCCGGCGGTGGTACGCAGCGGCGCGGGCGCGGCCGGAACGGAGGCCATCACCGAGCAGTCGCGGCCGATGACGCAGGTGCCCGACAGGCCCGCGGGAGGAGCTCGAGCATGTCAACACCGGAGATGAGCCCCGGCCGGGCAGAACCGTGACGGCTGACCAGAACGATGACGATGATGGCGTCTGGACATGATGATCGATGCGCCGGTGCGGGATCGCCGGGCGGGTCATGTCCGGCAGGACGCCCAGGACCGAGTGTGGAGTGACATGTCCGTGAGTGGAGCGACCCGGATTGAAGTGGGGGGCCCACGGCCGTACCCGGTCATTGTGGGAACCGATCTGTTCGACGACCTGCCAGGGTTGATCGACGCCGCTACGCAGGCGGCCATCGTGTACGCCCCTCCGTTGCGCCCGCTCGCGGAGCGGACCGCCGAGGTCCTGACCGCGGCCGGGATCAAGCCGCTACTGCTGGACGTTCCCGACGCCGAGAAAGCCAAGACGATCGGGGTGGCCGAGCGGTGCTGGGAGGCGCTGGGACGCGCGGGGTTCACCCGGTCGGACGCGATCGTCGGGGTCGGCGGGGGAGCGGTGACCGACCTGGCCGGTTTCGTCGCGGCCTGCTGGCTGCGTGGGGTACGCGTGGTGCAGATACCGACCAGCCTGCTGGGCATGGTGGACGCGGCGGTGGGCGGGAAGACCGGTGTGAACACCGCGGCCGGCAAGAATCTGGTCGGCGCTTTCCACCCTCCTGTGGGGGTACTGGTGGACCTGACGGCGCTGCAGACCCTGCCGCGGGAGGAGCTCATCGCCGGGATGGCCGAGGTGGTCAAGTGCGGATTTATCGCCGACCCGGCGATTTTGGAGCTGATCGAGAATGATCCCGAGGCCGCCCTTGAGCCGACCGGGAATCCGATCCGGGAGCTGATCGAGCGCGCGGTGCGCGTCAAGGCCGACGTGGTCTCCCAGGATCTACGGGAGAACTCCCTGCGGGAGATCCTCAACTATGGCCACACCCTGGCGCACGCCATCGAGAAGGTGGAGGCCTACCGGTGGCGCCACGGTCACGCCGTCTCCGTCGGCCTGGTGTACGCCGCTGCGTTGGCGCGGCAGGCCGGACGGCTGGATGACGCTACCGCGGCGCGGCACCGCACCGTGCTGGAACTGCTCGGTTTGCCCACCAGCTACCGGGCCGACGCCTGGGCCGAGCTGCTGGCCGCGATGCGGGTGGATAAGAAGGCGCGGGGAACCCGGCTGCGGTTTGTGGTGCTCGACGGCCTGGCCCAGCCCGGTCGGCTGGAGGACCCGGACCTCAACCTGATGCTGGCGGCGTACCACGAGGTGGTCCGGTGAGCGCGTCCGCATCCCAGACCCGGAGGGTATACGTTCTCAACGGCCCGAACCTCGGACGGCTGGGTACGCGGGAGCCGGGGGTGTACGGCACCGCGACCTACGCCGACCTGGTGGCCCTGTGCGAACGCGCCGGCGCCGATCTCGGTTTGCAGGTGACGGTACGCCAGACCGACGCCGAGGCGCAGATGCTGGAGTGGCTGCACACCGCGGCTGACGAAGCGGCGGCCGTGGTGCTCAACCCAGCGGCGTGGACGCACTACTCGATCGCGGTACGCGATGCGTGCGCGATGCTGCGCGCTCCCTTGCTGGAGGTGCACATCTCGAACATTCACGCTCGGGAGCCGTTCCGTCAGCATTCGGTAATCTCAGCGGTAGCCACCGGTGTGATCTGTGGCCTGGGGATCACCGGATATCGGCTGGCCCTGGAGTGGTTGGCCGCGCATTGGGCGGGGCAAACCACCGAGTAGAATTCCCCGAGCTTTCGGTGACGGTCATCGACAGGCCTTGTACAGAGCCCATCCTTGGCCGGCGATAGGACGAGGCTCTGGATAGCGCCACACACCACAACGAACACTCGAAGAGAGACACACGAAAGCAATGGCGACTACGAACGATCTCAAGAATGGCCTGGTGCTCAACCTCGACGGCGAGCTTTGGACGGTGGTGGAGTTCCAGCACGTCAAGCCGGGCAAGGGGGGCGCGTTCGTCCGCACCACACTCAAGCACGTGCTCTCGGGCAAAGTAGTCGACAAGACCTTCAACGCCGGCGTTAAGGTCGAGACCGCCACCGTCGACAAGCGGCCTATGCAGTACCTGTACGCCGACGGTGAGGACTACATCTTCATGGACCTGGAGACCTACGACCAGGTCCACATCCCGAGCGCGACCGTGGGGGACGCGGCCAAGTACCTGCTGCCCGAGGCTGAGGTGACGGTGGGCTTCCACGAGTCCACCCCGCTGTATGTGGAGCTTCCCACCAGCGTGGTCCTGGAGGTGACCTACACCGAGCCAGGACTGCAGGGTGACCGGTCCACCGGCGGCACCAAGCCCGCTACGGTGGAGACCGGTGCCACGGTCGCGGTGCCGCTGTTCGTCAACACCGGCGACCGCATCAAGGTGGACACTCGCGACGGTCGTTACCTTGGTCGAGCGTGAGTCGGCGACAGGCAGGGTCCGCCGGCGGGTCTCGTCCGGCGGGCCGATCAGGTATGACAGCGCGTCGGAGGGCGCGGCAGCGTGCTCTCGATGTGCTCTATGAAGCTGATCTGCGTAATCAGGACATCCTGGAGGTCCTTCGCAATCGGATCGCCCGTGGTGACGCCCCCACCTCTCCCTACACCATCCAGTTAGTGGAGGGAGTGGCCGCTCATGTCACGCGGATCGACGAGTTAATCAGTCGGTACGCCGAAGGGTGGACGTTAGAGCGAATGCCGCCCGTAGACCGCAACCTCGCCCGGATCGGGGTTTTTGAGCTGCTTTGGCAGGACGACATCGATCCACCCGTGGCGATCACCGAGGCCGTTGAACTGGCCCGGACCTTGTCGACGGAGGACTCTCCACGTTTCCTCAACGGGGTGCTCGGCAGGATCGCCGATAGCGTCCCGCCGCAGAAAACCACGTAAAAAAGATCCCCCCGCCGGTCGCTGCGGTGGGGGTTCGGTCCGCGGTGGATGACGGTATCTGCGCCGTTGATCCCCGCGGCCGATTGGATCGATCGTGGCCGCGTCGGCGTTCCGGTGTGAAGACACCGGACCCGTAAGCGGCCATTTTTGTCAGAGACGAGGGGTGCGTCCTGGAAGGCCATGAACGGGGCAGGAAAGCCTTCCTGCCCCGTTCATGGCCGTGGTGTAGCTTGATCCGGCCGCTGGGACACACGGCCGGATCCGCTAGGACCCGGGCGTCTGCGTGCAGGTGGTCACGAGAACAAGGACCGCGGGTCGGAGACCAGCACACCAAACTCTGTGAGCTGCTCGACCAGGCCAGAAGGCGACGTGTCGTACACGATCGCGAGCGCCCGCAGGTCGTCCGCACGGATTGACAGAACCCGGCCGTTGTAGTCGCCACGCTGCTGCTGAATCGCGCGAGCGTAGCGCGCTATCGGCGCCAGTTCGTCGGCGGTGTGTTCGTACAGACGCTCCAGATCGAGAACGATCTTGCTGGCCTGCTCGTGCCGGATCCCGCCGCCTTCAGGCAGCAGCTCGGCCACCGGCACCCGGTAGAAGTCGGCTAGCTCCGCCAGCCGGGCCACGGTGACCGCGCGGTCTCCCCGTTCGTACGAGCCGACCACGACGGCCTTCCAGCGACCACCGGACTTCTCCTCCACACCCTGGAGGGACAGCCCTTGCTGCTGCCGGATGGCACGCAGTCGGGCACCCAGGGCTTTCGCGTACTCAGAGGGCATGCGGACACTCCCAGTCACCTCGCTGAGGGTTACCTCAGCATTCGCTACGGAGCGTGACGGTACGGGCTATCACGACACGTGGTCAAGTGTTGGTTACACGTACGTTATCGGAGCGGACCGAAATGTACAGCCATGATCATGGAGTGTGGTGTGAAGAACGAACGTGTCAACCCCTCCCCTGTGCCGATGATGGCATGACCCTCGGTAAGCTGCGAGGCGAGAAAGGGCGTCCGGAGCCTTCGTGCGCCTGTGACCAGGAACAACGTGGTCTGTGAGTACTCCGGTCGCCCCTGTGACCCATCCTTTAACGACCCGTCCCGTGAGGCGGGGAAGGAGGTCCGGCATGGCCGGTCATGCGCGTCATCCTGCCCGAAAACCGGTGCATGGCACCGATCGCGATGCTCCGTCGGAGACATCCCCTCTTCAACATGTGAAATCAAACACCGTATCTGGAATACGGGGACGCACTATTCTCACCGCCGCTGATCTTGGGCGCATCGTCGACCGTATGGCCCACCAGATCCTGGAGAAGACTGACGGCGCGACCAACACCGTTTTACTGGGTATCCCCACCCGAGGGGTTCCGCTAGCGGCTCGTCTCGCTGCCCGAATCGAGGCGTTTGAAGGGCGCCGAGTGCCCTGCGGCACGCTCGACGTCACGCTTTACCGGGATGATCTGCGGCTGCGAGGCACCCGCGCGGTGGGCCCGACCGCGGTGCCGGAAGACGGCATCGACGCCCGTCGGGTGATCTTGGTGGACGACGTGTTGTTTTCGGGCCGAACCGTACGAGCGGCGCTGGATGCGCTGTCCGACATCGGCCGCCCCAGCCAAGTCCAGCTCGCCGTGTTGGTTGATCGGGGACACCGGGAACTGCCTATTCGGGCCGACTACGTCGGCAAGAACATGCCCACATCCCGCGCTGAAAGCGTGCGGGTCCTGTTGCGTGAGGTGGACGGCGTCGACGCGGTCTTGCTCGCCACGGCCAACTCGGACGGACACAGCGGCGTGGACGGTCCACGGAGCGAGAGGAGGTCGGAGTGATTAAGCACCTGCTCTCCGCCGACGACCTGGACCGTGACACCGCCATCGGGATCCTGGATATCGCTGAGCGGATGGCGGCCACCGCTGGCCGGGAGATCAAGAAGCTGCCGACGCTGCGCGGCCGTACCGTGGTGAACCTCTTCTACGAGGACTCCACACGGACCAGGATTTCCTTCGAGGCCGCCGCCAAGCGCCTGTCCGCCGACGTGATCACTTTCTCGGCCAAAGGCTCCAGCGTCTCCAAGGGCGAGAGCCTGAAGGACACCGCGCTGACGCTGCAGGCGATGGGCGCTGACGCGGTCGCTATCCGACACCCCGCTGCGGGGGCTCCGCACCGACTGGCCGGCTGGATCTCCGGCAGCGTGCTCAATGCCGGGGACGGCACCCACGAGCACCCCACCCAGGCTCTGCTGGACGCGTACACCATGCGTTCCCGTCTGGGGCACGTGGAGGGGTTGCGGGTGGCGATCGTCGGCGACGTGCTCCACAGCCGCGTCGCCCGCTCCAACCTGTCCCTGCTGACCACCCTGGGCGCCGAAGTCATCCTGGTCGGTCCCCCCACCCTGCTGCCGGTGGGATTCGAGAAGGCGCTACCGCCTGGTGCCTCCATCTCCTACGACCTGGACGCGGTGCTCCCTAAGTGCGACGTGGTCATGATGCTGCGCGTCCAGCGGGAACGCATGATCGACTCCTACTTTCCGTCGGAGCGGGAGTACTCCCGCCGTTACGGACTGGACCGCCGCCGCATGGCGCTGCTGCCTGAACATGCGATCGTCATGCACCCCGGCCCCATGAACCGCGGCATCGAGATCTCATCCCAGGTCGCCGATTCTGCTCGCTCGACGGTCGTCGAACAGGTCGCTAACGGGGTGAGCGTCCGGATGGCCGTGCTGTACCTGCTGCTGGGAGGGAACGCGTGACGAGCACCTGGCTGATCCGAGGCGCCCGTATGCCCGGGGGCGGCCCCACCGACATCCTGATCCGGGACGGCGTCACCGTCGAGGTGGGCACGGTGCTCGACAGCCGTGGCGCCACCGTGATCGACGCCGACGGTCTGATCGTGCTGCCGGGTCTGGTGGACCTGCACACCCATCTGCGTGAACCGGGTCGGGAAGACGCCGAAACGGTGGAGACCGGATCCCGGGCCGCCGCACTCGGCGGCTACACCGCGGTATGCGCCATGGCCAACACCGACCCGGTCGCCGACACCGCTGGTGTGGTGGAGCAGGTGTGGCGACTGGGCCGCGACGCCGGACTGGTGGATGTGCAGCCGATCGGCGCGGTCACCGTCGGACTGCGCGGTGAACAGCTGGCCGAGCTGGGTGCGATGGCCACCTCCGCGGCCCGGGTACGGATCTTCTCCGACGATGGTCACTGCGTGGCCGACCCGCGGCTGATGCGCCGCGCCTTGGAGTACGTGAAGGCGTTCGACGGGGTCATCGCCCAGCACGCCGAAGAGCCCCGCCTGACGGTGGGCGCGCAGATGCACGAAGGAGAGGTGTCGGCGCGCCTTGGCCTGACCGGCTGGCCGGCGGTGGCCGAGGAGGCGATCATCGCCCGGGACGTCCTGCTGGCCGGACACGTCGACAGCCGGCTGCACATTTGCCACGTCTCCACCGCCGGCAGCGTGGAGATCCTGCGGTGGGCCAAGAGCAAGGGGTGGCGGGTCACCGCCGAGGTCACCCCCCACCACCTGCTGCTCACCGAGGAGTACGTCACCGGCTACGACCCGGTGTTCAAAGTCAACCCGCCGCTGCGGACCGCCGCGGACGTCGCCGCGCTGCGCCAGGCCCTGGCTGAGGGCGTCATCGACGTGGTCGCCACCGACCACGCCCCCCACGCCGTGGAGGACAAGGAGTGCGAGTGGGCGTACGCCCGGCCGGGCATGCTCGGGCTGCAGACGGCGCTGTCGGTGGTGGTGAAGACCATGGTGGAGCCGGGTTTGCTGGACTGGGACGGGGTGGCGGACCGGATGTCCCGGATCCCGGCCCGGATCGCCGGTCTCACCGACCACGGACATGACCCCGCTCCGGGCGTACCGGCGAATCTGACCTTGGTGGATCCGACGGCGCGGGTCCGTGTCGACCCTTCGCAGCTCGCCAGCCTGTCCCGAAACACCCCGTACGCGGGAATGGATCTGCCCTGTCAGGTGGTGGCCACGTTCCTGCGGGGAGAACCGACGGTGCTTGACGGGAAGGCGGTGCGGTGATGGCACGGGGTGAGGCTCTGCTGGTTTTGGAGGACGGGTACACCCTGCGGGGACGGTCGTACGGGGCGATCGGAACCACGGTGGGGGAAGCGGTGTTCACCACCGGTATGACCGGCTACCAAGAGACCCTGACCGACCCCTCGTACCACCGGCAGGTGGTGGTCGCCACCGCCCCGCATATCGGCAACACCGGGGTCAATGATGAGGACGACGAGTCCGACCGGATCTGGGTGGCCGGGTATGTGGTCCGGGATCCGGCCCGGATCGCCTCGAACTGGCGCGCCACCGGGGATCTGGAGGAGCGGCTGGTCGCTGAGAAGATCGTCGGCATCTGCGAGGTGGACACCCGGGCGTTGACCCGGCATCTGCGGGAGCGCGGGGCGATGCGGGTGGGGATCTCCAGCGAGGGGATCGACCCCACGACCTTGCTGAACCGGGTGCTGGCCAGCCCACTGATGGTGGGCGCCAACCTGTCGGCCGAGGTGACGACGCCTCAGCCGTATGTGGTGCCGGCCGAGGGAGAGCATCGCTTCACGATCGCGGCGCTGGATCTGGGGGTTAAGCGCAACACGCCCCGCCGTCTGGCGGCTCGTGGGGTTCAGACCCACGTGCTGCCGGCCAACGCCACGATCGACGATGTCGTGGCCACCGGCGCCGACGCGCTGTTTTTGTCCAACGGGCCGGGAGATCCGGCCACAGCGGACGGTCCGGTGGCGCTGACCCGTGAGGCGCTGCAGCGCAGGATCCCGGTGTTCGGTATCTGCTTTGGACAGCAGATCCTCGGACGCGCCCTGGGGTTTGGAACCTACAAGCTCCTTTATGGACACCGGGGGATCAACCAACCGGTCCTCGACCGAGCCACCGGTCGTGTCGAGGTGACTGCCCACAATCACGGGTTCGCAGTGGACGCTCCACGTGAGACGGTCACCGAGACCGAGTTCGGCGCGGTCGAAGTCAGTCACATATGCCTCAACGACGGCGTGGTCGAGGGGCTGCGTTGCCGGGATGTTCCGGCTTTCAGCGTCCAATATCACCCCGAGGCGGCGGCCGGCCCGCACGATGCGGACTACCTGTTCGACCGTCTCGTCACACTGATCGAAGGAGCCCGCTGATGCCACGCCGGACCGACATCGAGCACGTCCTGGTGATCGGTTCCGGACCGATCGTGATTGGGCAGGCGTGTGAGTTCGACTACTCCGGCACTCAGGCGTGTCGGGTGCTGCGCGAAGAGGGGATTCGGGTCAGCCTGGTCAACTCCAACCCGGCGACCATCATGACTGACCCCGAGTTCGCCGACGCCACCTACGTCGAGCCCGTCACCCCTGAATACGTCGAGCAGGTGATTGCGGCCGAGCGGCCGGACTCCCTGCTGGCCACCCTGGGTGGACAGACCGCGCTCAACACCGCCGTGGAGCTGCACGAGCGGGGCGTGCTTGATAAATACGGGGTACGCCTCATCGGGGCGAACATCGACGCTATCCGGCGCGGTGAAGACCGGGAGCTGTTCAAGCAGACCGTACGCGCGGTCGGCGGCGACGTCCCCCGCAGCCGGGTCTGCCGCACCATGGAGGAGGTCCACGCCACGGTCGCCGAGGTGGGGCTGCCGGTGGTGGTGCGACCCAGCTTCACCATGGGTGGGTTGGGCTCCGGTATGGCGCACACCCTCGAGGAGCTGGAGCGGATCGCCGGCGCTGGACTCGCCGCCAGCCCCACCGCCGAGGTGCTCATCGAGGAGAGCGTGCTCGGCTGGAAGGAGTTCGAGCTGGAGCTGATGCGCGACCGCAACGACAACGTCGTGGTGGTCTGCTCCATCGAGAACGTCGACCCCATGGGAGTGCACACCGGTGACTCGGTGACGGTGGCACCGGCCATGACCCTCACCGACCGGGAGTACCAGACGATGCGGGATCTGGGCATCGCGGTGCTGCGGGCGGTCGGTGTGGACACCGGGGGCTGCAACATCCAGTTCGCGGTCAACCCCACCACCGGCCGGATCGTCGTCATCGAGATGAACCCCCGGGTGTCGCGCTCCTCAGCGCTGGCTAGCAAGGCCACCGGCTTCCCGATCGCGAAGATCGCGACGAAGCTGGCGGTGGGCTACACCCTGGACGAGATCCGCAACGACATCACCGGCGCTACCCCGGCGTGCTTTGAACCCGCGTTGGACTACGTCGTGGTGAAGGTGCCGCGGTTCGCGTTCGAGAAGTTCCCGGGCGCTGACCCTGAGCTGACCACCACGATGAAGTCGGTCGGGGAGGTGATGGCGCTCGGACGCAATTTCCAGGAGGCGCTCAACAAGGCGCTGCGTTCCCTGGAAAGCAACCGCGCTGGATTCTGGACCGGACCGGAACCTCAGGCGGAGAACCTCCTGGAAGCGCTGCGGACCCCGCACGACGGACGGCTGTACACGGTGGAGGCCGCGTTGCGCGCCGGGGCCAGTGTGGAGGAGGTGGCCGCCGCCTCCGGGATCGACCCGTGGTTCGTGGATCAGATCGCGGCGCTGGTCCAGCTCCGCGCCGAGATCATCGACGCGCCGGTCCTCGACGCTGAACTGCTGCACCGCGCCAAGCGCGCCGGCCTGTCGGACCGGCAGCTGGCCGCGTTGCGTCCGGAGTTCGCCGGTGAGGCCGGGGTACGCCGGTTGCGGCACCGCCTGGGGGTGGTGCCGGTGTACAAGACCGTCGACACCTGTGCGGCGGAGTTCGCCGCGGTCACGCCGTACCACTACTCGACTCACGAGGGGCCTGGCGCTGAGACCGAGGTGGTGCCCAGCGACCGACCGAAGGTGCTGATTCTGGGGTCCGGACCCAACCGGATCGGGCAGGGGATCGAGTTCGACTACTCCTGCGTGCACGCGGTCATGGCGCTGCGCGCCGCGGGCTACGAGACGGTCATGATCAACTGCAATCCGGAGACCGTCTCCACGGACTACGACACCGCCGACCGGCTCTACTTCGAACCCCTCACCTTCGAGGACGTGCTGGAGGTGTACCAGGCCGAGCACGCCAGCGGCCTGGCGGCCGGCGGCCCGGGAGTGGTCGGGGTGATTGTCCAGTTGGGGGGACAGACCCCGCTGGGCCTGGCGCAGGCGTTGGCCGACGCCGGGTTGCCGGTGGTGGGCACCCCGCCGCAGGCGATCCACCTCGCCGAGGAGCGGGGCGCGTTCGGACGGCTGCTGGCGGAGGCCGGTCTGCCTGCGCCGGCGCACGGCACCGCGACCAGCTTCGAGGAGGCCCGCCAGATCGCCGCGCGGATCGGCTACCCGGTCCTGGTCCGGCCCTCCTACGTCCTGGGCGGGCGCGGTATGGAGATCGTGTACGACGAGGACAGCCTCGCCAGCTATATCGCGCGGGCCACCGAGGTCAGCCCGGAGCACCCGGTTCTGGTGGACCGGTTCCTGGACGACGCCATCGAGATCGACGTGGATGCGGTCGCCGACGCCACCGGAGAGGTGTTCATCGGCGGTGTGATGGAGCACATCGAGGAGGCCGGCATCCACTCCGGAGACTCCGCCTGCGCGCTGCCCCCGATTACGCTCACCTCCTCCATCCTGGCCAAGGTGCGGCGCTACACCGAAGCCATCGCCCGTGGGCTGGGGGTACGCGGCCTGCTCAACGTCCAGTACGCCCTCAAGGACGACGTGCTGTACGTGCTGGAGGCCAACCCCCGGGCGAGCCGAACCGTGCCGTTCGTCTCTAAGGCGACCGGCGTCCCCCTGGCGAAGGTGGCGGCTCGGGTCATGATGGGCGCCACCTTGGCGCAGCTGCGCGCCGAAGGGCTGCTGCCGGCCGAGGGGGACGGTGGTGACCGGCCGGCCGACGCCCCCATCGCGGTTAAGGAGGCGGTGCTGCCCTTCAAGCGGTTCCGCACCACTAGCGGGCAGGGAGTGGACTCCCTGCTGGGGCCGGAGATGAAGTCCACCGGCGAGGTGATGGGGATCGACACCGCCTTCGGGCACGCGTTCGCCAAGTCCCAGGCGGCCGCGTACGGGTCGTTGCCCACCGAAGGCTCGGTGTTCGTGTCGGTGGCCGACCGGGACAAGCGGGCGATGGTGTTCTGCGTCAAACGCCTCGCTGACCTGGGCTTCCAGATCGTGGCCACTGCCGGAACCGCCGCGGTGCTGCGTCGCCACGGAATCGCCTGCCGGGAGATCCGCAAGCACTACGAGGCGGGCGGGGATGGCCCGCACGCGGTGGACCTGATCCTCTCGGGCGGTGTGGACCTGGTGATCAACACGCCGCACGGCTCCGGGCCGCGGGCGGACGGGTACGAGATCCGCAGCGCCGCGGTGACCACCGACACCCCGTGCATCACCACGGTGCAAGGGGCGGTGGCGGCCGTGATGGGGATTGAGGCGCTGCGGCGGGGCGAGATGACGGTGCGTTCGCTCCAGCGGCTGCACTCCGCTCTCGGGACCCGGTCCCTCGGGACGGCGAAGAGGGAGGAGTGACTGTGGGCGAAAAAACGTTCGGAGCGCGTCTTGTAGCCGCCGTGGAGGCCAGAGGGCCCTTGTGTGTGGGAATTGATCCTCACGGGGCCCTCCTGGCCCGCTGGGGGCTTTCTGAGGACCCCGCCGGGCTGGAGCGGTTCGCGCGGACGGTGGTCGACGCGCTCGGGGAACAGGTGGCGGTGCTCAAACCCCAGATCGCGTTCTTCGAACGGTTCGGCTCACGCGGGCTGGCGGTCTTAGAGACGGTGATCACACAGGCGCGGCAGGCCGGCGCCCTGGTACTGCTGGACGCCAAGCGGGGCGACATCGGCTCCACGGTGCGGGCGTACGCCCAGGCCTACCTGGAGCCGACCAGCCCGCTGTCGGTGGATGCGGTGACGGCCAGCCCGTATCTGGGGCTGGGGGCGCTGCGGCCTCTGCTGGAGGCCGCTGAAGCGCATCAGCGGGGAGTTTTCGTGCTGGCGTTGACCTCCAATCCGGAGGGACGCCAGGTCCAGCACGCGGTCGGCCCTGATGGGCGGACCGTCGCCCAGACCATCCTGGACGAGGTCGCGGCGCTCAACGCAGGCGCCACCCCCCTGGGGTCGATCGGGGTGGTGGTCGGCGCGACCGTGGGTGAGACCGGGCATGACCTGTCTGCGGTGAACGGTCCTTTTCTGGCCCCCGGTCTGGGGGCTCAGGGAGCCACCCCCGCTGACCTGCGGACCGTGTTCGGCCCGGTCAGACGAGCGGTGTTGCCCTCGGTCTCCCGGGAGGTGCTGGAGCAAGGCCCTCGTGTGACCGCCCTGCGGGACGCCGCCGCGCGGCTGATCGACGTTTGCCGCCAGGTGCTGCTGGAGTCTTGATCGTAGGAGCAGGGTCGGTTCCGGGTGACATCGGGGATACGTGCCGCCCTGGGGCCGACCTGCTTCCGAAGTACTTCTCGAGCGGTTTACCCCTACCGACTCATCGGTGGCTAAGTCCTCCATTAAAGGAGTCGAGTCGGTTTCATGACAGTTGTGGTCGTATTGTGGGGAAACCTTTTTAAGGCGTCGTCCATCACTTGCTCTTGCGAAGCCCTGACCTGCTCAGGTAACAAGTTGTGAACAACGCTTACCGCCGGGTAGCCCGGTTGGGAGCCTCACGGAATCTGGCAAAAAGGATGTAGATCATGCATCCTACCCGTCGGGCCGGTGAGGTGACCGACCGGATAGGTCCGGCACGCCGACCCCGACGTTGCCTGATGCCCCCTTAGCCGGCTAGTTTTCCCGGCGCTGGAATCGCATGGCCTCTCACCACAAGGAGACCTTCGTGCCGCTCCCGTCGCTCAGCCCTGAGCAGCGCGCCGCCGCGTTGGAGAAGGCGGCCGCTGCCCGAAAGGCCCGCGCCGAGCTCAAAGAGAAGCTCAAGCAGGGCGACACCACGCTCGCCGAGGTGCTCACCCGAGCCGAGTCCGATGAGGTGATCGGCAAGCTCAAGGTGTCCTCCGTCCTGGAGGCACTGCCGGGCATCGGCAAGGTGCGTGCCGCTCAGATCATGGAGCGGCTGCGGATCGCCGAAAGCCGTCGTCTGCGCGGTCTCGGTGAGCATCAGCGCCGCGCCCTGCTTGCCGAATTCGGCGGCGCTGGCAGCTGATCCGATCCAGCCGGTGTCCTGCTGAGGCACCAACGGTGTGCTCCGTGCCGCTGTGTGTCCTTCGTCACGGATACCCGGTGGCACGGGTACTCCGGGCCGGGTACCCGGTGGCGTACTCCTCGCACGCCGGGTACCCGGTAGCCTCGCCGCGCCGGCATGGTGATTCACCCAACACCGTGCGGTGATCTACATCACCCATCAGGAGAGAGCCATCGGAGCCAGACCGGGCGCAGCTGTGCGCGCTGGGCGTCCGGCAGCGCGTGCTGCGTTCGCGCGGTAACGCGATGTCGTTGTGGTGCCGTGATCGTGGAGATCGTCCTCGTGTTGCCGGAGGTCGGGTGCGTGAACGTCGCCCAAGTTCGGTAAAAACAAGCGGTGACCTTCTCAGAAGCGACCGCTGAGCCCGCTACCTCGGCCCGCCTGACCGTCCTGTCCGGTCCGTCGGGAGTGGGCAAGGGGAGCGTGGTTGAGCGCCTACGCGCGCACTATCCCCAGGTGTGGTTGTCGGTGTCGGCCACTACCCGACGCCCACGCCCTGGAGAGATCGACGGGGTGCACTACCACTTCGTGGACGACGCCGAGTTCGATCGCATGGTCGCCGCTGGCGAGATGCTGGAATGGGCCGAGTACGCCGGTAACCGGTACGGCACGCCCCGCCGTCCCGTTCTGGAACGGCTCGCCCGTGGCCTGCCCGCGCTGCTGGAGATCGACCTGCAGGGGGCCCGACAGGTACGCGCCGCAATGCCGGACACTCTGCTGGTGTTCCTGGCTCCTCCCAGCTGGGAGGAGCTGGAGCGGCGCCTGGTGGGACGCGGCACCGAGGATGCGCAGACCATCCAGCGTCGTTTGGAGCTGGCCCGCACCGAACTGGCCGCCGAGCCGGAGTTCGACGTGACGATCGTCAACCACTCCATCGAGCAGGCCACCGAAGAGTTGGTAAGATTGATCGGTTCATTAGCGAGGACGCCCGTCAAGCACTAATCATGATCGGCGTACCCGCATCTATCCGCCGTTGGACAAGAGCCCGCTTGTCGGGATCTTGCGTGGAACGTTGAGGTTGATCCGCGTGTCCGGAACCGTCGCTAATCCTGAGGGCATCACCAACCCGCCCATCGACGAACTGCTGGAGAAGAGCCCGTCCAAGTACGCGCTCGTCATCTTCGCCGCTAAGCGGGCGCGTCAGATCAACGCCTACTACAGCCAGCTCGGTGAAGGGTTGCTGGAGTACGTCGGCCCTCTGGTCGAGACCACCCCGCAGGAGAAGCCGCTGTCGATCGCGCTGCGGGAGATCAACGCCGGACTGCTGACCGCCGAGCCCGTCGGCGACAACTGACGCCACCAGGCCGCCGTGCCACGCGTCATCTTGGGGGTTGGCGGCGGGATCGCCGCCTACAAGGCCGCCGAGTTACTGCGTCAGTTCACCGAGTCCGGCCATCGGGTACGGGTGATCCCGACCGAGGCCGCTCTCCGTTTCGTCGGGCAACCCACCTGGGCGGCGCTGTCTGGTGAGCCAGTGGCCACCGACGTGTGGTCCGAGGTCCACCAGGTGCCGCACGTCCACCTGGGTCGGGAAGCTGACCTGGTGGTCGTGGCGCCGGCCACCGCCGACCTGCTCGCCCGCGCCGCCCACGGGCTGGCCGATGACTTACTCACCAACACCCTGCTCACCACCCGGGCACCGGTGCTGTATGCGCCCGCCATGCACACCGAGATGTGGGAGCACGCCGCCACCCAGGACAACGTCGCGACCTTACGGCGGCGTGGCGCGGTCGTGCTTGAACCTGCCGTGGGGCGTCTGACCGGGGCGGACACCGGCAAGGGGCGGCTCCCCGAACCGGAGGAGATCTTCTTCGTCGCCCGGCGCCTGTTGCGTCGAGGAGCGGCCGGCTTAAGGCCGGATCTCAGCGGCCGACATGTGGTGGTCACGGCCGGTGGCACACGGGAGTACCTGGATCCGGTGCGCTTTATAGGGAACCGCTCCTCCGGCAAACAGGGGTACGCGTTTGCGCGAGTAGCCGTGGCCAGAGGCGCTCGAGTCACCCTGATAGCGGCCAATGTGGCGCTGCCCGACCCCGCCGGGGTCGAGGTGGTGAGGGTGGAGACGACCGAGCAGCTGCGTACGCGTACCCTCGCCGCTGCGGAAACCGCCGACGCGGTCGTGATGGCCGCCGCCCCGGCGGATTTCCGGCCTGCCACCTACTCATCGAGCAAGATTAAGAAAGGGGCCGATAACGCGGCACCTGAGCTGACGTTGGTGCCCAATCCCGACATCGCCGCCGAATTGGGGCGCCGTAAGGCGCCGGGGCAGGTGCTGGTCGTCTTCGCGGCTGAAACCGACAATGGGGAAGCGAACGCCCGAGCCAAGCTGATCGCCAAAAACGGCGATCTTGTGGTCCTTAATGAGGTAGGGCCGGGCAAGGCGTTTGGGGCCGATGTCAACACCGTGACGGTGCTGGGGGCCGACGGCTCCCGCCTGGAGCTGCCAGAGATGCCCAAAGAGGATGTGGCGGACGCGGTGTGGGACCTGGTCGTCGCCCGACTGTCTTCCTGATCCTGTCGTTTCTGACCCTGCCGTCGGCCTAGCCTTGCCTGAGTGGGCCTCGAGCCAGATCCGATCTCGGGAGAGTCAACTGAAGACGCCACCTCCGTACGGACGTGGTCGCGCCCCGAGCCTGTCGACAGTCGGATTCGCGGTTAGGCTGCTCACTACACGGACCAGAACTGCATCAGCGTCCAACTTAGTGGGTGGGACACTGAGTAATCAGGGTTCGCCTTTTGCGGTACCCCGACCAAGCGTGAAAGGCGGCTCTGAATAATGCTCAGTGACCGGTGGTCGCACAACGACGCCGTACGGATTCCCCATAACCTAGTGGGGCTATAGACTTCCGCCCGATCTCGACGCCATACCCGAAGGAGCACAGTGGCACGCCGGCTGTTCACGTCTGAATCGGTGACCGAGGGGCACCCTGACAAGATCGCTGACCAGATCAGCGATGGGATCCTCGACGCACTGCTCGCCCAGGACCCGCGCAGCCGGGTCGCCGTGGAGACCCTGATCACCACCGGTCAGGTGCACGTGGCGGGTGAAGTGACTACCGAGGCTTACGCCGACATCCCCACGATCGTGCGTGACACGATCCTGCGGATCGGTTACGACTCATCCAAGAAGGGTTTCGACGGCGCGTCCTGTGGTGTCAGCGTCTCCATCGGCTCTCAGTCCCCGGACATCGCCCAGGGCGTGGACAACGCCATTGAGCGGCGGTCGGGTGAAGCCGTCGACCCACTGGACTCTCAGGGCGCCGGTGACCAGGGGATGATGTTCGGGTTCGCCTGCAGCGAGACCCCTGAGTTGATGCCGTTGCCGATCGCCCTGGCACACCGACTGGCGCGTCGCCTGGCCGCAGTACGTAAAGACGGCACGATTCCCTACCTCCGTCCGGACGGCAAGACCCAGGTCACCATCGAGTACGACGGCTTCAAGCCGGTCCGGTTGGACACCGTCGTGGTCTCCAGCCAGCACGCTCCCGACATCTCGCTGGAGTCGCTGCTGACCCCTGACGTCCGGGAGCACGTGATCGCCCCCGAGCTGGAGAACCTGGGCCTGGAAACCACCGGTTACCGGCTGCTGGTCAACCCGACCGGGCGTTTTGAGATCGGTGGCCCCATGGGGGACGCCGGACTGACCGGTCGCAAGATCATCGTGGACACCTACGGTGGGTATGCCCGCCACGGCGGTGGCGCGTTCTCCGGCAAGGACCCCTCCAAGGTGGACCGGTCCGCCGCCTACGCCATGCGGTGGGTGGCCAAGAACGTGGTCGCCGCCGGCCTGGCCGAGCGGTGCGAGGTGCAGGTGGCCTACGCCATCGGCAAGGCCCACCCGGTGAGCCTGTTCGTGGAGACCTTCGGTACCGAGACGGTGCCGGTGGAGCGGATCGAGAAGGCCATCAACGAGGTGTTCGACCTGCGTCCGGCCGCCATCATCCGCGACCTTGACCTGCTGCGGCCGATCTATCAGCAGACCGCCGCCTACGGACACTTCGGTCGTGAGCTGCCGGACTTGACCTGGGAACGCACCGACCGGGTGGCCGACCTGAAGTCCGCCGTCGGTCTCTGACACCTGCTGTCGGTCTACTGCACCTTCAGCCACCGTCAGCGCCGCAGCGGCACGCTGAGAGACGCCACAGACGGCCCACGGGGTACGCGGGATCGCCTCACCAGCGATCGTGCGTACCCCGTCGTCGTCCCTATGGCCATGACCACACAAGGAGTGGCCTCACGCCGGTGTGAGAGCCCTGAGCGCGACCGGGGAGGCGACAACGAGGTCACACGGGCGTGATAGGACCACACCGTGACCAGTGCGCCCACCCCGCGGTCCCGCCGCGCCTTGACCCCGCAGCGCACTGAGGGCACCGCCGCCAAGCGGACCGGAAGCGCCGCGCGGACAGGGCGTGTCGCCGCCGAACACTTGCCGGTCGCCCGGGTCTGCGTCGACATCCCGCTGCCGCATCTGGACCGCCCATTCGACTACCTGGTGCCCCAGGAGCTGGACGACCGGGTGGTGCCCGGCGGTCGAGTCCGGGTCCGTTTCGCTGGGCAACGCGTCGACGGCTACGTCCTGGAACGGGTCTCCAGCAGCGACCACCCTGGAGAGCTGCTGTACGTGGACTACGCCGGCTCCGCTGAGCGGGTCCTGGACCCGGAGATCGCTGACCTTGCGCGGGCGGTCGCCGATCGGTACGCCGGCACCCTGGCAGACGTGCTCCGGCTGGCCATCCCTCCTCGGCATGCCGCCGCTGAGGCCGAACCGGAGCCACCCGAACCCACAGGAGCCGTCCCGCTTCCGGACCCGAACGCCGGCTGGTGCCACTACACCGCCGGACCGGCGTACCTGCGGGCTTTGAGGCAGGGCCGCCCGGCACGCGCGGTATGGACGGCGATGCCGGGGGAGGACTGGCCGACCCGGATCGCCGAGGCGGTCGCCGCGACCCTGGCCGCCGACCGGGGCGCCGTGGTGATCGTCCCCGACGCCCGGGACCTGGCGCGGATGGATCGCGCGCTGACCAGATGTCTGGGCGGGGCCGACCGGCACGTCGTCCTCGCTGCCGCGCTCGGCCCACGACAGCGGTATCGGCGCTTCCTGGCCGCCAGCCGGGCCGCCCGTCGGGGCTGGGCCCGCGCAGTGGTAGGTACCCGGGCCGCCATGTTCGCGCCAGTCGCCCGGCTTGGGCTGGTGGTCATCTGGGACGACGGCGACGACCAGCACGCCGAGCCCCGCGCCCCCTACCCCCACGCCCGCGAGGTGCTGCTGACCCGCGCTGCGCGCTGCCAGGCGGGTGTGCTGCTGGCCGGGTACACCCGCACCGCCGAAGGACAGCTGCTGTTGGAGACCGGCTGGGCACATCCTCTGGTGGCCCACCGAGCCGTGCTCCGCGAACGCGCTCCCCGGGTGATACCGGCCGCTGACGATGTGGAGCGAGAACGCGACCCTGGCGCGGTCACCGCCCGGTTCCCCTCGGTGGCCTGGCGGGCGGCCCGTCGGGCCCTGGCCGCGGACACGCCGGTGCTGGTGCAGGTGCCCCGCCGGGGCTACATCCCCGCGGTCGCCTGCATGACATGTCGGACCTCCGCCCGCTGCCCTCACTGCTCAGGGCCCCTGGCCCTACCGTCGGCGACCGCTGCAGCGGTGTGCCGGTGGTGCGCCCGCGTCGCCGTCAACTACGCCTGCCCTACCTGTGGGGGGCGGGCACTGCGGGCCTCCGTCATCGGAGCCCGACGAACCGCCGAGGAGATGGGGCGGGCATTGCCGGGTGTTCCGGTGCGTACCTCCGGTCGGGACGAAGTCCTCGACACGGTCCCTGGGACCGCGTCGCTGGTGGTGGCCACACCAGGCGCCGAACCGATCGCCGAAGGCGGCTACGGCGCGGTGCTGCTGCTGGATACCTGGGCGCTGCTCACCCGGGCTGACCTGCGGGCCGGGGAGGAGACGCTACGCCGTTGGCTGTCGGCTGCTGCCCTAGCGCGCCCTGCGTCGGCCGGCGGACAGGTGGTGGTGATCGCCGACGGCGGACTGGCCGTGGTTCAGGCGCTGCTGCGGTTCGACCCCGGGTGGTACGCCGAACGTGAGCTCGCTGAGCGCCGCGAACTCGGCTTTCCCCCGGCCGTCCGGATGGCCAGCCTCACCGGTACGCCCGAGGCGGTGGCGGATCTGCTGTCCCTGGCCGAGCTGCCGGCCGGCGTGGAGGAGCTGGGGCCGGTGGAGCTGCCCGAGGAGGACGGGCGGCCAATGGAGCGGATGTTGCTACGGGCCCGTCGGGCCGCCGGGCCCGCGCTCGCCCGTGCCCTGCACGCCGCTGCCGGGGTCCGCAGCGCCCGCCGCGCCCCTGACCCGATCCGGATCCAGATCGACCCCTTGGACCTGCTGTAACAGCAGTGGCGGGTTGGTGCCCATCCCGTCGCTGGTCAGGTGCCCGAAGCCAACCTGAGCATGTGAGGTGGGAAGGGTGGACAAGATGTGTGGCTCTCCACCCTCCCCAGGGGCTGACGGCAGCCTGACCAGGCATGTCGGATGGCACCACAACCTGGACCACTACGTCAGGTAGCTGTGTGCGTAGCTTTGATAGCTTTACGTAACTGAGTTGCAGGCGGTTAGCCTTACGGGTCGTTTGAGGCGTGATGCCGCCAGAGAGCATGGCGATGGTCGTGACCTGACCCGTCATCAGGACGTCGCTCGCTTGGTGCGGGTGAACCCGGACAACCCGCAGGAGAAGGCGTGCGACTGGTTGGCCGCCGGCGCCCGTGACGAGTGGCACCGGCGTATCGGGGCCTACTCGTCGCGTATGCATCGCACGTGACGGGCGGACGCGCGTGTGGGCGTCGGCAGCCGGGAACGGTCAGGAGGTCAGCAGCTCGGCCAGCACACTCAGGTCCGCGTCGCGATGCCCGTCAGCGACCGCCTGCTCCATGAGCGCTTTCAGCGGCAGGAGGAAGTCCAGGCGTACCCCTAATGATGCGCAGGCCTGGACGGCATTAGGGAAGGCCGCGGCCTGCATGGCGAGATTGGAAACCACATCGACGGTGTGTTTTCCTGACTGAATGTTCTCGGCGTATTGAGGGATTGAGCCGGACATGGCGTTCAACCAAGGAATCAGGAATGATGCGCTGAATTCCCTGGGGTCATCCCCCGCGGCGCGGATCATGGTTAACGACTGCACAGCGCCCATGAGCATGCCGTACATGCCGATGAGCATGGCCAGGTCATACAATGGCGCGAATCCAGGGTCGGATCCGAGGTACCGGGCGGTTCCCAGCGTCTCCAAGGTGGCCCGGTACTTCTCGAACGCCGCGGCGTCGCCGCTGTAAAGAATCAGGGCCGACGGCTGACCAATCATCGGAGGGACGGCCATGATGCCGCCGTCCAGGTAGCTGGCGCCGTGCTCACCGGCCCAGACGGCCATGGCGCGGGCCTGATCGGGGGAGCCGTTGGTGAGATTCACCAGTACCCGTCCGGACAGGGCGTCGGCCGCAGGGGCGAGCACGTCACGAACCACGGCGTAATCCCACAGACACGTGATCACCAGCGGGCTGGCCGCCACGGCCTCGGCGACCGTGTCCGCGCGTACCGCTCCTTTGGATATCAGATCATCGGCCTTAGACGCGGTCCGATTCCACACGGTGATGGAATAACCAGTTTCCAGAAAACTCGTCACCATCGCCTGCCCCATCGCCCCGAGCCCGAGAAAGCTGATGGATGTGGCGGGGATGTCAGCTGCGCTCATTATTTCTCCAGAAATAAAGAGATTTCGTGACGAGACTCAGACTCGCGTGCGGGAGCGTATTGCGCAAGTACTCACAAAAAAGTCAGGTACTTACCTGTGGGTCAATGTTGACGCCCGCATGGCAGCTGCGCACCGATCGTGCGGGCGGTTTGGAGTAAAGCACCGGAGGCCGTTACCGCCGGGGAGGCGTCAGGCGGCACCTGTCGGGCCGAACGGCATCCGTGCAGTGAGCTGATCCAGCCGTACACTGGGAAACCGTCTCTGTGATGAGGGGAGAGCTGTGGCTGTTAAGCCAATTCGTCTCTTTGGCGACCCGGTCCTGCGCACACCGGCCGAGCCTGTGGTGGACTTCGACAAGGAGCTGCGCAAGCTGGTGCGGGATTTGACCGACACCATGCTGGACGCCGACGGCGCCGGTCTGGCCGCCCCCCAGTTGGGGGTGAGTCTGCGGGTGTTCACCTTCAACGTTGACGATGTGATCGGGCACATCGTCAATCCGGTCCTGGACTTCCCCGACGAGGAGGAGCAGGACGGGCCCGAGGGCTGCCTGTCGCTCCCCGGGCTGTACTTCGACACCAAACGTCGGCAGAACGTGGTGGCCAAAGGTTTCAACGCCTACGGCGACCCGGTGCAGCTGGTCGGCAGTGGCCTGATGGCGCGCTGTGTCCAGCACGAGACCGACCACCTTGACGGGATCTTGTTTATCGACCGGCTCGACCCGGAGACCCGCAAGGAGGCCATGAAGGCCATCCGGGAGGCGGAGTGGAACGGGGAACCACCACCCCAGGTTAAGGTCAGCCCGCACCCGATCCGTGGGACGATCAGGTAGTTCCGATATCAAGATCGTCTTGCAGGGGGTTGTGCGGTGCGACTGGTCTTCGCGGGTACGCCCGAGGTGGCTCTCCCGGCGTTGGACGCGATCGCGGCGTCTCGGCATGAGCTGGTCGCGGTGGTGACCCGTCCCGATGCGCCCGCCGGCCGAGGACGCCGCCTGGTGCGCTCCCCGGTCGGCCAGTGGGCCGACGAGCGCGGCATTGAGGTCCGTACGCCGGCGCGGCCCCGGGAACCGGAGTTCCTGGAGTGGCTGGCGCAGGTGGCCCCGGACTGTGTGCCGGTGGTGGCTTACGGAGCGCTGATCCCACCCGACGCGCTCCAGATCCCCCGGTACGGCTGGGTTAACTTGCATTTCTCACTGCTGCCCGCGTGGCGGGGGGCGGCGCCGGTGCAGCACGCGGTGCTGCACGGTGATGAGATCACCGGGGCGTGCGTGTTCCAGCTGGAGGAAGGGCTGGACACCGGGCCGATCTTCGGTTCGTTGACCGAGCCGATCGGGCCCCGCGACACCGCCGGTGACCTTCTGGAGCGGTTGGCCCAGCGCGGCGCCTCGCTGCTGGTGGACGTGTTGGACGCGATCGAGGATGGCCGGGCCCGTGCGGTTCCGCAGCCCGCGGACGGGGTCACGTTGGCCCCGAAGATCACCCCCGCGGATGCCCGGGTGCGCTGGGAAGATCCCGCCTTCGCGGTGGATCGGCGTATCCGCGCCTGCACTCCGGCGCCGGGCGCCTGGACCACCTTCCGGGGCGAGCGGGTGAAGCTCGGCCCGTTGGCGGAGCCGGGCGATCAGGAGCGGCCGGAGAGCCTGAAGCCAGGGGAGATCCTGGTGGAGCGGGGACGCGTCCTGGTGGGCACCGCCACGGAGGCTGTTGTCCTGGGCGAGGTACAGCCGGCGGGGAAGCGCTCAATGCCGGCCGACGCCTGGATTCGTGGGCTGCGGATAACACCGGGTGAGCGGTTCGAGTGACACCGGCGGGACGGGTATCGGCACCGGTGCGACGACCGGGGCGAGCAAAAGCGGCGGACCCTGCCCGGCAGGCGGCGTACGCGGTGCTGCGGGCTGTCTCCGCTGAAGACGCGTACGCCAATCTGGTCCTGCCGAAGGAACTGGCGGCCCGGGGACTCACCGGACGGGACGCGGGGTTCGCCACCGAGCTGTGCAACGGGACTTTGCGGTGGACCGGGACGCTGGACGCGGTACTCGCGCACGTCAGCTCCCGTCCCCTGAGCGAGATCGACGATGCGGTGCGGGACGCGCTGCGTTTAGGCGCCTACCAGCTTCTGCTGACCCGGGTGCCGGCCCACGCCGCGGTCGCCACCACGGTGGATCTGGTACGCCGGACCGTCGGTCACCGAGTCGTCGGTTTCACTAACGCGGTGCTTCGTAAGGTCGCCGAACGCGACCTGGACGGCTGGTTGGAGGCGTTAGCACCGGATGATCCGGTAGCGGCGTTGGCGCTGCGGCACGCCCACCCTGAATGGGTGGTCCGGGCGTTCAGGGACGCGTTAGGGGGAGATCTCGACGAGGTCGCCGCGGCGTTGGCGGCTGACAACGCCGCCCCACGGGTTCACCTGGCGGTCCGGCCAGGGCAGGCCGACCCTGACCAGGTCGCTCACCAGATCGGGGGTACGCGGGGGCGCTGGTCCCGGTACGCCGTGTACTCCCCGGGAGGCGCTGTGGCCGACCTGCCCGTTGTGCGCGCAGGACAGGCCTCGGTGCAGGACGAGGGCAGTCAGCTGGTCACCCTGGCGTTTCAGGCGGCGGCGCTGGACGGCCCGGATACGCGATGGCTCGACCTGTGCGCGGGGCCGGGTGGGAAGGCGGCCCTGCTGGGCGCTTTGGCGGTGGCGGCGAAGGCCCAAGTGACGGCGGTTGAGGTGGCCGCGCACCGGGCCAAGCTCGTCGCACGGGCCACGCACGGGCTGCCCGTGACGGTGGTGCACACCGATGGACGCACGGTCGGGGGACACCCGGCGCTGCCCGAGGGGAGCTTTGATCGGGTGCTGGTGGACGCCCCGTGCACCGGGCTGGGGGCGCTGCGGAGGCGTCCAGAGGCCCGCTGGCGGCGTACCCCCGACGACCTCGCCACCCTGACCACGCTGCAGGGAGAGCTGCTCGACGCGGCGTTGCGGGCCGTCCGACCGGGGGGCGTGGTGGGGTACGTCACCTGCTCACCGCATCCGGCGGAGACCACGGCGGTGGTATCCGCACGGGTGCAGCGTGGGCGGGAGGGCGACCGTGACCTGCCGGCGTGCGAGCTGCTTGACGCGCGTCGTGGGTTCCCGACGGGTATGCCGGCGCTGGGGGAGGGGCCGACCGTGCAGCTGTGGCCCCACCGCCACGGCACCGACGCGATGTTCCTCGCCGTGCTGCGGCGGCGCTGACGGACGGCCCGACGCGGCGCGGACCACGCGGACAAGGGGTACGCGAGGCACCCCGATCATTCGCCTAGCGAGGAGCCGTATCCGCCGCCGCCCGGATCCTCCACCTGAAGCCACCTGAAGCGGGATATGGCCTTCGATGCCGGCTCAGGGACGGATAGGTGACCTTGCGTGACCTTAAGTGGATCGTGACCGACCCTGGCGTTTGCCGAATGGCGGGCTGGGAACACCACCGTCATGAGTGAGGTCATTGTGGTCGGTGTGGATGACAGCCCGCGTAGCGAACGGGCCTTGCGCTGGGCGGCGTCGGAAGCGGCCAGCAGTGGGCGGCGGCTCCGCCTGATACACGCATTTGAATGGCCGGTGGTCTACCCATCCATGGTCAACGCCGTCCCGGTGATGGAGCCGGTGGATATGGAGAAAGCCGCTCAGGCGTTACTGGACCGACTGGCTGATCAGGCCCGTGCCTGGGCGCCGGGAGTGTCTGTCGAGACCGAGGCTGTCGCAGGGGCGGCGACACAGGTACTGTGTCGGGCCTCTGAGCAGGCCTCGTTGTTGGTGGTGGGCAGCCACGGCCGGGGAGCGGTGGCGCGGGTGCTGCTCGGTTCGGTGAGCACCGCCCTGACCGCCCGGGCCGCCTGCCCTGTGGTGGTGGTCCGGACCTCCGACAGCGGAGCCGAACAGCGGGACCGGGTGGTCGTCGGGGTGGATGGGTCAGCACCCTCCCTGGCCGCGCTTGGATTCGCCGCCGAGTACGCGGCCCGGCACGGGTTCTCGTTGGCCGCTGTACGCTGCTGGGACCCGGTCCGGGAAGGAAACGAGGAGCCACGCCAGCAGTTGACGGATGCGGTGGCGAGCCAGCGGAGCCTGTACCCCGAGCTGCAGGTTACGGAGCTTGTGCTGGAAGGTCGTCCGGCTGATGTGTTGGTGGAACAGTCCGCTGGGGCTCAGCTGCTGGTGGTCGGCACCCGTGGACACGGTACGGTCAGCGGGCTCCTGCTTGGCTCGGTGAGTCAGGGAGCGCTGCATCACGCGTACTGTCCGGTCGCGGTTGTTCACCCCACGCCACCATCGTGACGTGGCTGCGTCGTGAGACGCTTAAGAGCGTGCTCCGACGCGCGACAGAGGCGAACATCACCCCTTTTCCAGGGAGGGTGGGTGTTAGGGAGAATGCGCCGGTGAGTAAGAATGGAGCGCGCGGAGGGGAGTATTCCCTCGCGATGGCGTCGTCAACACGGCTCGCCCTCCTACAGGCGGCCCGGCGTCATCGGCCGCTACCCGGCACGTTCCAGAGGGAACGTGCCGTTATGGTGAGGCGGCGGGAGAGACCTCCGGCGGAGCCGTTATCTGCCGGAGGGGTATAGCTGTGAACATTCCCGTGTGGGTGTGGGTAGCCACCATAGTGGCGCTGATCGCGCTGCTAGCGTTCGACCTGATCATCATCGGTCGACGACCACACGAACCAACGATGCGGGAAGCCACTCTCTGGGTGGTCTTCTACGTCACTCTGGCCCTGCTGTTTGGTCTAGGCATCTTGGCGACTGCCGGGGCGCGGTACGCCGGTGAGTTCTACGCAGGTTGGTTAACCGAGTACAGCCTGTCGGTCGACAACCTGTTTGTCTTCGTCATCATCATGGGCCGGTTCGCAGTGCCCCGGAAGTATCAGCAGGAAGTCCTGCTGTTCGGCATCATCCTCGCGCTGGTGATGCGCGGCATCTTCATCGCCCTCGGCGCGGCGGTCATCGCCCAGTTTATTTGGGTTTTCTACATCTTCGGGGCGTTCCTGATTTACACGGCGGTGAAGTTCGCGACGCACGGGCCAGAGGAGGATGAGGAGTTCAAGGAGAACATCCTGCTGCGGGCAGCGCGCCGGCTGTTCCCGGTCACCGATAGCTACCACGGTGCCCAACTGACCACGAAGACCGCCGACGGGCGGCGGCACTTCACCCCGATGCTGATCGTGATGATCGCCATCGGTACCACCGACCTGGTGTTCGCCTTGGACTCCATCCCGGCGATCTTCGGCCTGACGCAGGAGGCCTACCTAGTCTTCACCGCTAACGTGTTCGCCTTAATGGGGCTGCGGCAGCTGTACTTCCTGCTGGGTGGCCTGCTTGACCGACTGACGTACCTGACCTATGGATTGGCGATCGTCCTCGGCTTCATCGGCGTGAAACTGGTGTTGGAGGCGCTCCATGAGAACAACCTGCCGTTCATCAACGGCGGGGAGCACGTGGAGTGGGCCCCGACGGTGCCGATCTGGTTGTCGTTGACGGTCATCATCTCCACCTTGGCGATCACCACGGTGGCGAGCCTGATTAAGACCGCGCGGGACGGGCGGAAGCAGGAAAAAGACCCTAAGCCGCTTGTCAAACCAGAGCCCTCAGTGACCGACTGAACGCGATATCGCACGGATATAAGGGCACTTAAGACACCCGGCCCCGGCCAGCTGCAGGCCGGGGCCGTTACGTTGACCGTTGACGGGCATGCGGACATGTGGGTGAGGGGCGTCGGCGGGCGTGGGCGGCACTCTCACACCAGGACCTGGTGCGCCCCCACCAGGGTGGCGGCCCGCTCGCCGTGGAGCGGCTCTAGCAGTACTTGCTTATCCTGTTCGGAAGCGTGCACCATGTGCCGGTCACCGGCAACGAAGCCGACGTGGTGGACAGGGGAGCCTTCGCGAGCGAAGAAGTACAGATCCCCAGGCTGCTCATCGCCCAGCGCGATCTGCTTGGTCGCTTCGTACTGGTCTTTAGCGTCCCGGGGCACCACGATCCCGAACCGCCGGTGGGCCAGGTGCACCAGACCCGAGCAGTCGATGCCGTACGCCGACAGGCCACCCCACACGTATGGTGTTTCCAGCAGACGCTGCGCCACCGTCAGGATCTCTTCGGCGGTGGCCTGCCGATTCGAGAGGGCGACGACATCCGCTGACCGCACCCAAGCCGGCTCCTGACGACCAGGCACGATGACTTCGAGCCAGCCTCCGTAGGAGACCCCGGTGGACACCAGCCGGGTGGCGAGCATGACGCCAGCCAACACCACATCCCCGTAGGGCGCGTCCCGCAGGGAGGTCGCGGTGGCGTCGACGATCAGTTCACGGCCGTTGGGGAGTGGTTGGGCGGACAGGTGCGCGACCGGCAGCCAGCCGGGGTAGCCGCGTGGATCGCGACTCGGTGCGGGTTGCTGAAGCGCGGCCACGCGTGCCCAGTCGCCGACGATCTCATCCACCACCACCTGTTCGCCGAGCAAGAGCTGGGTGAGGACCCTGTCCCGATGGGCGGCATGGTCGCTGGTGGTGAGGTTGGCGACCCAGGTGCGCAGATCAGGTGGCACGGCCAACGCGGGAGCGTCGACCGGGCGGACGGACTGCGGCGATTCCCACAGTGTCGCCGTAGCCACGGCGACGACGGCCCTGTCCCCTGCCTGCAAGGTCACGGTTTTCCTCCTGGTGCGGCGCAACGCGCTGACGATACGGAATGGCGATGCCGGAGGCATCGTCCCACTCCTGTGATCAGGGGAGCAGATCGGTAACGGTTCGGACACAACGCTGATGGGAGGTCCGCGCCCCGACCAACTTTCACCCTAAAGACCCCATTTTGGGGGATCTATGTCCTAATCCCGCGACGGGGGTGGGTCCTCTCAGTGTTTCAGATACTGCGATATTGAGTTGCCAACGCCACGGAAAAAATCTATGGGCGAAGCCCATCCGTCAGGAATGGCGCCTTCACAGCCGGGCGCAAGGGCGGGCGCCACGGTATGGCGCGGCATGCGGTATGTCGCGGTATGTCGAGAACCCAGGCGGCCTAATCGTCCACTAATCCTCGGCGTTGCTGAGTCCGGTGATCCCCAGGCCCGCAGTCTGCGGGAGAAGGAGCGTGCCACCGTCGTAGCGCACTCCCCCCACCACGGGGCCGGGCGGAGCCAGCCACCACGCGGCGTCGAGATCATGGACCAGCGGAGAGGGGTACGCGGCCGCGAGGCTCGCCGCCGCCGCGATCCCGACCGGGCCCTCCATCATCGAGCCGATGAGAACGCCGATGTCATGCGCCGCCGCAAGCTCCAGCAGGGCCCGGGCCGCCTGCAACCCACCGCACTTGGCGAGCTTGATGTTCACCAGGTCCGCCGCCCGCCGTTGGATCACCGCGACCAAGTCCCGTGCTCCCAGCACCGCCTCATCGGCCAGGATCGGAGTGTCGACCCGGTCACTGACCCAGGCCAGGCCAGCCACGTCATGGGCGGGTACCGGCTGCTCAACCAGCTCCACTCCTAGCCCGGCATCCTCGATGGCGCGGATGACCCGCACGGCCTCGCGCGGCGTCCAGCCCTGGTTGGCGTCCAGGCGGATACCGATCTCACTGCCCACTTCGTTGCGGACCGCGCGTACTCGGGCCACATCGCCGGCAGGATCGGTGCCCACCTTGACCTTCAACACATCGAAACCGTCGGAGACCCGCCGGGCGGCGGCGAGCGCCAACTCCCGGGCGCTGCCGACCGACAAGGTGACGTCGGTACGTACCGGGCCAGGACGACCACCCAGGAGGCGTGCCAACGGGATTCCCAAACGACGCGCCGCCAGATCGTGCAGCGCGACATCCACCGCCGCCTTCGCGCCGGGGTTGCCGACCACGGCCCGGTGAGTCTCTTGGATCAGTACGACCAGATCGTCGGGATCCCGCCCAGTCAACAGCGGCGCGAAGACCCCTTGGACGATGGCTTCGGCGCCCGCGATGGTCTCACCGGTGACCCGGGGGATCGCGGGAGCTTCCCCGAAGCCGCGATGGCCGGCGTCATCGACGATCTCCACCAGCAGACTATCGACTGTGGTGGTGGCGCGACGGGCGGTGATGAAGGGGGTGTGTAGGGCGGCGCTGAACCGGTGCGTTCGAACCTCCGTGATCGGCACACCGGCACCCTACACGGCGAACGCTCACAGGTGGTGGCGGTCGGACCAGCTGGCGGCGGCGATCCGGGCCAGCAAGCTCGTCATTCGCTGGTCAGGCTGCCCCGTGGTGGTGCAGACCACGAGGACATACGGAGGCGCATCCGGCGGGAAGACCACCCCGGAGCCGTGTCGGACCCCCTCCACCCAACCGCTTTTGTGAGCGATCGGGGTTCCTTCAGGCAGGCCTTGGGGCAGACACACGTTGAGCTCCTGCGCCAGCAGTACGTCACGCATGTGGGCGCACGATTCCGGTGAGGCCACCGGACCGTCAGGGCCTTGGCCGGTCACGATTCCGGTCAGCAACGCCGCCAGGTCGGCCGCGGTGACCCAGTTGGTGATCCCCGCCTGGTGCGCGGCGGTGTCCTCGATGCCGCGGCGGACGCTGCTGCGTACCGCCCCGACTGCCTTCCAGGCCGCGGCCACCGCGGGGAAGCCAACCTGCTCCAGAACGAGGTTGGTGGCCAGGTTGCTGGATCTGACGATCATGCGGCGGATCAACCAGCGCAGCGGCACTTCCTGGCCCATCCGCTCCCACACCGCCTGATCGGAGTCGTCGTCGCGGTTCATGGTGTACGGCGGAGCCCCAGGCGCCGCTGAGGCGAAGCCGTCGTGCACCAGCACGGGCTGGTCCAGCTCCAGCGAACCCGCGTCGGCGAGACGGTACGCGGCAAGCATCACGGCGGTTTTCATGGTGCTCGCCGGATAGTGCCCTACGCCGACCAGCCGGCTGTAGGCGGGAGGACGGTTGAGGCGTCCACAGTAGATCGATATGACCCCCGGGAGAGCAGCCAGATGTGGTTCGAGAGCGTTCAGCCCCGGCGGCGCGCCCGCTCTCGTTCTTTGGCGCTCAATACCGTTTTGCGCAGCCGGATGGCGGCCGGCGTGACCTCCACGCACTCATCCTCCCGACAGAACTCCATGGCCTGCTCCAGCGACATCTCCCGGGGCGGGGTGAGCCGCTCCAGCTCCTCCCCGGTCGACTGCCGAATATTGGTGAGTTTCTTCTCACGGCAGATATTGACATCCATATCGTCTTGCCGAGAGTTTTCGCCGACGATCATGCCTTCGTAGACCTCGGTGCCGGGCCGGACGAACAACTGGCCCCGCTCCTGCAGGTTGAAGCAGGCGTAGCTGGTTGCTACCCCGGAACGGTCGGCCACCAAGGAACCACGGGGACGAGTACGCAGTTCACCTGCCCACGGCTCCCAACCGTCAAACACGTGGTGCAGCAAGCCGGTGCCGCGGGTCTCGGTGAGGAATTCGGTACGGAACCCGATCAGGCCGCGCGCGGGAACGCGGTACTCCAGGCGTACCCAGCCGGTGCCGTGATTGGTCATCTGTTCCAGTCGTGCCTTGCGGATCCCCATCAGCTGGGTGACCACCCCCATGTACTCCTCGGGCACATCGATGGTGACCCGCTCCACCGGCTCACAGCGTTGACCGTTGATCTCACGGGTCAGCACCTGGGGTTTGCCGACGGTCAGTTCGAAGCCCTCCCGCCGCATCATCTCCACCAGGACCGCCAGCTGCAGCTCACCCCGACCCTGAACCTCCCACGTGTCGGGTCGAGTAGTGGGCAACACCCGGATCGAGACGTTGCCGACCGTTTCGGCCTCCAGTCGGCTGCGGATCAAGCGGGCGGTGAGTTTGGTGCCCCCGCTGCGTCCCGCCAGCGGCGAGGTGTTGACGCCGATGGTCACCGACAGGGACGGCTCGTCCACAGTGATCACAGGCAGAGGGCGAGGATCCTCGGGGTCGGCGAGGGTCTCACCGATGGTGATGTCCGGGATGCCGGCGATCGCGACCAGGTCACCGTACTGGGCCTGCTCTGTGGGGACCCGCTCCAACGCTTCGGTGATGAACAGTTCGGAGACTTTGACCCGTTCGATGCTGCCGTCCGTACGGCACCAGGCCACCATCTGGCCACGCCGCAGCGTCCCTTCGTGGATCCGGCACAGGGCGAGCCGCCCCAGGTAAGGGGAGGCGTCCAGGTTGGTGACGTGCGCCTGAAGCGGGGCCCCTTCGGTGTAAGAGGGGGGTGGAATGGTCGCGAGGATGGTGTCGAATAGCGGACGCAGATCAGGTGAGTCGGGGGTGCCGCCGTCGGCCGGACGGTTCAGTGACGCGCGGCCAGCCTTGGCGTTGGCGTACACGATTGGGAAGTCGATCTGGGACTCATCGGCGTCCAGGTCGAAGAACAGCTCGTAGACAGCGTCCACGACCTCGGCGATCCGGGCATCGGAGCGGTCTACCTTGTTGATGACCAGCACAATCGGCAACCGCGCCGCCAGGGCCTTGCGCAGCACGAACCGGGTCTGTGGCAGTGGGCCTTCGCTGGCGTCCACCAACAACAGCGCGCCATCGACCATGGTCAAGGCCCGCTCCACCTCCCCGCCGAAGTCGGCGTGGCCGGGAGTGTCCACGATGTTGATGGTCACGGGGTCGCCGTCGAGCGGCGTATAGCGCACAGCGGTGTTTTTCGCCAGGATCGTGATGCCCTTTTCCCGCTCCAGATCCATGGAATCCATGACCCGGTCGGCCACCTCGGCACTGGCGCGGAAGGCTCCGGATTGCCAGAGCATGGCGTCGACCAGGGTCGTCTTGCCGTGGTCGACGTGGGCGATGATCGCGACGTTACGAAGATCGGAGCGCACCGGCATGGCGTCATCCTCACCCGACGCCTGATCGCCTCAGCGGGCGGGGGCGTCTTTGCTGAGATAGACCAGCGTGAGCTGGGGCGTGACGGTCACCCGGTGCGTCTCAAGGTAGCCGTGTCGGTGATACAGGCGGAGATGTCCGGTGCTGCGGTGGCCCGCACACAGGGCGTAGCGGCGTACCTCCGTCAGGTGTCGCTCGGCCGCCGCCAGCAGTGCGGAGCCGATCCCCCGGCGCTGATGGTCAGGCGCAACCACTAGCCGGCTGATCTCGGCGGTGTCGCCGTGGCGGGTGACGCGTATCGCACCAACGATCCGCCCGTCGCGTACCGCCTTAAGGACGGTGTGAGCCTCGATCGCGACGCGTACGTCGTCAAGGGTCTCCACCAGGGGAGGGAGATGCGGGTCACCGTAGACCCGGGCCTCACAGCTGGACGCGGCGTACTGCACCGTGAGGATCTCACCGGCGTCCGTCGGGCGTGCGGGAACGATGACGGCTGGCCCGTCGGTGAGGGAGCGATGAAACACGATCCGGGGCTTTCCCGGACCGGAGTAGTCCGGCACCAGGGTGGAGGTGAAGCCCATGCGGTGGTGAAACGCCAGCGACCCCTGGTTCTCCGGGGTGGTGATACAGGTGAGCGCGGTGGCGCCTCGCTGCAGGACCGTATCGGTGAAGGCGGTGTAGAGCCGACGGGCTACGCCGGCGCGGCGCGCGTCGTCACGCGTCGCCACCAGGTGGATGTAGCCCTCGCGGGTGGTGGAGCAGTAGCAGCCGAAGAGGTAACCGATGATCTCCCCGGCCCGCTTGTCCACGGTGTCGGGGGAGACCGAGCCGAGCGGTCGGCGTACGACAAAGCTGGTATCAGCGAATTGCCGTACAAACAGTGGTAAGTGCAACGGGGTGAGATCGCGCACATTCCAGAATCTGTCGTGATTAATCAGGATTTCGTGTAAATCATCTGGGCGTACAGTCCCACCCGCATGATCTCATTGATAGCAGCACGGATCTGAAAGGCCGGAAGAGGGTGCTGCCGGTGTGATCGGTGCGGGATGTGAGAGGTGAGGCGTTAGGACACGGTGTTGATTCGATGAGGGTAATCAGAAGAGGAACCGAGCCAAGGCGAGGCCCTGACCACGACGCCTTGGCTCGGTTGTTTTCCAGGGTAGGACAACCTTCGCTACCGGTGGTGCCCTATCCGCCATCCAGATGGGCGGTCACTGTGAAGCCACTGGATAGTGGGATATGGGCGGCGATATGGGGGTTCCCTTTGGAAACCGGTATGGAAGTGGGAGTGCCCGAAGGAGGTGAACGGTAAGAGCGCAGGTCAGGAACCGCGCGGTTCGTGTGATGGGAAACGAGCGTGCCTCAGCAGCTGGGCCTTTAGCGTCTCGGGTGCCTGGTACCGAGTGCGGTCATGGCTTCCCGCGTGGGGGAGCGGCCGGGACCAAGAAGGCGGTGGAAGGAGAAGAGGGTGAGGTACGCCCGGGATGTTCAACCAGAACGGATGGGCACGATGGGCATCCGGGAACGAGAATCATGATTGGTGGCGCGATTTTACCGATGTCATGAAGGTGAAACATCGGTGCCATCATGAGGCAACTGCGGTGCTGTCGGATGGCGTTGAAAGAAGGACGGTGTTTTCCCAAGAAAGACGCGGGATGCGCCGCTACTGAGGGCCAGATTCGCCGGGATGTGAGATGGAGCTGGACGAAAAAATATCCGAAGAGCGCTCACGCTATATGGCTTCACAGGTGTACCGTGGGGCGGGAACGTCACTAGTGACGTTCCCGCCCCACGGGCGCTGATCACGCACCGTCCTTTGGGGTTCTCGGGTTGGGGATCACCGAGAGCCTTGCCGGTGGGACGGCCA
>PKFB01000016.1 GCA_002919305.1 Actinomycetales bacterium
CCCGCCAGGCGCGCCGCGCACCGGGCTGCCTCGACTTCGTGCAAGCGGCCGATCCGCTCGACCCGGGGCGCATCAATATCTATGAACAGTGGGAGTCCGACGAGGACCTGCACCGGTTCCGCACCTCAGGCAGTCCGGAGCTGGCCCTTCCACCGCTGCGGTCCGCGCGCGTACACAAATACCGGATCAGCTCGGTCGAGGAGCCGTAGCTCCCCGATTCGGGCATCGCCTCGCGCGTACCCCTCCGTCATCCGCCCTCCCCCGCTGGTCGCCTCGGATCCGCTGCCCTCGATGCGGCGACACGACGTCATCTCTCTGATGTGGACAGAAGACTGTGGACAGACACCGGTGACGGCTGCGTCCCGGGTCTGTCCCGCATGCCACGGCCGCGCACAGTCGCCTTACGCCCCGCCACCGTCCGTGGGTAACGGCATCGACTGGTGAACCACACACCCACCAGTACCGACGCGCCATACGGGTCCGCTACATCATGGGGAGCCACACGATCGCGGCGAGCGAAGCGCCCATCACCGTCCCGGCGATGACCTGGGGTGTGGTGTGATCGGTGAGCTGAACCCGTGACCACGCCACAAGGGCCACCAGCGGCGTCGCCACAAGCATCCATGGACCGAAGACCAGCACCAGACTGATCAGGGAGCCGGCGGCGACTCCGGCGTGGGCGCTGAGTTTCCATACCGTGTTGACGGCGGCGATCCCGGCGAGGACCACCAGCATCACCGCCACCATGGCGGTCAGCAGGTCAGGGGCGTCGAACGCGACGAGCAGCCCGAGGCCGGTGATGACCGACCCGATACCGACCAGGAGTGGTTTGAGGCGTTGTTCTCTGCGTCCGATGTGGCGGTCGCTAAGCCAGCCGCGGCGGACCCCGACCAGGATGACCCCGTATGGGATCGCGCTGCAGAAGATGACGGCGACGACGGCCCACCCCACCGCCGCGGGCCAGGAGTCGGCGTCATGTAACGCCATCACGACGGGCATCACGGTGGCGAGAACGGCGGGTGCGAACACCTCGGTGACCACTCTGGCGACGCGGTCACGGCGGCTTGGACTGCTTGGAGCCTCAGTGGTGGTCGGTGACGATAAATCCGCTGTGTCGCTCGCAGTCTCGGTCACGGACTGTCTCCCAAGGTCATCGGGGCGCAGGTCAGGGAAGCATGTGCATCTCTGACCGAATCTTGCTGCGCACCGTCATACCATGCCCAGCCGTATCCGCTGGATTAGTTCGTAGCGAGTCCGTGTACCGCGTCATGCTCCATCAAGACCGCGATCGGTACGGCCCGCCGGGGCCGGGCGGGCCGGTTACGGATCACGTCAACACCGAGGCGAGGAACTCCTCGACCGCACGCCGCCACTGCTGCGGCCGTTCAACCGCGATCAGGTGACCGGCGTCGATCTCCACGCTGCGGGCGCCGCGGATACCGCTGATCAGGTCCGCCGAGTGTGCGGGGGTGACCAGGGTGTCGGCGGTGGTGACCACGACCAGGGTGGGGACGGCGATACGCGCCAGGTCGGCGCGGACATCGACCCGGAACACCAGATCCACCTGGTCGGGGGTTCCCGGCGAGACCGGGGTGTCGGCGATGACCTGGATGAGCCGCTCATACTCGGCGGGCTTAAGGGCCGCCAGCGTGGCGTCGCTGTACCCGACGAACGCCAGGAAGTGCGCCAGCGTCCGCGGATCCGCGGTGAGTAGATCACGCCACACCGCGGCGGCGGACCGCAGGGAGGGCCGTGGGTACGCCAGGCCCGCGGTGAGCACTAGGGCTTTGACCTGGTCCGGGTGTCGGGTGGCGGCGCGGATCGCGACCGCCGTGCCGAGTGAGTACCCGAGAATCGCGAACGACGACAGACCGGCCTGGGTCGCACTGGCCACCGCCCGGTCAGCTAGGTCATCCAGCGATAACTGGTCCTGGGCGCGAGGCGCGGGACCGGTCCCCGGGTAGTACGGGGCCACCACGGTGTAGCGACGGGCGAGTGTGTCGATGAACGGGAAATTCTCCTCCGGGCTTCCTCCGGCGCCGTGTGTCAGCAGCAGCCCGGGCCCGGTGCCTTTGACGATCGCGGGAAGCGGTTCAACCTGAACGTTCTGTGTCGACATAGTGGCGACGCTAAACCGTGACACCAGTGTCAAGGTCCAGAGCGAAGAGCGGTGTGCTCCGTCACGGTGGCGGGTGTTCGACGGCGGCACCGGCCCGGCCCGGGCCGGCCCGTGGTTATCCCACCGCCGCGGCGGTACTCGCGCGCAGCGCCTGGCCGGTGGCGGATTCGGCGCAGTCGACCAGCCCGGCGGGTGGGCCCGCGTACAGGACTCGTCCGCCCCGCGTACCCGGGCCGGGGCCGAGGTCGATCACCCAGTCGGCCCGGCGAATCACCTCCAGGTGGTGTTCGATGACCACGACGGTGTGGCCGGCCTGGATGAGCCGCTCCAGCACCTGAAGCAGGGTGTCGATATCCCGCAGATGCAGCCCGGTCGTGGGCTCGTCCAGCAGGTAAAGGCCGTGTCGATCGGCGCCGGTGAGCTCCTTAGCGATCTTCAGCCGTTGGCATTCCCCACCCGACAACGTGGTCAGCGGCTGTCCCAGGCGCAGGTAGCCGAGCCCGACCTCCGCCACACCCCGCAGCGCCGCCGCAATGCCACGGTCAGGCAGCCGCGTCGTGGCCTCGTCGACGGTGAGATCATCAATGTCGGCGATGGTCAGGCCGTCGACCGTGTAGGCCAGCACCTCGTCGGTGAATCGTCTGCCACCGCAGGTCTCACAGGTGACCTCGTGGCCGTCCATGAACGCCAGGTCGGTGCGGATCACCCCCAACCCTTTGCACCGGGGGCAGGCGCCGGCGGAGTTAGCGCTGAACAACGCCGCACTCACCCCGTGGCGTGTCGCGAACAGCCTGCGGACGGCCGGCCCGATACCGGTGTAGGTGACCAGGGTCGACCGTCGGTTGGTACTGACCGGCCGCTGGTCGATGACGGTGGCCGGATGCTGAGCCCGCAGCTCACCCAGCAGGCTCGACTTACCCGACCCCGCCACCCCGGTGACCACCGTCAACACCCCCCGGGGGATGTCGACGCTGACCTCACGCAGGTTGTTCCTGCTCGCCTTCTCGACCCGGAGGTGGCCGGTGGGGGGCCGTCGAGGCGGCGTGGCTGCTGGCCGGTTGCGTAACGCCCGCCCGGTCGGGGTGTCCGCGGCGCATAGTTGCTCAAAGGTGCCCTGGAACACCAGCCGCCCACCGTCACCGCCGGCCCCGGGCCCGATCTCGATGATCTGGTCCGCGACCCGCATCACGTCAGGGTCGTGCTCCACCACCAGCACCGTGTTGCCTTTGTCCCGCAGGCGCCGCAGCAACGCGATTGTGAGCTGGACATCGTGCGGGTGCAGGCCGACGGTGGGCTCGTCGAACACATACAACATTTCTGTGAGGCTGCTGCCCAGATGCCGGACAGTTTTGATCCGCTGGGATTCGCCGCCTGACAAGGTGGCGGTCGGCCGGGCCAGATTCAGATACCCAAGCCCGATCTCGATCATGGCTTCCAGGCGGGTACGCAGCGCGGCCGTGACCGGGGCGACGTGCGGCGCGGTGATCCCGGCGATCACCTCCGTCAGTTCGCTGATCTCCATCCGGCTCAGCTCGGTGATGGTGTACCCGGCGACCCGGACGCGTCGCGCCGCCTCGTTGAGGCGTTCCCCCTGGCAGTCCGGGCAGGTGCGGGAACGCGTGAACTGCTCCAGGACCGCCTGCTTGCGTTCGGACAGTTCATCGGCGGTACGCAGATAGATCCGTTCGAAACGCTCCACCAACCCCTCGTACGCCTTCGGTGGTTTGGTGCCGAGCCGCGCCGCCGCCTCACCACCGTACAGCAGCGCCTCCCGCTGCTCAGGCGTCCACTCCCGCAACGGCGTAGTCGGGTCGAAAGAGCCGATGTCGGCGTACTGGCGGTACCAGTACTGGCCGTCCCCGAAACCCGGTAGGCGGATGGCGCCCTGCTGCAGCGACTTGTCCAGATCCAGGAACCGGTCGACGGCGCTGGTGAGTATCTCCCCGAGCCCGTGGCAGGTCGGGCACATCCCCGCCGGGTCGTTGAAGGAGAAGCAGGTGGACTCCCCCACGTGCGGGGTGCTCGCCCGGGAAAACAGCAACCGTAGATAGGTGTAGGTGTCGGTGATCGTCCCCACGGTCGAGCGGGCGTTGCCGCCCAGGCGCCGCTGGTCGATCAGGATGACCGGGGACACCCCGTCGATCAGATCCACGTCGGGGCGGGCGTACCGGGGCAGTCGGTTCCGCAGAAACGGCGGGTAGGTTTCGTTCAGCTGGTAGCCGGCCTCGGCCGCGATCGTGTCGAACACCAGCGAGGACTTCCCCGACCCCGACACTCCCACGACCACGGTCAGGGTATGGCGTGGGATGTCGATGTCCAGGTTCTGGAGATTGTGCGTCCGGGCGCCCCGGACGGTGATAGTCGTCCGCCAGTTGTCGGTCATGAGCCCGACGCTACGGCCAAATGTGGCCACATCATGACCGTGTTTGGTGGCAGGCTACGGCTATGGCCGACGTCACCCGCCGGATGCTCGCGCTGCTGGCCCTGCTACAGACGGGTCGGACGTTCTCCGGTGAGGAACTGGCCCGTCGCCTGGAGGTCAGCCCGCGTACCCTGCGCCGGGATGTGGAACGGCTCCGGGAATACGGCTACCCGGTACACACCCGCCCCGGGCCGGGTGGCTTCTACCGCCTCGCCGCGGGCACCTCACTGCCGCCCCTGCTGCTGGACGATGACGAAGCCGTCGCCACCCTGGTTGGCCTCGCCATGGTCAGCGCGATGGCCGGCGCCGCCACCGACCCGGCGTCTCCCTGGGGTGAGAAGGCGGCAGGGGCGGAGCAGGGGCCAGCTCAACCGGACACGGACGGCGCTCCGAGCGGCGGAATCAGCGCGGCCGCGGACCGGGCCTTCGGCAAAATCGACCAGATCCTTCCTCGACGCCTGCGACCCCACGTGCAGTCGGTGCGGGCCTCGGTGGAGACCGCGCCCATGCTGGCGCCACCGGTTGCGGCGACGACGCTCGCCACCATCGGCGAAGCCTGCGCCCGCCATGAACTGATCTCCTTCGGCTACACCGGTCGCGACCAGGTCCACTCGATCCGGCGCGTAGAGCCGTACCGTCAGGTCCACCTGCGGCTGCGTTGGTACCTGCTGGCTTGGGACACCGACCGCGGCGACTGGCGTACCTTCCGACTGGACCGCGTCAGCGACGTCACCCTCACCGGTACGCGGTTCACGCCGCGGCCCCTTCCCGCCGCGACCGCCACCGCGTATCTTCGTAACGCCCTCAGCCAGGGCCGCCACCGGGCCGTGGTGACCATCGACGCCCCCGCCGCCGTCGTCGCCGACCGTCTCCGGTTCGCTGATGTCGTCATCGAGCCGCGCGGTGAGCAGCGGTGTGAAGTGACCGTCTGGACGGACTCATTCGAGTGGCTCGTCATGCAACTCGGGCTCCTCGACGTGGACTTCGAGATTCGGGAACCCGTGGAGTTCGCGCGTCGCTGCCAGCTGCTAGCGCAACGGTTACGCCGCGCGGGCCGCCTCGCCCGCGCCACGGACCCCACCGACAACCCGTGGCCTTGAGCCCATTCACACCAGTAGCCGCGCTACAGCTCTCCTGACCCCTTCCTCGCCTTTGCTGCGTCGGCCAGCCCATGGTCAGCCCGCAGTGAGACCCGCAAGCCACCACAAGAAGCGTGGACTTTCTCAGCAAGCCCTTGAGATCCTGAGACATGCGGTTTCGGACGTAGTATCTGCTGGACGCCCGAGTTCCCCGGCTCCAAGAAAGATCATCTTTGGCGCTCTGACCAGCACAGATGCACAAGCGCCGGACCGCTGCAAAAATCAGCTCAACCGAACCTCGAAAAACAGGTCTGACCTGCGATTTGAGGTTGGGGTTGCTTCATCACCCCTAGAGGGATCACGGTCTGCCTTGGTGGTTGGTGTGGCATCCGAGTGGCGGCTCATCGAGTGGAGCGGCGGGTGCTTGTTCGACCCAAGACAAGTCGCCAGGCTGTCGAAGTCACTTGGCGTTGGTTGATATGAGTGAAGGCCCGCCGCCCCATGTCCAATGTGGATGTTCAGCCGGTGTGAGCGTCTTTGTATGGCGTGCTCAGGGCCGCAGCGCCAACTTGCCGGTCGTGACTCCCGCCTCCAGTTCGGCGAGCACTCTCGGCCCGTCGGCCAGGTCATACACCGTGGGCCGGCCAGGGGTGTACACCCCGGCGGCGATGAGTGTGGACAACTCGTCCATGAGTTCCGCGAATAAGTGCGGCGCGGTCTGCGCCAGTATGCCGATGTGGAGGCCCATCACCTGGATCGGGTGGATGAAGTTCAGCTCCCGGTTGCTGATCATGGCCTCGCCACTGGCTATGCCGTACACCACGACCCGACCGGTGATCCGCCTGGTCGCGGCCACGCTGGCGTGGAATGTGGCCCCGCCGACGGATTCCAACACCAGGTCAGCGCCTCGCCCGTCGGTTAGCCGTAGCACCTCGGCGGTCACGTCCACGGCGTGGTAGTCGAGGATGTGGTCGGCGCCCAACGCGCGTACCGTCTCGTGCTTACCCGCTGAAGCGGTGGCGATCACGGTCGCGCCGTAGTGTTTGGCCAGTGTCACCGCGGCTTGGCCAACTCCACCGGCTGCGGCGTGGATCAAGACGGTCTCGCCGGCAGTGACGCGTCCCAGGATCTTGAGCGCGGCCAGCGCGGTTCCCCAGTTGAGGACCAGGCCCAGTACTTGCTCGTCGTTCCAGCCCGCCGGTACCGGTGTCACCGTGCTCGTAGGCATCACCAGATATTCGGCGAAGGCTCCGTACCCGGTGCCGATGACATGGGCGCCGAGTGTCAGACCGGTCACCGCTTCTCCCATGGCGACGATCTGACCGGCGGCTTCGAAGCCTGCCAGATACGGCGCCGCGGGGCCGCCGTGGTATCGGCCGTAGGTTTGCATGAGGTCAGCGAAGTTAACGCCCGCGACGGTGACCTTGACCAGGATCTCGTCTGGGCCCGGGGTCGGTACCGCAGCGTCGGTGATCAGCCGCATGTCCCGTGGCCCGTTATGGGACAACTGACGCAAAGCGCGCATGGTCGCTGGAATGTTCATATCCGGACACTAAAACCCTCACGTTTATGTGAGGGTCAAGCCGGCTGGCTCTGTCCCGCTTCGTCAGCCGCGTGACCAGCGGCGATCCGAGCGGCCCGCAGGTACGCGTCGAGGGCATCACGGTTGCGGGTCAGGCACCTGATGCGTCGATCAAGCTGTTCTCGGTGTCGGGCCACCTCGTTGAGCATCCACGCACACGGCACCCGCGGCATCAGGTCGGTCGCCCCCTCCAGGTAAGGCAGGATGTCGCGGATGATGCGGGTCGGCAGACCGCATTCGATCAGATCACGGATCCGCTGGACCGCTTCCACGGCACTATCGGGGAAGTCACGGTAGCCGTTGGCGCTGCGTACCGACCGGATCAGCCCTTCCTCCTCGTAGTACCGCAGCGCGCGAACGCTGACGCCGGTCAGGCGCGATAACTCACCGATTCTCATGCGCCACCCCTGGCAAGGCTGCTTCTCACCACACCCTGGCGTCACCGTATCGCGGCCCCGTCAATGCGCTGACCTGCTACGTCGAGCTCCGACTGGGGTACGCGGGGCGCTGTAGTGCTTATCCTTGCCGGCCACGCCACTGCTCAAGCCACCTTTACGACCAGTCTTGCCGTTTTTGCACATAATGCACGGAAAGATAGTCATCATTCTTTTTGAGATGTATATTCCTCGAGGTCCCTGTTCATGCCCCACTGGGTGGGCTGCCCCCAGGGTTTTGCTCCCGGTGGTTCCGGGTAGCGCCGGTACTGCCCGGCGCTAGGGACGGGAATCGGGCGGAAGGGGGTGGACGTGTACGCGGCGGTATCTCCACACAGACTGTTCTCGGCGTACCCCTCGTGCATGCGGGCCGAAGCACCACCTCCCTGAGATAACGCTGCCTACGCAGCGGCTGCGCCTATAAACGCCACCGACGCATCGCAGCGATGGCCTGTGGCTGGCTGGCGATGGCGTACGGCGTACTCCTCTGACCCCTGGGCTGGAAAGGAGGTCTGGTGCGTATGACGTGGCCGACCGGGGCACCAGTCTGGGCATGGGCGGGATAGCGGGCATCGTCACCTGCGGTATGACCGCCCCGGTTACCCGGGAACGGTTGCTGGGGATGTCGGCGACCTTGCGCCACCGCGGGCCTGACGACGAGGGGTTCTATCTGGACAGCGCCGCTGGGCTGGTGGTGCGGCGCCTGGCCGTGAGTGACGTTCTCGGTGGACGGCAGCCGGTGTGTGACGAGACCGGCGCTATCCAAGCGGCGTGCAACGGTGAGATCTACAACCACCGTCACCTGCGCGATGACCTGATCCGCCGGGGGCATCGCCTGGTCTCCACCGGCGACTGTGAGGTCATTCCTCATCTATATGAGGAGTACGGGCTGGACTTCCCGCAGCGTCTGGAAGGGACGTTCGCGATCGCGGTGTGGGACCGGGCCCGGCAGCGTCTGATCCTGGCCCGGGACCGGTTGGGCATCAAACCTCTGTACTACGCGGTGGAGACCGGACGGTTGGTTTTCGGCTCAGAGTTGAAGACGCTGCTGGCGGCGGGGGTGAAGACCAGCGTCGACGCGCAGTCCCTCAGTGACTACCTGTCCCTGCTGTACATCCCCAGCCCCGGCAGCATCTACGCGGAGATCCGCAGCTTGGAACCGGCGTCGCTGCTGATCTGGC
The DNA here is from genome assembly GCA_002919305.1 of Actinomycetales bacterium. GTDB lineage: Bacteria > Actinomycetota > Actinomycetes > Mycobacteriales > Micromonosporaceae > RSA1. Next base: position 8,818 of record PKFB01000016.1, read on the forward strand.
AGGCCGGGAAGTGGGCGGTCCGACGGTACTGGACGCTGGCGGATCAGATTGAGTTGGCGCCGACGGTGACGCCGCGGCGGGCGCGTCGGACCCTCCGGGCGTTGCTCGCCGACAGCGTGGCTGAGCGGCTGGTCGCTGACGTGCCGGTGGGGTTCTTCCTCAACAGTGGCCTGGCCTCCAGCGCGGTGGTCGCCACGGCCCGTCAGGTCGGTACGCGGCCCAGGTTGCCGACGTTCACGGTGGGGTTCCCGGGTCACTGCTTGGAGGAGCGCGCGGACGCCGCCGAGGTGGCCCACCATGTCGGTGCCGAGCACGCCGAACTGCTGGTCCGGCCGCAGGTTAAGGACATCGTTGACGGTTTGCTGCCGGCCTTCGACCAGCCGTTCGCTGACCCGGCGATGGTGCCCACCTACTACCTGGCCCGGTACGCCCGGGAGCGGGTCACGGTCGCTTTAAGTGGAGACGGCGGCGATGAACTGTTCGCCTACCACCTGGCGTGCCAGGTGGATCGGATCGTCCGTTCCTGGCGGCGGCTGCCCTGGGTGGTGACCGCGCGGGCGATCCCCGCGCTGCAGCGGTTCCTGCCCGCCTCGAGTCAACGGCTGAGCGTGGAGGAGTCCACGGCGCGACAGCTTGTGGAGGGTGTGCTGGCTGACCCGGTGCAGGGTCCGCTTCTGCGGCGGGTGCTGCAGCGTGAGCAGCAGATGGTGCGGCTGCTGCAGCCTGATCTCCTCGCCGGACTCGCCGATGCCGCCACCCGTCTCGAGCCGCATTACCCTGCCTCAGACGACGCCGATGTGCTGCGCCGTCTGCACGACACCGACGTACTGGGGTACCTGTCCGACAACCTGCTGGTGCGGCTTGACCGGGCCGCGATGGCGCATTCGCTGGAGGCGCGGCTTCCACTACTGGCTACCCCCATCGTGGAGTTCGTGTTCTCCCTGCCCCACCGGTTGAAGACGCTGGGCCTGCGGCCCCACCGTTTGCTGTCTGAGGCGTTGGCTCCTGCGCTGCCTCGCCCTGTCGCCGCGGAGCCCACGCGTGACGTCACCATGCTCCTGGGGCGGTGGCTGCGACGGGAACTGCGGCCGCTGGTGGATGAGTACCTCAGCCGTGAGGTCCTCGACCGGCAGGGCTACCTACGCCCTGAAGAGGTCAGCCGGCTCGTGGCGCGGCACATGAGCGGGAAGGCCGAGTACGGCAGGCAGTTGTGGAGTGTGCTTGTGCTCAGCCTGTGGGCGGAGCAGCAGCGGATGTATCGATGAGTACACCCGTGCGTACCCGACTGTCGCCAGTCAGCTGATTCGGGCTGACGCCCTGGGTCCAGAGTGGACAGCAGGGCCGTCCTCCGTCAGCGGCGCCTGCCCGGCGGCCTGTGCGGTGACGGTGGTGGCCTGAGTACGCCCGGTCAGGCCGCTAAGGCGGGCTGAGTGTGCTCGCTGCTTTCACTCGCCCTCCCCCGACACTCTCAATCGAGATCGCGAAACTTTCGAACGCAGCAGCGCCCAAGACAGCCGTCATCGAACCATCGATTCGACGCCCGGCGTCGAGCACAGTGTCAACACAAGGCCGTGACCAGAGATAATGATGTACTACTGAATGGTAGGTCAAGGAGACGGTTTCGAAAATATTTCCGGGAAGCATTGACATGCCGTTCAGAACGGCACAATACTGTCGCCATCGACAGATATCGATGTCTGTCGACGCCGGGAATCCGCTGTGACCTGCTCATTTGGTCGTCCGCCACACGACGACCCCCCACTCCGTCCGTGGCATGACACCGACACATACGGACTGTCATCCGGGCCCTCTGACAGCCCTGTGCGGTCGTGTCACGCCGTTCGGCTCTTCAAGGAGCCTTCACGAGGAGGAAGCACATGCACGACGCCCCTGCCCCGAGGGGGCACAGACGCGGTCGTGCCAGATTGCTCGCCGGCTTAGCTAGCGCCGCCGCGATGCTTCTGGTCGCGTCGATGTTCCCCAGCGCCGCCCACGCCCAGACCATCTCCAACAACCAGACCGGCAACCACGGCGGCTACTTCTACTCGTTCTGGACCGACGCCCCAGGAACGGTCTCCATGACCCTGGGCTCCGGCGGTAACTACAGCACCTCGTGGTGGAACACCGGTAACTTCGTCGCTGGTAAGGGTTGGGCCACCGGTGGCCGGAGGACCGTGACCTACTCGGGTAGCTTCAACCCGTCCGGTAACGCGTACCTGGCCCTGTACGGGTGGACGACGAACCCGCTGGTGGAGTACTACGTCGTCGAGAACTGGGGCACCTACCGGCCCACCGGGGACTACATGGGCACGGTCACCACTGACGGCGGCACGTACGACATCTACCGCACCATGCGGTACAACGCGCCGTCGATCATCGGTACCGCGACCTTCCCGCAGTACTGGAGCGTCCGGCAGCAGCGGCGGACCGGCGGCACCATCACGACCGGCAACCACTTCGACGCGTGGGCGCGGGTCGGTATGAACCTGGGCACCCACAACTACATGATCATGGCGACCGAGGGGTACCAGAGCAGCGGTAGCTCCAACATCACGGTGGGAGAATCCTCTGGTCCCACTGACCCGGGCCCTGGACCGGGCAACCCCGGTGGCGGCTGCACCGCGACCCTGTCCGCGGGTCAGCAGTGGAGTGACCGGTACAACCTCAACGTCTCGGTGACCGGCTCCAACAACTGGGTCGTCACAATGAATGTTCCGTACCCCGCGAGGATCATCGCGACCTGGAACATCTATCCCGAGTGGCCTAGTAGTCAGGTCCTCATCGCAAGACCCAACGGCAACGGCAATAACTGGGGTGTGACGATCCAACATAACGGCAACTGGACATGGCCAACGGTCTCCTGTAGTACAGCTTGACCCGTAGGTCGAGTGACTTTGTCACCCCTTTCACACCGCATCCACACCCATGGCGCGGCGGCCCTGAGCCGCCGCGCCTCCTTATTTATTGAAGGCCCAGCGCGTGCTCTGACCCGTGGCTTCGCGTACTGGCTGCTCCAGCGCCACCCCGCGCCTGAGCCGACCCGGCCAGGCTCTCCGCCTGTCCAACGCCAACGCCCGACCGTCCCGACACGTCGATGTCCACAGGGGATACCTCAATGGGAGGCGGGTGTGGCCAGGTACTCCTCAAAGGTGACCCCGTCGACCGCGTTCTCGGTCAGGTTGTGGCCTTGCCGGAAGGCACGGAAGGTCCGACCCGGCACCCGGACCGGCACAATAAGGCGTCGCCGTCCCGTGGCCTGCAGGTAGCTGCGGGCCAGCTCACGCGTGTGGTGCACCTGCGGCCCTCCGATATCCGGGACCCGCCCCGCCGGCTCTCCCACGACGAGCTCAGCGAGCCGGTCGGCCACGTCGCGGACATCGATCGGCTGAAACCGCATGGTCGGAACCAGCGCCACCGGCGGCCAGGTCACCCAGGTGAACCAGTACCGCACCAGGTCATGGAACTGTGTGGCCCGCAGGATGGTGTACGGCAGGCCAGACTCGGCGATCAGCTGCTCCGCGGCGAGCTTGTCCTGGTAGTACCGCAGCGGGATGCGGTCGACACCGACGATGGAGATATAGATCAGGTGCGGTGAGCCAGCTCGTTTCACCGCCTCCAGCAGGGTGCGGGTGAGCGTGACCTCCGCGCCCCGCCGTGGCGAGGTAGCGCTGTGGATGATCACATCGACCCCGGTAACAGCGGCGTCGACCCCGTGGCCGGAACGCAGGTCCACCACCGCCCAGGAGTACCGCTCGTCACGGTCGTGGGCGGGCCGGAGCCGACGGCTCGCGACGCGGACCTCGTGGCCGTCCTGCACCAAACGCCGCACCAGCGCCCGGCCGAGCGTCCCGGTTCCCCCGGTCACCAGGATTTTCTTGTGTCTCACGTCTTCCCCTTCCAGGTGTCTGTCTCACCTCACGGGGGAAGAACCGGTGGCCTGCCTGGAATGTGACAGCCGGGCCAGCTGCCCCGCCAAGAATGTGAGCTTCTTGGGGTTGGCGACGATACGCAGCCCGCTGATCAACTCGTCGGTGATGTCAGGGACCACCACACCGGCGAGCTGACCGTCCAACCAATACAGCGCCGCTGGCTCACCGTTGACCTCGGCGTACGCGACCTCCACCTGGTGGAACCGTGGGTATGTGACGAGCCGGCGTATCCCACCAATGAAGTAGCGGGCCACCCGGTCCCGACCGCGTATCGGACGCAGCGCCATCCCGACCTCGCCGCCGCCATCTGACCAGGAGACCACATCCTGGGTCAGCATCGCTTCCAAACTGGCCATATCACCCTCGCGGGCCGCCGTCAGGAACGTCTCCAGCAACCGACGCCGCTGTCGGTGATCGGCTTTGAAGCGCGGCGTGTTCTGCGCCAGATGGCGTCGGGCCCGGTAATGCAGTTGACGACAGTTGGCCTCCGAAATCTCCAGAATCTGGGCGATCTCCCGGTGGCTGTACCCGAACGCCTCCCGTAGCACGAAGACCGCCCGCTCCACCGGGGTGAGCCGCTCCAGTAACACCAGCACCGCGAAGGAGACCAAGTCGCGTTGTTCGACGGTTTCCAATGGCCCGAGCGCGCCGTCCGCGGTGAGCACCGGCTCGGGCAACCACGGCCCCACGTACCGTTCCCGCTGCACTCGGGCGGCGGTCAACCGGTTCAGGCAGAGATTGGTGACCACCTTGGTCAGCCAAGCGGTCGGGTGGGCGATCACCTCCCGGTCGGTGGCGCTCCACCGCAGAAAGGCGTCCTGAACGACATCCTCGGCCTCCTCAGCCGAGCCGAGCATCCGGTACGCCAGCCCGAAGAGAAGAGGCCGCCGCTCCTCAAACTCCGCGGTGGAGGCGGGCGTCGTCATACCGGGAGTCTGCATGATCACTTCTCCGGTTCAGACGCCCGGCCAGACGCCTGTGACAGGCGTCCCCGCCCTGGCCATGGTGTCCTCTTCCCGTCAAGAAGGCATGACATGTAGCGGTAAACCGATTAAGCGACAATAATGTCGGCATCGAGCTTTTTATGTTTGCTGCTGTGAAGGGAATCTGCGCTGACGCCTCCTAGGGACGCCCAACTGTCCACCGCCGTCACACACAGCGGTGCCGCACCGGCGTAACCTCTGCCCTCAAAGGCGGCGACCCCGTCTTTGAGCAGCCCGACAGCTTAGGCGGGCCCCAATGTTTTCTGGCCCATGGGTGATCAGTACGCGTCGACACACACCGTACCCACAGTCGCGTCTCCACCGGGTTCCATCCACCGGTCTGATGTCTGAACTGAAAACACACTGAAGCTGGCGGGCCCAGGCCCGGCCGCGGGCCGCCGGTCACACCGCCAGCGCCACGCCCCGTTGCCAGCGTGCTGGGCTGTCTGATGCGGCAGCTCAGCCGAGCGGGCTTCACGCGTGCCCCTTCCGCAGCGCTGTCAACGTCACGGATGACGGATGGAGCAGGTGGGCCGGAGTACTCCGGCCCACCATCCATGTGGCTGACAGCCCCGTATCCCTACGCCTTTTGTGTCTTCCCGTATCGCCCGCTCAGCCACCCCCTCGCCCACATGAGGTGTTCGGGTACGCGGGTACGCCCGTCCTTATCCGCCCGCTCACGACACCGCGCCGCCCCTGCCCGCCCACTATCGTGGAGCCGTGGATCTGGACGCGTACCGCGACATGCTGATCGCGGTGGCCGACGACTGCCCCGTCACCACCGGCATCGTCCCCACCCCGCGAGGCGGGAAACCGACGGTCGCCGTGCTGCAGTACGAGCTACTCTCGACCCAACCGGGAACCCTGACGCAGCGGGATGTGCTGTTCCAGACCTGGCTGCGGCAGCAGAACCTGCCCGATGACCTGCCTGAAACCGAACGCGCCACGCTGTGGGAACGCTTCTTCGCAACACCACGCGCGTGCCTGCGTTCCTCACCATTGCCGAAGAAGTACGGCTGGGGCCTGCTGTTCGACGCCCACGGCAGGATCACGTTGTGTCCAATGGAGTCGAACGACTACCAGCGGATCATCGCCGGTGAGGTTCCTGGGGTGACCGTCCGCAAAGCACTCCGTTCCCGCCGGGCCTGACCAGCGCTCACTCCGAAGACCACCGTGCACCGCGGGGCGCTGAAGGAGACGTGGATCGCGTTTAGAGCGAACGGCTTCCCACCCACAACGAGCGCGTCTCCCCGCCGCGCCTCAGCTCCTTCCGGCGGCGTGGAGCGTCACCGTTGGGGTAACACCGACTCTGCCCGGCTCCCCCGCGTACCGGTGCGTGCGGCGTACCCCACCGCCCGGTGCGGCCCGGCTCCGGAAACGTCGAGTGTCACCCGGCGGCCCTAAAGTGCGGGGCCGAAAAATGTCAGTGCAGGCCGCTACGATGCGCGTGTGCCCGATTCCGTAGTGTCATGGGCTGACGGCCCCTTGGTCGCGGTGGATTTAGAGACGACCGATGTCGACCCACATAAAGACCGCATGGTGACCGCCACCGTTGTCACCATCACCCCGAGCCGGCCCGGGAGCCGTCCGGATGTTCAGGTACGCACGTGGCTGGCTGATCCCGGGGTGGACATCCCCGCCGCCGCCACCGCTATTCACGGCATCACCACCGAAAAGGCCAGGCGAGAAGGGCGTCCCACCGCTGATGTGATCAGTGAGGTGGCCGCGTACCTAGCCGAGGTGTGGACCGCCACGACGCCGCTGTGCGCGTTCAACGCCACGTTCGACCTCACCATGCTCGACGCCGAACTACGTCGGCATCACGGCCGCAGGCTCCCCCTGAGTGGCCCCGTCATCGACCCCCTATGCATCGACCGTCATCTCGATCCGTACCGCGAAGGCAAACGGACCCTGGCCGCGATGTGCCGCCACTACCAGGTACGCCTGGAGAACGCCCACACCAGTGAAGGGGATTCGCTCGCGGTGGCCCGCCTGGCCTGGCGGCTGGCCAAGGTTTTCCCGGATGCCGTCGGGCGGATCGCGCCACACATCCTGCACAGCCACCAGGCCCAGTGGTACCGCGAACAGCAGCTCGCCTACGCGGACCGACTCGACGCCCGCGCCGCATTCCTGACCAGCCGTGGCGCCCTCGCCGAGGCCCAGCAGCTGCGGGCACGTGCGGCACGGGTACGCGCGAGTGCCCGCAGCTGGCCGTTGTCGCCAGGGACCATCGCTGATGCTGAGGAGAAGGCCGCACCACCCGCCACCCGACCCACCGGGTGACCGCGTTTCAACGCGGCGCCTCGACGAGGCCGTCAAGCGTCCTGGCTGCTCTTCGTCCCCGCTTACTTCTGCGTGTCGCTGCCGCTGTCTGATTGCTGCTGCGCGACGAGAGCAGCCAAGGCCTCGGTGATGTTGGCTTCCACGGCTGCCTTGCTGATCCCCAGCTGGCTGAGAACGCCGTTACCGTCCTCAAACTCCAACAGCGCCAGCAGCAGATGCTCGGTTCCGATGTAGTTGTGGCCCAGGCGCAGCGCTTCCCGGAACGTCAGCTCCAGGACCTTCTTCGCCTCCACGTTGTAGGGGATGAGCTCCGGCTTCTCAGGGACCGACTCTGCTGCCGCCGGCAGCTTCGCGGCCGCGGCCTGGCGTACCGCTTCCAGCGTCACTCCCTGCGCGGTGATCGCCCGGGCGGCCAGCGAATTGGGATCACTGAGCAGCCCGAGTACCAGGTGGGCCGGGCTGACGTGGTCACTGTTCGCCACGTGAGCCTCGTTGTGCGCCGCTATCACCGCGTTGCGCGCTCGTACCGTGAACCGGCTGAACCCCTGCTTGGGATCAAGATCTGACAGGTCCTTAGGGACGAAGCGTTTCTGGGCCGCCTGCTTGGAGACCCCCATGCTCCTGCCGATCTCTGCCCATGAGGCGCCCGAGCGACGCGCTTGATCGACGAAGTGCCCGATGAGATGGTCCGCTACCTCACCGAGGTGCTCAGCGAGCAGCATCGCACTGGTCAGCTGTTCCAGAACGTCCGAATGCGCCCGCTTGATGGCCTGGATCAGCTCATCAAGGCGAACGGGATTCGAGATCTGAATCGGTGGTACCTGGTCGGCGTCCGTCATACGTCAACCATAGGTTGACGAATTCGAGATCGTCAACCTGAGGTTGACGCCGCACTGTCGACCCTCACTACCCTGGAACCCTCCGGATGACATCGACGTATCTCGGCGCCTTGCTGCCCGAGAGCAGCCCTGCCGCCTCGGCCGTCGCCACGAAGACCCCAGCCCAACACCTGGCCGGCGACGCCTGTCCTAGGAGCTACATCGCCGAATGTCTGGGGATATCCGCTCACCGGCTTCGCTCTGTTCTCAACGCCACTCATCGTCGGCCGACGGCGTCGGCACCATGCGCTGCGCCTGTATCTCAATCTCGATGCGGTATCGATGAGCAGCCGGGTTGTAGATCTCATCAATAGGTCCCATGAGCGCACCGCCGACGCCGCGACGCCGGACCCAGAAGGCGAACCACGTGAAGCTACCCATGATCACTGCGAAACCGCCGACGACCACCAGGAACGGCCACACTCCGCTCATACATCGAACGTACCGCTCACCTACATCCCGCAGGCTCATCCATAACGGAGCGGACCGCACTCTCATATTGATCCCCAGACCCGTAGGGCTTCTGCTCTGGTGCCGCCGATCACGATAGGTGTGAAAGTAACATGATTCTCTTAACACGCTCGGGCGGGAACAGCATTCACTCCGATCCGCCCAGTCGCAGATCGCGATGCTGTTCCGCCCGCTACCGCGACTTTCTACAGCGCCTTTAATGCGCTCTCAATCTAAAGACTTCATCACATAAGGATACTGAAGCAAAAGTCATTTCACTTCACCAAATTATGGACGACCGATCTGAGTAGCTTCATCTGGCTATCGCCTCGCTTGCTGTCAAGGGAAATCCACTCCTTCCCCTCAGCAGCAACGCCCTCCAAGATACGAAGACTGTTCTTCAGTCCCGAGGCGTCCATAATAGCATCGGATACGGCTTTTTCATCACCTAGCGACTCCTCTTCAAACACCATGCCAGACTCATGCCCATCAACTGTCAGCGCCATTGACACTTCCTCTCCGCCCATCAGCACCAACTCGAATATATATTTACCCTTCTCTTCTTCATTCACACACACAGAAGAGATCGCATCGAAACGATAGTTAACACGCCGAAGGGTACGGAACTCTCCGGTCTCAAAATTAAGGTAAGCGGTCAGCTGACGCACCCCATCCTCGGTAAGGAGGAATACCAGGATCCGGTACTTCGAGAAGCGCCAAGGACCATTCCTTACCCGCGCCATCCTACAAGATGAGGCAGGCCCATCGAGGAATGTGTACGCGATGACATCGCTAGACTTCAAGTTAAACTGTTTCATTGCGTGCGCTAGCACGAGTTTTCTATCGCAGTCTAGCCACGCAGCTATTTCTGAGTCCTCAGGCTTCCCCGCCAACTTATTACACCACCGCTTGAATTCTTCCTTATATTCATTCATACGCCGCCGAGCATCTTCATTTTCATTCTTGTGCCACTTATTTGGCAGCTGCACATACTTCACCCAAGCAGCTACACTTCCCCAACCAGACGCCAACAACATTATCATTTCCCACGAGAATAGATTAATATACACTAAACTCAGGAGCCAGAGAAATCCTAACGAGAAGATTCCCCCTCCGACAGCACACGCCCTCTTCGTCCCTACCGGTGTTATAAATCGCCTACGCGCCTCCCACAGAGTTTCGTTTTGATAACGCATTCTCGCATCTTTCGCTAAATACCGGATCAACCACTCGACATTCGCAGCCTTAACTCCCGTCCCCCGGTACGCCTCAACGATCTCGCGTCGCCACTTTCGCTGGACTCCCGCCGTCAGGTCCAACCAGAATTCACGGCTTACATCCTTCGGCACATATTTAGCGAAGTACTGCTCAAGCATTCTGCTTACTTCGCGCAGGAAATTGAAATCCAACCCCTGACCTGTCGGCTGCACATCACTTAAGTATTTACTATCTTCTAGGCTCAGCATCTTCGTCTGAAGATACCAGTTTATTCCATTTACAGCGGCAACATACCCGCCACTGACACATAGCAGGTAAACAAATATCCCCCATATACCGCCTTCCAGTAGAGCCAATACCCCAAAATAGAGAGCCGTAGCGCCGAACAGCACGGTTGGCCCCATCACCAGACATTGGCGCTGCCAGGTAATATCCACTTTCTGTGGCCAGAGTACGCGCGGCTCCGCTGGATCGGCGTGAAAGAACTTCCAGGCACGTTGTCGCCGTTTGCCTCTTAGCTGCCCTTCCCGCGCCTGAGCGAATGTGCGAGCCCACATGCTGTCTTGGATCGGTCCTTTAAGGAACAACTCAAGATGCCGTAGGATCTTGTCACGTTGGACCGAGCCAAGCTGGTTGAATTCATCATCTATGAAGCTCAGACTATTATCAGCATCAGGATCCGTTAGCGAATCCAGCAAACCGCCGAGCACTCGCAGGCCGCGTGTCCAATCATCATCGCCGTAAAACTTGTCGTTCCATATTTGCTGAGCGCTCTGCAGTATAGAGATGTCCTCATCAGACAAGTGGCGTATCATCCGCCCGCTGAAGAAAGCAAGCAGCCAGTGGAAACAGACTTCGCTGTTCCTGTAGCCGCTCATGACGGCCTCGCCGATAAGCTTCCTGGCCATTTCTGGCATGCCTCCGTCCAGGTATCGGCGACCTGCCTGGTACTTCTGCTCCGGTGTGGCGTCAGACGGGACCTGATACACGACATCGCCGTGCACAATATTGCTCTGCACGAAATCGCCGTATATGTCCCCTTGCACACCGACATTCGCGTTGCCAGTCGCAATATTAGCGCGAACGTTATCAGGGCTCTGGTGCTTATTTGAACGCCGAAAGTTATTGGAATTCTGGAAACTGGGCGATGTCATGACGCACTCTCCGTCAGGGAAATAACAGCCGCCACCTTCGCTGCCAAATCAGTGATGTCAATGACCAGTCCGCGTAGCCTTTTGAGCGCTACCATGAGGGTTTTCTTGCCTTGTGCCGTACCCTGCTCCAGCGACTTGGCGGCGACCTCAAGCTCCGATTCCGCCGCCGCGTATGTCACATCATCCAGTTGCCCACTCGCCCTCGCCTGGCGGATTTGATCGCGGAGTGTGGCGATCTGTTCCGCCAGGCTGGTTGGGGTGCCGCGCTCCTGCGTGACCCTGACGTTTCCATATATGTTTTGCGCCTGAACTCCAACCCGGGCGTTTCCCATGGCAATATTCATCGTCGTCCCATTCGTTGTCCTATTCCTCAACACACCTACCTCCTCGAAGGATTGAAGGTCCTGCTCCTCATGCGCCAACTCTTCAGCGAGAGCGACAGCGAACGCTGCCGCGTTGGCCGCCGCCCGCGGCTGCCACTGAGCACGGTCAGTGATCTCCTTGGTGCCGTCGGCTCGATCACTAATGCCCCGGATCACGACCGCCGGGAGTGATCTGTTCAGATGCGCGGCCTGAGCCATACCGGCAGACTCCATCTCGATGGCTGCGGCATCGTTGTAGTGCTGTCGCAGCCATCGAGCCTGCTCGGAAATCGTCGAATTCTGTACCACCTCACCGGCGGCGATGGCCCCAAAGTGCACGTCTGGACGAGCATCGCTGCCGTGTGGCAGGTGTCGCATCCACGCGCCAGTTCGCTTAAGGTGTCGCGCGATCTGGTCTACCGCATGAGGGATCTCCCAGGCACGTGGTCGTGCTTTGAGGCCGTCGTCTTCGCTCGTGCCACCGTGATAGGCGTAGACATGGGTCGCTACCACCACGTCGCCTAGTGCGATATCAGAGCGCAACGCACCGGCTACCCCAACGAACAATATGGCGGCTGGATCGAATTCAGCGATCGCCCGTTCTGCCAGCACCGCCGCAGGGTGGTTCCCCTTACCGACGAGCGCTAACGCCACGCGACAATCACCCCTGCTGACTCGCCCTACTTCAAAGCGTGTCCCAGCCGCATGCTTGTGGAGCCGCAGGTCAGTCAACTTTTCTCGGACCGCTTGGTACTCCAAGTCCAGCGCTGTCAGGATCACGATCATGTCGCTGCTCATGAGCTCATCCCCTTCACGCCTCCTGATCTGTAGAACGAGTCATCGGCGGGTACAGCACTTTGCGAGGCCCCGCGCGAAAAAGGCGGGCCGGGCGTCCGGCTCCCGTCTTCTTCACACCGACGGGGACGATGAATCCTTTGACGTTCTGAACCTTGCGGTAGAAGTTCCTGGGGTCGAGCTGGACCCCCCATACGGCCTCATAGACCTGTTGGAGTTCTGAAATCGTGAACGTAGGGCCGCAGAAGGCTGTCGCAAGTGCGGAATACTCGAGCTTGGCACGGGCGCGCTCAACGCCGTCTGTAAGGATCTTCCGGTGATCGAAAGCGAGCTCAACCTGAGAAGAGAGCACGTGATCCACCGGAGTCCAGCAGGCACCCGCTGCGTCCGTTCCGGCGACCGGGTCTGGAAGCCGTGGAGCGATCGCCAGATACGCCACGGAGATCACACGGCCTCGGGGATCACGCCCCGGATCGCCATAGACCCCGAGTTGCTCCAAGTGCAGCGCTTCACCGTCTAGGCCGGCTTCCTCGGCCAGCTCTCGATAAGCCGCTGCCTTGAGGTCCTCTTCCTGGTCATAGAGAAACCCACCCGGAAGCGCCATAGCCCCTCGATACGGTTCGACACCGCGCTCGACGAGCAGCACACAGAGACTTGATCCACGCAAGGTCAAGATCACTAGGTCAACCGTGAAGAGCACCTTGGGTGGCTGCCATTGGTCGTCACCAGTCACGAACGCAGCCTAGAATTTTTGTCACTCTGACAAAAAGATCCTGGGCATGTTAGATATCTGACAAGATCGACTTCTTAGAATACTTGATAATTAATGCCCATAGAGTTACAATTTGCAGCCTTAAATTTCGGATTTAGAATCAATCGTTAATTTTTAGATAGAAATCCTATACGACACTTTCATACGATTCATGTTGATATAAAAAATAGATGGCAATTGCCCTAGCTGCATTTGAAGACACGTCAGCACGACGTACCCGTATGGGCTCAACCCGCCTCGGAACTGGAGCAGCGCTCGATCGACCAACTACGGCAGAAGCAAGAGACTGATCCCGCTGGTCAGACCAGAGGGATGCCGATGATCGTCCCTAACAGACCCGCTGCCCATGGGGTGATCGCACCGCACCTCACTATTGCGTAAGGCCACGAGCCGGGCTGAGGCATCGAGGCCCCCGACGCGTACATGCGGTGCGGCTGCCTGTTGACCTGTGTCGGTGGTTGTTCAGATCGCTAACCGGAATCTGGGGCCCGCACTGTTGGGAAGCGACGCCTCGACGGCCTCTAGAGCTCGGCGGGCTCACTGACAACCTGACGGGCCTGGTTCCACTCAAGCAGGCATTGCAGCACCTACTACCGCCACTCCTGACGAGTCACACAACCAGCGATCCGCCTCCGTCGCCGACGGGAGCGGATCTGGCACGTCGCCTGTGCAGCGTCAGGATCGCGGGACCACCGACGTCTCTTGCGTGACGTCGGTGAGCTGCGAGGTGGTCTCGTCGAACTGCTGGATACCAATGACCTGCAGCAGGCGCAGTTGCTCCACCGCCGGGCTCCCGGGAGAAGCGGTGAAGAACACCAACCGCTGCCGGCCATCTTCGCTGAACAGGTTCTGGCAGTTGACGTCGATGAGGCCGAGGGTGGGGTGGTTGATGCGTTTGCGTTCCCCACGGCGTACGGCGACATCACCGGTATCCCACAGCTCGCTGAACTCGCGGCTGAGCCGCCGCAGTCGCAAGACCATGTCCATCGACCGTGCGTCGTAGCCGCGCCGGGCCACGGCGGCGCGCAGGTCGTACACCAGTACTCGAGAATGGTGGGGGTGATCTTCCTCCGGGTAGATCGACCGGGCTTCCGGTTCGGTGAACCACCGGTATACGAAGCTCGCCGCGTACCCCTGCCGCTGGACGGCGGGCCCTAACAACGCCATAGCGAGCCGGTTCTGCACCAGAATTTCGTGCAGATCCGTGATGATTTGCGCCGGAGTGTCCTGCAACCGGTCCAGGAGCGCCAGCATGGCCGGCTGAATGTGTGTCGACGCCCCTCCTGAGACGGGTACGGGACGACCTGCTAACCGGAACAGGTAGTCGCGCTCATCGTTGTCCAAGCGCAATGCCCGGGCCAGCACCGTCAGCATCTGCGTGGATGGTTGGGCTCCGCGGCCGCGTTCTAGCTCGGTGTAGTAGTCCACCGACGCGCCGGCCAGCTGGGCCACCTCATCACGACGCAGTCCTGGAACTCGACGCCGTCGCCCCACAGGCAGTCCGACATCCTGCGGAGTGATCCGCGCCCGCCGTGACCGTAAGAAGGCACCGAGTTCAGACAGGTTCACCAGTCCAGTCTGCGGGGCAATGAATCGCTCATCCAGGGGATGACATCCCCTGGGTTAACGACGCCTGGTTACCCGGCTCCCACCGGGGCAGGGTGGTAGTGACACCGCGCTGATGATCGCCGTGGCCTTCTCGTTCGACGCCGCGCCGCGCCTGGCACACGCGCTGAATCAGCCCAATCCCTCATGAAGGAGAGTTATGTCTTCCTCCCCATCGTCTGACCGTCCTCGGGTCGCCATCGTCACCGGCGGCTCACGGGGGATCGGGCAGCAGTCGGCGCGTCGGTTGGCCGCCGATGGTCTGGCCGTCGTTGTCGGGCACGCCGGTAACCAGGATTTAGCGGACAAAACCGTCGTTGATATCACCGCCGCAGGGGGACAGGCCATCGCTGTCCGCGGCGATGTCGGTGATGAGAAGGCTGTGAGCGCGCTGTTCGACGCGGCCGAGGTCACATTCGGCGGAGTCGACGTCGTTGTTCACGCCGCTGGGATCATGCGGCTGGCTCCGATCGCCGAATTCGACTTGGCGGTGCTGGACCAGCTGTACCACACCAACATCCGGGGCACCTTCGTCGTCGCTCAGCAGGCTGCCCGGCGGCTCCGCGACGGCGGTTCGCTCCTCACCTTCTCCACATCGGTGATCGGGCTC
This sequence comes from Actinomycetales bacterium, assembly GCA_002919305.1. Lineage (GTDB taxonomy): Bacteria > Actinomycetota > Actinomycetes > Mycobacteriales > Micromonosporaceae > RSA1. The sequence goes on from PKFB01000016.1 coordinate 23,857, forward strand.
GCTCTTCCCACCTATGGGGCCTACGCCGCTACCAAGGGCGCTGTTGAGGCGCTCACCCTCATTCTGGCTCGGGAGCTGCGGGGTCGAAACATCACGGTCAACGCCGTCGCCCCAGGTCCCACCGCCACCGACCTGTTCCTTGAAGGGAAGGACGAGCAGACCATCGCCCGTCTGGCCGCCCAGCCGCCTCTGGAGCGGCTGGGTACCCCGGAGGACATCGCTGAGGTCGTCGCTTTCCTCACAAGCCCAGCCGGCCACTGGGTCAACGGTCAGCTCATCCGCGTCAACGGCGGCATCGTCTGACGCAACCGCCGAGCGCGAGCTGGTGCCATGGGCCTGCGTGGCGCCAGCTTCTCGGGGTTTTTCGGGTACGCCCGCCCAGGCCATGCTCAGGCCCCGCCTTGCGGGCGCGTCGTACTCAGCGTCGTAACCAGCGTTGTGGTCAAGTGTGGCCAGGAAGATCCCCGCTAGCCTGGGCCGCCACCACGCTGGCTGGATGCCGAACGCGCCCAAGCGTCTTCTCGGCTTCAGCGCTCCTGTCTCCCGCTCGGTGATGGATCCCGCTGGCACACCGTCGTGGGTGTTCACGCGCTCTGTGATGCGGGTATCCGCCGATAACGACGGCACATCTTCGAGGGGGAGGTCATGTCCACTATCGACACCGAGAGCTGGAGGCGCCGTCTTCCATCCCGTACCGCCCGCCGAGGTTGGCTTCACGATTACATGTTGACGATCGTGTTGACCTGCCTATTCGTACTTTCCTGGGTGGGGCAGTTCATCACTCACATCATCGAGGTCGGTAACGACGCCAATGTGCACGGTCAGTCCTTCGCCTGGTCGGACTTCTGGCCGCGGTTCCTGTCGGCCACCTTCGAGAACTGGCAGAGCGAATTCCTGCAGCTGTTCACCTTCGTCACCTTGACCACCTATCTGATCCACCGCAACAGCGCCGAAAGCGTTGACGGTAACGACGAGATCAAGGCGATGCTGGAGGAGCTGCTGGCGCGTACCGAACCGTCCGATCCGCATTCCCCACGGGTTCCTCCGGCTTGACCCTGCCCGGTCTCAGGTGGGTTACGTGCAGAGTCTTCGAGTACGCGCCGTCGGCGCCTTGTAAAACGTGCTGTCAAACGTCGTCGATGAGCCGGCCGCAAGTCACTGCCGCCGGCTTGGGGTCAGCGCGATCCACCAGGACACGCCGTGACCTCGATCAACGCTCCACTTCCACACGATAGGGATATACCTCTCATAAATAGTAATTAAGTACTTGAAAACTATTTAAATGATAAACCCGCCACTGTCATCGGTCATGCCCACTGAAACACCCCACCCGTTCTTCAACCAGGGACCGCAGCGCCGGGCCGACGTTCAGGACGCTGGTCAACGGCCAGGATCAGCATGCTGGGCATATTGTTTTCTTCGGCAGGATCCCGCCGCTCTTCCATGAGAACGCTTCACAGAAAAACGCGATAACACCACTGGTTGCGCTTACCACAAAAATCCACCCATGATGCCGCGCGCGTCGACGATGCGCAGCTCCAGCTGCATGACTTGAAAACAGCACTCAACGATTTAATAAGATACCGATAACCATTTTCATCCACGATATGTGATGCATTCCTCAATCCCCCATTCGACCCCTCATTCTCCCCGGATCTAACAGGCATTTATACACATCCCTCTCTTGTGAGATTCATGATCGAATGAGACGCTACGCCCGTTGTTCCGAGTTCCCCGGGTCTTCACGTAGTGCGTCAGTGATGACACACTGAGGTGTCCCCGACGGTAGAAAGGTGTCATCTCATGTCCGAAGCGAGCGGTTGGCAACCGCCCGAGGTCGATCTGGAGACGCCGAACGCGGCCCGGATTTACGACTACAGTCTCGGCGGGACCCATAACTTTCCGGCTGACCGGGCCGCCGCTGAGGAACTGTTCCGGATATACCCCGATGCGCGCCTGGTTGGACGGTCGAACCGCGCGTTCCTCCGTCGCGCTGTGCGCTACTGCATTGATCAAGGCATTCGCCAGTTCCTGGATTTGGGATCGGGCATCCCCACCGTCGGCAACGTCCATGAGATCGCCCATCAGGTCGATCCGGAGATCCGGGTGGTCTATGTAGACAATGAACCGGTCGCGGTGGCCCTCACCCAGCATCTCCTTAAAGAGGTGCCTAACGCGACAGTCGTTCAGGCTGATATTCGGGATGTCGACGCCGTTCTCGGTGCTCCCCAGACCCAGCTGCTGGACTTCACGCAGCCGATCGCGCTGATGATGGTCGCCGTTTTGCACTACGTCTCCTATGAGGAGGACGCCCCGGGTCTGGTGGCCCGCTACACCTCCAAGCTGGCCCCCGGCAGCTTCCTGGTCATCTCCCACACCACCGGTGATGACCAGCCTGAGGCTGAGGAGATCCGGCAGCTGTTCGCCAAGACCTCCACACCGGTAACTCACCGCACTCGCGCTGAAGTCACCGCCTTGTTCGACGGTCTGGAGCTGGTTGAACCGGGGGTGGTGTGGACACCGGAATGGCACCCCGACGACAGCGACCCGCTTCGGGAGGATCCCAAGCGGTCGGCCACCTACGCCGGTGTCGCCCGTAAGCGCGCGGCGCATTCGTAACCACACTCGTCGCGGCGGACGATCGGCGGTGGACGGTCTTTCAGCACCACCGCTCAGACACGCGGCGCGGCACCGCTCACCCCAGTAGCTGTGTGACTGACCAGACGGACAGCTGGCCTGGCAGATCGGGTACGCCGGCGCGTTGCCTCACTGGCAGCGCGCCCCCGTCAGGCTGGCTGTCCGTCCGGGCCTCCTGCTCCTCAAGTCCTATCCGCCCGTTGGCGGCCGACGTTGACGGTCCCCCTCATCGCCGCCGGGTCACGGCCACTCTCCCAGCAGCTTCAGGTCGCCCTTGCCGATCGTTGTGGTGATCAGCATTTCCATGATCAGGTTGTGGTTGAGGGTGTTCCCTACCGGCGGTGGGATCTCCTCCTCCAACAGACCGGGCACCATCGGGCTCAGGCGTCGCCGTACCTTGGCGACGATGTGGGCGACCCGGCGCCAGGTCCACCGCTCCATCGGACGCAGCTCGCTCAGCTCCCGCGCCACCTGCTCCCAGGTGAGCGGCTGCGGATACGGCTCGTTACGCAGGTACCGCTGAGCGAGGCAGACGAGCACCAGACGCTCGACCGGAGTCAGTGGCCATACGCCGCGATCCCGGGTCTCAACCTCCCGCTCGTCCTCTGAGGCTGGCGGATGTGCTCCTGTCGCGACCCGGACCTCCAGCAGATGCTCCTGCTGGGGGGAGACGATGAACAGCGGGGTGTACGCCACCGGCAGCTCCGCACGGTCACCGCTCAACAGGAGCCGTGATCCGGGGAGCCGGATAGGAAGCTTGCCGATGTTTTTCAGCACCCACCGCGTACCCTGCCGGGTGATGTACCCGTGGCGCCGGCTGACGTGCGGGTCGTTCGCCCCGACACAGACGTGGGCGTCTCGGTCACTGCGTCCAAAGATCAGAGGAAAACCAGCGTCTGGGGCGACGCTCATCCCACCGTTGACCCCGAGTACGAACAAGGTGTCCGGCGGTACCGGGGGGAGGCCATGGGTCAGGCTTCCGGTTTCTTTGGGTAGGAGAGTGACTTTACTCAGCGACTTTGACGAGCGGTATGTCGGCAGTGTCATGACACGCCCTTTCCACACTGGATCGTCCCGTCACGCTAGCCGCTGACCTCCGGGAGGGGTCCCGGCGCCTGATGGCGTGTCCATCGACGCGGCCCGGGGACCATGGGGGTCATTGACTCCACGGAGACCTGTGGGATCACCGTCTCCACCGCACGCGGCGGGTTTTCGGCTTCGTGGGCCCGCCGATCGATCTCCTCGGTGACTGCGGGTGGCAACCAGGGGGTCTCGAAGGGCCGACGGTCGCTGATTACCGACAGCAGATAGTGGATCAGTTCAGGCATGGTCGGCCGGTGGGTGGGGTCGGGATCCACGCAGGAGGCGATCATGTGGCGGAGCGCTTCATCGGTGATCCCGTCGAGCGCCACCCGCCCGTCGCCATCGGCTCGGGTCTTGGCGTAGGCGTACGCCAGCGTCACTCCGAATGAGTAGACGTCGCTGGCGGGCGTAACCCAGCGTCCGTTCTCCTGTTCCGGGGAGGCGAATCCGGGAGAGCCGGCCGGGAACCCAATGAAGGCGGCCCCGCTCGCGTCCAGCTCCCGGGCGATGCCGAAGTCGATCACTCGGGGGCCGTCGCTGGTGAGCAGGATGTTCGCTGGTTTCACGTCCAGGTGAACGATCCCGGCGCGGTGGATCGACGCCAACGCTTCGGCCATGCCGACGGCCAGCGACCACACCGTGTCAGCGGGGAGCACCCCGAACTCTCCGACCGTCTCGCTCAACGACAACGAGGGAAGGAATTCCGTGGCGAGCCAGGGCATGGCGGCGTCGGGGTCCGCGTCGAGGACAGCCGTGGTGTACCCGCCGCTGACTATCCGGTTGGCCGCTACTTCCCGCCGAAATCGGTCACGCAATTCTAGATCCGCGGCGAACTCGGCGTGCATCACCTTGATCGCGACCGGCCGGCCGTCGCTTGATCGCCCCAGATAGACAACGGCCATGCCGCCGGCGCCGATCCGCGCCAGCACCTGGCATCTGCCGATCACTCGTGGATCGCCGCGTTCAAGCGCTTGCACGTATGCCCCCACTTAGCGGATCGAAAGCCTGGAGATACCCGCTCCGCGTATCGATGAACACCGATCTAGCCCATCGCCCCTAGTGAGGCAGGCATCCTCTGTGTGTCGTGTGTCCACAGTGGAAAACCGACGGCTACGTCCGGTGGTCTTATCAGGTGGCTTTGTTCGGTGGCCTGCGACACGCCGACGGGTCGGCTTTGTGCACGACGGTGTCTAGGCTGCTTTTCCTCACCTAAGTGCCCCGTCGGGGCCGGTCCACCGGTGGTGGCACCTCCTCCAGGTGATTCCTCACCGAGCCGGGTAGGGGGATAACCGCGGCCGACACGGCCTGGACCTTTGGATCGCAACGGCTCCATGGCCCTCCTTCCCCACCGATACCGTGGCGCCGCGGAGCGTGACGAAAGGGACACCCATCCCTATCCTCACGGCGACAACGCGAATACTGATAGCCACCGTGACTCCACCTTACAAAGCACGGCGGGTTCCCGTATCCCCCAAATCTCCCTACCTATCCCAGGATCGCGTTTCACGCGCCTAGCGACAGCAAACCACTCAATTCGGGACCGGTCCCAACCTCGACTCCTTAAGGTGGTCACGACATTGGCGCACAACGGCTGACAAACGCCCAATGAGCGCACAGTCATCAGATGGCTACAGAAAGATTCTGATCGCGTCGACCAGGAAGGGCGCCTCGGCCGCCTGGCCGGCGTACCGCGCTCTCACCGGCGCGACCGCGATCTCACCCCTCTCACGCGGTGTCCGCGGCCGACGGCGACGCACACCAGCTTCCCACGGGAGGTGATCGATCGTGGCCAGTATGGATCCGACGATCGGTATCGGTCTCGGTAGCTACAACTGCAAGGCGTCGGTTCTCCTCAATGGTGAGCCACGCATGCTCCGATCCCGAGAGGAGAGCGCCGAGCAGGGGGTGGGATTCCCGTCCTTTGTGGAGTTCGATCCGTCTGGGGAGCCGCTACGGGTCGGTCTGGCCGCACAGCGTACCGTCGCCATCCATCCGGATCTGGTGGTGTGGGGCGTGAAGCGGCTGATCGGACGCTCCTACCACGAGGTCCGGCGCGCGGGGGACCATAAACGGTTCCAGTACCGGATCGTTGAAGGGCCGGACCGCGCTTGTCAGATCGTGGTGGGGAATCATCCTTACACCCCCACCGAGGTGTTGTCCCTCATCTTCGCGAAGATCAAACAGGATGCCGAGGCCGCATTCAATCCCATTGGGGCACCGGTGAGGCGATGCGTGATCACCATTCCCGCCTACTTCACACCGTCACAACGGACTGAAACCGCAAAAGCGGCAGAAATGGCAGGATTCGACAATATCCTGCTGCTTCCGGAGCCGACCGCGGCGGCCTTGGCCTACCTCCCTTATCTTTCCCGCCAAACGCGGCACATCATGGTCATTGACTTCGGCGCCACCAGCCTGGACGTGACCGTTGGGCCGCTGTACACCGATGACACCGGCATCCCGCGGCTGCGCATCCACGGTCACGGCACGGATATCTCTCTGGGCGGCGTCGACCTTGACCAGGCGATTCTGGACTGGGTTACCCGTCGACACCGGCTGCGGCGCGTCACCCGCGATCCTGAAGGCAAAGCCCGGCTCCGCGCCGAGGTGGAGCGCGCAAAGATCCGGCTGTCCCAAGGCCACATCGCTCACATCGGGTTCGCCTACCCGCGCGGCACCGTCGATGTGACCATCGAACGGTCCGACATTGAGATGGCCATCGGCCCGTGGCTTGAGCGGTGTCGCCGACCGATCCGCACCGCGCTGCGGGAGGCGGGCCTGACCCCGGCTGACATCACGCACCTCCTGCTGGTGGGTGGGCCGACCCACATGCCTTCGTTCCGGGCCCTGGTTGCCCAGGAGTTCCGCACCAATCCCCGGGTGTTGATGCAGCTTCGCGCCCTCAACACCGACGGTTTCCCGGTCGCTCCGCTGGAGGTCGTGGCCCGAGGCGCTGTGTACGGCGCTCCCAAACCGGTGACCCCGTACGGATATGGAGTCACCGTCGATGGGGTGTACTCCGAGCTGATCCCCCGATGTTCCCGGTATCCCTATGAGAACACCCGACACTGGGAGCGCCACGCGGGCGACCGTTCCCTCCGTATCGGCCTGATCCGACGCCAGCTCGATCCCCTCTCCCATCAGGAACTCCACATCGAACTGGGGAGCTATCAGTTCGACTACCGTCCCGAACCAGGAACCACCCGGATCGAAATCACAGCGCGCTACGCCCGCACAGGCGCGCTCGACGTCGTCATCAGTCAACCCGCCAGTGGGATCACGATGCAGCTGCGGGAGGTCAACCGGCTGGTGGGCCGTCAGGTCTTGCCCTCGACGGCTCATATGGGCGCCCCACCCTCATGGCTGTCCCTGTGCCCCTGCCGCGCCGCTCAGGCATCCGTCGCCCCGGCCCTATCGGATTCGGCCCTGACGGCTTCCGCAGACCACGGACCGGCCAGGGTGGGCGCCTGGTCCCGCGAGGCGTACACCACCGCGCTCGGCGCCGCACATGAACTGCTGCGGATCACGCAGACCCAGTTGACGGAGCAGCGGCTCGGTGATCGGAAGAGCTCGACCGCGTTGCTGGAGAAACCACTGGAGCATCTGACACAGGCGATCACCGACTGGAGCGATGACCTGAACACCACCACGCCCCGTGTGGCGAACCTGGTGCGGGAGATCTGCCATCAGCTGCTCGTCACCGGTCTTCTCTCCCGTCAGCAGGCCGACACGCTGCTGCGGAGTGTGGACACCCTCTGACGAGCCGGCTGAATAACCGCCGAAATAACCAGCGCGGAGCCGCCGTGGTCTTCGGATCAGGCCCGCCGGTTAAATCAGTTGTCTGTCGCGTGGGGACATGCTTGGCTTCCGAAGCCCGTCCCTCGAGCAAGGAGGTTCAGATGCGTACCACGCTCATGCCTGCCCCGAAAGGAGTCACCGGTCGCGTGAAAGGCATGACATTTGGTACGTATCCTCACCTTTCGGAGCGCGGCGCATGTCGACGCCGCTGATATCCGCCTGACCGAGCGGCCGCTGACCGCCGCCGGTCTTATCAACCCCACCGGCACCGTCCTCCCCTGGGTGGCTGCGCGCTTTGTCACCCCACTGCGACGGGGCCGACACCAGTTCCCCTCTGCGATCACGACGATCGCGCGGGTACCGGGCCTGGACACGCGGTTCGCCCGTGCCGTGCCTGCCGGAGCCGCGGCCTGGGTCGCTGCCCTCACCCCGGTCCAGCCGGGTCCTTCCTTCTCGGCAGACAACGCCTGGGGACAGCGCCTGCGTACGCCACGGCGTCTGCGCATGCCGCTGCCCCACCGGGGGTGGGTGTAGCCATGGCCACCCACCTCCGACGCCCCATCCTGCACGCCTTGTGGCCTGACCGCCGTCAGGCGATCGCGCTCATCGTGGCGATCAGCGCCGCCACGGCGCTGCCGCTGGCGGCTCCCCAGTTGACGCGCCGTTTCATCGACGACGCGATCGCCGGAGCCGGCACCGGTCACCTCACCCTCCTCGCCGTCGGTTACCTCGGGCTCGCGCTCGCCGGGCAGGCCGCCCGGATGATCACCACCTGGCTGGCGAGCCGACTCGCCTGGGACGGCACGAACCGGCTGCGGGAAAAGCTCGCCGCGCACGCGCTCGGCCTGGATATGGCCTATCATCGCGCCCATACCCCGGGTGAGCTGATCGACCGAGTGGACGGTGACGTGGTCGCCGTCGCTGACTTCGCGGTTGCGTTTCTGCTGGACGTGGTGGCCAGCCTGCTGCTCCTGGCCGGGGTGCTGGTCATCGTGTTCACCGTCGATCCGCGCATCGGAGCCGCGCTGCTGGTCTACTGCCTGCTCGTCGGCGTCGGGATGACGCGTGCCCAGCGTCTTGCGGTTCCCTCCGCGGCCCGGTCGCGGCAGGCCAACGCCACGCTGTTGAGCACCCTGGAAGAGCGGTTGGCCGCGGCGGAGGAGCTGCGCGCCAACGGCGCGGGTGAGCACACCGTCTCCAGTTTTCACCGAGTGGCCGGTGCCTGGTACCGCGCGGAGTTCCGCGCCAGCCTTATCGGAAGCGGGCTGCTGGCGGCCACCGATGTGGTCTTCGCAGCCGGGACCGGGTTAGTGCTCGGGCTGGCCGCCTGGGCCTACTGGTCTGGGGCTCTGACGGCCGGTACCGCCGTGCTGTTGTTCCAGTACACGCTGCTGATCCGCACCCCGTTTGAGCGGGTGATCGAACAGCTGCGGCAGTACCAGGAGGCGCTGGCGGGGGTCGCCCGCGTCGCCGATCTGCTCAACGAACGCCGCTCGCTGCCGCAGCCCACCGTCCCGCGGCCCCTGCCTCCGACCGGCCCGTTGGGGGTACGCCTGGAACGGGTAGGGTTCGCCTACCCGGACGACGGGGAGCCGGTGCTGTCCGACATCACCCTCGAGCTGGCCCCGGGCGAGACGTTGGGCATCGTGGGGCGCACTGGCAGCGGCAAGACCACGATCAGTCGGCTGCTGCTACGCCTGTACGACCCGACCGAAGGCAGCGTGCAGGTAGGTGGAGTGGACCTGCGTGAGGTCGACCCCGATTCCCTGCGGCGCCGGGTGTGCGTGGTCACCCAGAACGTGCACCTGTTCACCGCGAGCGTGCGGGACAACCTCACGCTGTTCCGGCCCCTCGCCAACGACGACCGGTTACGCGCGGTGCTGGCCGAGGTTGGGCTGGGCGACTGGCTGGCCGCCCTGCCTGATGGACTCGACACCCCACTGCCCGCCATGTCCGCGGGGGAGGCGCAGCTGCTCACTTTCGCACGGGCGCTGCTGACCGATCCTGGACTGGTGGTGTTGGATGAGCCCACCAGCCGGCTCGATCCAGCCACGGAGCGGCACCTCGAGCGGTGTCTGCGGCGTCTGCTGACGGGGCGTACCGGTGTCCTGATCGCCCACCGCCTGTCCTCCTTGTCCACTGTGGACAAGATCGCGGTTGTGGCCGACGGCGCGCTCGTCGAATACGGGCGACGTGACCAGTTGGCGGCGGATCCCGACAGCCGGTTCGCGCGGCTGCTGCGTATGGCGGAGGTACGCGGATGAGCGCGGTTCTGTCCGTCGTCCTCCGGCTGATGCGCTTCGACCTGCGGCGCTATCTGATCGGCGCGTTCCTGTGGCTTCCGGTCGGTGTGCTGCCCCTCGCCGGTGGCCTGCTGCTCCAGCGGCTCTTCAATCAGCTCACCGGGGACCGCGCCGTTGAGCCACAGGCCGCGCTGTGGCTGTGTGCCGCGTTCATCGGGGTCGAGGTGGTCCGGGGCCTGATCATGGTCCTGGCCTGGTCGTACGGGGTGTATTGGTGGGACGCCGCGGCGACGGTGCTGCGGGCCAACATTCTGCGTTCCCTGCTGACGGCCCGCGGGCCGGCCGCCACCCGGCTGCCGCATTCGTCGACGGAGTCTCTGGCGCGGCTGCGGGATGACGTGGCCGACCTGGTCTCCCTCACCGACGAGTCCGTTCCCTTGATGGGGAGCGCGTTTTTCAGCGGCGCCGCCTTGACCATCATGGCGGCGATTGACCCCGTCATCACCCTGGTGCTGGTGCTGCCGATGCTCGCGATCGGGGTGTTGACCCCGCTGATGAGCCGGACGATTCAACGGCTGCGCCGGCGCGCCCGGACCCTCGGCGCCGCCGTCACTTCCTTCATCGGGGAGATGTTCAGCGGGGTTTTGGCGCTGAAGACCGCCGGTGCGGACACGGCGGCGCTGGCACGGCTGCGTATCCTCAATCTCCGTCGCCGGGACGCGGCCGTGGCCGACCGGTTGGCCACCGACCTGGTGGACACCGCGACGAACGCCACAGTAGACATCAGTGTGGGCCTGGTCCTGCTGCTGGCGGCGTCGGCGATGCGGCGTGGCGACTTCACCGTGGGTGACTTCGCGTTGTTCACCAGCTACCTCAGCTGGTTGACGCAGTTGCCACGCACCGTCGGGGGCATCCTGTACCGGCTGCCGCAGGGAGCGGTCGCCCTCGAACGCCTGACCCGCCTGCTGGCGGCCCACCAGGATGCCCGGGACCTGACCCGGGACACCCGGGTGTGGTTCACCGAACAGTCGCCACCGGCCACGCCCGCCGCCCCGCAGCGGGACGATCCCTTGCAGGTGCTTGAGGCGCGTGGGCTCACCGTCCGCTTCGACGACACCGGCCGCGGCGTGTACGGGATCGATCTGCGCATCCCGCGCGGCTCCTTTACGGTGATCACCGGCGCGGTCGGCGCGGGTAAAACCACCCTGGTGCGGGCCCTGTTGGGCCTGCTGCCGACCGGCGCCGGGACGATCACCTGGAACGGCCGCGTCGTGGCGGATCCCGGGACGTTCCTGGTTCCGGACCGGGTGGCGTACGCCGGTCAGGTGCCTCGCCTGTTCTCCGCCTCGTTACGGGAGAACCTGCTGCTGGGCTGGTCCGACGCGCGGCTGCCACACGCCATGGAGTTGGCCGTGTTCGACGTCGACGTCGCCGCGTTACCTGACGGGCTGGACACGCTCATCGGTCCACGCGGGGTACGCCTGTCCGGTGGCCAGGCGCAGCGGGCGACCGCGGTCCGTGCGCTGGTGCGCAACCCGGATCTGCTGGTCCTCGACGACCTGTCCTCGGCGCTGGATGTGGAGACCGAGCGGCTGCTGTGGGACCGCATCGCCGACGCTGCCCGCGCCGGGCATGGCCCCTCCACGCTCCTGGTGGTCTCGCACCGGCGGGCAGCGCTGCGGCGCGCCGATCAGATCCTGGTGCTGGACCGGGGTCACCTCGTCGGGGTAGGCACGCTCGACGAGGTGCTGCACACCTGCCCGGAGATGCGTCGCCTGTGGGGCGCGGACCTGGTCGAGGAAGCCGAGCAGCAGGAGTGGTCACGCCGATGAACGCCCCGCCGCTGCGCCCTGCATGAACGCCACGTACCCGTCCTCCAGGGAGGGCGGAACAGGGATAGCGGCGGGGTCCGGCGGGGTCACGCTCACCACGCGGTACCGGGTGCCCCCGGCGTCACTGACGGCGGAGACGATCTCCCCCACCGTCGGGGGCGGCCCGGAGGTGACGACCTCCCACGTCACCCCTTCGGCCCCGCGTACCAGATCCGACACCGCTCCGGTGAAAACGATCCGGCCGTCGACCATCACCGCGGTCTCCCGACAGGTCTGGGCCACGTCCTCCACGACGTGGGTACTCAGCAGAACCGTCCGCCGCCCTGGCAGCGTCGCCAGCAGGGTTCGGAACCGGATACGTTCCTGCGGGTCCAGACCGGCGGTGGGTTCATCGACGACGAGCAGCGCCGGATCCCCCAGCAACGCCTGGGCGATCCCGACCCGCCGCCGCATCCCGCCGGAGAACCCTTTGAGCTTGCGGTTGGCCACGTCCGACAGCCCGACCACCTCCAGCAGTTCGGCGATCTGTCGCCGCCGGGCGGTTCGGTCGTCGAGTCCTTTGAGCAACCCGATGTAGTCGAGAAACTCCACGGCTGTCAGGTCTGGGTACAGACCCAGATCCTGGGGTAGGTATCCGAGTCGCCGCTGCACCGCCACGCGTCCCTGCCGGGTGCTCATGTCATGCCCGCCGATCAGGACCTGTCCGCTGGTCGGGGACAATACGCCGGCGATGATCCGCATCAGGGTCGTCTTTCCCGCGCCGTTGGCCCCCAACAGGCCAAACATGCCTCCCGACAGCTCCAGGTCGACCCCCCGCAGCGCCTCCACCTTGCCGAACCGACGCCGCAGATTCCTGATGGTGATGTCCATGGCTCTTCGCTCTCCTCACACACGGTGTCCGGTCAGGCGGTGGCGCGACGCGCCAAGACCCGACTGCCCACCAGCAACGGAATCAGGCCCACGCCCAGCAACAGGGCGACGCTGAGGGCGGCGGTCACGCCGTTCGGTTCCGGACGCAGCAGCTGCAGCCAGCCGTCGGCGCCGGCGTACAAGGCTCTCTCCCCCAGCAACCAACTGGCGGTGTAATCCCCGACGGGGGTCAGTAGGGTGCCGGCCAGGGACGGCATGTAGCTCGGTCCCAGCATGTTTCCCCAGAACCAGTAGCCGACGAACAGCACCCGGAACAGCGGCGCGGTCAGCAGCAGCGGGACGACCATGGCGAACGCCCCCACGAACACCAGCCCCGGTAGCAGCACCAGACCGAAGGCGATCGGTGTCCACAGCAGCACCGCCGGGTCTTCCCGGCTGATGCTCTCCGCGCCGCCCGCGATCACCGTCGCCAAAAATATGGGCGTCGCGGTGGCGGCCAGGGCGCCCAGAAATCGACCCATGACGCGTGTGGTCGCCGTGGTCGGCAGGCTTTCCAGGAGCCTGCTCACCCCTAGCCGGTCATCGCGGACGAGCCGGTCGGCCAACACCATCCCCGCGACGATCGGCAGCAGAAGCGACCACAGGAACGCCCACGAGGAGGCCACAACCCGCGCGGAGGCGTCGTCGGGCAGGTAACGCGGCCCCGCATCCCCCTGTCCCAGAACGGTGATGACCGCGAGCAGACCCATGCTGATCCACAAGGAACGCTTCCGGATCTGCATCAGGAATTCGTAGCGGATCATTGTTCCTCCTCACCGGGCGCGGCGCCTGGTCGGGACAGCGCGGTGACCGCCACAGCGAGCAGACACAGCCCGGTCACCGTCAAGGCGAATCGGTTAAGCAGCCAACCCTCTCCGGTGCCGTAACGACTCGTGAGAAACAGAAAGAACGGGCGGCTCCCAGCGTGGGAGGCCAGGGACGCGGCGTACAGCTGCTGGGCGAGCCAGGTGGCCGCCACCCCACTGCTGGCCAGGACGACACTGCGCCCCACCACCGTCAGGATCATCGCCAGGCCACCCAGCGCGAGCAGCGGCGGCACCCACACCAGCGGGGACGCCGGCGCCGCCGGGCCGGACCACCACCCGGTCGCCACCAGCGCGGCCGAATAGATGACGGCCGTCGCCGCAGCCGCGCCGACAAGCGTGGCCAGACGCCGTCCGAGAGTGGTGACGTAGCGAACCGGGAGCGCCAGGTGCAGCTCTCGGCACCGATCCCGGGTGATGACGGTGACTGTCGCCACGGCGACCGCGAGCGGGACCACGGCTTCCAACCCGGTCAGCAGTAAGCGTTCGATATCGGCGCGGGAGCCACCCGCGTTCGCTGTGAACGCCGTCAACAGCAGCGTGACCGCCAACGCGGCCGCGGGGGCGGCCTGCGCCGCGACGCCGACACGGCGTGACTCGTAGCGCCACAGAAGCGGTGAACTCACATCAGTGAGTACCGCGCGCACGGCGCAGGTTCACTCTTTTCTTCTTTTCTTATTCCTTCTTTTCTCACGGCCTTTCGGGTCACCGCGAGCCTTCTCACACGGAACGCGATCGGCGCAGCGGCCGCAACGGCGCCAGATAGCAGCTGGCGGCCACCAGGGCGACAGCGATGAGGATGACAGCGGTGTCGGGTGTCCAGATCCGCTCCACCGGCACCGTGATCCAGTCACCCACCAGGTCGGTGCCTGACAACGGTCGAAGCGACCACAGCGTCAACGCGGCCCCCACCCCCACCGAGGTCCGCCACAGCACCGACAAGGCGAAACTCAAGGCACACAACGGCACCAGCGGCCCCAACCACGCTCCGACCAGTGCGAACCCGTCACGGGCTCCATCCGGCAGCGTCAATGCCAGGCTCGCAGCCAGGCTCGCTACCGTCATGGTGCTCAGCACCGTCGTGAGTCGCGCCAGCAGAACGGTCCGGGGGGAGGTGAGGGTGGCACGTGTCAGTTCCCCGGCCGGGTCGGTGTCGGCCCCGCAGGAGGCCGCGACCGTGGCGGCGGTGATGAGCGGGACCAGCATCGCCATCACCTCAGCGGAGAAGGGGGACAGGGCGGCGATCACCGTGCCCAGGATCAACACCACGCCCGCGGTAACCCACACCGGCCACCGCACCAGCCACCACTGCCACGGCAGCAGCGCGGCCATACGGCGCAGCGGATGACCAGCCACCTGACCGGCGTACACGGGGATGCGGGGGGCGATGTTCACTCGTCGCCGGATCACGGCGAACACCGCCGGCGGTGGGGGTGTCGTCGCGGTGGCGATCTGGACACCCGTGGCCAGGTGTCGCCACGCGGTCAGGTCACGGCGGCAGTCGGGGCAGTCAGCCAGGTGCCTCTCCAGCGCCGCAACGGTGTCGGGCGGCAATTCCCTCATGGCGTACGCGGCCAGCAAATCGGTCGGATGGCTCATCGTGATGTCCTCTCCGCCCCGGTGGGTAGCGCCTTGGCGAGCGTCGCCCGTGCGTGGAACAGGCGGCTTTTGACGGTGCCGACCGGTACGCCGAGCACCCTGGCGATCTCGGTGACCGGAAGGCCCGCGGCGAACGCTAACTGCAAAACCTCCCGATGGTGCGCCGGTAGCCGGGTGAAGGCGGCGGCGACCGCCTCCGCGTCGGCGCGAGCGAGGACGACGGTCTCCGGCTCCGGTGCGTCGCTGGCGACCGACACGGCGTCTTCGACCGGCACGACCCGCAGCTGCTGCCCCCGGGTCCGTTTGAGCGCCTGACGCCGGCAGATACCGAACAACCAGGTCCGTACCGCCGATCGTCCCTCAAAGGCAGCCGCGTTGTGCCACACCGCCACAAAGGTGTCCTGCAACGCCTCCTCGGCGGGTCCGCTCTCCCCCAGCAGGGTCCGCGCGTACGCGAACAGTGCCGTAGCGTGACGCTCGTAAAGCGCCTCGAAGGCACGCTCATCCCCCGCGGCGACGCGGTCGAGCAGGATCCGATCGTGCTCCTCCTCCATCAAAGGTGAGTACCCGCGGTCGCCCCGGCGGTTCATCGCTATCTCCATCTCGCCGGTGTGACGTCACCCACGAGGCAGGTCCGCTGGCGCGGGTACCGCTCACCGCGACACGGCGCCTCCCCTGAAAGACGCCCCTTGGAACAGGTTCGGCTTTTTCTGATTCTCCAGATTGCTCGGGTTTGACTTCCTGACCTGGGCGTATGGCCTCGGCTCGACACTCCAATGCTGATGTCCGATCGGCCTTGGATGGCATATGCTGCCGGGTGAGGGGAGTACCTCACAAAGACCTTTCCGGTCAGTACGGACGCGCGCCCAGTGTCCCCGGAAGGCGCCCACCCGGTGGGTGAGGGAGACCTCGAACGGTTTGTTCGAGGAGGCTCCGTGTCCAACCCGATATTCCTCTCCAGCTCGATCGAGTCGATCGCCTCACCGCTTCTGTGGGCGATCACGATCGTGGCTCTACTCGGTCTGCTGGTCCTTGACTTCGCTATCACGCATCGCCCGCACGAGGTGCCGATGCGGGAGGCGTTGGCCTGGACGGTCTTCTACCTGGCTCTGCCGGTGGCGTTCGGCTTCCTGATCTGGTGGTTGTACGGCGGCACCCCCTCCCTCGAGTTCTTCACCGGGTACGTGGTGGAGAAGTCCCTGTCGGTGGATAACCTGTTCGTCTTCATGCTGCTGTTGGCGGCGTTCGCCGTCCCCACCGCATTGGCGCAGCGGGTGTTGCTGTACGGAATCGCCGGCGCGCTGGTGCTGCGGGGTGTGTTCATCGCCCTCGGCGCCGCTGCTTTAAGCACCGGGACCTGGGCGTTCTTACTGTTCGGTGGAATTCTGCTGGTTACCGCCCTCAAAGTGATCCGGGACGCGTTCAAGGGGCAGGATCATCAGGTCCACATCGACGACATGCGCAGCATCAAGCTGCTGCGCCGCCTGATGCCGGTCACCAGTCAGTACCACGGCTCCAAGCTCACCGTCAGGCTGGACGGTCGACGCACCCTCACCCCCATGGCTCTGGTCGTGGTGGCGGTCTTCATGACGGACGTCGTCTTCGCCATCGACTCTGTCCCGGCGGTCTATGGGGTGACCGAGGACCCATACCTGGTGTTCACCACCAACGCCTTTGCCCTCCTCGGGTTGCGGGCCCTGTATTTCGTGCTCCGCAACGCGGTGAGCAAACTGCGGCACCTCAACCACGGTCTCGGCGTCATCCTCGCCTTCATCGGTGTCAAACTCGTCCTGCATTGGGCGCACGGTGTGTGGCACTGGGTCCCTGACATTCCGACGTTGTTGTCCCTGGTCGTCATCGTCATCACGCTCACCACGGTGACGATCACCAGCGTGATGGCTAACCGTCGCGACGCGGCGCGGACAACCGCCCCTGACCAGCCACTCGGCACCGAATCGAGGGCTACTGAACGCCCGGTGTCCGGTGCCGTGTCGATGACCGCCGACGGACGACGCTCCCCGAATGGGCCCGCTATCCCGGACCACCAATTCAGGACGGAGCGCTGACGGTCCTCCCCTTAAATCCGGCTCATCGGGCCCGACGCTTAAACGCCCACATTAGACGGCCGCTGGGCTGTAGCATCCCCCAATGCTTGACCAACGGTGTGATGAACTGATCGCCTCCGTCGAAGCTTCGAACGCGCTGGAGCTGGAAGAGAAGATCCAGCAGCTGTGGCAGGCGGCGCAGGACGCTGCCCCGCAGGAGCTGACCGGGGCGCTCCGCCGGATCAGTGAGGTGTTCGACCTGCTGCCGTTGGGTCCCGGAAGCCGACTGGCCATCCTGGCCGGGGCCCTGGTGGAGAGAGGCGCGGATCCGGACGGACTGGCAGCGCCGATCATGGTCGGTCTCCGGCGGTGCCTGCGGGTGGCGAATGAACTTATAACAACATGGCAGCACGTGGTGGGGGATGAAGAGCCGCCCATGCCGGTTGATGATCAAGAGGCCTTCAACTCCATGATCACCGCCTTGCTCCAGCCCGGTTCTGCTCCCGACTCCGACTCCACGGATGCGACGACGCGCCTCTCCCCGGAGCAGGCCTACCGACTGACCGAGGGCTGGTTTGCCCTCAACGGGTGGGCGATGTCGGCCATGACGTTGCTGCAGTCACGACAGGTACGCACGCAACTGTCGATACGTCACGAGCTGCTCGAGCTGATGAAGACGGTGGAGCCCGTGCGGCCGGACCTGGAGTTCCTGACCCGTCTGCTGCTGGTGCTCGACGACGAACGCCTGGTAGTCCTGCACCGCCAGACCGGCCGGGGGTACCAGGTGACGATCAGCGGCATCGGCGACAACTTCCAACTGCACACGCTGCTGGCCGCCACGTTGAGTGGTCCCGCCAGCGACGGGCTGTTGGAGGACATCCATGTGGATCCCGCTTGGGTCGCCGCCGCCACCGACGGCCCGTTGGAGCCACCGAACGGACCGATCGAGGGGCAGTTCAACCTGGTCGACGCGTGGGGAAAGTGGATCTGGAACGAGGGCGTGCCAGCGGATATCCCCCTGTTGGACGGACAGCGGGTGGTGGTGTTGGATCCCCCGCCGTACCCGCGGTCCTGGAACATTGGCCGGGTGTACCTGATGATGCGGCCCGAGGTGCGGTTGGATCGGATCCTCAGCCCTGAGGAGGCCGCTGCATGGCTGTCCCGGGTAGCTGATCAGTGAGCTGAATGTGGAATCATTGCCGGCCACGGCGTACCGCTTTGACACACAGGGAGACAGCTTGACCGAGACAGCGCCCTTGGCTGGTGCGATCCGGTTACCCGATGGTTGCCTGGTCCGCGGTCGTGGGCTGCGCCACGGGGTGCCGGAGGGCCCGAGGCCTGACTATGGCCTGTACCTGGGCTCGGAGCGGTTGCGTCACCGCTACGAGCCTGAGATGCCCTGGTCCCAGGAGTGGCTCGTCTGGCCGGATTTCCTGCTCCCGCGTGACTTCGCCAAGGCCGTGGCCGGCATTTGGACCTTGCATGAGCATGCCCATGCCGGGCAGCGGGTGGAGGTGGCCTGCGGCGGCGGGGTCGGCCGCACCGGCACCGTCATCGCCTGCCTGGCGGTCCTAACGGGTATCCCTGTAGCGGAGGCGGTCGCTTGGACCCGGGCTACCTACCATCGTCGCGCCGTCGAGACCCCGTGGCAGCGTCGCTGGATAGCCCGTTTTGCCGCCCATCAACCGGTTTAAGGTCCGTTCAACCTCCTCATCCCAGGTCCCGCCGTCCTCGTTCCGGATTTCTCTCCGCCCCGCACCCTGGTGACAGAGATTTTCCGGGGTACGGGGGTACGCGGGGCACTAGGGCGTGTCCCGCTGAAGGAGGTGGATCATGCAGGTAAATGACCTGCTAGAGGACCTGTTCGGTCGACTCCCCGAGCTGGTCCGGGACGCCGTCGACGGGCTGAGCGTGGAGCAGCTGTGCTGGGCCCCGGCGCCCGGTACCAACTCGGTGGGCTGGCTGGTGTGGCACCTTACCCGGGTCCAGGACCACCACGTCGCCGAACTCATCGGCGAAGAACAGGTGTGGGTTACGGGCGACTGGGCGGCGCGTTTCGGCCTAGACGCCGATCCGTCCAACACCGGCTACGAGCACACCCCCGAACAGGTCGCCGCGGTCCGCCCCGACAGCGCGCAGGTACTCATCGACTATTACGACGCGGTGTCCGCGCGTACCCAGGAATTCATTCGTGGGCTGACACCGGAGGATCTGGACCGCATCGTCGACCGGAGCTGGGATCCGCCGGTGACCCTGGGGGTGCGGCTGATCAGCGTGGCCAACGACGACACCCAGCACATCGGTCAGGCCGCCTATGTCCGTGGCCTGTTGCCGCGGTCGTGACGGCATCGGCATCCTGCCTGCGCTTCTGGTTCGTTCCTGGCCGGTGACCGGGCGATTGCGCCTTATGGTCCACCGTGGACCGGGCTTGACAAGGCCATCAACATCCATAGCCTTGGATTGAATCGTTTCAGGCCGTCGGAATCCGTTCCGACGTCGCCCGTTATCGAGCTTGGGGCCCTGCCCGGTCCGCACGCTCACTGCTCGAGACCGTTATTCGCCCGGGAGTCCCTGTATGCGTCCCCCAACTCGATCCAAATCCAGGTCCAGATCATTAATCGCAGTCGTCTGCGCGTCTGCTCTTCTGGTCACCTCCCCCACCGTCGCTATCGCTCATCCGTCCACATCGGACCGAGGCCGCCCCACCGGCCCCGATGCTGTGCATCTTGAGCACCTCGACCGCGGTCTGGTCGCCGCCGTCACCGATGCGGGTGTGTTCCTCAGCTGGCGACTGTTGGGGTACGAAGTCACCGGGCACACCGCCACCGGCATGGCGGGCCCCGACTTCCACGTCTACCGGGACGGCCAGCGCATCGCCACCGTCACCGACAGCACCAACTACCTTGATGCGGCGGGCACGGCGAACTCCGTGTACCGGGTCGCCGCCGTCGTCGACGGCGTGGAAGTGGACCTCAGCGCCGAAGTCTCCCCGTGGTCGGACGCCTTCTACGACCTACCGCTGCAACGCCCACCGGACGGGGTGACCCCGGCCGGTGAGAGCTACACGTATTCGGCCAACGACATGAGCGTCGGCGACCTGGACGGTGACGGCCAGTACGAGTACATCGTCAAATGGGATCCGTCTAACTCCAAAGACGTGTCCCAGGTGGGCTACACCGGCCCGGTGTACATCGACGCCTATGAACTCGACGGCACCCTGCTGTACCGGATCGATCTCGGCGTCAACATCCGCGCCGGGGCCCACTACACGCAGTTTTTGGTTTACGACTTCGACGGTGACGGTCGAGCGGAGCTGATGCTCAAGACCGCCCCCGGCACCCGCACCATCACCGCCGACGGCGCGCGCTACATCACCATGCCGCAGGAGGATGTACGCGCGGGCTACTCCCACCACGACGACTACCGGCTCAGCGCCGCTGACTACCGTGAGCACCTGATCGACACCTTCCAGGGCTGGCACGAGCACCCGGAGGTGGTGGCCGGCAACTGGCCGGCGACGTTGGAGGAAGCCTTCGGCTTGGAGCCGACCTACTCCTATCCGCTCTCCCGCGCCGACGCTGAGGCGTTGGTCGACTACTTCATCGATGTCTACGCCCCCAGCCGCAGCGCGCGTAACGACCTGCGCGCCTTTGAAGGGTTCATCCTGGACGGTCCGGAGTACCTGACGGTGTTCGAGGGCGCCACCGGCCGGGAGCTGCAGACCATCCCCTACAAGCCGGGTCGCCACGACGACGGCCTGATGTGGGGTGACTACGCCATGGCGCGGATCGAGCCGGGTAACCGGGTCGATCGGTTCCTGGCGGGCGTGGCCTACCTGGACGGTGTGCACCCGTCGGCGGTGTTCGCCCGGGGGTACTACACCCGTGCGACCTTGGTCGCCTACCGCTGGGATGGGCGACAGTTGCGGGAGAACTGGTACGTCGACAGCGGCTGGGTGCCGATGTCCAACCCCTTCAACGATTCCCCGCACGGTCGGGACGGCACCGACCCGGAGTTCGGCACCCTGACCACCCAGGGCGCCCACTCTTTGAGCGCGGCCGATGTGGACGGTGACGGCCGACAGGAGATCATCTACGGGGCCGCGACCGTCGACGACGACGGTGACCTGCTGTACAGCTCGTTCGATGTCCTGCCACCTGGCAGCGCAGACCCTGGGGCGCTGGCCCGGCTGGGGCACGGCGACGCGATGCACGTGACCGACATTGACCCGGCCCGCCCAGGCCTGGAGATCCACATGGTGCATGAAGGCGGGGCGTGGGCGCCCTACGGCGCCTCACTGCGAGATGCCGCCACCGGTGAGCTCATCTACGGGCAGTACAGCGGCCGGGACACCGGACGGGGCATGGTGGGTGACATCCTCCCCGACGTGCCCGGCCTGGAGACCTGGGCGGTCACCGGTTTGGGCCTGTGGAGCGCCGCTGGTGACTTCCTCGGCACCGACGTCCCAGGCACCAACCAGAGCATCCGGTGGGCCGCCGACATGACCACCCAGATCGTCGACGGCGCGTTGGAGGACACCCCCACCATCGTGGACTGGCGACGCGGCACACTGCTGGTCGCTGAGGGCACCCGCACCAACAACGGCACCAAAGGCAACCCTGGGCTGGTCGCCGACATCTTCGGTGACTGGCGGGAAGAGCTGCTGGTCCGCACGGTCGACAGCTCCGCGATCCGGATTTACCTGAGCACCGAGGTGACCGACCGCAAGCTGTACACCCTCATGCACGACCCGCAGTACCGGGCCGAGGTGGCGCGGCAGCAGACCACCTACAACCAGCCGTCGTACACCAGCTTCTACCTGGCGTCGGACACCAACTGGGCGCAGGTCCCGGTGCCTGACCTGTGGACCCCCGGCGGCGTCGACGCGCTGCGGGACTCCCTGGAGTCCCTGGTGGCGGACGGCGAGATCGCCGGTCCCGTGGTGGCGCGGCTACGCGCGGCCCTCACCCAGGCTGACCAGCACCCCGACC
>PKFB01000047.1 GCA_002919305.1 Actinomycetales bacterium
CCTCGTTGGAGTAGTAGATGAGGTACTGGTTCACGACGGCGAAGGCCAGCACCAGCAGCGCACCCGGTGGGGTGAGCAGGATCCGGGCGAGCCAGGCGACCAGGACGAGCAGGGCGATGCCGAACAGCAGTGGCACCAGCCGCATCGCCCGCTCCCCGAACCCCGCGATATCGGCGACGAGGCGTTGCAGCCACAACCAGCCGACGGGGGCGGCCTGGTAGTAGTCCAGGGGCCGGAGCAGCTCTAGGTAGCCTCGGTCAGCGACGTTACGCAGGACCGCCAGCTCGTCCAGCCAGTAGCTCCGCGCGTACCACCACTGCCGGAGTCGGAGAACAACGCCGAGCGCGATGAGTACGCCGGCACCGACCCGGTAGGTGAGCAGGTGCCTGGTCCATGGCCGCACCGCGTCAGATTATCCGCCCTAAACAGGGCTGGTGGCATGTTCAAGGCATTGGCGACTTTTAATCCTTAAAACTGACGTACCCTATTTTGTCTACGGCGTGTCTGTGAGGATCGCGCAGTCATAGCCGCTGGGAGGCTGTGCGCTCAGCGGGCCACCGGGCGGTGCGGTGAGGTCATACCGAATCACCAGCCCACCGGCGAACGGGATCTCCTCGACTTGCTGCCCGAAGGACTCCAGGTACTGCCGGTAGAACCGGTCATGGGTCTCGATGTTGGGCTCGACGAGGATCAGCCAGGCCGTGTCATGAAGCCGCAGCAGGGCAGGGAACTCCTCGGGGTCGCAGGTGCCGGAGGAGAGCTTGCTCGGCTTCATGATGGCGTCGATCTCGACTCCGGTGAGCGGGCCGTACCAGCCCGCCGCGAATTCGGCGTGGCCGGAGCCCACCACGAAATCCGAGTCACGACCGTGGGCGGCGATGTACTCCAGCTGCTCCCGATGCTGGAACCTGTCAAAGGGGTGACGCCACAGATTGGCCGCGGTGTACACCTGTGGGACGAGCAACGCGACGGCCAAACCGTAGGGGAGCAGCCATGTCAGCGCGCGTGCCCCGCTTTCCCGGAGCCAGGAGGCGGGTTGATCCACCGCGCTCCCCAACAGCAGTAGGACGGCCGGTACCCCGAACAGCGCGAGGCGATGCGCCATCGGGTACATCGACAGGGCGCTGGCGGTGTATCCGATGGCCCACGGAGCCACCAGCAACGCGGCGATGGCGAGGCCCCAACGACGCCAGCACAACAGCAGGCCGACGAAGACCAGGAGTAGGAACACCGCGGGGTAGGACACGTCGAGCGGGATGTGCAGGAGGCCGCGGGTCAGCTGACGCAGCCATCCCCAGGTGGCGCGGAGGTGGGTCAAAGGCTGGGACGGATACACCCTTGACCAGTACTCCTGCAGCGCAGGGTTGTTCTGCGCGGCTCGCAGCACCCCCACATACAGCAGACCGACAATGACTCCCCAGATGGGGGCGCCCACCAGAATGCGCCCCAGTGCCCGCCACCGGTCGGGGGACGAACGCCGGATCCACAGGGCGTGAACAGCCAGAACCCCGGCTACGGCTATCGTGACCGGAATAGCCAGGATCGTCATGATCACGCCTATCAGCGCCACCGTCCAGTAGGTCAGGATGCGACGCCACGTGGGGCCACGCTGAATGATCAGAACCCCCAGGGCCAGCAGCAGAGTGACCCAGAACGCCTCGGAGGTGTACTGCTTGACCTCGTTGGAGTAGTAGATGAGGTACTGGTTGACGGCGGCGAACCCGAGCACCAGCAGGGCGGCGGGCGCGTTCAGCACTTGACGTGCCAGCCATGCGATGACGACCAGCAGAGCGATTCCGTACAGCAGCGGTACAAACCGCATTGATCGCTCGCCAAAGCCGATGAGGTCGCCCATCAGACGCTCCAGCCACAGCCAGCCGACAGGGGCCGTCTGGCTGTAGTCGAGAGGCTCTGCGAGCTGGAGGTACCCCCGGTCGGCGATGTTGCGGAGCACCATCAGCTCATCACCCCAGTAGCTGCGTGCGAACAGCCACTGACGGAGCCGGAGGAAGGCGCCAAGCAGGATGAGCAGACCAGCGGCTACCCGATAGGTGAGGAACCGGGAGAGGAGCTCACTACTCCGCTGCCAGAGCGACTGAGGCGACCGTGGCTGGCTGGTCGTGCCGTCGCCCTCCGTGGTGTGAAGACGGGGGATGAGCATGGTGTGTTCAGCCGGGCCCGGCTCGTCAACTGGCGGATCTGACGGCGGGCTCAGGTCTGGAGCAGCCTCATGGAGGCTCTGACGTTCCACAGGCGATCTCACCGTTTAAAGTGCCCTATCTGCCGGGGAGTCGGATTAACCGGTCTTCTGCCGGAAATGCCTGATTGTTATCACATCGAGTATTGCTGCGCTGAGCGCCCCTATCACATCACCATGTCACACAGTTCCAGGGATATGAATCGTCCGACGGGGCGGTTTCGGGCGGTGCCCCCGTCAGATCGAACCGGAAGACCCAGGCGTCGTGGAACGACACTACGGTCTCGGTTCCAAACTGCCGGAGCTGATCGATCAGGAATTCTTCGGGGGTTCGCTCGTAAGGCGAGATCCGCAGCACCCAGGCCGCTTCTGTGCCCCGTAGCAGGGCGGCGAGGGCGCTTGGGTCACAGCCATCCTCGGTACGCGCGGGCTGCACCTGCACATCCGCCGTCACACCCGCCGGGGCGCCGTACCAGTGCAGCACGTGGCTGGTCCGTTCCGGGATTACAAGCAGCGGTTCGCCGTCCTGACGGTGCTGCGCAATGTAGGCGATGGCTTCCCGGTACTGATATGGGTCGGGGGGTGCGATGGCGAGTCCGACGGCGTTGAAGACTTGCGGTATCAGGGTGGGTAACGCCAGGCCAAGGCTGAACGCCCACACCAGGAAGCGAGGCTTTTGGTTGATGCGGGCGTGTCGACCGGGGGCGTCGGGGCCGCGCGGGGCGGGAAAGTCCACGGCGTACCCGATCAACAGCAGGCAGGCCGGGACTCCATAGAGGGCCAGTCGTCCCCACAGGGGGTAGATGTGCAGAGCGCTGGCGACCAGACCGATCACCCATGGGCACAGCAGGATGCCGACGACAGACAGGCCGTGCCGGCGCCCGCATTTGATCGCGCCCACCACGGCCAGGATGAAGTAGAGCACGGCGTAACTGACACCCAGCGGGTCAGTGGCCAGGTCGCTGCCGGTGTCGATCAGCCACCCGATGGTGGCTGGAATGTCATACAGCGGGCGTTCAGGGTAGACGAACGCCCACATCTCCTGCAGTGACTGGTCCGTCTGTGACGCGCGCAGCCCGGTTAGGTACAGGGGCACCACGAGCGCCAGCCACACGGGTACGCCCATCGCGAAGCGCCGGATCCGCCGCCACCCGGGGCGGGCCCGGATCGCCACTAGGGTCGCCACGGCGGCGGTGACCGGGATCGCCATGATGCTCAGCACGCTGGCGATGCTCGCGGCGACCCAGAAGATGATGATCAGCCGCTGATTGATCACTCGTTGGCAGAGCAGGATGCCGACGGCGATCACCAGGGTCACTGCGAAGGCCTCGGCGGAGTATTGCTTGACCTCGTTGGAGAAGTAGATAAGCCGGTCGTTGACGGCGACGAACGCCAGCACGATCAACGAGGCCGACATGGTCAGCAGGCGCCGTGCCAGCCACGCCACCAGGAACAGGGTGCCGATCCCGAACAGCAGGGGGACCAGGCGGAGCGCGCGTTCCCCGGAGCCGAGCAGGTCGTGGGCCAGACGTTCGAGGAGCAGCCACAGCGCGGGCGCGGTCTGGTGGTAGTCCAACGCCCCGAGCAGCTCCAGATAGCTGCGTTCGTCCAGGTTGCGGGCGATCAGGATCTCGTTGAACCACAGGTCCCGGCCGGCCAGCCACTGGATCAGACGCACCAGGATCCCGACGGCGATCACCAGCCCGGCGAGGACGGGGTAGGTGGTGATGTGGATGGGGATCCAGCGCAGTCCCGTGCGTACCCCTTGGCGGGAATCTGTCGCTTCCGGATTCGTGGGGGGTTCCGGGTCAGCCAGGACAGGAGACTGCGTCGACGGCACCGCGTCACCCTAAAGGAGCCGGATCGGTCCCGTCATCCACCGGGACTCATATCGAGGACTTTCGATGGTGATCAGGGTACGGAAGGCCCATGCGATCGCGCACATCAGCTGCGCGGTTGCGCGTGATGGTGAGCGGGCGGCGCGCGCGGGAATCGGCCCTGCTCACCCGCCGTGCCATTCTCGTCGCATGCGCTGACGGTGAGCCGGTCAACGCATGTTGACTGCACTACGCTCGCAGGCCATGTGCGGAATCGTCGGTTATGCGGGAGCGCGTTCGGCGCTCGAGGTTGTGCTCAACGGGCTGCGTCGTCTGGAGTACCGCGGCTATGACTCCGCGGGGGTGGCCATCGTCGACGGTGGTGTGCTCCAGATCGAAAAGCGGGCCGGGAAGCTGAGCAACCTGGAGAAAGCGATCGCCGAGAACGGCTTCGACACCTCCGCGGGGACGGGCATCGGCCACACCCGCTGGGCCACGCACGGGGCGCCGACGGACCGCAACGCCCACCCTCACGTCTCCGTCGACGGCAGGGTCGCTGTCATCCACAACGGGATCATCGAGAACTTCGCGAAGCTACGCCTGGAGCTGGAGGAACGCGGGGTGGAGTTCTCCAGCGACACCGACACCGAATGCGTGGCGCACCTGCTGGCTCTGGAGCTGACCACCCACACGTCGGCGCAGGACTCCACGACCCTGCCGGAGGGCGCGTTGGCAGCGGCCATGCGCCGGGTCTGCCAACGTCTGGAGGGGGCCTTCACCCTGCTCGCGGTGCACGCCGACGCCCCCGGCGTGGTGGTGGGTGCCCGACGGAACAGTCCTTTAGTGGTGGGATGCGGCGACGGCGAGTACTTCCTGGCCAGCGACGTGGCCGCATTCATCGAACACACCCGTGAGGCGATCGAGCTTGGCCAGGACCAGGTGGTTGAGATCAGCGCCGCCGGGGTGACCATCACCGACTTCTTCGGAACACCGGCAACCGGCAACTCGTTCCACGTCGCCTGGGACGTGTCGGCCGCGGAGAAGGGCGGCTACGACTACTTCATGCTCAAGGAGATCGCCGAGCAGCCGCAGGCGGTCGCCGACACACTCCGGGGCCGGCTCACCGAGACCGGCGAGATCATGCTGGACGAGGTACGTCTGTCCGATCAGGACCTGCGGGACGTGGACAAGGTGTTCATCGTCGCCTGCGGGACCGCGTACCACGCGGGTCTGGTGGCCAAATACGCCATCGAGCACTGGACCCGGATCCCCTGCGAGGTTGAACTGGCCAGCGAGTTCCGCTACCGGGACCCGGTGCTGGACCGGTCCACCCTGGTAGTGGCGATCTCCCAGTCCGGCGAGACCATGGACACCCTGATGGCGGTACGCCACGCCAAGGAGCAAAAGGCCCGGGTGCTGGCCATCTGCAACACCAACGGCTCCTCCATTCCCCGCGAGTCCGACGCGGTGCTGTACACGCACGCCGGCCCCGAGATCGCGGTGGCCTCTACCAAGGCATTCCTCACCCAGCTGGTCGCCTGCTACCTGGTTGGCCTGCACCTGGCGCAGGTACGCGGCATCAAGTACGCCGATGAGGTCGCGGCGGTGGTGGAGCAGCTGCAGCAGATGCCCGCCGCGGTGGAGGCGGTGCTGGGCACCATGGAGCCGGTGCGGGAGCTGGCGCGCTCCCTGGCCGGCTCACCCTCGGTGTTGTTCATCGGCCGACACGTGGGATACCCGGTGGCCCTGGAAGGGGCGTTGAAGCTGAAGGAACTGGCGTACATGCACGCCGAGGGTTTCGCGGCTGGGGAGCTCAAGCACGGGCCGATCGCGCTGATCGACAAGGGGACGCCGGTGTTCGTGGTGGTGCCGTCGCCGCGGGGCCGTGGCGTGCTTCACGACAAGGTGATCTCCAACATTCAGGAGGTTCGGGCCCGCGGAGCCCGGGTCATCGCCATCGCCGAGGAAGGCGACGCGGCGGTGGAGCCGTTCGCCGATCATGTGATTCGCGTTCCGCGTACCCCCACCCTGTTGTCGCCGCTGGTGGCGACCGTGCCGCTGCAGGTGTTCGCGTGTGAGGTCGCCGCGACCCGGGGGCACGACGTGGATCAGCCGCGGAATCTCGCCAAGTCCGTCACTGTCGAGTAGCGCCGAGGAGCGCTACGCACATAGCCCACGGCCCCACGGCAACGCAGCAACGCCTGGCTCAGCCCGCCGCAGGCGCCTGGGCCGGGCGGCCGCTGAATAGGCCTGGACGCCGGTGTGGAAGGGCGGCTTCGCGAATGCTCCACGAATACTTCGCGGATCGCGCGGAGCACGCGAATCAGCGGATCACGCGGATCGATACGCCGTCCTTCCGCATCGAAAGGTGGGCCGCGCGTGCGGTCGATCAGGAGGGCGCGGGTAGGGCCCGGGGCCTTCACTGGGAATAATGCGGGCGTGATCGTCGCCGTCGGGATCGACGTGGTGCTGGTTGAGCGGTTCCAGCGTGCCCTGGAACGAACACCGCTGTTAGCTGATCGGCTGTTCACCGAGGCCGAGCGTCTTACGCTGCGGGGCAACCCGCGTTCCGTGGAGTCTTTAGCGGCGCGGTTCGCGGCCAAGGAAGCGGTGGCTAAGGCGCTGGGGGCGCCGGCGGGCCTCAGCTGGCACGACTGTGAAATCGTCACCGACCCGGACGGCCGGCCGTGGCTGACGGTGTCCGGCACGGTCGCCAACGCCGCCCGGGAACGAGGGATCACCCGCTGGCACCTGTCGCTGTCCCACGACGGGGGCATCGCGTCGGCGATGGTGGTCGGGGAACGGGCGACCGGGGAACTCTCGTGAGGGAGCGAACGGGACAAGAAAGGTCACAGGCTCCACATAAGGGACGGTGAGCATGAAGGGCGTATGGCGCGTCGATGAGGTACGCGTGGCCGAGGAGGAGCTGATGGCGACCCTCCCGGAAGGCACCCTGATGCGCCGCGCCGCCACTGGTCTGGCGACCCGGGCGGCGGCCCGATTGGGCAAGGTCTACGGCTCCCGCGTCCTGCTCCTGGTGGGGGCGGGAAACAACGGAGGCGACGCGCTGTACGCGGGTGCGTCGCTGGCGGGGCGTGGCGCCGCGGTCGAGGCGTTGTTGTTGCGGCCGGAACGCGCCCACACCGGTGGTCTGCGGGCGCTGCTGGCGGCCGGTGGCCGGGCCATCACACGCGTGACCGACCTCACCGGCGGATACGACCTGATCCTGGACGGCATCGTCGGGATCGGCGGCCGGGGCGGGCTGCGTCCCGACGCGGTCGAGGCGGTCCGGGCGGCCA
Source organism: Actinomycetales bacterium (assembly GCA_002919305.1). Classification (GTDB taxonomy): domain Bacteria; phylum Actinomycetota; class Actinomycetes; order Mycobacteriales; family Micromonosporaceae; genus RSA1. The sequence goes on from PKFB01000047.1 coordinate 7,314, forward strand.
CCGGTCAGCGGGAGGAAGGCGCCCGAGGCGGGCGCTCGCGGTGCGCCACGGTCATCGCGGTGGATGTGCCTAGCGGAATCGACGTCGACACCGGGGCGGTGACCGGGGAGGCCGTCCAGGCCGATGTCACGGTGACCTTCGGGTGTCTCAAACCCGGCCTGCTCGTCGGGAAAGGCGCCACCCACGCTGGTGAGGTTGAGCTGATCGATATCGGATTGGGGACCTACCTGGCACAGACGGCGCCGGTCGCCTGGGTCCCCGAGGACGACGACATCGCCGGCTGGTGGCCCCAGCCAGAGCCCGCCGACGACAAATACAGCCGGGGCGTGGTCGGGATCGCGGCGGGGTCGGCCCGGTACACCGGCGCGGCGGTGCTGGCGGTGTCCGGGGCCAGCGCTGGGCCGGCGGGTTTTGTGCGGTACGCCGGTCAGGCGGCGGAGTACGTGCGGCGAGCCTGGCCCACAGCGGTGATCTCCGACGCGGTGGCCACCGCCGGGCGCGTGTCGGCCTGGGTGGTGGGGCCAGGCCTAGGGGTGGACGAGCGCGCCTGGGAGGAGGTGCGCCAGGTGTTAGACGCCCCGGTGCCGGTCTGCGTCGACGCCGACGGGTTGACCCTGCTGGCCAATCGGGGCGTGGATCTCACCGGTCGACAAGCGCCCACCGTGCTGACTCCACACGACCGGGAATTCGCGCGGTTCGGTCTGGGGGAGCCCGGTGAGGACCGGATCGGCGCCGCCCGTGCGCTCGCGGCTCGGCTGGGCGTCACGGTCCTGCTGAAGGGGAACCGGACCGTGGTGGCCAACCCCACCGGCCCGGTCTTCATCAACCCCACCGGCACCCCTGCCTTGGCCAGCGCCGGCACGGGGGATGTACTGGCTGGACTGATCGGGGCGTTGCTGGCCGCCGGGCTGCCGGCGGACCGGGCCGCCATCGCTGGGGCGTACCTACACGGCCTGGCTGGGCGGTACGCGGCCGAACGAGGTCCGGTTACTGCTATCGACGTCGCGCATGCGCTTCGTCCTGTGATCAACAGTCTGCTCCGTCGAACCGGACCATCAGTACGCTGGCACTATGTGGCAGACGCAGGTGCAAGTGGACCTCGGCGCGATCCGCGATAACGTGCGTCACCTTCGACAGGGAACCACCGCAGAGGTGATGGCGGTGGTCAAAGGGGACGCATACGGGCACGGTATCGTGCCAGCGGCCCGGGCGGCGATTGCCGGTGGCGCCACTTGGCTGGGCGTCGCCACGTTGGACGAGGCGTTGACGCTGCGTCAAGCGGGAATCACCACCCCTTTGCTGGCGTGGCTGATCGTCCCCGGCATGCCGCTGGAGCAGGCCATCGCCGCCGACGTGGATCTGTCCGTCGCGACCCCCGCCCAAGTCGACGAGGCGGTCGAGGCGGCCCGGCGGGTCCACCGTCCGGCCCGACTGCACCTGAAGGTCGACACCGGACTGGGGCGGGGCGGCGCCGCGATCGCTGACTGGCCCGCGGTGGTGGAGCGGGTGGCCAAGGCGCAGGCGGACGGCAGTGTGGAGGCGGTCGGGGTGTGGAGCCATCTAGCCCGCGCTGACCAGCCAGAACACCCCACCAACGCCGACCAGATCCAGGCTTTCCGTCAGGCGGTGGCGATCGCGGCGCGAAGCGGGATCAACCCGCGGTACCGGCACCTGTCCAACTCCGCCGCCGCCATGGCGCTGCCGGAGGCGCATTTCGATCTGGTACGCCCGGGGATCGCGGTGTACGGCCTTAACCCTCTGACATCGCGCCCTTCCCGGAAGGTGCGGGTTTCGCCCGACGAATTGCGCCCCGCCATGACCTTGCGCGCCCGGGTGCTGCTGGTCAAACGGGTCCCTGCCGGCCACGGCGTGTCCTATGGGCACGCCTACCGCACCAAGCGGGCCACGACCCTGGCCGTAGTACCCCTGGGGTACGCCGACGGGATTCCGCGGGCCGCTTCCGGAAGCGGGCCGCTTTTGTTGAATGGCCGGCGGTACCGGATTGCCGGCCGGGTCTGCATGGACCAATTCGTGGTCGACGTCGGCGATGTGCCGGTGCAAGCTGGTGACATCGTGACGCTCTTCGGCCCCGGCGACGACGGTGAACCCACCGCCGATGAGTGGGCCGAATTGCTCGGCACTATCAACTACGAGATTGTCACCAGGATCGGACAACGGGTACCGCGGGTATATGTGGGTGAAGCGTCGTGACAGAAAAGAAGTCACGGGCGCGCTGGGTCGGCCTGCTGGGAGGTGTGGTCGGCCTGGTCGCCGCCGGAGCGGCCGCTGGGATCACGCTGGAGCGGTATGTGGTAAATCGCAGCCGTCAGTTAGCGGATGACCCGTATGTCGATGAGCCGTTCGGCCAGCTCACCGCCGAACGCGGCATGACGGTGCGCGGCGAGGATGACGTCGACATCTTCGTTGAGATCATCGATCCGCCTGACGGCGAACCCGACCTCACCGTGATCTTCGTGCACGGCTGGTGCCTGGATATGGGCACCTTCCACTTTCAGCGTCGCTATCTGCCCGGTATGACCGATCCGCGGCTGCGGATGATCTTCTATGACCAGCCTGGCCACGGCCGCTCCGGCCGGCTCGCCGCGGGTGAGTACAGCCTGGAGGCGTTAGGCCGCACCCTGCACGCGGTCATGGAGGCGGCCGCCCCCACCGGGCCGTTAGTGCTGGTCGGGCACTCCATGGGCGGTATGGCGATCATGGCGCTGGCCGAGGAATATCCGGAGTTATTCGGTGACCGGGTGGTCGGGGTCGCTCTGATCGCCACTTCGGCGGGTGGTTTAGAGGAGGTCACCTTAGGCCTGCCGGACTTCTTTGCCCGGATCCGCCGGCCCCTGATGCCGTTACTGACCGGCGCCAGCAAGCTCACCCCCAACATGATTGACCGGGCCCGACGGGTTTCTAGCGACCTGGCGTGGTTACTGACCCGGCGGTACGCGTTCGGCGGCCCTCAGCCCAGCCCAAGCCTGGTCTCCTACGTGGAGCGAATGAACTCCTCCACCAGCATTGAGGTCGTCGCCGGTTACCTGCGCACCCTCTTTGAACACATCCGCTACGAGGCACTGGCCGCCCTCAACGGCATCGAGGTCGTGGTGGTGGCGGGCGGCGCGGATCTGTTGATTCCCCTGGCCCACTCCGAAGAGATCTGCCGCCTCCTCCCGGCCGCTGAGCTTGTGGTGATCCCTGAAGGGGGCCACATGGTGTTGATGGAGTTCGCGGAGGAAGTCAACGCTCATCTGGCGGCTTTCCTCAAACGCGCTGCCCGGTCGGCGGCGGCGATCAACACCGATGAAGAGCGGCGTACCATCTCGGACTTGTGAGACGTACCGTAGCGGTGACGGTCGGTGATACCCAGGCGGTGGGGCGTGCCTTCGCGGGGATTTTGCGGGCCGGAGACCTGGTGGTGCTGACCGGGCCGCTGGGCGCGGGCAAGACAGCGTTTGCGCAGGGTGTCGGTGCGGGCCTGCAGGTGGAAGGGGCGGTGACCAGCCCCACTTTCGTGATCGCCCGGGTCCACCAGCCCTCGAATCCGGGGGGAGTCCCCCTGATCCACGTGGACGCCTACCGGCTCGGTGGGGTCGCCGAGGTCGACGACTTGGACTTGGACGCCACCCTGGAGGAGTCGGTCACCCTGGTGGAGTGGGGTGAAGGGCTGGTGGAGCAGCTCGTCGACGCGTACTGCGAGGTCCGCATCGACCGTGCTGACGACGACTCCCGAACGATCGAGTTTGTCCCGCACGGCGGCGACTGGGAGCAGCGCCTGGACGACATCATGGTCAACAAGGCGGGTTAGGGTAACCAACCGTGTTGGTTCTGGTCGTGGACACCTCAACTCCCGCGGTGACGGCTGGGCTCGTTGAGGTTACGGACGCGGGAAACCAGACCCGTGCGGTCCGCGTCACCATCAACGCCCGCGCCCACGGAGAGGTGCTCGCGCCGAACATCGCCGCCATGTTCGACGAGACCGGGGTGCGGCCGTCGGATCTGGCCGCGGTCGTCGCGGGGGTGGGGCCGGGGCCGTTCACCGGACTGCGGGTCGGGTTGGTGACGGCCGCCGCGTTCGGTGACGCCCTCGGGATTCCGACCTACGGCGTGTGCTCCCTGGACGCGTTGGGAGCGGCCGCTTCCGGGTCTGGCCGGGTTCTGGTCGCCACCGATGCGCGACGGCGGGAGATCTACTGGGCGGTTTATGAGGCAGGGGTACGCGTCGGCGAGCCGGCCGTTGACCGCCCCGCTGAGGTCGCCGCGCGGGTCGGGGCCGAGGTCCAGTACGCGGTGGGGGACGGCGCCCACAAGTACGCCGATGTGCTGGCGGTGCCTGTCCAGCAGGAGCCGCGTTACCCGCCGGTGTCGGCGTTGGCCGAGTTGGCAGCCGACCGGATTCTGCGTCGCGCGCCGTTGGAGCGGCTCACCCCGCTGTATCTGCGTCGTCCGGACGCCACCGTCCCCGCTGGCCGTAAGCCCGTTTTGCAGTAATCCCGGTGAATCAATCCTGGTGAATCCTGGTGCCGACATGCTGATCACGGCGTTCCGGTGGTGGCACATCGCCGAGGTGATGCCGATCGAAGACGAGCTGTTCGGCGTCGAGCGCTGGTCCGACGCGATGTTCTGGAGCGAGTTGGCCAACGGCCACTACTACCGGGTGGCCCTGGCCGATCCGACGGTCACCTCGGGGCCGGATGAGAGATCGGCGACTGGGGACGCGGAAGTGATCGGCTACGCCGGCATGGCGATGAACGGCCCTGACGAGGCGTGGGTACAGACCATCGGGGTATGTCGCCGCTGGCAAGGGCGCGGTGTCGGCCGAGCGTTGCTGGAGGACCTGCTGGCCGAAGCTCGGCGCCGTGGCGCGTACCAGATGTTGTTGGAGGTCGCGGTCGATAACCAGCGGGCCCAACGGCTGTACGCCCGGTACGGCTTTGAACCGATCGGTATCCGCCGCGGCTACTACCAACCCAGTAACACCGATGCCCTGGTGATGAAGAAGGAACCCCTATGACCGATGAGCCCATTGTGCTGGGCATCGAAACATCCTGTGACGAGACCGGTGTGGGCATAGTCCGCGGCACCACCCTGCTCGCCAACGTCGTGGCCTCCAGCGTGGACGAGCACGCCAGGTTCGGCGGTGTGGTACCGGAGGTCGCCAGCCGGGCCCACTTGGAGGCGATGGTGCCCACCGTGGAGCGGGCATTGCGGACGGCCGGCCTCACCTTGGCGGATATCGACGCGATCGCGGTGACCGCCGGCCCCGGGCTCGCGGGAACGCTGCTGGTCGGGGTGGCGGCGGCTAAGGCGTACGCGCTGGCCACCGGCAAGCCGCTCTACGGGGTCAATCACCTCGCCGCGCACGTCGCCGTGGACACCCTGGAACACGGACCGCTGCCGGAGCCGGCGGTCGCGCTGCTGGTCTCCGGTGGGCACTCCTCGCTGCTGCGCGTCGATGACCTAGCTCGGGGAGTGCAACCGTTGGGGGCCACCATCGACGACGCGGCCGGGGAAGCGTTCGACAAGGTCGCCCGGCTGCTTGGGCTGCCGTTCCCCGGCGGTCCCCCTATCGACCGGGCCGCCCAGTCCGGGGACGGGTCGGCGATCGCATTCCCGCGGGGCTTGACCGCCCCACGGGATATGCGGGAGCACCGTTTCGACTTTTCGTTCTCGGGTCTGAAGACGGCGGTAGCGCGGTGGGTGGAGGCCCGGCAACGCGCCGGTGAGCCGGTCCCGGTGGCCGACGTCGCCGCCTCGTTCCAGGAGGCGGTCTGCGATGTGCTCACCGCCAAGGCGATCGACGCCTGCCGGTCCCAAGGGATCGAGACCCTGCTGATCGGGGGCGGGGTGGCGGCCAACTCTCGGCTGCGGGCGATGGCGACCGAGCGAGCCGCCCGGTACGGGATTCAGGTGCGGGTGCCGCGGCCCGGGCTGTGCACGGACAACGGCGCCATGGTCGCCGCCTTGGGGACCCACCTGGTGAGCTCGGGCGTACCCCCCTCTGGCCTGGACATTCCCGCTGATTCGGCGTTACCGGTCGAGGTAGTGAGTTTGGCCGAGAAGGTAGCGTGAGGGCCGTGATCGTACGGATGTGGGAGGCTCGGGGACGACCGGAGAACTTCGCCGAGCTGGTGGCGTGGGTGTGTGACCAGGCGGTGCCACGCTACGAGCAGGATCCGGCGCACATCACCAGTGAGGTGTTCAGCTCCGCGGATCTGCGCATCGTGGTGATCTCACGGTGGCGGACCATCCCACCGCCGCTGCCCACCCCACCGGCGCATCTGATCGATCGGCCCCCGCACTTTTGGGACTTCGCTCCGGTCGACCGCTGACCACGGTCGACCGGCCCTGGCCGGGCAGAACCGCGCACCTCACCGGTGAGGACGGTGACGGGTACGCTACGAGCCCACCGCCCGACCCCGTCGCGATGCGTCAGGGTGTGATCTGAGCCTCTGAAGTGTGTGGATAGCCGCTGGATGACGGAAAACCGATCGACCCAGCTTAAGGGGCGGTCGTAACGTCAGGGCCGTCATGCGGCAGTTACCCGTCACCGATCCCGGCGTTCCCAACGCGCGTACGCCCGTGCGCTATCTGCTGTGGGTAGCGCGCGATCAATGGGCATCCCAAGTCGGCTCCATCCTGTTCGGCGTCATCTGGATGGCTGCGTCCGCGTTGCTCCCCGCTGTGGTGGGGCGGGGTATCGACGCTGGCGTCGCCGACCAGGACATGCGCGCGCTGCTGCTGTGGGCACTGGCACTGCTTGGCCTGGGCCTGGTCGCCGCGGGCGCGGGCATGATGCGGCACCGGTTCGCGGTCACCAACTGGCTGTCCGCCGCGTATTTGACGGTCCAGACGGTGACGCGCCACACGGTCAAGATCGGCGCCGCGCTGCCTCGCCAGATCTCCACCGGAGAGGCGGTGAGCGTCAGCGCCACCGACATCGACCACATCGGCGGAACGTTTGATGTGCTGGGCCGTTCCGCCGGCGCCGTCGTCGGGTTTGTCCTGGTGGCGGTCCTGGTGCTGACCTCCTCCCCGCCCCTGGGTTTGCTGCTGCTCATCGGCGTACCCCTACTGACGCTCACCCTGGGGCCGTTGCTGCGGCCGCTGCACCGTCGCCAGGAGGCGCAGCGGGAGCTGGTGGGGGAGTTGACCACCCGGGCCAACGACATCGTGGCCGGGCTGCGGGTGCTGCGGGGGATCGGCGGCGAGGCGGTCTTCGGCGCGCGCTACCGGCAGCGGTCACAGGAGGTACGCCAGGCGGGGGTGCGGGTCGCCCGGGTGCAGTCGGTGCTGGACGCCGTCCATGTCCTGCTCCCCGGGGTCTTCGTGACGTTCGTGACGTGGGTGGCGGCTCGATTCGCGGTCGCCGGCACGATCACCATCGGGGAACTGGTCGCGTTCTACGGCTACGTGACATTCCTGGTGCTCCCGCTGCGCATCGTCAGCGAAACCGCCGAGAGGTGGATTCGGGGTCATGTCGCGGCGCGGCGCGTGATCCGCATATTGAACCTCACCCCGGGGGTCACCGAGCCCACCGATCCACGGGAGGTACCCGCGGCCGAGGAGGGAGTTGAGCTCATCGATGTCGCCTCGGGTCTGAAGGTCCTCTCCGGTCGGACCGTCGCGGTGGTGGCGACGGATCCCGCCGACGCGGCCGGGATCGCCGAACGGTTGGGACGGTACGTCGACGGCGAGGTCTCCTGGCGTGGGGTGCCGTTGCACCGGGTTTCGGTGGAGCGCGTCCGGCGGGGAATCATGGTGCTCGACCCGCACACCCAACTGTTCGCCGGACGGCTGCGCGACCAACTCGACCCGCACGGCGACGGGGACCCCGAGCGGATCAAGGCGGCACTGTGGGCGGCCAGCGCTACCGACATCCTCGATGGGCTCCCCGACGGGCTCGACACCAAGGTGGAGCAGCAGGGCCGGTCCTTCTCCGGCGGGCAGCGACAGCGTCTGATGTTGGCCCGGGCGTTGCTGTGCGATCCGGAGGTGCTGATCCTGGTGGAGCCCACCTCCGCCGTGGATGCCCACACCGAGGCCCGGATCGCTGAGCGGTTGACCACGGCCCGGGCGGGGCGGACCACTGTGGTGATGAGCACCAGCCCACTGCTGCTGGACCACGTCGATGAGGTGGCTTTCGTGGTGGACGGCGCGGTGGTGGCCACAGGGCAGCACCGCGAGCTGCTGGAGACCAACCCCCACTACCGCGAGGTGGTCATCCGGGACAGCGGCCAGTCCGACGAGGCTGACGAGATCGACAAGCCCGGACGAAGCGAAGAGGTCATGGCGTGAAACCCATCCTTCCGGTCGCGGATGCCGCTGAGGTCCGCCGGTACGTCGGCACGCTACTGCGGCGTCACCGCGGTGCGCTTCTCGGCGTCCTTGCCCTCCACCTCATGGCCACCGCTACCGGCCTGGTCGCGCCTCAGCTGCTGGGGCGGCTGGTTGAGGCGGTACGCAACGGCGCCACCCAGACCACGGTGGACACCGTCGCGCTGCTCATCGGCGGTTTCGTCCTGGCTCAGACGGCGTTCACCCGGTACGCCAGCCTCGCCTCGATCCGGTTCGGGGAGCGAGTCCTGGCCGAGTTGCGGGAAGAGTTCGTCGACCGGGTTCTGGCGCTCCCGCTGTCTGTGGTGGAACGCGCGGGGAGTGGGGATCTGCTGACCCGCTCATCCCGCGACGTCGGTGCGTTGGGAAGCGCGGTGCGGTACGCCGTCCCCGAGATCGTCATTGGGCTCACCGGGACGGTGCTCACCGTCGGCGCGATGTTGATCACCGCGCCGGTGCTGGCCGTGTGCTGTCTGGCGGTGCTGCCTCCGCTGGTGCTCACGGCTCGCTGGTATCTGCGCCGAGCCCCTGAGGGGTATCTGCGGGAAAGTGCAGCGTATGCGGACATCAACGAAGGCCTGGCCGAGACCGTCGACGGCGCCCGTACCGTGGAGGCGCTACGGCTGGCGGCACACCGGATTCAGCGTACCGACGATGACATTCGCCGCTCCTACATCGCGGAGCGGTACACGTTGTGGCTGCGGACGGTCTTCTTCACCGTTTTGGAGGCCAGCTATTTCCTGCCGGTGGTCGCCGCTTTGCTGGTAGGTGGCGTGCTCTACATCCACGACATGGTTTCGTTGGCGCAGGTCACCGCGGTGACGCTCTACTCGCAGCAGCTGGTTGAGCCGGTGAGTCGGCTGGTGCTGTGGCTGGACGAGCTGCAAATGGGCGCCGCCTCCCTGGCGCGAGTGCTGGGGGTGGCGCAGGTCCCCGACGACCGCACGCCGTCAGACCGTCGCCCACGCTCGACGCTGCTGGAGGCGCGTGACGTTCATTACGCCTACCGCGACGGTCATGACGTGCTGCACGGGGTCACCCTGCGGCTTCGTCCGGGGGAGCGGTTGGCGATGGTGGGTCCCAGCGGCGCCGGCAAGTCGACGCTGGGGCGGCTGCTGGCCGGTATTCACGCCCCCCGTCGAGGCTCGGTGACGATCGATGAGGTGGCGCTGATGGAGCTGCCGCTGGATGAGCTGCGCGGTCAGGTGGCGCTGGTGACCCAGGAGCACCACGTCTTCGTCGGCACTCTCCGCGACAACCTGGTGCTGGCCCGCCCCGACGCCTCCGAGGCTCAGATCTGGGAGGCGTTGGAAGCGGTGGACGCGCGGGACTGGGCAGCGGGACTTCCCGACGGGCTGGACACCCGAGTCGGATCGGGCGGTCATACGCTGACCCCCGCTCAGGCGCAGCAGGTGGCGCTGGCCCGGCTGGTGCTGGCTAACCCCCACACCCTGGTGTTGGACGAGGCCACCTCCCTGCTGGATCCCCGCGCGGCACGGCACCTAGAGCGGTCGCTGGCGGCGGTTCTGAAAGGGCGTACCGTGGTCGCGATCGCCCATCGTCTGCACACCGCGCACGATGCCGACCGGGTCGCGGTGGTCGCCGACGGCCGGATCGTTGAGCTCGGCAGTCACGACGAGTTGGTGGCCGCTGGAGGCGCGTACGCTGCGTTGTGGGATTCTTGGCACGGCGCACCCCATCCTGAGAGGGTGTGACTACCTACTGCCATCTCATGATCATGATCTTATGCCTGGTTTAAAGGTAAAGGTCGGATGTGGGATGGTGCCTGAAAGGTGGAAGAGCGGACGAGGTTGCGCGGCGTCGGGAGAGGCAGCGTAGGGTTTCATCACTCTTCCGACGACCACATGTGAGAGGGATATCGATGTCCGAGCAGGCCGTCGACCACGCGCCGGACCAGTACCAGGTGATACTGGACGAATCCATTACGCGGGAAGGCCACCAGTACCAGCGGGTTCTCATCCGCACCCCCTGGTTCCACGGCCCGTTCGACCTCGTAGAGGCGTTCCGGGCCGGCCTTAAGGACTACCTGGGCAAGGGCGGCACGGTGTTCGTGAGCGAGAAGATCGCGATCGTCGCCTCCGGACGTACCGTGTCGGCCTCCACTATCCGGGTCGGGAGGTTCGCTAAGTTCGCCAGCAAGTACGTGCGTCCGATCGGGGTCGACCTGGCGCAGTCCATTCCTGAACGGATGCAGTTCGTCATCAACCGGATCGGTTGGCCCCGTACGCTGCTGGCCTGCGCCGCGGCCGCCGTCACCCGCCCATTCAAGATCCGGGGCGCGTTCTTCGTGATCGCCGGCCGGGAGGCGCGTGACCTTGACGGCATGCACCCGCCCTACCTGGACACCATCCTGCCCCCGTTCAAGCCGCGGGAAGCCCAGAAGTACGTCAACGACCTTGCCGCACGGCTGGGTAACCCGGTGGCGATCGTGGACATCAATGACCGGGGTGGCCACATCCGTGCGGTCTCACCCGGTGGGTTGCCGGCCGCTGACCTGCTGCGGGCGCTCAAGGACAACCCCATGGGGCACCGGGACCAGTCCACCGGTATGGGGATGGTGCGCAAGCTGTAAGACCCGCATCAGCGGTAGTCCCTCCGTAGTCGGAGTCCTGCTGTGACCCGCCTCCCCGCTGACGCCAGGCAGGTCGTTGACCTCGTCGGGCCTCACAGCGGGGAGGCGAGCAGGATGGTCTGGGCACCGGCCACCCGGGTGAGCACCACCGTCACTTCTTCAGGGCCAGACAGGCGTAGTTGCCGCCGCAGTCGCTCCGGGTCCACCGCCGAACCCCGTTTCTTGATGGTGACGCGCCCCACCTTCGCGGCCCGCAGGGCGGCGCGTAGCCGTTTCACACCGAACGGCAGGACATCCAGGATCTGGTACGCACGCGCGAATCGGGTTGGGACCGCCTGGTCGGAGTACAGGTACGCGATGGTGGGATCGGCCAGGGTGGCGCCGAGCTGGTCGGCTAACTCAGCGACCAAACGGGCACGGATCACCGCGCCGTCCGGGTCATACAGGTAGCGGCCCACGTCGCCGACGGGGGCCTGCCGGGTGCCGGGACCGGTCAGCTCCGCGACCTGGCCGTGGGCGTCGATCACCGTGGCGCGTCGGGGCACCTGAGCCAACGGGCCGCACCACAGCGTCGCCTCCACCACGCCACCGGCCACCGAGACCCACTCCGCTTCGGCGTCGGCCGGTAGTCGGGCGTGGTCGATCCCAGGCCCCAGTTTCAGCACGGTACGCGGAACCAGCGCGATCAGCCGCATCAGGAACGGCCATGACGGCGAATAGTCGCTGGCATCGAAGACCCGCCGCCCATCCGACGAACGGCGCGCGGGATCACAGAAGACGGCATCGCGGTCACGCAGGTCCACCGTGGTGGCGTCGCCGAGCGACACCGTCAGGTGGTTCTCCAGGTTGAGCGCGGCGGCGTTGGCTCTGGCCACCTCGACGGCGACCGGGTCACGGTCAATCGCCTCGACCGTGAGTCCGGCACGGGCCATGGCCAGCGCGTCGGCCCCGATGCCGCAGCACAAATCCGCAACCCGCCCGGGCGTGCCCTCCAGGGCAGTCGCTAAGCGGTGGGCACGACGGTCGGCGACCACCCGTCGGGTGGCCTGCTCCAATCCGTCGCGGGTGAAAAACATCGACGCTGCGTCTGGGCCGAACTTGTCAACGGCACGAGTACGCAGCTCTACCTGAGTGAGGGCCGCCGACACCAGTTCCGGCGGATGCCCGGCGGCCCGAAGCGCTGTGACAGTCGTCGCTAAGCCACCACCGTCGGCTGCGGCGTTGTGGACCGCCGCGGCCGCGGCATGCAGTAGGGCCGACCCTTCCGGAGTACGCAACCTCCGGATCACGGAGCCCGCGTCCTGGATTGCGTTGTGCACGCGGGCAACGCTAAAGCCTCGCTGACTTTTCGGTTCGTCGCGGTCCGATCAAGTGGTGGATGTGGTCTCGGGCCTATGCGGCTCGATCACGCAGTCCGGGCCGGGGTAGAGAAGTACTTCGTGTCCGTCGTCGAAACGGACCAGGTAAGGCGGAGCGCCATCCGGGCCACGCGTCTCGATGATCTCGCCGGTGCGGTCATGCATGCCGACCACGCGGCTGTGGATGTGCAGTATGTCACCGACTGAGGCCCGCATAGTCGTTCACCTCCATCCCGGATACCAGGAAAGAGTCGTACGGCGCCACAGCCTCGTACGACCTCAATTGTCTCCCCGGGAGACGGACCGCATGAGCCGTAACCGTGGTTATATCGGACAGGAAACCGGTGCATTGGACCTGACGATTCGTGCGGAACCCGTCTCCAACAGGCTCATTCTCCGTGATTGAAGCGGGCTTCACGTTGATATGACCAAAATTCCAGGATTTTTCCTGGAAAGAGGTCTGATTGCCGCTGAGTAGGCGGCGGATCCGTGGAGTGTAAGGAGCGCGAGCTCAAGTGAGATGTTTGTGAGTTTAAATCCAATATGCCCAGTATGTGGCTATAGTCGGATATTGGTCAGGAATTGATGTCGGCGTCTTAAGCGGGGCGAGTCAAGATAGTCGGCCGCGGTACCGGTTGCGGGTTTGGAAAGCAACGATGGTGAAAGACGTCATCTACGTCTTCACGTTCTGCGACACTGGGCGTCGCGTTATCTGGCGCTGCTGTCGGTTCGGGTCCCCGAGAACGAGGCCGTTGCCCAGGTTGGCCGCGTAGAGTGCATTCACTCTGAGTGAATATAGGATGCCGGTGGGTGTCGTGGTCTACGTGACATTTTGGGCAGACTCATCCTCGGGATGCCCGCGTCTTCATCGAGGCGTAGCGTCCGGTCAGATGGATGTCTGGGCGGGTGCCCCGGCGTGGCGGATTGGCACTCTCCTTGACGGAGTGCTAGCCATAGACATAACCTTCGGTTAGCACTCTCGGCCTGAGGGTGCCAACCTCGGCGCGGAGGCGGCCCGTCTCCGGCGCCATATACGTTCGGCGGTTCTGCCACCCGCGACGGCGGTCCGCCGGTCGCTGTCAATAACGCAGACAACGCACCCAGGAGGGTCTGCCCGTGACCACCGCGACCAAGGTTGCGATCAAGCCGTTGGAGGACCGGATCGTGGTCCAGGCCAGCGAGGCCGAGACCACGACGGCGTCGGGCATCGTGATTCCCGACACCGCCAAGGAGAAGCCGCAGGAGGGCACCGTCCTTGCTGTCGGGCCCGGCCGGATCGACGACAAGGGCAACCGGATCCCCATCGACGTCAAGGTCGGTGACACGGTGATCTTCTCGAAGTACGGCGGCACCGAGGTCAAGTACAACGGCGAGGACTACCTGATCCTCTCCGCCCGTGACGTCCTCGCGGTCATCGAGAAGTGAGTCCTGTTCACCACAGGACAACGCCGCGTACCGCGACCGATTGAGCAGAAGAAGTGCATGGATGGCCGCCCCGTAGCCCCACGCGCGGGGCGGCCTTCTCGTCGCGCGCCTACGCGTTCCCAAGCAGGGCGCGCCCTTAGCGCTCTCAGCGTGCTTGTCACGGCCGAAGGGCTGGCGGCGCCGGAGCGCCATCGTCAGAACAAAACCGTGAAGGGAATCAGATGGCGAAGATTCTGAGCTTCTCCGACCAGGCTCGGTCGGGGCTCGAGCGCGGCGTCAACGCGCTGGCCGACGCGGTCCGGGTGACCCTCGGTCCGCGGGGACGCAATGTCGTGCTCGATAAGAAGTTCGGTCCGCCGACCATCACCAACGACGGGGTCACGATCGCCAAGGAGATCGAGCTCGCCAACCCCTACGAGAACCTGGGTGCCCAGTTGGTCAAGGAGGTCGCCACCAAGACCAACGACGTGGCCGGTGACGGTACCACCACCGCCACCGTGCTGGCCCAGGCGATGGTCCGGGAGGGCCTGCGTAACGTGGCCGCCGGTGCCAACCCGATCGCCCTCAAGCGGGGTATGGACGCCGCGGCTCAAGCCGTTAGCGACGCGCTGCTGAACCGGGCCACCGAGATCTCCGGCAAGCAGGAGATCGCGCATGTGGCGACCATCTCCGCTCAGGACCCGACCATCGGTGACCTGATCGCCGAGGCCATGGACAAGGTCGGCCGCGACGGTGTGATCACCGTCGAGGAGGGCTCCACCCTGTCCACCGAGCTGGAGATCACCGAGGGTCTGCAGTTCGACAAGGGCTACATCTCCGCCTACTTCATGACCGACCCCGAGGCGGGGGAGGCGGTCCTGGATGACCCGTACATCCTGATCGCCAACCAGAAGCTCTCCTCGATCGAGGAGCTGCTGCCGCTGCTGGAGAAGGTTATCCAGACCTCCAAGCCGCTGCTGATCATCGCCGAGGACGTCGAGGGGCAGGCGCTGTCCACCCTGGTGGTCAACGCCATCCGGAAGACCTTCAAGGCCGTCGCGGTCAAGGCGCCCGGCTTCGGTGACCGCCGTAAGGCGATGCTGCAGGACATGGCGATCCTCACCGGTGGTGAGGTGGTCTCGCCTGAGCTGGGTTACAAGCTCGACTCCGTTGGCCTGGAGGTGCTGGGTCGGGCTCGTCGGGTGGTCGTCACCAAGGACACCACCACGATCGTGGACGGTGCCGGTGACCCCGCCGCGGTCAAGGCGCGGGCCGACCAGATCCGCGCCGAGATCGAGCAGAGCGAGTCCGACTGGGACCGCGAGAAGCTGCAGGAGCGGCTGGCCAAGCTCTCCGGTGGTGTGGCGGTCATCAAGGTGGGTGCCGCCACCGAGGTCGAGATGAAGGAGAAGAAGCACCGCATCGAGGACGCCATCTCGGCGACCCGCGCCGCGGTGGAGGAGGGCATCGTGCCCGGCGGCGGTACCGCCCTGGTGCACGTGGCCTCCGTCCTGGACAAGGACCTCGGCCGCACCGGTGACGAGGCCACGGGTGTGGCGATCGTCCGCAAGGCCCTGGACGAGCCGCTGCGGTGGATCGCCCAGAACGCCGGTCACGACGGTTACGTCGTGGTCTCCAAGGTGCGTGAGCTGGAGGCCGGACACGGTCTCAACGCCGCGACCGGTGAGTACACCGACCTGGTCAAGGCGGGTGTGGTGGACCCGGTGAAGGTCACCCGCAACGCGGTCGCCAACGCGGCCAGCATCGCTGGGCTGCTGCTGACCACGGAGAGCCTGGTGGTGGAGAAGCCGGAGGAGCCGGAGGCGCACAGTCACGGCCACGGCCACGGGCACGGCCACAGCCACCAGCACGGCCCCGGGTTCTGATCCGGCGCCCACGAAAACCGACATACGGATTCAGGGGTACGCGGCGGCGCGTACCCCTGTTTCTTTGGGCGTCGTCTGTGGAGGCTTTCACAGCGTTCTGGAGTGTGCGATGCGAAGTAGCCGATCCGGTCAGCTGACGGACGTCAGCGAAGAACGCTTTCGACGTAATCGAGCCTCTAATTGCGGTATGTCCGCTCGGCCCTTTTGAGGGTCGACAAGGTCTTCCCAATCCGTTGCCAGCAGCTGGTTGCGTTCGTTTTCGCTGAAACCGCCCCACACCCCGTAGGGCTCGCGTACCACTAAGGCGTGGGCAGCGCACTCTGCCCGCACTGGGCAGCGACGGCAGATCGCCTTGGCGTCCGTCTCCCGGCGGCTGCGGGAGGGGCCGCGTTCGCCGTCGGGGTGGAAAAACTGTGCGCTGTCGACGCCCCGACAAGCACCTCGAAGCTGCCAATCCCACACATCCGCGATGGGACCGGGTAGCCGGCGGATGTCCGCCATCGCACTCTCCCCTCACCTGATCTCGGCTGCCCTGCCGGTACCCGGCTCGTTGAGAAGCAAAACGCGGGTTCAGGGATATCTTTTCAGGACAAATTGGTCATTCATCTAGGAGTAGCCCCGTGAAGCCACATCACCTTGGTCTAATCGCGTAATAGCGCGTCCGTTCTGGGGTCTCACCTTCAGGAAGAAGGAGGAGATCGGTGCGATCAGTGCT
Organism: Actinomycetales bacterium; assembly: GCA_002919305.1. Lineage (GTDB taxonomy): Bacteria > Actinomycetota > Actinomycetes > Mycobacteriales > Micromonosporaceae > RSA1. The sequence continues at coordinate 23,610 of PKFB01000047.1, forward strand.
CGTCTGCGTACGAACCTCCGCTGCGGCGCAGCGGATCGTCACCCATGCCGCTCGGCTAGGCCTCGGCAATGCTGTACGGACCGCGCTATCGACAGAGGAGGCGCTGACCCGACTGGGTGAGCGCCTGGCCGACATAGTTCTCGTCGACACGGCTTTGGCTAAACCCGACTGCGTCCAATTCACCAAGAATGTGCTGGCCCGCAATCCGCGCGCCGCCATCATCCTGATCGGGGCGGAGGATCCACGGGTCGCCGCTGCGGCGGTGGCGGCAGGTGCCCGAGGAGTCATCCGCACGGGGGAGCATGGCGACGACATGGTGACCGCGCTCGCGCGGGGGATCATGCTGCTCTGCCCCGATGGGTGGAGGAAGGCTCCCGCTCCGACGCAGGAGACGAAGCCCAAGATCAATCTGACCGAGCGGGAGCTTCAGGTGCTGAAAGGGATGAGCGAGGGGCGCAGTAACGCCGAGATCGGACGTCAATTGTTCGTATCGGAAGACACCGTCAAAACCCATGCCAGACGGTTGTTCCGCAAGCTCGGCGCGCGCGATCGGGCCCATGCCGTGGCTTCGGCGTTCCGCGCTGGCCTGTTCTCCTGACCGGGGCCGCCGACCGGGGTCTGGGAGCGGGGCATGACCGGGCGCCGGTCGGCGTTATCGAATGGGGGTGTGTCTATGTCACGTTCATCTCTGACACTTAGCCACAATGCGTATCCATTCCACATACAACACTGTTGCTGTTTCAAGCATCCTGGATAAGCTCTGGCGGCGGGTCGCCTCCGGAGCCCGCGCCGTGGGTGCTCGGTGACTCCCTCCCTTCGGCATGCGATGTTCCGGTAACGAAAGGGTGGCCAAACGCGATGACGGCAGAGGAGGCCGAGCTCACCCAGCTCGCCATCCGCGCTGCCGCGGGCGATCGAGGCGCAACCGAGGAACTGCTTTTCCGGATACGACCTCTGGTCGTGCGTTACTGCAGAGCACGCCTCGGTTGGATAAACGGTGGCGCCTACACCAGTGCCGATGACGTCGCCCAGGAGGTGTGCATCAGCGTGCTGCAGGCCCTCCCGCGTTTCCGGGACATGGGGCGACCGTTTGAGGCCTTCGTGTACGGGATCGCGGCCCGCAAAGTATCCGACGTCTACCGTGGCGTAGCACGTGACCTCACCGATCCGGTGGACAAGGTGCCCGACCACGCCGACACCAACGGTGGGCCGGAGACCGAGGCCATCATGGCCGATACCGCACGCCAGTTAACGTCTCTGCTTGAACAGCTGCCCCGCCAACAGCGTGAGGTTCTCGTGCTGCGGATCGCGGTCGGTATGAGCGCCGAGGAGGTCGGCGCGATCCTGGGAATGTCCCCAGGGGCGGTCCGGGTTGCGCAGCACCGGGCATTGGGACGGCTACGAGCCATCGCGGCCGGTGTCCTTGACGAGGCCCGACTATGACCAACCGCCGAGACTGGGACGCGATAGCCCGAGACGACGAGTTGATCGAGTCCTTGCGTCGGGGGGATCCGGTACCCGACGACGATCCAGTGCTGCGCCTGCTCGCTCGCTGGCGGGCAGACATCGTCGACACCCCGCTGCCGGATTGGGAGGAGCCGCCACTGGTACGCGGGGATGACTCCCCGAACCCGGCTCGGACGCCAGGCAAGGTTCACACGCCAGACAAGCTCCGACTCTTCACGGGCTGGACCAGGCGACGTGTCGCGAGCCTGGTGGCCGCCTGCTTGCTGGTGGTGGGGGGCATAGGCATGGTGTCCCTGTACCAACCCACCGATCCAGACCACCCGCTGTGGCCGGTGTATGAGTTCTTCCGGTCCGATGAGGCCCAATCCCAGGAAGCGCTCGCCGACGCCGAGGCGGCGTTGAGCGCAGCCCGGCGCGCGATGGCCCGCGGACAACTGGAGGAAGCCCAGGGCTACCTGGAGGAGGTCGAACGCAAAGCGGACCAAGTCGCCTCCCAAACCGACGCCGACCGGCTCCGTGCGGAGGTACGGGACCTGCGTGATCAGCTCTGCCGGAACGGCGGACCGGGCTGCGACGAGGAGCAGAGCAGGCGAACCGCGGAACCGGCTCCGACGCCTGAAACGTCGCCCAGACAGCAGCAGCCTGCGAACCCCACCACCGCCCCGGACACACCACAGCCGGCTCCCTCGGGGACGACGGGCAGCCCTTCGGACCAGGCGACGACCAGTCCGGCTCCCACGCCGTCACGTCCCAGCCCGATGCCGACCGACTCCGCCGGGGCGCCGCCCGTGGACGCCGCTCCCGTTGCTCCGCCCACCCAGAGCACCACGCCTCCCGAATTCCGTCCGCCGGACGCGCCCATTGAGGCGACGCCTTTCAGCGATGACGGATACCGGTCCAGCACCGAGGAGACCCAGCCGGAAACGCCCATGACTGACACCGCGGAGGAATAACCCCACGGGGGAGACGGTGCCCGGCGCGTACCCGGTGCGGGTGGACCCGACGCGCGGACCAGCACCGAACAGCTGGATCACCGGATGCGCACGCGCTGGGCACAGCACCCCTAAACCGCAGGGGCAGGGCGGCAGAGCACTGGGGTATGCCCCAGATCAGCGGGCGCTGTTTCCGTGCAGTAATGCGTCGTAGGCGGCGTCCACGTAGCCCCGGGCATACTCCCAGGTGACATAGTCGTCGGGGTTCGGTTCGAAAGCGGGTTCATGGATCCTGGGCCGACCCACAGTCAACAGCTGCCGCAGATTGCCGCGCAACAGCTCCCAGTCGAAGTAGTGAGGCTCCCGGCAGTCCTCACACTCCACGAGTAGCCCGCGGTAGCCCTTCTGAGTCAGTACCGCCTGGTAGATCTCCAGGTCGGCCAGGTCATCGAGCACGTCCTGCCGCTCCTCGGGCGTGAGAGGCTCGATCGCCGGCTCATCGGCGAACTGGGCGGCGGGATCCGCGGGATCACCCGCGAATGGATCAAGCGGCTCGTCGTGCACCTCTCCACCGTATCCCTCACTACCGACGGTCGTGCACCGGCCGGAACCGCCGGCGTACCCCACCGCGCTCGCCTCCTCCACCTGCCCGGCTCGGTAGGATGGGGCAACGTCATCGCTGGATCGGATCACCATCATGGACTTTTCGGCCACGCAATCGTCCTACTCCACCGCACTTCCGCTTGGCTTGACCTTTGACGACGTTCTGCTGCTCCCTGGGGAGTCCGACGTCCTGCCCAGTCAGGTCGATACCAGCAGCCGTCTGACCCGCAACGTCACCCTCAACGTCCCCCTGGCCTCCAGTGCCATGGACACGGTGACCGAGGCGAGGATGGCCATCGCCATGGCCCGCCAGGGCGGGATCGGGGTGCTGCACCGCAACCTGTCCATCGAGGAACAGGCGCTCCAGGTCGATCTGGTCAAGCGCTCTGAAGCCGGGATGGTGACCAATCCGATCACCTGTTCCCCGGACGACACGGTCCGCTCCGTCGATGAATTGTGCGGTCGGTACCGGATCTCCGGCGTACCGGTGGTGGACCCCGATGGAGTCCTGCTCGGTATCGTCACCAACCGGGACATGCGGTTCATCGTGGATAAAAGCACCCCGGTTCGTGAGGTGATGACCCCGATGCCGCTGGTCACGGCGCCGGTCGGGGTGGCGCCGTCCGAGGCACTGGAGCTGTTGCGTAAACACAAGATCGAGAAGCTGCCGCTGGTGGACTCCGAGGGCAAGCTCCGGGGCCTGATCACCGTCAAGGACTTCACCAAGAGCGAGCAGTACCCCAACGCGGCCAAGGACCCCGAAGGACGACTGCGGGTCGCCGCGGCCGTAGGGGTGGGTGACGACGCGTACAAGCGGGCCCGCACGCTGGTCGATGCGGGAGTGGATGTCCTGGTGGTCGACACCGCGCACGGCCACCAGCGGGCCGTCCTCGACATGGTCGCCCGCCTGAAGAAGGACACCCCCGTCGACGTGGTCGGCGGCAATGTGGCCACCTACGACGGGGCTAAGGCACTGGTTGAAGCCGGGGCCGACGCGGTCAAGGTCGGGGTCGGTCCGGGATCGATCTGCACCACCCGAGTGGTCGCCGGGGTTGGGGTCCCACAGATCACCGCGATCATGGAGGCCGCCCGGGCCTGCCGGCCGGCCGGCGTGCCGTTGATCGCCGACGGCGGCATGCAGTACTCCGGAGACATCGCCAAGGCGATCGTCGCCGGCGCCGACACCGTGATGCTGGGCTCGTTGCTGGCCGGTTGTGAAGAGAGCCCGGGAGAGCTGATCTTCATCAACGGCAAGCAGTACAAGAGCTACCGGGGAATGGGGTCACTGGGCGCCATGCAGTCGCGCGGGCAGGCCCGCAGCTACTCCAAGGACCGGTACTTCCAGGACGACGTCGTCTCCGACGAGAAGCTGGTGCCCGAAGGTGTCGAGGGGCAGGTGCCCTACCGAGGGCCGCTGCGGAACGTGGCGCACCAACTCGTGGGCGGATTGCGCCAGGCCATGGGGTACGTCGGCGCGCCTACCATCGCCGAGTTGCAGAGGCGGGGCCAGCTGATTCAGATCACCGCCGCTGGGCTGAAGGAGAGCCACCCGCACGATATCCAGATGACTGTGGAGGCCCCCAACTATCACGTGCGGTAACAGCGTCGTTAGCCGCGGTGGACAGGGGATCCGCATCGTGATTGTCGTCGGAGACTGAGAGAGAGGCCGCCGTGCGTGACATGGTGGAGATCGGGCTGGGCAAGGTGGCGCGACGCGCGTACCACCTGGACGATGTGAGCCTGGTGCCCAGCCGGCGTACCCGGGACGTGAAAGACGTGTCCACGGTGTGGCAGCTGGACGCGTACCGCTTCGACATCCCGTGCGTGGCGCATCCTTCCGACGCCTCCATGAGCCCGGCCACCGCGATCGAGTTGGGGCGCTTGGGTGGCTTGGGGGTCCTCAACGCCGAAGGACTGTGGTGCCGGTACGAGGACCCCACCGAGATCCTGGCCCAGCTGTCCTCGTGTGGAGAAGATGAGGACTTGTCGGCGGCCACCCGTCTCCTTCAGAAGGTGTACTCCGAACCGATCCGACCGGAGTTGATCACCGAGCGCGTCAAACAGATCCGGGACGGCGGGGTACGCGTGGCGGTGCGGGTCTCCCCGCGACACACCCTCAGCCTCGCGCCGGTGATCCTGGACGCAGGGATCGACATCCTGGTCATCCAGGGCACCACCGTGTCGGCCGAGCACGTGTCGACCAACGAGGAACCGCTCAATCTGAAGGAGTTCATCGCCGACTTGGATCTGCCGGTGATCGTGGGCGGCTGCACGTCGTACCAGACCGCGCTGCACCTGATGCGGACCGGTGCCGCCGGCGTGATCGTGGGGGTGGGGGCGGACCGCTGGACGACCTTCGACAACGTGCTGGGTATCCGGTTGCCGATGGCCACCGCCATCGCCGACGCCGCCGCCGCGCGCCGTGACTATCTGGACGAGACCGGTGGCCGATACGTTCACCTGATCGCCGACGGAGGTGTGGAGACCTCCGGTGAGATCGCGCTGGCCCTGGCCTGCGGCGCGGACGCCGTCATGTTGGGGCAGCCTCTGGCGAACGCGGCTGAGGCCCCGGCCGGCGGTGCGTGGTGGCACTCGGCGGCCAACCACCCCGAACTGCCCAGGGGTTGGTACTGCCCTCCTGCGGAAGGGCCGCGGCCACCGTTGCGTCAAGTGCTCTACGGGCCATCCGATGATCCCTACGGGGGGATCAACCTCTTCGGTGGCCTGCGCCAGGCCATGGCCAAGTGTGGCTACTCGGATCTGAAGGAGTTCCAGAAGGTAGAGCTCCTCCTGCGTCCTGAGTGACGCCCAAACGCTCTCCAAACGCTTCTGAAACGTCGTTCGTCAGTCACCGGCGCTCATGCGCCCCATGGGCGCCGGTCTGATTCTGATTCCCTGATTCCAGTTCCCTGATTGATTCCAGTTCCCTGATTCCCAGTCGGGCCGAGGCGGCCATCCAGGCCGGGGCGTCAGCAGCGAAGACAGAAAACATCAGCAACGCAGTCGTCAGCATCCAGCAGGTGCTGAACATCTGAGACCGGATCTTGATGCTTTCCAGGGTGCGGCCGGGTAGCGCCGTTGCTAGCGTGTTCGCTGCGTGCTGTGTCACAAGCCCTCCCCGGACGCACCTGGAGCGCGTTTCATGTGCTTACCGCTAATTGATGCTTCCGTGGGAGTGACATCAGGTTCGCACGTGGATTCCGTTCCCCATTCCACCTCGGCTCTGCCCGGGCAGGGCCCGGCCAAGCGGTGGGATCAGGCGGAAGGAGCGGCCGATGGCCTTCGGAGACGATCATCAACACGGCGATCCCGGCGGTGGATACCCAGCCTTACGTGCTCCCTATGAATCCTTATCCGTTGCCCAGGAGCTGCAGCGGGCCCGCGTCCGACGACGGATACGCCTGTCACTGATTGCGGCCGCTGTCGCGGTGTGTCTGGTGGGAGCCGTAGGCGCGATCGTGTACCGGCTGGCCGGAACCGGAGACGGTGAGTCTTCCTCACCTTTGGATGCCAATGGCTGCGGGGCCATCACCGTGGCCGCCGCACCGGAGGTCGCACCCCTGCTGGAGGTGGCGGCGCAGGAACTGGGCGCTCAGGAAGCCAACTGCGTCGAGCTGACGGTGACCGCGCAGGACCCCGTCGAGGTCGCGGCCTCAGAGGATTTCGGCGGCGCTGACCTGTGGGTGCCCACCTCCTCGGTATGGCTGAGAACCGTCGACGCGGAGCTCGCCGGGGTGGGAACCTCGATCGCCCGTTCGCCGTTGGTGCTGGCTATGCCGCAGCAGCTCGCCGAGTCACTCGGCTGGCCAGACACCCCGCTGGGGTGGAACGCCCTGAACGAGCACGTCACCAGCGGCGCCATTCCCCAATTCCACATGCCGGAACCGCGTACCCCTATCGGGCTGTTGGCGGCGGCGAGCCTGCATGCCGCGTTGGCTGGGACGACTCCCGACGCCGGTATCGCCCAGATGCGGTTCCTCACCCTACGAAGCCGGCTTGCCGCCTTCACCGACACCACCGAGTTGTTAGGGCGGATGGTGGACTACAGCGATCCGGCTATGGCCATCGCCGAGGTAGGGGTCTTCCCCGCCCTGGAACGCCAGCTGTGGGAGTACGCCGGAGCCGACCCCGCCGTACCGTTGACCGCGGTCTACCCCTCCGATGTCCTGCTGGAGGCCGACTACCCCTTGGTGCCTGTCCACTCCGGTAGGGGCAACGAGGATCTAATCCGGGTCGCCACCCAGCTCGCCGACATATTCACCACCCCGGAGATGGCGGAGGTCCTCGCCGAGCACGGGTACCGGCCGCCCCGCCGCGCGGCCGCCGCTGCCCAGGAGATCGGAGTGCCGGAGGGTGTGAGCGCGGAGTACCCAGCCCCCACCCGGCTGTCAAACCTTGAGGTGACGACAACCGCCGTTGAGGCGTGGCGGAATTACCAGCGGTTGAGCTTCAACGTGCTGGTTTTAGTCGACGCCTCCAGCTCCATGAACGACCCGGTACGGGACCAGCAGGGGCGCCTGACCACCAAGGCCGGCCTGCTCCGGGAGGCCGGTGTACAGGCCGCGCAGCTGTTCGGGTTGGAGACCAACCTGGGGCTGTGGATGTTCTCGACCCAGTCCGCGGACACCCCCTACACCGAGGTGGTGCCCTTCGGGCCGATCAGCGAAGACGTCGGTGGCGGAGTGACCCGGCGGGAGCTGGTGGCCAGCGCCGCCGCCCAGTACCAACCGGTGCCTGACAGTGGGACGCCGCTGTATGAGACGGTGCTGCGGGCGGTTGAGGTCATGACCGAACGGGTCGCGCCTCAATCCTTCACCTTGGTGGTCGTCCTCACCGATGGGCGAGACGAGGATTCCCAGTGGGAGATGAGCCTGTCACGGTTCCAGGAGCGGCTCGCCGCCGTGGCTGACCCGACGCGCCCGGTACCGGTGTTCTCTATCGGGTACGGCACCGATGCCGACATGGCGGCGTTGGAGCAAATCGCGCAGCTGACCGGCGGGCAGGCGGTGCCTTCCACCGACCCGGCGGACCTGGCCAGCGCCATGGCCCAGGTCTTCCTCGCCGCTCACCAGCACGACTGACGCCACTGTCCGACGGCGCTGTCCGACGGAACACGGCCCGGTGGGCCGCGACCCGGGTTGTCCCGTGTCGTCAGACCACGGGGAGCCGCAACGCGGCCGGGGCGTGATCAGGCACGACGGGTTTGTGCGGCGGTACCGGTGAGATTCTTCGGTACGCGGATCCCAGCGCGGGCCGCGGGTCCGGCTCTCCCCGGTTGGGCCACAACGCCATCGCCCGCTCCGCGAGGGCTGTGATGGTCAACGAGGGGTTCACGCCGAGATTCGCCGGTACCGCCGCGCCGTCCATCACGTGGAGCCCTGGGTAGCCATAGACCCGGTGATAGGGGTCGATCACCCCGGTCTGCGGCGAATCTCCAATCGCGCAGCCGCCCAGGATGTGCGCGGTGAGGGGGATATCCGCGACCTCGGTCCAGGTACCGCCCGGGTCCCCGTCGATGACGTCGGCGAGGTGATGCGCCACCTGATGTCCCTGAGGGATCCAGGTGGGGTTGGGAGCACCGTGCCCCTGACGGCTGGTGAGCCGGGAACCGGGGTGTCGCGTCAGCCCGAGACGCCACAGCAGGCTCGGTTTGAGGGACACGGTCAGCGAGTTGTCATGGGACTGCATCACCAGGGCGATCACAGCCCGTTCCGACCAGTGACGCAGGTACAGCGCGCGGAAGAAGGCGCCGGGGTGGCGGACCACCTCGCGGAGCCACTTCAGGAAGCGGTGTCGTCCGCCCTCCACCAGGAGCGTCTGAAGCAGCCCCATCGCGTTCGATCCTTTGCCATACCGCACCGGCTCCACGTTGGTGTGCGGATCCGGGTGGAACGAACTGGTGATCGCCACACCCCGGGAGTAGTCGGCGGCGCGGGACCGGGCAACGGCGCCGATGATCGATTCGGAGTTGGTGCGGGTCAGGTACCCCAGTCGGGGTGAGAGGGCGGGAAGCACCCCCGCCTTCTTCATCGCGTGCAGGATGCGCTGGGTACCCAGGGCACCGGCGGCGAGGATGACCTGGTCGGCTTCGAACACCTGTGGGTCTTTCCGAAACCAGGCGCCGGTCCGTACCGCCGTCACACGCCAACCGCCCTCATAAGGCCGTATCTCGGTGACCGTCCGGAGCGGTATCACAACCGCGCCTGCCTGCTCGGCTAGCCACAGGTAGTTCTTGGTGAGGGTGTTCTTGGCATTGAAGCGGCAACCCGTCATGCACGCCCCACACTCCACGCACCGGTCCCGGAGCGGACCGACTCCGCCGAAGTACGGGTCCCGCCCTGACTCACCGAAGTACACCCCCACCGGGGTGGGGCGGAGGGTCTGGGCCACCCCCATCCGGCGGGCCACCTCACGCATCGCCTCATCGGCCGGGGAGACACCGGGGTAGGTGACCACCCCCAACATCCGTTTGGCCTGGTCATAGTAGGGGCGTAGCTCATCCGCCCAGTCGGTGATGTGCCCCCACTGCGGGTCGGTAAAGAAGGCCGGCATCGGCTCATAGAGGGTGTTGGCGTACACCAAGCTGCCCCCGCCGACCCCCGCGCCGGAGAGCACCAGGACGTTACGCAGCAGGGTGATCCGTTGGATGCCGTAGCAGCCGAGCCGGGGCGCCCACAGGAAGCGGCGCAACCGCCAGGAGGTGACAGGGAACTCGTCGTCGGCGAAGCGTCGACCCGCCTCCAGGACGCAGACTCGGTAGCCCTTCTCGGTGAGCCGGAGCGCGGCCACGCTCCCGCCGAAGCCGGAGCCGACCACCACGACGTCAAAACGACGGGTCATCCCCTGACGTTATCGCGCCGCTGGTGCGCGGTCCGCTCATCGCCTCGCCGTCCAGGCCTCGTGTGTGCCGTACGGGCGCACCGCGTGCTACGTGTGGTCCACGCGTTCATCCAGGGGCACCTGGGCGGCCACCCGCCGACCGGGCCGCTGTTGCGGGCGGTGAGGGACCCGGCGGCGTGCGGCGGGCGGTCATAGGGTGCGTCGTGGGCTGGCGCGGGACACGGTGAGGTGATGGGTACGCGCCAGCCGCGTGAACGTGACCGCGTCGCTGACGGCGGCCCCCTCCGGATCGTTGTTGAAGTAGACGTAGACGTCGAGGCCTTGCCCGGGGCCGAACGAGCGCGCGATCCGCGCCACCCACTCCCTGAGGATCGCCTGGTCATAGCTCCAGCCACGCGTACCGTGGTGCAGCCGCAGATAGCCGAAGTCGGCGGTGCGCCACAGCGGGGTCACCGGCGTTCCTGCACGGTCGGCCCAGCACAGCGCGGCGCCGCGTTGTTCCAGTACCGCGCGTACCTTTGCCGTCCACCACGTCGGATGCCGGGGTTCCACCGCGACGCGGACATGGGCCGGGAACCAGCGGAGGGTCTGATCGAGCAGGTCGGGGTCGGCGGTGAGGGTGGGCGGCAGTTGCAGCAGCGCCGGCCCGAGTTTGGGACCAAGACCTAGGACGCGGTCCAGAAACCGGGCGACCGGTTCTGCGGGTTCGCTTAGTCGTTTGAGGTGGGTGAGGAAACGGCTGACCTTGACGGCCATCACGAATCCCGTAGGCGTACGGTCTCGCCAGGCTTCGAATGTCGCCCGCTGCGGCAGGCGGTAGAAGGTGTTGTTTGATTCGACGGTCGAAAACCGTGTCGCGTAATGCTCCAACCAGCGTGTCTTTGGCAGGCCCTCGGGGTAGAACACCCCGCGCCAGGAGTCGTACTGCCAGCCCGATGTGCCGATGTGGAGCATGGCTTTCAGACGGCTCGATCACTGCCTGGAGACGCTGGGCGCGCCAGGGGCCGCGACGGCGGCCTCGCCGAGCAATTCGTGAAGCTGAGCGGCGTTACGTACCGCGTAATCCGCGTAGCAGTTATTCATGATCACGTGAACGTGGTCGGCCTGCCTCGCCAGCTCTCTCAGCCGGGGCGTCCATGAAGCCAACTCCTCATAGGAGTAGAGGTAGCCGAATTTCTCGTGGATGTTTTTGCTGGTCCATTTGGTGCTGTGTCCATGGAAACGGATCACGGTGAAGTCCGCGGTCGTCTCAAGCAGCGGCGGCACCGAGGAGGCGTACCCCTGAGGCATGTCGACGCATACCAGCGGAATGGCATGCTCCTTGAAGAAGCTCAAGGTCTCACGCAGGTTGTCATCGCTGAACCAGCTGGAGTGACGTAGCTCCACGGCCACCCGGATCGGGGCGCAACGCCGGGTGACCTCCAGCAGATACTGCTTATTCGGGCGGCGAATGGTGAACCACGGTGGGAATTGGAATAGCAGTGCGCCGAGCTTACCGGCTGCCACCAGCGGATCCACCGCCGACAGGAACCGCTCCCATATCTCCTCAATGACCTTGGGCGGCAAATCGTTCAGGTACACATTGCGTTTGTCGGTGGCTGGCCGCAGCTCCTTGTAAATGGCGGCGGGGCGAGTTGGGTGCCCAGTGAGCAGGCTAAATGCCTTGATGTTGAACACAAATGAATCCGGGGTACGCGCAACCCACAGCTGCGCGGTCCGCTCCGCCAACGGTGTGTAGTAGGTGGAATCCACTTCGACGATCGGGAAACGGGTCGTGTAGTAGGCCAGGCGTCGTTGTGGGGTGTCCGCCTGCGGCGGATACCATCCGGCATCGAGTAGCGTCTGGTCGGTCCATCCCGCGGTACCGATCAGGATTGAACTGGACACCTGTATCAGTCCAACCTGACCGGCTCAAACCCGCAACCGGAACGTGGGGAGCTGGCCCACAGTTGAGGGCCACCGGTGAAGGGGGTCGCCCGGACAGTGATTACGCTCGGCTCATGAGCACGCCGCCCCCGGTCCTGGTTGTGGACTTCGGAGCCCAGTACGCCCAGTTGATCGCCCGGCGGGTTCGTGAGGCACGGATTTACTCCGAGATCGTGCCGCACACGACGCCGGTGTCCCAATTGTTGGCCCGCCGACCGGCCGCGATCATCCTCTCCGGCGGTCCGGCGAGTGTGTACGAGCCGGGCGCCCCCCAGGTGGATCCGGCCCTGTTCGACAGTGGCGTACCGGTGTTCGGTATCTGCTACGGCTTCCAGGTGATGGCTCAGGCCACTGGGGGTCGGGTGGAGCGCACCGGTCTGCGGGAGTACGGGCACACCCCACTGCGGGTGGCCGAGCCGGGGGTACTGTTCGCGGATCTACCGACCGAACAGCCGGTGTGGATGAGCCACGGAGACAGCGTCACCGAGGCGCCCCCCGGTTTCACGGTCACCGCTCACAGCGCCGCCGGCACGGTGGCGGGCTTTGAGGACCCGGCCCGTCGGTTGGCGGGGGTGCAGTTCCACCCGGAGGTGGCGCACACCCCGCACGGGCAGCGGATCCTGGAGCGTTTCCTCTACCAGATCGCCGGGATCACCCCGACGTGGACGATGGGCAACATCATCTCCGAGCAGGTGGCCGCCATCCGGGAACAGGTCGGGGATCGGCGGGTGCTGTGCGCGCTGTCGGGTGGGGTGGACTCCGCGGTCGCGGCCGCTCTGGTGCATCGCGCAGTGGGCGACCAGCTGATCTGCGTGTTCGTTGACCACGGTCTGCTGCGGGCCGGTGAGGCCGAGCAGGTGGAGAAAGACTACGTGGCCGCCACCGGCATCCAACTGAAGGTCGTTGACGCCTCTGAGGTGTTCCTCAACGCCCTGAAAGGGGTGACCGATCCCGAGGCCAAGCGCAAGATCATCGGTCGGGAGTTCATCCGAACCTTCGAGCGGGCGGCCCGGGAGATCGAGGCCGAGGGGCACGTGGAGTTCCTCGTTCAGGGAACGTTGTACCCCGACGTCGTGGAGTCCGGAGGCGGGTCGGGCACGGCGAACATCAAGTCTCACCACAATGTGGGCGGCCTGCCGGAGGACATGTCGTTCCAGCTGGTGGAGCCGCTACGCACCCTGTTCAAGGACGAGGTGCGTGCGCTCGGCACCGAGCTGGGACTGCCGGATGAGATCGTGTGGCGGCACCCATTCCCCGGGCCGGGTCTGGCGATCCGGATCATCGGGGAGGTAACCGCCGAGCGGCTGGCGATCCTGCGGGCTGCCGATGCGATCGCTCGCCAGGAGTTGACCCGCGCCGGGTTGGACCGGGAGGTATGGCAGTTCCCTGTGGTGCTGCTGGCCGATGTCCGCTCGGTCGGCGTGCAGGGAGACGGGCGTACCTACGGTCACCCGGTGGTGCTACGGCCGGTCAGCAGCGAGGATGCGATGACCGCCGACTGGTCACGGCTGCCCTATGACCTCATCGCGCGGATCTCTACCCGCATCACCAATGAAGTGCCTGAGGTCAACCGGGTGGTGCTGGACGTGACCAGCAAGCCCCCGGGCACCATCGAGTGGGAGTGAACCAACGTGGGTGTGCGCCGGTCACTGTGCCTTGAGGGGCGCGGTGACCGGGCTCGCTGACGGTTATCTCGCTGGCGTTATTCGGAGGGGATGACCATCCAGGCGAGCAGGTACCCCAACGCGCCCGTTCCCATGGTGAACAGGGTGGCCAGGACGACGACGAGTCGGACAACCACGGGGTCAACGCCGAGGTACTCGCCCATGCCGGCGCATACTCCCGCGAGCTTGCGACCGGCCCGAGGGCGGCGAAGCGGCGTGATCTCGATCCGACGGTAGTTCCCGATGTGATCCATGCTCCCAGGGTCCGTCTCGGAGGCGGCTGTGGCATCGGTGATGCCCCTGGTCTCAACCCTGAGCACACCCCTGAGGCATCTGAGAAGGTCGGAGAACGGGAGAGCGCCGGCCCAGAGCACGGGTGTGGCCTTGCCGAGAACGCGCCAAGAACTCGGAGAATTGTGATCCTTTTTCAGGATGCTCTGTGTGATGGGAAGATGTACGGCCTGTTAAAAAACGTGGGATGATTCACTGATCATTGAAACCCTCCCGTGCCCGTTGGGCAGAATGCCGCAGTGACCCCCGCACTCAAACCACTACGTCGGATCGCCAGCTACGGCGTCTGTGAGGATGACGCTGGTCGGATCCTGCTGGTCCGGGCCTCCGTGCACTCTGGCACCCCCTCTCTGTGGTCCTTGCCGGGCGGCAGCGTGGAGCATGGGGAGGACCCACGGGACACCGTGATCCGGGAGACCGCTGAGGAGACCGGTCTGCAGGTGGAGGTGACCGAGCTGCGGACAGTGCTGGCCGATCTGCGCGCGCTCCCTGACCGCGGTGTCACCCTGCACACCGACCGGATCATCTACCAGGTGCAGGTTCAAGGGGGACAGTTACGCGACCAGGTGGGCGGGGGAACCGACCTGGCCCGCTGGTTCACACGTGCCCAGGCGGCGGAACTGCCTCTGCGGCCCTTCACGGCGGATGTGTTGAAGCTGCCCGCCGCTGCGGCGGATCTGCGGCCCGAACAGACCCCGGAACTGCCTACCGTCCAAGTAGTGCCGGGACCGGATGGGCGGCCCCACGCCCAGCGGTTCGCGGCGTACGCGGTGGCGACCGATCCCACCGGACGGATACTGCTCACCCGGATCAGTGCCGGTTACCCCGGAGCGGGGCGTTGGCACCTGCCCGGGGGTGGGACCGATGTGGGGGAGGAGCCGGCGACCGCGTTGGAGCGGGAGCTGGTTGAGGAGACCGGGCAGCGCGGCCGGGTGACCAAACTGCTGGGCGTCCTCAGCCACCGTGATCCCAACTGCCTGGGACCGGAGGGGTACCCCATCGACTTGCACAGCGTCCGCGCCTTCTACCGGGTGGAGGTGGATCAACCCGGGGAGCCGCGGGTGGTGGAGGCCCCCGGCGGTTCAACCTGCGAAGCCCGCTGGTTTACGCCTGCTCAGTTGGCCGACTTGCCGATGACCGACGTGGCGTACCAGGCGTTGAGTAGTGCTGGTATACGGTGAGCCGACAGTGGCGACAGAAGTCAGAATATGACTTTGTGTGCTGGTATCGTCACGGTGAGTGGTCGCTGTTTTGAGTAGTTTGTGAAATTAAATCACATGCCTTAGGTAACGTCCCCCCATCCCGGCATCGCCTTCCCGGGGGGCGATGTGCCATCGTGTAGGCGCGACGCCGGACGGCCGCCAGAGTGGCGGACCACCTTGTTCCGGTGGGGAGGAAGTGTGCCGAGAACTCCTTGGCGGCTGCGCCGCACGGCGGACAGCCCTCGCCACACTGGCCCGGGCCGACGTTGGACCCGCGGACTTCGCCGCAGTGGTTCAATCGCCAGGCGGGTGTTGGTAGGTGCCCGTCGCCGCAATAGCGGCCATGCGCTTACGGTGCCGACTCTGCAGCAGACGGAGCCACTTAACGCGGGGGATGAGTCGCTTACTGCGGGCGATGAGCCGCCATCTCAGCTGATCACCAGGATCGCGCCGGTGGAGCCAGAGCTGTCCCGACCGGCCATTCACCAGGCCCGAGTGCCGCTGCTCCCAGGGCAACAAACCTTGGAACGCAAGATCAAGTTTGGTTTGGTCAACTGCTGCACCATCGCCAGCATCGTGCTGGGCATGCTCGCCATCCTGCTGGCGATTCAGGGTGAGGTCCGGGAAGCGGCGCTGGCTCTGATGGGCTGCGTGATCTTCGACGGCGTGGATGGTGGGCTGGCTCGGCGGTTGGGGGTGTCCAGTCCGTTCGGAGTCCAGATGGATTCCCTGGCGGACATGTGCTCGTTCGGCCTGGCCACCCCCGTGGTGGTGTTCCAGTGGTTGCAGGCGGACACCCCAGTCGCCGCCCTGGGACCGCTGTGCGTCATGGTCGCGGTGTGCGCCGCCATCCGGCTGGCCCGGTTCAACGTGTCCCCTAAAGACGGGCGCTACTTCTCCGGGGTACCCACCACCATCGCGGCAGCGATTTTGGCCTTGGCTGCGTTGCTGAGCCCGGAGCCGATCCAGCCGCTGCTGCTCCTGGTGATCGTCGGTGGGCTGGCGCTGCTGATGGTGAGCAGTTTCCCGTACGCGAAGCTGGCGCAGATCCGACGCCTGCCTCCGTGGTTGTGGTTGCTGCCGGTGGCGGGGATGCTCATCGACGTGCTGATCACGTTCGTGGTCCTGGTCGGCATTTATCTGATCTCAGGCCCGTTGCTGTGGCTACGCCACCGCCATAGCACGCCAGCCTGACCGTCAGGAGATCCGATCAGAGGCGAATGATTCAGTCTCCCGGGTTCTGGTCTTTGGTGTCGACCCAGCGGGCGATCACCGTGGACCCCCCGACGACCCTGTCATTGGGCGCCACCAACGGCCGCGCCGCGTCGGCGGGCAGGTACACGTCGGTGCGTGACCCGAACCGGATCAACCCGTAGCGTTCCCCCTTAGCCAGCAGCATCCCAGGCCGGGTCCGGTTGACGATCCGACGTGCCACCAGGCCGGTACGTTGCGCGACCGCGACCGGACCCCGGGGGGTCTCCAACACCGTGTAGGCCGCCACGTTATGTTCGGCCGCTGGCTTCATCGCCGGCGCGTACCCTCCGGGCTCCCGGATCACATCGACCACCCGGCCGGCGACCGGGGCACGGTTGATGTGGACGTCCAGGATCGACAGGAAGACCGAGATCCGCAGCCATTGGTCGACCCCCACGGAGGCCAGGCGGTCGTCGGTCAGCCGCTCCACCGCCAGCACCTTTCCATCGCTGGCGGCGACCACCGCGTCCGGGTCGTCCGGGGTGAGCCGTTCCGGGTCGCGGAAGAACGCCGCCACGGGAAGCGCCGCCAGGGCCGGAACCAGCCACAGCCGCCCGATCGGCCGGATCCGCCGCAGCAGCGCCGCCGCCGTCAGGCAGACTCCGGCCGCGGCGAGGCCGTTGGAGTCGATGTGCATACCGCGGGTCAGCGGCACACTGCTGGGCCGGTACGCCGGGATGAGTTGATCGACCTGATCCAGGTCTGGCGTGGTGAATCGCAACCGGTGTACCCGCAGCGCGGGCAGGTTACGCAGCACAAGGTCGCTCCCCACCCCGTACGCCCCCGCCTGACGGATGATCTCCTCACCCGCCGAGCCGGCCAGCGCGGGCCGGGCGGGGACCGCCAAAGAGAGCACGCCTCCCGGCAGCAGGAGCTCTCGGAGCGTCGCCACGGTGTGCGCGGCCTGCTCCGCGTTGCCGGTCATGGGCTGGGCCAAGACCACCGCGTGAGCGGGTTTAGCCGCTTCGAGATCGCTGACCACCGTGACGCGGGGAATGAGCCAGTCGCCGTGCTCGCGTACGGCGGTGCTCACCTCTGCCACGTGCGGCTCGTCGACCACCACGGTCAAGGTATCGCCGGGCATCAGGGCATCCAGCAGGATGGACAGAACCGTAGAGCGCGCGTCCGCCCCGACCACGATCCCACTCTTGGGATTGGGGAGCCGGACAAACTCCGAAGCCAGGGCGCGGGCCGCGCGTGACCCCACGCGTCCGGCGAGCCACGCACCGAGGGACGACTCAGTCATGGATAGGAGCGTAATGGCGAGCCGGTGGCCTCATAGCCGCGCCGTGTGAACGGCGTGACGCGGCTGACCGGCGTGCGGGAACTATCGATGCGGTGGCCTATCGGCGGCGCCCCGTTCCGCTGTCACGGGCGGCGGCGACCAGGCCGGTCACTCCAATGATGATCAGCAAGATCGCCACGATCCACCCTATCGGGATCAGCGGTATCTCCACACCGATCTCGTACAGCCCCCACCAGCCGGCGACGAGCAGGAAGAACAACCCGAATCCCAGCGACAGCGGGTCGGTGCGGTGTGGTCTCACCGGTGTACCTCCAGATTGCCGCCGTTCACGTCTATGTCCAGGATCAGGGTGCCCACACCGGTGTCGGTGACATACACCGTGGTCTCGGAGTCGTCAAACCCGGAGAACGTTTGCCCAAGCACAAGGGCGTTGCCCATGTTCACGTCGTAGGTCACTCCGATCCTCACGTCGGGGGGCACGATGATCTCCAGGTTGCCGAAGAAGACTTCCGCCCGGATCTGTGCGGTCTGGTCTGTGAAATCCACACCGGACAGGTCCAGGACGCCGTATCCCAGGCTGATGCTGTACTCGTCCTGAAGTTCACTGACCGACGTAGGGGACCACCACAGGTCCCCATCGATCTGGAATTGGACACGGCTGCTGATCACCGTGGCCGGCAGCGCCAGGGTGAGCACCATGCCCAAGATGATCAGGCCACGTGCCCGGCCGAACCAGGTACCCACCAGCAGGCCGACACCAATCACCGCAAGCGCACAAGCCAGGTACGCGGCAGCAGGTACTGGCGTGCCGGCGCCGTCGATCAGCGCCAGAAAGCCGAGCGCGATCAACGTCGTGAAGATCGTGATGCGTCCGAGGATGGAGCGGGCCGGCTTCGCCGTCGTATCTGGCGCCGGTGACGCAGAGGACAGAGGGAGCGGTTCGGTCAGGGCGGATTGAAGATGCGCCCCCATTCGGTACTGCTCCGCAAGCTCGAGCAGCCGGGTCCCGTCGTCGGCGGCGGGGCGGGAGCCCGGCGTGGCTGTCGCGTCGGTGGACAGCGGCTGAGTGACCTCAGAAGCCTTCGCCAGAGGCGACGGTTGGTCGAGCGGGACCTTGACGGTGACCTCCTGATCGGCACCGCCTGTGGGGGAGGGGGCCGCAGGGGCCGGTGGCGTCGGCGACGCCTCGGAGACGGCGACGGGAGGGGAGACCGACACATCGGGCGTACTCGACGGGGTGGGGGAGGACCCCCCGGAGGCGCCGGCGAAGGGGCCGTGCGGAGCGAAGGGCGGCCGGTAGGACAGATCGTCGGCGGGCGAAGGCATCGGAGTCGGCACGGATGGGGGCGACTCGACGGGCCGCCGGGCGATCAAATAGACCAGGCCCGCGATCCCGCTGATGAGCAGAATGTTGCGTGTGCTGTCGTTGAGCACCACGCCGGCGATCATGATCACCAGCAGGATCAGGAGGATCGTGGCCCCGCTGGCGGTGCTCGACCGTCCTCGTCCCAGCAGCGCCGCCAGCGGCGAGGCGGTGTCTCCCTCTTCCGGAATCAGCAGCCAACCCAGCGCGTACACCAACAGCCCGACGCCGCCGAAGACGACGAGGACCGCGGTGAGCACCCGCCAGAGGACCGGATCGGTGTTGGTGGCATGACCAATCGCGCCGCAGACCCCAGCGACCTTCCGCCCTTGACGCGGGCGGTACAGGTTGAACCATGACCCACCGGGTCCTGGATGAGAGCCGAACGGGGCACCGGGGTAGCCGGCTGGCGTGGCGCCACCAGTGAGTGGGGCCTCACCAGTCGGAGGGGACGGCGGCGCATGGTACGTCATGACCCTATCTTCTAAGGACACGGCACGGCCCGACCTCCGGTCATGACCCTGAACCAACCCTGAACTCAATAACCACGAAGTGCCCGGGTAACCCCTAGGGTCAAAATCCGGGATGATCACGCTGGGCGAATGTAGAGCGGGCATGTGACGATCAGAGGCGGGCGGTCCCGGGAGGGAACGCTCACTCAATCCCCACACCGGATCCACGTTCCAGCAGCGAACAGTGATCCGAGCGAGGAGGATCTCATCAGCGCTTCGAGCAGCCCACACCTCAGGGGCCACGATGATGTGGACCAGATGACGCATGCCGGTGTGGAGACGCCCGAATCCGTTGACGAGACGGCTACCAGCCAGCAGAGCAGCCCGGAAGAGCCCACGGTCGTCGGTCACGGAGTCGGGACCTCTACCGCGGCGTCACGATCAGCCCAATCCGGGCGTACTCCCCAGTTACTCAGAGTCTCCGAAGGCCGGCTGTTCGCCGGGGTCGCCGCAGGACTAGCCCAGCATTTGGGGTTCCCGGTCATCGCGGTTCGGTTGGTCTTCATCGCGCTGGCGTGGTTTGGCGGACTCGGGGCGCTGCTGTACGCGGCGTTCTGGGCGGTGCTGCCGCTGTCGGGCCCGGACCGGCCGGTACAGGCCAAGCGGGACGGGGGACAGCTGGTCGCGTTCGCAGCGCTCGCCATCGGCGTGCAGCTCGTCCAGTTGATGAACGGAGGCGGCGGCGCACAAAACGCCTTTGGATGGTTGGTCGCGGTGGTCGCGGTGGGTGCCGGGATCATCTGGCATCAGGCGGATCCGGTACGCCGCCGCGAATTGGCCGACGCGATGCCGTTGCCGTGGCTGGCCCGGCTGGTCGGTGACGACTACCGAGGGGCGTTGGGGCTACGGCTGGCAGCAGGCGGCGCCTTGGTGCTGGTGGGGATCATCGGCCTGATCGTCGTGCTCGCGCCCTTAACCGACGCCACGCTCGCCTCCATCCTGGTCGGGCTGCTATTCACCAGCATCGCCGTGGGTGGTCTGGCCGTCGTGATCGGACCCCTGGTGTGGAAGATGGTCACCGAGCTGCGGGCGGAGCGGGTGGCCCGTATCCGGGAGCAGGAGCGCGCTGAGATCGCCGCCATGGTGCACGACCAGGTCCTGCACACCCTGGCCTTGATTCAGCGCAACGCCTCCGACACCCGGTTGGTGCAGCGGCTGGCCAGGAGTCAGGAGCGCTCCCTGCGGAACTGGCTGTACAAACCCACCGCCTCCCCGGCCGAGCGTTTCACGGCTGCCTTGGAACAGGTAGCGGCCGAGATCGAGGACGCGTTCGCACTGACGGTGGACACCGTCATGGTGGGGGACTGTGAAGTGGACGAACGGGTGGGGGCCCTGGTCGCCGCTGCTCGGGAAGCGCTGGTCAACGCGGGTAAGCACGCCAAGGTGAGCAGCATCTCGCTCTACGCCGAGGTGGAGCCGGATCAGGTGTCGGTGTTCGTCCGTGACCGAGGGGTAGGGTTCGATCCCAACCACATCAACAGCGACCGACACGGGGTCCGTGGCTCGATCATCGGACGTATGGAGCGTCACGGTGGGACGGCGCAAATCCGCAGCGCGCCAGGGGAAGGGACCGAGGTACGGCTGATCCTCCCGGTTAAACGGCCCGCCACATCACACGCGTAAACCAGCGACTCGACGGTGATCGGCTGTCAGCCTGGAGGCCAGGTAGCGACAGACCCGAATACAGTTGCCCCATATGGGCTCGGCGGTGAGGGGTGAAAGGTTGATGTCACAAACGCGCAAACTTCGGGTCTTCCTCGTAGATGACCACGCGATGTTCCGGGCGGGAGTGCGCGCCGAGCTGGGCGACCGAGTCGAGGTGGTGGGTGAGGCCGGCACGGTCCCGGAGGCGGTGGCCGGTATCACCAGTTTGGAACCGGATGTGGTGCTGCTGGATGTGCACATGCCCGACGGCGGCGGCCGTGCCGTCTTGGAGCAGGTGCGGCGTACCCATCCGCGGGTGTATTTCCTCGCCCTGTCGGTCTCCGACGCGGCTGAGGACGTGATCGGTCTGATCCGTGCGGGAGCACGCGGGTACGTCACCAAGACGATCTCCGCCG
Source organism: Actinomycetales bacterium (assembly GCA_002919305.1). GTDB lineage: Bacteria > Actinomycetota > Actinomycetes > Mycobacteriales > Micromonosporaceae > RSA1. The sequence goes on from PKFB01000047.1 coordinate 44,970, forward strand.
AAGATCTGGCGGACGCGATACGCCGGGTCGCCGAAGGGGACGCGGTCTTCAGTCCGCGGTTGGCCGGCTTCGTGCTGGACGCCTTCGCGGCTCGCCCCGATGTCCCGATGAGCGACCCTGAGCTGGACCAGCTCACCAACCGGGAACGGGAGGTGCTACGGCTGCTGGCCCGCGGTTACGCGTACAAGGAGATCGCTCGGGAGCTGTTCATTTCGATCAAGACCGTGGAGACCCACGTGTCGAACGTGCTGCGCAAGCTCCAGATGTCCAATCGGTACGAGTTATCGCGGTGGGCCGCCGACCGACGACTGGTCTGAAGGTGCCGGTGGGCTGAAGGTCACGGCGTCGGTGGTGTCGCTCGAAGCGAGGACGGTCGAGGTGACTCAATCGCTAGGGAGCACGGTGAAACTCTCGGCGAGCCGTCCCTCGGGCAGTCCCGCCTCGCGCGCTGTGGCGGTGAGCCGGGTACGCACCCGCTCCTCAAAACCGGGGTCGTGGCCCAGCTGGGTGACGTGAGCCCGGAGCGCGGCCACTTTAGCGGGGAAAGTGTCGGTGATATCGACGTAGTGGTTG
>PKFB01000063.1 GCA_002919305.1 Actinomycetales bacterium
CGGGCCCCCCGCCACATCGGCCTGAGTTCCACTCCTTCGGCCACCACCACAGGGTCCTTCATCAGGTGGTACCCGTGCCGCTGGTACAGCGTCGCGGAGCGAGGAGTGGTGGCCTCCAGGTACACGGGGAGACCGGCCGCATCCGCGGTCCGGTGGTGAGCCTGTAACAGGGCGCTGCCCACACCGGTGCCCTGGCGGTCAGGCCGGACCCCGATGAGGAGCAGATAGTGGTGGGGCTCCTCGGTGGGATGGATCCGGTTCATGGTGGCGTAGAAGTGCCCCAGTCGGGCCCGTGCCTGCACGTCACCGGCCAAAGCAAGCTGGCGCTGCTTCTCATCAGGATCCTCGGTGGCCGCCGCGGCGGCCGATAACCACAGCGCGGCGCCCACGATGCTTCCGTCGTGGTCACGGGCGGTGTAGATCAGGCCGTCGGTCTGCCCCTGCAGCAGGTATCGGGCGAATACGGCCTGCTGCCGGGGACGGCGGGACGTGGGCTCGGGCCAGACCCAAACCGACACCGGATCCTCGTGAAAAGCCTCCGCCAGGACCGCGGCCACCTCAGACACCGCGGTTGAGTCGGCGTCGGTGGGCAGGATCGAAATCATGGGAGTAGGAGTAGGAATCCTCATAAGCCCACCTCTCGACTCGTCACCGCCGGTGTCGGCGCCTGAACCGGCATGGGGCCCAGCCGCGTCGCAACCGGTCCTAGCCCGATCACGTCGAACGCGTCCGGCCGGCGATGCCGCAGCCACAACCCCCACAGCACACCACCGATAACGCACATCCCGTAGGCGCCGGGGAGTAGGGCGGGCCACTGCGCTTCGGGGGGAGCCCCCACCAACAGCTCGAAGTTGTCCACGATCAGGGCCGACACCACCGCCAGCGCCGCGCCAGCGGTGAACGGCGCGACGAGATGCCGCCACCGGCTGCTGTAGCCGTGACGCCAGAACCACAGACCGACCGCGAACGAGGTTGAGGCCATCAGCAGCACCACACCGGTCCCGCCCAAGACGGTGCCGGCGAAGAACAACTGCAGCAGCGGATCCCAACCCAGCAGGCTCCACACCACGACGGTGCTGACGGCCAGAGCCGTCTGGGTCAAAGAAGCGTTCCGCGGCGCCCCCGACCGATTGGTACGCCCCAACCCCACAGCGACGAGGGGGAGCGCGCGTTCCCGCCCGAGGGAAAACAGGTACCGGGCCACGGTGTTGTGGTAAGCCAGCGCGGCGGCGAACAGCGAGGTGATGAACAGGAGGTTGGCCAGGTCAGCGAACAGCGTCCCGAGATACACGGCGCCGATACCGATGAACAGTCCAGCGGGATCAGCCGCCGCGGCGTCGATGATGTTGTCGGGGCCGGTGTAGACGGTCAACGCCCAGGTGGAGCCGGCGTAGACGATGCCGGTGATCAGCAGCGCGAGGGTGACCGCGTGGCGTACCGTCCGCTCCCGGTCCCGAACCTCCTCGGCGAACACGGCGGCGGCCTCGCACCCCACAAAGCCCGTGATGCAGATCGCCAACGCGGCGCCGATCCCGGTGGCGACCAGGTGGCTGGGGTTGAGGGTGGTCAGGGACACCGTGCCGTCGGCGGGGTGAGTCACGGCGAGGGCGTCGATGATGACGACCACCGTGGTCTCCGCGGTCAGCAGGACCGCCAGCACCCGACCGGAGAAATCGATACGGGCCACCCCCATGGCCCCGATGACGCTTATGCCCAGCAACGCCAGGAGCCACCAGGCCACCTCGATGCCAAACCGGGTCTGCAACCACGAAGAGGTCACCGCACCCAGACCGGCGATCAGGCCGATCTGCAGAGCGTTGTAGGCCAGCAACGCCACCCCCGCGGCGGCCAGCCCGACGACCCGTCCCAGCGTTTCACCACCACCGGCCGCGTACCCGTGCCGGATGTAGGCGTAGAACGCTCCCGCGTTGGGAATCCGGGTGGCCATGTCCACCCACCCCACGGCGAATAGGGCCAGGAGCACGACCGAGGCCAGGTAGGTCACCGGCAGGCCCACCAAGCCGGTGACGGCGAATCCCGCGGTGGCGCCACCGGCGACCACCGTCAATGGCGCGGCGGCGCTGATGATCAAAAACACCAGTGACCACAGGCCCAGTCGGTTGGCGGCCAACGCCTGCCTGACCCCGCCGGGGTGAGGGATGTGACCGCTGTGAGCCACTCCACGCTCCTCCTCGTCACTCATGTCCAGATTTGGCGCCGACAAGAGCGCCCCACCTGTCGGGGCGACGCCGGATCGTTGTCGTCACCGAGCCGGTATCACCACCGGACGCGCTCTTGTCAGCGACGATGAGCCATCACCGCCGCACCAACGGCGATCTCCACCTGCGCCAGCAGCACCCATATGGGTTCCGGCAGCAGATCACCGACGCTCTGCAGCACCGCCCAGGCCTGCTCACACGAGACCGGGAAGGCCGCCCGACCGACCCAGTCGGCCAACCCGGTGGCGGCGCATAGACCGATCAGCACCGCGTCGGTCGGTTCTGTCACTTTTCCGTCACGAATGAGCCGGCAGATGCGGATCACACGCCACTGCGCGCCCGACATGTCCACCGGTCGGTACCGCACGCCCCGGCGCCGTTGCTGGACGCGTACCTGCCCCCGTTCGGCCAACCGCTCTCCGATCAGGCGGTAAGCCCGCTGCTGGTCGGCGTACCACTCCAACCAGACCCGGACCGGCAACACCTCTGGCTCGTGGTGGATCTGATCCGCCACCACGGCGGCGACCCGGTTCGAGTCGTCTCGGTGGGCAAATCCGGTGGGGTGACCCGCCAGGCGTTGCCACGGCCACACTCCCGTCCCGCTGTCGATGGCCACCGCGCCGGCTAACACCGCCTCCGCCAGCAGCGCACCGGCCAACCCGAGCCCGGAGACCACCTTCGACAGACGCGGACGTCCGGTTCGGTCACCGTGGCTGATGAATAACCAGTCATCGGCAAGCAGCACGGACGGCGCGGTGCGCGAAGCGAACAGCGTCTCTTCCCGGCCGCCGGGAGGTATCACCATCACCAGGCCCACCCCAGAAGTACGCACGATGCCTCCGGGACGGACGCGGACGCCTTGTGGCGGTGCTGGACATAACGGGACCTGTCACCAGGTCTACCCACGCTGCCTCCCCACGCGCGTCCACACCACCAACCGTAGCGATAAACTGCACAAATCAGGCAATCGTGCGTTCATGCCTGACTTCCACAGGAAGTAAACGCATAGTCAGCTAGCGATACCAGACCGCAAGCGTGGTCTCGTGTGGCCTTTCCAAGCGGCGTGTCGGTGATGACACACCCACGGACCGCTACATTGTCCGTCACCCGGAGGAAGGAAGGCGGTAACTGATGCCTCGTACCCGCCAGGGGCTTGAAGAGGTTTTCTCGCACCCCCTGAGCTACGTACGGCACCAGCACGGTTGGTCACTGCACCAATTGGTCACCCTGATCTCCCACGCGATGGGTGGGAAGCCCAGTACCCACCGGCAGAAGGCGTGGCGGTGGGAGAACCGAGGGGTGGTCCCGGAGGAACAGACGCAGCTGGCTCTCGCCCGCCTGCTGGGGGTTCCGCCGCACCAGGTCTACGCCCTGGGATGGCCCTACTGGCTCCCCATGGGGAAGCAGATCCCCACCGACAAACCGTGGACCGCTCAGGCGACGATGGCGCTCCTGCAGGACACCCGACACGCGCTCACGGACCGCCGTGGCTTTCTCACGCTCGCTCCCGGTATCGCCGCCGCCCTCGCCGACCAATGGTTGACCGTCGACTCACCTCGTCTGGAGGCGGCTCGCCGCGGTGACCGGGTCACCACCGCAGTGATCGATGACCTCCACGGGCGTATCGCAGGGTTACGCCGTACCGATCAGACCCTCGGCGGTGGGGCGATACGCCACCTAGCCGACGCCGAGCTGCGATTAGTCACCGACCTGCTCGCCCACGGCAGCTACAGCACCCACACCGCCCGCCGGCTGTACCGGGTCGCCTCCGAGCTGGCGCACCTGGCCGCGTGGGCCAGCTTCGACGCCGGATACCACGCCGCCGCCGAACGGTACTGGAACGCCGCCGTCCGCGCCGCCCATACCGCCGCAGACCAGGGCCTGGGCGCCAACGCCCTCAAAGCCCTCAGCCTGCAACGCCTCGACGCCGGCCGCCCTCGGGAGGCCCTCGCCATCGCGCGGGCCGCCGTCGAAGGCGCCCCCGACGCCTCTCCCCGGGTACGCGCGATGCTGCTCGTCCGGCAAGCCCGCGCCCACGCGGCCCTGCGGGACGCCGTCTCCTGTGAACACCTGCTCAGCCAGGCGGAGACGGCCATGGCGCGCGCCGATGATCATCCCGACCCGGATCCGTCATGGGCGGCCTACTTCGACACCGCCGAGTACGCCGCTCAGGTAGCGGCCTGCTACCGCGACCTGGGTCGGCCCCGCCACACCGACCGGTGGCTGCGGACCTCCCTGCAAACCCAGCCCGATCAACGCTCCCGGGACCGCGCCACCTACTTGATCTGGTACGCCGAAACGATTCTTGATATCGATGCGGACGGTGCCGTCCAATACGCCTGCCAACTCGCTTCGCGCGCTGTAGGTGATATCGCCGTCGCCCACTCGGCCCGCAACACCGCTCGACTCCTGGCTCTCCACCGGCGGCTACGCCGCTACCGCGTCCCCGAGGTGGAGGCTCTCAACACCCAAGTCCATGAGCTAATCGCGTAACTTAACGGTCACTATGGGTGTTGGCGTCGCCGTTTCGGATGGCTAAGATCTCCCTCTGGCCACTCCAGAAAACTTTACACCCCTATTCAAAGTCGACGATGAAATCCATTACTATCGATGATTTATACGCAATCCTTTTCATAGTTTCCGAATAAACAGAGAATAGACAATCATCATCGACAGTGGCCTAAACCACAGAGAAAACTTCCTTGACGGACTACACTGTAAGCGGCCGACGTGTATGTCGATCGCCCTGGAAGCCAGGTGAGCTATGCGAAGCCATCCAGTTCATGCTGCGCGACGGGCGCGCCTGAAACACGGACATGAGTGAACCATGATGGACAGACAACGGGTTCACTGACACTGCTTATTCGGGACCCGCTCCCCATAGGCCGTGGAACCAGGCCTTTCTGCTCCATGTGCACCGGGGAGCTGTTACTCCCGTTAACCGAGGGCGGACTCGCGGAGCATGACGGGTTAGCGCCAGATGAATCAGGGAGGAAACTCTCATGATATCTTTTGTCTGGTCCGCGAAACAACCGTTCTTGGCGGGCCGCGGTGGCTCGGAGAACTATACCGCCGGCCATATAAGGGAGCTACGCCGTCGGGGGATACACGCGCGCGTACTCACCTTAGGTTTCGGCGAGAATGACGGGCGGTCAGATTTCCCTGACATCGAGTTCAAGGCGCTTGACTCGGTCACAGAACTGAGCAACTTGGACGATACGTTAGTTTTCGTAACATATCCCCTCAAGGTTCCCACTAAAAAACAATCATATGCGATTCTGCACTGCCCCATGCAACGGTTGGATCCGCCTTTGGATCCCGAAGCGGTCCCCGGCAAGCGTTTGATCACACCGAGCCGGTTCGCGGCGCGGTTATGGGGGGACGCCCTTCAGATTCCCCACGGCGACATCGCCGTGGTCCACCCGTTCGCTGAGGCCTGCTTCTCCCAGGTCACGCGCCCAACCCGGGCCCCGGGCGAGCGGCCTCGGATCCTGTTCGCTGGCCGGCTGGTCCCCGACAAAGGCGTGTACACCCTGCTCGCCGCCCTCCACATGGACAGCCTCAAGGGAATCGGCTTCGACCTGACCGCCACCGACGCCGCCAGCGACACCGCAGACGGCCAGATCATCAAAAAGCTCCTGGAAGCGCATCCCCGGGTGGACCTGATCCCCGCCCGCAAGACCCCAGAGCAGATGGCCCAGCTGATGGCCGAACACGACGTCGTGGTGATGCCCACGACCAACCTCTTCTGGCAGGAGATCTTCGGCATCGTATCCGTGGAGGCCCAGCACGCCGGATGCCGCGTGGTGGCCTCTCACAGCGGCGGCCTGCCCGAGACCGACTGCGGCGGGGCGATCTTCGTCAAGCCCGACGACCCCGTGGCCCTGGCCGACGGGATCGCTCAGGCCATCCTGATGGGACCGCTCACCGAGACAGAGCGGATGTACGCCAGCACCAAGTTCACCGTTCAGGCCTCGGTCTCCTCCCTGCTGGAGGTCCTGGAGGCCGGACAGCGGGAGTACGCGCCTTTACCGTCTTTGGGCGAACAGAGCGAGCGGATCCGCGAGCAGTGGGACGCCGCTATGACCACCGCTATCGGCGGCGCCACCCCAGTGGGAAACGGCACCGGCCCGATGGAAGTACGCATTACCGCACCCATTCCCCGTGCCGCTTCCCGGAAAGTCCGCTCTCGTGGCGCACGCCGCCCCGAGAAACTGACCAGAACCGTCCCTCACCCCCCGGCACCCCGTACCGGACTGCCGGCCTCAGATTGAGCTGCCGCGTCCAGCCCGACTACAGACAAACTAACCATTTCCATCAGTTAAGCCCGGAATAACCGCCTCCGTTAACAGGAGGCGGTTTTGAGCCGGTGACCACTTCCGTGCGTCCCGGGCAGTCTTGAGATCTTGGTGGGTAACCGTCGTGAAGAAGTGACGGACACTCACCAAGATCTCAACGGACGAGTGAGCCGTCGAACGGCACCCCATCACGATTCGACGGAATCGCCACGAAAGCCGGTGAACACGGCACCGGCATACGAGCCGCCCCGGCGCACCTCGGGAAGCCCACGCCATTACGGAAACGACCCCGCGTACCCAGACCACTGAGCGAGGCATCGCCGCGAACGGCAATGTTGTCGACATCACAGACAGGGATTCCCAAGGTCGACGCCACCCACCCTTGATCACTTTTTCTCACGTTATTGACCACGCGCCCACCTATGCCCTTGGATGGTCGTCAGTCGCGCGTAGATCGACCGGCACACAGCCGGAGCCGCAACACCTCAATAGGCACCCCTTACCCAGCCCAGAGGCGACGATCACCACACCGCCACCCCCACCGAGACGATTCATGAAAATCTTCTGATTAGCGATTTCTGCACCCTATTGCACGTAATGAATACCCCTTTTCCAAAAAGGAATAAAGTACTGAGTGTTAATCAATACCCAGCTGCCGCCTCTTAGACCGTCTCCGCCACACGGAAGCTTTCCAGGAACGCGTCATTGACCCGCGCCCGCCATATCGCGCCCCGCACGATCCGGTCCCCCCATTCCGGTTTCTCTTCCAGGACCGGCCGTACCGCCTCCTCCAGCCAGCCGATCCCGTGACGCGGGTCGGTCTGGGCGTGCTCGACATAGAAGGGGTACGCGTCGGCAGGCGCACCACACCGGTCGAAGCCCTGCACCACCAGCTGGCACCGCGGCCCGGCCTGCAATTCGATCAGCCCTAACGCCCCCAACATCTCCGGCTGGAGCCACCGGTTCGTCGCGAGCAGCCCGCCAAGCGCGTTGCGTTCCAGCACCACCGTCGGCTGCTCCCGCACCGACCGCTCCTCCATCCCGACAGCCCGGGCAAACGTCTGGTGCAGCACGGTATGTACCCGTTCCCACTCACCGTTGCCCATCTCATCCCAGTAGTTGCGGGCCAGCTCAAGCTTCGCCACCCCGGGGATACCCACCTGACACAACGCCACAAGATCGTCGAAGCCGCCGTCGGGCCCGCCTTCCAGCGTCAGGAACTCCACCAGCTCCGGCCAGGTCGCGGTCTGCGCCACCCACCTGTACACCCACGGCGACCGGTCCCGCGCCGCGAGCTTGCGTAACGCCTCCACCGTGTCCTCGGGGAGCGTGGCCCGGACCGCTGCGATGTCCTCATCGAGCTCGGCCAGCCACTCATCCTCCAGGCGCATCTTGACGTCCGCGATCCGAGGGTGATGCTGCAGACGCCCACTGGCCGGCGGTAACGACACCGCGTCCACGTGCAGGCGGTAGATCTCGTGCAGAGTCAGGAAGCGATCCCGCCGGCCGATGGCCGTCCCTCGCTCAGGCACAAGATTGCCGTCGCCGGCCCGAATCGCCTCGGCCACATGTTCATACAGCATGATCGCCCTCCCAGGGTCGTGGTCATCCCGCCCACCTACCCTCGCTGGGCCGCGTAAACATCCCGGCGCCACGCAACCCGAGCACGACCGCACTTCCCGTCGCTTCAACAGCCGCCAGCACAGCCAGCGACAATGCGTCACGCCTCTGGTCCCGGCTCTGTGTGTGTTCGGGCTCCACTGCCCACAAACGGCGGCATCGCCCTCACCCCGTTAACACCGCCGTCCAGGACCCTCCGCATTCCCCGGCCAACACGCTGCCTCATCAAGACTCCCCATCAGAGGTCACCAGGCCAGCAGGGCGACCCCAACACCGAAGATCAAGAAGTGCTCCCACCACGACGGCTACCCTCAAAAAGCCCATCTCCACGCCGTAGCCTGGCGCTTCACAGCACCTACCAACAGGTAAGTCACCGCCAACGACAGCCGCTCTGCCCAAGCGTCCACATCGGACATAACCAACACCTCACCAGGAAGCCAGCCATGGCCCACCTGAGCAAACAATCGGTGCCACAGGGCGACAGCGGAGTGTCAGCCCGCGAGGAACTGACCACTCATCCGCTCTTTCTGTTTCCTTAGTCGAAGGACCAGCCATCATCCTCGCGGATGATCACCTAGCTTTGACGCTCTGACCAGCACAGATGCACAACCGGCGGACCGCCGCAAAAATCGACTCAGTCGAGCCACGAAAAGCGGGCCTGACCTGCGATTTGAGGTTAGGGTTGCTTCATCACCCCTAGAGGGATCCAACAAGCAAACTCCGCTTCTAGACAGGGGATCTAGGAGCTGCTAGGACACGCTGCACTACGGCACGCCAGGCTGGTACTGACTCAGCGAGGGGTAGCCGGTTGGGTACTTGACGTTCTATCCCAGTATTCCACTCAGATTTAGGTCAGCCATCACAAAGAGCGGGTACTGCTAGGTTTTCAGTGGCTAGCCACTCTGCTACTTGCGGCCACATTGATTCAGTGATCATGCTGTGATGGAGCTGATTGAAGTCGAGGCAGGTCACAACATGCGCAGATCAGACGAGCGACATCTTCCCTAGCCTGCATGCCTGGTGAAGCTGTTGAGCACAGGATGCCGCTGGCCTTCTAGATCATTCCATTCGACCTCTAATCAAGATCAAGAAATTAATGAGATCTGCCTCTAGTGCCGAACCGGGGTGGTCTTCTCTGGCGATGGGAGATGAGGCCGTCGATATCTCATCTACCCCCCGAGTCTGGAAGCTCAGCGAACAGGGCTATCACGGTGTTCATCAGCTCCCAGCGTTTCGAGTTATAGATCATTTAGCAGCCGCTGTCCGGATGATCAATCCGAGTTTTGGACGGCGGCAGCCTATGTCAAACAAGAAAAGCAACTCTATCAATAAGGAATATCTGCGTAACCTGGATACTGCGGAGCACATAGAAAGGAGCGGTGCCATGCCTGCCGCCGGCAACACGCTGCCTGAGGAGTCATTCGGTGCACGCCTCAGGCGGTATCGCGAGCGTGCCGGCCTATCGCGTCCCGTACTCGGTGGGCTATGCGGCAAGTCGGCCGACTGGGTCAAGGCACTAGAGACAGGAAAGATCATGACCCCTCGCCTGCCGGTCTTGATTCGCCTCGCTGAGGTACTACATGTCGATGACTTGGCGGATCTCACCGGCGAGGAACGGGTGTCCGCAGTCTCCTATACCAAGTCCAGCCATGAACAGTTGACAACGGTTACTGAGGCCTTGACCCGCTATCCCATCGGGATGGCTGACCGGGACCCTGTGAATCCAGAAAATCTAGCGGCCAGGGTTAAGCAAGCATGGCAGCTATGGCATGGTGCTGGCCGGCACCGCACCGCAGTATCCACACTCCTGCCCTCGCTGCTGAATGACGCTCGGTTCTCCGTTCAGCGTTTAACCGGTGCTGAACGCCGCTCAGCACTGCGAAGTCTGGCTCAGATCTACCACCTCACGCAGCTATACCTGTCGTTTCAACCGGTACCGGAGCTAGTGATCATGGCCGGTGACCGGGCGATGAACGCGGCTCAGGATGCTGACGACCCAGTAGCGATCGCGGCGGCTACCTGGTACATCAACCACATCTGGCGTGAGGCCGGGCAGCAACACGAAGCCCGTATCAGTCTCGCGCTCGACGTTATTCGTCTTCTCCGGCCAGAGGCGGACCGGGAACAGCGAGCGTTGTGGGGGTTGATGCACCTGGCTATCGCGCTGTCACACGCCCGAACCGGCCGCGAGGGGGACGCGTGGCGGCATTGGGACCAAGCCGATGCCGCGGCGCGGGCTTTGGACGGGTGGATCCATCCCTGGTTGCTATTTGGGCGGGGCATGGTGGATGCCTATGCGGTGACGCTCCTCAACGACCTGATGCGAGGTGGTAAGGCGACCCGACGCGCGGCCACGTTGGATTTGGAGTCGGTGATGCCGTCGGCAACACGGCGAGCGTTCCACATGATCGAGACGGCGCGTGCGTACTCTCAGCGTCGGGAACCCGTAGCGGTGGTGCATCTGTTGCGTCGCGCATGGCAGGAGAGCCCGGAGACGACGCAGTTCAACCTGTTCACCCGCTCGGTGCTGCTGGACCTAGCTGAACGCGGGGATCTGATGATCCGGCGCGAGGCTCGTGACCTAGCACAGACAATAGGAGTCCTCACCGAATGAGGGAGACTTTCTCCCCCATCACAGGGTGAGTCGATTCCTCCCCATCGCTCAACATCGCCACCCCTACCATCTATCGCACCAGGGCGGCTTCCTCCTCCGATAACCGCCCTAGGGACAAGCCGGGGCAGCGTTCCTGTGGTGGGCAACCTCGCCTCAGCTTGCCTCCAGTGCCGCACCTTCCCCCGAGGTCGCGGTAGTTGGGTAGCCACATGGCCCACCGGCCGGAACGTACCCCCGTATGTCCCGCCTCCCATGTGCCGGCCGGTGGAAACCCACTTTTAGATAGAAGCACTACAGCACCTAAATCTGACACGGGCCTTTTGCGCCTCAACCCCGCTAAGCGGCCGGCTCGGCAGGAGAGCTGGTCACCAGATCCTGCGCCACCCCGCCAGACAGATCACCAATGTCCGGTAAGGACCTTATCCCGGATCAGCTATTCACACATGATCATCTGGTTTTGACGCTCTGACCAGCACAGATGCACAACCGCCGGACCGCCGCAAAATCGACCCAGTCGAGCCTCGAAAAGCGGCTCTGACCTGCGATTTGAGGTTAGGGTTGCTTCATCACCCCTAGAGGGTTTGCGTGCAACGAAATGGCCCTGTTCCCGGAGCCGGGAACAGGGCCGCAGTGTCTGTAAGGGATGTGGTCAGTCGTCAACTCGGCGGGTGCTTGCCTGGTACAGGTCAGGTACCTATAGCGGCTTGTTCTACGGGAGGCATGCTCATCAACGAGCCTGTCTGAGAGAGCGAAAGGTCTAGCCGCCGGCGTTACACCGGGCTCGGGTCAGGCGCTCAACGCCTTGGTCTGCTGGTGTCCTGTTCAGGCGCTGCTTAGAGATTGCTCAGAAACCACGAAGGGCGGTCTCGCCGTCGGGATCCCCGTGGCTGAACCGCCCATCTACCACATGATCCGCAGATCATCGTCGTGGTGGAGCTGAGGGGAGTCGAACCCCTGACCTCTTCGATGCGAACGAAGCGCGCTACCAACTGCGCCACAGCCCCTAGTCGGCGACTAGAGTAACAGGTTCCGGTGCCGGGAATCGAATCAGGTCGCCGGTACCGTGATCCATCGAACTGGTCGGGCCTCCGACCCCAGACACACACGGTTGAGGGGTACGCGCACCCACGCTGGTCGATGCCCGCCGGGGCGGACGTCGACCGGGGTTTCGCGTACCCCTCCCGTTGTTTAACGGGCACCGTCGTGCGGCCGGCCTTAGGGGCCCAAGGTCCTCTGAGTCCTAGGTTTCAGGCCTGGATCTCGCTGCGGTCACCGGACCACAGGGTGTGGAAGGTGCCCTCGGCGTCGACGCGCTTGTAGGTGTGGGCGCCGAAGAAGTCCCGCTGTCCCTGCACAAGCGCGGCGGGCAGCCGCTCGCTGGCGAGTGAGTCGTAGTAGGCCAGGGCGGCGGAGAAGCCGGGCACGGGGACGCCGCTGTTGACGGCGACGTTGATGATGCGCCGCCAGGCGGCTTCGCCGTCGGTGACGGCCTTGGCGAAGTAGGGGTCCTCCAGGAGGGTGGCCAGGTTGGGGTTGGTGTTGTACGCGTCGGCGATGCGGTTGAGGAACCGGGCGCGGATGATGCACCCGCCGCGCCAGATCTTGGCGATGTTCCCCAGGTTGATGTTCCAGCCGTACTCCTTGGCGCCGGCGGCGATGACGTCGAAGCCCTGGGCGTAGGCGACGACCTTGGAGGCGTAGAGGGCGGCGCGTACGTCGTCTTCGAAGCCGTCGCCGACCTCGACCGGCGAGGGGCGGCTCTTGACGATCTGTCGGGCGACGGCGCGCTGCTCAGCCCGGTTGGAGACGGCGCGGGCGAAGACGGCTTCGGCGATGCCGCCGACTGGTACGCCCAGGGACAGCGCGGTCTGCACGGTCCACACGCCGGTGCCCTTGGATCCGGCCTGGTCCAGGACGATGTCGATGAAGGGCTTGCCGGTCTTGGCGTCGGTGTGGCGGAGCACCTCGGCGGTGATCTCGATCAGGTAGGACTCGAGGTCGCCGGTGTTCCATTCGGCGAAGACGTCGGCGATGGCGGCCGGCTCCAGGCCACGCACCTTGCGCAGCAGGTCGTACGCCTCGGCGATGAGCTGCATGTCGGCGTACTCGATGCCGTTGTGGATCATCTTGACGAAGTGGCCGGCGCCGTCGGTGCCGACGTGGGTGACGCACGGCTCGCCTTCGGCGACCGCGGCGATGGAGGCGAGGATGGGGCCCAGGGTCTGGTAGGCCTCCTCGGAGCCGCCGGGCATGAGCGAGGGGCCGCGGAGGGCGCCTTCCTCACCACCGGAGATGCCGACGCCGACGAAGTTGATGCCGCGTTCCCGCAGGGCCTTCTCGCGGCGGATGGTGTCGGTGAACAGGGCGTTACCGCCGTCGACGATGATGTCGCCGGGTTCGAATCGTTCGGCGAGCTGCTCGATCACGGCGTCGGTGGCCGCGCCGGCCTGCACCATGATGATCGCGGTGCGTGGACGGGTGAGCGACGCCACGAAGTCGTCGATCGTCTCGGCCGCGATGAAGCCCGCTTCGGGGTGTTCTTGAACGAGTTTGCGGGTGCGCTCCGGGGAGCGGTTATAGATGGCGACCGTGTTGCCTTCCCGGCTCGCCAGATTACGTGCGAGGTTCGAGCCCATCACTGCGAGCCCGACGACGCCGACATTTGCCCGCGCCTGTTGCAGATTCGCCACGGTTCCCCCTGCGCCTTCTGCATCCGGAAGATTTCAAGATTTCTTGTGCGATCCAGTCGGTGTGGTGATCCGACGTTATCCGTGATCTTCAGGCTCCGCTGCCTGGCTTTTCCGGCGGTCAGCTTATCCTCCCTCGCCGCTGTCGCCGGCGCTCCTGCACGTACGGCTAGGGTGGTTTGGCCCACGGTCATGGGGGTGTTGACGGTTCAGAAGTTGCTGGCGCGGGCCTCGTAGGCCTGACCGCGGATGTAGCGGCGGGCTCGCAGGGTGGCTTGGCGCGCCACCGCGCGTTGCCGGGCGCGTTCGACCCGTTCGCGTTCGGCGACGCGGATAGTGGCGATGCGGGCGGCGCGGCGTCGGGCCGCTGCGATTCGGCGGCGTCGTTCGGCGCGCAGTGCGGCGCGTTGCCGTTCCCGTTCGCTGATCACCAGGTTGCGCAGGTACACCAGGTACGCGGTGAGCATCACGCCGGACAGGCCGAAGCCGATCCAGAACCCGGGGCCGATGAGGACGACCCCTGTGGTTTGGAAGCCGAGCAGCAGCATGAGGGCCTGCAGGATGCGTCGGCGGCGGTAGCGCCACCAGCGGGCGCGTTCCGCGGCGGTCAGGATCGGCGTTGGTGGGGTGGGAGCCGGGGCCGGGTCGCTGGCGCTGGCCGTTGGGGTGGGGGTAGCGGGTGTCGCGGCGCGGCCGGGGGGTGTGATGGGTGGCCGCTTGTGGCAGGGGATGGCGGCTGCGAGGGTGGCCCGGACGCTGGCCGGGGTGAGGTTGATGGGGCCGAAGACCGGGACGGTACGACGGCGACGGTGACGCGACAAAATCCGCGCCGTCGACAGCGCCCGCTCCGCGACCAGTCGTTCGGTCGCGTCATACCGGCGCACCAGCGCTGGTGCCAGCGCGAGCATGCCGGCGGCGGCGAGGACGGCGAGGAGCACCGACGTGGGCACCCCGCTCCCCTCCCGTCACATCAGTAACACCTGCCGCTTAAGGCTACGGGTGTCACGGCCTTGATCAGGGGAAGCCACGCAGAAAACTCTGCAAGATCACTGATAGTGAAGGGAGTCACGAGCCGCGGATGCGGTGCCACCGGGCGACCAGGCCGCCTTCCTCCTGCACGTCTTCGACGGTCAGCGCGTACCCGAGGTGGTCCCGCCAGTCACCGTCGATGTGCAGGTAGCGACGGTGCAGCGCCTCCTGGCGGAAACCCAGTTTCTCCACCACCCGACGACTGGCTCGGTTCTCTGGGCGGATGTTGACTTCGATCCGGTGCAGTCCGGCGTGGTTGAAGGCGTGGTCGGTGACCAGGGCCAACGCGGTGGGGGTGATGCCGCGGCCGGCGTACCGTCCGTCTACCCAGTACCCGACGTACGCCGAGCAGAAAGCGCGCCGCACGATGTTGCCGACCGTGATCTGCCCGACCAGGCGGGCGTCGCCTGTGAGGTGTTCGTCGTAGCAGACCGCGAAGGTCATGGAGCGTCCCTGCCGGCCTGCCTTGTTGCTTTCGCGCAGCATGCGGCGGAACACCGCGGGGCTGTTCGCCTCGTACCAGGAGCAGGGTGGGATCGGTTCCCAGGGTGCTAACCAGTGCTGGTTTTCCCGTCGGGTCTGTGACCACGCCGCCGCGTCGGAGCGCCGGAATGGGCGCAGGATCACCGGGCCGTCGGTGAGGACAGCGGGCCAGCCTGGATGTGCGCTCATCTTCGCCGATCAATAGGGAGGACATCCACCGTGGTGCCCGCCATGGCGGTGGAGGTGCGATCTCCCATCACTAGGAGATCATTCGCCTTGGCGAGACCGGACAAAGTGTATGGCCCACCCGGTGCTGGCCGCACGGTGTACCCGTCGCCGCGGCGCTCCGCCGCGTACGCCGCACTCCTCCTGTGGGTCTCCTCCAAGGAGGCCGCCATGCCCTGGGCAGTCCAGGCGAGGGGACGCTGGCGTCGGCTGCCTTCGACGCACCTGCGGCGGCCGCGAAGGCGGAGAAGCAGGCGTCGGGCAGCATCCGGACCGGACGCCACCTATCCGCCCCGCGGGAGCCGACCGCGTTGAGGTGGACCGGCGGTCGGGGCGGGCGGTCAGCACGTTCGCGGACCGCGCCGCGTACCCGTCCATTTGTCGGCGTGGTCGAGGGTGGGCCGTGGGTGACGTCTTCGGCCAAGATGCTGCCGTAATGCCGCTCTCGGTTCCAGATCGAGTGGGGGAAGCAGCCGGGCGCGGTGCGGCACACCGCCTAGGTAGCGTCTAGGTAGTCGGCGCGCGGCACCGGCTCCGGAGCTGACGTCATCCCCGCAGTTCCCGATCCACGTACTCCACCAGCCACTGACGGAACTCGGGGCCGATGTCGTCGCGATCGCAGGCGAGTCGGATCGCGGCTTGCAGGCACCCTTCAGGGGTGCCGGTGTCGTACCGGCGCCCGCGGAAGATCACGCCGTGCACGGGTGTACCTTCCTGACGCATCAGCTCCATGGCGTCGGTGAGCTGGATCTCGCCGCCGCGGCCTCGTCCGGTCCGGCGGATCGCGTCGAAGATGCCGGGGGGCAGCACATAGCGGCCCACCACAATCAGGTTGCTGGGGGCGTCCTCCCGCGCGGGTTTCTCGACCAGGCCACCGACCCGGACCACGTCGGGGGTATCGGTGGGTTCGACCACGGCGACGCCGTAACGGTGCACCTCCTCCCAGGGCACCTCCATCAACAGCAGCACGATGCCGCCGGTGGTGGCCGCGAGGTCCACCATGGTGGGCAACACTGGGTCCCGCTCGTCGATGAAATCGTCACCGAGCAGAACCGCGAAGGGTTCGTCGCCGACGTGCCGTTCGGCGCACAGGACCGCGTGTCCCAAGCCGAGCGCCTCCTGCTGCCGGACACTGTGGATGGTGGCCATCTCGGCGGGGCGGATGATGGCTTCCAGGCGCGCCTGGTCGCCTTTTGCTTTAAGTCGCTCCTCCAAATCGGGGCGCCGATCAAAGTGATCAATCATCAAGCTTTTACCGCGCCCGGTAATAAGGAGCACGTCGTCAAGCCCGGCGGCCACCGCTTCCTCGACGACGTACTGCAGGGCGGGTCGGTCCACCACGGGAAATAGTTCCTTGGGCACGACCTTGCTGGCAGGCAGGAACCGGGTCGCCAGCCCAGCCGCGGGGATCACTGCTTTTTTCGCACGTTGCGCACGCTGAGGCGTGTCGGGTACCTGCTCGGGCATGCCGCGAGAGTAACCGGCGTACCCGGTCCACGCCGATTGCTGTATGGCATGGCAACCGTGCTTCTGGTCACCTTTAGAGCGTGCTTTTGGTCACTTTGGATATTTCAAGGTCGTTCTGAGGAATCGGAGGGGGTACGCGTTCGCGGAAGCGCTTTTACGGACGTGTCGGCGGGTGCGCCGACGGGCACATCTTCCACCGATTCTTTGACGGGGGTGTCGGTGGCTGAGTCGCAGGAGCGTGTGGTGTCGGCGGGTGGTATGGGGTCGCAGGTCCGTGCGACGCGCCAGGTGTTACGGCCGGCTGCTTTCGCCGCGTAGAGGGCGTCGTCGGCGGCCTCCAGGACCTCCTCGCCGGTACGCCCGTGGAGGGGGAACACCGCGATACCGATTGAGACCGTGACGTTGATGGAGAGCGGGTTGCCCGCGCGGTACCCGCTGTCCGGTCGGAAGGGGGTGTTGCGGATCGCTGCGCACAACCGCTCGGCGACCCGCTCGCCGCCTTGGCTGTCGGTTTCAGGCAGCAGGACCACGAACTCCTCGCCGCCTTGCCGGAACGCCAGGTCGACCTCTCGGATCTCCTGCCGGATCCGGTCGGCGAACTCCATCAGCACCGCGTCGCCGACGGGGTGACCGTAGCTGTCGTTGATGTCTTTGAAGCGGTCCAGGTCCAGCGCCAGGATCGCCAGTGACCGGTTGAACCGGGTGGCGCGTTCGATCTCGCGGTGCAGGGAAAGCTTGAGGTACCGGTAGTTCCACAGCTCTGTCAGGTCGTCGGTGAGCGACAACCGATGGGTCTCCTGGTGGAGGAGGACGTTCTCGACCGCCACCGCCACGTGGCTGGCGAAGGTCTGCAGGGTGACCAGGTCGGCGTCGTCGAAGTCGTCGTAGCCCAACCGGTCGTACAGCGCCAGCACCCCCAGCAGCTGTCCGGACGAGGTAGGCGCCAGTTCCTCGCCGTCGCCGCTGTGGCCGGTGCCGGAGAAGGGCACCGCGATATAGGTGTGGCAGCGGGGTTCCCGAGGGGACAGCAGGGGGCCGTCTCGGCGGACCCGTCCGCGGCGGGGCTCCCCGCTGGCCGCGACCGTGCCGAGCAGTCCTTCGTTGAGGTTCAGCCGCAGCTTCTCCAACTCGACGCCCCGGCCCTCCAGGCCTTCGGCGCACTGCCCCACCAGGACCCCGGGGCGGCGGTTGTCGGGACGCTCCAGCAGCAGGACGACGCCGGCTTGGGCACCGGTGGTGGCCCGGGCCGTCTCCAGGATCACCTTCAGGATCCGGTGCAGGTCGTGGGTGCTGCGCAGGGTGTCGCCGAGTAGAGCGAGGTTCCGGCGCAGCTGGTCCCGGCTAGCGGTGAGGGCCTGCACGTACCCCCGGGTCTCGCGGGTCATGCGGTTGAAGCTGGTGGCCAGGCTACCTACCTCGTCACTGGTACGCACCGGCACTCGGGCGTCGAGGTCACCGGCGGCGACCCGATCGGCGGCGGCGGCCAGTTCCACCAGGGGGCGGGTGGTGGAGCGGGCCAGCCACCAGGCGGCGATGATCGCCAGGACTCCGGCGAGGACCACAACGCCGAGCAGCACCGCGTACAGGCCCTGCTCATCGCTGCGTCCGATGGACAGTCCCAGCCGCAGCGGTTGTCCGATGTCCGGCTCGATCACCCGGACATACAGACCGTCGGTCGTCTCCCACACCTCGCCTTCAGCGGCGTCTGTGGCTTGTTCGGCCAGCGTCTGTACCCGCTCGGGCTCCAGGGTGGACAGGGGGGCGTTCCGACCGTCCAGCACCGTGATGTCCACGCCGGCGGCGTCGGCCAGGTGAGTCACCAAGGTCCGATCCAGGGCCACGGCGGCGACCGCGTACCCGATGAGGCGGTCCTGGGATGTTCGTAGTTCAGCCCGGGCTGCCAGGCCGCCGATGCTTCGGGAGGAGGCTCGGCTGGACGGGGAGGTGCAGTCCACCCACGGGCCGCTGACCCCGCCCACGGTCGCGAGTACCTCACCGGTGGCGCTTTCCAGCCGCACCTCTTGGACCGAGCCGCGTTCCAGGACGCGTCGGACCGCCTCCTCCGGCTGGGTGGTGGCCGCCAAGATGCCTGCCATCTCCGCCGCGTTACGCAGGGTGGCGCACAGGGCCTCCATTGCCGTCCACACTGCGGTGGTCGCGACATCCAGCCGCTCGTTGGAGCGGTCCCGGTTAACGGCTCCGACCGCACCTCCGACGAAGACGGCTCCCAGCAATACCGGCCCGAGAACCACCGCGAGGAACGCCGCGGTCAGCCGCGCGCGTAACGTCACCGCTTGCCCCCATGTGTACGCGTGCTCGTCACCGCCCACCCACGGATCGCCGACCCCCCGTGCTCGTCATCACTGACCCGTCACCAATCAGTGGAAATCAGAGACGTTGGTGCGATGCTGTCACAGTGAACCGCGCCATGGGTCCCTCCCCATCACCGGATAGCTATAAGGCGAGAATGCGCGCCGAACGGCTCGCCGCGCGACGCTCAGTATCCGAAGCGGAACGCTCCGCCTCCGACGCCGCGATAGTAGCCGCGGTAGCGGATATCGTCGGTCGGCTGTTCGGCCCACGTCTGACTAGCGAATCGCAGGACTGCGCCCCTTTGATCGCCGCGTATCAACCCATGCGTTGTGAACCAGGCGGGGCCCAGCTTCCTGAGACCTTGGCGCGGTTGGGTGTTCGGGTGTTGTTGCCGGTGCTGCGACCGGATATGGACCTGGATTGGGCGGAGTACGCCAGCGCCAAGTCGCTGGTGCCGGCCAGCCGTGGGCTGCAGGAGCCGGTCGGCCCGCGATTAGGGCGCTCGGTGCTGCGTCGAGCGTCGGCGATCCTGGTGCCGGCGTTGGCAGTGGACCGTCAAGGGCGGCGGCTGGGCCGTGGGGGCGGCTCCTACGACCGGGCGTTGGCTCGTCGCTCCCCTGACGTTCCGGTGATCGCTCTGCTGTATGACGGTGACTTGGTCGATGAGGTCCCGACCGAGCCGCACGATCAACCGGTGACCGCGGTGATCACCCCGTCCTTGGGATACCTGCCGCTGCCGGGGTGACCTTCGGCCGGGCCGGACAGGCCTATGTAGGGGCCAGGCTGTGCATGACGGGCTCGGCAAGCTCGCTGAGGGTTGGTCGCGGGCTAGTTGCGTGGGCCTTCTGCCTGGACAACCCGGATGGATACCCCTGACAGGGGGCAGACCACCTGATCGGGTGCTGATACGTTGCGTCGTACCCTATCTCGTGCTCCTGCGGGGATCTTGATCCTTGCAGGGAATTCAGGCCGTTTCCCGACGTGATCGGTCTGCCGGGTGGACGGAAGGGCCGGTTGTGCCGCACCATTAGCACTCGAAATCTGAGAGTGCTAGCGGAGGCGAATGTGCCGACCTATCAGTACATCTGCACCCAGTGCGGGCACCAGCTCGAAGCGGTGCAGTCGTTCACCGACGAGCCACTGACGGTCTGTCCGGAGTGTGAGGGACGACTCCGCAAGCAGTTCTCCGCCGTCGGCATCGTCTTTAAGGGATCCGGCTTCTACCGCACCGACTCGCGGAGCTCCTCCAACGGGAGCAGCAAGAGCGACACGGGGAGCTCGTCGGGGGCCAAGGACAGCAGCTCCTCCTCAAGCAGTTCCTCACAGAAGGCGACCGCCAGCTCCAGCGCGTCTGCCTGACCTGCTCGCCGCCTTTTCCGGGGCGTCCCCGGCGCCCCGGTGGCCCTACGCAGCTTCCCACCGGCCCATGGCGCGGGTACGCGGTGGCCGGCTCGTGCACGCCGCCGCGGTCGGTTGCTGCCCGACCGCGGCTATTGACGTACCTCATTCCCCCTGTCACGCCTACCGCTGACGCACGCACTACAGTGCACCCCCAAAGTTCACGCGGTACGCGTCAGGAGTAGGGGATGATCGAGGGTTTCAAGAAGTTCATCATGCGCGGCAACGTCGTCGACCTGGCCGTGGGTGTGGTGGTCGGTGCCGCGTTCAACACCGTCGTTCAGCAGCTGACAGACTCGTTCCTCAACCCCTTAGTGCAGCTACTGTCTGGCGGTCATGAGTTCAGTGGAACCTGGCGTATCAGGGAGGTCGTCTTCACCTGGGGTGAGTTCCTCAACTCCGTGATCGCGTTCTTCATCACGGCGGCGGCTTTGTACTTCCTCGTTGTCCTTCCCATGAACACGTTGGCCGAGCGCCGCAAGCGCGGCGAGGAGCCCGAACCGGCCGCCCCGAGTGAGGAGGTCCGGTTACTCACCGAGATCCGCGACGCGCTGGTGCGGCGCTGACCACCGGACGCGGCTTCAGTCCCAGTGCGGTGGCCGCTCCTCCAGAAGCCGGATGTCGTTGGCGCGAACCCGCTCTCCCCACCCGTTGTCGGTATCGTCACGGGTCTGGTCAGGGAGAACCACAAGCTCATCGTCGTCCAACCGGACCTCACGGTCCTCATCACTCCGATACACCATCTGGTTTGCCCCCATTGAATCGCGGACAACCCTCATCCACGTCACCGTGCCGCACCGGACCATGTGGTGGCCACCCACCGGTTTGACCACCGGCCGACCGACCCGACCCGTAAGGTCCGGTTGCGTGATACGCGGTACCTTGTGGGCCCGCGTCGGCACGCTGCGGCCGGTCCCGGAGGGAGCGTACCCGGAGTGACCGACAGGCGTAACGGACACGTGGCCGATTCGTGAGCCGCACGCCTCACACAGCGTTACGCACCCACGCGGACACACGGCGTTACAGCAAGTATGGGCCGGGTTTCTGTAACGCCGGTGTCCCGTGGCACCGTCGGCCATGGCGTTGTCCGTCTTTGTGACGCATCGCCTGCCCTCCCTGTTGTGAGGTACGTCATCTCTGAGGCACCGGGACCGCGACCACCGGACAGGTCGCGTGGTTCAGGCAGTAGTGCCCCACCGACCCGTGGAGCAGCCGGTGCAGCGCGTGACGTCGCCGGCCACCTACCACCAGCATCAAGGCGTTCTCACTGGCCTGGACCAGGACCGGTCCGGGCGGCCCCACCTGGACCACCACCTCCACCGGAATGCCGAACAGTCCTGCTAGTCCTTCCAGAGCCGACGCGCACCACAGTTCAGCGGCCCGCTGCGCCTGCTCCAGGCGCTGCGCCTGATCCGGCGGCACCATGCTGATGTCAGCCACCACAGGCTCGCTGTAGGCGTACACCGCTCGGATCCGGGCCTCGTGCAACCTGGCCTCCTGGACCGCCCAACGCAACGCGGCGGCGGCGCCGGGCCCGTCGTTGAGCCCGACGACGAGGACCGGGGCGGTTTCGTCCATCCCGTCCCTTCCGTGTCAAAGCTAAATGGCGATCCGGGCGCCAGAACCACCGATCACCACGGCCAACGCCATATGTGGCGGTCACCGCGGTTGATACGTCTGGGCTGGCGGCCACCAAAGATGACACCGCGACAAGAACTCATCGAAGGCGATGAAAGTGCGTCGATCATGCCAGGAAGTCGATGGGGTTTCGAGACCGGCTTGGCAGGACAGGCTGAATGGATGACGCCTCGTAAGAAGGTCGCCGTTATCGAGGAGGGTACGTCGTGTCACGCCAAGATCCCGAATTCAGTCTCGAACCAGGCGTGGTGACATCTACGTCGATATCGGTTGCCTATGGACGAGCCTGGCCTTGCATGGCCTTCGGAGGGCGCGGCGGCACCTGGGTCTGACCGCGGTGAAGTTTGACCTGCGCGTCTACCCGCTGGAGTCGGTGAATAGGCGCCCGATTTCCAAACGGCACCTGGATTAGAGAGCACAGTTTCAGGTGGCCTGCACCTCGGTCCAAGGCTGCCCGCATGTGTCCCTGCCCGACGGTTCAGAGTGACACAACCCGGCCGCGGAGTTCCACTGGGTGGGTGAACCCGGTCACCGTTTCCTGACCGTCACCCCCTGTGACCCGACGGTCTCTGGCGAGACCCTCTTCCAGGCTCTCGGTTGAGGCCGCTCAGGAGGCAGAAGGCGGGATCGCACGTACCCCTTCACTTCATGAACTCAAATGAATGAGATGATCTCAACGCCGGAACCTATCCCGGATTGAAGATCCCGAATTCGGGCCGTCGCGTCGCCGATCTTGGTCGTACCCCTGCCCCATTGCGGATCACTCAATGATCTTAACATTCAAGATCTCATATACACCCTCGAAAACTTTAATATATAAAGTGAATCCAAAAAACAAAGATACCTCACGCTTGAGAGTTTTTGAGAATTATAAACCATTATTCAGCCCTGAACGGGTTTTACCCCTCTTGACCGGCACACAAACGCACCGATTCGTCGCCACGGGGTGACTGACCGCTCATTCGGTCACCGAAATATCACCATTGGACAGGTACGCGGCCCCACGTCCTCAGCGCGCCGGCGACACCCAGCCGATATCCCACCACACACCTCTCTCTAAACAGATTCACTCCCTGTAAAAGAACCATTGACAGAAGCTACTTTTATGCGATATGAAGCAATAGGGAGTTGTTCGGGCCAGCAATTCAACACGTTCTTAGTCCCCCTGGAGTTTCGGTATGTACACGGCCCAATTTCCACTCCCGACGTACCCCACCCAGCCCAGGCGCCGCTTTTTCATGCTGATCGCGGCGTTCACCACAGTGACGCTCCTACTGACAACGCTCACTGTTTTCCGGGGTACGCCGGCCCGTGCCCAGACCGCCTGCGATGTCGACTACGTCCTCATCGACTGGAGGACCGGCTTCGTCGCTACAGTCACCATCACCAACAACGCACCCCCGCTCACCAGCTGGGAGCTCACGTGGAGCTTCAACGGCGATCAGACGATCGTGCACAGCTGGAACGTTGCTATCACTCAAGACGGCCCGAATGTGACCGCCAGAAACGTGACGTACAACGGCGACATCTCCACCGGGGAGAGCGTGTCGTTCGGATTTCAGGCTTCCTACTCAGGGGTCAACGAGATACCGACCGACTTCGCGCTCAACGGCACACCCTGCAACGAACCTCTCCCGTCCCCCAGCACGCCTTCCCCGAGCGTCACGCCCACGGCTGTCTGCACCGCCCCTGCCTACTGCGACAGCTTCGAGGATCAGACCAGCTCTATCCCGAGCGGCAGGTGGTTCATGACATACCTGGACTGCCAGGGCACCGGCCGCGCGTTCGTAGACACCACCCGGGCGCACACCGGGAGCCAGTCGATCCGGGTCCATGGCCTCCCCGGCCGCTGTAACCACATCTTCGTCCAAAGCACTCTCGATCTTCGGACACTGGGGCCGACCGTGTACGTCCGTCTGTGGCTGCTGTCCACCAACCCGCTGCCCAGCCCGCGGACGACGCTCATCTCGATGACGGACACCTCCACCGGCGGTGAATTGCGGTTTGGTGGCCAGTACGGCGCCCTGCTGTGGCATCGGACCGCCGACGACGTCACCCTGCCCGCTCCGATCCCCGGCGGGCTGAGTTACTCCATGCCGCTGCCCGCCGGAACGTGGAACTGTGTGGAGTATCTGGTAGACCGGGGCGGTTTTGTCCGTACCTGGGTGAACGGTACGCTGATCCCCGGCTTGGAGGCCGACGGAGTCCCCACCCCCAATATCGACGCCACCTGGCTATCGCGGCCTTGGACTCCTTCTCTGTCCGCTTTCCGGTTCGGGTGGGAAGCCGAGGCTGGTGACAGCGTCCTGTGGTTCGACGATGTGGTCTTCGCCCCCACCCGGATCGGCTGTTGACCGTTCGGCCCACCGTTGCTCCGGGAGCTTGATGTCAAGCCCTCTGTAGCCCATCCGCTGGCCTCGACCTAGCTCCTTTTCCACGGTCTCGCGTCCCCCTCCACCCCATGGGGACGCGAGACCATTGCTTAACGCCCCACTATGAGAACCGTGTGCCGCGTTCAAGGGGCCGATGTCAGGGGCACGTGACGTCCCGAACAGCGCGAAATGCCCATGCCTACGCCTCTAGATACGGTAGGGGGGTAGGGGTATGATACGATGGGCCACCCGAGAGGACGACCGATGACTCACTACGGATACAGCGCCAATAAAGAAGAGCTGCTCGCGCGACTGCGCCGCATCGAAGGACAAGTGCGCGGTCTGCAACGCATGGTGGAGGCCGACACCTACTGCATCGACATCCTGACGCAGATCTCGGCCGCCACGAAGGCGCTCCAAGCCGTCGCGGTCGGCCTGTTGGAAAGCCACCTCGCCCACTGCGTCGCCGAGGCGGTCGCCAAGGGCGGCGAGGAAGCCAACGCGAAAGTCAAGGAAGCATCGGACGCGATCGCGCGTTTGGTGCGCGCATAGCCTTTAAGGCTCAAAGGGGATCATGATGGCGGTACGGACCACCTACACGGTGACGGGGATGACCTGTGGGCACTGCGTGAAAGCGGTGACCGAGGAGGTGTCGAAGCTGGCCGGTGTGCAGGAGGTCAACGTCGATCTGGAGTCCGGCCAGGTCACAGTGCTCAGTCACCAGCCACTGTCCGAGGAGGACGTCCGGGCGGCCATCGACGAGGCCGGCTACGAACTGGTCGGTGCGACGGGGTGACCCATGCGGCTCTCCCTGGTCACCGGCGGTCTTGTTGTCACGCTGCTGCTGGGCCTCGGCCTGGGTTGGGTGGTGCACACGCCACGTCCCGCTGACGGTGGTGTGGCCGGCGGGGACGGGGAGAGCACCCATAGCCACAGCCACGTGTCCGGTCCAGCGTCGACGGCGGGCGTACCCTCACCGGCCGTGGCGGAGGCGGGAGGCCTGACGGCCAGCGTCGCTGGCTACACCCTCACGTTGGAGAAGAGCGTCGCGCCGGCGGGCGTACCGTTCACCCTGCGGTTCCAGATCATCGGCCCTGACTCCGAGCCGGCCCGGGAATACGCGCAGGTCCACGGCATGCCCCTCCACCTCGTGGTCGTCCGCCACGATCTCAGCGGTTACCAGCACCTACACCCCCGGCTCGATGACAACGGCACCTGGTCGGTGGAGCTCACCTTCCCAGAGCCGGGGACGTGGCGGGTGTACGCGGATTTCACGGTGCTGCCAGCCGACGCCGCCCCGCTTCCCCTCGTATTGGGGGCCGATCTGACGGTGCCGGGTGACGACACGCCCCACCCGCTGCCGCCCGCGCAGCAGGAGATAAACGTCGATGGGTTCCAGGTCTCCTACCAAGGCACCCCGGGCACCGAAGCGGTGCAGCCGTTACTGTTCCGCATTCAGCGGGACGGACAGCCGGTCCAACTTCAGCCGTATCTCGAGGCGTACGGGCACCTGATCGTGCTCCGGGACGGTGACCTCGGCTACGTGCACGTCCACACCGAAGACGCGCTGCACCAGGGCGCGCTCCGGGTCTGGCTGGCCGCGCCCGGCCCCGGTACCTACCGGATGTACCTGGATTTCCAAGTCGACGATCAGGTCCACACCGCCACGTTCACCGTGGTGGTGCCGTCATGATCGGCGCGCCGTCGGCGGCGCGGAATGGTGACGCGGGTAACGATCTCAAACGGACGGGAACTGACGCCGGCCGGGAGACGACCATGGACAGATGAGGATCCCCCGTGCCGTCAGGAGCTGACATGCCTCTCGTCTGTCGCAGACTAGCCCGGCTCGCCGTTCTGGCCGGCTTCACTGTTCTGGCCGCCGTTCTCGTCGTGCTGCCGGCTTCCCCCGCCTCCGCACACGCCCAATTGCTATCCAGTACGCCCGCCGCGGGCGAGGAGTTGGACAGCGCCCCCGAGAGCGTGGTGCTCGTCTTCAGCGAAGAACTCAACCCCGATCTGGTCACGATCACGGTGACCGAATCCACCGGTTTCTCCCTGGCTGACGGACCTCCTCAGATCTCAGGCGCTGAAGTGGTCCAGCCGCTCATCCCCGCCAGTGGTGAATACACCGTCGCCTACCGGGTGGTGTCCGCCGATGGGCACCCGATCCAGGGAACCGTGACGTTCACGGTGACGGCTCCCGCGCCCGAGCCGAGCGCGACCGAGCAACCGGACACCTCCCCCACCACCGAGCCGACCGAGGAGGACACCGTGGAATCGGAGGAGACCCTCTCGGCCGGCACCGTGGCGCAGGAATCCAGTGACGAGGGTGACGGTCTGGGAGCCTGGTGGTGGGTCATCGGCGCAGGGGCTGCCATCGTCGTCGGCATACTGGCATATGTCCTGGTCGCGTCCCGAGCGGCCAAGAGCCGGGGTTGAGCCCGGCCTGATCGGTCCCGCGGGCACGACCTGAAATCACCGCGGCGGTTCCGCGGCCTTGAGGCGACGACCGCCGTACCACCGCGGCGCCGGCGGAAGAGGAGTGAAGGTTGTGCCACTGCAGCGTTTAGGGGTGTTGGCCGCCGCCGTGGCGGCGGCCCTGACCGTCCTGATCACCGCCTTGGTGGCGGCCGACGCCGTGGACACCGAGGTGATCCCTGGGCTCCCCAGTCCCGGCCCGATCACCCCGTGGGCGCTCCCCATCGTCAGCGCGCTCGGTAACCTCGCCGCTGCCGCCACGGTAGGGACGCTCATGGCGGCGGCCTTCCTGACCCCGGGTCTGGTGCCCGCCCGTGACCGCGATAAGGCCCAGGGCACCTCATCCTCCGCGGCCCGCCGGGGTGGCCGGACCGTCGGCCCGCACGGCTACCGGTGGCTGCGCGCGGCCTCCTGGGCGGCGCTGGTGTGGCTGGTGCTGACCGGTGCCGAGCTGGTGTACACCCTCTCGGACATCCTCGCGATTCCGGTGTCCGATCTGAGCGTCCGAATCCTGATCAGCTTCGTGTGGGATATCAGTCAGGGCCGCGCGTTGCTGCTGGTCATGGCCGGCGCCGCCATCATCGCCGTGGCCAGCCGGATGGTGCTGTCGGTCACTGGCGCCGCGATATTGACGCTGATCGGGATCGCGGCCACCCTGCCGCCGGTGTTCACCGGTCACTCCGCGGCGGCCGGGAACCACCAGGTCGCGGTCTCCAGTCTGCTGTGGCACGTGGTGGCGGCCGTGCTGTGGGCCGGTGGGCTCATCGCCCTCCTGCTGGCCCGCCACCTGGCTCCCCCGGCCCTGACGCGGGCGGTTGGCCGGTACTCGCGCCTGGCCCTGGTGTGCGTGATCGTGGTGGCGCTCAGCGGCCTGCTCAACGCGTTCAGCCGCCTGGGGCAGGGAGGCTGGAGCAGCCCGTACGGCGTCGAGGCGCTCGCCAAAGTGGGCGCGTTAGTGCTGCTGGTTGGACTGGGCTGGTGGCACCGTCGAGCGACCCTACCTGCGCTGGAGCAAGGGCGGCGGGGGGCCTTCCGTCGCCTGGCAGCGGTGGAGCTGGTGCTGTTTGGGGCCACCTTTGGTCTGGCGACCGCGCTGTCACGGACACCACCGGAGGTGGTGTACGCGGAGGAGACCTCCGCCGCGGCGCAGTTGGGCTTCACCCCTCCCGCGGCGGCGCCGACCTTCGGCAGCCTGCTGTCAAACTGGCTGCTTGACCCGTTCTACCTGGGGATCGCCGTGATCGCCGTCGGCCTGTACCTGGCTGGGGTGATCCGGCTATGGCGCAACGGGCACCGCTGGCCGGTGGGGCGGGTCGTCGCCTGGTGCGCCGGGTGGGCAGTGGTAGTGCTGGCCACTAGCAGCGGCATCGCCCGCTACGCGCCCATCATGTTCAGCATCCACATGATCCAGCATCTGGCGCTGATGACGTTGGCGCCGATCCTGCTGGTACTCGGTGTCCCGATCACCCTGGCGCTCCGGGCCTTCCGCCCCGCCTCCGAACCGGGGATGCGCGGGCCTAAGGAGTGGCTACGGTTGCTCCTGCACAACCGGGTGACCCAGGTGCTGACCAGTCCCGCCGTGGCCTTGGCCTTCATGGCGGTGAGCCTGTTCATGATGTACTTCACGGGCCTGTACGAGCTGAGCCTGAGGTCTCACGCGGCCCACTTGGCGATGCTGGCGCATCTGCTGGGCGCCGGTTACCTGTTCTACTGGGTGGTCATCGGTATCGATCCCGCTCCTCGGCGTGCCGCCCCACCGATTCGGCTGATCATCCTCCTCGCTGGAATGGCGGTCCACGCCTTCTTCGGGGTGATCCTGATGCAGTCGGGAGCCCCGCTGGCCCTCGACTGGTACCGCGGGCTGGGGTTGTCGTGGATGCCCGACCCGTTGGCCGATCAGCGCACCGCGGGCGGTATCGCCTGGTCGTTCGGGGAGCTGCCCAGCCTCGTGGTCGCCATTGCGTTGCTGGTGCAGTGGATCCGCGCTGATGAGCGGGAGCAGCGGCGACTGGACCGGGCCGCTGAGCGGGCCGCCAAGACCGGCGACCCTTCGCAGGACCCGTTGGAGCAGTACAACGCGTATCTGGCGTCCCTGGCTCGCTCCGAGTCGCGTCGCTGACCGCGCGCTCCGTCAGAGCGTCGAGCCATCAGAACTTCAAGATCGTGGGTGGTTCGGGCGGTCGGGAGGACCCGAACCACCCACGCCCTCCGCTTATAACATGAAGATCTTTCAGAGTTCTTTGCATGAGACGTAGATCACACCCCATCATCAATGGAGTGCGTTCTCATGTCGACTTTCCGTCAGAGGGAGGCGCTAGATTCGAACACGTGTTCGACACATTGCGTCTACCACAGTTGTTTCCCCTCATCGTCGCTGGTCCCGGAATCTGCCTAGCACGTCCCCGTTCCCCTCAAGACGCAGAAGCGGACACCACCGAGCAGCGTCGCCCCGCCACCCCGCCGTTCACCCGCCAGATTCGACGTGATGCTGGGCGGCGCGCGTACGCACACCGCCATGAATCCATTAAGCGGTGCGTGTCAGGAAGAGGTAGTCGCCCTGTGACAGTGCAGTGGCGTGGAAGTCGGAGGCCCTAAAGCCGCGCAGACCACGGTGAAGCCTGTGTCCGCTGGCCGACAGTGTCCTCGGCATCCGCTGCCCGCCGGGCGGCGGTGATCTCGGACTGGTGCGCGACCGCCCAGTCGGCCAGCGCGGACAGCGGCTCCAGCAGGCTTCTTCCCAACGGCGTGAGCGCGTATTCGACAGCGGGCGGCACGGTCGGATACACCGTGCGCGCCACCAGGCCATCGCGGACCAGGGAACGCAAGGTCCGGGTGAGCATGCGCTGGCTGAGCCCTTCCACGGCCCGCTGCAGGTCGTTGAACCGGTAGGACCGGTGCCCCAACAGGATGAGGAGCAGCATGCTCCACTTGTCGCCCATCCGGCGCATCACGTCGGTGACCACACAGGCCTCAAGTTCGGCCGCGGGAACCGGTGACGGTAACCGGGTGGCCAGTACGGAGGGCACATTCATGTCCGTACCTGACACGAAACTGCCTCCTTTCCCCGATTCGACACGTTACCGATCATCACAGAAGCGGCCCGGCCCAGGACTGGATAGGCGTGGCGGGGGAGGAACGCATGCCCAAAACAATCGTGATCAGCGGGGGTACCGACGGCATGGGGCGGGCCACGGCCCTCGCCCGGCTGGACCGGGGAGACACGGTCGTCGTCATCGGCAGTAACGCCGCCAAGGGACAGGCCCTGACCGAGCACGCACGGGCAGGCGAACGCCTCCAGTTCATCCACGCCGACTTAAGCTCCATCGCCGACAACCTTCGCGTCATCGCAGAGATCACCCGCCGACACCGCATGGTGGACGCGCTCGTGCTCTGCGCCAACCGGCCTCAGCGGAAGCGGGTGGAAACCGCCGACGGCTTAGAGTCCACGTTCGCGCTCTACTACCTCAGCCGCTATCTCCTCAGTTATGGTCTGCGTTCCGTCCTGGACGCCGCTCCTGACCCGGTGATCGTGAGCGTGGCCGGGGTAGGCACCACCGCCGGCTCCGTGCTCTGGGATGACCTACATCTGCAGCGCCGCTACAGCGTGATACGGGCCCAGCTTCACGCCGGGCGGGCCACCGACCTGCTGGGGGTCGCCTACCCGGAACGCTCTGGAGGCCGGGCCCGCTTCGTCATGTACCACCCGGGTTTCACGCGAAGCGGTGATGTGTCCACGCTCGGCCCTCTCAACCGCGTCCTGATTCGGCTCATGGCGCGGATCGCGGCGCGCCCGGTGGAACGTGCGATCGGCCCGATCCTGGAGTTCATCGATCATCCGCCCCGGCAGGCGATGACCGCCGTTGACCGGGGCCGGCTGCTTGACCTGACCCTGCCGACCCTGGATCCGCATGCTGCCCGCCGGCTCGCCGACCTCACCGAGGCGCTCCTTGCCGACCGCGGGGTGGACCCGCGGCGTCTGCTAGCCGGCGATGTCCCGGACTCTTCGACTCTTCCGGATGCTTCGGACGACGCGACGCCGGACCCCACGAGCGACTGACCCTGCCCAGACCCGCTGGTATGCCGGGCAGCTGAAAAAGCTGCCCGGCATGACATTTGGCGTGGGCTCAGGTACCGGTTCTCCGGCCCTGAACCCACGCCTGAGGTGGGAGGTGAGGGAAAGTCAGAAACTCAGTTGGCGTTGGCGCCGGCCTTGAGACGGGCGGCGATCGCGATGACGCGGTTGGCCAGGTGGTCCAGCGCCGCGTTCTGCGCCTCGCCCAGCGGGTCGTTGTTGTTCGGGCCGGTCACGTGCGACACCCCGTAGGGGTTGCCGTCGGCGAACTTCAGCGGGTCGGTGAAGCCGGGGGGCACGATGATGCCGCCAAAGTGGTAGATCGTGTTGTACAGCGCCAGCAGCGTGGTCTCCTGGCCGCCGTGGGCGGTCATCGTGGCGGTGAAGCCCGCGTACACCTTGTCGGCGAGCAGACCCTGCTGCCACTGCGGACCCAGGGTGTCGATGAACTGCTTGAGCTGACTGGCGATGTTCCCGTACCGGGTCGGCGTACCGAACAGCACCGCGTCGGCCCAGACGATGTCGTCCGGGGTGGCCTTCGGCTCGTTCTTAGTGGTGTCGAAGTGCTGGCTCCACGCGGCGTTGGAGGCGATCGCCTCCTCCGGCGCGAGCTCAGGCACCTGCCGCAGCCGCACCTCAGCACCGGCCTTCTCCCCCGCCTGGGCCAGCCGCTCGGCCATTCGGTGGACGGTGCCGGTCGCTGAGTAGTAGATCACTGCGAGATTGACGTTAGCCACTGAACTTTTCCTCCAGTGAGGGATAACTCGACATCCAAGCTGTAGAAAGAGTCAGTAGAAAGGGTCAGACGCCTAATCCGAATTTGAGGTTTCGCCTTGGACATCGGCGTGAGCGGCGACCATGGTCGCCAAACGGCCGGCCCGATAGTCCTCAAAAGCCTGAATGAGCTCGGCTTTGGTATTCATCACGAACGGCCCGTACATCGCGATGGGTTCCCGAATCGGCCGCCCGCCCAGAATGAACACGTCCAATTCCGACGACGCGGAGACCGTCAACGCTCCCCCAGCGCCGAAAACAGCGAGCTGCCCGGTCCGTATCGGCCGCCGCTCCGTCCCCACCGAGCCTTGGCCGCTCAAGGTGTAGACCAGAGCGTTGAAGTCCTGCCGCCACGGCAAGGTCAGGGAAGCCCCAGGAGCGAGGGTCGCATGCACCAATGTGATCGGGGTGTACGTGGAGCCCGGGCCGGTGTGCTCCCCGATCTTCCCGGCGATGAGACGGATCAGCGCGCCCCCGTCCGGGGAAGTCAGCAGCGCCACCTTATTCCGTGTGATGTCCTGGTAGCGGGGCGGGGCGAATTTCAACGCCCGGGGCAGATTCACCCACAACTGAATGCCGTGGAACAGCCCGCCGCTAACGACTAAATGCTCGGGTGGAGTCTCAATGTGCAAAATCCCCGAGCCCGCGGTCATCCACTGGGTGTCACCGCCGCCGATCAGCCCGCCGCCCCCGTGAGAGTCGGAGTGCACCAGCTGTCCGTCGATCATGTAGGTGACGGTCTCGAAACCCCGGTGAGGGTGCCAGGGCGTGCCTTTGGGCTCGCCGGGGGCGTACTCCACCTCGCCCATCTGGTCCATGTGGACGAAGGGATCGAGCGCCCGCAGATCGACACCGGCGAATGCCCGCCGGACCGGGAATCCCTCTCCCTCGAATCCGTGCGGCGCCGTGGTGACCGACACCACCGGACGGTCGACGGTGGTACGCGGATCGGGGCGAGGCACCCGCGGCAGGGTCAGTGGATCGTCGACGGTGATGGCGGGCATGACAGCGCTCCAGGATAGTTTTATATTCAACTACATCCAGGGTAGCCCGCCCTGTTGACATGTCAACTACTTGGCGATGTGACCTAAAGGACAAATCTCAGGTTCATTTTCACAACAGAGGGGACATTCCGCCCAGCACAAGTCGATCAATCAGTACCCCATAGAAATGATGCCGACATAACCGACACGTTTGAGATAAAAACCAGATCTCTCCAAAAAGAGATAACTCTATAGATTCTTGTATCTACGCGGGAAACGTGCGGCCGTGACGGTCCCGGGCCTTCAGGCGGACCATCGGCATCGCGGGCGCCGGCAACGGATCACCGGGGTATCCGGTGACGGTGCCGAACCGCCGCCCCGTCTCCCAGTCCTCACGCGCCTCCGCGATCTCCTCATGGGAACGGCCCACGAAGTTCCACCACATCACTAGCGGCTCATCGAACGGCTCGCCGCCGAGCAGGAACAGCCGGGTCCCGGGGTGGCCGGTGACGGGCAGCGAGGTACGCCCCGGCGGCAGATACAGCAGGCTGCCTGGCTCCAGGGCAGTGTCGTCGATCGTCGCGGCGCCCGAGAGCACCAGCGCCGCGTACTCGAATGTCGCCTCCAGCTCAAGGCGCGCACCCTCGGAACGCGTGATCCGGATATCGGCGCCCACCAGTGGCGTGTAGACAGTCACCGGTGAGGTGACGCCGAGGAAGGAACCGGCGACCACGGTGGCCTTCAGGCCGTCCGCCTCGACGACGGGCACGGTCGGGTAATGGTGAAAGCCTGGCGCGCAGTGCCGCGCGGAATCCGGCAGTGCGATCCACAGCTGAAGGCCATGCATGAGGGGCGGATGCTCCGGTGGTGACTCCTCCGAGTGCGCGATGCCGTGCCCGGAGGTCATCAGGTTCACCTGTCCCGGCAGGATCGTCTGGACGCTGCCCAGGCTGTCCCGGTGCAGGATCTCGCCGTCGACGAGCCAGGTGACGGTCTGCAGCCCCATGTGGGGATGCGGTGGGACCCGCATGCCGGGACGGCCGGCCACATCCTCGGGGCCGAACTGGTCGACGAAGCACCAGGCGCCGACCATCCGACGGGTGCGCTGCGGCAGCAGCCGCCGCACCGTGGTGTAGCGCCCCAGGGGCACGTCATGCCCTGGGAGCAGCATGCTGGTCGGTTCGGCGACCGTCGCGAGCTCCCCGCCGTACACGGTTCCCCTCGTCATTCCCCGACTCTACGGCGGCGGACGGCCGCACAGGAGTTATGTGGCATGGCACAGTACGGCAAAAGGGGTGGAGGAGACGATGCGAG
Organism: Actinomycetales bacterium; assembly: GCA_002919305.1. Taxonomy (GTDB): domain Bacteria; phylum Actinomycetota; class Actinomycetes; order Mycobacteriales; family Micromonosporaceae; genus RSA1. The sequence continues at coordinate 33,985 of PKFB01000063.1, forward strand.
TCCACGGCGGGCGAGAAGGAGCCGCTGCCTGAGGCGCCCGATCCCGCACACTCGGAATCGGAATGCCGGATTAGGCGCCTTGGGGTGCTGAATGCTGTATGGCGCGACGGAGCGCGGCCACGGCGGCGTCACCGTCGTCGGCGGTGACATCGTCGACGAAGACCGCGACGACGCGGGCGTCATCCGCAAGCTCGGTCCGGAGCCGGCGCCACGCCCACAGGTTGGGGTGTTCGTACGCGGTGCACGCCTCGGCTGGCTCCAGCAGGGCGATCGCCCGATCCAGCGCCGGGACATCCATCACGTAGGACGCGGTCCCCGCCGTGTGGCCGCAGACGGTGGCGAGCACGACCGCCGGGAGCGGGTGTTCCCCCACGTTCACCCGTACGAACTCGATCTCGGTCCCATCCCCGGCAGGTACGCCGAGGCCGTACGCCGCAGGGGGTCGCCAGCCTGGGATCGCCGCCACGAATCGTTCATAGGCCGCCGCTATGGCCTCAGGGGTCTCCCAGCGTTCACTCACCGGCTCATCCTGACCAGCCGCCGACATCGGCGTCTATCCCTTTCCCACAATGTGCCCAACTGGTCAGAGCGTGTCCGGCAAACCGGCCTATGCCTTCTCCTGACGTCTTTCGCTCCGGAGCCTCACCCACTTGTGCTGCGGTCTTCGACCAATATGGGTGGACGGTCGCGTTCAATGACAGCGACCGTCCACTGCGGGGGTATTACTGCGGGGTAGCCTGCTTCGCTCGACGCCTTACGCCGTAGGTGCGTGCTACGACGCTGGCCTCAGAACCCGATCTCCTCCTTAATCAGCACGACGGTAGTCCGCTCCGGGAATAGCTCTCGCTCCGTGATCAAAATCTTGCCGATGACCGAAGGCCTTCCGTACGCCTCCTGATACCGCCGCCACTCCCGGGGCAGGCTGTAGGAGCGAATTCGACGCAGCGCCGTCTCTAGGTCCGGCACCACCTTCTGCGCGCCGACCACCCAAATCACCTTCCGCGCGCCCGCCGCGTAGGGAGCGAGCTGGCTGCCGCTCGCCGAGGCGGCAACCAGATGCCCTTCCTCGGTCACCGCGTGGACGCTGCCGACGATCACGTCAGGCGTCGCTCCCATGACGATGCGCTCGTAAGGAGTCTCGACCCTGCCCGCCTCTCGACGGATCGACCGGAAATCCTCGGATTCGTCGATGGCGGCGGTGATCCCCGACTGTCGCAAGGTCTCGCTGGTGGCGGTGAATACCCTCTGGTCGCGGGGAATCAGATCAAGGACAAGAGCCCGCGCGGCTGCAACGGTGTCGACCACATGGACGACGAACCCGTTTTCCCGTAGCGCGGCCACGGCGCGATCAATTTGCGGGTCGTCGGGCAGTTTCGCGAAGCTCTCATCAATAGGGGGCGCCTGAATAGTCATGAAATTTCCTTCCTGGTGGGCCGGTTGCGCCTTTTTAAGGCAGCAGGTACCGACTCATTGACACGTTGGCTTTCGCGTAGAGCCTCGCTGGGCTTTCTCCCAGCGATCGAGGGCATGACACTTGACCGACGACTCCTCTTATAAGAGGCCGGGTTTCATCCGGTCGCCGCCGTTCTGGTCGCCATTGCCAGTCTGCGTGAGCATGGAAGCGCACGGAAGAAGGCACTTTTTTCTGCCTCGGTGAACTGGAGGGAACTAATGGCACCTACCAGCGAAGACGCTCCCATCGATGGATCCCGCTCCATGGTGGCAGCGACGCTGGCCGCTCGTAACGACACGACCTGCCGGGTTCGGGAGGTACTCGAGCGGGTGGGCGAGAAATGGGCCCTCACCGTCATCAGTGAACTCGGCAAAGGCACCCGCCGCTTCAGCGAGCTGCGGCGGGACATCCCGGGGATCAGTCAACGCATGCTTACCTCGACGCTCCGCGGCTTGGAGCGGGACGGGCTTGTTCGCCGCACGGTGTACCCCGTCGTGCCACCCAGAGTTGACTACGCATTGACGCCGCTTGGGGAGACCTTGCTGGACACGGTGTTAAAGCTCATTAATTGGGCATTGGAGCATGTGGACGACATTGATGAGGCGCGTCGCCGCTACGACGCTCGCTAAACGTGGGGGTGGTAGAGGCTACAGGCGGTCAGGTAGTCGAGCGTGGTGTCGACCATCTCGGCCAAGGGGCGATCGGGCTGTTCCATCCACATCTGGGTGGTGACGCGCAGCGCCGTCAGGAGGATCGCCGCGAGAACCCGGGCCCGCAGCGGCCGGGAGTCGTCTTCGGAGAGTCGCCGCTCAAGCTCTGTGGCGAGTTCGCGTTCGATGAGCGCGTACACCCCGGCCTGATGCGGGAGCAGGCTGGGGTGCCGCCCGAGCATTCGTCGCTGCGCCAGCCACTCAGGGTCGAAGCCTTCAGCCTCGTCGATCCATCGGCGCACCGCCTGGGTGAGGGCGATATAGGGCGCCTCCTCGATGGGGCGCTCCCGTACCAGGTCGAGCAGGCGACGCAGCCGCAGCAGGTCGCCGTAGACGATCGCCTCTTCCTTGCTGGAGAAGTAGTTGGAGAAGGTACGCCGGGAGACGGAGACGGCGTCGGCGATGGACTCCACGGTGATCCGGTCGGGTCCGTGACGCAGCGCAAGCTCCAACGCGGCTCGGTGTAGCGCCAGGCGGGTCGCGGCCTTTTTGCGTTCCCGCAAACCCTTGCTCTCCTCCATCGCTGGAAGCCTACGCGATCCAGTGACTTACTTCTCAATGAGCAAACTTGCGCAATGAGAAACAAGCCCTGCGGGTTATAACCTGGCGTGCCCTCACTGAGCCGGCCACCTGCGCTGAAGCCACCCTCACTCAACCGCCTCTTGGAGACCGCCTGATGAGCACAGCCGATGCCGATACCGAGCCGATGTCCCATCGCCGCACCCTTGAGGCGCTCAGCGGTCTGCTGCTGGTGTTGTTCGTCGCGATGCTCAGTGCGACCGTCGTGTCCACCGCGCTTCCGAAGATCATCGGCGCGTTGCACGGCTCGCAGACCCAGTTCACCTGGGTGGTCACCGCCACCTTGCTCACCGCTACCGCCAGCACTCCGATCTGGGGCAAGCTCGCCGACCTGTTCAACAAGAAGGCCCTGGTCCAGATCGCGATCGTGCTGTTCATCGTGGGCTCTGTGCTCAGTGGCCTGTCCCAAAACGCCGGGCAGCTGATCGCCGCCCGTGCGTTCCTGGGCTTGGGGGTCGGTGGGCTACAGGCCCTGGTCCAAGTCGTGATCGCCGCGCTGATCCCGCCGCGGGAACGGGGTCGGTACAACGGCTACCTCGGCGGGGTGATGGCGCTGGCCACAGTCAGCGGACCGCTGCTGGGCGGCGTCATCGTCGACACCTCCTGGCTGGGCTGGCGCTGGTGTTTCCTGGTGGGCGTACCGATCGCCTTGATCGCCCTGGTGGTGCTGCAGATCACCCTGCGGGTGCCCACCATCCGCCGCTCCGACGTGTCGATCGACTACCTGGGGGCGACCCTCATCGCCGCCGGTGTGAGCGTGCTGCTGATCTGGGTGTCGTTTGTTGACGACTCCTTCGCCTGGCTGTCCTGGCAGACCGCCGCCATGGTCAGTGGCTCACTGGTGCTGCTCGGCCTCGCCGTCGTCGTCGAAGCTCGCGCGCCGGAACCCGTGGTGCCGTTGGCCATCGTCCGGGAACGCACCACGGCCTTGGCGATCCTCGCCAGCCTCGCGGTCGGTATGGCGATGTTCGGTGGCGCGGTGTTCCTGGGGCAGTATTTCCAGATCGGGCGCGGCTACAGCCCCACCGAGGCTGGCCTGCTCACCATCCCGATGATGGCCGGAGTCCTGGTCTCCTCGATCGTGGTGGGACGGCTCATCACCCGCACCGGAAAGATCAAGCCCTACATCGTGGTCGGATCGGTAGTCCTGGTCGGCGGGTTCCTCGCGCTCGGCGTCATCGATCATGAAACCCCGCTGAGCCTGATCAGCGCCGCGATGCTGCTAGTCGGTATCGGGGTCGGTATGACCATGCAGAACCTCGTGCTCGCTGTCCAGAACGGGGTGGCGTTGAAGGATATCGGCGCGGCGAGCTCCGCGGTGGCGTTCTTCCGCTCCCTGGGCGGCACCATCGGGGTCTCGGTGCTGGGCGCGGTCCTGGCCCGCCGCGTCGCCGACACGATCACCCGTGATCTGACCGCAGCCGGGATCCCTGCCTCCGGGGACGCCGGTGGCGACTTGGACATCACCTCTCTGCCGGAACCAATCCAACAGATCGTCCGCGCCGCGTATGGCGACGCCACCGGCCACATCTTCCTGATCTCGGCCGCTATCGCGGTGGTCGGGGTGATCGCCGCGACGCTACTGCCCGCAATCACCCTGCGTACCAGCCTTGACCTTCAGAACCCCACACAGGAGGCGACACCGGAGGCCTCAGTGCCGTCGGCTGTCTCGACGCACGCGTCGGCAGACCAGGTCGCCTCGTGGGACGGCCCCCACGACGGAGTACGCGGCCCGCATCGGTCCTGAACCGGCCCGGCCTCGTACCACCCCGACAGGTCCCAGCCCGGCGGTGGGTTCCCTCACCCTCCGATACCCTCCCATCGCCGGGCGGGTCCTGATCGGAATCAGTCCGCTCCTCATCTCCTCCCACTCTGGTTCGACTCCTGATCGACGACGCTTCGGGCATCGAGACCTCGGTCATCTGGACTGCCACAACCTCTCCCTCACCCTCGCCGTACCCACGGCGCCGCTACCGACCGTGATCTGACTGCGGCCGGTCCATGGTTCGAGCGCCGTCGCGTGGGTATCCGCGTACCGCACCGTTTTCCAAGCACTGACCGGTGACGGAAGCACACGGGCAGAGACAACCAGGACATCGATGTCTTACGAGGGAGCTATCGGCATGCGAGTCAAGGATGCCGTCGTCGTCATCACCGGCGCTTCAAGCGGTATCGGCCGGGCCACCGCGCTGCTGTTCGCCCGGAAGGGAGCCGCCGTGGTGCTGGCGGCCCGGCGTGAAGAAGCGCTCCAGCAGGTGGCCGCCGAATGTGAAAAACATGGAGCGCGGGCGATCGCGGTGCCCACCGATGTCACCAACGCCGCGGCCGTGGAGGCGCTGGGCCGCGCCGCGATCCGGCACTTCGGCCGGCTGGACGTGTGGGTCAACTCCGCCGCGGTGACCGGAGTCGCGCCTTTCCTGGAGATGCCGCTGGAGGACTTCCGCCGCATCCTGGACGTCAACATCATGGGCTACGTCCATGGGGCCCGGACGGCGCTGACGTACTTCCGATCGCAAGGCACGGGCGTACTGATCAACGTGTCCTCGGTCCTCGGAGTGGTACCCCAGCCCTACGGCCACGCGTACACCATGTCCAAACACGCGGTCCGTGCGCTCAGTGCCAGCCTGCGGCAGGAACTCCACCTGTCGGAGGCACGCGGAATCCACGTCTGCACGGTGCTGCCCGCCACGATCGACACCCCGATTTACCAGCACGCCGCCAACTACACCGGCCGCCAGGTTCGGGCTATACCTCCGGTGTACTCACCAGAGCGGGTCGCCCACGCCATCGTCGACCTGGTACGCACGCCGCGACGCGAAGTCGTGGTCGGCCCCGGCGGACGCGGTTTGATGCTGCAGTCCCACCTGGCCCCGGCCCTGACCGAGCGGCTGCTGGCCCGCCAGGTGGATCGCACCCACCTGTCCCGTAAAAAGCCGGCCGATGCCACATCGGGTAACTTGTACGAACCAACGCCGGGTCTTGGATCTGTCCACGGAGGTTGGCACGGTCGACGTCGCACCGCCACCCGACGCCTGGCCACCGCAGCAGCCCTGATCACCGCGATCGCGGTGCTACGCCGTGTCCGCCGATGAGTTCGCCGCGGAAAGTGCCACCCAAAGCGTCGGCCCGCCGGGCACGGTCGCCTCGGATCACAACGGCCGCGGCGGTGTCGGCCGGCTGGGGGCTCAGCGAATTCACCGAGGTGGCGGAGTCTCGGGTGCACGCGGCGGCCCTCGGCCCGGATGGCGCGCCGGAGGTGGTCTGCGTCCACGGGTTGGGGTGCTCCCACCGGTACTTTCTGCCGCTGGCTCAACAACTGGCCGCTCATCTGCGGGTGGTGGCCGTGGACCTGCCCGGCTTCGGTCAGACTCCAGGGCCACCGGCGGCGTTGGACATCCGGGGTCTGTCGCTGGCGCTGGCCGACTGGTTACGCGCCACCAGGCGCGCTAGGGTCCCGCTCATCGCGAACTCCGCCGGCTGCCAGGTGGTGGTGGATCTGGCCACGCACTCCCCTGAGTTGCTGGGACCGATCGTCCTTGTGGGGGCGACGGTGGATCGGCGTGCGCGGAGTCATCCCCAACAACTGTGGCGCCTGATATGTGACGTGCCTTTCGAAAATCCCGCCCTGGTGCCGCTGCTGGCCCGTGACTACCTCACGTGTGGTCCGCGTCGTTTCCTCGCGACGTTCCAGCACATGCTCGCCGATCGGATCGAAGAGAAGCTCAGGCTCATCCGCGTACCGGCGGCGGTGGTACGCGGTAAGCGGGATCCCATCGCTCCTGCGGCGTGGGGCCGGGAGCTGGCTGCCCGGCTCCCCGCCGGTCGTTATGTGGAGGTGGCGGGGGCCGGGCACGCCGTGAACTTTTCTTCCCCGGTCAAGCTGGCCCGCATCACGCGCGCCCTTTTGGAGGACCGGATGCCGGACGAGGACGGCGCCTGAGTGGACAATCAGGTCGATTAGACGGCCCGACGGTAATCCGGTGATCCGTCGACTCGTGACATCATCCAAGTTCCCGTATGGATCGTGCTGATCGGACGGTCTGAAGCAGGAACCAGGCGAGGTAGATCGACGGCACCAGCAGCACCACGTCCGCCAGGTGCCCAATGGCTTCTATACGGGTGATGCGGCTGGCTGGGAATGCCACTCCGCCCAGCGCCAGCATCAGCGCACTCCAGACCGGGACCAGGCGGCCACGCGCCAGGCTCAGGCCGAGCAGCACCATGCTGATCGGGAACGCCGGCCCCGCGAGCCAGTACACCACGTAGGCTTCCCAGGGATAGGCGGCTAGGGCGTCCAAGGACTCCTCGGCCGACAGTCCGAACGCGGCCTCTAAAAATCCCTGAACCCCGAAGGCCACGCCTCCGGCCGTGCCCAGCGCGAGCAGCACCGGACCGCATGACCCCCACCGCGGGTAGCGGGCCCGCACCACACTCCACAGGAACAACAGCCCCAGGACCCAAATCCAGCTCGCCACGACGGCCAGGGTTCCTCCCACAGTGCCGTAGCGACCCTCGTCATTCCAGAAGAAGGTCGAGGTCGCCAGCAGAGCCGGCCCAGCTACCAACGATGCTGCCCGTATGACCTGGTAGAGCACGGGTTCCTGGTTTGTGCACTGAATCCATGTCTCCGACATGTAGCCAGACTACGTATTGGGTAACGGGCACCCATCAGGGAAAACCCGGAAAATGTCCACCACGCGTCCCTGATTCCGCCCGCGCCTATCCCGCTGGAGACGCTGGAGAAACGACTCCGCTTACCCCCGCGTACCTCTTGCTGGCCCCTCCTATGTCAAACCTCGCCTCTAGCCTGGCGCGGAGAAGGAACGACACCGGTGGCGGCTGCATACGGAACACCGAACACTCAGGGAATGACGGACGACCGGCGGGTTCGGCCCGGCGCCTCCGGCCCTCGGACGACTGGGAAGTCCGGCTCGCTGGCGCCGCACTGGGCGTACCCCTCGCCGGTGACGCGTGGGTATGGCCGGTCCCGACAGCCTGGTGTTGTCCGTCGACGCCCCCGCAAAGCTGACCGCGCACCGCGACACGATCCGCCTCGCGTTTATCGCCGCGCTGCAGCATCTGCCACCACGGCACCGGGCCGTGTTGATCCTGCGTGACTGATTCCCTTCCCGGACAGGCATGCCGCACCCGGGGCCCCGCCCCCGTGCCTTCAGCGACTCTGTGAGGTCGTGGGCCCCGGTCCAGCGGGTCACGGCGGCACACCGGACCCTTCAGCCCACGCTGAACCCGCCCCAGTTCAGGCTCCGGACCGTCAGCTGCCTGGACACGCTGGCTCAGCAGTGCGTCATTCCCAGAAGCAGCACTCCCAGAAGGAGTACGCCCGCAGCGGGCCTTTACGCTCCCACGCTTAACGCGGCGCATCGGCCGTACCGGTCAGTTGCTCAACCCGGTCGAGAGCGGCCATCCACGGGAAGGACTTCAGGTACCAGGAACCGCTTCCCGGTGGATGGGGTTCCCACTGGCCAGGGCCATAGATGATGTGGACACCTTCGGCGCGCAGATCGTCGATCGCGCGTTGGAAGGGTCGTCGGGCGGCCAAGGCGGTGTTGACGAAAGGCACCACAACGATGGGGATGTCGAGGTTGACGGCCTCGGCGAGCAGGGTCAAAGCGTAGGTGTCGCTGCTGCCGTTGGCCCACTTGTTGATGGTGTTGTACGTCGCCGGCGCGACGATGATCGCGTCCATGCGGGGTCCTTGAGGCTCCCCCGGTTTGCGGTGACGGCTACGCACCGGATTGCCGGTGAGGATCTCCAACGCCGGAACATCAATGAAGTCCAAAGCCGCGGGAGTAGTGATGACACTGACCTTCCACCCGCGCTGTTGGGCCTCAACGATCAACTGGCGCGCGTGGGAGGCGGGACCCGCCGCGCACAGCACAAGCGCGAGGGACCGACCTGTATTCATCATGTGGCTCCTACTCGGTGAGCGAGACCACGGACATGCGTGAGGATGCTGTTGGGAGCGCGCCGCAAGAGGTCAGTGACCAGCCCACGCACCGCCGGGCGAGAGGAGACCTCCTCAGGTGCCAGCTCCTCTGCGATCCGCAGGGCGTGCAGCGCGCGGTCGTATTTCCCCCACTGCAGGAAGGCACGGGCCACGTCGATGAACAGCGCGGCCTTACGCTCCACGATGGGGACGCGATCCAAATCGACGCGACGGGCGTACTCGATAGCCTGACCGGCGTCTCCCAAGGTCACAGCGATGTTGACCCGGTGCAGCAAGACATTGGTGGGCCCGAACGCTGTCCACCGGTAGTTGTGATCCCCACCCAGACGACGCCCGGCCTGCTCGGCCTCCTCAAGAAGCTCAAAGGCACTGGAACGGTCACCGCACCGGGCAGCGGCCGATCCGCCCCGCAGCAGCAGCGCCCCATAGACCGATAGCGACTCCGGGGTCGTGGGAACGGTGGAGTCCAGCGCTTCCGCCGCGGCACGGGCGGTGGCGACGGCCTGCCGGTGGTGCCGCCCGTTCACCATGGCGTGCGTGAGAATCCGGACGCTGGAGGCGAGCATGACCGGGTCTTGGCTACGCCGCGCGGCCCGCACGCTCTGATCAGCCGCCAACCACGCCAGTCCGTTATCGCCTAACTTCAGCAAAAGGCTTGCGGCGACATGGTGCGCATCGGCCGATAACGCCTCGACGAGCTCTTTTTGATCCCCTGCGAGGTGGTCGGCGGTGGCGCGCAGCCTGACGAGCAGCTCCGGCAACGGGTCGATCAGTTCCGAGTACCGGCACGCCTGATAGCGCTTCTTGACCGCGGTCACGGCCCGAGACAGGTCAACCAGGGAGACGGTTTCTGGGTCGAAGCTCGGGTCAGGCTCGGAACAGCCGGTCAGGGCCGACAAGAAACTCGCTGACGTCGGGCGCGACGGGGTGGCTGACCCAACGGTCGTGCCGGCCAGGAGCGCGCCGGTGAGGCCCAAAAGGGCACGCCGCCGCATGGAATCACTCTCCTCATCACACTCGGTCAGCAAAAACGAGTCACTGAGGGGATCGACCAAGGGATCGTTGAGGTCACTGGTGGTCCCCCTCAGGGGTGAGCCGCCCCACGGATCCATCACGCTGGGTGGCAACGCGCTCACCGTGGCCATCGGCCCCATCGAGGACATGTCCGTTGACCGGGCGTCCACTGACCGGCGGGTGGGGGCTAGTCCTAGCGTCATCCGGGCGTGGTCGGGCATACCCAGCCCGTCCGCGATCCGCTCCATCAACTCCAGCTCGGTGACCTGCCGGCGTCCGGTCATGATGCTGGAGACCTGAGGCTGTGTAATCCCCACAGCGATGGCGATCCGAGTCTGACTTGCGCCAGTCCACTGCCTCAGAAGGCGGAATAGGCGACCGACGTCTCGGCGGATGAGCGCCTCACGTACGTCGTGACGCCGCCAGAAATCACCGGTGATAGTCAAGGACCAGTCCACTCGTCCTGCCATGAACGCTATCGTCACACCTCACGGTGACGATATGTGGCGACACGACCACCAGAAGCTACCTATCAGCTTCGCTGATTAGCTCCCCGCATAGACCGCCCACGGTTACACCCCCCGTTTCCACCCGACCGCCACCGATCGAACCCGCTACTTCAACCGTTTCATCCCTGAATGCACATATACGCACTTCTAGTCCGGTTAGGACTCCCCGCGTGTCGGGTTCACGGACGGCGAAAGACCCGGTTACGGCAGGGCCAAGAGCGGCGGTGGTCGGACAGCGTGGGCACATCCATCCGATACGGTCACTGGCGGTCAGCGCACCGGTCGGGTGCGCCGCTCCTCGTCTTCCTCCGGGGTGGTGTGGACCACCCGTCACCGCGTCACCAGCTTCGGGCGACCGATGTGGACCGGTACGCCGGGGGAGGCGTGCGTCAGCGGTGGCGTTGTTGGTGCGGGCAGACCAGCCGCCTCGATCAGGTCCTGCCGCACCTCCAGCGCTTCGGCCCGACGCAGCGGCCACGGCGGATGCCACACATCGACCGCGATCAGTCTGCCCAGGTGGCTGGAGTAGAGGCGGTAGCGCTCGGTGAGGAAGCAGTCGAGCGGCTCCAGTTCCTGCTCCTGATAGCCAGCGCCGAGCCGAACCCGCACCTGGTAACTGGCACCGGCCGAACCAAGCACCCGCCGTTGCCCCCGATACACCACGTGACTCCTCCGCTCCCTGAAGGGAGCGGCTTCTCGCTAGGCCGCTTCCGCAGCGTCGCGAAGGGCAAGCCCTGCCCTGAGAATGTTCTCGGCCGCGTTCACGTCGGCGTGCGCGGTATGCCCGCACGCCGTACAGGCGAACTCGGCTTGGGTGACGCGGTTCTCCGCAGCGCAGTGCCCG
>PKFB01000084.1 GCA_002919305.1 Actinomycetales bacterium
GGGGGGGCCCCGCCCCCCCCGCCCCGGCCCGCCAGCTTGACGAGGCCTGGAGCGCCGTGATCGCGGTGCTGCGTGATCGATACGGACCCCACCTACCTCTGGTGGTCGGTGGCCGCTCCAGCGGAGCCAGAGTGGCGTGTCGGACCGCCCAAGCCGTCGGCGCGGTCGGGGTGGTGGCTTTGGCTTTCCCTCTGCACCCGCCTCGGCGGCCGGAGCGTGATAGGGCCGAGGAATTGCGGACTGGTGTGCCTGTCCTGGTGGTTAACGGCGAACGGGACCCCTTCGGTATCCCCACGGCCAGTTCCGGGGTCAGCGTGCGTGTGGTGCCCGCTGCCGACCACTCATTGCGTCGAGATCCAGCAACCGTGGCCGCTCACGTGCTGGAGTGGATGACGAAGCATGGTTGGGCGGCATAACGGGTGGCGAGCCTCACAATCAGGAGGTTGGCGCCCGCAACCACGGCATCTGCGGAATGCTTTTGACCTCTATTCCGTTGCACACGCCGGAGGCAAAGTCGTCCGGACGGATGGTGGCGACTGCGCACAGTAACTTTTGCGTCACAGTTGCTCTGGTCGAACCGGCGGCTACCAAGGAAGGAGCGAGGTGGTGTGGTGACACTGTGTCAAAAGCAGTCGCAGAAGGCACCCGAACCCGAACGGTTACGGGACCTGCTGAGGGCTCCTGAGTGGCCTGCCCGGATGGACCAGATTCAGCAGGCGGCATCTCGCTTCGGCGGCGTATCCTCTGCGCAGGCCTGGCGGGAGGGGAACAGCGACGTGGTACGAGCGGAGACGGCTGAAGCGCGGCGAGCCCGGTTCGAGCGGGACGCGTTGCCATTCGTCGACCAGCTCTACGCCGCGGCGCTGCGGATGACGCGTAACGCAGCGGACGCCGAGGATTTGGTGCAGGAGACCTTCCTTAAGGCGTTCGCGGCCTTCCACCAGTTTGAGGAAGGAACCAACCTCAAGGCCTGGCTGTACCGCATTCTGACCAACACCTATATCAATTCCTACCGTCGCCGCCAGCGGCAGCCTGCCCAGAGCCCAACGGATGAGATCACCGATTGGCAGTTGGCGGAAGCGGAGTCGCACACCTCAAGCGGACTGAAGTCGGCTGAAACCGAAGCGCTGGAACGGCTACCCGATTCGGATATCAAAGAGGCGCTGCAGAGCCTTCCCGAGGAGTTCCGGATAGCTGTCTACCTGGCGGACGTAGAGGGGTTCTCCTATAAGGAGATCGCCGACATCATGGACACCCCCATCGGTACGGTGATGTCACGGCTGCACCGGGGACGACGGAATCTGCGGCGGATGTTGGAGCGGTACGCCGCCGAGAGGGGCTTTACCCGCCCGGCGGGGCAGCCGGCGGCGCAGGAGGTGTGACCGGTGAGCTGCGGTGAACCTCATGAGATCGACTGCCGCGATGTGCTCGCGGAGGTCTATCTATACCTCGACGTGGAATGCGACAGCGAGCAGCGAGGGCGTATCAGGAAACATTTGGATGAGTGTTCCCCCTGCCTGCGGGAGTTCGGAATCGAACTGGAGGTCAAGACGCTCGTGGCTCGTTGTTGCGGTCGGGAATCCGCGCCAGCCGAGCTTCACGAGCGCCTCCGCAGTAAACTCCGTCAACTTGTGATGGAAGCCGAAGGGCAGGAGTTACTCACCGAATAGAGGCCGCAGGGCGTAACGAAGACACCGAACTTTACGCAGAGCCCGCGGCGCTCGTCGGAGGGAGTGATTCTGAATAAGAATCACAGAATCTGTGTCGCGGTCGCTCGGGCGCCACGCAGGCGAGTGTCGGCGATGAACTCATGTATCGATGGCATCCACACCCCAAAGCTAGGACCGGTATCCGCTGATCAAGGAGCGTTGGTTGTCGCGCTCCTTGATCAGTTTTTATGCCTCGACGAATAGGTGATGAATGGGCATTGATGTCCATCACCGGGCAACGGCGCAATATCCGGCCACGGAATTCCAAACCACCGGCATCCTCAGACGGCCGCACCGCGCATCCTCGGCCCAAACCCTCTCCGCCGTCACGTGACAGGCGCGGTTCCCCGCAGGGTCGTGTGGGAGTCGTTTTCGCCGTTGTCCCAGCTCAGCGAATTTCGGTCATCCTCGAGGTTTCGGTCAGGTCCTCAATGTCGCAGGTCACAGGCCCGTCCCCTGTCAGGGAGGGAGCCGGAGTCGGGAGAGTGCAGGGCCACGGGCCAACAGCCACGGGGGATCTGTGGGCCGTGGCCCTGGGACCACGGCCTGTCAGCTTCCCGACTGTCTGTCACCGTCGGGCAGTCATACCAACGCGACTCAGGCGTTGGGGCGCTTGCCGTGATTGGCGTTCTTCTTCCGACGAGCGCGACGCTTGCGAGCTCTCTTTGCCATCGGACTACTCCTCGTCGTCTCCGTGGTTCTGTGTCGGCGCGATGGCCGACCATGGGATGGTACTGAGATGGACCATGCCGACCGGGCCGCCCGGTCGGCGACTCTTCGTGATTTGCTAGACCAGCGTTCACGTCGGCACATCAGCACCGCTGATACCGGTTGGAGGAGGAGTAATGGCCGAGGAGATCCGGGCGGAGATGGTGGCCAACGTCTGGAAGGTGGTCGCCTCCGAGGGCGACACGGTTTCGGACGGTGACACCCTGGTCATTCTCGAGTCGATGAAGATGGAGATCCCCGTCGTGGCGGAGTCTGGGGGCACGTTGACGCAGCTGGCCGTCAAGGAAGGGGACGTGGTTCAAGAGGGCGACCTGATCGCGGTCATCAGCTGACGCGGTCGTGGCCCGGTACCAGCCGGTCCCCGCAACGCGGAGTCGTCGGTCGGTTGGGGTTCAATGGCGGCATGTCACAGATCATCGTCCGTCCGGCCCAACCGGCCGAGTATCGTCAGGCTGGGCAGATCACCGTCGCGGCGTACCGTGACTCGGGTCAACTGGAAGACGACCCCGAATACATCCAGACGTTAGCCGACGCAGCCTCCCGCGCCCGCGACGCTGAGCTGTTGGTGGCGGTGGACGAAGAAAACAACCATGTTGTCGGTACTGTGACTTTCTGTTTGCCCGGCAGTCGGTACGCCGAGATCTCTCGCCCCGGCGAGGGGGAGTTCCGGATGCTCGCGGTGCATCCGGACTTTCAGCGCCGTGGGATTGGAGAACTGCTGGTACGCGCCGTCCTGGCCCGCGCCGCTGAGCTCAACTTGTCCGCGGTGGTGCTGTGCACCCGTGACATCCTCATCCGCCCGCAGCGGCTGTACACCCGGCTGGGTTTCACCAGGATCCCGGAACGGGACTGGACCCCGGTCCCTCACATCAAACTGCTCGCCTGGCGTATCGAACTGTGACCACATCGGACCGTGGTGATTCGGTCCTATGTGTCCTGAGCGCCGCCCCTTCGGCGCGCTCGCGTTGTAAACCCGATGCCCGGTCGGCATCGGGTTCGAGTAACGAGACGCCATCGCACTCCTAAGGTCGCCCCGGGCAGGGGATAACGGGTAGGAACCGGTAAACAGCGGGCTCTGCGGATTCTGATGCGTCCGTCGGGCGGCTGCTGTGCTCACCGCCGTCGCCTCAGCGACACCGATCGTCGGTCGCGACACCGGTCCACCTCACCCAGCACCGTCGCGACACCGGTTGCGTCACCGGTCGCGGCGCCCGCGTACCGCTCCACACCCGGCGGAATCCTCACCTCAACACCTGGGCCGCGTGCTCGCGTCCGCGTACCGCCCTTGAGAGACCATGGGCCACCTCGTTTTGAGGACCTCGTCTGGGGAACGCCGATAGCGAGAACACCGTGAGCATCGGCGTCGTCTCACCACGTCCAACTCACCTGCGCCTAGCGTTGGCGCGCTCATCATGAGCGCTTTTCGCGCGCTTGCTGCTTAGTTATGCTCGAAGTCGAGCAGTTCCGCGCATGATCGAGCAGGAGACGTCGGTGGTAGAGCCTGGGGCAGGGATGGCGGCGGACATCGCCGAGCAGCCGGCGGTGCTCACCCGGCTGGTGGAGGAGCGCGCGAGCGCTATCGCAGAGGTCGCCAAGGTCATCGCTCAACGGCGCCCACGACTGGTGCTGTACACCGCCCGAGGCACAAGCGATCACGCGGCCCTGTACGCCGCGTACCTCACCGAAATCCGTTTAGGGATCCCCGCCGGGCTGGTCTCACCGTCAGCGATCACCGTCTATGGCGCCCGACCCGACCTGTCCGGTGCCTTGGTGGTCGGGGTCAGTCAAAGCGGCGGCTCTCCGGACCTGGTCGAGGTGACCCGAGTCGCGCGGCGTGCCGGCGCGCACACCCTGGCGGTCACCAACGCTCCTGACTCGCCGTTGGCGCAGGCGGCGGAGCTGACCATCGATATCGCGGCCGGGCCGGAGCGGGCCGTCGCGGCGACCAAGACCTACACGGCCGAGCTGTTGGCGCTGCTGATGCTGGTAGAGGGGATCCGGGCCGGGGACGGCGTCCTGCCTGCCTCGGAGCGGGCCGCGGTAGCGGCGTTACCTGACCTGGCCTCGGGCGTACTGGCCGATGCGACCGCGACCGAACTGGCCGACCGATACCGATTCGCCGAACGCCTCGTCACCACCGGACGCGGGTACGCCTATCCGACAGCGCGGGAGGCCGCGTTGAAGCTGATGGAGACCAGCTACCTGGCGGCGTTGGCGTTCTCGGGCGCGGATCTACTGCATGGCCCGCTGGCCATGACTGACCCTGACGTCCCCGTGATCGCGGTGGTGGGCACCGGGCCAGCCGGCGCCGCCATGCGGGACGTCCTGGTCCGGTTGGGGCAGCGGCGCGCCGACGTCGTCGTGGTGGGGCCGGCGGATCTGCCCGGCGCGGGCCTGCGCATCCCCACGCCTCGCGTGGATGAGCGGTACGCCCCCTTGCTGGACATCCTGCCGCTGCAGCGGTTGGCGTTGGCGCTGGCGTTGGCCCGCGGTGAGAACCCGGACACTCCTCGGGGTCTGACGAAGGTCACCGAGACCCTCTGACGGTGAGCGGGCTTTATACCGGACCCGCGCTCAGGCAGCCGCGCGGCCACGGCGATCAGGCGCGATAGCGGACTTTCCGGTCGTCAGCCTCCAGTGGCGTCGGTCATATCGGTGCCAGGAACGGCGTCCGACTGTTATTGCCCCGCCAAAACGTGGCACGCTCCCATCGTGTCCACGTTGCGCGAACTGGTCGACGAGCACGCTGACCTATCCCCGGACGACATCGAACATCTGCAGCGGCTCGCCGGCGATTGGCAGTTGCTGGCCGACCTGTCCTTCGCGGACCTGCTGATGTGGGTCACCCTCCCGGACGGGGAGATGCTGTGTGTGGCGCAGTGCCGCCCCACCACCGCTCCCACCGCGTACCTGGACGACCAGGTGGGACGGCGGGCTCGCGGGCCCGATGTCGCGCACCTGATGATCGCTCGGGACCAGGGGCGGATCTGGCGGGAGGGGGATCCGGTCTGGTACGGCGATACGCCGGCTCGGCATGAGGCGATCCCGGTGCGGTTACCCGGTTCAGACCGAGTGATCGCGGTGCTGGGGCGCGACACCAACCTGTCGACCGCGCGTACCCCCAGCCAGCTGGAGCTCAACTACCTGCACACCGCCGACGACCTGGCGCAGATGGTCGCTGACGGCAGTTTCCCGCCGCCCCGCCACCCCGGGGAGACCACCTCCGCCCCACGCGTCGGGGACGGTCTGATCCGGTTGGACTCCGCAGGCAAGGTGGTGTACGCCAGTCCTAATGCCCAGTCCGCGTACCGCCGACTGGGATTCCCCGGCCATCTGGTGGGGGAGGATCTGGCGGCGCTGACCGGACGAATCGCCGACGATCCGCTGGAGGGGAGCGACGCGGCCGAGCGGATCCTGATGGCGCTGCGGGGCGAGGCTCCGGCGCGGAAGGAGGTCGAGGCGCGCGGCGCCACCATGCTGACCCGCGCGTTGCCGCTGCGCCCCGGCGGGGTTCCGATCGGCGCGGTTGTGTTGGTGCGGGACATCACTGAGGTGCGGCGCCGAGACCGCGCCCTGCTGACCAAGGACGCCACCATCCGGGAGATCCACCACCGGGTCAAGAACAACCTGCAGACCGTCGCGGCACTGCTGAGATTGCAGGCTCGTCGGGTCAGCGTCCCGGAGGCCAGCCTCGCGTTGGAGGAGTCGGTACGCCGGGTCGCCTCCATCGCGCTGGTACACGAGACGCTGTCGATGTCCTCGGATGAGGCGGTGGAGTTCGACACCATCGTGGATCGGGTCGCCTCCATGGCCGCCGAGGTGGCGGCCCCGGAGTCCCGGGTGACCCTGCGCCGCATCGGCACCTTCGGGGTGCTGCCGGCGGAGATCGCGACTCCTTTGGTGATGGTGCTCAACGAGCTGCTGCAGAACGCGGTGGAGCACGCGTACGGGCCTGGAGAAAGCGGTGAGGTGGTGGTGTCGGCGCACCGGTGGCGGCGGCAGTTGCACGTCACGGTGGCCGACCACGGACGCGGGCTGCCTGAAGGTTTCTCCTTGGAGGGCAGCCAGCGCCTCGGGCTGCAGATCGTGCGTACCCTCGCCGCGGGGGAACTGCGGGGCAGCATCGAGTTGCGGACCAGGGTCGGCGGCGGGACCGAAGCGGTGATCGTGGTGCCACTCACCCGGCGCTGACCGCCACGTCTTCGGCGCGCCGACGTTATAGGTGGGCTTGAGGGAATAGTCCCCATGAAACCGGAGGAAAGGGCGCGAAGGGGCAAGTCGGTTGTCACAGAACTTTTAAGGGTGCGTTACGGAATTTAGGTGAGGAGGATCACGCTTCCGTGGCGGCGCGCCGCGCACGCATGCGAATATGAGGCCATGGCTGCTGCGGTCAGGCGACGACTGGTGACACGACGCCACGTCGATCACTGCCGCGTTCGTAGCGCCATCTGTTAGCCGGTCGCCTGACGCCCGCTGGTATCCGTCTCGGGCGCACGCTCCGCACCGGCGATCCCCCCTCGCCTTGTCATCAAAGTTGATGGCGCGCGTGTGCGTGCGTCCCTGTCTGTGAGAGGACGCCCCATGGCGGCCCCTGCCATCACCTCCCGCCGTTCCCCCACGCGCGCTGGCCAGGGCCAGTGGGCGCTGGGGCACCATGAGCCACTCAACGCCACCGAACGCTTCAAGAAGGACGACGACGGGCTTAACGTCCGCGCCCGAATCGAGAACATCTACGCCCACCGGGGATTCGACTCCATCGACCCGGCTGACCTGCGTGGCCGCTTCCGCTGGTGGGGTCTGTACACGCAGCGCCGGCCTGGGATCGACGGTGGGCGGACCGCGGTCCTGGAGCCAGAGGAGCTCGAGGACAAGTACTTCATGCTCCGGGTCCGGATCGATGGGGGGCAGCTGAACCTGCAGCAGCTGCGCACCATCGCCGAGATGTCGACCCGGTATGGCCGAGACACCGCTGACCTTACTGACCGACAGAACATTCAGCTGCACTGGGTCCGGATTGAGGATGTGCCCACGATCTGGCGCCACCTGGAGGCGGTGGGGCTGAGCACTCAGGAAGCCTGTGGGGACGTCCCGAGGGTGATCGTGGGCAGCCCGGTGGCCGGGATCAGTGCTGAGGAGCTGGTCGACGCTACTCCGGCGATTCGGGAGATCTCCGAGCGTTTCATCGGCAGCAAAGAGTTCTCCAACCTGCCTCGCAAGTACAAGACGTCGATCTCCTGGCTGCCTGACGTGCCCTACCAGGCCAACGACATCGCCTTCGTCGGGGTGGTGCACCCCGAGTACGGGCCCGGCTTCGACCTGTGGGTGGGGGGTGGACTGTCCACCAACCCGATGCTGGCCCAGCGACTGGGAGCCTGGGTGCCGTTGGAGGAGATACCGGAGGTCTGGTGGGGAGTCACCAGCGTCTTCCGGGACTACGGTTACCGACGGCTGCGGAACCGGGCCAGGTTGAAGTTCCTGCTGGCCGACTGGGGGCCCGAACGGTTCCGCGAGGTGCTGGAGAAGGAATACCTCAAGCGGGCGTTGCGCGACGGTCCACCGCTGCAGCAGCCCGACAGGGTGATCGACCATGTGGGGATCCACAAGCAGGTAGACGGTCGGTACTACGTCGGTGTGTCACCGATCGCGGGCCGGGTCTCGGGTACCCTCCTGGCGCGCGTCGCCGACCTCGCCGAACAGCACGGCTCCAACCGGATCCGGACCACCCCCTACCAGAAGCTGCTGATCCTCGACGTCGAGGAGTCCAAGGTCGACGATCTGGTCGCCGGGCTTGAGGAGTTGGGCTTGCAAGCCCGACCGTCCCCGTACCGGCGGGGCACCCTGGCCTGCACCGGCATCGAGTACTGCAAGCTCGCGATCGTCGAGACCAAAGCCCGGGCCATCGAGCTGGTGAAGGAGCTGGAGCGCCGGATCCCCGAACTCGACGTTCCGCTGAGCATCAACATCAACGGTTGCCCCAACGCGTGCGCGCGTACCCAGGTCGCCGATATCGGCCTGAAGGGCCAGTTGGTCATGGACGCCAACGGTAACCAGGTGGAGGGCTTCCAGGTTCACCTCGGCGGTGGCCTGGGGCTGCGGGCCGGATTCGGCCGCAAGCTGCGAGGCCTGAAGGTTACCGCGGACGAGTTGGCCGACTACATCGAGCGAGTGGTACGCCGGTACCTCGCACAACGTGAGGAGGGCGAAGCGTTCGCCACCTGGGTGATCCGGGCGGCTGAGAGCGACCTGCGATGAGCGAACGGATCACCCCCTACTACTGCCCGTACTGCGGAGACGAGGACCTGCGCCCTCACACCGACTCCCATGGCGCCTGGGAGTGCCGTTCCTGCGCTCGGGTCTTCGTCGTGAAGTTCCTCGGATTGCACGTACCCCCCACCCCACCCGACCGCACCGCGAGCGCTCATCGACCAGAGGGAGCACATCCATGACGCACGTCTCCTCCGAAAGGCGTACCGCCGCGGAACTGAGAGAAATCGCCTTGCGTGCCGGCGAAGAGCTGGAGACCGCCTCCGCCGAGGAGATCATCGAGTGGGCCGTGCAGACGTTCGGCCGGCGCTTCTGCGTCACGTCGTCGTTCACCGACGCTGTTCTGGTCCACTTGGTCTCTCGGGTCGCTCCCGGCACGGATGTGGTGTTCCTCGACACCGATTTGCACTTTCCCGAGACGCTGCGGGTTCGCGACCACGTGGCGCGTACCTTGCCGGTGACGGTCCGCTCCATCCGGCCTCGGCTGACCGTCGCCGAGCAGGACGCCGAGTATGGACCGGAGCTGTATCACCGAGACCCCGACACCTGCTGTGCCCTGCGCAAGGTGGAGCCGTTGGAGCGGGGCCTGGAACCCTATGACGCGTGGGCCGCTGGGCTGCGACGGGATGAATCACCTACCCGCGCCGACACGCCGGTGGTGGGCTTCGACGGCACCCGGGGCAAGGTGAAGGTGGCGCCTATCGCACGGTGGACGCAGGCCGATGTGGACGCTTACATCGCCCGCTACAACGTGCCGGTCAATGAGTTGGTGAAGAAGGGCTACCCCTCGGTGGGGTGCTGGCCTTGCACGCGGCCGGTGAAGGACGGGGAAGATCCCCGAGCCGGTCGGTGGGCGCTGTTCGACAAGACTGAGTGCGGGATCCATTGGTAGAGGCAGATGCATCGACCGGGCCGGTGCGGGTCCCGCTGATCCTGCTGGCACACGGCAGTCGTGATCCACGCGCGGCGGAGGCCACCCAGGCGCTGCGGCGAGCGGTGGCCGCCGCCCGGCCCGGGCTGACGGTACGCGTCGCGTATCTGGACCACGCCGAACCTCGAGTGGGGACGGTGCTGGCGGACGTGGCGCGGGCCGGTCACCGTGACGTTGTGGTGGCGCCGTTGTTGTTGACCGCGGCGTACCACAGCCGGGTTGATGTTCCGGCGACGCTGGCGCAGGCGGCTGAAGTATGCGAGGGGATGCGGATCCACACCGCCGATGTGCTGGGGCCGGATCCGCTGCTGCTGTCCGCGCTTGAAGAACGGGTCGACCCCACGGCGGACGCCTTTGTCCTCGCGGCAGCGGGCTCGTCCGCTCCGGACGCGGTCGCGACGATCCGTCGGACCGCCGCGGAGTTGGGGGAGCGGTTGGGGGCGCCGTGCGTGGCGGCGTTCGCTTCCGCGTCAGGGCCGCGGGTGGCGACCGCCGTGGCCAGGCTGCGCTCCGCGGGGGCCCGCCGGGTCGCGGTCGCCGCGTATTTCCTGGCGCCGGGATTGTTATATGACCGGGTGGTGGCGGATGCCTGGTACGCCGGTGCTGTTCAGGTCGCGGAGCCGTTGCGGGATCTGCCGGACTTAGTCACCTTGGTGCTCACCCGCTACGACCACGCGTGCCCGGTGCTCGTGGGCGCGGGTACGGATGCCGGGTGAGTCAGCCGCCAGATGAGGCGGCGCGTGTGGAATGGTTTACCGGTTGTGGCGGCGAACGCGCTGTTTGTGGGATCGGCGTCGCTGGATGTCGAGAATGGGCGGACAGCGCTCGAACATCGCGAGAATGATCAATGAGATTGATGAATAGCTATGAACAAGGGGTACGCCTCGCGCGTACCCCTTGTCCCATGCCGTCTGTGTCGCGTCGTGGCGGTAATTTCACGCGGTGTGGGCCCGCTCCCGCAGGCCGGTACGGCGCTTGAGCGCGCGCCGCTCCTCCTCGCTCATCCCGCCCCACACGCCGGCGTCCTGACCGGTTTCAAGTGCCCACTGCAGACATTCATTGATTACGGAGCAACGCCGGCACACCGCCTTAGCCTGCTCAATCTGCAGCAGAGCGGGACCGGAAGTGCCGATGGGGAAGAACAGCTCCGGGTCCTCGTCGCGGCAGAGGGCACGGTGGCGCCAGTCCATGAGGGCAACACTCCTTGATCGTAAATTGGGCCTGTTCTGGGTATGCACTCGCGTGTTCTCGACCAACACGCGTGAGCAGGCAGCAATCGTTGTCGCGCTCGCTTGTGAATGCTTTCACGAACTACCGCAATGTCAAGGGGGTGACCGGATAAAGTCTGGCTCGGTGAGCAAGCTCACGGATATATGCCCGACTTTGTCCGGATCTTTCCCTCCGACCACGGCGACGGAGCGTCACCAAGCAGAATGCAGTGCGTCGCCCACCGTGGGACATGCGGAATCCGATCCGAATCCCCAAACGAGCCCTATTCAGCACACCATGATTGCAGAGATCTCGCTGACCCAAACAGCAGATTCCCAGGAGATTTTCAGCTAACTTCTTGGCGGCTCATACGTTGAGTTATGGGGGAGTGAACGCTTTGTGCGGCCACTTACTCTACAGATACCCGCAGATACATACTGTATTCATCAACAGACAACACGCAACGCGCGGGGTTCAGACTTAAACACGATCCTGTCGGTCTCTCCGAGGTAATCACCATCGAGTTGATAAGCCTGCGGGAGTAACGAGGACAGGGTGAACTCATCCACATCGTGCAGTCGCACCACTCGGCGTCCGCGTGGCGGGGTACGAGACAACAAGTGGAATGCGGTCCGTGCCGTACTGGATATTCCGAGTGTTCGTTGGGCTACCGCATCCAAACCGAGATCGAACGATGCGCCGGGAGAGGGATTGATCGGCCGGTTACCGAGATACGTCCACGGTGACGTGTTCTGCACGATGATGGCGGCCAAGCCTGTGATGGGTTCAGCGCCCGGCCGATGCAGCGTCATAGGGGGATGGCGCCGGTCCCGGGTCGTCGCGAACTGAGCCAAGGCCTCACGCAGGTACAGTGCCGGGGTGGAGATGCGTCCCTGACTGCGCGCCCGCTCCACTCGGCGAATCACCTCGGCGTCGAAGCCCATCCCGGCGCAGAAGGTGAACCAGCGTTGGTTAGCCCGGCCAAGGCCGATGGTGCGGGTCCGACGCTCCCGGAGCGCCTCCAGAATCACGCTGGTCCCTTCGGCCCAGTCACGGGGCAGCCCAAGCGCGCCGGCGAAGACGTTGGTCGAGCCCCCCGGTACCACCGCGAGCGCTGGCACCGCCTCCGAGGGGCCGTCGGTGAGCAGGCCGTTGACGACCTCGTTGATCGTGCCGTCCCCACCCAACGTGACCACCACGTCCATGCCTTCCTTGACGGCCTGGCGGGCCAGCTCGGCGGCGTGCCCCCGTCGTTGGGTGTACTCCAGCTCCAGACTCACCTCACTGCGCAACGCCCGGACCAGAACGTCACGGCTACGCGCACTGGTGGTCGTGGCCTTGGGGTTTACCACCAACAGGGCGCGCATGGCGGGCACTGTACCTCTCCAGTGCCAGGGCGCCGCCACCGCCCAGGAGTCGTGTGCCCTACACCGCGTGACCGGCCCAGCCGCTGTCCCCGGCGGCGTCGGAACGAATACGCGCGTGGGTAACCTCATCTGTCGTGAATAAGACCACCACCCCGCCAGCGTCACTGATGTGGGCCGTGCGGCTGCTGTTCTTCGAGGCTGGGCTTTTCGGCGTGCTCGCCGTTGGCCTTGTCATCGCCACGGTCCTGGGGGAGCCGTACTCCATCGTCACCAGCCTGGCGGAGGCGGCGGTCGCCCTCGGCTGTGGCGCCCTGATCGGTTGGTTGGCGCATTCGTTGCGGCAGCTTCGCGGGCGCTTCCGTAATCCGGCGTTCGTGGTGCAGCTGTTTTTGCTCGCCGCCGCGTACCAGATGATCGTCGGTGGGGTGTGGTGGCTGGGGGTGCCCGTCGGATTTCTGGCGGTCTGCGTCGGTGGGCTGCTGTTGGCTCCCGCTAGCACCGATGCGCTGGGATTGCGGTGAGTCGCTCATGCTGAGCGGGGAGACCCAGGAGTAGATATCAGGGAGCGGGTCGACGGCAGCATCCGCTCCGGTGGCCCGCCCCGTGTGGCAGGCCACCGTGTCCCTGATGTAAATCCGCGGATTACCGAGTGTGATCAAGCACGATTTTGCCGAACATCCGGCCGCTGGCTAGGCGCTGAAACGCCTCATGAGCCTGGGAAAAGCCGTACTCGGAGTCGATCACGGGCCGAATTCCCCGATCAGCGCACAACGTCACCAGCGCCTCTAGTTCGGCCCGCGTCCCCATGGTGACGCCCAGTACGTCGATCTGCAGGAAATACAGCCGACGCAGGTCCACCTGTGGCAGATAGCCGGAGGTGGCGCCCGCGACGACCACACGCCCGCCAGGCCGCACCGCCTTAAGGGAGTGCGCGAAGGTCGCCTCGCCCACCGTTTCGATCACCAGATCGACGCGTTCCGGCAGACGGGCACCGGGCTCCAGCGCCTCCGCCCCCAACGCCGCCACCTGCGCCCGTTTGGCCGGATCGCGGCTGGTCGCGTACACCGTCGCTCCGAGCGCGCGGGCGAGCACCACGGCCGCGGTTGCCACACCGCCTCCGACTCCCTGCACCAGGACGCTTCCCCCCGCTGACAGCTGCCCCCGCGTCACCAGCATTCGGTACGCGGTCAGCCAGGCGGTAGGCAGACAGGCCGCCTCCGCAAAGCTCAGCGCCGGTGGTTTGGGGATCAGATTGCGTCTGGGGACCCGGACCCGTTCGGCGAAGGTGCCCGGATAGCTTTCGGACAGCAGGGTACGCCCGGGATCAAGGGTCTCATCGCCGCCACCGGCCGTGGGGTCGCCGATCACGGCGTGGACCACGACCTCATTGCCGTCCTGATCGACCCCTGCCGCGTCACAGCCGAGGATCATCGGTAGCCGGTCCTCTGACAGTCCAACGCCACGCAGGGACCACAGATCATGATGGTTGAGCGAGCTGGCCCGTACCTCGACCGTCACCCAGTCCTCGGGGAGCGATGGTTCGGGAAGCTCGCCGATCTCCAACCCAGAGAGTGGATCGTCCGGAACGATGCGTTTCGCGTACACGGCGCGCATCCGAGCACGCTAACACCCGTTATCCGGCCCGGACGTCCCGACTGGTGGTTTTCCAGGGTGGACCACGGCCGAAAACCACGGTGACTGCCGCCCGCCGCCGTGCGGGAGACCTCCCCGACAGCGCGTAAGAAGCCGGTGGCGGACTCAAGCGAACCGAAACAGTCCCTCCGAGTCTGGAATCAAGCGACGAATCGGGAACAATGGCGGCCGTGAATCATCGGATCAGGACGCGTGGAACGGTGGATCAGGCCCAGTACCGACGGGTGCTCGGACACTTCCCGACCGGGGTCACCGTGGTTACCGCCAACGGACCAGACGGACCTGTCGGGCTGTCGATCAGTTCGTTCACGGCGGTGTCGTTATCACCGCCACTCGTGGGCTTCTTACCGGCACACACCTCCTGGTCCTGGCCGATGATCCGCGCCGCCGGATGGTTCTGCGTCAATATCCTGGCCGCTGGCCAGGAGAAGATCGCCCGGCTGTTCGCGACTCCCGGTGTGGACCGGTTCCAGGATCTGAACTGGCAGCCCGCACCCTACTCAGGCGCGCCGCGGCTGGAAGGGGTGGTGGCCTGGATCGACTGTGAGATCGAGGCCGTCACCGTGGCCGGGGACCACGATTTCGTGCTGGGCCGGGTGCACGCCTTACACGCCGAAAGCGATGAGCCTCCGCTGCTGTTTCACCGGAGCCGCTACGCCCGCGGCCCGCAGTGGCCGCGTGACCCCGCGTAACCGCACAACCGGTCAGCGCGGGCCGGGATATCACCCGGCCCGACTGTATGTGTCCGGCGATATACGGCTGACGACAAGCGGCTGGCAACGCCGGCCGTCAGGCGACGGCAGCGGTGGCCGCGGCGGCGACAGCCCGGCCCACAGCCGGCGCGACCCGAGGATCGAGCGGACTGGGCACGATCGCGTCAGGCCGCAACTCATCGGCCACGATGCCGGCGATCGCGTCGGCCGCCGCGAGTTTCATGGCGTTGGTGATGCTGGAAGCGCCCGCGTCTAGCGCTCCCCGGAACACCCCCGGAAACGCCAGCACATTGTTGATCTGGTTCGGGAAGTCACTGCGTCCGGTGGCGACCACGGCCGCGTACCGACGCGCCACCTCCGGGTGGATCTCAGGGTCGGGATTGGCCAAGGCGAACACGATGCCACCCGGCGCCATCCTGGCCACCGCCTCCTCGGGGACCTTCCCCCCTGAGAGGCCGATGAACACGTCGGCGCCTTGAATGGCGTCGACCACGGTCCCGGTCACCCCCGACCGGTTGGTTTCGGCGGCCAGCGCGGCTTTAACCTCGTTCAAATCACCGCGGCTGGCGTGGAGCACCCCACGGGAGTCACAGACCACCACGTCCCCCACGCCCGCGGTCAGCAACATCCTGGTGACGGCGACCCCGGCGGCTCCCGCACCGCTCACCACGACCCGCAGGTCGGCGAGCTTACGGTCAATCAGGGTCGCGGCGTTCCGCAGCGCCGCCAACACCACGATGGCGGTCCCGTGCTGATCGTCGTGGAAAACCGGGATCGGCAGCGCGGCATCAAGCCGGCGCTCGATCTCAAAGCAGCGAGGTGCGCTGATGTCCTCCAGGTTGATGCCTCCAAATGAGGGGGCCAGCCGGATCACGGTCTCGACGATCTCGTCCGGGTCGCGGGTGTCCAGACAGATCGGCACGGCGTCGACGCCGCCGAACTGTTTGAACAGCACGGCCTTCCCCTCCATCACCGGCATCGCGGCACGCGGCCCGATGTCGCCCAGTCCCAGGACCGCCGTACCGTCGGTGACCACCGCGACGGTGTTGCCGACCCAGGTGTAGCTGGGCAACAGCGAAGCGTCAGCAGCGATGGCCTTAGACACCTCAGCCACACCAGGGGTGTACGCCAAGGACAGATCGTCACGGGTCGTGAGCGGGACGGTCGAGCTGACCTCAAGCTTGCCGCCCCGATGAAGAGTAAAAACTGGTTTATCGGCGTTAAATGTGGACACGGGCACAGAAGACTCCAGGCAGGCGAACGCAGAAGATATGCGGCAGCTATGCGGCGGCGCATCAACGGCGGTCGGCCGGGCGCGGCACGCGAGACCAGGGGGATTACCCGAGGTGATCAGGTCAGGGGATTACCCCAGGTAATGAAGTCTAGTCCACATCCTCTCTCTGGGTGGGCGGCCGGTTGGATATCTGACCGAAGCGGGAGAGCGGCCAGTAACGCCACACCACTCGAGCCGTCACATCGGCCGTCCCGTACCGTCGGGAATCGTCGGTGACGAAGGTGTTATCGCCGATCACCCACCAGCCGTCCCCTTCGCGACGCACCGCCCTTTTGACCACCAGTAAGTCAGGGCGAGACCGGAAGCGGGCGAGGACCACATCCCCAGGGCGGATCCGTGCCCCCCGCCGGGCCAGGACGGCGTCGCCGTCACGCAGGGTGGGAGCCATCGACGGGCCTCGAACCAGGACCGTAAACCACGGCCAACGTGTCACTGACCACTCCTGTGATGCAGAAAGCGGGGATAGGCGTAATGTGAGGCTCGAGGATCATCGCACCGACGCACATCCTTAAATAGCTGGAGGATCTGATGCGACTGCCGCGTCTCCTCGCTCCGCGTACCGTGGCTAGCGCCCACTGTGACCTGCCGTGCGGCGTCTACGACCCGGCCCAGGCCCGGATCGAGGCTGAGTCCATCAAGGCGATCTGCGAGAAGTACCAGCAGAACACCGACCCTGAGTTCCGGACCCGGGCGCTGATCATCAAGGAGCAGCGGTCCGAGCTGGTCAAGCACCACCTGTGGGTGCTGTGGACCGACTACTTCAAGCCGCACCACTTCGAGAAGTACCCGAACCTGCACCAGCTGTTCAACGAGGCGACCAAGCTCGCCGGCGCCACCGGCACCAAGGGATCGGCCGACCCGGCGGTCGCTGAGCAGCTGCTGGCGAAGATCGAGGAGATCTCCAAGATCTTCTGGGAGACCAAGCAGGGCTGATTCGCCTCCACACTCGGCCCCACCGGTGATGAGCCGGTGGGGCCGCGGTGTACCGGGGCGACGAAAACCGACTTCCTCGACCAGCTGGTGAGCGTCGGTGACAAGGCGGTCTGACGGGGTACTGAATCCGGTGGCGCTTCGGCCGGGCGCGGTCCAGGGTTCTGAATAATGCACAGTGTCATCGCGCGCCATCACCGATTTGACCCATAAACGGTTAAAGCCTGTGGGCGCGACCGCGCTTGAACGCTTAGGGTTCTGGCAGGGGAGGACCAGGTGGCCCAGGCGCTACGAACTGTTCCAGTGGCATCCGATGAGGACGTCGTCGTTCTCACCGTGCCCGCTGAAGGCGCTTACCTATCCGTGCTGCGGACCGCGACCGCTGGGTTGGCGGCACGGCTTCATTTCACATTGGACGAGATCGAGGATCTGAGGATCGCGGTCGACGAGGCGTGCGCCATGTTGCTCGCCGGGACACCGAGCGGTACGGAGCTCACCTGCCGGTTCGCGGTCGCTGAGGATTCCCTATCGGTGGCGGTGAGCGTGCCAGGAGGAGGCTCACCGAGGCTGCCCAGTACTCAAACCTTCGCATGGAAGGTCCTGACGGCGTTGGCAGGGGAAGTGCGGGCGCATACCGAAGGGGGCCGCGCCACGATTGAGTTGACCAAACGACGGGACAGCATGCCGTAAAACGCCCACCGGGACCTCCTGGGGCGCGGGCGTACCGCGGCCACACACCGCCTTGGAAAGCGGCCTGAGCGAGCCGAGAGGGAGACGCTGTCCGGGCCCTAGAGAACGGGCCTCAGAATGGGCCCCAGAAACGGGAAACGCCCCGTCAGCGGCGGGGCGTACCCGGGGTGTCCGTGGATCGTTGCGGGCTCACTCCTCATCCTCGTCGTCCAACCGAGCGAGCCAGGTGGCGAGCCGGTCGATCGGGGTTTCGAACTCGGGGTTCAGATCCACGAAATCCCGCAACCGGTCAGCCAACCAGGACAGCGTCACGGTTTCCTCGCCGCGCCGTTCCTCCAGCTCCTCGATACCCCGGTCGGTGAAATACATGATTCTCCCAGAACGATCGGTCGATGACGTGCGTGGGAAGCGGTGCCGTTCGGTTCGGTCCTGCCGCCCTGATCCAATCCTGCGTGACCCGTTACGCCGCTTTGACAGGGCCTCCACAGACACCGGGCGGGCTGGTCGTATTGACCAGCCCGCCCGGAAGACAGGTCAGGACAGAACCCTCACCGGGTACGCGGGAACGCAGCCTCGATGAGCTCTTCCTGCTCCAGCTCGTGCATCTTGGTTGAGCCGGTGGCGGGAGCCGCCGCGGCCGGCCGGGACAGCCGCCGCAGCCGCACACCGTCCAGGTGCTCGACCAGGTTGAGCGCGATGTAGGACCAGGCACCCTGGTTGGCCGGTTCTTCCTGCACCCACACGATCTCTTCGGCGTTGCGGTACGCCGACAGCGCCGCCTTGAGTTCCTCGACCGGGAGCGGGTACAGCTGCTCCAGCCGCAGGATCGCGGTGTCGGTGGCGCCGCGCTCCGCGCGCGTGGTGTACAGCTCATAGAAGATCTTGCCGCTGCACAGCATCACGCGCGTGACCGCGCCCGGATCCAGCGGCTGCCCGTTCACACCAGGGTCGCCCAGGACCGGCATGAACGTACCGGTGGTGAAGTCCTCGATGTTTGACACCACCAGCCGGTGCCGCAGCAGCGACTTCGGGGTGAACACCACCAGCGGCTTCTTCTTCGGCGACAACGCCTGCCGCCGCAGCAGGTGGAAGTAGTTGGCCGGGGTGCTGGGTATCGCCACCCGCATGTTGTCCTCAGCGCACAGCTGCAGGTACCGCTCCGGACGTCCGGAGGTGTGGTCCGGTCCCTGACCCTCATGGCCGTGCGGCAGCAGCAGGGTGAGGCTGGACTTCTGCCCCCACTTGACCTCGCCCGACGAGACGAACTCGTCCACGATCGACTGAGCGCCGTTGGCGAAGTCACCGAACTGGGCCTCCCAGGCCACCAGCGCGTCGGGGTTCTCCACCGAATAGCCGTACTCGAACCCCATCGCCGCGAACTCGCTCAGCAGCGAGTCGTACACCCAGAACCGCGCCTGGTTCTCAGACAGGTGACTCAGCGGCGTGTACTCCTCGCCGGTGTTGCTGTCCACGATGACCGCGTGGCGCTGCACGAAGGTGCCGCGCCGGGAGTCCTGACCGGCCAGGCGAACCGGCACGCCCTGCAGCAGCAGGGAGCCGAACGCGATGAGCTCGGCGAAGGCCCAGTCGATAGAGCCTTCCGCCGCCATCTTGGCCCGCCGCTCCAGCAGCTTGGCGACCCTGGGGTGAGGGGTGAAGCCCTCGGGCAGGGCCACGTGGGCCTCTCCGATCCGGCGGATCGTGGCGGCGTCTATAGCGGTGTGGACCACCGGCTCCGGCTCCGGCTCCTGGACGCGTACCGGCCGCCGGGGAGTCGAGACGGATTCCTTGGTCTCCCGGAACACCTTTTCCAGCTGGGCCGAGTAGTCGCGCAGCGCCTCCTCGGCCTCCTCGAAGGTGATGTCGCCTCGACTGATCAGGGCCTCGGTGTACAGCTTCCGGACCGACCGCTTGTTGTCGATGATCTTGTACATCAGCGGCTGGGTCATCGCCGGGTCGTCACCCTCGTTGTGACCACGCCGCCGGTAGCACACCATGTCGATCACGACGTCCTTGTTGAACGCCTGACGGTACTCAAACGCCAGGCGCGCCACCCGGACGCAGGCCTCAGGGTCATCGCCGTTGACATGGAAGATCGGCGCCTGGATCATCCGGGCCACGTCGGTGCAGTAGAGCGTGGAGCGCGAGTAGTCCGGCGCAGTGGTGAAGCCGACCTGGTTGTTGACGATCACGTGCACCGTGCCGCCGGTGCGGTAGCCGCGGAGCTGTGACAGGTTGAGGGTCTCAGCCACCACTCCCTGCCCCGCGAACGCCGCGTCCCCGTGCACCAGGACCGGCAGAACGGTGTAGCCCTCCAGCTTCAGGTCGATGCGGTCCTGCTTGGCCCGCACGATCCCTTCCAGGACCGGGTCGACCGCCTCCAGGTGGCTGGGGTTGGCGACCACCGACACCGTGGTGGAGTGCTCCCCGTCGGGAGTGGTGAACTTGCCGGTGGTGCCCAGGTGGTACTTGACGTCCCCGGAGCCGTGGGCGGACTTCGGGTCCATGCTGCCTTCGAACTCTTCGAAGATCTTGCTGTAGGGCTTGCCGACGATGTTGGCCAGGACGTTGAGCCGGCCGCGGTGCGCCATCCCGATGACGACCTCGTCCATGTTCGCCCGCGCCGCGGACTGCAGGATCTCATCCAGCAGCGGGATCAGGCTCTCGCCGCCCTCCAGCGAGAACCGCTTTTGCCCCACGTACTTGGTCTGCAGGAAGGTCTCGAACGCCTCGGCCACATTGAGCCGGTTGAGGATGTGCTTCTGCTGGGCGGTGTCGAGCTTGATGTACTTACGCTCCACCCGCTCCGCGATCCAGCGCCGCTCCTCCGGGTCCTGGATGTGCATGTACTCCACACCGACCCGTCGGCAGTAGGCGTCCCGGAGCACACCCAGGATCTCCCGCAGCTTCATCTTCTGCTGGCCGGCGAAGCCGCCCACCGGGAACGTCCGGTCCAGGTCCCACAGGGTGAGGCCGTGTTCGAGGATGTCCAGGTCAGGGTGGCGCCGGATCTCAAACTCCAGCGGATCAGTGTCGGCCATCAGGTGGCCGCGTACCCGGTAGGAGTGGATCAGCTCCAGCACCCGGGCGTCCTTGGAGATCTGCCCCTCGGAGGTGTGGGCCACGTCCCGCACCCAGCGCACCGGTTCGTAGGGGATGCGCAGCGCGGTGAATATCTCGTCGTAGAAACCGTCCTCACCGAGCAGCAGCTGCTGCACCCGGCGCAGGAACTCCCCGGACTGCGCGCCTTGAATGATCCGGTGGTCGTAGGTTGAGGTGAGCGTCAGAATCCGGGAGACGGCCAGGTCGGCCAGGCTCTCATCCGACATCCCGGCGTACTCCGCCGGGTACTCCATGGCACCGACGCCGATGATGGTGCCCTGCCCCTGCATCAGCCGCGGTACAGAGTGGACGGTGCCGATGGTGCCCGGGTTGGTCAGAGTGATGGTGGCTCCGGCGTGGTCGGCCAGCGTCAGCTCATTGCGACGGGCGCGACGCACCAGCTCCTCGTAGGCCTGCCAGAACTGGCGGAAGTCCATGGTCTCGGCGGCCTTGATGCTGGGCACCACCAGGGTCCGGGTGCCGTCGTTCTTCTTCAGGTCGATGGCCAGACCGAGGTTGACGTGCTCCGGCATGACTAGAGCCGGCTTTCCGTCCACCACCCGGAACGAGTAGTTCATCTCCGGGAAGTCGACCAGCGCCTTCACCACCGCGTACCCGATCAGGTGGGTGAAGCTGACCTTGCCACCGCGGCCTCGGGCCAGGTGGTTGTTGATCACGATGCGGTTGTCGACGAGCAGCTTCGCCGGGATGGCGCGCACACTGGTGGCCGTCGGAATGGACAGCGAGGCGTCCATGTTGGCGACGATGCGGGCGTTGACGCCACGCAGCGGCACGATCTGCTCGCCCTGGGCGCCGTCCTGGGACGGGGCGGAGGGTGAAGCTGGAGTGGGCGCGGCCGCAGGAGGCGCCGCCTTCGGGCGCCCGGGAGGCGCGGCGGTCGCCTGCTTCGGGGCGCTGGCGATAGGAGCCGACGTGCCCTTACTGGACGCCGGACTCGTTCCATCGGGCGTCGATGGGGAGACTCGCTGTGTCGCGTCAGGCTGCTTCCGAGCCAGCGGAGTGGTCCCCTGGACGGCAGCGGGTGCCGCGGCGACGGAGGGCGCCTGCCCATCCGTTACGACCGCCCTGCCTTCACCAGCCCCGGAGCGATAGTCCGCAAAGAAGTCATGCCAGGCGGAGTCCACGCTCGACGGATCGGACAGGTACCGCTGGTACATATCCTCGACGATCCACTCGTTAGGGCCGAAGCCCGTCTGCGGGTGGCTTTCGGAGCTGCCTGCCGGAGTGCTTCCTGAATTCGTCTGGGTCGACACGGCCGTGATCGCCTCTTCCACCGGAGGTCGTGGTGTAGTCAGCTCCAAGGCTACGCGTGTCGCTGTGATTCAACGTAGTCAGTGCGCCCGCCCGTAGCTCACATAGTGGGAGGGTGGCCAGGGTCACACTCCGTTACAGTTGCTGGTAGTGGCGCCGCGGTCTCGATCAGTGACCGCGCTGGGCTGGTTTGGTGACCTGGTAAGACGGTCCTGCGGCCCAAGACCGGTTCCCTTCCCACATGGTGGCACAGTGTGGATGAGCGTCATGTGGGACAGGAATCCCAATAAATGAGAGGCCCAGGTAACAGGTACATGAAGCCGAGATGGTCGACGCGGGGATCCTGGCCCGGGATATCCGAACCGGGAGGCGGCTTTCAGGCCAGATCCGTGAGGATCACCTGGGCGGCGTTGTGACCGGCGGCGCCGATCACGGAGCCCGCCGGATGACAACCGGCGGCACCCGCGTACACCCCCGGGATGCCGAGCCGGTAGGGCAACCGGTCGGTGAAGGAGAACGCGTTATCGACGTGGAAGATGTTGCCGCCCGTGATCCCAAAATGGCGTTCGATGTCCGGTGGCGCCAGCGCCTGCACGTCAACCACCAGGGACGACAGGCCCGGCGTGAACTGTTCCACGAACGACAGCAGCCGGTCCACGTACCCTGCCTTCTCCACCTCCCACGACGAACCAGCCGGTTGAGCAGGCACCCCCTGCACAAAAAGGGCCGAGGAATGCCGCCCCTGGTCATCGGACAATGAAGGATCCAAGGTCGAGTGCAGGTACCACTCCACGGGTGGCAGCGGCTCCAGACGTCCCTGCGACGCCGCGTCGAAGGCCTCGCGCAACGCGGTGAGGACACTGCCGTCGGCGGCTGGGGGCGGCAACAGATGCACGGTCGTGGAGTGCTGCCCCATCGGTGTAGGCAGTGCGGTAAACCGCGGCAGATCGGACAGCGCCAGGTTGACCTTCATGGTCTGGCCGACCGAACGGCGCGCGTACTCAGCGATCCGGTCACGCAACGCGGTCGGACAGTCCGACCCCAGCAGGTCCGGCAGGCGATAGGGGTCCGTCGCGACCAGCACGACCTTCGCCGTCAGCTGTTCCCCCTGGGCGGTCACCACACCCGAGGCGGCACCCTGATCAAGGACGATCCTGTCGACGAGTACGCCGGTGCGGATCGTCGCGCCCGCCGCGGTGGCCCGCTCGGCCAACCGTTGGGTCACGGTGCCCATGCCACCGCGTACCACCATCCAGGTACCGCCCGCGCCGGGAAGGCGGCACATGTTGTGCACCAGGAGGTTGTGGCCGCTGCCCGGGGTCCACGGTGAGCCGGTCAGACCGGGCATGCCATCGGTGACCGCGTACATCGCCATCACCAGTTCGCTGGCGAACCCGAAGCGAGACAGGTAGGCCATGGCGGAGCCGCGGACCAAGGAGACGAACGTGTCCCGCAATGCGGGGCGGATGTAGCGTTCGGCGGTTTCCTCGACCGGCAACGGCTCAGTGAGCCAGGCCGGTGCCAGATCCTCGGCGAGCGCGGCCAGTTCCGCGCCCAACGCCTGCGCGGCCCGGGCATCCTGGGCGGTAAAGAACTGCTCGAATTGCGCGGCGTTGGACTCCTGATTCGACCCCAGCAGCAGGTAGCGCCCATCGAGGGTCGGCAGGAAATAGTGCGGATCGCGTCGCAGCAGTGGGAGGTCAAGGTTGAGCGTGGCCAGCAGCTCCGGAGGCATCAACCCCAGCAGATAAGCGCCGGTGGAGGCGCGAAGGCGGGGAGCCCGGGGGAACGGGGTCTCGGTTCGGCACGCGCCGCCCACCACGTCGGCACGCTCCAGGACATGGACGGACAAGCCGGCCTGAGCGAGCACAGTGGCGGCGACCAGTCCGTTATGACCAGCGCCGATCACGATGACGTCATAGCCACGCACGTTGAGTATTATTCAGAAACTTTTGAGTCGGCGTTGTGTGAAACGAACACCAAAACCGGCCGGATCAACGGCGCTAATGGCGCCTTTAGAGGCCTTACCCAGCCACTGATAGGGATACCGAAAGCCTGAAATCCGAACGATTACCGCTAATCGTCACGCCTTAATGAAGTCGGTTCGGGACAGTCGGTGACAGCCAGGGATGAACGGGTCGGCCGCGGGTGGGCCGTCCTGACAGTCCGCTAGTCTTCGGGCTTGTGTCTGAGGGAGGGCAGAGTTGAGCAGGTTGCTGGCGGACGAGGCACGCTCGCGATCCGATGTCGGCCCCGCCCGGGAAGACCGGCCGGCCGGCCGTCTAGAACGCCTCCTCACCCTCTCCCTGTGGGTCGCGATCGTCGGTTTCGCCGTGGTGGGTATCGGTACCCCTTTGATTGGGATCGATGTTTTCGCGCCCAGCGACATCATGGCGCGATGGGCTCCTTACAACGAGTCCGTCATGCTCGGGGTGTCGCCGCGTAACACCTATCTGCAGGACGTAGCCGACGGGGTCATTCCCCAGACCGCGCTGTATATCGATCTGTTGTGGGAAGGCGAGTACGCCTCCTGGAACCCCTACATGCTCGGCGGGACACCCCTGGCCGCGTTGCCTAACAACGCTTTCCTGTCGCCGGTCAGCCTGCCGTTCTACATCCTGCCGTTGTGGCTGGCACCCGCGTACGTGAAGCTGCTGGAGATCACGATCTCCGTCGGTGGGGCGTTTTTGTGGGCCCGCCGCCTCGGACTGAGCCGGGCTGCCTCCGCGATCGCGGGTCTGGGGTTCGCCACTAGCGCCTTCATGATCATGTGGACCGGGTGGCCGCACACCCGCACCGCCGCCTTCATCCCGGTGCTGTTCTGGGCGCTGGAGCGGCTGGTGCAACGCCGCCGGGTCAGCGACGGTGTGCTGGTGTGCCTGACGATCGCGGCCATGTTCTTCGGCGGCTTCCCGGCGGTCACCGGGTACGCGGTGTTCGCGGGCGCCCTGTATCTATTAGTGCGGTTGTTCGCCGAGTACCCGGGACAGTGGCGTCGGATCATCGGCCTGGTGGTGGGCGCCGGGTCGGCGCTAGTCGGCGCGGTCACCCTCGCCGCGTTCCAGCTCCTTCCGTTCGCCTCCTTCATGTCCAATGCCTACGTGTACGGGCGTGAACAGACCCCGGGTGACCACATCCCACCCAGGGCCCTGATCACCCTGATCGCGCCGTGGGCGTTAGGCACCACCGATCCACTGCGGGAACCTCTGTGGTGGATGCCGGTGAACCTTGTGGAGTCGATGTCCTACCTGGGGGCCGCCTCCCTGCTGCTGGCGCTGATCGCGCTGGCGATGCCTCGGGCCGCGTGGGGGGTGCTGCCGCGGGGGGTCTGGAGCTTCCTGGTCGCGGCGCTCGGCGTGGGGTTCCTGGTGCTCTACATCGGTGGACCGCCGTTGGCGCTGCTGCAGCAACTGCCGTTTTTGTTCTCAGATAACTTCGTTGGCCGCGCCCGCTCCGTCTACGGGTTGTTCTTGGCGCTGATGGTCGCGATCGGCTTCGAAATTCTGCTGCGGCGGTACCGGGAACGCCGGGAGCAGCAGCAGGCTCCGGCGGCGCCCGCCCGGTGGGAACGGTGGTGGGCACGCACGGTGTGGATCGGCGCCGGGATCGTCATCCCCGGGCTGTGGTTCGCCGCCCACCAGATGGCCGCCAACAGCAACCCCAATGGCGCCGAGCGGGCGGCCAACGTCGACCGACAGGTTCTGATCGGGTTGGCCTTCCTCACGGTCGCCGGGATCATCCTGGCGCTGGCCTGGGGACTGGTACGCCGTGTGGAGACGCGGTGGCGGACGCTGCGCGGGCTGGCGCTGGTGATCATTCCGATCCTGATCACCGTCCAGGCACTGACTTTGGTGGTGCCGTACTGGGTACGCCCGGACCGGGAAACCTTCTACCCCCAAACTCAGGTACACGAATTTTTGGCCGCCCACCTCGGCGCTGAGCGCTATGCCAGTGGCGGTGATGCGTTGATGGTGGGTGAAAGCAGCTACCACCAGCTGCGCAGTCTCAATGGCCACGCCTTCCTCAACGCGCGGATGGGGGAGCTGATCGAAGGGTTGCCGGGGACCCAGTTCCGTGACCCACCGACCTACCTGGTGGTCGAGGCCACTGAGGAGACGGTGACCAACCCCATCCTGGACCGACTCGCGGTTCGCTACTACCTGGCCTCCCCGACGGTTCCGGTCCTGGGGGAGCACCATCCGGCGGACACCGACGGTTCGACGGTCACGCTGGAGCCGGGAACCTCGGTGACAGTACCGGTCCCGGTGACCGGTCCGCTGCGGGCGATCGGGTTGATCCTGACGGGGCCCGTCACCCAGAACACCCTGGGGAATCCCGTCGACACCCGGATAGAGGTGAGCCTGCGTGACGCCTCCGGTGAGGAGGTGGCGCATGCGGAGCGGGTGGTACGGGGCCTGCCGGAGGACGAGGGCGGGGAGTTTCAGCTGCCCTTGGCCGCCGAGGAGGTGCCTGAAGGCACCGAACTGACCGCTGTCATCACAGCGCACACGGACGCGCCCATCGAGGTGGCCGCTGTTGACGGCTTGCCAGCGTTGTCGGTGGTCACCCCCGCCGACGATGGGTTGCGGCTGCTGATGGGTACCCCCACAGTGATTTACGAACGCGCCACCGCGTTGCCTCGTATCCGGTGGGCCAGCGAGGCGGTCGTCGAAGCCGATCCTGACCGCAGGTTGGAGATGCTCGCCGACGGTGAGATCGGCCCCGATCAGGTGCTCCTGGAAGAGACTGGAGCGGTCGAGGCCGACGGCGGGCAGGCCACGGTGGAGGTGCTCCAGGACGGCACCGACACCATTGAGGTGGCCGTCGATGCTGGTGGAGCCGGCTACCTGGTGGTCGCCGACGCTCTCCAGCACGACTGGCGGGTGACGGTGGATGGCGTAGAAGCAGAGCTACTACCCGCAGATCATGGCCTGGTGGCGGTAGCGGTCCCGGATGGCGAGCACATCGTCAGGTTCAGCTACGTTACTCCATATCACGGAGCCGGAAGCTGGCTGAGCGCGGTGACAGCGCTGCTGTTGTGCGCTCTAGTCGCCGGCGAGTGGTGGTGGTTCAGGCGGCGTCACATAACCCCAAGGTGATGGACACACAGAGACGATGGACACACAGCAGTTCACACTGACCGAGATCCGGCAACAGGGGCAGCACGCCAGTATCACGGGAGGCAGCCCGGGCCAGTCGGGTGAGGCCTCGGCGTCTCCACAGGGCAGAGGACCCAACACCTTGGACGTCACCATCGTCCTGCCCTGCTACAACGAGCAAGACCACGTGATCGCCGAGATCGAGCGCATCACCCGGGCGATGGACGCCAGCCCGTTCAGCTATGAACTGCTGGTGATCGACGACAAGTCGACCGACGCCACGCTCGCGGTGCTTCAGGCCGCGCTGCCCCGGTTCCCGAAGATGCGGCTGATGCCGTTCCAACGCAACGGTGGCTCGGGGACCGCCCGACGAATCGGGACCCAGGAGGCCTACGGCCGCATCGTGGTCTGGACCGACGCGGACATGACCTACCCGAACGAGCGGATTCCAGAGTTCGTGCAGTACCTGTACGACAATCCGCACGTCGATCAGGTGGTGGGCGCGCGGACCAGCGAGCAGGGAACACACAAGTTCCTGCGGGTGCCGGCTAAGTGGGTGATCCGTAAGCTCGCCGAGGTCCTGTCGGGAACCGAGATCCCCGACTTGAACTCCGGGATGCGGGCCTTCCGGCGGGATGTCTCCCTGCCTTACCTGCGGCTGCTGCCTCCCGGCTTCAGCTGCGTCACGACGATCACCCTGTCGTTCCTGTCCAACCAGCACATCGTTGAGTACATCCCCATCGACTACGCCAAGCGCGCCGGCAAGTCGAAGTTCAAGTTCGTGCGTGACGCCTACCGCTACATCCTCCAGGTGTTGCGCATGGTGATGTACTTCAATCCCATCAAGGTGTTGATGCCGGTAGCGCTGACGCTGCTGCTTGTCGGCGCGGCGAAGGCGATCTACGACATCATCGTCGGTTTCTTCTACGTCACCACCAACGCGCTTCTGCTGCTATTGACAGGCTTGCTCATCGCGTCCGTGGCGCTGCTCGCCGACTTGATAGTCCGGTCTCGACCCGACTGACCCTCCCGCATCGGGTGGAGGTCTCATGCGAAACCTTCTCCCCACGATCCCCTTAATCGTGGGGAGAAGGAGTAACCAGTGTTTCGTGAGCCACCGACAGGAGCACCGTGCGGATCGCCCTCATCGGCCCCACCCATCCCTACAAGGGTGGGATCGCCCAGTACACCACGGAGCTGGCCCACCAACTGACGGCCGCGGGTCACCAGGTCCGGCTGGAATCGTGGTCGCATCAGTACCCCAAATTGCTCTACCCGGGGCAACTGACCGTCGCTGAGCCGGAGCTGCCGCCGTTCCCGAACACCGTGCGGCACCTGTCCTGGCGCCGCCCCGACTCCTGGTACCGCTGTGGCCGCCGCCTGCGCGACTATGACGTCGTCGTACTGGTCATGGTCAATCCGGTGCAGATGCCGGCGTACCGAGGCATCTTGGCTGGATTGGGTCGTCACCGCCGCGCCAAGGTGGTGGCGCAGTGCCACAACGTGCTGCCGCACGAACGCAGCTCACTGGATGAGCGGTTGGTGCGGGGTGTCCTCAGTCGGGTGGACGGGGTGGTCGCCCACTCAGCGGAGCAGGGAAAGCTCGCCGAGAGCCTGACCGATCGGCCCGTCGTGGTGGAACACATGGCGCCGGTGGTGGTCGCCAAAGGACAGGGCGTGGCGGCTGACGCTCCTCTCCATCGCCGTCTGCTCTTTTTCGGACTGGTACGCCCGTACAAGGGCCTGGATGTCCTGCTGCGCGCCTTGGCCGCCGGCCCTGAAGGGGTCCGGCTGCGGGTCGCCGGTGAGTTCTGGGGCGGGACCGAGAGCACCGAACGCCTGATCGCCGAGCTCGGGCTGGGGGAGCGGGTGGAGCTGCGCCCCGGCTACGTCGACAGTTCCGACGTACCGGCTCTGTTCACTGACGTCGATGCCCTGGTGCTGCCCTACCGTTCGGCCACCGCGTCCCTCAACGCGTTCCTGGCCTTCTCCCACGGGGTACCGGTGATCGGGACTCGGGTCGGCACCATGGAGCAGGACGTGCGGGACGGGGTCGACGGCCTACTGTGTACGCCCGATGATGTGGAGTCCCTCACCGAAGCCCTGAACCGGTTCTACTCGGATGGGACGGCGGCGCGGTTGCGGGCGAACGTCCCCCCAGTGGACGCCGGACCCGCCTGGGTGAAGTATTGCAACGCGTTGCTGCGAGCGGCTGGGGTGTGACACGGGTGGCTGAGTCCGTACCGCAGACCCCCAGCCGGGGACTGCGTACCTGGTTGAAGATCGGCTTCGGAGTCGCGGTCGTCATCGCTGCGGTCGCCTACGTCGTCCGAGAGTGGAATGACTTCTCCAGCGCCCTGACCGAGATGGGGCTGGTGCCGGTCCTCGCCTCCCTCCCCTTGGCGTTTGCGGCCTGTGTGACCTGGATGTTCGCCTGGCGTGCCCTCCTGGCGGACCTGGGCCACCAATTGAATGTGCGGGAGGCCGGGCGGGTGTTCTTCGCCAGCCAGCTCGGTAAGTACCTCCCCGGCTCGGTGTGGACCCTGGTCGCCCAGGTGGAGTTGGGACGGGAGGCGCGGGTGCCGCGGGCCACCTCCTTCGCCGTTGGGGTGCTCGCCCTCGTGCTTTCTCTCGCAGTCGGCATCATCGTGGCCGTGGGCTTGCTGCCCTTCGGAGCCGGCGACGCGCTCGCCGACTTCTGGTGGATCGGGCTGGCGGCGCCGTTGATGTTCGTTTTTCTGCACCCCAAGGTCACCGTCGGGCTGCTGAATCGCGTGTTACGGCTGGCCCGTCGAACCCCGATCACCACGTACCCCACCTGGCCCGGCATGCTGCGCGCCACGGTGTGGCAGACCGTCGGGTGGCTGTTGATGGGGTTGCACTGCTACGCGTTAGTGCTCGGCTTCGAGGGGCAAGAAGCCCTGCGGACGCTCCCGCTGGCGGTCGGTGGGTTCGCGCTGGCGTTCTGCGTCGGGGTGCTGTTTATCCCCGCTCCCGCCGGGGCCGGGATCCGCGAGGTGGCGTTGGGGTTGGCACTGGCCACGGTGCTTACCCAACCGCAGGTGGCGGCTGTGGTGCTGGTGTCGCGGGTGCTACTGGTCGCGGTGGACTGTGCGCTCGCGGCGCTGTGGTGGGCGGGGCGTCGCCCAACGGGCGTCACTGGTGCGGTACCCGACGAGGGGGAGCGTGAGGTGACGGTGCCGGTCGAGCCGGCCGGCGGTGAGAAATAACCCCTTGTCAACACGTTATGGGCATCCGTTAGCGACACAGTGACGAGGAGTGATGATGGCTGAGGCAGCGCCTCCGGGTGGGGTCGCTCTGGCGATAGCCAAGCGGGTCGCGGAGCAGATGCTCTGGAGCCGGGTGGCCCGGCAGCGTAAACGGGAGGCCCGGTTGCCGGGTCCACGTCCGCGTCCGATGCCGATGCCGCATACCGATGTGCTGCGTGATGCCGCGTCATGGCAGGCGGCGGTGGCGGAATGCCGCCGCCTGAAGCTGCCGTTGCACCGGGACCGGCCAAAGAACTGGGACGCGCTGGGCGCGGTGTACACCGTGCTGGAGACCGTGGGGACAGAGGCGTCGGTGCTCGATGCCGGAGCGGCCCGTTACTCGTCGGTGCTGCCGTGGTTGCGGCTGTACGGCCTGAAGGACCTGGTGGGTAACAACCTGGAGTTCGGCAAGGAGGTCCGCCGCGACGGGGTGGTGTTCCGCTACGGCGACATCACGCAGACCGATTTCCCCGACGGCCGGTTTGACGCGGTCACCTGTATGAGCGTGATCGAGCACGGGGTGCCGCTGGAGCCGTTCCTGGCTGAAAGCGCCCGCATCATTCGACCCGGCGGTGTGTTGGTGGTCTCCACCGACTACGACCAGAATCCCCCGGACACCACAGGGATCACGGCGTACGGGCAGCCAGTCCACATCTTCTCGCCGGAAGAGATTCGAGACCTGGTGAGGATCGCCGAGAAGTACGGGCTGGTCCTCAAGGGTGAACTGGCGCTGGAACACTCCGAGCGTCCGGTGCACTGGAAACGGACCGGCCTGAGCTACACCTTCATCCGGCTGGCCTTCGACCGGGTCTGAAAGCCTGGGCCTTCCCGACAAACCTCCGAGCAAAAGGAAGCGGTTGTGGGCGCCGTGACCGGCTAGGGAGTTTGAGCGTTCCGCGTGTGCGGCTGGTTCGGCTTGGCCATCGGCGTATGGCTTCGTCTAGATCCAGATACCGTCGGCCCTGGCGAGCGTTGCCAGGGCCGACGGTCGATGACTTCTCGATGCCAGTTTCTCGACGCCGGTTTCGGAGTGTGGCGCCGTCAGTCGTCTTGCTGAATAGCCCGGCGGATCTGGGTTTGGCGGCGTATGAGAAATACCAGCGCGGGGGTGCCGGAGGCGGCCGTCAGCACCGCAGTCAGCGCCAGCGCGCCCCACAGCGGACCGGCTGATATCGGCGCGACCAGCGACCTCAAGGCCCAGACCAGTCCACCTATGCCGGTCAGGAAGCTTAGGAAGCCGGTGACCGTCACGGGAACCGGCAGGCGCCGGAACCGCCGCAGATAGGGGCCTAGCCAACCGATGAAGTAGCCGGCCAGGTAGCCGTCCACCAACAAGGCTATTAAAAACATCAGAACCACCCCCATCTGGTAGAGCCCGGTACGAGAGTGGTTCGCTAACGGCGCTAACACCGCCAGGGCGATCAGGTGCGTCATGTTGACGTACGCCGCCATGATCCACAGCACCCCTCGGGTGCCCACCCGGTCGTCGTCACCGCCGGGTTCCTGCTGGCCGGCGTCGGTAGCTTCGGCCCGGCTGGCCATCGCGCTGGCGCGTCCTAAACCAAAACAACCAAGGGCGTACGCCAGGAGCGCCAGTAGGAGGGCGTACGTGAGATAGCTGGCATCGGTGGCGGGGCGGAGTAAGACGACGAAGGAACCGATGCCGATCGTCAGCAGGCTCGCGCCGGTAGCCAACAGGGTGAGCACCGGCATCAGGCCCCGGCGGAGCCGGACCGACAGGTAGTCAGCGATCGGTGCCAG
Organism: Actinomycetales bacterium; assembly: GCA_002919305.1. Lineage (GTDB taxonomy): Bacteria > Actinomycetota > Actinomycetes > Mycobacteriales > Micromonosporaceae > RSA1. The sequence continues at coordinate 31,993 of PKFB01000084.1, forward strand.
GTCGTTTCGGAAGGCGGTGACCAACTCGGCTCCTATGCTCAGGACCGCCCCTAAGGAGACCGCTCCCCGCCACCGCCACTGTCCAAGCAGGAAAGCGTCCAAGCCGAGCAGAAGACCCAATAGGATGAGAACGACGAACGCGCTGATCAGGAGCTGTTTGGATAGCGCGACATCCATCTGACGGCGGGAGTGTTGCCGGGCCGGGGCGGCGGCGATTGCGCTCCGCAACGTTTGAAGGGACGTGGCGGTTTGGCCCCGCTTATCTTGAATGATCGCGAGTTTGTGAAGGGCGATCGGGTGGTCGGGGTGCTCGGCGAGGACCCGCCGGTAGATCTGCTCGGCCCGAGCCAGGTCCATATCAAGCAACGCCAGCTCGCCGAGAGTGAGCTTGGGCTCGGGTTCGTCAGGGGGTGCCAGCCGCACGGCCTCGGTCGCGGCGGCGAACGCATCGTCCCGGCCGCCAGGGCGATTTATTAATAGTCCCGCCAGGTGATTGTGGGCTTGCCAGTTGTGTGGCTCTACTCGGACCGCCTGTCGGGCCGCTGTCACCGCACCTGGGAGATCCCCTGTCTCGGCCAACGCGATGCTCATCAAGCGGTGCGGCCATTCCTGATCCGGGCTGAGCTGGACCGCTTGACGCGCCGCCTCCAAGGCGCGCGTCGGTTCCTGGGAATCGATGAGCGCCCAGGCCAACAGGCACCACAGTTCGGCGTGGGAGGGGTATCTCCCCACCGCCGCGGACAGCAGCGGTACGGCCTGCCGCGGGCGTCCCACCTCCAGAAGGGCGCGTGCCCGTGCAGCCTCCGCGCTCGCCCCGGAGTCTTCGATGGCGGGATCGGATGCGCTCACGGGATTACTCTCACACAACCGCGCTCGTGCGACGGCGCCCTGGGCAGTGAGTCACTTCGCGGCATTATCGCCTGCCTGTCCAGATCTATCGCCTGTCTATGTCGTGTCCTTCAGTGGCTCTTTCAGCGATCGCCTACTTCTCCCAGCAAACTCCAAGCGGGCTCAGCTGACGTAGGGAAGCAAGGGAAGGCCATGATGGTGTTATGGGGATAAGTGTGGCCGGCACGGACGCCATGGCGAGCTCGGGGGACAGGCCTGAAGCGCGACTGGTGGTTGTCGAAGACGATCCCAACATTCTTGAGCTGCTCGGGGCCAGTCTGCGGTACGCCGGATTCGAAGTTGAGACCGCTACCGACGGTAGTGAGGCGATGGAGGTGATCACTCGCTACCGGCCGGATCTGGTGGTACTCGATGTGATGCTGCCCGACATGGACGGTTTCGAGGTGGCTCAGCAGCTGCGTTCAGGCGGCAACCGGACCCCGATTGTGTTCCTGACCGCTCGGGACGCCACTGAGGACAAAGTCCGCGGCCTCACGTTGGGCGGTGACGACTACGTCACCAAGCCCTTCAGCCTGGAAGAGGTGGTGGCGCGTATCCGGGCCGTCCTCCGCCGCACCACCGCCAACCCCGCACCGCCACCCCGGTTGAAGTACGCCGACCTGGAGTTGGATGAGGAAACCCACGAGGTGTGGCGCGCCGGCCGGTGTATCGCCTTGTCCCCGACCGAGTTCAAGCTGCTTCGGTACTTCATGGCCAACGCGGGTCGAGTGTTGTCCAAGGCCCAGATTCTCGACCACGTGTGGAACTACGACTTCCGGGGTGATGACGGCATCGTGGAGTCCTATGTGTCGTACCTGCGGCGGAAGATCGACACTGAGGAGCCGCGTCTGATTCACACCCTGCGTGGAGTAGGTTACGTACTCCGGATCGCCAGGTGACCATCGGACAGCATCTTCATCAACCCGCATGGCCGCCGGTCAAACAGGACGGTCTGTGGGCGCGGGTGCCACTGAAGCTACGTCTGGTCGCCGGCATCATGGCCGTGGTCACCATGGCCTTGGTCGCGATCAGCATCGCCACCAGCACCCTGCTCAACGGCTACCTGATGGACCAGGTGGACAGCAACCTGGAAGCGATCGCCTCCGAGCAGTACGAGCGCGTGCTCGAGCAGTGGGAGGAGTCCGGCAACGACCAGATCCGCAGGATCGATCTGCGGCCGGGCACCGAGGGGAGCGTCTCGACGACCACCCCCTACTACGTCGTTCAGGTACGTCGCCCCGACGGGCGGCTCGGGGACCAGCTGTCCATTCCGCCCAATCTCGGCCCGGACCGTCCGCGTCTGCCTGAAACCCTGGAGGATCTGCAGCAACGCCTGAACAGGCCCTACAACGTGCTCTCCATCGACTCCAGTCGTCCGTGGCGGATTCTGGTCACCGAGTTGCCGGACGGCTGGTACGCGGTGCAGGCCCAGGACATCTCCGAATCCAAGGAGATCGTCACCCGGCTTCAGCAGCTGTACCTGCTGATCGGGCTGGTGGTCCTCGGGGTCGCGGCGCTCTTCGGGGTCGCGGTGGTGTGGGCTAGTATGCAACCTTTGGTGGAGATCGAGCGTACCGCGGCCGCCATCGCCGCCGGGGATCTGGGACGCCGGGTCCCCGATCGACACCCCAGCACCGAGGTGGGGCGTTTGGCGCGTGCCCTGAACGTCATGCTGGCGCAGATCGAGGCCGCGTTCCGGGCGCGGGCGCACTCCGAGGCCGCGGCCCGTCGCTCCGAGGAGCGGATGCGCCGCTTCATCGCCGACGCCAGTCATGAATTGCGCAGTCCACTGACCACGATCCGCGGTTTCGCGGAGCTGTACCGGCACGGGGCGGTCCACGATCCGGAGGAGGTCGGAAAGCTGATACGCCGGATCGAGGGCGAAGCCGAGCGGATGGGCATTCTCGTCGAGGATCTGCTGTTGTTGGCCCGCCTCGATCAGCAGCGTCCGATGGGTCGGGCACCGGTGGACCTGCTCGCTTTGGCCGCCGACGCGGTCAGCGGGGCCCGCGCCGTGGCCCCCGATCGGTCGATCGAGCTGGTGGTCGGCGCCGGTCCGCCCGTGGTGCTCGGGGATGAGCTGCGGCTACGGCAGGTCATCGATAACCTGATGCGCAACGCGCTGATCCATACCCCCGCCGGGACACCGATTCAGGTTCGGGTCCGCGTCGAAAACGGGGTCGCCGTGTTGGAGGTGGCCGACCAGGGTCCTGGACTTACCCCCGAGCAGGCGGAGCGGGTCTTTGAGCGCTTCTACCGAGTGGACAAGGCGCGTTCCCGCAAGCACGGCAGTACCGGGCTCGGGCTGGCGATTGTGGCGGCCTTGGCGGCGGCGCACGGTGGCGATACCGGTGTTCACAGCCGCCCGGGGGAGGGAGCTACCTTCTGGGTCCGGCTGCCGTTGGCGCCTGACGCGGTGGCACCCGATACGTCCCCCGCCGACGCGGGCTCGCCTGGCCCGGAGTCGGATCGCCCGGCGGGGCCGATCGACGCCGGTCCGGACGGTACCGACAGGAAGAGCGGCGATGCGGTCGATCCAGGCACGGACCGGCCCGACAGGCACGGACTACAGGCGCCCGGACCGGTGCGGGAATCGAAACCGGCGTCGGAAGCGGAAACGAGATCAGAATTTGGTGTGGTGTCTGGTGCCAAAGCCTGGCACGGGCGTTCCTCCAACCAGGAAGCGGGTGATTCATCGGCGACCGGCACCGAGTTCCACCGATGAGCTTTCTGTTTTGCATCCGGAGATAGCGGACAGCAGCTTTTAAATCGGCGCCTTGGCCACGCTCGGTGAGACACCGACTTAAGCAGCGCGAGGAGACGCGGGTCAGGCTTCACCACACTCTTGTCTGAGCTCTTGCCACGGTTGGACACGATGACATAGGAGCCAGAGCGGGATCTGGTTCTTGGTGTGTCCGGGAGCAATCAGGGAATATCACCAAGTACGCGTGGCATCCAGAAAACTCCCAGGTACGTTTCAGCCTCACCAGAGTTGACTACCTCATGCTGGTCGTATCAGGCGAACTCGCGGTGTTCCGGTGTCGACAACCGGACACCGTCAAGGACGCCCGCGGTAACACAGGACCATCAGGACCCGGTTGCCCCGGGTTCAGACAAGCAAGGGGAAGTGATGGCCGACAATGAACTGACCGGGGGCGGAACTCACGCCACCGGAGGGTCGGCGACCCCGCCCGGCAGACACGCCGCGTCGGAGACAGACGGCGCGTCGACCATGTCGGGTGGTACGCCACACCAGGCCGCGGGGTCGATCGCCTCCGGTGTTTCGCCGTCCGTCCAGTCACCAGCTTCGCCGACCACCTTCTCCCCGGGTGCCGTCCCCGTTTCAGGGGGCGTGGGCGCCATAGGCGGCCGTCCCGGCCCGACATCCTCCGGGTACCCGCCGCAAACGGGATCTGTGTATTCGCCACTAACTCCTAGTTACCAGGCGACCACCCAGGTCAACCCCACGATCTGGTCCCAGCAGCCTGGGGCGGTTCCTGGTGTCTCGAGCGTGTCGTCACCCCCCGCGGCACACGGCGCTATCGGCACCGCCACGGCGCCTGGACCGGTGCCGTCGGGGTCACCCACCGGGCTGTACGGGCCCGGTTACCCCTCATCTCCGGCTCAGCCTGGGTACACCGGCCGGACAAGCTCTGGAGGTAGCCGGCTGGCGACCTTGGCGATGGCGCTCGCCCTCGCGATCGGCGGCGGCGTGGTCGGTGGCACCGTGGTGCATGTATTCGACGATGACGCCACCGGCTCCGGTCAGGAAACCACCACGGCCGCCCAGACCGGAAGTGTGGCCTCACTGGCTGACGTCGCGGCGATGGTGCAGGACAGCGTCGTCACCATCAACGTGCGGATGAGAGGCCAGGAAGGCGGCGGATCCGGGGTGGTGATCAGTGACGACGGCCTGGTTTTGACCAACAACCACGTCGTGTCGGGAGCCCGAGACATCGAAGTGGTCTTCAGCGATGGAGAGCAGGCCGATGCGACGGTGGTAGCGACCGACCCCGATAACGACCTGGCGGTGATTGAGGTGATGGGCGCCTCCGGCCTGGAAGCGGCGACCTTGGGCGATAGCGACAACCTTCGGGTGGGAGAGACCGTACTGGCGGTGGGAAGCCCGCTGGGCCTGGACGGTACCGTCACGGCCGGGATCATCAGCGCTGTTCACCGTTCTTACAGCGCGGGTGAGGGCGCACAGCGGGTCACGATCCACGACGCCATCCAGACCGATGCGCCTATTAACCCGGGTAACTCCGGAGGGCCGCTGGTCAATATGGCTGGTGAGGTGATCGGTATCAATTCCGGCATCCTCACCAATAGTCAGGTTGCGGGCAATATTGGTTTGGGATTCGCGATTCCCATCAATACAGCGCAACCTTTGATTGCTCAGGCACAGGCGCAACGCTGACCGATTCGGCCGGTTGGAGATCCGGTCCGTTCGGACTTTCACACCGCCGGGCGGTCGCCTCCCCGCTTGGCGGGCCGGGGGATGGAGCGGCCCCGTGCACTCGGTGACACCAGGTGCACGGGGCCGCTTCCATCTGTGCGCTCCATCTGTGCGGCGCTTTAGATTCCGCCTAGGATGAAGACGATGTTGAAAGAAAGTTTCGTCGCGGAGCTGGCGGACATCGTGGGGGACAGCCACATCCGCCGTGCTGAAGGCGACCTGGTGCCCTACGCACGGGACGCGACCCCTTTGTTCAGCCGTCGCCCCGATGTCGTCGTCTTCCCAGGTAGCGCCGCTGAGATCGCCGAGATCCTGAAACTGGCGACCCGGGAACGCGTTCCCGTCGTACCGCGCGGTGCGGGTTCCAACCTGTGCGCGGCTACGGTGCCGCTCAGCGGGGGCGTGGTCATGGTGCTGACCCGCCTGAACCGGATCCTGGAAATTTCTCCCGACGAACTGCTGGCGGTATGCCAACCAGGAGTGTCAACCGCCGAGTTGGGGAGCGCCGCAGCCGCCCACGGCCTGCTGTACGCACCCGATCCCGGTAGCCGCACCGTCTCCACCGTCGGTGGAAACATCGCCACCTGCGCCGGCGGCCTGCGTGGACTCAAATACGGCGTCACCCGCAACTACGTTCTCGGGCTGGAGGTGGTGCTGCCCACCGGAGAGATCATCCGTACCGGTGGGCGACTGTGGAAGGACGTCGCCGGCTACGACCTGACGCGACTGATCACCGGCTCTGAAGGCACTCTCGGTGTGATCACCGAGTGCACCGTGGCCCTGCTTCCGATGCCTGCCACCACGCGTACCGGGGTCGCCTACTTCACCACCCTGGCCGACGCCGGACGGGCGGTGGCCGAGGTGATCCGAGCCGGCATCGTGCCGGCCACGTTGGAGTTTCTGGATCAGACCTGCATCAACGCGGTCGAAGACTTCGCCGGACTCGGGCTGGATCGCACCGCGGGCGCGCTCCTGCTGTTCGGTGATGACGGACCAGCCGAACAAGCCGCCGCCAGCGTCACACGAATCGCTGAGATCTGCGACCGGATGGGCGCCACCGGTTACACCTTGGCCCGTGAAGTCGCCGAATCCGAGGAGCTGCTCGCCGCCCGCCGTTGCGCGTTACCGGCGTTGGCGCGGCGTGGGCCGATGACCATCCTGGAGGACGCCACCGTCCCGCGCCCTCGCCTGGCGGAGATGGTGGCGCGCATCGATGAAATCGCGGCTCGTCACGACCTCGTGATCGGCACCTTCGGGCACGCTGGCGACGGGAACCTCCACCCCACCTGCGTGCTCCACCCCACCGATGAAGCCGCCATCGCCCGAGCCCATCAGGCCTTTGGTGAGATCTTCAGCACAGCGATCGCGTTGGGTGGGACCATCACCGGGGAACACGGGGTGGGCGCCGCCAAGCTGCCCTACCTGCGAGAGCAGCTCGGGGAGGAGCACCTCGCGCTCTTGCGCCGGATCAAGACAGCGTTTGATCCAGCAGGCATCCTCAATCCCGGAAAGCTGGGGTCATGATCTTTACACCGGCGTTACTCGACCAGTGCATCTCCTGCGGATTCTGCCTGCCGGCCTGCCCGACGTACGCCCTCACCGCGGACGAGGCCTCCTCACCGCGCGGGCGGATCAACCTTATGCGCGCCGTCCAGGACGGAACACTGCCGCTGGTGGATCCCACCGTCATGGAGCAGTCCAGTTTCTGCCTGGGGTGCCGCGCGTGCGAGGTGGTATGCCCGGCCGGAGTCCGCTACGGCGAACTGCTCGAACAGTGGCGGGACGCCGCGTGGCGCGGGCGACGACGGCCGCTGATTGCGCGGGCGGTGATGCTGGCGGCCAGGAGGTCGTTCGCCATCCGCCTTCTGGGCCGTCTCCGCGGTGCCCCGCCCCGGCGTCGTGACTGGGCGGCCGCTCGTCGGCGGACGCGTGATGCCGCGAGCTCACCTGCGGTGGGAGAAGCGCGCGACAGCGTGATCTTGAGCACAGCGGCATCGGAGACCGCGCCCACGGAAACCACAGTGTCCAAGATCACGGCGGCGACTGCCGCGACCCGTGACGCAACAGGCTCGGCACCGTCAGGAGCCGGGCAGGGCCAAAGCGGATCCCACCCCGACTCATTGCTGCTGGGGTGTTTCGAACGATTGCTCTTCCCACAGGTCAGCCGGGACGCTCTGCGCCTGTGTCCCTCGCTACAAGCCCCCGCTGATCAGGGATGTTGCGGCGCATTGCACGCCCACAACGGGGATCTCGCCGCGGGGCGTGCCATGGCGCGTCGGTTAGGGGAGCGACTGCCCGGACGGATCGTCACCACCTCCGGTGGGTGCGCCGCACACCTGGCCGCCGTACTGGGGCGGGAGAGAGTGATCGAGATCTCTGAATATTTGACGGCTCGTTCGCAGGAGCTCGAGACGGTTCTGAGGAGTGATCGGTCGATCACAGTGACGCTGCAGGACTCCTGTCATCTCAGGAACGGCCTTGGAGTGTGGCGAGAACCACGAGCCCTTCTGGAGCGCGTCGCCCGGTACGTCGAACTCCCCAACGCGGCCGGGTGCTGTGGGTCGGCGGGGACCTACAGCCTGCTGCGTCCGAAGGACAGCGCCCGGATCCTGGCGCCCAAGCTGGATGCGCTCGAGGCCGCTGGCGTCGATGTCGTGATCGCCGTGAACCCTGGCTGTCTCCGGCAGCTCCAGCAGGGCCTGCGGGCCCGCAGATCCCGGGTACGCGCCATGCATTTGGTCGAATTCCTCGCCACCGTCTTGCCCAGCGCTGCTACGCGGGGGCAAGAACAGCGGTGACCGGTTCGGCGTTGTTTGCTGGCCGCTGTGGATCCGTCTGCGAAAAAGCACTTTGAACCGGCACAGCCGTAACCGTGCGGGCGCAAAGTGGTTAAGCGATTACCGGAAGTATCTCATGCGGTAGTGCGTGAAGCGGATCGGGCCCACAACTATCCAACAGCGATGAGTTTCGCCCACAGGGTCGCGGATGGGTCGAGCAATGAGGAATGGGCGGGTTGAGATAGGAGTCCGATTTTCAGGGCGCTGTGTGGGGGATCCGAAGGGGCATCGCGCTCTTTTGCTCAAGCCGCTTTGGGGTCAAGGAACGGCCCGTCGCGGGCCGGGTGATGCCTTGGCGGCGTATCTGTCCTGCTCAGAGGCGGGATCGCGAGAAGGGGGGACCCCGATTTGACGAGCCGAACAGCAGGGGCGTAACTTTGTCGCTGCCCGCGGGGAAACGGACGCGGACGGGGCGCCAAACCTGAGAGGTTTGGTTAACCGGGCGGACGGCTTGCGGGACACCCCCCAGAGTGGGGCCCCAAGAGGGGGAGCTACAATGGGAGGTGCGGGCGGTTCGCTTCAAGCCCTCGAGTCGAAGAACTCGATTTGACAGCGAGAAACCGACCGGATAAATTCTAAACGACACCTTGACAGAGGTCTGAAAGCCAAAGTCTTGAGTGTGTGTTTTTTGAGAACTCAACAGGGTACTGAAGTTTAGTGCCAGTGCTAGCTTATGCGGGTTCGCAAGAACCTCGTCAATAGATATATATAAGCTGGGTTCTCCAGTGTTTGGGTTTTCATTGGAGAGTTTGATCCTGGCTCAGGACGAACGCTGGCGGCGTGCCTAACACATGCAAGTCG
>PKFB01000034.1 GCA_002919305.1 Actinomycetales bacterium
GATTCTGGAGTTGAAGAACACGGTGAACACGATGGTGGATCAGCTGTCGTCGTTCGCCGATGAGGTGACTCGGGTCGCCCGTGAGGTCGGTACCGAAGGCAAGCTGGGTGGCCAAGCCCAGGTACCCGGTGTGTCAGGAACCTGGCAGGACCTCACCGAAAGCGTCAATCAGCTCGCCTCCACACTCACCACCCAGCTGCGAGCCATCTCCCGGGTCTCCACCGCCGTGACCCGCGGTGACCTCACCCAGCAGATCACGGTGGCCGCGCAGGGAGAGGTCGCCGAGCTGAAGGACAACATCAACCAGATGATCGTCACCCTCCGGGAGACCACGAAGAAGAACGCCGAGCAGGACTGGCTGAACTCGAACCTGGCGCGGGTGTCCGGCCTGCTGCAGGGACAGCGTGACCTCGGTGAGGTCTGCCGCATGATCATGACCGAGGTGACGCCTCTGGTGGAGGCACAAGTCGGCGCGTTTTTCGTCTACGAGGAGGTAGACGGCGCCCCGCGCCTGCGTCTGACCGCCTCCTACGGCTACGTGCCACCAGACACCGAGCTGGTCTTCGCCCCAGGGGAGGGCATCGTCGGGCAGGCCGTGATGTCACGGCGCATGATTCGGGTCAACTCGGTGCCGGAGGGGTACCTCACCGTCCGATCTGGACTGGGCAGCGCGGTACCGGCCGACCTGGTGGTGCTCCCCGTGCTGTTCGAGGGTGAACCGCTGGGAGTGATCGAGTTCGCCTCGTTCTCGGCCTTCTCCGATCTGCACCTGAACTTCCTGGAGCGGTTGGTGGTGACCATCGGGGTGGCGCTGAACACCATCATCGCCAACCGGCGTACCGAGGAGCTGCTGGCTCAATCCCAGCGGCTGGCGCGGGAGCTGCAGGAACAGTCGGCCGAGCTGCAGCGGACCAACGCCGAATTGGAGAACCGCGCCGCGCTGATGAGCGAGCAGAACCGCAACATCGAGGTGAAGAACCGCGAGATTGAGAACGCGCGGCGTGGCCTGGAGGAGAAGGCGCAGCAACTGGCGCAGGCCAGTCAGTACAAGAGCGAGTTCCTGGCCAACATGAGCCACGAGCTGCGTACTCCGCTCAACAGCCTGCTGTTGCTGGCGCGGCTCCTGGCGGACAACACCGAACGCAACCTGACGCCTCGGCAGATCGAGTTCGCCCGCACCATCCACAGCGCCGGCTCGGACCTCCTGGCCCTGATCGACGACATCCTCGACTTGACCAAGATCGAGGCTGGACGGACCGATATCGAGCCCGGCGAGGTCCAACTGAACGAGATCAGCGGGTATGTGGAGCAGGCCTTCCGCCCGCAGGCCGAGGAGAAGGGACTGGAGTTCTCCGTACGGATCGAACCGGGCGTACCCGAGATCATCATCACCGACGCGCAACGGCTGCAGCAGATCCTGCGGAACCTGCTCGCCAACGCGGTGAAGTTCACCCACGACGGTTCGGTGGAGCTCATCATCAGTGCGGCGCCCCGGAACCTGGTCTTCGGTATCCCGAGCCTGGACAACGCCAACCAGGTCATCGCGTTCGCGGTGCGGGACACCGGCATCGGCGTACCCGATGACAAACTCTCCCTGATCTTCGAGGCCTTCCACCAGGCCGACGGCACCACCAGCCGCAAGTACGGTGGCACCGGGCTGGGGCTGTCCATCAGCCGGGAGCTAGCTCGCCTGCTGGGCGGCTCTATCACCGTTGAGAGCCGGCTGGGGCACGGGAGCACATTCACGCTCTATCTGCCAGACACATTGGACAGTGAGTCGGTGAATCAGCCCTCGTCGGGAGAGACACGTGAGTTGCCATCCGGCCGTTCGTCCGGCGCGATTCTGCGGGAGAGCGACCCATCCCAGTGGCCTTCGGACACCCCGGCGGCACGGGAGTTGGAAGGCTCCTGCGTCCTCATCGTCGACGACGACGTCCGCAACGTGTTCGCGTTGACCAGCGCGTTGGAGCTGCACGGCATCACGGTTCTGTACGCGGACAACGGCCACGACGGGGTGCGGATGCTCATGGAGCATCCCGAGGTGGACGTGGTGCTGATGGACGCGATGATGCCGGAGATGGACGGCAATGAGACCACCCGCGCTATCCGGAAGATTCCGGAATTCGCTGACTTGCCGGTGGTGTTCCTCACCGCCAAGGCTATGCCTGGCGACCGTGAAAGCAGCCTCGCGGCGGGTGCGTCAGATTACATCACCAAGCCCGTGGACCTGGATGAGCTGTTGGACCTGATAGCTTCCTGGGTCTCCCGCAAGCGGGCAGGCAAAGGGCATGAGGAACGGTCCATCACCGATGAGGACAACAGCGACAACAGTGATGGCTCCCCTTCCTCGGACCTCCACAACACTAAGGTCGAGTAGCGATGGCTGGAGAACACGCACGGGTCCTGCTGGTCGATGACCGACGTGAGAATCTGGTGGCCCTGGAGGCGATCCTGCAGGGCCTACCAGTTGATCCGGTGACCGCGACCAGCGGTGAGGAGGCGCTGAAGCGGCTGCTCACCGATGATTTCGCGTTGATCCTGCTCGACGCGCAGATGCCCGGCATGGACGGCTTCGAGACCGCGACCCATATCAAACAACGGGAGCGCACTCGACACGTCCCCATCATTTTCCTCACCGCGGTTGACCGGGATGCCCACCTGGCGTTTCGGGGGTACGCGGCGGGCGCGGTGGACTACATCCCCAAGCCGTTCGATCCCTGGGTGCTGCGTGCCAAGGTCACGGTATTCATCGATCTGTGGTCGAAGACCCAGAAGCTGCGGGAGCAGGCTGCGGCGGTACGCGCCCAGGAGGCGGAGCAGGCCAGATTGCTGTCTCTCGCCGGTGAGATCGAGCGGATTTTGCGGGAGTTGGCCGCGGAGAACCCGACGACGCTCAACGGCAGGCTGGGGAAGGCGTTAGATCTCCTTGCCCAGATGCAAGGTCGCGCCTGACCCTGCCTTCCGGACGGGAACGTCAGAATCGGTCGTGTGTGGTCGGTGCTACCGGGGATCGCGGATGGTGAACGCCTGACGTAGCCCCGTGACCTCCAACAGACGGCTGAGGAAGTCGCCCACGTTGATCAGCACCAGGGAGCTGCGGGCACGGGTCGCTGCACGGTTGAGAACGACCAGGGTCCCCAGGCCCTGCGAGTCGCAGAACGTGACCTTCTCCAAGTCCAGGATCAACCGGGACGGGTTGTCCGAAAGGGCGTTCTCAACCGCAGTGACCAGACGAGGAGCCGTGCCGATGTCGATCTCACCGGCCAGCGCCACGACGGTTTCTTCCGAGTCGCGGCGCACGGAGATGGTTAACTCCGGGCGCATCACGTCGATTAGCGTAACCCGCCAGTCCCAGCATGGCCCCTTGGGTCTGTGTCGGCTCTCCGTCATCACCCGTCGACACCGGTTAATCGATACCGACGCGCCTTGTGGACACGGGACGCCGTAAGGGGGGCGCCCGCCGTTCGCCGCGGGCTCGGTGAAGCCCGGGAAACGGGATACGGGAAGCGAGGCTGTTTCGTTAAGAAACGTGTTCTCAGGCGCTCTTGGTGGCCTTCTTCGCGGTCTTTCGAGGGGGTTTCTTCGCGGGCTTCCGGGTGGACGACGCTGACGGGGCGGCCTGCCGGGAGGTTGTTTTCCGATCCTGGTCGGCGGCCGCGGGCCCGGTGGGCGGCGATCCTTTTTGATGCGCGCGGGCTCGTTCGACGCTGGCTCGCAGTGCCGCCATAAGATCCGCCGCTTGTCGCTCCTCGGCCGGCTGAGGCGTCATGATTTCTCGACCGGCGATCTTGGCATCGATCACCTGTTGGAGCGCGCTGCGGTAGTCGTCACTGAACTCCTCGGGTTGGAAATCGGTAGTCATCGATTCGATCAATGAGCGGGCCATCGTCAGTTCCTGCTGCCGTACCCGCACGTCCTCATCGAGGAATTCGAACTCCGGCTTACGGATCTCATCCGGCCAGAGCATGGTGTGCATCACCAGGACGTCGTCACGGACCCGCAGCACCGCCAACTGTTCGCGCTGCCTGAGCGCCACCTTGACCACCGCGACTCGGTCCGATCCCGCCAGGGCGTCCCGGAGTAGGACATATGGCTTGGTGGCGTTCTCATCCGGCTCCAGGTAGTAGCTGCGCGCGTACAGGATGGGATCAACCTGAGTAGCGGGAACGAATTCCAGGACCTCGATGGTGTGACTGGTGGACAGGGGAAGCTCCGCGAAGTCGGCGTCATCAAGGACGATCATCTCGCCGCCGGCGTCAAATCCCTTAGCGACGTCGTCGTAACTGACCTCCTCCCCATCAACTGAACAGACCCGTTTGTAACGAATACGACCGCCATCGGTGCGATGTACCTGGTGGAACCGAATATCTTTTTCCTCGGTGGCCGGGTACAGCTTGACGTTTATCGACACCAACCCGAAGGAGACCGCACCTTTCCAGATCGCGCGCACGTCACCCTCCTTCCGGGGTTCTCATCCCAGCATGGCACCGCGGAACAGGAGATGCGAGGCAAAAGCATGTCCGTGCATGTCCGTGGATCGCGGCCGCGGATCGGAGAACTCATGGAATGAGAAAATTCATCCACGGATATTGAGATCATGCTGTCGGAATCACCGCACTACAGGTCTGGTCGCGGCACATCTGCGGCGTATCGACCCGACCAGAACCGATTGGGATGGACGCGCACTCTGCCTCAGCCACGCCGCCGGTGTTGATAGCCGACACGGCCCGTACGCCTCAGGTGAAAAGAAGGAGGCGGTGAGGGGCGGAAAACAAATCGCGCGGTTCGCGACCCGGTCAGCGCCCTACGATCGGGGAGTGCCAGGCCCACCGATCAGGCCGATGCTCGCCACACCGGGGGAGCTTCCCACCGGCGCGGGGTGGGCGTACGAGTTCAAGTGGGACGGCGCGCGGCTGATCATTGAGCGTACCGGTGGTCAGATCCGGTTCTACTCCCGCAGCGGCGTGGAGGTCACCCCCGCGTACCCGGAACTGGCTTCACTGGGGCGCCGCTTCCCCGACGCCGTATTTGACGGTGAGGTGGTGGTCCTGGAGCATGGGCGCCCGTCGTTCGCCGCTCTCACCGAACGGATGCATGTGCGGCAACGCGCCCGCGCTGAGCGTCTGGCCCAGGTGAAGCCGGTGACGCTTCTTCTGTTCGATGTGGTTCGGCTCTACGGCGTGGATCTGCGTCAGCGGCCCTACGACGAGCGTCGCGCCACCTTGGAGCGGCTCGGGCTGGAGGGGGAGCGGTGGCAGGTTCCCCCGGCCTTCGATGACGGCCCGGCGACTGTGCAGGCGAGCCGGGAACACGCCTTGGAAGGTGTGGTGGCCAAACGCCTGGATTCCACCTATCAGCCGGGTGTCCGCTCCCCGGACTGGGTAAAGGTCAAGCATGTGCGGACGGTGGATCTGGTCGTGGGAGGCTGGAAACCGGGCGAACGCCCCTTGAGGGCGCTGCTGGTAGGAGCGTTTGACGTCGAGGGTGGTTTGGTCTTCCGGGGCCGGGTCGGGGGCGGCATGACTGAACAGATGAGCGCCGAGTTGCTCAACCGGCTCGCTCCGCTGCGGCGGGATACCAGTCCGTTCGCCACTGAGGTGCCGCGTCGGGACGCTCAGGGAGCGGTTTGGGTGTCGCCCACACTGGTTGTGGAGGTCGCCTACGCCGATCTGACGCCTGACGGGCGGTTGCGTTTCCCCCGGGTGGTGCGGGTACGCGCGGACAAGCCCGCCGGTGAGGCGGATGGTGTCTGAGGCCAGTCGGGTGCGGGTGCCGGGTCCGAACGACCGCCCGGTTGAGGTGGAGTTGTCCAATCTGGACAAGCCGCTGTTTCCAGATGTGGGGTTCACCAAGGCTGAGGTCATCGACTACTACACCCGGGTGGCGCCGATGCTGCTGCCGCACCTGGAGCGGCGGCCCTTAACCCGGATCCGTTACCCCAACGGGGTGGCGGCCGGTGGCTTCTTCGAAAAGAACGCACCGGACGGTACGCCGGAGTGGGTGTCGACTGTGACCCTGCCCGCCCCACACTCGGCGCGTGGACGCGACGAAGTCCGCTACCTCGTGATCGACAACCTGGCCGCCCTGGTGTGGTCAGCGAACCAGGCGGCTATCGAACTGCATGTCCCGCAATGGCGGCTGGAGCCTCAGGAGCTGGAAGCGGATGCGCGAAGCGGTCGGGGTCGCACCCCACACGGCCGGACCCGGCATCCAGACCGGCTGGTCTTCGACCTCGATCCCGGGCCTCCGGCTGGGGTGGTGGAGTGTTTGACGGTGGCGTTGGAGCTGCGTGCCCGCCTCGCCGAGGATGGGCTGGAGGGATACGTCAAAACCAGCGGCAAGAAGGGCATCCAGCTGCTGTGTCCGATCTCAGGGACGCAGCCCGACGAGCTGGTCTCGGCGTACGCCAAACACCTGGCCGAGGAGATGGCGCATCGCCTCCCTGCGCTGGTGGTGACACAGATGGCGCGGAAGCTGCGGCCCGGCAAGGTCTTCATCGACTGGAGTCAGAACAACGCCGCGAAGACCACGGTGGCCCCGTACTCGCTGCGGGCGCAGCCCAGCCCGACCGTGTCGACCCCGCTGACCTGGGACGAGGTGGAGGCGGGGCAGCCGGTGAGCGTCGGGCCGGAAGAGGTACTGGAACGCCTGCGGCGCGGCGAAGACCCGCTGCACCGGCTGCTGGAGCCAGGGCCCCGCCTCCCGGAGCTGTGAGGGCGGACGTGCCATGGGCGGGCGCGGCGGGTTGACGGACGCTAATCCGGTCAATGGGCGCTACTCCGCTCCGCGGAGAGGCCATGCGGTGACCGTCGTCATCGGTTGCGGGCGGCCCGGGTCTGGCGCTGATTGGCCTTGTCGATGGCGTTGATCAATTCCTGCTTGGTCATGCGGGAGCGGCCCCGGATCTCCAAGCGCCGCGCGATGTCCATCAGGTGGGCCTTGGAGGCGTTCGCGTCGACGCCACCGGCGGTTTTCCCCCGGCGTTGACCGCGACCGCGGGCCGCTTGCTCGTCACTGGCGCCCGGTCGAGACTTCGGATCCCAATGGTCACCGGCCTTCTCGAATGAGTGTTTTAAGGCCGCGAATGCCGTACGGTGCGCGCGTTCGCCCTCGCCATAGGTTTCCACCGCCGAGTCATGGGCTTTGATGAAGGTCTCCTGGGCTCGTTGAGAAGAGCGTGCCACGGTGCGGGGCAGATCTTTCCGTATCGACATGGATTACACCTCTTTCAGATTTAATGTCCGTGAATGTGGATTCGGAGTGATCTATCCCGTCTGGCAGGCGGGTTCGCCCCTCAGGACACAGGAATGCCCACATGACGCGCTTCTATGCATCGACGCGGAGGGTTTCGGATTTTTAAGCTAGGGAATCCGGAAAGTGTGTCAGACATTGACCCTGAAACTACTATGAGTCACCCTGGCGAGACTGAGCGGGAGCGTCTCAACCGCAACTTCCACGAACTTCTCCAGGAGTTACGGGTCGCGCAGACGGGTGTGCAGATCTTGTTTGCGTTTCTGCTCACCATGGCCTTCGCGGCACGGTTCCATGAGATCAGTGATTTCGACCGGATCGTATACGTCATCACGTTGATGGCGACTGCCTGCGCGACGGCGTTATTGATCGCTCCGGTGAGTTATCACCGGTTAGTGTTCCGACGCGGGATGAAGGAACGGTTGGTACGCGATGCCCACTTGTTGGCACAGGGCGGGTTGGCCTTTCTGCTTCTCGCGATGGTCGGATCGGTGATGTTGGCCGTCGATGTGGTGGTGGGAATCCGGGCCGGCCTCATCATCAGCGGGGTTGTCGCATTGTGGTTCATCGTGTTCTGGTATCTGATTCCCGCTCTGAACCGGCCAGCGACCATCCAGGATGCTGTGGGACCCCAGGAGCAGAAGGGAGCTGTTTCTCAAGCGAAGCGAGTCGGTGAATCACAGGAATGAGCTTCATGAACTGCTCAAATCACTATCATGTGATATGCGCGATCCGCTTGACCGCTCAGTGAGCACTCACTAACTTAGCGTGCGTGACACGCGGTTCGACCCGGATGAGCGCCAGTGAACGGCGGGAAGCTGTGCTGGCCGCCGCGATGGTCGAGTTCGCCCAAGGCGGTTTCGCCGGGACCAGCACGGAGGCGATCGCGCGTCGGGTGGGGGTCTCCCAGCCCTATCTGTTCCGCCTGTTCCCCACCAAGAAGGCGATCTTTCTGGCCGCTTGTGAACGCTGCTTCGACCAGGTGGAGCAGACCTTCGCCAAGGCGGTCGAAGGGCGCCACGGGGTCGACGCGCTCCGTGCGATGGGGCGGGCGTACGACAGTCTGCTCACCGACCGACAAATGCTTCTGATGCAGCTTCAGACCTGGGCGCTGGCCTGCCAAGACGAAGAGGTACGCGAGGTCAGCCGGGCGAGATTCCGTCGCCTGTGGGGGTTCGTGCAGCGGCGTACCGGTCTGAGTTCCTTGGAAGTAATGCGGTTTATATCAACCGCGATGTTGCTCAATGTAGTCGCCGCGCTTGGTCTGCCCTCTGATGTAAAAACATTGGCGGAGTCTTTCGATCAGTCGGCTAATGCTTCCATTGAGCGTTCCGACTAACTGTTACTCCTAACATCTGGACTAGTGGATCACGCTTTATCGCTTGTCAGGCCGTAGATTATCCCGTATCTTGGGACTAGACTTGCTTGCCTAGATCGAAAGCGTACTGTTTATCCCACCTCGGGGGGCAGCTTTTCTGGTCCAGAGCAGAGGCCAGCGGCCTGCCCCACGATCCGCGACGCGGCTCACCGTAAACGCAGAAATCAGGTTCTAGTAATTGCCGAAGGGTGACGGTGAGTAATTCGGTAACGCGTAACGCGGATCCTCAGAACGGTGCTCGAGACGAGGGCGCCGCGAATATTTCTCACGCGCGGCATCGCGTACGTCACGGACACAATTCCGGACATCGCTAACCATTTCCGAACCCACCTTCTAAAAGTCCGGCGCCGGTTTTTCGTACGCGGGTGACCCGTCACCGGCCGCGCGCTGGCGAGAAGGGAACGACCCATGACCGTTCTTCTCGGCCACGCGGAAGCTTTGAACACCGAGGCTTTGCCCGCACCGCTCGCGCAGACCCAGTCCGACGCTGAGGTACTGCCCACCGACCTGGAGTCCGCCGAACTGGACTCGTCCGAGCTGGAGTCTGTCGACTCCACCGGTACCGACCTGACCACCCGTTCCCGGCGGGAGACCGATGAGAAGGCACGGGTGCTGCTCACGCGGCTGGCTGACCTTCCACAAAGGTCAATGGACCGGGCCCGTGTCAGGGACCGGATCATTGAGCTGTACCTGCCGTTGGCGGAGTACCTGGCTCGCCGGTTCCGCAACCGCGGTGAACCACTGGATGACCTGTGCCAGGTGGCCGCTATCGGCCTGATCAAGGCCGTGGACGGCTACGACGTGGCGCGGGGCATCGGCTTCACCAGTTACGCGATCCCCACCATCGTGGGAGAACTCAAACGGCACTTCCGTGACAAGGGATGGAGCATCCGGGTACCCCGGCGGCTTCAGGAGCTGAAGCTGGAGATCGGCAAGGCGACCGGAGCGCTCACTCAGCAGCTGGGGCGTTCCCCGACGGTGGCCGACCTGGCGCAACACCTCGGCGTCTCCGAGGAAGAGGTGCTGGAAGGACTCGACACCGCCAACGCCTACAACGCGCTGTCGCTGCACACTCCGGTGACCGGCGACTCCTCGGCTACCGAGATGGTCGACCTGCTCGGTGACCTCGACCCCGCCTTGGAGAACGTCGAAGACCGAGCCGCGCTGCGGCCGCTGATCGCGCAGCTGCCGCGACGCGAACAGCGAATTATCGCGCTGCGTTTCTTCGGGAACATGACGCAATCTCAGATTGCCGAGGAGATCGGGGTCTCCCAAATGCATGTGTCGCGTCTGCTGACCCGTTCCCTGGCCTTCCTCCGGCAAGGCCTACTGAATGAGGGCTGAGGGGCGGTTCACCGTTCCGGTGTGAATGGTGACGTCGGCGGGTGCCGGGTCAGGACCGAACGATCGGCCTGGCCCGGCACCTCCCTATGAAGGCGCCATGACGACGCCATGAAGGCCCCGTACCGCCGGATGGGTACCGTCGCGAGGTGGTGGTTTTTCGGCGCTTTCCCGCCAGCGGGCCCCGTGAGGATCCGCTAGCGGCGATCGCCCGGCGTTCCCAGACGACGCTCCGTGACCGGTGGCAGCGGCTACGCCTCAACGCCATGCTCACCCTCCAAACCGGCTGCGCAGCCGGTTTGGCCTGGTTCTTAGCGCATGACCTTCTGAGACACCCCGTACCGTTTTTCGCGCCGATCGCGGCCGTTATCACGTTGGGAGTCAGCACCAGCCAGCGGTTGCGGCGCTCTGTTGAGTTAGTGCTCGGTGTCGCCGTGGGCATCGCGGTCGGCGACATCCTGATCCTGCTGATCGGAACCGGCCCCGCGCAGATCACCGCGGTGGTCACGCTGGCCATCGCGACCGCGATCTTCATCGGTGGCAGCGGGGTGGTGGTCACGCAGTCCGCCTCCTCGGCGGTTCTGATCGCCACCCTCACACCGCCGACCACCGGGGTGCCCTACACCCGGTTTGTGGATGCACTCGCCGGTGGCATCGCGGCGTTCGTGGTTCACGCGTTGCTGCTTCCCCTCAATCCCCTGACCGTGGTCCGCCGGGCCGCGCATCCGGTGTTCACGGGGTTATCCAAGGGACTGACGGCGATCGCTGACGCGCTTGCCCAACAGGACCGGTACGCGGCCCAGAAAGCCCTGGAGCAGCTCCGGAACCTGTCCGGGGCGCTCGAGGCGTACCGCTCCGCGTTGGTGGTGGGACGAGAGACCGTCACGATCGCGCCGGTGCGGTGGCGGGCCCGAGGTCTGATCGCGCCGTACGTGGAGGCCGCCGGCCACATCGATAACGCGGTACGGAACGCGCGGGTGCTGGCCCGGCGCGCCCTGGCGTTGCTTTCCGGCACGCCTCAAGCGAACGAGCCGGTCCCCGACCAGCTTGTGACAGCGATACAACGACTCGCCCAAGCGGTGCAGATGCTCCGGACCGACTTCGACACCGGCCGGGAACCCCAGGCCGCCACCACGGAGGTGCTTGAGGCCGTCCGATGCGCGAGCGCCGCACACGCCGCCGGTTTGGGGTTCTCCGGTGAGGTGGTGGTCGCGCAGATCCGGTCGTTGGGTGTGGATCTCCTCCAGGCGGCCTGGTTTGACCAGGATGCGGCGCTTCGCGCCGTCCGTAGGATCCGGCTGTGAACACCCCAACTCGGGACGAAGGTACGCGGCGTAGCGCGTCCCTACCTGACAGGCATCGATAGGCTGGCGGCATGGCAGCGGACCTCGCGGCGGTATGGCCACCCCCCTACCACACCCGTAGTCGGTGGCGGGTGCTGCAGATGTGGTTGGCCTTCGGGGCGATCGCGGTCGGCGGTGGCGTGATCATCGCCGTGATGATCTGGAGCATGGGGATCGGGCCGACCTTGATCGGTCTCATCGTGTCGTTAATCCCGGTTCCGATCATCGGGCTCGGTCTGATCTGGCTAGACCGCTTTGACCCGGCTTCCTGGCGCTATTTAGGGTTCGCGTTCGGTTGGGGAGCCTGCGTCGCCACATCGGTCTCCCTAGGGGTGAACACCCTCGGTGCCTGGTTGATCCAGCGTGTCGACGGTCCGCTGTGGGTGGTGGCGGTGGTGGTCGCGCCGGTCATCGAGGAGACCACGAAAGGGCTTGCCCCTTTGCTGATCTTCTGGTTCCGGCGTCGAGAACTCAGCAGCGCCACCGACGCCATCGTGTTCGCCGGGCTGGCGGCGCTCGGTTTCGCGATGACCGAAAACGTGCTCTACCTCGGTGGGGTCTATCTGGCTGGATCAGAGTTCCTGGGCCCCGCCGGCGGGACACTGTGGCTGGTGATGCTGTTTGGGGCGCGGATCGTGCTGTCAGGATTCGCGCATCCGATGTTCACGGTCATGACGGCGCTGGGTTTGGTGATCGCGGTACGCAGCGCCTCATCAGCGGTCCGCCAGGTCGCCCCGGTCGTCGGGCTGACCGTGGCGATGCTGCTCCACGCAGGATGGAATGGGATGGCCACCGCCTCGGCGCAGGATCCCCGCATCCTCGGCTACGGCTATCTGATAGGGGCGCTGCCGATTCTGGCTGTGCTCATCGGGCTGGTGCTGTGGCTGCGTACTGAGCCTGGTCGGATCGTCGCCCGGGTGCTGCCCGAGTACGTCCAGATGGGATGGTTCTCGCCGCCTGAGATCGTCGCCTTAGCCACGCCGCGTCGGCGGCTGTGGGCACGACGGTGGGCCTACCGGGTGGCCGGCCCCGAGGGGAAGCGGATGATGCGCATCTACCAGATCGCCGCCACCCGCCTGGCGTTACTGCGGGACCGAATGATGCGAGGCGTGATAGGTCTGCCCCATCACGAATACGAAGCCGAGGAACGGTGGCTGTTGCACGTCATCGACCGCCACCGGGCGGTGTTCACGGGACGGGACATGACGGTTCCGCCGGCGCGTTGGGACGGCACGGGGTACCTGATCCAGTTCCCGGACGGGGCGCGGCACCGGTTACCGGCGCCGCCCACCCCCGTCGTCCCGGTACCTGTTCCCTTGGTGGCGCTGGCCCCACCAAGGCTGCCCTTCCACAGTCCTTTGGCGCCCTACTACAGATAGAGGCCAGTGCCGTCGTTCTCGATGCGTTCCGCCGCGACCGCGTGAACGTCCCGCTCCCGGAGCAGAACGTAAGTACGGCTGTGTAGCTCCACTTCGGAACGCTCCTCGGGATCGAACAGCACCCGGTCACCGGCTTTGATCGTGCGCACATGCGGGCCGATCGCCACCGCCACCGCCCAGGACAAGCGCCGGCCCATCGTGGCGGTCGCCGGAATCACGAGACCTGAGGCCGAACGGCGCTCGCCTTCGTTCTCCTCTATCCGTACCAGGACGCGGTCATGGAGCAACCGGATCGGCAGCCCCTGCTCTGAGCTTTCGGCACTCACGCCCGGAAACGGTACTCCGCCTACAAGGTACTTGTGTGCCGGGTACCGGGTCAGTTTCCTCGGGAGCGTCTCCAAGGGAATTTGGGAAGCGTCGGTACGGTGAAACACCAAGGGGGTGACGACACTGAGCGGGTACGAGCGGGTGACGGAGCGTATTCGGCGCGCGTGGAGCACGATGCGGAAGTCGGCCCGGGAACGGCGCCAACGGGCGATGGAGCGCACCGCTAACGCGGCGGAGCCGACCATCGGCAACAACACTGTATTCGACGCGACGGACAACGGTGGCTCTCGAATCCAGCATCCCGATGACGCCGTGCCGCAGGGGATTCAGATCGCGGCGGCGTGGTCCTGGCGTCTGGTGGTGATCGGGGTCGCCGTCTACGCCGCTTTGCACATCTTCGGGCGGCTCCAGGTCGTGATGGTGCCGCTGGCCATTTCCCTCCTGCTCTCCGCTCTGCTGCAGCCGGCGGTCGCCTGGCTGCGTCGACACCACGTTCCGTCCTCGCTGGCGGCGGCGTTCGTGCTGATCGCCGGGATCGCCGCGGTCAGCGGCATCCTGACCGCTGTGGTTCGGGCGTTCATCAACGGCATCCCTGACCTGGCCAACAACGTTCAGGACGGTATCGAGCAGATCCGCAACTGGTTGCGAGAAGGGCCGCTGAACCTCTCCGACCGTCAGTTGAATCAAAGCCTGGACGCGATATCGGACTGGGTCAGTGAGAACCGGGACGCCTTCACCAGCGGCGCCTGGGACGCCACCACCACCGCCACCCACGTACTGGCCGGTCTTTTCATGGTGTTGTTCGCCACGTTCTTCTTCATGCGGGACGGGCGCAAGATCTGGACTTTCCTGGTTCGGATGCTCCCGCGCGGCGCTCAAGCCCACGTGGCCAGCGCCGGGGATGCCGTCTGGCGCACCCTGGTCTCCTACGTACGCGCCACAGTCGCGGTGGCGTTCATCGACGCGGTGGGCATCGGGCTCGCGGCGGCGCTGCTGAACCTGCCGCTGTGGTTGCCGATCGCCGCCTTGGTGTTCCTCTCCAGCTTCGTCCCCATCGTCGGTGCCACCCTCTCCGGTGCGGTGGCGGTACTCGTCGCCCTGGTGGCGGAGGGCCCGGTCGACGCCTTGCTAATGCTGATAGCGGTCATCGCGGTCCAGCAGTTGGAGGGGCACATTTTGCAGCCGTTGCTGCTGGGACGAGCGGTGGCGATCCATCCGTTGGCGGTGATCGTGGCGATCGCGGCCGGCGTGGTGGTCGCTGGAATCGTCGGCGCGTTGATCGCGGTGCCGATCGTGGCGGTGCTCAACACCGCGATCCGGCACCTGTCCGCCCGCCGAGCCCTAGCACCCTCCCCGCCACCTGATGACGAGCCTCAAACGCAGCCGGCCTGACCTGTCGACGCGACGGTACGCCCAAGCCATACGACCAGGCCGCGACCGACACGGTTGGCTTAGGAGAGCCGAGCGGCGGCGAGCCGTTTGAGGGCACCGATCACCACGTCATGGTCGGTGGTGTACCAGAACGGCGGCAGGGACCGCCGCAGGAAAGCCCCATAGGACCGTGAGGTGTGCAGCCGGGGATCCAGCACCGCGACCACACCCCGGTCGGTGGCACGGCGGATGAGGCGGCCTGCGCCCTGCGCGAGGCGTACCGCCGCTATCGGAACGCTGACCGCCGCGAAACCAGAACCGCCGGCGGCGTCCACGGCTGCGGCACGCGCCGACGCCAACGGCTCATCGGGGCGGGGGAACGGCAAACGGTCGATCACCACCAGCTGGCAGGCGTCGCCCGGCACATCGACCCCCTGCCACAGCGACATCACCCCCAGCAGACAGGAGCACGGCCCCTCCTTGAACCTCCGCACCAGCGCCGGGATCGTGTCCTGCCCCTGCAGCAGGACCTCCAGGTCGGTTCGTTCCCGCAGCAGCTCCGCGGCGCGTTCGGCGGCGCGGCGGGAGGAGAACAACCCGAGGGTGCGGCCCTCCAACGCGGTGACGAGCTGCACCAGCTCCTCACCCGCCGCCTCAGACAGGCCTGACTGGGTCGGCCGGGGCAGATGAGCGGCCACGTAGAGGATGCCTTGACGGGCGTAGTCGAAGGGCGACCCCACGTCCAGGGCCCGCCACAGGGGTGGGGATTCGGGCTCCTCAACGAGCGACGTTCCCAGCCACTCCCTGATCCCGTGCGCCGTCGGATCCTCCCCACCAGGGTCATCGAGGTGCGTCAGGTCGCCGGCGTCGCCATATTCTCCACGGTCCTCGGATCCGGTGTCGGCGGCGACAGCCGGGGCCGCGTCAGCTGCGTCGGAGGCGGCCGGGTCCGGCGTCGCGGCCGGCTGCACCGGGCGTACATCCCCGGTCTCTGGGGTTCGGCCGTACTCCAACGACAACCCCAGGGACCGCGCGATGGTGTCGAACCGGCCCCCTAGAGTCAGGGTCGCTGAGGCCGCCACCACCGTCCGGCCACTGAACAGGCCACCGGTGAGCAGACCCGCCACCGACAACGGAGCGACGACCACCGCCCAGCGACCCCGTTCGGCCCGCTCCAGCCAAATGACATCCTGCGGCGACTCCGACAGCAGGCGCTGCGTCACCTGCGTCAGACGGGTGAGCATCGCCTTAGCCTGCTGACGGCGTACCGCGTCGGGATCGTCGGCGCGGACCTCACCGATGCCGTGGGTGGCCTCCCGGCAGGCCGCTTCTACCGCGAACAAGGCCTCTCGCAGCGTCGACGGCAACGTTTCCAGCCGCCCCGCTGACAGCTCCTCCAAAGCGAGGCTGAGCGCGTCCTCCGCCTCGGCCAGCCGATCAAGATGTTCAGCATCCAGGAACGTCCGCGCCCGTCGACGCGCCCGGTCGATCTGATCCGGGGTGACCTCCCCTTGAGCCGCCGACGTGACCCGATCGACCAGTTCATGCGCCTCGTCAATGATCAACAACTGATGGGGCGGCAGGATATGACGGCCCGTCATCAGGTCCATGGCCAGCAGGCTGTGGTTGGTCACCACAATGTCGACCTGCCGCGCGCGTACCCGCGAGGCTTCCGCGAAGCATTCGTCCCCGAAGGGGCAACGGTGCGCGCCGACGCACTCCCGAGCAGGCATCGACACAGCCCGCCAGACCACATCGTCGACCCCGGGATCCAGCTCGTCACGGTCTCCGGTCTCGGTCTCCAACGCCCATTCCCGGATCCGGGTGATCTGCTTACCCATCCGCCCCGCGGCGGTCAGCCAGCGTTCCCCGCCTTCCAGTTCAAGAACGCCCTCGGGCTCCTCGGACGGCTCCAGCCGAGCGAGGCACACATAGTGGTGCCGTCCCTTGAGGACGGCGTATGTGGGGCGCCGTCCCAGCAACGGCTCAACAGCCTCAACCAAGCGGGGAAGATCAACCTCGATCAGCTGCGACTGCAACGCCAGGGTCGCCGTGGAGACAACTACTGGGCCGTCCGCCAACAGTGCCGGCGTCAGATAAGCCAAAGACTTCCCGGTGCCGGTACCGGCCTGAACCAGCAGATGCTCACCGGTTTCGATGGCCTCGGCGACCGCCTGCGCCATCCGGGCCTGCCCCTCTCGCACGGTGCCGTGCGGAACCGCCGCCACGGCTGCGGCCAACAGCCGCTCGACGGTGGGAGTCGACGCTGGTCGAGTCGTGGCGGCGGTCACGGTGCTTCACGCTACCCGCAGGGGTTTGTCGCTCCTGGAGTGGGCCCTGATGGGACATCAGCGACCCTGAAGCCGCCACCGTGCGGTTTGCGTGGTTCAGCCCCGACAGGCGGGCGTCGGAAAGATCAGGTGCGTTGAACCTGCTCCCGGAACATCCACCAGTACTTCTCCAACGTGGCGGTGAGGTTGATCAAGGTGTCCTGGCTGACCGGATCCAGCTGCTCAAGCTTGGCGATGCGTCCCCGCGCATGCCCAATCACCGTCGCCAACCGCTCCGTGAACGCGGTCACGGCGTCGTCGTCGCTGATCGGCCCGCTCGGCAGCTCCGGCAGCGGGGTCTCCTTGGCCACGCTACTGAGCCGACCATCCACCCGGTAGCCGATCGCGACGGCACGCTCGGCGACGGTGTCGGTCTCCTGACGCAGCGCCTCTACCAGTTCATCCAGCTGCTCATGGATGAACTTGAACCGCGGACCTGTGAGGTTCCAATGCGCCTGCTTGCCCTGGAGAGACAGGTCAATCAACTCCACCAGGGTGTCCTGCAGCAAGGTACCGATGGCATTGACATCGATCGTCACGATCATCCACCCCCAGTTTCCGGAATTCCCGTCACCTGTACCCGGAGAGGGCGGAGCCACACGTGACGACGACGACAGTCACATAGGCGGCCACGTCAAAGTGCGCGTCGCTCAGTCGTCGACACCGCGTGCCGCCAGGGCCTCACCCAGCTCGTCGGCGGTCCGCAAGGCCCGCACCACGGCAGGGGTCACCAGCGCCAGCGGGTTTCGCCCCACACCCCGCGCCTGCCGCGCCTCGCGTACCGTCCCCAGGATGTTGATCAACAGTGGTACGCAACGGATGGTCAACGCCAGCAGCAGCGCCACCCGAGCGGGATCCACCCCCAGCGGGCGAAACGGACGCGCCGCCGTCTCAAACACCCGCAGCATCGCGCTCACCCGGGTGGTGAGGGTCAGCAGCGCCGCCAACGCCACAGCCACCAGCAGCTGACCGGCGACCACGGCGGCGTGCTGCGGACCGGACGTGAATAGATGGAAACCCGCGGCCACACCGATCACCCACAGCACGGGCCGCAGCTGCGCCAGCCCGAGCCGCCACGGGATCTTCGCGACCGCGTACGCCACGACCGTGACCACCAAGGCGACGGTGACGACGACCGGGCCGCCGACACCGAACAGGACAACCATCGCCCCGAGCAGCACAGCGAGCTTGAGCCCCACCGGTGCCCGGTGCAACGGGGAATCCGCTGGGTGGTATAGGCCGATCACGTCATCAGTTTCCGGTACGTCGCCACCGCCACGGCGGGCTTGGTGTCTTCAATCAACCGACCCTCGTCGAAGACCAGGACCCGATCGAAGTTCTCCAACAGCTCCAAGTGGTGAGTCACCAGCACCACCCGCTGCTCCAAGGTCTCCAACAGCGCACTGAAACGGCGGGTGTTTCGCAGATCCAGCAGAGTCGTCGGCTCATCACACACCAAAATGTCCGGCTCCGGAGCCAGGACTGCGGCCAGCGCCAACAGCTGCTTCTGCCCACCGGAGAGCAGGTGCGCCGGGTGATCCTCCAAACCAGACAGTCCAAACCGGGCGATCAGCTCAGCGACCCGCTGGCGTACCTGCTCCTCGGGGAGCTTGAGACGACGCATCCCGAACGCGATGTCCTCTGCCACCGTAGGCATCACGATCTGAGCGTCGGGGTCGGTGAAGATGAACCCCACTTTCCGGCGTACCGCCTTGCCGTCCCGACGGGTGTCCAGGCCATCCACCGTCACCGTGCCCGCCGACGGCAGCACCAGCCCGTTGAGCAGCCGCGCGAACGTGCTCTTACCGGAGCCGTTGGCGCCGATAACCCCCACCCGATGCTCGGTTAACCGGACGGTGACCTCCTCCAGCACCGTCCGGTCCCCATAACGGTGGGTCACTCGATCAACCGCGATCTCCGCTTGTGTCACGAACGATCCCCAGCCTCGGCTTTCTGGGCACGTCGGGCGGCGAGCGCAGGGTACGCGCGGTGCACCTGACTGGCGACCGCCGTGGCGATCGCGGCCTTGATCAGGTCACCTGGGAGGAAAGTCAGCGACGCCGTAGCGGCCGCGACGAAGCTGTCGACGTCACTCACCCACGCCTGCACCGGGATCCCGACCGCGTACACCACCGCGATCCCGCCGACGACGTTGGCCGCGAACCCCAGCACCAACGGATACCGCGGCAGGGCCCGTTCGGTGATCCACCCGATCACCAGCGCACCCAGCGGCCACCCCAGCAGGTACCCGACGGTTGGGCCGGCGAAGACCCCGAGCCCGCCGCGTCCCCCCGCCAGGAGAGGCAGCCCAGCCGCGACCAGCAGGATCACCACCACGCACGCCAGGAACCCCCGGCGGGCGCCGAGGATCGAACCGGCCAGCATCACCCCCAGGGTCTGGGCCGTGATCGGGACGGAATTACCGAAGAGATGGAGAGTGCCGGGGACACCCAGCGCCGCGATCAACGCGGCAAAGACCGCGATCTGAGCCAGATCTCGGGCGTCCAGACGGGCCAGGCGCCACCGTCGGGTATCGGCCATGTCGTACCTGTCCTGTTCCGCTTCCACTCCACCACAGCGATCCGTTGGGGCACGCGTGTGCTTCGCGGTACCTTCGCGTATTTTCTGTGGTTTACCGCAGTTCCGCGCGTACCTCGTCGATTTCTCGGTTTGGGGTTCCCTGCGCTGCTTGACCGCGTCGCGCCGCCATCGGACCCGGGAGCGATGAGGCGCTGGTCAGATGGTCAGGTGGCGCGGCCATGGTGACGGTACCGACCGTGGTGAGTCGAACGCATCCACTGGATGTATCGAGTCAGGGCCACGCTGCCCGGGATCGAGCGAACGGTAAGGCATCCCCGGCCTGTCATGCCAGCCTGGACCCGCCTCCTCACAGGCGCGGTGGGGGGTTTTGTGGCGCTTCGCACTTAATCACTTGTGGCTAGCCCAACCGACCAGGGCCTACCCAGGCTTTACAGCCGTTCTCAGCCTGAGCACTTCGAGACGCCATTTCTTCGGACGAAAAGAGCTCACTGTTATGCGAACTGTTCGCAGGGGTCGTATTGCGATGTGATGGTTACGCTGCGTCTGTCAGTGGGCATCGTGGACAGGCGAGTGGTGTGCGGGAGGCACGGTGCGGAAGCGGCCAGAATTGACGTACGCAGGTGCCCTGAAGCTGCTGGGAAAGCACGACAGCACGTGGCTTGAGCGGCTCAACACCGCACTCGGCTGGTCGATCATCGCCGGCGGTCCTGTCACTGGGGGTGTGTTGTGGGGCCTGGTGGATCCGAAGAACGAGGCGGTGTCCCTACTGCGATCCGCCGTTGATGCGGCACGAGACCGGCTGCGGGGGAGCACCGGGCAGTCACGGCACGAGCTGATCCAGGCCGCCCACACGATCCTGGTCTTATCGGCGTTCTTCGACGCCTGTCATGAGGTGCTGGGAGAACGATTCAACGTTTTGACCGAGGACGACAAGCAGCGCCTGGCGTCGTTGGAGCCAAACGCAACTCAAGACATAACCGATCAGCTGCGCGCCGTCGAGATCCCCGTGCCATCGGCAACCTGTGGCTTCGAGGAAAATCTTAAAAACAATCTGGTACGCCGATTCGACATCCTGACCCGCGCCACCTTCGCCTTCTGCGAAGGGTTATCCCCGTTTCAGGACATCGCCGCCGATGAGCGGAGAGTGGCGCGGCTACGAGACGAGGTGCAGCAACGCGCCGCCACGCTTTACCGGGATCGATACCTGAACCTCGCGGTTGACGTTCCGGAGTTCGCGTTCTGGGCAGACATAACCGAACACGCAGCCACCCGAGCGGAGCTCCGCACGAGGTTGGGGAACATGGCGGCGCTCTTAGAGCAGCAGTCTCACGGGCTTTCTACCTTGCAGGAGCTGCTGGAGCGAGCCACGTCGGGGACAACGTCGACCGTCCGTCCTTACCCGGAACGGCTAGCCACCGCCGCACGGGCAGTGCTTCGTAAGCCGCTGCTGCGGTCAGAGATGGCGAACGAGCAGCGCTCCGTGGTAAATCTGCGGTTCCCAACTGTGGAGGAGGGGTTTATCACGCCGCGGTTTCGGATGGCGGTCCAGGATGAGGAGGCGAAGCCGGCTCATGAGAGCTGGTGGAAGGACGAAACTGAGGTTCGCGATGATCTGGAGGTTTTCCTCGCCGGATACCTGAGTGATCCAGCCGCTACCGAAACCCCGCTGCTCATCCTGGGACACCCGGGTGCGGGGAAATCTTTACTCACCGAGGTGCTCGCTGCCCGACTTCCAACTGAGTCGTACACCGTAGTGAGGGTTCAGCTGAGGCGAGTCAACGCCGACGCATCCCCGGCTTTACAGATTGCGGATGAGCTTCAGCACACGCTACATGAGCGGATCGAGTGGGGCCAGGTCTCCGAGCAGGCGGGAGACACGATTCGAGTGGTGATATTCGATGGGTTCGATGAGCTCATCCAGGCCGCGGGCGTAACCAAAACCTCCTATTTGGAGCAGGTGAGAGAGTTTCAGCAGCAAGCCGCCGACAATGGGCGCCCGGTGGTGGCCATTGTCACCTCCCGGACCGTGGTGGTCGACCGCGCCGATATTCCCCACGGTGCGGTGATCCTCAAGTTGGAAGAGTTCAGCGATGCCCAGGTGGAGCGGTGGATCGATGCGTGGAACCGCGCGAACATCGATACCCCGGGATTCCGCCCACTGTGCGCTGAGGAATTACTACGCCATGAAGAGCTAGCACGGCAACCTCTGCTGTTGTTGATGCTGGCACTTTATGCTGCTGATCCGAATGCAGAGCGTCTTGACTCAGAAGATCTACCGCGAGCACTGCTGTATCAACGGCTGCTGGACAGCTTTATTCGACGACAGGTGCGGGACAAGTCGCCGATCCGATTTGATGATCGTGACTCCCAGTGGCAAGAGCAGGAGCGGCGAATCCACCTCAGCATCGCGGCGTTCGGGATGTTTAACCGAGGCCAGCAATATCTCAGCGTTGATGACCTGAACCGGGATCTGGATGCGCTTCTGCCGCCGCCTACGCAGTATGAGCAGCGGAATGACCTTAGCCGAGCGCTTACTAGGGCGGACCGAACCGTCGGCGACTTCTTCTTCATTCACACTGCTGAAGCAGATGGGCATCGCAGAGACGGGAGGCGCCGTACTTATGAATTCTTGCATGCTACGTTTGGAGAGTATCTGATCGCTGAGTATGCCCTTCAATTATTGGATGATGTGACCCGTCGTCAGGAACCGGCAGGGTTTTACGGGCCAGTATCCCCTCCGCAGGTCGAAATATTCCGAAAGGTTCTCTCGCATCAGGTTCTGGCTACCCGCGATTCTATCCTTATATTCGCTCGAGAGTTGTTTGGGGTATGGGATGAGGGGCGGCGTAACAGGATATTGCGCGTTATCGCTGAATTGTTGGGCTCTGCGTGTCGAGAGCACGAGAGTGTTCAAGACGGAGGATACCGGCCCACCGAATTTGATCTCGTGAGGCGTATCGCCACCTACACCGCAAATCTTGTCTTGCTTTATGTTGCAGTCTCTAGAGAGCCAGTGCCGTTGGAGAATTTGGCGTCGCCTGTGAAGGAAGCGCTTCCTTGGTGGCGCTCACTGGTTTATCTCTGGCGGGCGGGTCTGATATCAGAAGCATGGAAATCTGCAATTTCTTGCATTGAGCTTGATGAGCGACAAAGGCTGAAAATAAGCGATAGTTTCTTTGTGTCGAAACAGGGGCTGTGGTTGGAAGATCACGGCTCCGAGTTTATGGGGGGTGAGCAGGTTTATGTGCCGAGTGAGGCGTGGGAAGAATGCGCTGCTGCGAAACTGGTGGGAGATAATAGGTTAACCTCTTGGATATCGGCGGGTTCTTATTCTTGGGGTGGGGGATTCGGAGATACTGAACGTCAACGAAATATTCATAACAACGTCCTTAGCCTGGCGTCACGCTTCGCCCCTGTAGCCTCGAGCTTACCGTCTTATCGAATAGAGTGGTATGGAAGAATGTTGCGCTTTCTTCAATGGGCTCGGGGTGATGCGCAGGAAATTACTATTGACCTTCTCATAAACTATCTGGAGCGTGATGCAGCTAGGTTGCCTTATATCTTAGTGCGTTCGCTTGTTCAGGAGCTTCTTCGGATTAAGAGTGTGTTCTATGGGAGGAAAGATAAAGTCGTTTACACAAGTTGGGAGCGTGAACTTATCTTCGAAAGGGCGTTGATCGGGGTTATTCTGGCGCACCCACGGTTGCTGCTCGATGTGCCTGGTGTGGTTAAAATATTGCGAGACCCAGAGTATTACAGTACTAGTTTAGTGATTTCGCTGTGGCGTGCTGAACGTACGTTAGAAGAGCCTTATCGTCGGATTCTGCATGATATTCGTGTCGGGATGGATCGCATTATATCGGGAGATGCTGATAGAGGCAGGCCGGTACATTTAAAAGGTGTTGATTTGTTCAAGTATCTACGAGTTGAAAGGCCTGCTTATTGGAAAATTGATAAGGAGAGTTTAGAGATATTTACTCATATGATCAAAGGTGCGAAATTCCCTGCGATGGATGTGCTGTTCCTGGCGCGGATGTATCTGGATAATCCGGATAATCGTGATGATATTGAGTCGGCTTTCTACTTTCTCCAGACTTATATGACAGAGCGGGGTGAGCCCACAGAAGGCCTGTCCTTGGAGGACATGGTGGAGCGTGTGGAGCAGATCGCTGCAGAGGAAGCGCAGATGTCCGACGAGGAGCTCGCTCTGCGTACGTTGGGATTGGAGTAAGGCCGTACTCCGCAAGAAATCGGCCACATCCCCATGCGGCAGGGTTGTTCAGCCTCAGCGGTCGCGATCGGGGTAGAGGAGACGGTGAGCGGTGCGGATCGTCGCGCCGTACGCGCCGCCGAGGATGGGATGGGCGCGGGCTAGGGCCGCGCGAGCCGCGTTAGCGCCAGGTCCACCATGAGCCCCACCACCGGGGTGGGCGGAGGAGCTGGCCAAGTAAAGACGATCGATAGGAGTATCAGCGCGTCCCAGTCCAGGCACCGGTCGGAAGATCAATTGCTGGTAGAGGGCGGCGGTGCCGCCGTTGATGGTGCCGTCGATGAGGCTGGGGTTGGCGTGGGCCATGTCGGCAGGGCTGAATACGGCCCGATCCACCACGATCTCCCGGAAGCCGGGGGCGTGTCGTTCAAGAAGTTCCTCAAGCCGGGCCACGGTCGACTCAACAGTGGCCGGGTCACTGCCGAGATCGCGGGGCAGATGAGTGTATGTCCACAGTGTCTCGGTGCCGGCGGGGGAGCGGGTCGGGTCGGTGGTGCTCATCTGTCCGACGATGACGAAGGGTTGCCGGGGAACCTCACCGTTAGCGAGGTCGGTCGCGGCGCGGGCGAGTCCGGCCTCATCCACTCCAAGATGTACGGTTCCGGCTTCACTCACCAAAGGGTTGACCCAGGGGACCTGGGAAGATAGCGCCCAGTCGACTTTCAAAATGGCGTTGTCCCACTGGAAGTGCTCCAGGTCCGCGATGAGCTGGGTGGGGAGGCGGTTTGGCCCCACCAGGTCCCGGTAGAGGACCGGCGCGGGAACGTCGGCGATCACCGCGCGGCGGGCCCGCCACAGGTGGCCGTCCTTGGTCGCTACCCCCATCGCGCGCCCGCGGGCGATCAAGATTCGTTCCACCAGGGCGTCGCAGATCACGGCGCCGCCGCGGCGCTGTAGGCGGGCGATGAGGGCGTTGGTGAGTCCTTGCGCGCCGCCCTCCACGGCGGGGAACCCCACCTGTTGGCCGAGCATCGCCAGGAGCCATCCGAACACGCCGCTGCCGAGGGCGTCCGGGGACAGGTCGGTGTGCATGGCGGAGCCGGACAGCAGGATCCGGGCGCCTTCTCCGTTGAACAATTCCCGTCCCAAGCGACGGACAGGCAGCAGGAGCTGCCGTGCGAACCGCAGGGTTCCGGCTGCTCCCAAGCGGAGCGCCAGGCGCGAGGTGGCGCGTACCGGCGGGAAACCGCTGAACAGGGCATCCAGGAGGTGCGGCCCGAGCTCCTGCCACTGGTGGTAGGCGCGGGCCCAGCGCTCCCCGTCGCCGGGCGCGAACTCCTCAAGCGACGCGGCGGTGCGTTCCAGGTCACGGGACAGGACGGCGGCTCGGTCGTCGGGGAACAGGTGAGCCAGCACCGCGGGTGCGTGGCGCCAGCGGAGCCCGTGCTCTTCCAGCCGTAGCGCGCGCAGCACCGGGGAGCCGGCTCCGAGGGGGAAGAACGCGGCGCACAGATCGGTCACGTAGCCGGGGAGCAGGGAGTTGGTCGAGTGGACGGCCCCGCCTGGTCGGGCGGTGGCCTCCAGCACGATGACGTCCCAGCCAGCGTCGGCGAGCAGGTTGGCGGCTACCAGGCCGTTGTGCCCGGCGCCGATAACGACGGCATCCGCGTACTCCATATCGGGGATGTACCAAGACCAGGGGCGACCAAACCGGATATCCCACCCGATCTGGAAAAGCGGCTCGGACGCAGGAAGCAGGTACGCGGCTGTGGGCTGTAACACGCGGATAAGGCTTTTCCGTCACCGAGCTGTATGACGGTCTGGGTATCGAACAGAACGTAACCGTGCGGTGATGTCAAGGTGTTCATCAGGTGAACATTAGGCAAACAGGCGGTGAAGACATTCCGCTGAAGGTACTCCACTCTGAAGCCTTCCGACCGAGGTTGCTTAGCATTCCTCCGGGTCGGCCCTGGTGGGCTCACCACTATGTACAGCCCTGGCGCCTCGACCCCGGAGAACAACAGCACCTGCGACCGCGACGAGGTTTCCGTGCGATTTAGACTCCGTCCCAGCGAGGACGCCTTCTATGAGTTTTTTAGTCGGGCTGCCCAGAATTTGGTACGCGGTGCCGCGTTACTGGCAGAACTGGCACTTCCCGATGTTGACATTCAATCGGTAAGTGAGCGACTCGCTGAGGTTGAGCACGACAACGACGCGCTGACCCACGAGCTCTACAACAAGATCAACTCCACCTTCATCACGCCCTTCGACCGGGAGGACATCTACCGGTTGGGGTCCACATTGGACGACGTGATGGACCACATGGAGGCCGCGGGCAGCCTGGTCTATCTGTACGGGTTGTCCGACCTTCCCGCGCTGCCGCGGGAGATGAACGAGTTGATCGAGGTGCTCAACCAGCAGGCGCGGTTAACCGCTGAGGCGATGCCGCGTCTGAAGAGCATGAAAGGGCTCAAGGACTACTGGATCGAGATCAACCGGATGGAGAACGACGGCGACCGCGCGTACCGGATGCTGCTGGTTCGCCTGTTCTCCGGTGAGTACGACGCTCTGACGGTGTTGAAGATGAAGGAGGTGGCCGACGAACTGGAGGCCGCTGCGGACGCCTTCGAGCATGTGGCCAACACCATCGAGCAGATCGCCGTCAAGGAGTCCTGAGCGGTGAGCGCTGAGCTCGTCGGCGTGCTGTTGGTCATCATCACAGCGATGGCGTTCGACTACACCAACGGCTTCCATGACGCGGCCAACGCCATCGCGACCTCGGTCTCCACCCGCGCTCTCACCCCACGGGCGGCACTCCTGCTCGCCGCCGTCGGCAACCTGGTCGGCGCATTCTTCGGTGCGAAGGTAGCCGAAACCGTGGGCAGTGGGATCGTGACGCTCCCGGAGACCCACAGCAGCCTGTGGATCGTTTTCGCTGGGGTGATCGGTGCCATCGCTTGGAACCTGATCACCTGGTACTTCGGCCTACCATCCTCATCGTCACACGCTCTGATCGGCGGCTTGGTCGGCGCCACGATGTTCGCCGCCAGCGGTGAGGTGCTGTGGGGATCGATCACCAGTAAGGTGCTGATCCCCATGGTGGTCTCTCCCACGGTGGGCATGGTGCTGGGTTACCTGGTCATGCTCGCCGTGATGTGGATCTTCCGGAAAGGACACCCGGGCAAACTGAACCGGGGATTCCGGATCGCCCAGACCATCTCGGCCGCGGGTATGGCGGTGGGACATGGCATGCAGGACGCCGCCAAGACCATGGGCATCGTCGTGCTGGCCCTGTACACGGGGGGTTTCCAGGACAGCCGGACCCACATCCCATGGTGGGTGTTCATCACCTCTGCGAGCGTGCTTGCGGCCGGTACCTATGCCGGTGGTTGGCGCATCATCCGTACGCTGGGCCGCCGGGTCATCGATCTAGGACCGCCTCAGGGATTCGCGGCCGAGACCACCGCCAGCGCGGTGCTTTACCTCAACGCGCTCTGGCTGGGCGCGCCGATCTCCACCACTCACACCATCACCGCAGCGATCATGGGGGTGGGTGCCACGAAGCGGCTGTCGGCCGTGCGTTGGGGAGTGGCGGGGAACATCGTCACAGCGTGGATCCTGACCTTCCCGATGGCTGCCCTGATCGCCATCGTGGTGCACCTGATCCTCTACCCGTTCGTCCATGTCTGATCGGCCTTCCGAACGATCGCCCATCCAGGCGTGAGCCGACCACACACCCGCGATCCAGGGAATCACCGGTGTGCCGCCCAGGGCGGGCGGCGAGATTCCCCGGATCGCGGGGAGAGACGAGAAAGGACGAAAGAGGGAGAGAGGAAGAGACGACAGAGGTCGGGCGTGGGGATCCCTCAGGATTCAGAGGGGTAGCGTACGCCGATTTGGGCCCGGATCGTATCCAGGGTCCGCATCACCTCCAGCGTCGCTTGCCAGGGCATCAACGGACTCTCAGTGAGGCCTTCCCGCAGGCAGCGCATGACCTCCCTGGCCTGGTACGTGTACCCGTGCCCTTCCAACGAGTACTCGAACGTCTCCGGATCCCGGCCCTCAATGACGAGGGTGAACCGGTCAGGGCGGGGGAACCGGGGCACCTCGATCCGGCCTTGGGAGCCCGAGATGACCGCCGCTACCGGTTGGGATGCCACGATTGAGCAGGACAGAACCCCCAGCGCGCCGGACTCGTACCCGAGCACGATGCCGGTGGTTTCATCCACCCCCTGCGGGCTGAGGCGGGCCCAGGACGCGATGCTGTGCGGCGTTCCCAAGAAGAGGTGAGCGAAGGAGACCGGGTAGACGCCCACATCCAGCAACGCGCCACCACCCAACTCCGGGTTCCGCAGACGGTGGGTGGGGTCATCGGGGCCGACGAAACCGAAGTCAGACGCAAGAACACGTGGTTCACCGATCGCGCCGTCGGACACCAGCGACACTATCCGGCGTACCGCTGGATTGAACCGGGTCCACATGGCCTCCATCAGGAACAGGCCGCGGTCGCGGGCCCGGGAGACCAGATCCTCAGCTTCGGCGGCGTTGATAGTGAACGCCTTCTCGCACAGCACCGCCTTGCCGGCGTCCAGGCAGATGCGGGTGGCGCGGTGATGCGCCGAGTGAGGGGTAGCGACGTAGATAACGTCCACATCGGGGTCAGCGGCTAGTTCGTCCCAGCTGCCGTACGCACGCGGGATGTCGAAGCGGGCCGCGAACGCTTGGGCCGCCTCCAAGGTGCGAGAACCAACCGCGGTGATTTCGGCGTCGGGTAGGAGCTTCAGGTCCTCGGCGAAGGTAGCGGCGATGCCGCCCGTGGCGAGGATCCCCCAGCGAATCTTGTGAACCACACGTCAACCTTAGAAGGCGCGTACTCGTCACGCTGGAAGCGTTCACAGGCTGGGATCAGGAAGAAAAACCAATTCGCTACCAGGTCGTACGCTGACCAGCATGAGTTACTACGGTCCTGACCCCAACTACCCTGGCGGCCAGCAACCAGGGCAGCCTGCTCCAGGCGACCAGCCGACATATGGTGGCCAACCGAATCCATACGGCCAGACTGATCCATACGGTCAGACTGACCCATATGGTCAGTCCTCTGCGAACCCTACCTACGAGCAGCCTGGTTTCACTCAGCCAGCCGGGGCGCCGGGATATGGACAGGACCCTTACGGCCAACCGGTGTCGGGCCCGGGGTACGGGCAGCCAGTGTCGGGTGTTCCTGGCTACCCCGCTGACCCTTACGCTCCCCCAACCTCCGGGATTCCCACTTCTGGGATGCCGTCTGGCTCATGGCAGACGCCTCCATCTCAGAAGAGCGGCGTATCCGGTGGGTTTATCGCTGGGATCATCGGTGTGGTCTTAGTGCTGCTCATCGGTGTCGGTGCGGTGATCTACTTCGTCGCCTCTGGGGACGACGAGGGGGAACCCAACACAACTCAATCCCTTGGGCCGGATAACACTGACTCCCCCACGCCAGAATCCAGTGACGAACCCGGGGACGACACCGGAGGGGGCGGTGAGCCTCGGCCGACCGATCTGTTCCCCGATGTTCTTGCCGGTTATCAGCGAAATTGGGGCCTCACCTGGAATTTGGTCGAGTCGGGCGCCTTCGATTGCGACCAGGTCGGCACGGCGGAGGTGACCGCGGTGCTGATCGAACATGGTTGCGAGGAGGTGCATGTCGCCTCGTATGTGGACGCTGATCAGCAGTACGCGGTGACGGTCGGCGTCATTGAATACGCTGATGTCGCGACAGCCGACGCGGCGGAGTATGCCCTCACTGCCGTTCTGCCCGCTGGCTGGACAGAGTATCCCGTCGCCATGGATTCGACGTTCTACTTTGCGCCACCGGATGGCTCTGGCATCACCAGTGACACCCGGGTTCAAGGTAGCCGGGACGCGTACGAGAACTACCTGCTGTACTCACTGAGTGCTGGTTACGACGGCAGCGACGGTATAAGACACCCCGCGTGGGACGTGGAGTTCGGCGTCGCGACTATTCTTGGGGTGTCCAGGAATGAGAACGAATAAGTGATGCTTCTGATATGGGTCGTTTTGTCCGTCATGCCGTGAGGTGGGGCCGTGCCTGGTGAGAATGACAGGTAGCGGGCTGATCCCACCGCGGGATGAGGAACGATATGACGGCCTGTACGCGCGCTACGTCGTCGACTAGTCGTCGCATTTGAAGCGGGACAGGGTGGGTGGGGCGACCAGCAGTCGTCCCGCCCAAGATTTTGTGATGTCAGAAGATTGGGCGATATCCCCGGCTCACCTCGAGCCTT
Organism: Actinomycetales bacterium; assembly: GCA_002919305.1. Taxonomy (GTDB): domain Bacteria; phylum Actinomycetota; class Actinomycetes; order Mycobacteriales; family Micromonosporaceae; genus RSA1. Next base: position 29,756 of record PKFB01000034.1, read on the forward strand.
ACTCTGCCCGACATGAGTTATTACGGTTCTGACCCTTACTACTCTGGCGGCCAGCAGCCGGGGCAGCCTGCTCCAGGCGACCAGCCGGCGTATGGTGGCCAACCGAGTCCATATGGCCAGCCAGATCCATACAGTCAGCCAGATCCATATGGTCAGGCTGACCCGTATGGTCAGTCCTCTGCGAACCCTACCTACGAGCAGCCTGGTTTCACTCAGCCAGCCGGGACGCCGGGATATGGGCAGGACCCTTACGGCCAGCCGATGTCGGGTGCACCTGGTTATGGTCCTGATCCTTTTGCTCCCCCGCCTCCTGGAGTGCCGCCTCCCGGGTGGCAGCCGCCTGCACCGCAGAAGAGCGGCGCAACTGGTGGGCTGATCGCTGGGATCATCGGCATAGTCTTGGTGCTGCTTATCGGTGTCGGCGCGGTGGTCTACTTCGTTGCGTTCGGTGACGATGCGGACCCATCCCCGAATAACGATCCCTCTTTCAGTACCAGTGAGGCCAGGCCGACCGATCTGTTCCCTGAGACGCTTACCGGTGGGTGGATGGATCTGGGCCTTATCTGGAATTTGGTCGAGTCAGGTGCCTTCGATTGCGATCAGGTCGGCACGTCGGAGGTGACCGCGGTGCTGATCGCGCAGGGTTGCGAGGAGGTGCATGTCGCCTCGTATGTGGACGCTTCCGAGCAGTACGCGGTGACGGTCGGCGTCATTGAATACGCTGATGTCGCGACAGCCGACGCGGCGGAGTATGCCCTTAATGATGTGCTGCCTCCTGGCTGGACGTCTTCGCCCAGAGCCATGGATTCGGTGTTCTACTTTTTAACGCCGGATGGCTCTGGCATCACCAGTGACACCCGGGTTCAAGGTAGCCGGGACGCGTACGAGAACTACCTGCTGTACACACTGTGTGCCGGTTATGACGGCAGCAACGGTGAGCAGTACCCCGCGTGGGACGTGGAGTTCGGTGTCGCAGACGTTCTAGGTGTGACTATAAATGACAACTAGTGGGTGATGCTTTCCTGACGTGGTCGGTTTATCCATCAGATTGCGGAATGATCATGGCTGGTGAGAAGCGAAAGATAGAGGGTAGGCCCCACCAATTAGAACCCCCCAATAAAGCAGGAATAGATATGGTGCCCTGTGTAGTCATCGACTAGGTGTCATATCTAATGTAGAGTGTAGTGGGTGAGGTAACAATTGGTTATCTCACCCAAAAATTTTAGTATATAGAGGATTGGCCGCACCTTTTTAGAGTTGGGTAGGTCTTCCCGGCAGGTATGAGGTTTTAGTCTGCCCGGCGTGAGTTACTACGGTTCTGGTGGCGACGAGGGGGAGCTCAACGCGAATCCGTCCTCAGATAGCGGTCCCTTTTTTCAGGCCGGTGCGGTCAGGCCGACCGATCTGTTCCCTGAGACGCTTACCGGTAGGTGGATGGCTCTGGTGGCCGAGGCGCTGATTGCGCAGAGCTGCGAGAAAGCACATGTCGCTTCATATGTGGACGTTTCCGAGTAGTACGCGGTAACGATCGGCATCCCCGACTTCGGGGATATTACGACCGCCGATGCGGAGGAGCGAGCCCGTGATACTGCCCTGCCCGTAGACTGGGTGGATTACCTAAGCGCTATGAATTCAACATCTTACTTTTTAACGTCGGACGGTTCCGGCATCCCTGGTGACACTCAGGTTCAAGGTAGCCGGGACGCGTACGAGAGCTACCTGTTGTACACACTGTGCGCGGCTACAACGACGGTGACGGTGAGCGGCTCCTCGTGAGGATCTGGAGTTCGACGTCGCAGATGCTCTTGGTGTAGCCATGAATGACAATTAGTGAGCGACGCTTCCCTGATATGGGGTCTACCCGTCATATCGCGAGGTGGGGTCGTATCTGGCGAGAAGCGACAGACCGGGAATCGGGTCCACCAACTAGCTGAAACCGATGCGATAGTTGTTTGAGTTATCTACTAGACGTCGTATCTAACGCGGAGCGTAGTGGGTGGGGTAACAGTTGGTTATCTCGCCCACAATTTTGGCGTCCGGAGGGTTAACCGGGTCTCTCCAGAGTTAACTGGTTTTTCTCGGCTCGCATCGGGGTCTTACTCTGCCCGGCATGAGTTACTACGGTCCTGACCCTAACTACTCTGGCGGTCAGCAGCCGGGGCAGCCTGCCCCAGGTGACCAGCCGGCGTATGGTGGCCAGCCAGATCCATATGGCCAGCCCGCTGCGAACCCCGCCTACGAGCAGCCTGGTTTCAACCAGGCACCCGAGGCGCCGGGGTACGGACAGCCCGTGTCGGGTGGTCCTTCCCCCGCCGCTGACCCTTACGCCCCTCCCGCCCCTGGGATGCCGCCTGCGTCCTGGGAACCGCCTGTGCCGCAGAAGAGCGGTCCGTCTGGTGGGCTGATCGCTGGGATCATCGGTGTGGTCTTGGTGCTGCTCATCGGTATCGGTGCGGTGGTCTACTTCGTCGCTTCCGGTGATGACGAAGGGGAGCCCAGCGCGAACCCGTCCACGGATAGCTCGAACTCGGATGGCGGTGACTCCTCTGGTACGGATTCCGGAGATGACACCGGATGGAGTAGTGAGTCTCGACCCACCGATCTGTTCCCCGACACCCTCGAGGGTGCTCAGGAGGGTTGGGGCCTCATGTGGACCTTGAGTGAGTCAGGCGCCTTCGACTGCGATCAGGTCGGCACGTCGGAGGTGACCGCGGTGCTGATCGCGCAGGGTTGCGAGGAGGTGCATGTCGCCTCGTATGTGGACACTGACCAGCAGTACGCGGTGACGGTCGGCGTCATCGACTTCGGGGATGTCACGACAGCCGACGCGGCAGAGCACGCCCTTGATGCTGTCCTGCCTGCTAGCTGGACGTCTTCTACCAGCCCCATGGATTCGACGTTCCGCTTTTTAACACCGGACGGCTCTGGCATCACCAGTGACACCCAGGTCCAAGGTAGCCGGGACGCGTACGAGAACTACCTGCTGTACTCGCTGGGTGCCGGTTACGACGGTAGCGACGGTGAACCGCACCCCACATGGGATGTGGAGCTGGGCGTCTCGATAATTCTTGGTGTATCCATGAATTACAACTAGTAAGTGGCACTTCCCTGATATGAGGGCTACCCGTCATATCGTGAGGTGGGGTCGTGTCTGGCAAGAAACGACGGGCGCCGATCCCGCCAGCAGAAGGGGAGTCGATGTGGTGGTCTGTTCGGCCATTGACTAGTTGCCATATTCGGTGCGAGACATAGTGGACGGGGCGACCAGCAGTCGCCCCGTCTAGGTTTTGGTACGAGTCTTCCTGGCGTGCATCCTTTGCAGCCATAAGTTGCTTCCACCACGGCTACTGCGGCCCTGACCTCGACTATCCAGGTGGAGCCCGGGCGGCCTGGTCCTTTCGCTTCTCCGCCTTTCGGGTGGTAGCCGCCTGGACCGCGGAAGAGGTTCGTCTGGTGGGTTGACCGCGCAAGGGCTGCGAGGAGGCATGTCGTGTCGCATGTGGACGTTGATGAGTGGTACGCGGTGACGGTCGGCGTCGTCGACTTCGGTGTCGCCGCGACAGTTGATGGAGCACCTCTTTCATGCGGGCGGGTTTGCCGCGTCATGGAGCAGGCGCGGGGTTGTACTCGGTGAGAAGCAGGAGATAAAGAGCCAAACGCGCTAACGGTATGGAATCGAAGCGGCGGCATGTTCGATGCGTTGCGCCATGAACTAGCTGTTATGTCCAATGCGGAGCGTAGTGGGTAGGGCAACCAGCGGTTGCTCCGCTTAAGATTTGATATTCGGAGGGTTGGGCGGGTATCCCCAGCTCGCGCCGGGGTCGTACCCTGCCCGTCATGAGTTACTACGGTCCTGATCCCAACTACCCAGGTGGCCAGCCGGGGCAGCCGCCGGGTCAGCCTGGGCAGCCTGGTGCGGAGGCTTCT
>PKFB01000008.1 GCA_002919305.1 Actinomycetales bacterium
GGGCGTGCAGGTCGTCGATGCGGCCGGCGTGTGCAAGGTGGGTAGCTAAATGCCGTAGCGGGTAGCCGTCATCCTGCCGGGCTAGGGCAGGGTCGGCGGCCAGGCTGTTCAAATGGTTCTCCAGGCCGCCAAAGGCGCTCAGGTAATAGGCGGCGATCCGGGAGTGGGCGTGCTTGACGGCGTCGGCGAGTTGGTCGGTGAGGGCATGGATGGTGTTTGGGGGTGTGCCGTGGCGGGGGGTGGGGAGGGTGCCGGTGAGGTATTCGCGCAGGCTGGTGTGGTAGATGGCGTAGCGGCGGGGGTGGGTGTTGGTGACGGTCAGAAACGGCTGGTATCGGGACTCACACAGTCGGCGTACCGCCCCCGGGTCGAGGGAACCTGACAGGCAAGCGATTGTCTCCAAAGTGAGGGGTTCTTGAGCGGCAGCCAGGGCGGCCCATACCGGAAGGCCGACGTGTTCCCATTGCTGGTCGTCCTGACCGACACGTAACGCCTGGGTGTAGTACTCGACGAGGGCCTGTGGCAGGTCGTCAAGGTCGGTGATCGTACGGTAGCCGAAGCGGATCTCGTCCAGGATGTATCGCAGGTACACCCACAATCCGCCACACCGCTGCAGCAGCGTGGCCACGAACTTCTCAGCCGGCACTCCTGCCTCAACAAGCCGTATGGCGATGACCGGCTCCTGAGCAGTACGGCTCAAGAAGTGGTGCACATCGGTGGTGTTCTCGGCCTGTCCGGGAGTGATGGACAGCCACAGGTTGGGGGATTCCACCGGTAGTGCTGTTCCGGGCCGGCAGGTGGCGATCACAAACGCCCCTTCGGGTAGCACCGCAGGTAGCCCCAACGGCAGCCCAGTCTCTACCGGCTCGGCCTCATCCAACCCGTCGACCACCAGCACGATCCGTTCACCGGTGGCGGTGACCTTCTGCGCAGCATGGTTTAGCAATGTGGCGAACCTGTCGGTGGTGTGCGCCCACTCCGGCACGACGTTTCCAGGCGCCAGATCGTGCAGATCAAATCGGGTGATCAGCTGCGCGGCCAGGTTCCGCAACGCTGCCGTCGCGGACTTACCCCCTAGGCAGGTGAAGTGCGATAGGAAACCCTGCTGTTGGACTAGTCGGGCTGCCAGGGTTGTTTTGCCGAGTCCGGCGTCGGCTTGGATGATCACGAACCCGCAGGCCTGTTCGGTTAGGAACCGATCCACTTGGTCGAACAGCCACTCCCGGCCAACGAACTCCGACAGTCGCACATCAGTAAACACCGGCTGCGGGTCTTGTACCGCCAGCTGCAGCGGCACCAGCCCAGCGGCTGCGGTGCGGCCTACACGCACGTTGATCGGTCTCCCTCCTTCGACCACTACCGCATCTATGCCTGAAGAGCGCACTTCACGCTGCCACACCACGCCCAGACTCGCCCGCTAGCTTCCCTCGGGCTGTCTCATCACCCGAACTTACGCCGATTTCCTTCAACCCGGGCTTCCAAAGACAGAGACGTGGCCTCGGCGGCTGGCATGTGCCTAGCCCACACCGCACCACTGCTCTCATTCACATCCGACACATCCGATGCCCGCGTACCCATTGCGGAGGCCAATCCTTCACCTGGTACGGGCTGCACAAGCCGTTACCCAACAGGCAGCTGCGTACAGCATGGCGCTCACTCGGGCATCGATCAGTGCCTACGTCTGCAACAGCCACTTTCCGTTTGATGGGTACTCAATGTGCCACTGACATCCGACTCGGTGCTCTCGGTAGATATGGCGGATGCTGTGAGTATGAGGATGCGGGATGAGTCTGATCCGGTGGTGGCGTTCGCACCTCGGGTTGAGAAGACCCCGAAGGCGGTCCGGGAAGCCCTTGATCCTGACCTGAGAGTCGAGTTCGAACGTGAGTTTCAGGAAGCGTTGGCGCGGGCGGCGGAGACGTACGACCTGGAGCCGGTGCTGGAAGTAGTTGAGGAGTGGTGGCCGCAGGCGCAGGTGTGTGCCCAGCCTGGCGGGCGGGCCCGGATCGAGAACTACCTCAAGCGTCGTCAGGCTGGGTTGCCAGTAGAAACGGTCAGGCTTGACCTAAACCCGGGTGACCCGGATGAGGATATGGGTAAGTGAGGGACGTCCGGGTGTGTAAAAAGTGGACTGTGGAGTGAATCCAGGAGGCGCTACAGATCCGGAACACGTTGCCATGGAGCGCCCGGCGCACCCTGGACGTGGTGGTAGCGAAGAGCGCGAAAGACCCTTGGAGCGTCGGGCGAACATACAGCAGGGCGACGCTTAACGTGCGATGTGCCCCATTCGGGAATGGCTATGGTCCTGTGGTATCCGAAGTGCAGGAGCGTAAGGGGAAGCTTTAGGGATGGTGGGCCGGTGCGTCGTCACGCAGTGATATCGCCAACACCGGCGCGTACCGGACCTGGGGTTTGAGTGGTGGTACGCCGGGTCTGAAGGCTTTGCCCGAATCTGATCATGAATGCGCATTGTGTTCATACGGATACATGGCGTAAAACAACAGGGTGATTCGTGTCTACCTGCTCGACGACCATGAAGTGGTACGTCGCGGTCTCCGGGAGCTGTTACAGAGTGAAGGGGACATCAAGGTCATCGGGGAGTCTGACTCCGCTGAACAGGCGCGGCGGAGCGTACCGATCCTGAAGCCGGACGTCGCCATTCTGGACACACGGTTACCCGACGGATACGGCGTGGACGTCTGCCGGGACATCCGAGCGGTGGATCCGACGATCAAGGTGCTCATCCTCGCGTCCCGGGAAGACCAGCAGGTCCGAGCCGTCGCCCGGCGGGCGGGTGCCGCCGGGTGTCTGCTGAAGGAGAGCCGTGGTGCGGATCTGCTGAATATGGTTCGGCGGGTAGCGTCAGGCGCGGTGCCACCGGCTGCCGCCGCTGCCGCGGACGCGGTGTCGGAGGCGGAGCCGGCCGACTCGCCTCAAGAGCTGCAGGGCCTCACCAGTCAGGAAAGACGGATCCTGGCTCTGATCGCCGAGGGGTTGACCAACCGACAGATCGCCGAGCAGATGTTTCTGGCGGAGAAGACCGTTAAGAACTACGTCTCCAACTTGTTGGCGAAGTTGGGTCTGGAGCGACGCACTCAGGCGGCTGTGCTTGTCACCCGGGTTCTCAGTCGGGGCCGGTCTTAGGTGGGCCCACCCGGGCCCGGGGCGGGGGCGCGGACTCGCCGCCCCGGGCCTTGTGCCCGTTTCCGTGCCACAGTTGAGAAATGGAGCGCTATGAGAACCCGGAGTACTACTGGTGCCTACGCCACCACCGGGTGGAAAGCGGTGATGACGTGTGCGCCGCGCGCTACCGGCTCGGACCGTATCCGACACCGACCGACGCTGAGCACGCCTTGGAGCGGGTCGCTGAGCGTAACGCGACCTGGGAAGCGGCCGACGAGCAGTGGAATGGGTGAGGCGACCCTGGTCCTGGGGCTGACAGGGGGTACGCCGGAGCCTGCGAGGATGATGCCATGGTGGATGATTTGAGTGCCGGTCTATCGATAGGCATCCTGGGCGGGACCGGTGATCAGGGACGGGGTCTGGCGTACCGTTTCGCACGGGCCGGGCGTCGCGTCCTGATCGGCTCCCGGGACAGCGCCCGCGGCGCTGATGTGGCTGCGGAGCTGGCCACGTTGCCGGGGGCGACGGGAGAGATCGCCGGGGGTGCCAACCAGGAGATAGCTGAGCAAGCCGACGTGGTGATCGCGGCGGTGCCGTACGCCGGACACGCCGACTTGCTGGTTGATCTCCGGGAGCAGTTGACCGGCAAGATCGTGGTGGACTGCGTCAATCCCCTCGGTTTCGATCGGCAGGGGCCCTATCCGCTGCGCGTTCCTGAGGGCAGCGCCGCTGAGCAGGCCCAATCCCTCTTGCCGGACTCGCGGGTGGTGGCGGCGTTTCATCACGTCAGCGCGGTGCTGCTGATCGACCCCGCCATCGAACGGATCGAGACTGACGTGTTGGTCCTCGGTGATGATCGGGACGCCACCGCCGTTGTGATCGATCTGGCCAACACCATTCCTGGGATGCGCGGCATCTACGCCGGGCGGCTGCGGAACACCGCCCAGGTGGAGGCGCTCACGGCCAATCTCATCGCTATCAACCGGCGGTACAAGGCGCACGCTGGTATCCGGGTCACCGACGTGGAGCTCGCTGACAACTAGGTCAGGAATATTCGACGAGGGGTACGCGGCCGAGACGGGTCACCACCGCCGCGGCGTGGGTGACGGTCGATGCCGCGTACCCCATTTTTATCAGTGACTGCTAAGGGCGCAGGTCAGTGTGTAAGGGGCAGCCGTCTGGCGCCGACGGGATGGTCCGCCGGGCGTTTTAAGGCGGCTGGCCAATGGTGGGTTGATGGGTCAGGTGTAAGTGTGCTCCTCGGTGGGGAAGGCGCCGGAGCGGACTTCCTCGGCGAAGCGGCGGGCGGCGTCGGTGAGTACGGTGTTCAGGTCGGCGTACCGCTTGACGAAACGCGGCAGCGGTCCAGAACGTAGGCCCGCCATGTCCTGCCAGACCAAAACCTGGGCATCGCAGTTCGGGCCGGCGCCGATGCCGATGGTGGGGATGGGCAGCTCAGCGGTGATGCGTTTGGCGACGTCCCCGGGCACCATCTCCAGTACGACCGCGAATGCGCCGGCGTCGGCGACCGCGTGGGCGTCGGCCACGACCTCCTCGGCCTGTTGGCCGCGTCCTTGCACCCGGTAGCCGCTGAGCAGGTGTTCGCTTTGGGGTGTGAAACCGATGTGGCCCATCACCGGGATTCCGGCGTTGGTGAGGGCCGTGATTTGGGGGGCCATGCGGCGTCCGCCTTCGAGTTTCACCGCGTGGGCCCCGGCTTTCATGAACCGCACGGCGGTGCTAAGCGCCTGGCTGGGGTCGGCCTCGTATGAGCCGAACGGCAGGTCGGCCACCACCATGGCGCGGCGGGTGGCCCGGGCGACGCCGCCGACCAGCGGCAGTAGTTCTTCCACGGTGACCGGTAACGTCGTGGGGTAGCCGAAGACGTTGTTCCCTGCGGAGTCCCCCACGAGAAGGACCGGGATACCGGCCTCTTCGAAGATCGAAGCGGTGTACTGGTCGTAGCTGGTGAGCATGGCCCACCGTTCGCCACGTTCTTTGGCTGCGGCGAGATCCTTGACGCGGACCCGCCGGTGGGCGGGCCCGCCGTACAGAGCGGGCTGGGTCATCATGGCTCCTCTCCCTCGAGGCCCTGACGGGTCCCCGGGTGTACATACCTCGATCGTGGCACCAATAGCCCAGCCCGGAACCGTTCCAGGTCAGTGGAAGATGTCACACGGTTTCACGGAACCGATTTGTGATTGGCAGCCGGCGGTCGCGACCAAAGGCTTTGAAGCTGATCTTGGGGCCGGGTGCGGCTTGGCGGCGTTTGTACTCGGCGGCGTCCACCATGCGCGCCACGCGGCTGACCTCCTGCGGGTCGTGACCGGCGGCGATCAGCTCCTCAAGTCCGGCGTCGGAGTCGACGTACTCGGCCAGGACCGCGTCGAGCTGGTGGTAGTCGGGCAGGGAGTCGGTGTCCAACTGCCCGGGGCGCAGCTCGGCGCTGGGGGGTTTGGTGATGCAGTTTTCCGGGATGGGCGGGGTCTCGCCGCGCTCTAAGGCGTAGGCGTTACGCCACCGGGCCAGCCGCCACACCATGGTCTTGGGGACGTCCTTGATGGGGTTGAACCCACCGACTGAGTCGCCGTAGAGGGTGGAGTAGCCGACCGCCAGTTCGCTTTTGTTGCCGGTGGTCAGGACTAGGTGTCCTTCCTGGTTCGACAGCGCCATCAGGATCACTCCCCGCACCCGGGCTTGCAGGTTCTCCACCGCGACCCCGGACAGGGAGAGGTTGGCCAGGAAGGCGTCCACCATGGGGGCGATCGGTTCTACCCGGAAGTCCAGGCCGGTGCGTTTGGCGAGTTCGGCGGCGTCATCCTTGGAGTGCTGGGAGGAGATCTTGCTGGGCATGGAGACCCCGGTGACCGCCTGCGGACCCAACGCGTCGCAGGCGATCGCCGCGACCACGCTGGAGTCGATGCCGCCTGACAGGCCCAGCACCACCGAGCGGAACCCGTTTTTGCGGACGTAGTCGGCCAGGCCGGTGACCAGGGCGTTCCACACTTCGGCCTCGTCGCTGAGGGGTTCGGCGATGCCGGGGGCGGCGCGTGGGCCGGGGGGTGGGGGTAGCTCCTCGGACAGGTGGAGCCGCTCGACCCGCATCTCACCCAGGTCCCCTTCGGGGCCGGGGGTGCCGGCCGGCAGGTCCACGTCGACGGTGAACAGCAGCTCACGGAAGCGTGGGGCCCGGGCCAGCAGGGTGCCGTCGGGGGCGACCACCATCGAGTCACCGTCGAAGACCAACTCGTCCTGGCCGCCCACGGTGTTGACGTAGGCGATGGTGGCGCCGGCTTCTGCGGCGCGGCGGCGGACCAGGGCCAGCCGGGTGTCGTCTTTGTTGAGCTCGTACGGGGAGGCGTTGATGCTCACCACCAAACCGACGCCCGCCTGTCCGGCGACCGCTAACGGGCCCCCGGACTGCCACATGTCTTCGCAGATGGTCATGGCGACGTCCACGCCGCCGATGCGGACCACCCGCAGCACGTCGCCGGGGACGAAGTAACGGGCCTCGTCGAACACCCCGTAGTTGGGCAGGTGATGTTTGAAGTAGGTGGTGACGATGTCGCCCTGGTGCAGCAGCGCGAGGGCGTTGCGGGGGCCACGGTCCGGGGCGGCGTCGGCGCCTATCCGGGCTGGGCCGTCGGCGTCCAGGTAGCCGACGATCACCGGCAGGTCGCCGAGCCCGTCACGCTGAAGCGTCTCGGCCAGCTGGCGCAGGGTGCGGCGGCTGGCCGCCACGAATGACTCCCGGAAAACCAGGTCCTCCGGGGGGTACCCGGTCAGGGCCATCTCAGGGAAGAGCACCAAGCTGGCGCCGGCCTCGGCCGCCTGGGCGGTCCAGCGGCGGATCAGGGCGGCGTTGCCGGGAAGGTCCCCGACGGTGGGGTCGACCTGGGCGAGTGCGAGACGCAGAGTCGGCATGCCTTCATCTTCCCGCAGATCGCTTCAGGCAACCGCGGGAAGAGCAGTGCGGCGGCCGTCACCGTCGCCGCGTGGTCGCCGGTGGGGATGGGACTGAAAGGCCTGTCAGATCGCCAACCGGTACAGGGTGAGGGGACGGCCGCTGGCGCCAGAGGGACGGGACCCGGTGCGTTCGGCCAGGCCGGCCCGTTCCAGCCGGTGGAGCATACGGCGGGCGGTGCGTTGCTGGACGCCCAGGCGCTCTGCGACATCCCGGGTGGTCAGGGGAGCGCCGCCGTCGTCGATGCACACCTGCTGGAGGCGTTCCAGGGTAGGGACGGCCAGCCCGACGCGCTGGGCGAGCACCGTCAGGTTGGAGGGGTTGTCGCGGGGGACCGGGGGCGCGTCAGCCTCCAACACGATGTCGATGTCGCCGCGTTGACACAGCACCGCCGCGACATCACCGAGGCGCCGTGCCCGCCCCAGGGCCCGCCGCGCCAGGCTTTCGGCGTCGGCGGCGCTGCGCCCTAGCCCGAGGCCGACCCGTACCACGCTGTGGTAGTCGGCCAGACGCCGCAGCATCGGCAACGAGGTGAAGTCGGAGGTGGCGTCGGCCAGCGGACCGCGGGTGGTGACCAGCAGATGCAGGCCGCCCTTGGCGCGTGCGAGGCTGCCCCCCAGCGCCGCGGCCTCCCGCAGCAGGCCTTCGTCGTCGCCAGACACCTCCACCAGGCCGAGCGCGATCTGGGCGTCCTCCTGCAGTTGGCTGGTGGCCGACAACAGGACCTGACGCAGCGCGACCCGGACCGAGTAGCTCGAGGGGACCAGACGCAGCGTCGGCATCTCGTGCCGTAGCACCTCGTAGGCCGATGACACGCAGGTGATGGCCGCGACAGTGCCTTGCGGCCGCCGCCGGCTGCGGCGGTGGAACGCCACGACGTCATCGGAGGTCAGGCCGGAGCGGTAGGGCAGGACCCGAACCAGGTCGCTGGGGGTGTCCGCACCGCTGTAGGTGCTCTCCACATCCGCGGTGGAGAGGGTGTCGATCGATAAACGGGTGATGTCGTGACCGGCCCGAAGTAGCCGGATCATGGCCTGGAGCAGGGTCGCGCCGGTGTACTCCACGAAGGCCGCCGGCCGGTTGAGGATCCGGTTGTCCCGCGACAGGGCGTAGGGAATCACCCCGGTGAACAGCCATCCATCCACGTGGCGGCTGTGCGCTTCTACGATGCCGGGCGCCTCCGACTCGTGGTCGTAGTCAAAGCGGCGCGCCGTTACGCCGGGCTGTTCCTCGCAGATGGCGGCGACATCGTCTACCAAGTCGTGTGGCCCGACTACCCCGATTACGGTACCCACGTCTCGACTTCCTCTCTGTCCGCCCAGCGACGGTGTGACCGATGATGACAGGTCCGCGCCCTAGGCGCTGTCAGCCTTCTGGTCATTAAGACGACTGGAAGACGACATTCAGATGCCACGGACACACGGACACCCTTAAAGGTAAGCGGTCATGCGAGCTTTCAGAGCCGTTTATCCACTGTGGACAGTCGGACTACTGTCAGGTCCACGTTGGACGACAGACGCCGCACTGAACCGCTCTACACAGGACAATCGTGCGAACACGCGGCGTACCGAGATCAGTAGACGGCCAATATATGAGTCCAAATTCCGCGGGATAAACGCGTGGCATGTCCGGTTAACGACAGTTAATGAAAATCCGCTGCATCTTGTGTCGGGAGTAAGTTGCAGCGCGGTAACTGGCGGCTCGGGTCGGCATTTAACGCGCGGATCCGGCCTTTCATCCCTTGGATCACGCCGAAGAACCGCCCTCGTCATGTGCGCGAAATCCCGGCGAGGCAGACTGGGGGCATGGATCGTCAGCAGGAGTTCGTGCTCCGTACGCTGGAGGAGCGGGACATCCGCTTTGTCCGGTTGTGGTTCACCGACGTGCTCGGGACCCTCAAGAGCGTCTCGGTGGCTCCGGCCGAGCTGGAGGCTGCCTTCGAGGAAGGGATCGGCTTTGACGGCTCCGCCATCGAGGGCTTTGCCCGGGTCTATGAGTCGGACATGATCGCCATGCCGGACCCCACCACGTTCCAGGTGTTCCCCTTCGAGGGCGGGAGCAGTGGTGAGAGCGCCCGGATGTTCTGCGACATCTTGTTGCCGGACGGGTCACCCTGCTGGGCAGATCCTCGGCACGTGCTGCGTCGACAGCTGGCCCGCGCTGCCGAACGCGGCTTCACCTTCTACACCCACCCGGAGATCGAGTTCTTCCTTCTGACCGATCTCCCCACCGACGGGAGTGAGCCCACGCCCGTTGACACCGGTGGGTACTTCGACCACACCACCCACGCGATCGCCCGCGACTTCCGTCGCCAAGCGGTGCTGGCTCTGGAGCGGGTGGGCATCTCCGTGGAATTCAGCCACCACGAGGTCGCGCCTGGGCAGCAGGAGATCGACCTGCGGTACGCGGACGCCCTCACCATGGCCGACAACATCATGACGTTCCGTCACGTGGTCAAGGAGGTGGCGCTCTCCCAGGGGGTGTACGCCTCCTTCATGCCCAAGCCGTTCACCGACCAGCCCGGCAGCGGCATGCACACCCACCTGTCGCTGTTTGAGGGGGAGCGCAACGCGTTCCACGACCCCGACGACCCGATGAAGCTGTCGAAGGTGGCGCGGGCGTTCATCGCGGGGTTGCTGGTCCACGCCCGCGAGTACACCGCGGTCACCAACCAGTGGGTCAACTCCTACAAGCGGCTCTTCCCGCGCGCGCTCCCGGACCGGGTGACCGAGGCGCCCGCGTACGTGTGCTGGGGTCACCTCAACCGCTCCGCGCTGGTGCGGGTCCCGGCGTACGGGAAGCCGAACTCCGCCCGCGTTGAAATCCGCTCCCTGGACTCGGCGTGCAACCCCTACCTGGCCTTCGCGTTACTGCTCGCCGCCGGCCTGAAAGGCATCGAGGAGGGGTATGAGCTGCCGCCCGGCGCTGAGGACAACGTGTGGGCGCTGTCCGACGCGGAGCGGCGCGCGATGGGGTACGAGCCGCTGCCGCAGAACCTGGCGGCTGCCCTGGACGTGATGGAGCAGAGCGAGTTCGTCGCCGAAACCCTCGGTGAGGCTGTCTTCGACTTCTTCCTGAAGAACAAGCGCGCGGAGTGGGAGGCGTTCCGGCGTCAAGTCACCCCCTACGAGCGGCAGCGGTACCTCACGCTCTGAGACGCTCTGAGCCGCCGGCGACGCTTCTCCGCAGTCAACGGCCACAATCGGGCGGGCGGGACCTCCGCCCGCCCGATATTTTTAGGTACGCGTACCACTGCGGGGAATCTCACAGTGGGCGACAGCAGGTGTCGCACCCCGAGCAAGTGGGTAGAGTTCGCCGGACACGAGGCGCGAAACGCCGGCCACGCCGATTCGATTTGACGTAGCCGTCAGAAAACGGAAGTCTGGGCCTTGGGCGTACCCGCGAACTGAGGAGCGGTGAGTGGGGCGTCGGTGACAGCTAGGCCGTGACAACTCGACAGTCCCCGCATTCGATCCACGCAAGCCACGTAATCCACGACCAAGCCACGACGTACTAACCGTCTTCACGACATATCTGTCCGACTCATCCTGATCACGTGCCTCATTTGAGGAAAGAACCAATCTGACGACAAGAGGAGTTTTGTCGTGCTCACCTTGACCGAGAACGCTGCAGCTGTGATCCGCACTCTGACCACCCAGCCGGAGGTACCCGCCGGCTCCGGGCTGCGTATCGCCGTGGACCGCACCGTCGGTGCGCTGACCCTGGAGATCGCGGCCACCCCCGCGGCTGGGGACGCGGTTCTGGAGACCGGAGGCGCCCGGCTGTTCCTTGACGCCGAGGCCGTCCTGGTCCTCGAAGACAAGGAACTCGACGCCGCCGTGGACGAGCAGGGAAGCGTGGAGTTCGCCGTCTCCGACCAGGAATGAGCGGCCCAGAAGTAAGCGGACCTGCCACGGTCACCGATCACGGGCCCGGCACCCGATCCAGATTCGGGATGCTGCGGTCCGTGATCTGTGCCGTATGGCCACCGGAGTGACCACCAACGTAAACACCGACATGACCACCAGCGTGATCACCAGAGTGATGACGAGGAAATGGCACGCGGACGTCGACGGCCGCCACCATCAGTGAGCGACGCGGCGCGGAACCGGGCTCACCCCGGGCTCGGCGATTAGGCTTGCGTGCGTGACCGGTACCCGCGTGCTTGTGGTGGAGAACGATCCTTCCAACGACCTGGGGCGACTTGGGATTTGGCTGAGCGAGGCTGGGGTGCAGCCGCACCTGCTGCGTCCGCACGCCGGTGACCCGTTACCAGACACCCTGGAGGGGTACGCGGGACTGGTGGTGCTCGGAGGCGCCCAACGCGCCTACGCGGACTTAAAAGGGCCGACGCCTGAAGCACCGCTGGCGGGGTCCAATCCAGCCCCCGACACAGTATGGTTCGCGGCGCTGCGGAAATTGTTCCGTCGGGCCGGGGCCGACCGGATCCCCACGTTGGCGATCGGGTTGGGCGCCCAGTTACTGGCCCAGGCCTACGGCGGTGAGGTCGCACCCGCCCAGAACGGCCCAGAGATCGGCCCTCGACTGGTGGCCAAACGAGACGCCGCCGCCTCCGACCCGCTGTTCGCGGAGCTGCCTCTGACCCCGGACGTGCTGCAATGGCACCACGACGAGATCATCCGGCTCCCCGCCGGGGCGACGCTGCTGGCGGCTTCCCCACGCTGCACCCACCAGGCGTTTCGGGTGGGGACACGCTGCTGGGGTCTGCAGTTCCACATCGAATGCGACGCGGCCATGATCGAGCAGTGGGTCGCCGCTGAGGATACGTGGTCGGCCGACCTGGATATCGACCCGGAGCGGGCGGTGGAGGCCTGTCAGGCCATCCTGTCTGACCTTGAAGAGGCGTGGCGGCCGTTCACGGAACGGTTCGCCGGGGTGGTGACCGGTCATCTGGCGGCGGACAGCGATCCGTCCCGTCAGCTACCTCTGCTCGGATCATGAGTTCATCGGCCAAACTCGCGCGCTACGGCTTCACCGACACCGGTCGGGCCGCGGCGGCTTTAGGGCCCGACCAGCTGGGCCTGTGGGACGAGACCGTTGAGGCGCCGGTCGACGCCGCCGCCGGGGCCCTGTTAACCGAACTCAGTGAGGCCGCCGACCCTGATCTTGCGCTGCATCAGTTGGGCCGTCTGGTCGAGACGATCAACCGGCGCGCCACCGGCGCTAACGGTGCGACCAATGCGGCGGCGGGCGCGGGCGTACCGGTGAAGGATCCCCGGCCGGCGCTGGCCGAGGATCCCGGTCTGCGGCACCGGCTGGTGACCGTCCTGGGCGCTTCGGCGGCGCTCGGCGACCACTTGGTGGCCCAGCCTCAGGAGTGGGAGCAGCTGTCCAGCGTCGTCTTCGACGACCGGATGGCGGAGGCGGAGGCCGGCAACCCCGGCTACCTGCGTCGCATGCGGGCGGCGGTGGGGGAGCAGACCGGGCCCGCGGCGGTTACCGCGTTGCGTCTGGCGTACCGGCGGGAACTGTTGGTGCTGGCCGCCGCTGACCTGACCGGGGTCCGGGATCTGGAGCAGATCATTCGCGGCCTGTCTGACCTGGCCGACGCCACATTGACGGTCGCCTTGGAAACGGCCCAGCGGGAGCTACCCAAGGAAGCCGAGACCGCCCGGCTGGCCGTGATCGCGATGGGCAAGTGCGGCGGTCGGGAGCTGAACTACGTCAGCGACGTCGACGTGATCTTCGTCGGGGAGCCGGTGGAACCGGCGACGCGGCTCGCGCTCCGGCTGATGGACATCTGCCGGAACGTCGCCTGGCCGGTGGACGCCGCGCTGCGGCCGGAAGGCAAGGACGGGCCGCTGGTACGCACGCTCGCCAGCCACGAGGCGTACTACCGCACCTGGGCGCGTACCTGGGAGTTCCAGGCCCTGCTGAAGGCGCGGTACGCCGCCGGGGATGCTGACTTGGCCAAGCAGTGGCTGGACATGGTCAGCCCGCTGGTGTGGGTCGCCGCCGACCGTCCGGACATCGTGGAGGATGTCCGCGCGATGCGGCGTCGGGTGGAAGCGCATCTGCCGCCGAAGGACGCCGACCGGGAGATCAAGCTCGGGCGGGGTGGGCTGCGGGACATCGAGTTCGCTGTCCAGCTGCTGCAGCTGGTGCACGGCCGCGCCGACGAGCGGATCCGCAGCGGCTCCACCCTCACCGCGCTGCGGGAACTCACCGGACGCGGATACGTGGGGCGGGTCGACGGGGATGAGTTGGACTACTCATACCGCTTCCTGCGGACCGTGGAGCATCGGCTGCAGCTACAGCGGCTGCAGCGGACCCACCGGATACCGACCAACCCTGCCGCGCTGCGCTGGCTGGCCCAGGCGTTGGGGTACCGCTCAGACCCGCGACGGGACGCGGTGGAGAAGTTCCTGTCGGCCTGGTCCCGGCATGCGCGGGAGGTACGCCGGCTGCACGAGAAGCTGCTGTACCGCCCGCTGCTGGAGGCGGTGGCCCGGGTGCCCTCCGACGGGCTGCGACTGACCCCGCAGGCGGCCCGGCGGCGTCTGGAGGTGCTGGGATTCGCCAACCCCACCAGCGCGTTGCGGCACATCGAGGCGCTCACCGGTGGGGTGTCGCGGACCGCAGCCATCCAACGCACTCTGCTGCCGGTGCTGCTGGGAGAGTTCGCCGACGTCCCCGATCCTGATCGTGGGCTGCTCAGCTACCGCCAAGTCTCGGAGCGGCTCGGCAGCACCCCCTGGTATCTGCGGTTGCTGCGGGACGAAGGGCCGGTCGCGCTGCGCCTGGCCCGGCTGCTGGGGTTGTCCAACTACGCCTCTGAGCTGCTGGCCAGCCATCCGGAGACGCTACGGCTGCTGGCCGACGACGCTGAACTGGTCCCCCGCCGGCTTGAGGTGCTGATTGACGGGCTGCGGGCGGTGGTCGACCGGCATGAGGAGGCGGCCAGGGCGGTCCGCGCGGCGCGGGCGCTGCGGCGGCGGGAGCTGTTCCGGGTGGCGGCGGCCGACCTGTTGGGGATGGCCGACCCGGTCACGGTGGGGGGCGCGTTGGCGGATCTGACCGACGCGGTCCTGACCGCCACGTTGAACGTGGCGATGCGGGACGTGCTGCGGGGAGAGGTGTCCCCGATTCGGTTCGCGGTGATCGGCATGGGGCGGCTCGGCGGCCAGGAGATGGGGTACGCCTCGGACGCCGACGTGCTGTTCGTGTACCAACCGGTCGCGGGGGCGTCGGAGGAGACGGCGGGGCGGACCGCACATGAGGTGGCTGAGCGGCTGCGTCAGCTGCTGGCGGCGCCGGCGCCAGACCCGCCGCTGGTCGTTGACGCCGGCCTGCGCCCAGAAGGGCGGCAGGGGCCACTAGTGCGCAGCCTAGGCGCCTACCAGCAGTACTACCAGCGTTGGGCGCAGGTGTGGGAGGCGCAGGCGCTGCTACGGGCCCGCCCGATCTGCGGCGACCCTGACCTGATAGCGGCGTTCGTGGACCTGATCGACCGGCACCGCTACCCGGCCGAGGGCCTGACTCCGGCGCAGATCACCGAGATTCGACGGATCAAGGCGCGGGTGGACAATGAGCGGCTGCCCCGGGGCGCTGACCCGGCCACCCACACCAAACTCGGGCGGGGCGGACTGTCCGATGTGGAGTGGACGGTGCAGTTGCTGCAGCTGCGGTACGCGCACCAGGTTCCCACGCTGCGGACTCCGCGTACCTTGGAGGCGCTGAAGGCGGCCGCCGACGCGAAGCTGCTCACCGTCGCCGAGGCCCAGGCGATGCGGGAAGCCTGGTTATTGGCTACCCGGGTCCGCAACGCCCTGATGCTGGTGCGGGGACGCCCGTCTGACCAGCTGCCCCGTCAGGGCAGGGAGCTGGCCGCGGTCGCCAGGATTCTGGGGCGCCCGCCAGGGAGCGATCCTGGGGAGTTCGTCGACAGCTACCTGCGGACCGCCCGCCGGGCCCGCCAGGCCGTCGAGCGGGCCTTCTACGACCGCTAACCCGCCCCGGAGCCGCCGGTCGGCGGATCCGACTGGCAATGCCGGCTGCTCCGGTTAGCGGTGGCGGTCAGCTACGTCGGTCAGCGGTGCAGCGCTGTAAGGTGCGTCACGTTCCAGGGCGGGCCTGGTTGTTGAATGCCTGGTACGCGCGGGAAAGCGAAGAAGTCCGGGCCGCCCCTTTCACCCGGGTGCCCCGCCGAGGTATCCCCGCTCCGGCCGAGCATGGTTAAACTGAGCCCCGTGGTGCGTCGGTATTGGTGGTTTATGTCGCCGGCCCTGGGTGGTCGGCGGGACACCGCCGCGTACTGATCGCCACCCAGTGAGCCGGCTGAAAGCAGGGGCAAGCGCCTCTGCTTTTTTCGTACCCAACGAGGGCGGGCCGGCTCGACTGGCGAGGCGGCCCGCGGAGAGGACAACCCGTGCCGCGAAGTACCGATCAAGTTCGTGACCGTCGGATCCGCAGCGTTCGGCCACTCCTCCCCCCAGCGTTGTTGCTTGACGAGTTGCCCCTCACCGATGAGGCCGCTGACTTCGTTCTGCGCACCCGGGAGGAGGTCAGCGCGATCCTTGACCGTCGTGACGACCGTCTGCTAGCGATCGTCGGCCCTTGCTCGGTGCACGACCCCGTCGCTGCGTTGGACTACGCCCGACGGCTGGCCGATGTGGCACACGAACTCGCCGACGACCTGCGCGTGGTGATGCGCGTCTACTTTGAAAAACCGCGTTCCGTGCTGGGTTGGAAAGGCTTGATCAACGACCCCCACCTGGATGGCAGCTACCGGGTCAACGATGGGCTGCGTACGGCACGTCGTCTGCTGCTGGACATCCTCGACCTCAAACTGCCGGTGGGGTGCGAGTTCCTCGACCCGATCACCCCTCAGTACATCGCCGACACCGTCAGCTGGGGCTCTATCGGGGCGCGTACCGCGCAAAGCCAGGTTCACCGGCAGCTGGTCTCTGGGTTGAGCATGCCCATCGGCATTAAAAACGGCACCGACGGCGACACCCAGTCAGCGGTGGACGCGGTCCGTGCGGCGGCCTCCCCCCACGTGTTCGTCGGCATGACCAACGATGGCGTCCCGGCCATTTTGGGCACCACCGGCAACCCTGACGGCCATGTGGTGCTGCGGGGTGGCACCCGCACCGGCCCCAACTACGACGCGGACAGCGTGGCGGCGACCCTGAAGCGGCTGCGTGACAGCGGCCTGGCCGAGCGGTTGATCATCGACGCGAGCCACGGCAACAGCGGCAAGGACCACCGCCGCCAGCCGGGGGTGGTCGCGAACGTGGCGGAGCAGATCGCCTCCGGGCAGCAGGGAATCGTTGGCGTGATGATGGAGAGCTTCCTGGTCGAAGGACGCCAGAACCTGCCGCTGGAAGGGGGACGCGAGCCTTTGGTGTACGGGCAGAGCGTCACCGACGCCTGCATCTCCTGGGAGACCACCGTGCCGCTGCTGCGGACCCTGGCGGCGGCGGTTCGAGACCGACGCGCCGTCCTCTCAGGGGAAGCGCCCGCGCCCCAGGACAGCGGTACGCCCGAGGCGGACGCCGTGCCCGCCGGGGCGACCGCCCACTGAAAACCGCCCACTGAACACGGCCAACCGTGGTGGGGCGCGGGGTGGTGGGCGCCCCACCACACCACCTGCGGGGGCCTGATCGGGCAACTGCCTTATCGGGTTATCGGGCGAGGCCGGCCCAGGCGCCCCACGGCTCGCGTCACCTTTCCCGGGGACCCCGCGTCCCGGCGGCTGACCGTGGCGGGGAAGCTGGCGGTGTGCAGGAGCGTCAGCGAGAGCAGCCCTCTCTCACCCTCCAGCTGCCGTCTCCGCTGGTGGAGGTGCGTGATGAGCGGCTGGAGCGGCACGGGGTCCGGCTGTGGGTGAAGCGGGACGACCTGATCCACCCAGAGCTGCCCGGCAATAAGTGGCGGAAGCTGAAGTACAACCTGGCCGCGGCGGCCGAGCAGGGCCACACCACGCTGTTGACCTTCGGCGGCGCGTACTCCAACCACATCCGGGCGACCGCCGCCGCCGGCTGGTACTTCGGGTTCGCCACCATCGGGGTGATACGCGGCGAGGAGCATTTGCCGCTCAACCCGTCGCTGCGGTACGCGGTGAGCCGGGGTATGCGACTGACCTATCTGGATCGCACCACCTACCGGGCCAAACACACCCCGGAGGTGATCGAGCGGCTGCGGCGGGAGTGGGGTGATTTCTACCTGCTTCCCGAAGGCGGCAGCAATGAACTGGCGGTACGCGGCTGCGCGGAACTACCTGCCGAAATTAAGACAGATTTCGATGTCATCTGCTGCCCGGTCGGGACGGGAGGAACCCTGGCCGGAATCTCCGGCGGATTAAAGGCCGGGCAACGGGCCTGGGGATTCTCCGTCCTTAAAGGCGGAGAGTTTCTGGCCGATGAGGTGCGGCGGCTGCAGCGGCGTGCGTTCGGAGCGGACATAGGGAACTGGAGCATCGCGTACGACTTCCACTTTGGGGGGTACGCCAAGCGAAAACCTGAACTGGAGGCCTTCATCGCCGATTTCGCCCACCGGCACGGTGTCACCCTGGATTGGATCTACACGGCGAAGATGATGTTCGGGATTTTCGCGTGCGTTGAACAGGGTCGCATCGCACCGGGTACCCGGATCGTCGCGGTGATCACCGGCTGACCGCTGGCCACGCCAAACGGTAGGGCCGCTGACCGCGCCCACACGGGGCATCGATCAGCGGCCCTGAGAGCACTCGTCTGCGTCGAATGCCAAGTTGAGCAGGTTGCCCGATCAGACGTCGTAGTACAGCGCGAACTCGTGCGGCGTGGGACGCAGCCGGATCGGGTCGATCTCCTTGGTGCGCTTGTACTCGATCCAGGTCTCGATCAGGTCGGTGGTGAACACCCCGCCCTCCAGCAGGTAGGCGTGGTCGTTCTCCAGCGCGTCGAGCACCTCCGGCAGCGAACCCGGCACCTGCTTGAGGTTGGCGTACTCCTCCGGCGGCAGCTCGTACAGGTCCTTGTCCACCGGCTCCGGCGGCTCGATCTTGTTGCGGATACCGTCCAGACCCGCCAGCAGCATGGCGGAGAAGGCCAGGTAGGGGTTGGCGGACGGGTCCGGCACCCGGAACTCCACCCGCTTGGCCTTCGGGTTCGGGCCGGTCACCGGGATCCGGGTGCAGGCGGACCGGTTGCGCTGGGAGTAGACCAGGTTCACCGGCGCCTCGAAGCCCGGCACCAGGCGGCGGTAGGAGTTGACGGTGGGGTTGGTGAAGGCCAGCAGCGACGGCGCGTGGTACAGCAGACCACCGATGTACCAGCGGGCGATGTCGGACAGACCCGCGTATCCGTTCTCGTCGTAGAACAGCGGCTCACCGCCCAGCCACAGGCTCTGGTGGGTGTGCATACCGGAGCCGTTGTCGCCGAACAGCGGCTTGGGCATGAAGGTGACGGTCTTGCCGTGAGCCCACGCGACGTTCTTGACGATGTACTTGAACAGCTGCACGTTGTCCGCGGAGTGCAGCAGGGTGGAGAACCGGAAGTTGATCTCCGCCTGACCCGCGGTGCCCACCTCGTGGTGCGCCCGCTCGACCTGCAGGCCGGCCTCGATCAGGGCGCGGGTGATCGCGTCCCGCAGGTCGGCGTAGTGGTCGATCGGAGGCACAGGGAAGTAACCGCCCTTGTACGCCGGCTTGTAACCCTTGTTACCGCCCGGCTCGTCCGCCCCGGTGTTCCACGCACCCTCAATGGAGTCGATGTAGTAGAAGCCCTGGTTGGGAGCGGTGTCGTAACGGATGGAGTCGAAGATGTAGAACTCCGCCTCCGGGCCGAAGTAGGCGGTGTCGGCGATGCCGCTGGCCGCCAGGTACTCCTCGGCCTTACGCGCGATGTTGCGCGGGTCGCGGCTGTAGGGCTCGCGGGTGAACGGGTCGTAGATGAAGAAGTTGATCGCGACGGTCTTCTCGGCCCGGAAGGGGTCTACGAACGCCGTGGTCACGTCCGGCAGCAGCAGCATGTCCGACTCGTGGATCTGCTGGAAGCCGCGGATCGAGGACCCGTCGAACGCCAGCCCGTTGTCGAACACCTTCTCGTCGAAGGCCTCGACCGGGACGTTGAAGTGCTGCATGACGCCCGGGAGGTCACAGAAACGGACGTCGACGAACTTGACTCCCTCGTCCTTGAGATATCGCAGGAGCTCCTCGGAATTGGCGAACACGCGTACTCCTTGGGTGTGCCGGCGTGGTTAGGACGGAAACTGATGTCGACACGCGCGGACGGTGAGCGGTCGTACAGTGTGTGACTGTCGGCGAAGCTACGGAGCGCTCATTGCCCGCGAATGTCCCGGGTGTTTCGTACGCGTTACGTCGAGGGTCGCTCCGATGTCGCCGATCTCATTGTGACTCAGTACCCACGATAGGATCCCCCGATGTCCGACAATCTGGTAACCCAAGAGTCGACCACCACCCCGCAGGGGGGAGAGACCGCCGGTTATGGGCAGCGTTTTCTCGCGCTTCTTATCGACTGGGTGCTGTGTGTAATGCTCTCCGGCTTTGTCGCCGATTTTCCACACACCGGGTTGTGGGTCTATCCGATCCTGATCGCCGAATACGCGTTCTTCGTAGGGTTGGGCACCCAGACACCGGGAATGCGGGTGGCTGGGATTCGGTGTGTTTCGGTCGTCAACGGTGGCCCGATCGGGGTATTCAGGGCCGCGGTACGCGCAGTGCTGCTGTGTCTGCTGGTGCCGGTGCTTCTCGTCGACTCCTACGGCCGCGGCTGGCATGACCGCGTAGCGCAGAGCATCATGTTGCGGGCCTGAGCCGCCCGGTGGCGTACCGCAATCCACTCGCGATCCACCCATCGTGTGACGGGCGGGTCACCCCGGTCACCGGCCCGCCCAGGCGATGACAGCAGCGGTACGCGTGTGCCCGCCCAGCCCGCGCGTAAGCCCGAGGCGCCACGCCTGAGCGTGCCAGGGCGGCAAGACCAGGGTGATTAAGACCCGGGTGTGATCAAGCCAGGGCGATACGGGCGATACGCAAGGGCGATAAGCAATGGGTCAGTAGGAGCAATAAGCAAGCAGCAAGCGGGTCAGCGGCCGCGAAGCGCCTTATAGGCACCCTTGGGAGGCCGCAGGTTCCGCAGGTTCTTCGGAATCGGCCCCTTAGGCATCTGAGGCCGGGAGTGCAGCGCCGTGAGCCGGGTGTCCAGCGCGTTGACCTGCTTGGCGGTGATGTTGGGAGGTAGCCGAAGCAGGGTGGAGCGCAGCTTGCGGATCGGCACCTGCCCCTCGCCGTTCCCGATCGTGAAGTCGTAGATGGGGGTGTCACCCACCACGCGGGCCAACCGCTTCTTCTCCTGAGCCAGCAGGCTACGCACCCGGTTGGGGTGACCCTCGGCCAGCAGGATGACACCGGGGCGAGCCACGACACGGTGCACGAAGTCGTTCTGGGTGGTGACCTGGACACCCGGGGTCACCCGCCAGTCACCCCGCATGGTTTGCACAATCACCGCTGCGGCGCCGGGCTGCCCTTCGGCCTCCCGCATCATCGCGCGGGTGATACGCAGGTTGAGCACGATCATCGTGCCCATGAAGGCGAGCAGCACACCCAGCGGTATCCACCACCAGCCCCACCGCCACACCAGGAAGGCGGTCACCGCGATGACGCCCAGCAGAACGAGGGCGAGGATCGGCACGAAAGCCTTGTCTCGTTTCGCGGTGTACACGAACGCCAGGCGGATCTGGGCGACCCGGGCGCGGAAACCGGTGTTCTCGGGCTGTGCGGCGGTCATGCGAGCGAGTCTAATCAAACCCGCCGATGCCACAGCGTCGCCTACCGGTGGGGTACGGCGGGGCACCCCACCGGATGAGCGATCGTGATCGGCGATAGAACAGAACGGTCAGGAGGTGGCCTGCGAGGCGCGCTGCCGGGCGGCGACGGCCTGCTGGTAGAGCCGGCCAGCTCGGTAGCTGGAGCGCACCAGGGGCCCGGACATCACGCCGATGAAGCCGATCTGCTCGGCCTCCTCGCGCAGCTCCACGAACTCCTCTGGCTTCACCCACCGCTCCACGGGGTGGTGACGGGGCGTCGGCCGCAGGTACTGGGTGATGGTCAGCAGCTCGCAGCCGGCCTCGTACAGGTCCCGCATCGTCTGGGAGATCTCGGAGCGCTCCTCACCCAGGCCGAGGATGAGGTTGGACTTGGTGTGCAGGCCAGCCGCACGGGCCTGCCGCAGCACGTCCAGGGAACGCTCGTACCGGAATCCCGGCCGGATCCGCCTGAAGATCCGTGGCACGGTCTCGATGTTGTGGGCCAGCACCTCAGGGCGGGATTCGAAGACCACGCCCAGCAGGTCGGGCCTGCCGTTGAAGTCCGGGATCAGCAGCTCAACCCCGCAGTCGGGTAGCGCAGCGTGGATCTGACGCACCGTCTCCGCGTACAGCCAGGCGCCGCCGTCGGGCAGGTCATCGCGCGCCACCCCGGTGACCGTCGCGTACCGCAGCCCCATCGCCGCGACCGACTCGGCGACCCGCCGGGGTTCGTCGCGGTCCAGCGGGGCCGGTCGACCGGTGTCGATCTGGCAGAAATCACAGCGCCGGGTGCATTGATCGCCACCGATGAGGAAGGTGGCCTCCCGGTCCTCCCAACATTCGTAGATGTTGGGACAACCGGCCTCCTCGCACACCGTGTGCAGGCCTTCGCGCCGGACCAGACCCTTCAGCTCTGTGTACTCCGGCCCCATGCGGGCCCGCACCTTGATCCACGAGGGCTTGCGTTCGATCGGGGTCGCCGCGTTCCGCGCCTCGATGCGCAGCAGGCGGCGTCCCTCAGGGCTTACCACGGTCACGTCGCCAGCCTACGCCGCTGACCGTGGAGCGTCCGTGAGGGCGATCACCGGGGCGTTACCCCGCGCCGAATCACACAGACCATCCAGGACACCCAGGTGATCCAGCCGCGGTCGGGTGTCACCGGCCCGGGCGGCGGGGTACGCCGGGCGGGTCAGGCGGCGAGGATGCGCGGCAGCCGCTCCTCCACGATCGGGAGCACCTCCGCGACGGTGACGTCCCGGCCCAGCT
The DNA here is from genome assembly GCA_002919305.1 of Actinomycetales bacterium. Taxonomy (GTDB): domain Bacteria; phylum Actinomycetota; class Actinomycetes; order Mycobacteriales; family Micromonosporaceae; genus RSA1. Next base: position 22,124 of record PKFB01000008.1, read on the forward strand.
CGACCGACAGGGAGGTCACCCCCGCGTCGGAGATACCGCAGGGCACGATGCGGTCGAAGCAGCTCAGGTCACAGTTGCAGTTGAGCTGGAAGCCGTGCATCGTCACACCGCGACTGACACGGATACCCAGCGCCGCGATCTTGCGGTCGGGGCCTCGGTCATCGGCGGCCACCCATACGCCGCTGCGCCCTTGGACCCGGATGGTGGGGAGCCCCAAGGCGCCACAGACATCCATGAGCATGAATTCAAGTCGGCGGACATAGGCCACCACATCCATCGGTTGAGGTAGCCGCACGATCGGGTACCCCACCAGCTGACCAGGCCCGTGCCAGGTGATCTTGCCGCCGCGGTCGGTGTCAATCACCGGGGTGCCGTCCACCGGACGTTCAGCGGGTTCGGTGCGTTTGCCCGCGGTGTAGACGCTGGGATGCTCCAGCAGCAGGACGGTGTCGGGTTCGTCACCGCTCACCACGGCGGCGTGGATTCGTTTTTGCTGCTCCCAGGCTTGCAGGTAGTCCACGGTGCCGGCGCGGATGATCCGCAGGGTGCTCGTGGTCTGGGTCACATCTGGCAGCGTAATACCGGATTAGCGGCATACCGGTCAGGTTGGGCGTGTCTTCTGCCGCGTCGCGCCGCCGTCGCCCGTTTCCTGCTGCTTCTTGATCGATTTGGTGGTTTGGGTGCGAAAGGGGGTATCCCGACTCCGTTTCCCGTGCCGAGCGACATGTCGGGACGGCCGGCTTGACAGCTCAACTGAAAATGACTATCAATTCAGTGTCTGACTTGCGAAGTCGCCTGGAGTACGCCGTGAAAGTGGCTTTTGTTGGCAAAGGCGGGAGCGGGAAGACGACGCTCGCCGCGCTCTTTGCCCGATATTTGGCTGATCAAGGCCAGCCTGTCCTGGCCATTGACGCCGACATCAACCAGCACCTCGCCGTCGCCTTGGGGATGCCCGAGGAGGAGGCGGTGCTGCTGCCGGCGATGGGTGACCACCTCAGGGAGATCAAGGAGTACCTGCGCGGGAACAACCCACGGATCAGCTCCGTCGACGCCATGGTCAAGACCACGCCGCCGGGGCGGGGGTCGCGTCTGCTTCGCGGGTTGGAGGACAACCCGCTCTTCGATCTCCTGGTCAGGCGGGTCGGTGACGTGCGGTTGGCGGTGACCGGTCCGTTCGCCGACCAGGACCTGGGGGTGGCCTGCTACCACTCCAAGGTCGGCGCCGTGGAGCTGCTGCTCAACCACATGGTCGACGGTCCCGGCGAGTATGTGGTGGTCGACATGACCGCCGGCGCGGACTCCTTCGCCTCCGGGCTGTTCACCCGCTTCGACCTGACGTTCCTGGTCTGCGAACCCACCATCCGCAGCGTCGGTGTCTACCGGCAGTACGTGGGGTACGCGCGGGACTTCAACGTCCGCGTCGTGGTGGTGGGCAACAAGGTCGAGGACCCCGACGATGAGGCGTTCCTGCGGGAGCACGTGGGCTCTGACCTGCTGGTATGCCTGAACCGCTCTGGTTTTGTGCGGGCGGCCGAACGGGGACGCGTGGAGCCGATCACCGCGTTGGAGCCGGAGAACCGCGCCGCCCTGGAGCACATGCGCCAGACCGTCGACGGGGTTCAAAAAGACTGGGTCACCTACACCCGGCAGGCCGTGGAATTCCACCTGCGCAACGCCGCCGCCTGGGGCAATCAACGGACCGGGCAGGACCTGTCGAGTCAGGTGGATCCCGATTTTGTGCTCGGCCCCGACACGCTGAGCACTGGTCCAGTTACAGCGGTGGATGTCACCATTTCCTGAACATCCCCTTTCTGTCGATCAACGGCCATTGGTCGTTGACTGTCCCCTCTGGAGGGAGTTGATCCATGTCCCTGGATGTGCCCCCCGCGCTGTTGGAGCGGGCCGAACGCGGTGAGGTCACCGACGCCGAGTTCGTCGACTGCGTACGTGCGTCCCTGCCCTACGCCTGGAAAGTCATCAGTGGGGTGGTGGACGAACTACGTGGCAGCACCGCCGAGTTCGCTGACAACACCATTCCGCCACCGAGTGAGGCCGAGCGGGGTCAGCTGCTGCGGGCGCTGGCCAGCGACGCCATCCGCGGTGGTCTAGAGCGCCACTTCGGGGTGAAATTGGCGTTCCAGAACTGCCACCGGGTAGCGGCGTTCCGGCCCTCGGCGGTGGGGGGCGAGGCGTACCAGGAATTCGTGTCTCCTCGCGGCCAGCTACTGAACCAGTCGCCCGCCCTGCGTGACTGCTGACCTAGCCACGTAGCACTTTCACGCCGTCCCAAGCGGACACGATCCGGTACGGGCGGCCGGAAACGGGTTGCAATGAGCGGCGGGGGCCGGCCCACCGACGTGCCGGCCCCCGCTGATACCACGGTGACGTCGGGCTGGACCTGCATGAGCGTCTCGATGAGCGGTGAGGTGGCGGGTGGACGTTGATGTGTTCCTGCTAGCAGGCCAGTTCCCCGGGATGAGCCACGCCGAGGCGCTCGAGGCCGCCCTTGAGTTCGGGGTCGCCGCCGAGGTGGCCGGCTTCACCGGCGCCTGGATGGCCGAGCATCACTTCATCTCCTACGGGGTCTGCCCATCCGCTGTGGCGTTCGCCAGCCATCTGCTGGGGCGTACCACCCGCCTGGAGGTCGGCACCGCGGCCACCATCTTGTCCAACCGGCACCCGGTCGCGCTCGCCGAAGAAGCCGTGGTGCTGGACATCCTGTCCGGTGGTCGGTTCCGGCTCGGGGTCGCCCGTGGCGGCCCATGGGTGGACCTGGAGGTCTTCGGCACCGGGCTGCAACGGTACGAACGCGGTTTCCCCGAAGCCCTGGACCTGCTCCTGCAGTGGTTGTCGGGCGCTCCCCGGGTCGCGGCACAGGGAGAGTTCTTCGATTTCCGCCAGGTCGCGGTGGTGCCGCGTCCGGTACGCCCGCCGCAGGTTTGGGTCGCCGCCACCTCCGAGTCCACGGTGAACACCGCGGCCGCGCGGGGCCTGCCGCTGCTGCTGGGCATGCACGTGTCGGACGCCGACAAACGACGCACCCTCGATCAGTACGCCGAGGTCGCCGCGGCGCACGGGCACGACGCCTCCGGTGTACCTCATGCGTCTGCACACCTGGCCTATGTGGCCGACAGCCGCCAGGAAGCCGAACGCGTGCTGCGGGCGGCGATACCGATATGGCTGGAACGTGGGGTGGGGGAGTACGTGCGGCTCGACGGCGGCCCAGGGCAGCGTCGTGATCCTCAGGAGTATGTGAATCAACTGCTGCGGGTCCACCCGGTCGGCACCGCGGAGGAGTGCGCAGAACGCCTAGCCGCCAGCGCCGCGACCACCGGGGTACGGCGCGCGCTGCTGATGGTGGAAGGCGCCGGAGACCGGCGCCGGACCCTGGAGAACATCGCACGGCTGGGGGCGGAAGTGCTGCCCCGACTGAGGACGTCGATTCACGACGTCAACGCCCACTGCAGCGCTGCAGGAAGCTCCGAGTGGGTGAACCGGTAGCCGGCCCGAGTCAACACATCGGGCAGGACCCGTTGGCTGGCCAGCGACTCGGTGCCGAACTCCCCCATGACGATCCGCAACGCGAAACCGGGAACCCAGAAGAGGACCGGGCGGTGCAGCTGCTGGGCCAACGCCTTGGTGAACTCCGCGTTGGTCACCGGATACGGCGCGGTGAGATTCACCGGCCCGGCGACATCGTGGGACATCAGGAACCGCACCGCGCCCAGCCAGTCATGCAGCGAGATCCAAGACATGTACTGCCGGCCCGATCCCAACCGTCCCCCCAACCCCCATCGGAACAGCGGCAGCAGCGGACCGAGCAGGCCACCTTGGCGCGTCAAAACCAGACCGGTCCGCAGGAAGACAACCCGCAGCCCGGCGCGGTCGGCAGGTTCGGCGGCGGCCTCCCACTCCCGACACAGCTCGGCTAGGAACCCTGAGCCGGGGCCCGCCTCCTCAGTGACGGCGTGCTCCCCAGTGTCGCCGTACCAGCCGATGGCCGACGCGTTGAGCAGGACCCGGGGCTTGGGGTCAGCCTCGGCGACGGCCTGGGTGATCGTGCGGGTGGAGTCGACCCGGCTTGCGCGAAGCACCCGCCGGTAGTGGTCGGTCCACCGGTGATCCGCCAGCCCGGCGCCGGACAGGTTGACCACCACATCCACGCCCTCCAGCGCGCTGGGGTCCAGCTGCCCCGCGGCGGGGTCCCAGGTGAACTCGTCCGGAGCTTGGGACGCTCGCCGTACCAGGCGCCGGACATCACAGCCGTCGGCGCGTAGATGGGACACCAACGCACGCCCGAGCAGGCCCGACGCTCCACTGATCAGGACTCGCATATCCCCATGATCGGTCCTGCGGGGCAACCCCGCGCACACTTAGCGACCGAGCCGGACCGACGAGCGGCTTACACCGCCGCACGCGTGACAGATGACGAAAAAGGGGCCGCGGTGTGAACCGCGGCCCCTCACATCGGGATCGATCAAGCAGGCCAGCTCAGAGCCCGAGGTCGGCTTCGAAGTTGCCGGCCTCCAGCCGCTCCTTGATGGTGGTCAGGAAGCGAGCGGCGTCGGCGCCGTCGATCAGTCGGTGGTCGTAGGACAGCGCCAGGTAGACCATCGACCGAGGAACGATCAGCTCGCCCAGGTTGGGGTCATCGATCACCACAGCCCGCTTGACGACCGCGCCGGTCCCCAGGATCGCCGACTGCGGCTGGACGATGATCGGGGTGTCGAACAGCGCGCCCCGGCTACCGGTGTTGGTCAGCGTGAACGTACCGCCGGTCACATCGTCCGGGGTCAGCTTGGAGGCCCGGCTGCGCTCGGCCAGGTCGGCGATCCGGCGGGCCATGCCGGCGAGGTTGAGATCCCCGGCGTTGTGGATGACCGGGACCAGCAGGCCGCGCTCGGTGTCCACCGCGATACCGAGGTTCTCGGTGTCGTGGTAGGTGATGGTGCCGGCCTCCAGGTCCATCGACGCGTTGATCTTGGGGTGGACCCGCAGCGCCTCCACCGCGGCGATCGCGAAGAACGGCATGAAGCTCAGCTTGACCCCGTGCCGGGCCTGGAAGTCGGCCTTGGCGGCTTCCCGCAGCTGGGCGATCTTGGTGACGTCGACCTCGACCACCGTGGTCAGCTGGGCGGCCACCTGCAGCGACTCGACCATGCGCTCGGCGGTGATCCGCCGCACCCGGCTGATCTTCTCGGTGCGGCCCCGCAGCGGGCTGGGCGCGACAGTCTGAGCCGGCGTCGCGGCGGCCGGAGCAGGGGTACGCCGCGTCTCCTCCTCGGCCTTGCGGCGCGCCTCTTCCTCCGCCTGACGACGAGCGACAGCGTCCAGAACGTCCTGCTTACGGATGCGACCACCCACACCGGTGCCGGTCAGCGTGGCCAGGTCGATACCGTGCTCCTCGGCCAGGCGACGTACCAGGGGGGTGACGTAAACCTTGGAACCGTTGGGCGACTCCGACGCAGGTGCCGAAGGCGCGGCCGCCGGGGCGGGCTGGGGAGCCGCCGTAGCGGTCTGAGCCGGCGCGGGCGCGGGGGCCGGAGCCGGCTGGGGAGCCGGGGCCTCAGCCTTGGGGGCCTCCTGCACCGGTGCCGGTTGGGCCGGGGCAGGAGCGGGCGCCGGGGCGGGCGCGGCCGCCGCGGATCCGATGATCGCCAGTTCAGCGCCGACAGCGGCGGTCTCATCCTCCTGGACCTTGATCTCCAGCAGGGTGCCTGAGACCGGCGACGGGATCTCGGTGTCCACCTTGTCGGTGGAGACCTCCAGCAACGGCTCGTCGGCCTCGACGCGGTCGCCTTCCCGCTTCAGCCACCGCGTGACCGTCCCTTCGGTGACGCTCTCGCCCAGCCGGGGCATGGTGACCGATACCGGCATGTGAACTGACTCCTTCGCGGACGGTAATAACGTTCAGTAATTATGAACGCCTCGGTGAGCTGCGCTGTTCAGGGGCGTTCAGGAAAGTCTCGACAGCCTCAGGCGTGGGCGTGGAGCGGCTTGCCGGCGAGGGCCAGGTGGGCCTCGCCGATCGCTTCGGCTTGCGTCGGGTGGGCGTGCACCAGCGACGCCACCTCCGCAGGGTACGCCTCCCAGTTGTAGATGAGCTGCGCCTCGCCGACGAGCTCGCCGACCCGGGCCCCGACCATGTGCACCCCGACTACCGGGCCGTCGGTCACGCTGACCAGCTTGACGAACCCGCCGGTCTTGAGGATCTGGCTGCGGCCGTTGCCGGCGAGGTTGTACGTGTACGTCTTCACCTTGTCGGCGCCGTACAGCTCGCGCGCCTTCGCCTCGGTCAGACCCACCGACGCGATCTCGGGGTCGCTGTAGGTGACCCGCGGGATGCCGCTCTCGTCGATCGGCCGGGGCTGCAGGCCGGCGATCTCCTCGGCCACGAAGATGCCCTGCTGGAACCCACGGTGGGCGAGCTGCAGGCCGGGCACGATGTCGCCGACCGCGTAGACGCCCGGCACGTTCGTCCGCAGCCGCTCGTCGGTGAGCACGAAGCCCCGGTCCATGGCGATGCCCTGCTCCTCGTACCCGAGGTTCGCCGTCACCGGTCCGCGGCCGACGGCCACCAGCATCAGCTCGGCCTCGAGGGTCTCGCCGCCGGCGATGGTGACGCGGACACCGTTCTCGGTGCGCTCCACCGCCTCGAACGGCTTACCGACCCGGATCCCGATGCCCCGCCGGCGGAACGCCCGGTCCAGCGCCTTCGACGACTCCTCGTCCTCGGCCGGAACCAGTCGCGGCAGCGCCTCCACGATCGTGACCTCGGCGCCGAACGAGCGCCAGATGCTGGCGAACTCCACGCCGATCACGCCGCCGCCGAGGATCACCACCGAGCGCGGCACCCGGTCCAGGGTCAGCGCGTGCTCCGAGGTGATCACCCGCTCGCCGTCGATCTCCAGCCCGGGCAGGGTGCGGGAGTAGGAGCCCGTGGCGAGCACGAGGTTGCGGCCCTCGTAGCGCTGTCCGTCGACCTCGACCGTCCGTGGCCCGACCAGCCGGCCGTGGCCGGCGACGTAGGTGATCTTCGCGGCGGCGACGAGGCCCTGGAGTCCCTTGTGGAGGCGAGCCACCACGCCGTCCTTGTAGGCGTTCACACCAGCCATGTCGATGCCGACGAGCTCGGCCTTGACCCCGAACTGCGCCGACTCGCGGGTCTGGTCGGCGACCTCGGCCGCGTGCAGCAGGGCCTTGGTCGGGATGCAGCCGCGGTGCAGGCAGGTGCCGCCGAGTTTGTCCTTCTCGATCAGCGCCACCGACAGGTTGAGTTGCGCGGCCCGCAGCGCGGTCGCGTACCCGCCGCTGCCGCCGCCCAACACCACGACATCGAACTGACCGTTTGACATGGTTCGCTCTCCACTTGTCGGGGACGCTCCGGCTGGCCCGTGAGCCACGGATGGACCTTCAGATGGCTCGTGAGCCACAGAAGGAAGTTCATCGTCATCTTGTCACTCCCCCGGACACCCTGCGACGTGAGCCCGGGTACAGACCGATCGCACCGCACCTGGCGCCGACACGCCGCCAGCCTTGTCGGCTTTCGCCCGTACGGTCAGGAAATATCCCGTGTCGGTTTTCGTCCGTTCAGTCCGGAAATCAGAAGGACGCGCGGGGCGGGTGGGGTTTGGCAGCATTGCCGGGCGTGAAGGCGAGTGAGGGGCGGGGCCGCGGCGGGGAGCGGCCGTACTACTACCGACGCGACCTGGCGCTGGTGCACCACCGGGGGTTCGGGTTCCACGCCGACC
>PKFB01000071.1 GCA_002919305.1 Actinomycetales bacterium
GGGACGAGCGTGACCGGATCGCCAACGATCTGCTCGATCTGGAGAATCACCACGGTCTCCGGCTGCTCCAAGGTGGTGGGAGCCACCCCCAAAGAGGTGTGGATCAAATGCGCCGCCAACGGGATCCGACTGGACCCACCCACCAAGAAGATCCCCACCAGATCCTTGGGCTGTAACCGGGCACCCGTGATCGCGCGCTCCAGGCACGCCACGGTGCTCTCCAGATACGGCCGGATAAGAGTCTCCAACTCCTCCCGCGTGATATGAGCGTCAACCTCCAACGCCGGCAAGTGGATATCAGCGCTCGAGGTCCGCGAGAGCATCTCCTTAGCGCCCCGCACATCCTCATACAGCATCCGCCGATACCGCCGGTCGCTGGCCTCCTTAGGGTTGATCAACCGCTCCCACGTCTCGGGATGACTCGCCGAATACGTCTCACCCAAATGCTCAACGATGGCATGGTCAAAGTCCAAGCCCCCCACATCGTTGAGCCCTTCCTCAGACAACACCTCAAACCCGGTACGGGTCCGCCGCACCACCGTCGCGTCGAACGTCCCCCCACCCAGGTCATAGATAGCCAGCGAACGCCCCACCGGCACCGCAGTCCCCAGCACCGCCGTGAAATACGAGGCGGCACCAACCGGCTCAGCGATCAACTGCGGACGGGGCAGACCAGCCAACCTGGCCGCCTCCACCAGAAGGCCACGCCGCCGCTCCCCCCACCGCGCCGGGTGCGTCATCCGAAGCTGACCGGGCTCCCCCCCAAGCTGCCGCCGTGCCTCAGTCAGCACCTGCTCCAACACATAGGCGATCACCCGGGGAACCGGGATCTCCTGATCCCCCAGGAACACCACACCATCATCAATACGACGCTTGGGGTTGGGTTCAAACCTGGTGGGATCCACTCGCGCGTTCCGCTCGGCGTCCCGCCCAACCAGCATCCGCCCGTCAGGGGACAGATACACGGCAGAGGGCAACAAGGGCGAACCATCGAACAGCAACGGCCGGGTACGCCCATCATTCAGGCGCAGCATCGCCACAGTGTTCGAGGTGCCAAAATCAATTCCGAGCACGGACATGCCAGTGGTCTCCTTCCCCCGCCACACCATACTTGCCCGGACACTCAACCCAACCGGCTCGCCGGTCGCAGCCGGATAACGACTCACCATGAGTCCGGCAAACAACCCCCCGCCCGGCGGCCCCCCCCCCGCCACATCCCCCACCGTTGAACCCCCCAGGGATACTGACGCGGTGGCCCGCTACCCCTACCTGGACTCCCCACAACCACTGGCATTCGCCCACCGCGGCGGCGCCGCCCACGGCATCGAAAACACCCTCGACACGTTCAGCCGCGCCATATCCCTCGGCTTCCGCTACCTAGAAACCGACGTCCACGCCACCGCCGACGGCGTCGCCGTCGTCTTCCACGACACCACCCTCCACCGCCTCACCGGCCACCCCGCCGCCGTCGCCGACCTGACCTGGAAAGACCTCAGCACCCTCCGAGTCGCCGGAGCCGCCGTCATCCCCCGCCTCGACGACGTCCTCACCGCCTGGCCCGACATCCGCTTCAACATCGACGTGAAAGCCAACCAGGCCATCCACCCCACCGTCGACGTCATCAACACCACCGGCAGCCACGACCGGGTCCTCATCGCGTCCTTCTCCGGCCGCCGCCTCACCACCCTCCGACGCCTCTTAGGACCCCGCGTCCCCACCGCCCTCACCCCCGGCGAAGTAGCCCGCCTCCGCCTGGTATCCCTCCTCGGACGCACCACCCTGGGCTACCCACCAGGCGCCGCAGCCGCCCAAGTCCCCCCACACCGCTACGGCATCCCCGTCATCGACCGCCGCTTCATCGACTACGCCCACCGCTTCGGAATCCCCGTCCACGTATGGACCATCAACGACCCCACCCACATGCACCAGCTGCTGGATCTAGGGGTGGACGGCATCATGACTGACCGACCCGAAGTCCTCCGAGACGTCTACACCGCCCGAGGAATCTGGCCATGACCGCCACCACCCCCACCACCGCCACCCGCCGCGAACTGACCGGCTGGTACCTGTACGACTGGGCCAACTCGGCGTTCATCACCACCGTCGTCACCGTCTTCCTCGGCCCATTCCTCACCGCCATCACCGAACGCGCCGCCGGCTGCGAAGACTGCCACGTCCGCCCCCTCGGCATCCCCATCCCCGCCGGCTCCTACTACCCCTACCTGGTGTCCCTATCAGCCCTCCTGATGGTGGTGGTCCTCCCCATCGTGGGCGCCGTCGCCGACCGAACCGCCCACAAAAAACGCCTCCTCGGCGCCTTCGCCTACCTCGGCGCCGCCGCCACCATCGCCATGGCCGCCGTCACCGGCGACCGCTACCTCCTCGGCGGAACCCTCTTCCTCATCGCCAACCTCGCCTACGGCGCCAGCGTGGTGGTGTACTACTCCTTCCTGCCCCAACTCGCCGGCCCCGACGACCGCGACCGCGTCTCCAGCGTCGGCTGGGCCATCGGCTACCTCGGCGGCGGCCTCCTGCTCGTCCTCAACCTCATCGCCCTCCAAGTCGTCTTCGACGACGCCGAAACCGCCGCCCGCCTCAGCATCGTGTCAGCCGGCATCTGGTGGGCCCTGTTCACCCTGCTCCCCATGCTGTGGCTCCAAGACCGACCACCCGTCGGACACGTCACAGGCGCCACCACCCTCACCCGCGGCTTCCGTCAACTGGCGCACACCCTCCGCAACATGCGCGCCTACCCACTCACCCTGCTCTTCCTCGCCGCCTACCTGATCTACAACGACGGCATCCAAACCGTGATCGCCCTCGCCAGCCAATTCGGCAGCCAAGAACTAGAACTGTCCCAGGACGTCCTCGTCCTCACCGTCCTCATCGTGCAGTTCCTCGCCTTCGGCGGCGCCCTCCTCCTCGGCGCCATCGCCCACCGCATCGGCGCCTGGAAAACCATCCTCGGCAGCCTCATCCTCTGGACCGGCGTCATCATCGCCGCCTTCTGGCTACCAGTCGGCCAAGCCGCCCCCTTCATGCTGCTCGGCGCCGTCATCGGCCTCGTCCTCGGCGGCAGCCAAGCCCTCAGCCGCTCCCTCTTCAGCCAAATGATCCCCCCAGGCCGCGAAGCCGAATACTTCAGCTTCTACGAAATCAGCGACAAAGGCACCAGCTGGATCGGACCACTCCTATTCGGACTGATCTTCCAACTCACCTCCAGCTACCGCGCCGGAATCGTCTCCCTCCTGGTGTTCTTCATCGCCGGCTTCGCCCTCCTCCTGGCCGTCCCCGTCCGCCGCGCCATCATCGCCGCCGGCAACCAGCCACCCCGCGTCCTCTAGGCTCGCCAACCGTGACAATCCGCCAAACCGCAATCTTCAAGTTCTTCCACGGGCCCATGGAGTGCGGTAAGTCCACATTGGCACTCCAAATGGACTACAACCACGCCCGCCAAGGCCGACGTGGCCTCCTGCTGACCAAACTCGACCGCTCCGGTCAACCCCGCGTCACCAGCCGCATCGGCCTGCAACGCCCCGCCATCGAAATCACCGACGACACCGACCTGCGACAACTAGTCCGCCACCACTGGGACAACGGCGAACACGTGGACTACCTCATCTGCGACGAAGTCCAGTTCTACAGCGTCGCCCAAGTAGAACAAATGGCAGACCTCGTCGACGAAGCCGACGTCGACGTCTACGCCTTCGGACTCGCCACCGACTTCCGCTCGCAGATGTTCCCCGCCTCCCGCCGCCTCTTCGAACTCGCCGACGAAGTCGAACGCCTCCAAGTAGAAGTCCTGTGCTGGTGCGGCCGCGCCGCCCACCTCAACGCCCGAGTCGTCAACGGCACCATCGTCCGCGAAGGCGCCCAAGTCGTCATCGGCGACACCATCGGCGACGACGTGCACTACCAAGTGCTATGCCGACGCCACTACCGCGCCGGACAACTCGCCCCCACCACCAACACCAACCACGCCGCCCTCACCACACACCACTGACCCACCAGGTGGGGTACGCACCCCGGCGTACCCCACCTGGGTCAAGCCGACAAACTACGCCCCCACCACACGATCACGAGGTACGCAACAGCGGCACCACACGGGAGAAATCATCCTCACCGTACCCATCCTGCACCGCACGCCGCACCACCCGACGCAACGCCTCCACCATCCCAGTGTCAACACCACTCTCAGCAGCCACCTGAACAATGTGATCCAAGCTAGCCAAATTAGACCGCAACACAGAACCCACCCCCGGATAACGCCCCTGATCCACATTCAACCAGCAACGCCACATCAAACCCCGCCGCACGAGCCGGATCAGACCCCAGGTAGGTGTGCTCACCTCCCAAAGCCGCCAAGGTCAACCGATGCTCCTGAAAAACCCGCTCCGGCCCGCTGTAGAAAAACACCGCCGCCCTCTTCGTCCCCCACCTCCTCACCCGCCTCGTCGACCACTGCCTCGTCGTCGCCCGCCACGGCCGCTACCGACTCCTCGAATCCATCGCCGCCTACTGCCGCGACCGCCTCGACGAAGCCGGCGAACGAGACTGGATGCGCACCCGACACCTGCGCTACTACCCCAACCTGGCCGAACAAGCCGACGCCGCACTCCGCGGCCCCGACCAACCCCCCACCCCCACCCAGCTCCAAGCCCAAGCCTGGAAAACCGGCATGGGCATGCTCCTTGGCGACGACATCGACCCCCGCGGAGCCAGCCAAACCGTCCTCAACCTCTACGACAACCTCCCCGACCCACTACCCCACCCCACCCACCTCGCCCGCGCCCGCTGGTTCCTCGCCTACGCCCAACTCGGCTACGCCGACCAACAACACCGCAAAGACCGCCTCCACCACGCCCTCACCGAATTCCAAACCCTCAACGACGACTGGGGCATCGCCGCCTGCCACCTCATCCTCGCCAGCTGCGCCCTCCTCCAAAGCGACCTGCCCCAATTCCGCCACCACAGCACCCGCAGCCTGACCCTGTTCACCCGCATCGGCGACGGCTGGGGACAAGCCGAAGCCATGCACCTCATGGGAACCCTGGCCGAAATCACCGGCGACTACCCACAAGCCACACAATGGCGCCGCGACGCCCAACGCATCGCCGAACGTCTCCACCTATGGCCCCTCGTCGCCCAAACCCTGGCCGAACTCGGACGCCTCGCCCTACTAACCGGCGACTTCACCACCGCAGACGACCTACACGAACAAGCCCGCCGCCTCGCCGCCGAACAATCCGACAAACAAACCGAATAATTCGCTCAAATCGGCTTAGCGCTCAGCGCCCGACGCCAAGGCAAACTCGACCAAGCCGAAGCCCACCTCCGGCCCTGGCTGCACTGGAACCGCACCCGCAACGGCACACCCGGCACCGCACTCATCCTGGCCCAACTCGGCTTCATCGCCGAACAACGCGGCGACGCCACCGCCCGCACCCCCCACCTCCAAAGCTACCGATCCGCCCGCACCCTCGATGACCGCCGCGCCCTCGCCCTCGAAGGACTCGCAGGCGCCGAAACCCTCGCCAACAACCCCACCACCGCCGCCCAACTCCTCGGCGCCGCCACTGCACTCCGCGAATCCCTCGGCCTCCCCCCAGCCGAACGCTTCGACGTCAACCGCACCACCAACCGAGCCCGACAAGCCCTAGGCGGCCAAGCCTTCGACACCGCCTTCACCCACAGCTACACCCACCCCACCGACCAGCTGCCCTAACCCGCCTCACCCTCACCTCCGCCCCGCTCATCGGAACCACCCGCGGGCCCACACAACCTCTCGCACCGAGCCGCCACCGCACTCAAGAAATTCCGCGGCCCAGGACCCTCCCGCGACAACACATCATCAGGGTTAGACAACGCACACCGATCCAACGACAAACACCCACACCCAATGCAATCAGTCAAGTTCTCCCGCAACTGCAACAAATAAGCAATCCGCTCATCTAACTCCTGACGCCAAACCCGCGACAACCGCTCCCAGTCCTGCCGCGTCGGAGTCCGCTCATCCGGCAACTGCGCCAACGCCTCCCGAATCGCGTTCAGCGACAGCCCGACTCGCTGCGAGATCCGAATAAACGCCACCCGCCGCAAGGTATCCCGGCTGTAGCGACGCTGATTCCCCGCAGTCCGCCGACTCCGGATCAACCCCTTAGCCTCATAAAAATGCAGCGCGGACACGGCAACCCCGCTCCGCGCCGCCAACTGGCCCACCGTCAACTCAGATGAAGAAGTAGCGGTATCGGTCACGCCCACACTGTAGTTGAGTCGAAAGATTACTTGAGGTTCAGTGATCACCCCTCCCTGACCTAGCCCGCCCCTTCGAGACACCCGCCAGAACGCGATCACGAACCCAGACACGCGTAAACCGATGCCCCGGCCGGTACCGCGCACCAGCTGGGCTCTTCTTTTCCTGAACTGGCTCCCTTGTGGACCCCACCAGCGTCCGGGCCCCAAGCCCATCAGGCCGGGCGGCTTGGATCCCTCGCCTCTGGCGAGGGGAATTTTTGTGTTGTCCAGCTGTGCTGGACAACACGTCATTCACTTCGTCCTAGGAAGCTAGGCAATAGCCTTCAGCTGCCTATCGCCGCATTAGATGATCTTGGTAGCCAATCCCCAGCTATAGTGGCCCGCCCAAAGTCAACACTGCTCAGTGCGCAGGCACCACACTCGAGTGCGTAAACGCTACTTCGCGTACAACCGTCAGCGACCTGCGCACCCGCTTCACCCAGCTACCCAGCGCACGCTGCCAGCTGGGATCACTGCGATAGCGTCGTCGAGCCTTGAAAAGCATCAAAGGGCGCTGTTCTTCACCGACAGGCGCGCATCGGCACCACTCCCCTTTTATATGCAGTACGCGCCGGTGCACGAACCACAACCTTATCGTTCTCGGGCCTACGTGTAAGTCCACTATGGATCGTCCATATGTGGTAGTACACAGTGGACTCATCTCTACTACAGCCCCCTACTGGGACATCCCACCTTTACCGGCATGGGTACGTAGGCAGTCCATGGTGGAGGGTCGGTCCCGTCTTTAGATCGCTTCTGGCTTGATCATGGGCGCGCCTATGGCTCCTCGGCTTCCCTAAGACCGGCCCAAAGCCCAGCCTGAGCTCTTCTTGAGGCGTTGTCGACGGCCGGCGGTGCGCGCTCGACCTGGGTTTCGCCTTGGGATTTTTCGCCGTGGCGATGCCGGCGTCTTGCGTGTTGTGGAGACACAGGCCACCACCCGCATCGCATCCTAGGAAGCTAGGTATAAGCATGGGCGCATCTTGGCGCTTCCGGTTCTAGTGGTCCTCTTTCCCCGCCTTTCCCAGCGGTGCTCCGCTTCTACTAACCGCTTCTAGGGCACCAGGCATGGCCATCCGCCCACAAGCCGGCTCACAGGGAGTCTTCGGCGCTATAGGGCGTAAGAACTGGGATCTTTCGGCTTATTCCCTCAAACACCTCATATATCACGATATCGTGATGGAATGGCCGAGAACCTTGACGCGACCGACTGGTCGATCCTGATCGAACTCCAACGCGATGGCCGGATATCGCTGACCGAACTGGGCCGGCGAGTGAACTTGAGTGCCTCGGCAACCACCGAGCGGGTCAAGCGTCTGGAAGCGACAGGAGTCATCACCGGTTACCGCGCCGATATTGACCTGCTGAAGGTCGGCTTCTCTACGCTCGCTGTGATCCGTCTGAAGTCCCCCGGGAGCCAGCGGCGGGCTCTAGGCCAACTGCTTGAGGAGCGCCCCGAGATCCTGGAGTGCCTGCGGACCACCGGCGAGGATTGCTACACCCTGAAGGTGGCCGCGACTTCCCTGGCTCATCTCGAACAGCTGGTCAACGAGTTGGCCCAGATCGGCACCACCACCACTGACCTCGTCTACAGCCAACCCCTGCCCTACCGTGGCCTCCTGGAGCCGCCTCTGCTCCGGATGTGACCAATCCGGATGTGACCAACTTCAGGCGGGGCGTACGGCGGCGCCCCGCCTGAAAGGCCACCGGGCGTACCGCTGGTTTTCTTCCATGGCACGCGTCGGATACCCGGTCTCTCACTCCGGGTCCCCGGTTGCGTGCCGTGCTTGTCCCCGCGTACCTCTTCCCTCACCTCCGCCTGGCCGGTGGAGCGGTCGAATATGCGCCTACGTTTTGCCTCGCCTCAGCTTTGGGTCGCCCAGTCCTCCAGGACCCAGTCGCGGATCTCGGGCATGTCCTCCAAATGCTCCACCACATAACGCTGATGCTCGGCGAGCTTGCTCTTGCACCAGTCCATCAGGTCGGTGGCGCCTCGCGGAGTGCGACGGGCGTTGTTGAGGGCGTCCATCACCAGGTGGTATCGGGAGGTCCGGTTGCGTACCGTCATGTCAAAAGGCGTGGTGGTGGTGCCTTCCTCGATGAATCCCCGGACGTGGAACCGGTCGACATCCGGGCGGCCGTGGACCAGCTGGTGGATCGCCCCCGGGTAGCCGTGGAACGCGAAGACGACGTCGACGTGGTCGGTGAACAGCTCCCGGAAGTAGGTCGGGTCCATACCGTGTGGGTGATCCTTGGGGCGTTGTAGAGACATCAGATTCACCACATTGACCACCCGGACCCGGAAATACGGCATGCGTTCGGTGAGGATCCGCGCCGCCGCGACCGTCTCCATCGTGACCACATCACCGGCGCAGGCCAGGATGATGTCGGGCTCCTCATCACCGGCGTCATTACCGGCCCACTCCCAAATCCCCGCGCCCCGGGCGCAGTGTTCAATCGCCGCGGGCATCGACAGCCACTGCAGCTGGGGCTGCTTGTCGATGACGATCAGATTGATGCAGGACCGGGAGCGCAGGCAGTAATCGGCGACCACCAGCAGACAGTTGGCGTCCGGGGGCAGGTAGATCCGGGAGATCTCACCCCGCTGAGTCAGCACCGTCTGAATCAGCCCTGGCCCCTGATGGGAGAAGCCATTGTGGTCGTTACGCCAGGCAGTGGAGGTGAGCAGGATGTTGAGGCTGGGCACCTTCGCCCGCCAGGGTAGGGTGCTCGCCTCCTCCAGCCACTTGCCGTACTGCACGGTTTGGGAGGCGCTGACCATCGCGAACGCCTCGTAGGTGGCGAAGATCCCGTGTCGACCGGTGAGGGTGTAACCCTCCAGCCAGCCGTGACAGTTGTGTTCGGACAGTACCTCCATGACCCGTCCGTCCCGGCTGACGGCGACATCCTCGGGTTCGACGCACTCCATGAACGCCCGGTCGCTGACCTCGAAGACGGCCCCGAGCCGGTTACTGTTGGTCTCGTCCGGGCAGAACAGACGGAACCGGTCAGGATTGGCCCGGTACACATCCCGCAGCATCTCTCCCAGACGGCGGGTGGACTCCGCCCGCAGCGTGCCGGGCTGCGGCACCTTCACGGTGTAGTTGCGGAAGTCGGGCAGCTCCAGATCCCGGGTGAGCAGCCCGCCGTTGGCGTGGGGGGAGGCGCTCATCCGCAGTTCCCCCACCGGGTTGGCGGCCAGCACTTGGGCGGTGGGGCGGCCGTGGGCGTCGAACAGCTCCTCCGGCTTATAGGAGCGCAGCCACGCCTCCAGCAGCGCCAAATGCTCGGGGTTCTCCCGCACCCCCGCCAGCGGCACCTGATGAGAACGCCATGTTCCGGCCACCTGGACGCCGTCGACCCGATCTGGGCCGGTCCACCCCTTGGGGGTCCGCAGGATAATCACCGGCCAGTGCGGGCGTCGCCCATTCCAGGTGCCGTTCCGGGCGGCGCTTCGAATCTCATCAATACGGTGATACGCGTCGGCGAGCGCAGCGGCGAAGCGGTGGTGCATGCCGGGCAGGTCATCGCCGGTGACTTCAATGACCTCATACCCGTGGCCCCGCAGCAGGGAGCGCACCTCCTCGGCGGGTTTACGGGCCAGCACCGTCGGGCCGGCGATCTTCGCTCCATTCAGATGCAGGATCGGCAGGACCACACCGTCTCGGGCGGGGTTGAGGAAGGAGATGCCCTTCCAGGAGCCTTCCAGCGGAGCGGTCTCGGCCTCCCCGTCCCCGATCACCGCAACCGCGAGCAGGTCAGGGTTGTCCAAGACGGCGCCGAAGGCGTGCATCAGGACGTACCCCAGCTCCCCACCCTCATGGATAGAGCCGGGCGTGGTCACCGACACGTGGCTGGGGATGCCGCCTGGGCTGGAGAACTGCCGGAAGAGTCGCCTCATGCCCTGGGCGTCCTGGGACACCTGGGGATAAATCTCGCTGTAGGTGCCCTCCAGCCAGCTGGCGGCCACCAACGCGGGTCCGCCGTGGCCGGGCCCGGCCAGGTAGATGGTCTGCTGCCCGGTGTACCGGATCAGGCGGGAGACGTGCGCGTAGATCAACGACAGGCCTGGGCAGGTCCCCCAGTGCCCCAACAGCCGGGGTTTGATATGCGCGGGCGTGAGCGGCTCACGCAGCAGCGGGTTGTCCTGCAGGTAGATCTGCCCGACGGTGAGATAGTTGCTGGCTCGCCACCACGCGTCCACGACACGCAGCTCCGCGTCGTCGAGCTGTGCCGGTAGGCCGGCAAGCGGCGGGATACCGCCGGTTCGGGCAGACAAGGTATGGGTGTCGACGCTCATGGCTTCTCTCCGCGGGCTCCAGCGGTCATTCAGGACAATCTGGAGCCTGCCCGCCGGCGGGGCACCCCTGACAGAGTCGCCGGTCCCACACGTGGTCCCCGCTTGATCAGGGCCATAGTCCCGGACGGGACAGTGCACCACCCCTGATTCACCGGCGTGAAGAGACGGCCGGCACGGGCAAGCTTCCGCAGCGGGCGTACCCAACTTCATGGGGCGCCATGCGGACCGTGCCGGGCAGAAACGGCAGGCCGGCCGATCACATGAAGCGGCCGGCTTTCAGAAATTAGGGGTTTCAGAACGAAGAGGTACGCCCCAGCAAGCGGGTGGCGAGGATGGCGGCCTGGGTACGCCGCTCCACTCCCAGCTTGGCCAGGAGGTTCGATACGTAGTTTTTGACCGTCTTCTCCGCCAGATACATCCGTTCCGCGATCTGCCGGTTGGTCAGCCCTTCAGCGATTAGCTCCAGGATGCGGCGTTCCTGATCGGTTAAGCTGGCCAGCTCGCTGGGTTGCTCCGGGCCACGGCGGATCCGGTCCAGCACCCGCTGAGTGACCGCGGGGTCCAGCAGCGACTGTCCCGCCGCGACCGTGCGTACCGCCTCCACCAGGTCATGGCCTCGGATCTGCTTCAGGATGAAACCGGAAGCACCGGCCATGATGGCGGAAAACAGCGCCTCATCGTCTTCAAACGACGTCAGGATCAACGCCCGGATGGTGGGGTCGATCGAGCGGACGTCCCGGCACACGTCGATACCGCTGCCATCCGGGAGCCGAGCGTCAAGCACCGCCACATTGGGGCGGAGCGCGGGGATGCGATGCCGGGCCTCCTCGGCGGTACTGGCCTCACCGATGACCTTGATGTCCGCATGCCGTTCCAGCAGGTCACACAGGCCACGTCGGACTACTTCATGGTCGTCGAGGAGGAACACACGGATCATGAGTTCTTCCTATCGCGTCGATGTAGGCGGAGCCAGTCGCCGAAGTCATGTGCGATTCGGGACCATAGTCCCGACCCTTGTGGGAATTGTGTGCCAGCTGACCCCTAATCGCCGGGTCGTTCGCCTCCTGTTCTCCACACAGATGGCGAGGAGGCTGGAGAGGTGTCGAACAATCGTGACACCACATCCGGCGCCACGGCCACATCACCTCCCATTTCGGCCGTGCTCAACGACGCGGTGATCACCGCGTTGCGGGCGCCATCGATCCATAACACCCAACCCTGGAAATGGATCATCCGCTCCCAGGAGGCGGAGCTGTACCGGGATCTGCGATGGCACCTACCGGTGGCTGACCCGGACCGCAAACTGCTCACGCTCAGTTGCGGAGCGGCCCTGCACCATGCCCGGGTAGCGGCGCTGGCTGGCGGTTTCCAGCCGCTTGTCCATCGAATGCCCGACCCTGATCAACCGGATCTTTTAGCGCGGCTCAATCTGGGTAAAGCCATCCCGGTGACCCGGGACGCTCTGCAGTTATACCGAGCCACCCTCCTGCGGCATACTGACCGGCGGCCGGTGTCGTCTGATCCTGTCGCCGCGGAGCTGCTCCAGCTGCTTGAGGAACGCGCCGCGGCCGAAGGCGTCGCCCTGCACATTCTGCGTCCTGAGGATGTGACCGACCTGTTAGTCGCTGTCGGGCACGCCGAACAAGTGGAGGCTGGCGATCCGGCGTTCCGCGCCGAACTGGCCTACTGGGGTGGGGTCTCCCCACGGACCCCAATGGGGGTGCCCAGTAGCTCACTGCTGCAGGAGCGGCCCCGGCATCGAGGTTTGCCTCCTCGAGATTTCGGCGCCGCCGGGACCCTGATGGAGGGCCCGGGTGACAACAGCGGCGCCCGGTACGCCATCCTGCACGGCGACGGTGACCAACCGCTTGACTGGCTCCGCGCTGGCGAGGCGCTCAGCGCCGTATGGCTGACGGCCACTGTCGAGGGCCTGTCGGTCATGCCGGTCAGCGCCGTGGTGGAGGTGCCAGTCGGTCAGGCGGCGCTGCGTCGCCTCTTCGGTGTCGGCGTGCCCTACCTGGTGATTCGGCTCGGACTGCCCGCCGCTCCCGGCACCCGTCTGTTAACCGCTCGCCGTCCCATCAGCGACTCGGTGTCGTCGGTATCTGACGACCTGGAGGCCGACGACTAACGGCCGGAGGCTCGGCGGAGACGCCGACAGCCCCGATCGGGACCGGAGGAGGGGGAGATGACGCGGACACATCCGCTGTCGCGGACAGATATCTACCAGGTGGTGGCCCTCGCCGTCCGGGCGCCATCCATCCACAACACGCAACCGTGGTCGATTCACGCCGACACCGACAGCCTCGAGGTGTGGGCTGACCGTAACCGGCAGCTGCCCGTCACCGACCCTGACGGCTGGGCCTTACGGGTCAGCTGCGGTGCCCTGGTGTTCGGGCTGCGGCTGGCCCTGGTTACTTACGGCTGGGATTCGACCGTCACCCTCCTCCCGGATTCTCACGAACCCGATCTCCTGGCCCATGTCAAGCTCACGGAGCAGCGAGTCGCCACCCCGCTTGAACAGCGGCTGGGGAGAGCCGTACCCCTCAGACGGAGTAACCGGTACCCCTTCGCTGACTCCCCTGTGCCGAAGCCGGTGTTAGAGGCGATCTCCGCTGCCGCAGCCGCCGAGAACTGTTGGATTCGGACGCTTCAGGATCGGATCCAGGTCGTTCAGGTCGCTGAACTGGTGCGGGAGGCTTCCCAACACCTCACAGCCCGTCCCGGTTACCAGGAGGAGCTCACCTCGTGGATTCACGATCACGGCTCTGACGGGGTGCCGCGTCGAGCCGGTGGGCCTGCGCCTGAACCTCAGGACCTGCTGCCGTTCCGGAACTTCGGCGGGCGTTCCCGCGCCGTCGGTGGGGAGTACGAACCGTGGCCGCTACTGGCGGTTCTCGGAACCAGCCAGGATCGCCCGTTCGCTGATCTGCGCGCTGGTCAGGCGCTGTATCGGGTGCTGCTCACCCTCACCCACCACGGGTTAGCCGCTTCGATGTTTTCTCAACCGATCGAGGACGGGCCGAGCCGGACCCGCCTGGCTGAGCTGGTGGGACGCCCCGCCGACTATCCCCAGATGGTGCTGCGGATCGGGTATGGCATGCCGGTGCCTGCCAGCCCACGGCGCCCGGTTGAGGAGGTCATCACCTTCACCGGCGCTTTGGCTTCCCCTATTGGTTAGAGGCGGTGAAAAGTCAGCATTGGGCAACGCCTTAAGGCATCCTCCACTGATAACGAACCAGGCTCGGATTGAGGCACCAGCCTTATCAGCCATCTGGATGCGACCGGCCAAGCCTGCGCGGTACCGCTGATTATCAACGGCATACAGGCAGCTAGAACAAACAAGCCTAAAATATCGTCGCGCCGGCCCAACCGGTGGCTTGCCGCCAGCTGAAGATAACAAACGCACGTAGCTATACTCGAAACGTCAAGCGTGGAAGACCCGTAGCGCTCTCACTGATCTAGCATCCTAGCTCTTTAAGAGTCACCTCCCCACGAAATCCGAGACATTCCCTTATTCCAATTACACATCCTCTGATTGTCTAATCCGTCGCCTGGCGCGGTAAGACTAGGATTAGAGGAGTGTGCGGTATCGCTGTTTTTGAACCGAGTTACTGACAGAACCAAAGGCTGCGTCGTTGGCTCACGCTGATCGTCACAGGGCGGGCTATCCGTTCTACGTGTCGGCTCAGGCCAACGCCTGCTCCTTGGCGGGCTGAAGAAAGGGCGATAGATACCCTCTTGTATCCCACAAACACGACCACCCTGAAAGGAGTAGCACGTATACCTTTAACGTCAGCTGCGCACGATAGCGACGCGGAAGGAAACGATAAATACAACAAAAGAGATTCCAAAGAATAGCCACGCAGGAAAAATAGAGAAAAAGCTAAAGTGATTATAAGCATAAGAATTAAAGTTAAATAACCTAGGAAAATCCCGATAATAAAGCCAATCATTCTTACATCTAACTTTTTCGTTTTCCTCCTCTGTTCCATCATCGCTATAGCAGCAGCCTCCACCGGCTCCCAGTCATCGCCACGTCGCTCCAGCCATATTTGACGTATAGCCCACACCTCATCAGGTAGCCACATCCCCTTTCGGTTTTGGAGGTATGGGAGCACGACCCTGTGGCCACTGCGGTCGTAGATAGCCACTATTTCCGTAAGATTACGCTTTCTCAGGTCAGGATGAGGCTCAAGCTCAATACCCTGAACATCTCGCCAAGAGACCGTATAGGTTCGAAAAATCCACGAACCGTTATGCCTCCTTGACCAACAATGGTTCTAGCTCGCCAAATCCATATAGGAACAAAGGTATTCACTAAAATGGCTAATAAAGTCACTGCCGCCACAAAAAGTGGAGGCGAATCATCTAGCCAATAGAAAGCCAACAATCTGACACTACCGCACCAAACAAAAGCAGTAACAAATATTAAGCGCGTCAGCGACGGGCCATACTCCCGGGTTTGAGAATCGCTGCTCGCCGTACTAATCATCGCACCTTGCCATGTCACGAACACTCAAACATGGACGATAAGAAACATTTGTTGATATTATTCTTTATATACTAAACTGATCGAATTTTCGTTCCACCAGATAATCGCACCTTACATAAGGAAACCATCCTAAACCGCGCTATGCGGACTCAAGGCATATCTTGATTGATATCCACACAGGAGATGAGCTACCAAGGCTCACTGCTCCTAACGAACGACGGTGCAGTTTGGACACCCCACCGTCGTGTCGAGAAAGCAGGTGGACGTCGCCTTCGGTACAGCGCGCCTGGGGTCATACGCGCTGCCTCACCCCGCTGGTCCAGCGATTGGCCACGGGCTGACCCCACATGGCCGCCAGCCAACGACGGCCTAGCTCATCCCCTACACCACGCTCGATGAACACAAAAACGTCCAGCAAGACAGTCAGGCGTACTGCCTCACCCGGGTGGCTCAGGTGAACGGCTCATGGACAGGTCTTAAGGACGCCTGCTCGCTGGTAAACAGCCGTGCTGTGCGTGGGATCGCCTGGTAACCCTCCCGGCGATCTTTAGCTGAGCTGCTCGGCTAGCGCGACGATGATGCCGGCGGGCCCTCGGACGTAGCAGAGGCGGTAGCGATCCTCGTACTGTCCGATGCCGCCGATGAGTTTGGCGCCGTGGGGACGCAAACGGCGCAGGGTGTCCTCGATGTCGTCGACGAGGAACATGACGCTCCGCAAGCCCAGGGTGTTCGCTGGCGCGTTCTTTGGCCTGGCACTGATCGCCGCCGGGGTGTAGAACTCCGCCACTTCGAGGTGGCCGTGGCCGTCTGGGGTACGCAGCATCGCGATGGTGACTCGGACGTTGTCGAGCCCCGCGACCTTGTCCAACCACTCTCCCTCGACGGTTGTCTCGCCCGCCGTCTCCATCCCCAACTCAACGAAGAACGCGACAGCGGCTCTGAGGTCGTCGACGACGACACTGACATGGTCCATCCGTCGGATCGCCATACCCCGACCCTAAGGCGAGATATATGGCTATTTCCGTTAATAGCGATAATCAGCCAGCTGGTCGTCTCCTTGCTTCCCCGTGGCTGCCCAGGCGCTCTACTGTCAGGTCAGACTTGAGGATTGAGATCTGGGGGCAGGGGCGGATGACCACGGTGCAGAGGATGCTGCAGGATCTCGAGCGGAAAGGCATCACGCTCATCTCTCAGCCTGGTGACGGAGCGTGGGCGGTGACGGCCATGGATGGACGCGTACTTGCCCCTCCGCTCCGTCTGAGCGTCACACCACACAGCTTCGACGCGTGCCTGGAGCACCTTGCCGCGGACGGCGCTGAGGTTTTCCCTGGGCTGGATGGTCGGGAGGCGGCCTACCGGCTGCTCATGGTGCACCTTGAGGAGGCGCTTGAGTGCGCCGATCCGCACGGGCCACCCATCAGCTTGGCCGGTCAGGGTGTCACCTACGCCTCGAAAACCAGTGTCGCCGACCCCCTTGGTCAGGCCGCGGGGTTCTGGACGCCGCAGCGCCCTCCGGGCCCGGATGCTTGACCGGATGAGGGGGTGAAGACCCGTGGGTTGGCTCTCTTCCCTGCGCTGATCGCGCCCGGCGCCCTCCGCGAATCGATCAGGAATCAAGAAGTTTTCACCGCCGCTGGCTCCATAGCATGGCGATCGTTCCGATCACGACCAACGGAGGGGAGTCCGCTATGAGCGTCACCGCGACCGACACGACCGCTGACGGTTTCACCGACGAAGAACGCGCCGCGATGAAGGAGCGCGCCCAGGAGCTGAAGGCGGCCCGGCGCGGCTCCCGGCGGTCTAAGGCGGATGAGGAAGGCGCCGTCCTGGCCAAGATTGCTGAGCTACCGGAGCGGGACCGCGTGATGGCTGAGCGGATCCACGCTTTGATCAAGACGCACGCCCCGATGCTGTCGCCGAAGCTGTGGTACGGCATGCCCGCGTATGCCCGGGACGGCAAGGTTGTCTGCTTCTTCCAGAGCGCTCAGAAGTTCAAGACCCGGTACGCCACCTTGGGGTTCAACGACTCTGCGCAGCTTGATGAGGGCACCATGTGGCCGACCGCCTTCGCTCTGACCGAGTTGACCGCCGAGGCTGAGGAGAGGATCGCCGCGCTGGTGAAGAAAGCGGTCGGCGAGAGCTGACTGCTGCATGGGCCGCCCACGGCCCCGTCGTCCTCCCGCCGCCTCCGTGTGTTGGACGTGAGCGTCACCCGGCGTACTACGGCTGGCTTGTGCCGACCGGCACCCCGTGGTACGCCCGGGTCTACGGGAGCGCGCCGGGGTGTACGCGAGGGGCGGTGCCCACCCCAACGGCGGCTGGCCTGAAGCGACCACGTCCATCGACGTGCCCGTCACCCGCGCCGGTACCTCACGCGTGCGTCATCTGAGACGTTCGACGTGGCGTGGCACGATTACGAGAGTGGCCAAAAGATCCGACCTGGAGCAGCACCTGCGCGACCTCGCGCTGCTGCGCCGCGTCCGCGACCGGATCGATCGGGAGTACGCACAGCCGCTGAACGTTGAAGCGCTCGCCCGCAGCGTAGGCATGTCAGCCGGGCACCTGAGTCGCCAGTTCCGCCTCGCCTACGGTGAGTCGCCGTACAGCTATCTGATGACGCGCCGCATCGAGCGTGCGATGGCGCTGCTGCGTCGTGGTGACATGAGTGTCACCGAGGTGTGCTTCGCGGTGGGTTGCTCCTCGCTCGGCACCTTCAGCACCCGTTTCACCGAACTGGTTGGGGTGCCGCCCAGCGTCTATCGCCGTCAGGCGGCGGGTGAGGCGGCGGGGATACCGCCGTGCGTGGCGAAGCAGGTGACCAGACCGATCAGGAATCGAGAAGCCCGCCCCACTCAGTCGTCATAGCGTGATCACCATGAACATCACCATCCACTCGACCTTTCTCCCACACACCGACCCGGAGGCCTCTTTAGCCTTCTACCGGGACACTCTCGGCTTCGAGGTCCGCAACGACGTCTCATATGGGGAGCTGCGGTGGCTCACCGTCGGTCCTCCCGACCAGCCCGGCACGTCGATCGTGCTGCACCCGCCGGGCGTCGACCCCGGTATCACCGATGATGAGCGCCGCACCATCGCCGAGATGATGGCCAAGGGCACCTACGCCACCATCATTCTGGCCACCAAAGACCTGGACGGCACCTTCGAGCGGATTCAGGCCAGCGACCACGCTGAGGTCGTCCAAGAGCCGACCGAGCAGCCGTGGGGGGTTCGTGACTGCGCCTTCCGGGACCCCGCGGGCAACATGGTCCGCATCCAGGAAGTGCGTTAACCCCGCCCACAAATCGTGGACTGCACCGGTGGCCGCCCATCGTCACCGCCTCGCATCGGGGATGGGCGGCCTTCGGTGACGCCGCCTGCTGGGGCGGCGAGGACGTCTGCGGCGTCCTCGGGACGTGGGGGACGAATCTGGGACGGGACGGGTGACCAGATCGGTCAAGGAGCTGACAACCCGGCCCGGGAGCGTGATTGACGTATCCTCCGACAATCCCTCATGCCGACGACATCACGATCTCACCAAGGAGGAAGCGTGACCGATTCTCCTGCTTGGAGAGTCAGGATGACGCCGCATCCGGTGCCGGCTGCGGCGATACGCAGAACACTGGCCACCATGGGTGGTGACCGTTCGCTGGCCGCGGTCAGCGGACCCGCCGGCGCCGCCCTCGACCTATTCCGGGCCCTATGAGCGCCGCCCCGCGTCCCCGCGCGCAGCGCCGCCGCGACACCGAGTACCGGCTCGCCCATGACGTTGATGTGTGGGTGGCTACCGCATCGCCGGACGGTGCGCCGTACCTGGTGCCGTTGTCGTTCGACTGGGATGGCGAAGCGCTGCTGCTGTCTACTCCGGCGAACAGCCCGACCGGCAGGAATCTGGCCGCTACCCGGACCGTCCGGCTCGGGTTGGGGCTCACCCGCGACGTCACCATGATCGATGGTGAGGTTGAGGTGTTGGAGATCGACGCCCTGCCGCAGGAGGTGGGCGATCGGTTCGCCGCGCGTACCGGTTTTGATCCGCGCACACTGAGCACGCCGTACCGTTGGTTCCGTGTCGTCCCACGCCGTATTCAGGCGTGGCGTGAGGAGAACGAACTGGCCGATCGTGAACTGATGCGTGACGGCCGCTGGCTCGTCTGACGTTTCCGTTTCTGTCAGACCTCCTGCGTAGATTGTCAGGCCTACTGCGTAGGTTGTGTGGCCTACAGGCTCCACAGGCCGATGCGGCGTGGGGGTTTTGGCTCCCACGCCGCGTGTTTCTCAGTCGGCACCACCGGTCGGGCAACCATGCCCCGCCGCCGTGACCGCACCAATAACTAAGGACGCGGACACGCCGGTCAACTCCATGCCGGGCGACGCCGACGAAGGCCAGGAGGGCGGCCTGGTCGAGACGAGGGAGAGGACATCAGCATGGGGACGGATGTGCGGTCGTCGACACGGCACGCCGCCGACAGCCACGATGTGATCCGGGTGCACGGCGCGCGGGAGAACAACCTGAAAAACATCAGCGTCGAGATCCCGAAACGCCGCCTGACGGTGTTCACCGGTGTCTCCGGGTCGGGGAAGAGTTCGTTGGTGTTCGGCACGATCGCCGTCGAGTCACAGCGGCTGATCAACGAGACCTACAGCACGTTCGTGCAGGGGTTCATGCCGACGCTGTCACGGCCCGACGTGGATGTCCTCGAAGGACTGACGACGGCGATCATCGTCGACCAGGAGCGGATCGGAACCAACCCCCGCTCCACCGTCGGCACCGTCACCGACGCCCACGCGCTGCTGCGCATTCTCTTCAGCCGGCTTGGGCAGCCGCACATCGGTCCGGCCAGCGCGTTCTCCTTCAACGTGCCCTCGGTCAAGGCCAGTGGCACGGCCACCGTCGAGCGTGGCTCTAAGACAAAGACTGAGAACACGACCTTCACCCGTCTCGGTGGGATGTGCCCGCGCTGTGAAGGCATGGGATCGGTCACCGATTTTGATCTGTCCGCGCTGTATGACGAGACGAAGTCGCTCCGTGAGGGCGCGTTGACGATCCCCGGCTACAGCGTGGACGGCTGGCAGGGCCGGATCTACTTAGGCTGCGGGTTTTTCGATCCGGATAAGCCGATCCGGCATTTCACCGAGCGGGAGCTGCACGACCTGCTCTACAAGGAACCCACCAAAGTCAAGATTGACGGGATCAACCTGACTTATGAGGGCATAGTTCCCAAGATCCAAAGGTCGTTCCTGTCTAAGGACATCGACGCGCTACAGCCGCACATCCGCGCCTTTGTGGAGCGGGCGGTGACGTTTAAGACCTGCCCCGAGTGCGGTGGTACTCGGCTGAGCCAGGAGGCTCTGTCGTCGAAGATCCGGGGGAAGAACATCGCTGATCTGTGCGCGATGCAGATCAGCGACCTAGCCGAGTGGCTCCGTGAGCTCAACGAGCCGTCGGTGGCGCCGCTGGTGGCCAAGCTGCAGCACGTGCTCGACTCGTTCGTGGAGATCGGGCTGGGGTACCTGTCTCTTGACCGGCCGTCGGGCACGCTGTCCGGTGGCGAGGCGCAGCGCACCAAGATGATCCGTCACCTCGGCTCGCCCCTCACCGACGTCACCTATGTCTTCGATGAACCCAGCATCGGTCTGCACCCCCACGACATTCAACGCATGAACAGCCTGCTGCTGCGGCTGCGGGATAAGGGCAACACGGTGCTGGTGGTTGAACACAAGCCCGAGATGATCGAAATCGCCGATCATGTCGTCGATCTCGGCCCCGGCGCTGGCGCGGCGGGTGGCACCGTCTGCTACGCGGGCCCCGTGGAGGGGTTGCGGGCCAGCGGCACCCTCACCGGCCGTCACCTGGACTACCGGGCCTCCCTGAAGGAGACGGTCCGCAAACCTACCGGGGTGTTGGAGATCCGGGGCGCGAACACACACAACCTGCGCAACGTCGACGTCGACATCCCGCTGGGGGTGCTCGTGGTCGTCACCGGGGTCGCCGGATCCGGCAAGAGCTCCCTGATCCACGGCTCGATCCCCGCCTCGGCGGGTGTGGTGTCGATCGACCAGAGCGCGATCCGGGGCTCCCGACGCAGCAACCCGGCGACCTACACCGGGCTGCTTGACCCGATCCGCAAGGCGTTCGCCAAGGCCAACGGGGTGAAGCCAGCGCTGTTCAGCGCCAACTCCGAAGGCGCCTGCCCGGCCTGCAACGGCAACGGCGTCATCTACACCGACCTGGTGATGATGGCTGGCGTCGTCACCACCTGTGAGGAGTGCGAAGGCAAACGGTTCCAGGCGGAGGTGTTGAAGTACAAACTCGCCGGTCGCGACATCAGCGAGGTGCTCGCGATGTCGGCGGCTGAGGCCAAGGAGTTCTTCAGCTCCGGTGAGGCGCGTCTCCCCGCGGCGTACGCGATCCTGGAGCGGCTTGTTGATGTCGGGCTCGGCTACCTCAGCCTCGGCCAGCCGCTCACCACGTTGTCCGGCGGCGAGCGGCAGCGGCTGAAGATGGCCACCCACATGGCGCAGACGGGCGGCATCTATGTCCTTGATGAGCCGACCACCGGTTTGCACCTGGCCGATGTTGAGCAGTTGCTGCGTCTGCTGGACCGGCTGGTCGACTCCGGTAAGTCGGTCATCGTCATCGAGCATCATCAAGCGGTGATGGCGCACGCCGACTGGATCATCGACCTCGGCCCCGGCGCCGGTCACGACGGTGGCCGCATCGTCTTCGAAGGCACCCCTGCGGAGCTGGTCGCGGCTCGCTCCACTCTCACCGGTCAACATCTGGCGGCCTACGTCGGTGCCTAACGTCGGCGCTTAGGCGTCGCAGACCCGGTAGGACGGGGTCCGGCCCGGCGGCTAGCGCCGTCCCGCTCACGTCAACGGGTACGCCGGGAGCGCGGATCGACACCGGAATCCGCCGGATAAAAACCAGCAAATATCGACCAATATAAACATACTCTGGACGTTATACGGCCGCCCCGATTTAGTGGAT
The DNA here is from genome assembly GCA_002919305.1 of Actinomycetales bacterium. Taxonomy (GTDB): domain Bacteria; phylum Actinomycetota; class Actinomycetes; order Mycobacteriales; family Micromonosporaceae; genus RSA1. Next base: position 22,078 of record PKFB01000071.1, read on the forward strand.
CGGGGCGGCCGTGATCAGCGGGAGGAAGGTCAACGAGGGCGGGTGGCGCCCACGTAATCCATGTATTCCATGGGGGTCAGTTTGACCACATCACCGGGTTTCGGGGCATGGATCACCATGCCGTCACCCACATAGATGCCGGCGTGTCCCAGATCGAAGAAGTACACGATGTCACCGGGTTGCAGCTCGCTGCGGGACACATACGGCCCGAGCGCGTACTGCTGCCGCACCGAGTGAGGCAGGTTCACTCCGATCTGCTGATACGCCCGCATCGTCAGCCCGGAGCAGTCCCACGCATCGGGGCCGGCGGCCCCGAAGACGTAGGGCTCTCCCAGCTGTTCGTAAGCAAACCGGACGATGGCGTTGGCATCGGCCGGTGGAGCGGGCCGGTTACCGCTGGATGAGGAGTTCCCGGAGCTTTGCGAGTCCCCGGAGCTGGACTCACCGGAGGAGTTGTCGGCCGCCTGGGTGGCGGCTTCGGCGGCCTCCCGCTCCCGCGCCTGTTCGTACATCTCCTCCAGCTCGGCGATCTCCGCCTCCAGCGAGGCCCGCTGCTGCGCCAGCTCTTGCTCCTGCTGGCTTTGGCTCATCACCAGCTCGTCGAGCTCGGCCCGCTCGTTGACGAGAGCCGCCTCAACCTCCTGGATCTGGGCGATCTGATCCCTACGGGAGTTGGCGAGGCGGTTGAGGATAGCCACCTGCTCCAGCAGAACGGTCGGTGAGCCGGAAGCGATCATGGCTTCGAACGCGGATGTGTGAGCACCTCGGTACGCGGCAGCGGAGAACCGTCCCAGCTCAGCTTGGAGCTGTTCCAGCTGCTCCTGCAGCGGCACCAATTGCTGGTCGAGTTCCTCGATTCGAGCGCGGGTAGCGCGGAGGTTCTCGCGGGCTTCGTTGTAGTCCTCCACCAGCATGGCCAGCTCACGGCCCCGCTGTTCGATCTGCTGCCACAGCTCGTCAGCGGTCGGCTCGGCGTACGCAGGAGGGGGTGACAGGGTGAGCCATAAAGCCGAGACGACAGCGGCGATGAGCACGGAGATGAGACGACCGTGTTTTCGGTCCACGGTCGCGTGCGTGGAACTCACCAAAGTGAGGGCTCCTTCTTCCGCAAACCGCCTACCGGGTTAGCTGACGGGTTCGGGCGGGAAGAAGTGGCGCCCTACCGGCGAATTCGCCGGATTCACCCCTGGCACCACCGTGAACGGCGGTGGCGCCGATGGGTTCCCGGTTCGCCGCGAACGGCGATTCGGCGGGTCCACCCGGCACCATCCCATTTGTATGGCCGACCACCGGGCGACGTCGCCCGATGCTAGGTGCCCTGGCACGGCGACGGCAAGCATGATCACCTTGGGTGTTTCTTCATATACATATTGAAGTTTTTGAAGTCCAGTTTGTGATAGGAAGAACGCTATTTTCCAGGCGGGTCTTCGGCGTGTCCCTCACCGAGTGCAATACTCCTCAGTAGACAGACAGCGCCCTGCCGGCCCTGTGACGGCGCCGAAAAGTGGCAGTCCTTCTCTTGCATCCATTGAGGATAGAAACATCGGCATGACGCTATGTTCTCCGATTGAGACTGAGCTGCCGCGATACATCCGAAACATCGCCCTCAAAGGGGTGATCGGGTCCACGGCAGGGCTATCGGGTGCCCCCAACCGGGCGGCACGGTGAGGACCATGACGGCACACCTATCCCTGACTGACGTCCTGACGGACGCCACAACCATGCCGATCCCCGAGCATGGCCTGGACCGCGGCACGTCCGACCGACGCGTCGCTGGTGCAGCTGCCACGGCGCGAGCGGCAACGGCATCACGGCCCGCTGTGACGCGTGGCCCGTTTTCCTGGCGGCAGAGCGGATCAACCGACTGGAGGGACGGTTTCCCTCAGCTTTCCGGCGGGTACCGCCTATGCCGCGAAGGCGCACCACTCGCTCATCAGGGAGACAAGATGATCATCATCGCCGGGCAGCTCTATCTGGATGATGGTGACCGCGACCGGTATCTGGCCGCTGTGGCCGAGGTGACCCGCCAGGCGCGCCGCGCACCGGGCTGCCTCGACTTCGTGCAAGCGGCCGATCCGCTCGACCCGGGGCGCATCAATATCTATGAACA
>PKFB01000046.1 GCA_002919305.1 Actinomycetales bacterium
GTCGAACTTCTCGACGGCGCGGATCAGGCCGAGGTTGCCTTCCTGGATCAGGTCCAGGAACGCCATACCACGACCGGTGTACCGCTTGGCGATGCTCACTACCAGTCGCAGGTTCGCCTCCAGGAGCCGGTTCTTGGCGGCGGCTCCAGTCTCGGCGATGGTTTCCAGGTCAGCCCGCAGTTGTGGATCCAGAGGACCCAACGAATTCGGGCAGTCGGCGCGGCCGGCCAGGATCTCCGCGGCGTACAGGCCGGCTTCGATCTGTTTGGCCAGCTCGACCTCCTCAGCCGCGTTCAGCAGCCGGGTCCGACCGATGCCGTTGAGGTACGCCCGGACCAGGTCCGCGGACGCGCCACGGTCGGCGTCGAGGTCGACGTCGCTGCCGGCCGTCTCGGGCGCTAGGTCGGTCAGCGGTAGGGCCACAGTTCTCGCCTCCCCGAATCTGCGGGATGTTCACTCGGGGACCAGAGTGCCGGGCAGGCCGTGAAGCTGGAGTGAGGCGACGAGACTGTGGCACGAACCGGGGAGAAGAAATGGACATGCCGCTAGATCACATCAACGGAGCGGCAGGAAGAGATTACGGCACGTGTTGCCGCGCCACTGCCTCGTGAGACAAACATCACAGAGTCTGTCGCCTCCATAAAGGAGGGTCGGCGCGCGCGGAGCGGAAACGGCTCCGGAACGCGGTGTCGCGCGCTTCGGCGCGCGTACAGATGATCATGATCATTTTGCGATCCCGACGCAAGTTTTGCTTCCCGCCGCAACCACGGCGCGGACGCCATCGACGAATGTGGACGGAAAGCGACGTGGAGTCTGGTAGGTGGCGTTGCTCTTGACCTGTCCAGTTAGGACCGATAGGAAGAGTCTCGGGTGAGGATAGGTCGGTCAGGGCATTTCGTCGGGAGGCGGCATGCGGCGCGGCGGGCTCGGACATACCGGAGGAGCGGTGGTGGCGGCGCTGGCTATGGTCGCCGCGCTCGGGGCCTGCGGGGGCGGCGACGATTCCTCGGACGGACGGTTGGTGTTCTGGAGCATCTTCGCCACCGCTGACCGGATCGCCCAGCAGGAACCGCTCCTGGAGCGCTTCACCGAACAGACGGGAATCGAGGTGGAGCTGGTCGGGGTAGCCCAAGACCAGCAGTCCCAGGCCATGATCTCCGCGGCGGCGTCGGGGGACCTGCCCGACGTGGTGTTCCACGCCGCGGACCGTACGCCGGGGTGGGCCGAAGAAGGGATTTTGGACAGCGATGCCGCCGAGGCGGTGGTTGAGGCGTTAGGGCAGGAGACGTTCAACCCTGGCGCGTTGCAGTTCGCCACGGTGAATGGACGCTTGGCCGCCGTGCCCAGTGACGGCTGGGGACAGTTGTTGCTGTACCGCACCGATCTGTTCGAGCAGGCCGGACTGGCGCCACCGGACACCTTTGAGGCCATCACCACCGCGGCGCGGACCCTCCATGGCGACGGCATGATCGGGATCGTTTCGGGAACCCGAACCGCGAACAACTACACCATGCAGATTCTGGAGGCGGTGATGCTCGCCAACGGCTGCCAGCTCACCGACTCCGAAGGACGCATCGCCCTGACCGACGACGCCTGCGTTAACGCCCTGGATTGGTACGCGGACCTGATGCGGAATTACTCCGCCGGGGGTGAGCAGGACACCGAGACCACTCGCGCCTCCTATCTGTCGGGGACAGCGGCGATGATCTTCTGGTCTCCGCATCTGCTCGACGAATTGGCGGGTGTCGATCTCCGTTTCCCGCCCGGGTGTCCCCAGTGCCAGTCTGATCCGGCGTTCCTGGCCCGCAACACCGGCATCGTGTCCCTGATCTCCGGTCCGGACAGTGACCAACCGGTCCAATTCGCGCAGACCCTCAACCTGGGCATCACCACCCGAGCCGACACCGAGGCGGCCATCGAGCTGGTCACCTGGCTGCTCTCCGACGGTTATCTGGATTTTCTGTCCATGGCCCCCGAGGGACGGTTCCCGATGCGGACCGGCACCCCTGAAGCCCCGCAGGCCTACATCGATGGTTGGGCCGAACTACCGATCGGGACAGCGGACTCCGGAGCCGCACCGGTCAGCCAGCTGTACGGGCCCCAAGCGGTCGAGGCCATCGCGGCCGGTGCCGGCGGGTTCGCGCGGTGGGGATTGGGAACCGATGACGCCGGGCTGGTCGCCGCTCTCTACGGCGAGTTGCCGCTGACCCGGGACCTCCGTAACGCCCTCGACGGTGCACCCGCCGACGAGGTCGCCGCGTCGATGGCGGCGCACGCCGAGGCGCTCAGATGAATACCCCGACGGCGGACCGTGCGGACCGCTCCGACCACTGGAGCGGCGGCGACGAACCCATCCCCATAAGGCATTCCACAGTCACCGGGGCGATGTCGCAGCCACCACAGCCGGATACCCGCCAGAGGCGGCGTGGCCGTGGACCGTTGGCGCGGCGAGACGCGCTGATCGGCACGGGCTTGGTCGTCCCCACCATCGTGGTGATCCTGCTGGTGGTGGGGGCGCCGTTCGCCTGGACGGTGCTGCTGGCCTTTCAACGGATCCGGCTCATCGACATACCGACGCTGTCGGTGTTCAACGCCGAGTACACCCTCGACAACTTCCGCGAAACGTTCCGCGACCCCGACTTTTGGAGAGTGGCCTGGACCACCGTGGTCTACAGCGTCCTGGGCACGCTGCTGTCGCTGGGCTTGGGGCTGGTGGCGGCGTTCGCGTTCCGACGCCCGTTCCCGGGACGCGCGGTGGCGCGGGCGGTGCTGCTGGCTCCATACGTGATCCCGGTCGTCGCGGCCACCACGACCTGGCGGGCCTTGCTCAACCCTCAGTTCGGGTTCATCAATGCGGTGGGGACCAGGTTTCTGGGATGGGACCGGCCGATCCCTTTCCTGTCCACTCACCGACAGGAGGTAGAGCTAGGGCCGGTCACCGTCGGGATCCCGGTGGCCCTGCTGATCGTGATCCTGTTCGAAGCGTGGCGGTCGTTTCCCCTGGCGTTTTTGTTCATCACCGCGCGGCTGGCCGCGGTGCCGGCGGAGCTGGAGGAGGCGGCTGTGGTGGACGGAGCCTCCGCCTGGCAGCGATTCCGCCTGGTGTTGCTGCCGCAACTGGCCGGTGTGCTGGCGCTGTTGGCCTTCCTCCGCTTCGTGTGGACCTTCCAGAACTTCAACGACGTGTATCTGCTCACCGGCGGCGCCGGCGGGACCGACATTTTGCCGATCACGGTCTATCAGGACCTGGTGGTCCGCAATGACATCGGTACCGCCTCGGCGTTGGGTCTGGTCATGGCCAGTTTCCTGCTGCTGTGCACGATCGGGTACCTCCGGCTGACCCGGCGGAGCTACTCATGAGCGAAGAGGCAGGGGCCGAGATCCGCCGATCGAAGGCGGCGCTGCGGGCCCGGCCAGCGCCGCGACGGCGATCGGTGTCCACACGCCCGTGGCCGTGGCGCCTGGGGCGCGCCCTGGTGATCTTCGGCTTGCTGTTGTTCACCGGCGGTCCCCTGGTCTACACCGTGCTGCTGAGCGTCAGGGACCTGCCGGCCGTGGTGTCCCGCCCGCTGGATCTGCTGCCCACATTGGATGAACTGAATCTGCGTACCTACTGGATCGCGTTCTCCTCCCCTGAGCAGGGAGGCTTCGGGCTGGGCCGCTTCATGCTCAACTCCGCGCTGGTGGCCACCACCACCGTGGTGGTGACCCTGCTGGCCTCGATCTTCGGGGCGTACGCCGTGGCGCGGCTGGGCTTTACCGGACGGCGCGCGTTAGCGGGCTTGTTCTTCACCGTCTACCTGTTCCCCGTCGTGGTGGTGGCGGTGCCGCTGTTCGTGCTCTTCGCCCGGCTTCAGCTACGGGGCTCCCTGGCGGCCCTGGTAGTGATTTACCTGGCTCACACCGTGCCGGTGGCGGTGTACATGTTGCGTCACCACTTCCAAGCCGTACCGGAGTCGGTGGAGGAAGCGGCCATGATTGACGGGTGCGGGCGGCTGGGGGTAGTGCTGCGGGTGGTATTCCCCCTGACCGCACCGGCCATCGCGGCCACGGCGCTGTACGTCTTCGTGATCGCCTGGAACGAGTATCTGTTTGCGTTGCTGTTCCTGGTGGACCGGCGGGACCGCTGGACGGTGAGCCTGGGCTTGGCGCAGCTGACCGCGGAGGTGGCGCCGGTGACCATTCTGATGGCCGGCTCGGTCATTCTCAGCGTGCCGGTCGTGGTGCTGTTCGCGCTCGCTGAGCGTTACCTGGTGTCCGGATTGACGGCGGGCGCGGAGAAAGGATGATCCAGCCACAGCAGCATGAGCGGCCAGCTACCTGGTAAAACGCTCCTGCCCAGGTGGAGAGCACCGTTTACCGTGAGGGGACGACGCCACGCGGCGTCGAGCACACGGTAGATGGTGTGAGGGGATGAGATGGTTTTTAAGAAGTTACTGGCGGCCCTGGGAGTGGGTGGCCCCGAGGTAGAGACGACGCTGCATAACCCCAATGTCCGTCCGGGCGACGTCCTCACCGGCCAGATCGAGATCATCGGCGGTGAGCATGAGTCCGAGATCACCAGCGTCAACGTCAGCCTGGTCACCCGCATCGAGGTGGAGTCCGGTGACTCCGAGTACCAGAAGAACCAGGAGTTCGCCCGGGTAGCGGCGGCCGGGAGGTTCATGCTGCTGCCGAAGGCGCGGCACACGGTCCAGTTCTCACTCCAGGTGCCCTGGGAGACACCACTGACTCACGTGTATGGACACCACCTGCGTGGGATGACCATGGGCGTCACCACGGAGCTGGCGGTGGCCCGTGCCGTGGACGCCACCGACCTGGATCCGATCGCGGTGCACCCCCTGCCGGCCCAGGAGCGGCTGTTGGAGGCGTTTGCCCAGCTCGGCTTCCGCTTCCGCAGCGCCGACTGTGAGCAGGGCCGTATCTACGGAGTCAACCAGACCCTGCCGTTCTACCAGGAGATCGAGTTCCTCCCTCCGCCGCAGTACGCCAGAGGCATCAACCAGCTGGAGGTCACGTTCATCGCCGGTCCCCGCTCCATGGACGTGGTGCTGGAGCTGGACAAGCGGGGCGGTTTGTTCACCGAGGGACGTGACGTCTTCGGGCACTTCACCGTCGATTACGCCACCGTGGGCTCCACCGACTGGGCCAGCCAGCTGGACGCCTGGCTGCGGCAGTCGGCCCAGCGGCGTGGCCTGTTTTTCTGAGGGTCAGCCCTGTCCCATCTTTCCTCTTCTCTGAGACCGCTACCTCCCTTGTAGGCGGGACGCCTTCGGGCGCGGCCGCGCGTACCTGAAAAGAACCGGGGTACGCGCGGAGCGCCGCTCCGTTGACCAACGGAGCCAGCATCGGAACGGTGTCATGGCTCCGTTGGTGTGGCCTCCGTCCGGGTCGAGCGGGAAGCCGGTGGGAAGAACCGGCGGGAAGAAACAGTGAAAAGGAAGGATCTGAGAAGCAGAGAAGAGGAAGAGAGGGACGCGCCGGATGTCAGGCGTGACGGCTTCCCCACATGACCGCTCCGCTGTTGATCAGCCTGGGCGGCTTGGGTGCTGATGAGTCGGCGGAGCAGCCGGGGCGGTCGTCATCGTGACGTCGTCCCGCACCCGGATCGCTCACTTGGTGAGCGGCGATGAGCATTGGACGGTTCTAGGGATCCGGCGGTTTGCCAGGCGCGTGAAGAATCCCGCGGCGTCCACAGCGTCAACGACATCCATATTCGGGTGCGCCTCGCATGTGCGAGGTATCTAGAGGTATCTACCAATAGCGGGGAAGCTGCGCGTCGTCACGTTTTCATCGGGTGACATCTCGGGTGATATCGTCGCATTCTGCGATTGCAGGGAGTGGGTGACTCTTTGGCGGAGGCGCTTCGCTAGAGTCGCCCACTCCCTACCGGCCTTAGGCTCTATTGCGTTCGGTGGGGCAACCACATCGGAGGGTGAGCCTGACGGAGTCGGGGAACAGAAGCGCTCAATTCAAGCGGCGATCGAGGATATCGGATACGACGTTCCTTCCATCGATACGTCGCTTTTCCGAAAGTTCCTGACGAACCGGTTCAGGGCGATTGAGGTGCAGCTGACATCAGACACCATCTCAGCTTCTGTTCTACGCGACGTAGAATCGATGCGACTGTCATGAGAAGGAGGCTTGGTATGGCCCGGCTCGGCGAGCTGGAGCGTGCAGTCATGGAGGTGCTGTGGTCGGCCGACCAGGCGTGCACGGCGCGGGATATCGTCGACGCCTTGTCTGATCGTGAACTGGCCGCCACCACAGTGCTGACCGTGCTGTCCCGCCTGGAACGGAAGGGCCTGGTCCGTCGGGACCGGGATGGGCGGGCACACCGGTATCGGCCGCTCGCCAGCCGTGAGGAGCATGTCGCCGCTTTGATGCGTGAGGCCTTGGACACCGCTGATGACCGGGTTGCGGCCTTGGCTCGTTTTGTCCATGAGGTGACCCCCGCCGAGGCCGACGCCTTGGCTGAAGCGCTCGCTGAGGCGATGCGGCGCCGGGGCAAACAACGACAACAGGAGGCTGTGCAGTGACCATGGCGGTGACGGCGGTCGCGCTGGCAGTCCTCGCGGTCTGCCTGATCGGCCCTGTCTCGCACACCTTGGCGCAGGCTCGGTGGGTACGCCGGGAGCCTAAAGCCGCCTTGGTGCTGTGGCATGCCGTGGGACTAGCGGCCGGCCTGGCCGCGTTGGGAGCCAGCGCAGCGGTCGCCCTGGCTCCGTTGGGAGGCGGTCTGCTGGGAGCCACGTTCACGTGGTTGAGCAGCGCGGTGCAGGGCGACGTGTTCAGCGATATCGGGGTCGGACACAGCCTGCTGCTGATCGCCACCTTCGCGCTGGGCTTTCGGCTGGTCGGCACATTGGCGCTGAACACGTGGCGCACCCTGCGTGCCCGCCGCCGTCACCGGACCCTGGTTGACCTGGTCGGCCGTCCGTGGCCGAAGGCCCGCGGTGGTCGGGTGCTGGACCATCCAGAGGCCGTCGCGTACTGCCTGCCAGGCTTAACGCCGCGGGTGGTCCTGACCTCTGGTGCCCTGAAGCTGCTGGATGAGGAAGAAGTCGCGGCGGTTCTGGCGCATGAGCGGGCCCATCTGGAAGGGCGCCACGACCTGAGCGTTTTGACCTTCGGCGCCTGGGCGGCGGCCCTGCCCTGGTTCCCAGGGGTACGCCGGGCCCGCCGAGCAGTGCAGGCGTTGGTGGAGATGGTCGCCGATGACCGGGCCAGCGCGGTATCGGACCGGACCGCCCTGGCCAGCGCCCTGGCCCGTTTCGGGGCCAGTCGGTCCCTGTCCACCGCTCCGTTGGGGGCGCTAGCGGCCGCTGACGTCACGACCCTGGAGCGGGTCCAGCGGCTCCTGAACCCACCACCCCCGGCGCGGCTGGCTCGCGTGGGCGCCTACGTCAGTGCGGTCCTGCTCGTCGCCGCTCCGACCCTCGCTCTGCTGGCCACCGCCTAATCCTCGCTCCGATGCAGGGGGGCGACCGCCTCACGCCGTCACAGGGTGAGTAAGGCATACGAGAAGGCGGTACGAGCCTGAACGCGGCGTTTTCTTCCTTTTCTCCTTTGCGCGTACCCATGCGGTGGACTCTGGGGCGGCGGTACGCGGTGACGTTCCTGAATGTTGGGGGTGTGGCCAGCCACACCCCCAACGCGTACCGAGACCGCAACGGTGAGGCGAGCTGCTGTGTAAACAGACATCCGGTGCGTCGGTCCGCGAGCGCGGTCGAGGACGCTAAGCCACCGTCAGGTGTCGATGATTACGGTGCGAGGGCCGACATTGACGCTTTCGACCAGCATGTGTGCCCCGAAGACGCCGGTTTCAACGTGTGCGCCCAGGCCGCGTAACGCCTCCACGAAGGCGTTCACCAGCGGCTCGGCCACCTCGCCCGGAGCCGCCGCCGTCCACGACGGGCGACGCCCTTTACGGGCGTCTCCGTACAGGGTGAATTGGCTGACGACGAGGATGGGAGCCCCAACATCACTGGCGGAGCGCTCCTCATCGAGGATCCGCAACCCCCATACCTTCCGGGCCAACCACGCGGCCTGCTCGGCTCCGTCTCCGTGAGTGACCCCTACCAGGACCAAAAGCCCGTTCTCGATGGCGCCGACGACCCGACCGGCCACGGTCACGCTGGCCCGGCTGACGGTCTGCACCACGGCACGCATGAACTCACCCCTGTCCTGAATCAGTTTTCTGGCTGGAGCCGGCCAGAGCGACCGGCAAGACCAAGGCGTGTTCGATCAGGAGAGGCAACACCGTGATCGCCACCTGACGGAGAACATCGAGATCCAGCTCATGCTGATCGGCCAACTGGGTGAGCAACTCACCCATGGTTGCTGTGCCATCGCAGCCGGCCAGCAACGCCGGCACGATCGGCTGGACCTCGTGTTGCCAGCGCAACCCGTCGTTCAGGCTCAAAAAGTGCCGCTGTGTGTGCCAGTCACCGGCCTGGGGGACCGATTCGGTGTAGAGCGTGAGCGCGTCAGCGAGGATGTAGCGCTCCTGCAGCAGGGTTTCAGCGGGGCGGGTCCGCAACCAGTCGGCGCGTTCGAACCAGGCGGGGATCTCCGATCCGAGCGGCACCGAGTACCGCTGCGGCATCTCCTCGATACGGATGATGGGGTCCGCTGCGCCCCGGTTCCGCAATGTCACGATTCCCATGCCGATGGCTTCCACTTGGTGCGTGGCGAACCAGTCCTGCCACTGCCGGGCGTACTCAGCGTCGTGTTCCTGATCGGCGTCACGCAGCCAATGGGAGATGTACGCGATGGGGTCGAGAACCTCCCGCTGCAAGATCCACGCGTCCAGGCCGGTGCCCTCCAACCACTGGGCGAGCCGTTCCTGCCAGGGGATACCGGCTTGGTGGGTCCAATTGGCCAGGAACTGCATGTGGCCGCCGTCGGTTAGCACCGACGGAGCCGCGCTGATCAGTTCCGGAATGATCGAGTCACCGGCGCGGCCGGAGTCGCGGTAGGTGAAGTGGATGGCTCCGGGGCTCACCACGAACGGCAGATTGCTGACGACCAGATCGAAGCGTCGCCCGCTCACCGGAGCCAGCATGTCGCCTTCGAGAAGCTCCCAGTCCAGACCGTTGAGCGCCGCGGTCGTGGCGGCGAAACGCAACGCACGCGCACTGATATCGGTGGCGGTCACGGCGGTGGCGTGCCGAGACAGTTCCAGGGCCTGCACCCCGGCCCCGGTCCCCAGGTCCAAGGCCCGTTCCACCGGGAGGCGGATGGTCGCCCGAGTGAGAGTGGTCGCGGTGTTGTTGACGCCCAACACGTAGTCACGCGGCAGTCGGTGGCCCGGGCGCATCGCCGACGAACGGTCCGCGATCACCCAGCCCTGGGTTCCATCGAAGGTTTCGTACGGCGTGAGAGAGACCGCCGCACGCAGACCATTCTCATGCCGCTCCACCAGCCCGGCCTCCAACGCTGTGGTGAGGGGGAGGGGAGACAGGGCCGCGGCGACCTGCGCCTCGGGAAGGGTTTTGCCGAGGAGAAAGACCTCGGTGATGGTGGCCAACCGGCTCTCCGAGTCGGCGATCACGGCCGCCAGATCACTCGGTGAAGAGGCGGGGGAGTCGAGGAGCTGCATGATGTTCTCGCCGCCGGCGGCGGTGGCGAGAGAAAGCGCCTCGGTGAGTTGGGCGATTCCGTCGGGGTCCAGCAGAGGGCGGGGCACATTCATGGCCCCATATCCTGCCCCGTGCCCTCCATATGCCCCTCCGTACCCGGTGCCCCGCGACCTGCGGCGTTCAGGAGGACCGTTCAGGAGGACAGGGGCGGGAAGGCGGCAGCGGCAGGGGAGCCCAAGGGAGCCGCTGGCGCAAGACCCCGCTTAAGGCCCGCTTTCGTGCAGGGGGACCCGGTCCTATCCGTAAAGGGGATCGGTTCGTGAAGGGGACCGGCCTGCGGTCGGATGGAGCGCCGCGTGGCACGATGGGGGACGGAGCCCGTTCCGGGGCCGCCATGCCATGACGCGAGTGATCCTGGAGGCCGGCGTGAAGCGAACATCGCAGCGTCCGGTGATCATCACCGATGCCGAGAAGGCCCGCGATGAACAGCTCCGGGATCGGCAGATTAGGTACGCGGTCATGATGGGGGTCCGTCTGATTTGTCTGATTGTGGCCGCGGTTCTGGTGGGGGTGGGGGCGCCCCTGCTGTGGCTGTGGCTGCCGCTGTGCCTGGTCGGCATGGTTCTGCTGCCCTGGATGGCGGTGATCATCGCTAACGACCGGCCTCCTAAGGAGGAGTACCGGTTGTGGAACCGGCTGCGTCACGCCCGACGGCCGCACCAGATGCCGCCCCGTTCCCTGGGTAGCCGGCCGGACTCCCCTTCCGGCCGGGTGATTGACATGGAGCCCTGAGCATCCCTACCGGCCCAGGTGCGTCTGGTCCTGGGGACGGGCCCGCCTGGTGCCCTTTGAGGAGCCGATTACCTCCAGGACATCCAGGACGATCACATCCAGACGGGGCGGTTACGCAAGCTCGATCGGCGGGGCCGGAGTCGGCGGGCGACCTCCAGGGTGGCAGACAGCTAGCGCTCCCAGCCGGGCCCCGGCCCGGAGCGCGGCCGCGGGATCGACTTTCCCGTCCCGGCCACCCTGGGATACCCAGTGGAGCAGGAGCCCGGCGGCGAACGCGTCACCGGCGCCGGTCGGGTCTACCGCCTGCACCGTCTCGGCCGGTACCCGCCACACCCCTCCTTCGGAGTCGGCCCACACGGCTCCGTAAGCGCCTCGCTTGACCACCACCGCACCTGTCCCTAACCACTCGGCCAGGCGCCGGGCGATCTGGTCGGTCTCCGAGTGCGGGTCATCGTCCCGCTGTGAGGCATCGCGGGCTGCGGGGCGGGCGGGCGTACCGGCTGTCGACGTCGAATCTGGCGACTCTGACGTGGGCCCGTCGGGCTCCGACGGCAGTAGGGCCCGGGCCTCGTCATGGTTAGCCAGCAACAGATCAACCCCGGCCACCCAGCGGTGCACCGTCCGAGAGCCACTGTGCGCGAGGAAGCCGCTGGAGGCGGCGTCCACGCTCGTGGTGGCGCCACACTCCCGCGCCGCCGCCAGCGCCCGCAGACCCGCAGGGCGGGAGGCCGGATCCAACAGGGTGTACCCGGACAGGTGCAGATGCGCGGGAGGCTGCCGGGCGGCGAAGGCGGCGTCGATGTCAGCGGGGGTAAGTAAGCGATTAGCGCCCCGATCATTGAGCATGGTGCGCTCCAGTCCACAGGACAGCACCACAACCGACCCAGTAGCCGTCGGGTACCGGCGTACCGCGCAGTCCACGCCTCCCGCCGTCAGTTCCGCGATCCGTTCCCGCCCGGCGGAGTCGGTGCCCACCGCGCAGATCAAGGTCACCTGGACGGGGATCCGGTGGCGGTACGCGGCCAACCAGGCCGCGGTGTTCGCCGCGGAGCCGCCGGGGGCCATCCGGATCTGCGCCGGAGTGTCCGCGCCCTCCCGGATGGGGTCGGTGTGCATCGCCAGGATGTCGGTGACCACATCCCCCACCACGAAGATGCGGGGCGGCGACGGGCGGACGGAGCCACGGGCCGCGGGCGCGGGGCGGGCGGGGACGGAGGGCGCAGGATCCGAGGGCGAATTCATGGCGCGGAAGGGCTCAGCTCAAGACACGGGCGGGCTCAGGGCGTCGCAGGACTGACACGGCTCGAATCGGTCTCGTCGGCCGCCTGGTGCTTGCTCAAGGCCACCGCGATCCGCGCCGCGAGTTCCGCGTTACGCAGGATGATCTGGACATTAGCCCGCAGGCTCGCCCCGGCGGTCGCCTCATGGAAGTGGGCCAGGAGGAACGGGGTGACGTCCTTACCGGTGATGCCTTGGGCGGCGGCCCGGGCCAGGCCGTCGGTGAGGACCCGGTCGTGCAGCGCCGGGTCGACCTGGTCGCTGGGTGGCAGCGGATTGGCCACCACCACGGCGCCGGGGTGAACGGCGTGGATTCGCCCAGCCACCAGCACCTCGGCCACTTGCTCGGGGGTGTCGACGCGCCACGGCAGGTCGAATCCGGAGTCGGTGAGGTAGAAACCCGGGAAACGGTTGGTGCCGTACCCCAGCACCGTGACCCCCAGGGTCTCCAACCGCTCCAGGGTGGCCCCGATGTCCAGAATCGACTTGGTGCCGGCGCACACCACACAGATTCGGGTGTGAGCCAGGGTGACCAGATCGGCGGACTCATCGAAGGACTCCGCGGCGCCCCGGTGCACCCCACCGAGCCCACCGGTGGCGAACACATCGATCCCCACCGCGGCGGCTACCGCCGCGGTGCTGGCGACCGTGGTGGCTCCGTCGCGGCCGGCCACGGCCGCGGGCGCCAGGTCCCGCCCCGACAGCTTGAGCACATCCTCCCCGGACGCCAGCCGGGTCAACTCGTTCTCATCTAGCCCAACCACCAGCTCCCCCGCCACCATGCCGATGGTGGCGGGCACGGCGCCGTGATCCCGCACCGTCTGTTCGATCTGGCGACCGATCCGCAGGTTCTCGCCGCGGGGGAGGCCGTGCGCCACCAGGGTGCTTTCCAGGGCGACCACCGGCCTGCCGTCCCGCAGCGCGGCCGCCACCTCATCACCGCATCTGATCTTGTACTGGGTCACGTTCGCCACCCTAGGAGCCATATCCGGAGCCCACCACGCCGGGTCAGCTGGGGTACGGCCGTCACTGGTGGAAGGGGTGGAGGGTACGGGTGAGGCACGGCTGACGCTTGGGAGCGGTCACCCGGCGGACGGCGGCTTAAGGTCACTCAGACGGCTCGAGGTCACTCACCGGTGACTCCGTCGATGCGTTCCCGAATCAGGTCGGCGTGACCGCAGTGACGGGCGTACTCCTCGATCATGTGGAGGAACAGCCACCGCAGATCCATCTGGTGCCCCTGGCGCGGGTGGCGGAACTTCTCATCCAGGGAGCGCCCTTTGACAATTTCGCGCGCCAGGGCGACCTCAGCCTGATAGGTGGCGAAATCTGTGGGGGCGTCGGCGGTGTCGACGTCGGTGAAGTCCGCGTCTGGGTTGTCGGAGGACCAGTACAGGTTTGGGAGATCCTCACCGGCGAGGCACCGACGGAACCACCACCGCTCCACCTCGGCCAGGTGGCGTACCAGTCCCAATAACGACAGCTCGGAGGGCGGCACGCTCCGGATACGCAGCTGTTCGGGTGTCAGGCCTGCGCACTTCACAAGCAGGGTCTGTCGGTAGTAGTCGAGCCAGCCCTCCAGGCTGGTCCGTTCGTCGGCGACCAGGGGCGGTTCGGCACGGTCGACCATGGGGGCGGTCCAGGTCGCCGGCGCGGAGGCGGCCGCGGCGCCACGGCCGTTGTCTGACACTGCGGCGGACCGTTGAGCCTCGTCACGGCTCTCCGACAGCTCTTTGTTGATCATGGAGATAACCGTACGGCGTAGGAGGGCCTTCTTTCGACAAGGCGGGAGCGAGGGTACGCGGCGTGGAGGCGAGTCGCCGTCGCGTACCCTTTGATGGTTTTTGTACTGGTCTTTGTGATGCTCCTTGCGCGCGTGTGTTCTCCTCACCGGACCGCGCCGGCCGTCAGCCCGCGCACCAGGTACCGCTGGAGCAGAAGGAAACCGGTCACCACGGGGATGCTCACCACCAGGGACGCCGCCATGATCTGGTTCCAGTAGACGGCGGTCTGGGTGGAGTACTCCCGCAGCCCGATCGCCAGCGTGCGGGTGGCGTCGACGGTCATTACCGACGCGAACAGGGTTTCTCCCCAGGCGGTCATGAACGAATAGATCGCCACCGCCACGATCCCCGGGCGGGCGGCCGGTATCACCACACGGAGCAGCGCACGGAGCGGGCCGGCTCCGTCCACCAGAGCCGCCTCATCCAGGTCACGGGGGATCGAGTCGAAATATCCGGCCAGCATCCAGATGGAAAACGGCAGCGAGAACGTTAAGTATGTGATGATTAGCGCGAGTCGACTGCCGCTGAGAGCCAGGCCGGTCAGCTGCCCGACGTTGACTATCAGCAGATACAGCGGCAGCAGGAAAAGAATTCCGGGGAACATCTGGGTGGACAGTACCCCGATACGGAACAGATTCCGTCCCCGAAACCGATAGCGGCTCACCGCGTACGAGGCGAAGATCGCGACGAGGACCGACAGAACGGTGGCGCATCCCGCGACGATGAGGCTGTTGATGAAGTAGCGAGCGAGCGGAATCGTCGACCAGATATCGACGAACGGGCTAAACGTCACCTCGCTGGGGAACCACTGGAAACGTCGTTGTACATCGGGCAAGGGTTTGATCGCCGATGTGACCATGACGTAGAGCGGTGCCAGCGTGAACACCGCCAGGGCCGACAACCCGACCACCCGCAGTATTTTGAACCAGCGTGGCTCATGCACGACGCGCCCTCCGCGACGTCACCAGTAGGTACAGTACGGTGACCACCAGCAGGAACAACAGCAGCAACACCGACATCGCCGATCCCAGGCCGAAGTTCCAGGTCAGGAAAGAGCTTTGATACACGTGGATCGAAATGAGGTCCGCTGACGAAGGAACGGACTGTGAGAACAGGACGTACGGGGTGTTGAAATCATTAAAGGTCCACAAGAACAGCACCAGAATCAGGACCTGGTTGACCGGTTGGAGCATCGGCAGGGTGATGCTGCGGAACTGATGCCAGATGCCGGCTCCATCCACCGCGGCGGCCTCGTAGATCTCATCCGGGATCGCTTGCATTCCGGCCATGAGGGTCAGCAGCGCGAAAGGCCACAGCCGCCACACCGAGACCAGCACGATACTTACAAATGAGTTGTTGCCCAACAGCCAGAATGTGTTCCCGTCGGTGATCCCGAGCTGCGCCAGCAGATGGTTGAACATGCCAGCCTCACGGCTGAGGACGAATTTCCACAGGATCACCGCGGCGTACACCGGTAGGGCGTACGGCACCAGAAAAAGGGTGCGCAGAGCAGCGCGGCCGCGGAAACTGCGTTGGAGAAGGACCGCCGCGAACATACCCAGGGTCCACGACAAGGTGACGCTGGCCACCGCGAACGCGACGGTCACCGCGAACGACTGCAGTAGCGACCTTCCGATACCGCCGTCGATATCGATCGCTATCCGGTAGTTGTCCAGCCCAGCGAACGGCGCTTCCAGCCAGCGACGCAGAAAGAATTGATTGAGCCCGAAAAAGCTCATCGCCACGCCGGTGAGCATGGGGATCACATGGACCACCAGCTCGAAGATCAACGCTGGGATCAGCAGAAGGTAGGGCAGGGCCCGGGAGTGGACCCTGCGCCTACGGCCACCAGCGTCGGACGGCGTTGTGGGACGCCGCTGGGAGGTGATAGCGGTGGTGGCGGTGGTCATGAGCGTCAGTTCCCCACGCCGGTCATGTTCTGCTCCGCGTCCTGCAGGGCCTGTCTGACCTCTTCGAGGGTCACGGGATCACCCGTGGCGATCTGCGCGATCAGCTCCTGCATCGCGGTGCCCACAGTGGTCTCGAACTGACTTTCGTTGGGGACCATCGGCATCGGCGCGGCCGTGTTCATCAGTACGTCGACAAACACCGCGTTGTTTCCGGTGGAGAATTCCGGCTCGTGGGCGGCCTCATGCGTCACCGGTAAGGAACCGAAGGCCTGGTTGAGTGTGATCTGCTGCTCCCGGCTGGTGAGGAATTCGACGAATTCCAACGCGGCCTCTTCATGAGCGTCCCGGAAGACGGCGATGTTGATACCGGCCACGTGGCTGTTGATCCGTTGGCCGCCCGGGGGAAGCTGCGCGGGGAACGGCAGCGGCGCCACACCGTAGGCGTCTTCGCTCATCCCGTTGTCGGCGATGTTGGCCGTGACGTTGTTCTGCCCCATCAGCATCGCCGCCCGACCGGCGGTGAAGTCGGTGACCGCCTCAGCGGTGACCGAGTGCTCAGCGGAGCTGGGGGTGGCCAGGCCCTGGTTGAGCAGGTCGAGGTACTGGTAGACGGCCCGCACGTTCTCCTCGGTGGCGAATGTGGGATTGCCCTCCTCGTCGAAGAATTCGCCGCCCTGCTGCTGGCCGAGGATGAAAGCGAAGTGGGCGTTCTCGGTGTAGCTGGCGCCGGTGATCGTCAGCCCGTAGCGGTCAGCCGCGGGATCGGTTAACCGGTGGGCCGCCTCCACCAGCTCCTCCCAGGTGGTGGGCACCTCCACGCCGGCTTCTTCAAACATCTGGCGGTTGTAGAACAGCCCGTACGCCAGCCCGTACAGCGGTACGGAGACCGGAGGCTGCCCTGCGGCGCCGGTGGAGCGCATGCTGGTTTCCAGGAACTTCAGGCGACCTCCGATGGCGTCCAGGCGCTCCTCGGTGAAGTCCAGGAACGCGCCGGTCGCTTGGAGGGAGGCCGACCAGGTGTTGCCGATGTTCACCACATCCGGGCCTTCACCCGAGGTCGTGGCCGCCATGATGCGATTGAGCAGGTCCGGCCAGCCGATGACCTCTAACTCCACGTGGATGCCGGTCTCTTCCTCGAAACGCTCCAGGATCGGGGCCAGGATCTGACGGTCTTCCTCGATGCTGCTGCCCTGATTGCTCGCCCAGTAGACCAGCGTGTTGGGATCCTCATCCTCCGAACAGGCGGAGAGGGCCAGAGTCGCCACGAGGAGCGCTGCACAGCTCCACGCGGTGTTTTTCCTGATCTTTTCCGAAATCCGCTGTCGCGCCACAGCGCCTCCCATATGAACCGGTTTATTCAGTTATTGGACGACCCGGACACCTACGGTGACAGTTAGGTGTTATTTGATTACCTGCGGTGTCGATACGTTATATGGCTATAGGTTACCTTACTTCTTGATCAACAGATATGACGACAATGTCGTACGCATACTCACTCGTCAAGATGGTTATCGGAGATGCTGAACCGCCACAGAACGTGGCCTAGTGTCGGACTTCTCGGCCAGTCTCAGCGGCGGGTCCGCTGTCGGGTCGGAGGTCGAAGTGCCACACTTGTCGCTCAGGAGGTGGGCATTCGCCATGAGCACGTTGACTGAGGTCCGGCCGGAGACCACCAACAGCGACACCGGCCCGGAGCTGTTCCATTACGTCCGTAAGGAGAAGATCGCTGAGAGCGCGGTCATGGGGACCTACGTGGTCGCGTTGTGCGGAGAGACGTTCCCAGTGACCAAGGCTCCCAAGCCGAACTCTCCGGTATGCCCGACCTGCAAGGAGATCTACGAATCGTTGCCTCCCGGAGAATGAGCTCCAGGCGGCATAAGACGGTTATGAGGGCGCCCGTATAGGCGCCCTCATAACCGTCTGTAGGTCAAGCCGTCGAGAAAACGGGAGATTCCCGATATCGGGTGAGTGTGATCTCAACCCGATTCGAAGGCGCCGGTCACGGCGCCGTGGCCAGCGACGACGCGAGGCGGTAAAGCCGCAAGGCGGTAAAGGCGGTCAATAAGCGCACACACGGGCTCGGGACTGCACGCTGTCATCGGTGCCGTCAATCAGTCACGCGCCCTACGTCAGTAGCCTCTCCCGGGCCGACGCGCCGGGGAGGCGGTCCGGTCGGCGAGAGGGTGACATCGAGTCGTCCGCCCAACGGCAATCGCTACCCTGAACCGGTACGCGGTGCGGCATCTGTGATTTGCGGATCATGGGTGCCGCACCATCGTGTGCGTACCGCATAGGGCCACATACGCGGTGTCATCGTGTGTCCGCGTTCGTGGCCCACCACACAGGCACAAAGCGCCGCCGGATGAGCGTCCTTCCTGCGCCGCCAGGTCACCGGAGAGCGGTCAGATGACGGCTCATACGGCGGCCTGGGGGATGAGGGAGGAAGACCAGCGTATGCCGCCGCGTCCCGATCCCAACGCCGCGCCTGCGCTTCGCGCGTGGCAACGCCGGGCGCTGGTGACCTATCTGCGTCGTCGGAGTCAGGACTTCCTCGCGGTTGCCACCCCGGGCGCCGGTAAGACGACGTTCGCGCTGCGGGTGGCGGCCGAACTGCTGGCCGACGGCACTGTGGACGCCGTAACGGTGGTGACCCCCACCGAGCATCTGAAGCGTCAATGGGCGCAGGCCGCCTCCCGGGTGGGCATCATCCTGGACCCCGACTTCCGCAACGCGGAGGTGCACACCTCCCGCGACTTCCACGGGGTTGTGGTCACCTACGCGGGGGTCGGGATGGCGCCGGCCGTGCATCGGCGTCGCACCATGGCCCGTCCCACCCTGGTGATCCTCGACGAGATCCACCACGCCGGTGACACCCGTAGTTGGGGCGACGGGATCCGACAGGCCTTCGAGCCCGCGGTGCGGCGTCTGGCGTTGACCGGCACGCCTTTCCGCTCCGACGACAACCCCATTCCCTTCGTGTCCTACGAGCCCGGACCAGGCGGACTGCTCCGGTCCCGCGCCGACACCGTCTACGGCTACGCCGACGCGCTCGCCGACGGGGTGGTGCGGCCGGTCATCTTCCTGGCGTACTCCGGAGAAGCCCGGTGGCGTACCAGCGCCGGGGAGGAGCTGGCCGCCCGCCTCGGTGAGCCGGCCAACAGCGAAGTGACGACGCAGGCGTGGCGGACCGCGCTCGACCCACGGGGCGACTGGATGCCGCAGGTGCTTCGGGCGGCCGACGCGCGGCTGAGTGTGCTACGGGCCGGTGGGGTCCCCGACGCCGGTGGTCTGGTGATCGCCAGCGACCAGAACAGCGCCCGCGCGTACGCGAAGCTTCTGGAGCGGGTGACAGGCACCAGCCCGGTCGTGGTGCTGTCCGACGACAGCGGCGCCAGCAGCAAGATCGCGCAGTTTTCCGCCTCCGATGACCGGTGGCTGGTGGCGGTCCGCATGGTCAGTGAGGGGGTTGACATCCCCCGCCTGTCGGTGGGGGTGTACGCCACCAGTGCCTCCACACCGCTGTTCTTCGCCCAGGCCGTGGGGCGTTTCGTGCGCGCCCGCAGACCAGGGGAGACCGCGACGATTTTCCTGCCCAGCGTGCCGGTCCTGCTGGAGCTCGCCAGCGCCATGGAGATCGAACGGGACCACGTGCTGGGCGAGCCTAAACGCAAGGAAGGCTTCGACGATGAGCTGCTAAGGCGAGCCCAGCGCCGCGAAGACGTACCGGGAGAGCTGGAACGGACATTCACCGCGATCGGGGCGACCGCCGAGCTGGATCAGGTGATTTTCGACGGCGTCTCGTTCGGGACCCCGGTGCGGGCCGGTACTCCCGAAGAGGAGGAGTACCTGGGGATTCCCGGGCTGCTCACCCCTGAACAGGTCGCCACCCTGCTCGCCAAACGACAGGCCGAGCAGCAGGCGGCGCAGCGCCGGGCCCAAGCCCAAAACGCCGCGGCCCCCAAGGAGCCGCCCGCTCCCCGTCCCATGACCGCTGGAGAGCGCCGTCTGGCGCTCCGACGCCAGCTCAACGCTCTCGTCGCCGCCTACCACTACCGGACCGGGCGGCCACACGGGCAGATCCATGCTGAGCTGCGTCGCATCTGCGGTGGGCCACCCAGTGCCCAGGCCACCCTGGAGCAGTTGGAGGAGCGGATCGCCACCATCAAGTCCTGGTGAGCCTGTGGACGCACCGGCTACGAGGTCGTCGGCCGTCAGCAGGGACGATGAGCACGTCGAAGGCCCCGTCCGTCCGGGACGGGGCCTTCCACGTCGTATCGCAGGGGTGTGTCGGGTGTTTTAGGTGTTTCCGTTGTTTCAGTTGTCATTTGTTGTGTTGTTCATCATGCTGCTGCCACGCCACGAGAAGTTCGGGTCGATCGAGACGTTGACCGCCAGCTTCACCAGTTGCTCGGCGTACTTGTTGGCGTGGTGGCCGCAGAACACAAGGTCACCGCCGCCTGCCAAGACCACACGGAGCTTGGCCGCGGCATTGCACCGGTCGCATCTTTCACCGGTAGCCGGCGACGACTGTGTCTCGGCCGGGGGGATCAGCGTCGGGGTCATGAGCGCGTCCTCCTCTGCTCGTCACCGGTCGTTGTCGTGGTCGACGTACACACATCGTCCAACATTCGTCCGCCGGTGCTCCTTCCCCGAGTCCTGCCGGGCGATCAATGTCACACGCGGCAGGGGCAGGTGGCAAGAGTGACATACGTCTCGTAACAAGACCGACACGCTCCGGTTGCGAACCGCCTTCGAAATTTCGTAAATTCGAGGTTCCCTTGATACGGGCGACCCGATAATTCTGTCCGTATTTGCGGTGATATGAACATGTCGATCTGGTCACGTGACGATCTCCGGCCACACTGCCGGCTTACCGTCACCGGTCCGGCCTGATAGGGATGCCACCATGGCCGAACCGTCCCAATCCGGGCAATCGCTGTGGATCGAGTGGGAACCCGACCGCAACGGTCGCCCGGAACAGGTCCGTACCCGGGGCCAGCGATCGATTCATGTGAACAGATCACCGGCCCACGGGAATCTTCATCCGGGGCCGGACGGGCGTATCCGTCCCCGACAGGTCCATCTGCGGTTCAGTGGGCCTGAATTAATCCAGGTAGTCACGCAGCACCTGCGAACGCGACGGGTGCCGCAGTTTGGACATGGTCTTGGATTCGATCTGGCGGATCCGCTCCCGGGTCACGCCGTAGACCTGCCCGATCTCGTCCAGAGTACGCGGCTGGCCATCGGTGAGACCAAAACGGAGCCGAACCACGCCCGCCTCTCGTTCCGAGAGGGTTTGCAGCACCTGCTGGAGCTGGTCCTGCAGCAGGCTGAAGGAGACCGCGTCGACGGCGACCACCGCTTCGGAGTCCTCGATGAAGTCCCCGAGCTGGCTGTCGCCCTCGTCGCCGATGGTCTGGTCCAGGCTGATGGGCTCCCGGGCGTACTGCTGGATCTCCAGCACCTTCTCCGGGGTGATGTCCATCTCCTTGGCCAGCTCTTCCGGCGTGGGCTCGCGGCCCAGGTCCTGCAGCAGCTCGCGCTGGATCCGTCCCAGCTTGTTGATCACCTCGACCATGTGCACCGGGATGCGGATGGTGCGGGCCTGGTCGGCCATGGCGCGGGTGATGGCCTGGCGGATCCACCAGGTGGCGTAGGTGGAGAACTTGTA
>PKFB01000001.1 GCA_002919305.1 Actinomycetales bacterium
GGCCGGGTCTTCGCGCACCTGGCCGAGGCGTACCGGCGCGCGGGTGAGCTGGAGCGTGCGCGGGCGCTTCTGGAGGCGGGGCTGGAGCGGCATGCGGACTACGCCAGCGCGCACGTGGTGCACGGCCGGGTGCTGCTGGACCTGGGGCGGGAGGCGGAGGCGGAGGCGGCGTTCCGGCGGGTGCTGGGGCTGGATCCGGAGAACCTGGTGGCGCTGAGAGCGCTGGGCGATCTGGCGCGGCGTGCGGGCCGCGCCGCCGAGGCGCTCGGCTACTACGAGCAGCTCCGCAGGCGGGATCCCACGAACCCTGAGATCGAGGCGGTCGTGGCCGCGCTCGCGGCCGAGGTCGGCCAGGCCGCTGCGTCACCCCGGACGGAAACGCTCGAGGAGCCCACCGCTATGGACGAGACGGCGCTGCTCGGCGGTGAGATGGTGACGGAGACGCTCGCGGACCTCTACCTCTCGCAGGGCCTGGCCGAGCGTGCTGCGACCCTCTACCGTCAGCTCCTCATCATGCGCCCCGGCGACCCACGACTCCAGGAGCGGCTGGAGCAGGCGCTGGCGGCAGCGGCTCCCCGGAACGGCCAGCACGCGCCGCCTCCCCAGGCGGCCGCGCAGGAGGAAGCGCCGGCGGATGCGACGGATGCGTCTGCGGGCGGTCCGGAGCCCGTCGTCGCTCCCGAGCCCGATGGCATTGAGGGCGCGGAGCCGACGGCGGTGGGCTTCGACCTGGAGCGCCTGACCGAGGTCGAGGCCGCGTGGACGGGCGCGGAAGCGGCCGGCACGGAGAGCGTGAGCCCGTACACCTGGCAGGAGGAGGCCGGCCCGGCCACACCGGATCGTCCGCTCGAGCCGACGATCCGCGCCTACTTCGAGAGGCTCACGAGCTGGAAGCCGAGCCGGGCGGCGATCGCGGCCGCCGCCCCGGCCGCTGCACCGCCCGCCTCGCCCGTTGACGAGTTCGACGCCCTCTTCACGCCGGCGTCCAGTGTGGAGCTCTCACCCGGCGAGACGCCGCCCGCGGAGGAAGCAGACGCGAGCGCGGCGGCGGAGGCGCCGGAGCCCGCCGCCGCGTCCGGCGCGCTCGTCGGCCTCGCCGATCTGCTCGTCGGTCTGCTCGAGTACCACGACTCGACGACCCCGGGCGGCAGCGGGCTCGTCCGGCAGGTCGCGACCGCCATCGGCCGCGAGCTGGGCATGGATGAGCCGGCGCTCCGCTCACTGGCGCTCGCCGCCGTGCTCCAGGGCATCGGCCGTCTCGCCCTCCGCCGGCGCCCGGGCGGAGATGCCACTGCTTCCGCCGAGCCAGAGACCCACGCCCTCGCCGTCACCCTCGAGCTGCTCGGCGGCCTCGATCTGCCCGCGGGCGTGCAGGAGACCATCGCCCACGTGCACCACCGCTGGGACGGCGCAGGCGGCGTCGAACCCGCCGGCGAGTCCATCCCGCTCTCCGCCCGGATCCTCGCCGTTGCCCGCGACTTCGCCGCGCTGCTCGCGCCGTCCGCCGTCGAGCCCCCCCAGCGCGTCCAGGCCGCTCTGGACGCGCTGGGGCGTGAAGCGGGGCGGCGCTACGACCCGACGGTCGTCAATTCGCTCGTCCGCCTCGTCGGCTCGCAGGCGCGCAGCGGCTTCGGGCTCCGCCACCACGTCGTCATCGTGCACCGGCACTCGCCCACCGCCGCCGTACTGGCGGCGCGGCTCCGCTCGAGCGGATACGTCCCGGAGGCCGTGGACGACGTCGCGCGCGCCTGGGAACGACTCTCCGCCGCGCCGGCCGATGCGCTCCTGATCACCGACGACGTGGGCGCGGCCGACCTCCCACGCTTCCTCATGCGCCTGCGCGAAGATCGCAAACTCGCTGGCATCCCGGTCATCATCGCGGGCGCCGATGCGCTGGAGCGGCGCATCGAGCTCCTCAACGCCGGTGCCGACGTGTGCTTCCCCGGCGACGTCCGCTTCAACGAGTTGCACGCCACGCTCGCCGCGTTGCTGCGTCGCGCCGCGCGGGCGGGCCTGACGGCGGATGGACCGGGCGCGGCCGCGGAGCACGCCCGCCGCTACGCGCTCCACGGCGACCTCGTGGACTTCCCGCTCACGTGGGTGCTGGACGTCCTGGCGTTCGACGGCCGGAGCGCCGTCGTTTCGGTGGCTGCGCCGGACGACGAAGGAACCGTGTACGTCGAGCGCGGCTCGCCGCGGCACGCCGAGACGCGCTCGTGCTACGGCGAGGCCGCGCTACGAGAAATGCTGCGGTGGCGGCACGGCAGCTTCTCGGTGCACCTCGACGCTCCGCCGGTCCCGCAGACCATCCACCGCGCGGTCGTGGATCTGCTGGTCGCCAGCGACCGGACGCAGGGCCAAGTGTCCGGCTCGTCCAGCATCCGCTGAACCATCCGGCCGGCGCCCATGGCGTCATGCGGCGCGGCGCCAGCGAACGAGCGTCAGGTCGGTTCCAGCGCCGCGTGTCCGGCCCGCTCCATGCGCTCCGCCTCGGCCGCCACCAAGCGGACCGCCCGGGCGAACCCCTCCCGCACCTGGTCCAGCTCTTCCCGGCTCAGCTCGTCCCCCGCGCGGGTGTGGCCCCGGAACAGGAACGAGAGCCAGAGGCTGCCCTCGGCCTCGAAGAGCACGTGCCGGATCTCGCCTTCGAACTTCGGATGTTCGAGGAACTGGAACAGGATCTCGGATTCCGGGACCAGGACGACGCGCTCGGTCACCTCGGTGCCGTCGTCGAACTGCACCCGCCGCAGCAGCTCGTCTTCGCCCCGGGGCTCGACCTCACACGCCTGGACTCGCGCGAGGTGCCGTTCCGGGTCACGGACCCTGCCTTCGAGCACGCGCCACGTCACACCCCGCGACGCGCGCACCGGCACGGCGCATTCCATGTGGATCACGCTTCCTCCCGTTTGACTGGAGTCGGGAGGCGGCGTCCGCACCGCCGTGGGAGAGGCGCTGCAGCGACTATGCCGATGGCGAGGAGGACGCGGGCGTCGTCCTCGGCTCGAGATCGAGCGCCATGTCGATCTCCGGCGCCCACAGGGAGCCGGGCAACTGGCGGAAACCCGCGTTCTGGTAGGAGCGGATCGCGGGCCGATTGGATGGTTCCACAGAGAGCCACAGGCGTCGGAACCCGGCCTCGCGGGCGATGTCGGCAGCCAGGCGGTTCATCGCCGTGCCGATCCCCCGGTTCCGGATGGACTGGTGCAGGAAGTTGGCGAGCTCCGCCGTGGCGTTCTCCATCGGGATCAGCATCACGTGGCCCAGCACACGGCCGCCCACCTCGACGAGCAGGTGGATGCCGCGCGGCAGCACCCGGTCGAGCCACGCCCGCAGCCGCTCGGCGGTGTCGGGCGGCAGCCCCTGTGCGGCGCGCTTGGGCTCGAAGTCCGCGTACATCGCCTCGAGCGCGGCCCGGTCCGCCGGATCGTAGTACCGGACCAGGTACGGTCTGCCCGTGCGGTCCGTCTGTCGCAGTGGGAGTTCCATCATCCGATCAGAAGGCGAGTCCCCACCCAGTGAGGAGCGGCATCACCCTGCGCAGCACGTAGCGCACCGTCTGGGCGTTCAGCGCCTCGACCTCGGCGCGCTGAGGCCACGGCGCGAACGCGTCCTCGGGATCGCGCAGCGTCGTCGGCACGGGCGCTCCGGTTTCCTCTCGCACGGCCTGCACGAACCGCTCCGGGATCTCATCGGGCGCGGGCTCGCCGCACAGCACGCCCCACACGAGCGTCCAGGCCCGCGGGACCACCGTGTGGATCGCGTAGCCGCCGCCCCCCGTCGCAACGATCCGCCCGTCGCAGTGGCGGTCCGCCACGTCGCACACCACCCGCACCAGATCCTCGAACAGCCGCGTCGTGGCGCGGAGATGGGTCAACGGATCCAGCACGTGGCCGTCGCAGCCGTTCTGGAGCACGATCACATCCGGCCGGAACGCGTCCGCGAGCTTCGGGACCAGCGTCGAGAACGCGGCCCGCCACGAGTCGTCCTCCGTATGCGCATCCAGGGGAACGTTGACGGAGTAGCCGTAGCCATCGCCCGCGCCCAGCTCGTCGATGAACCCGGTGCCCGGGAACAGGTACGCCCCGCTCTCGTGGAACGAGACCGTCAGGACCTCCGGGTCCTCGTAGAAGATGGACTGCACGCCGTCGCCGTGGTGCGCGTCGTAGTCGATGTACATGACGCGCGCGCCGAACTCGCGCTGGATCCAGCGGATGGCGACAGCGAGGTCGTTGTAGACGCAGAAGCCGGACGCCCGCGCGCGGAACGCGTGGTGCAGTCCGCCCGCCGGGTTGAACGCCCGCCGCACCCGTCCGGTCATCACGGCCTCGGCGGCGACCAGCGTCGCGCCCGCGACCAGGGCCGCCATTTCGTGCATGCCCTCGACGACGGGCGTGTCCTCCGTTCCGATCCCCCATTCGAGCCCATCCAGGTCGCGGGCGCCCGGCTCGGACAGGCGTTTGACCGCGTCCACGTACTCCGGCGCGTGCACAGCGAGCAGCTCCGCATCCGTCGCCGTGCGCGGCGCAAGCACGGGTCGCGCCTCGTCGCCGACGAGCCCGAGCGTACGGATGAGGCCGACGGTCAGCTCGAGACGCCGCGGGTTCAAGGGATGGTCCGGTCGAAAGCGGTACGTCGCGAGGGCGTCGTCCCAGATCAGCGCCGTTTCGACCACGGGCGGTTCTCTATCCGTTCACGAGGCGTCCGGCCGGGGCGCGTGCCGCCAGACGCACCGGGCTGCGGGGAGGCTCTCAGGCGGCCGCTCCGCCGGTCCGGCATGGCGCGGCCCTGTTCGGTGGACGGCTCGAGCGTGGCGTCTCCGCGGTCAGCCCAGGGACGGCCAACCCACCTCGTAGCCCAGCTTCTCCAGCGCCTCGATCACATCGCGCGGGTCCAGCGTCTGGAGATGGATGATGGCCAGCGCTTCACCCTCGCTGAGGGGCGGCACGACCAGGCCCGTGATGTTGATCTTGAAATCCACACCGATCAGACGCACGACCCGCGCCAGCTCGCCCGGCCTGTCCGGCATCCGGACCTCGATCCGGCTGGATGGACCTTGGGCGCGGAACAGTTCGACGAAGGCGCGCAACACGTCCGTCTCGGTCAGGATCCCGACCAGCCGCCCGTCCGACAGCACCGGCAAGCAGCCGATCCTGTGCTCCGCGAGCAGCGCGGCCGCTTCCTCCACCGGCGCGTCCGGCGCGACGGTGATCACCTCCCTCACCATTACATCCGCGACGCGGGTGGATTCCATCAGCGCTTGTCGCTCCCGGTCCGGCATGCTGCCCTGCGCCGGGATCGCCAGGCGCAGGTCCCGGTCGCTCGCCACTCCGACCAGCCGGTCCCGCTCCACGACGGGCAGGTGCCGAATACGGTGCTCCCGCGTGATGGCGATCGCTTCTGCCACGGTCATCGTGGGCGAGGCGGTGATGACATCGCGGGTCATCCGGCTGCGCACGAGCATACCGGCAATCCCGAGAGGTGGACGAGTTGTGCGGGGAAGTCGCCGGGCCTATTCTATGACGCTGCCGCGCTCCGGTCAAGGAACTTGGATGCACGGGGCACCGGCGCGGCGATGCCGCGCCGCTGGCGTCTTCGAGGAACAGCTTTCAGTCCTTCACCATCAAGCGATCGAGGATCGCCTCCGCCTTCGCCACGAGCGGCCGCGCGCCCGCCCGTGCCGCGCGTGAGCGGACACGCCGCGCTGTACGGCGCGCCTCCGCCCTGTCCAGGTTCAGCAGCAGCCGCGCCCGCTCGAGCTGGAGCCGGCACCAGCACAGTGCGTCGCGCCCCTCGTACGCGGCGACCGCGCGGTCCAGCCGCTCGAGCCCCTTTTCCTCCTCGCCCTCGACCGCCGCCAGTCGCGCGAGGAACATCTCCGCGTACGAGAAGTCGCCGACCCAGAAATCCCGACCCTCGAACAGGGAGAGGATCTCCCGTCGGCAGCGGTTCGCCTCGGTGAGCTGCCCGCGCTCGAGGGCGTAGAGGCCGAGGACGGCGAGGGCCGTGGCCTGGGCCCACCAGGCGCCGACTTGGCCTGAAATTCCAAGCGCCGCTCGCGCAGTTTCCGCGGCGCTATCTAGATCACCAGCCTCCAATTCCAACAAGCTCCGATTGATCTCCACAAACAGTAGATCGTGCCACGCCTCTGCTTCAGTCGCATGTCGGGCCGCTCGTTGTAGGAGCTCCGCCGCTTCCTCAAATTGCCCGCGTTCTGTAAGGAGTATGGCGAGGTCATTCAAGGCGCCGTTCCGATAATCGATTATTGCATGGCACTCCCCTAGCTCTAGAGCTCTCCGGTAATCTCGTTCCGCCTCACACAGCCTTCCGAGGTGCAGCCAGTTGGATCCTCGTGCGAGTAAAGCGTGAATAAGTACAGCCCGATCTCCAGAGCGACGAGCATTTCTTACAGCGCCCTTTGAGTACTGAAGCCCCTCTCGAGCTGAGGTATAAAGCCCCGAAAGCGAGCCCGCGACCGTTAGAGCCTCCGCCGCGACCGTCGCCGATGCCGCCTCGGCAGCAATGTGACGAAGTCTGCGAATCATTTCGAGCACAACGTCCTGGCTACCTACGTCGTGCGCTGCCGCTGCGAGCAGCTTAATGATCTGAGGCAGACTTCGCTCCTGGCTCAGCGACTCCGCATCGGCGAGCAACCTTTGTAGGCTGTTGAGCATTCCCATCGGGGGAATGCGGCCTTGCTTAGCCCTGATGTTCGCCCGCACAACCTCGCAAGCAAGAAGGGCGTTCCTGTCTCCAATTGCACGGTAGTGCGCCTCCAGCTCCCGGAAAATTTCGTCCGCCTCACGATAGCGTCTGAATCGATACAGCACATGTCCCCGGCGCTCCTGTAGCCGCCACCTATCTTCGTCCGAATCCGCGTTCGCGTGTGCCATCCGCAGGAAGAAGTCGATTTCAGCCGGCGCATAGACCCGCTCGCTAACCTCAGCTGCACGGAGTGCATAGCTGTAGGCTGCCTCGCGCTCACCAGCGAGGTCATAATGGACGGCAAGCATAGCAGGCCGTGTATCGGCCTCCGCGACCAGCGCATTTGCCACAGCAGAATGCATCATGCGCCGACGGGCCGGACTAAGGGAGCGGTAAACGACCTCACGGAGCAAGTCGTGGGGAAGCTTCAGCGTGCCGTTATCGTCAGCAATCAAACCTCGCGAGAGGAGCTCCTCAACTCCCTGAACGGTCGCGGCAATTGATCGACCGGTGACTCTGCTTACAAGCCGGGCTGAGGCCCCGCGCCCGAGCACGGCCAGGGCGCTGATCACCTCTAAGGCCTCGTTCCCTAATCCCTTGATTCTGCGTGCGTACAGGTCATTGATCACGGCCGGGACGAAATCCCTAACGCCCTCGCCTATGCCGCAGGAAACTGCCTCCTCGCTTCCCCTTCCGTCTCTGAGTGCCTTGAGTAGCTCGATAATGAACAAAGGCACCCCAATGGCGCGGCGGGCGATTAGCTCCCGGACGTCGGATGGGATCCGGAGGTGTGTTTGTTCCTCAAACTGGTCTATAATGGCTTCTATAGAGGCGCGTGGTAGCCTGTCGAGCCTCAGCTCCTGGAAGAGCGGAAATGATGCTGGCTCTTGATACAACCAACCTATGTTGGAATCCGCACCCAACTCCTCCGGCCGTAGCGCAACAAGGAACATCACCTGACAAGCCCGGAGCTTCCGTGCCAGATAATGGAGGAGGGACGCGGTGGAATCATCTGCCCAATGGAGGTCATCTAGAAATACGACGACCGGTGATCTCTTACTCACCGACTCTAAGGCGCGGGCAAGCGCCTCAAAGAGCGTGCGTCGTGCAGTCTCATCAGGGGCCGGGGCGACGGAATCCGAGTTCGCGTGGGCCAATTCTGGCAGGAGCTGAGATATCGCTGCAGCCCAAGCCGGCGGTAGGTTCGCAATATCCTCAGGCCTCAGCCCTGTCAGGAGTGCATCTACCGCCGCGCTATACGGGAGACGTGCCTCAAGCCGATAGCATCGTCCCTCCAATACGCGAGCCCCCTGCAGCACCGCGTATCGCAGGAACCGCTGGCATAGGCGACTCTTTCCGATACCTGCCTCGCCGACAACTGCAACCGCCCGAGACCTGCCGCTCCGGACTTCACGCCATGCATCGCGAAGAACTGCTAATTCGGCCTCCCGGCCGACGAACGGCCAGTCAAGCTCCGAAGAGTCAGCGTCTCGAACGCCCGTGTCCCTCGCCTGAGAAAGGCGGCTCAAACGCTCTGCGAGTTGGATAGTTTCGGGGCTCGGGCTCCGTTCAAGTTCCGTACGAATTCGTTTGGTGAAGGCTTCATGTTCTCGGCTCGCACGGCGAATGTCCCCGAGCATGGCGAGGGCGATTAACCTACGCCGATGTACCGCCTCATCGTAGGGGTCCGCCAGTAGCGCCCGGGCCGTCACTTCCTCGAGAATGTCCCAAGCGCAGCTCTTTTCTGCCGATTCCATGAGAGTGCGTGCTGCACGCCAGATTGTTCGCTCGATCTCTGAGCGCGTAAGCTCCTGCCACTCGTCGAATTCAGGGCAGCTGGGGAGAGAGAATCCCTGCAAGAACGGGCCCTCATAAAGTCGAATTGCGTCGAGGAGTGATCCGTCGGCGATTAGACCCTTTAGGCGCACGACATCCACAACCAAGGCCGTTTCCGGAACGTATATGTGCTGGCGCCCCGCGTCGATGACCAGAGTAGGTAGACAACGTCGCAGTGAATAGAGTGCCTGTGCTAGGGAATGCCGAGCGTGGTCTGACGTTGTATCGGCCCAAAGAAGTGCGGCCAGCTCGGTTCGCGCAAGCACGCGACCTTGGTTGAGTGCGAGATATGCTAGGAGGGCGGCGGCCTTCCTTGAGGGGAGTTGCACTGGATCCCCTTCTTGGAGAACCAGCAGACCTCCTAACGTGCGAACTTCAATCATGCGATCTAGCCAGGTGAGGTACCTCTTGGGCCCACTCCGCTGTAACTCTTAACGGGACAACGGGTTGAGACTACGATGATGCTAACTTGCTAACGTCGTCTCGTCAGAGAAACCCGATTCCCACCACCAGGAGGCAGCCATGGGAGACCTCACGCCCACGCGTGCCCCGACACGCATGGCCCTACTGCGGCATCCCTATGAGGACATCGAGTTCATTGACACCTCCTGGACCCCCGATGAGGTGCCTGCACCCGGCCATGCGATCGCGTGGTGGCTAACTGATCCCGATCATCAGGAACGTGAATTTCAATGGTTGTACGAACGTCCGCCTGGCCTGCCCCTCTTGATCGTGCTGCCGCCAGCACGAGAAATACGTAAGGTCTTTCCTCTACTTAGCTCACTAACAGTCCTTGACCCGCGGGCTATTCTGCCTGCCGGTCGGCTCGCTGCGCCCAATCGGCTTCGGGACCTGCTTGCGAGCCCTCCGCGGCGGTTCGCCGACGCCGTATCGGCTTATCTCGTTCGACGTGGCCTCTTAAGAACAGAGGATATCCGCCGCCATGTTCGGGCTATTCTCGATGCTGTACCTTCTGTTCGGACCGTCGCCGGACTGGCCGCACGGCTCCATGCGTCGAGGCGAACTCTTGGCCGCCGATTCGCTGACGCCGGTTTACCGGTTCCTTCCCACTGGCTGCAGTTTGCACGCGTTCTACATGTCGCCATGCGGCTACAGATTGACAAGTCGCCCCTCGGTCGAATCGCCGCCCAATACGGCTATCCGGACGCATTCACTCTCAGCAATCAAATGAAGCGGCTCACCGACTATCGACCTAGTGACGTGCGCCGCTGGCTGGGTTGGGAGTGGCTCGTTGAAGCCTGGATCAAACGCGAAGCCCAGCGGGGCGGCATTGACCTACAGCTTCACAGATGTGCACTCTGGTCCCCTAACCGCCAAGCTCGCGACGTGTGACATCAGCATCGGACGTTCACACCTAGCTGAGCAAGAGCGCTAACGGATCCCGGGCCTCTGGTCACCTCGATGACGGGCTGCCAGAGGCCCGGTCTTCAGTCGAGCTAACTCTTCAGCCCGTTATGCGAGTCTTGAGTTGCAGCCTCAGAGACAGGATTATTGCGAACGGCGCCTGTGCCGAGTTTATGCCCGCTGCTGACAGTATGCAATAGCAGGATGGGCCTGAACAAGTTACGCGAGCTGTGCACTGGGCACATTGGAGGTGTCATCGAGTGGTATGCGCGAGGCCCCGACCCGCTCAAGCGTATTAGACTTCAGAATCGCCTCCACGATATCCGGATCGAACTGTGTTCCCGAGCAACGCAACAACTCAAGCCGGGCCTGCTCGATAGTTAGCGCCCTTCTGTACGGACGGTTCGAGAGCATTGCGTCAATTGCATCGCTCAGCATGATAATCCGGGCGGCGATCGGGATAGCCTTGCCTGCGAGGCCATCCGGGTACCCGCTACCGTCGTAGCGTTCGTGATGATGCCTTACAGCCCTTATGACCTCCTCATCAACGGAGCTGAGGCTTCGGAGAAGCTCCGCCCCCCTGGTCGCATGACTCTGAATTACGGCCCTCTCTTCAGGGGTGAGCTCGCCGGGCTTCCGAATTAGTGGAGCATATACCATATCGATCTTTCCAATATCATGCAGAAGCGCAGCTGTCTCGACTTGCTCCACCTTCTTGCGGGGAAGGCCGAGATCTTCAGCTATTGCACGGGCAAGAGACGAAACTCGCAGCGAGTGCCCCGATGTATATGGGTCTCGCGTTTCGATTGCCTTAACCAGGGCTCTCAGCAAGTCACGGTTGGCTTGCTGGAGCTGAACTTTTGAAAGGTAGGAATACCGGATTAGCATCAGGGGCAAAATCAACATGAGAAGGCCCCCGATGTAGAACGAATCGTAAAGGATGGCCGCCACCAATGCGATCGGGCTCGCAAGGAGGCCATAGTGGATCCCGCCGCCGCCCGCGAAAATCTTCCGTGTGATATGGAAGAACGACTGCTTCTGACGGACGGCGTAGAACCCGCTAACCAAGAGGCTGTTGACAAGGAATGCGGTTAGCGCTAGGCCACAAAAAGCGACCACGATCGCGAGGCTGCCCCATGGAGGACGCCCCGCGAGGTCGTAAACAAGAGCTCCTAACCCGATTGATATGCTGTGCTGCGCCGTATTAAAGGCCGCCCGCCAGTATACTCGCTCGCGCAGGACGAGCTCGGTGAATCCGTGTACAAGTAGGGTTGCTGCAACGGCCGCAATCGGAGGGAAGATAATTGCGGACGCAAAGAGGGGTAGGAATCCTATCGACGACTTCGCGGTTCGATTTTGAGCGACCGAGAAGTCAACGGCGAGACCCTCGGACAGGACCGCAACGGCAGTGAACATCGCGAGTCCTAGCCCATGATGCAGGCCGAGAGCGTACAGTCCGTCCCATGGCAGCAGGAGGACCAGTGCGATCGCTGCCGCGGAGACCACGACAACGTAGGTGTACGCTTGCCTGTTCATGAATTCGATGGGAGCCCCCGAATCCCTTAGTTACCGACGCTGACCCAGTGCGCGCCCAGCAGGCTCAGCAGCTGGCCAACGAAGTCGAAGAGCGCCTCCAACACCCAGCGTCACCTCCTTTCTCAGGGTGCGTCGACCGGAGTCTATTTCGTTGGTCGCAACGCTCCGCTGACTCGAAATCGCTGGGGTCTCCGCTAGTCGGACCGGGGGCTCCTTACTCCATGGTTTCTGCGTGGTCGCACGATCTCGAGGATCAACGATCGCCGGCCGATCGCGACCACAACCGGCCGCTGACCCAGCGGTTGGTCGCCTGCAAAGCGGCGAGAGCCGCGGCATGCTCGGCAGACTCGACCACGGCCGCAGCGCCCGCGAGCACCTTGATCATCCGACCCTGCCGGGTCTGGACCGCGGCCACCACATGGTCACGCCCTGCAATGTCCACCCGGCTCACACCATCGAGCACCAGCGGCGCGGCCTCCGGCCCGGCGAGCGCCGTCATCGCCTCGACCGCTGCGCGCGCCGCCACCTCGAGCGACATGCCGTCGACCTCGATGCCTTCGGCCTCGCCCGTGACGACCCGATCGCCCAACGAAAGCGTGACGCGGCACCGGACGCGGCCCGGGTGCTCACGCTGGACTTCCACTTGCTCCAGCCGCGGCCGGGGGTCCGGCCGCGAAAGGATCCTCACCGTCGATTCCGGCGCCGGCTCCGGCCGGCGGCCGTTGTCCCGCCCCGCCGCCTCGGCCTGCACGTCGGA
Organism: Actinomycetales bacterium; assembly: GCA_002919305.1. GTDB lineage: Bacteria > Actinomycetota > Actinomycetes > Mycobacteriales > Micromonosporaceae > RSA1. The sequence continues at coordinate 12,197 of PKFB01000001.1, forward strand.
GCTCGTGACGATGATCTTCTCCGCCGCCACCGAGATGCCGAAGCGCGCCAGCAACGCAGACTGGACGCTGCGCACGACATCCGCCGCCGCCACAGTGGGCTCCGCCACCACGCGGATCTCGACGAGCTCGCCGTCGGCGCTACCACGCACACTCGCGCTCTTCACACCCGTGAGCGAACAGATGAGCTCCTCCGCCCGCCGGGGAGAGATGTTTCCAGCACCGGTATCGCCGCTGATCCTGTTCATGTATTCCCGCGCGTATGCAGACTCGCGCTGGTCGCGTGGCCCCCTCGGGGTACGTCGCCCACGACGCCGCTGCCCCCCCTGCGACGTGGGCCCTGCCTGCGGGCCTTCGAATCCGTCTTCGCGAACGGAGGCGGGTGAAGTGGCAGGCTAGCATATAGATGCGCATTCCGTTCCGACGTGTCAAGCGGGTTCGTATCACCCTCGGTCACATCGACGGGAATGTGGAAATCCCAGCGCCGCCTGGGGTAGCAGATCACATGACCTAAGTACCAGTACAGCAACGAGTTGGACCGATCCGTGAAAGGCAGGAGACCCGACGACGCGCGCTGGGACGTCCGCTCCGCCGGCGGGATCGACCCCGGCCGACTCGAGCGTTCCCTCTCGCTCCGCGTCCGCCGCATCGGCCGGGGACGCTACAAGGTCTGGGGCGGCCGTGAGCCGCACTGGGTGGATCTGTACACAAAACGATTCCCGCGTTGCGACTGCGGCGACCACCTGTGGCGGGACCGCGTCTGCAAACACATCCTCGCCGTGCTGCTCCGCGAGGGCGACGAGCACGTGATCGCCTCGCTCGCCGAGCTCGTGGACCGCTACCGCCGCCGGCGGGCCCCGATCTGAGCCCGGGCCGGCGCCGCAACGCCCCACCACGGCAGCCGGAAGGGCCGCACGGCTCCACCCTCGGCTCGCGATCCCGCCGGCGATCCCCGCCCTCTTGGGCGTTCGTTTCCCGGATCGAGTATCTTTCAGTGCTCCAGGTCCAGCAGTGCTGCTTCCCGGGCGAGCCGCGGATCACCGACCGACTGAACGGCGTCGGTTCTCAACACGGCGCCATGGCGGCCCGCGGTCGACGAAGCGGCCCGAACGGCCGTCCACGAGCCGCAGGGGAGACGGCGCCGCTGGACACGACCCCTCCCGTCACGGTAAGATCCGGTATGCACGAAGGTGTCGCTGGTTGGATCGAGGTCATCAGCGGCGTGATGTTCAGCGGCAAGTCCGAGGAACTCATGCGCCGCGTCCGCCGCGCCGTGCTGGCGCGTAAGCGGGTACAGGTCTTCAAGAGCTCGCTGGACAACCGCTACGGGATCGATGCCATCGCGTCCCACGACGGCGGCCGCATCCAGGCCGAACCCATCCAGTCGGCGCTCGAGCTGATGGAGAAGGTGCGGCCCGATACCGAGGTCGTCGCGGTGGACGAGGTCCAGTTCCTGGACGACGACATTGTCGACGCCGCCAATGCGCTCGCCGACCGCGGCGTCCGCGTGATCCTCGCCGGGACCGACATGGACTTCCGCGGCCGGCCGTTCGGACCGATCCCGGCGCTGCTCGCGATCGCGGAAAAGGTCGACAAGCTCCACGCGATCTGCGTGCGCTGCGGCGAGCTGGCTACACGCAACCAGCGGCTGATCAACGGCAAGCCGGCGCCGGCAGAGGGACCGACGATCCAGGTGGGCGGGCTCGAGTCCTACGAGGCGCGCTGCCGTCGCTGCCACGAGGTCCCGTCCGAGGCGCACGCGCAAACCTCCCTTCTCGAGTAGCGGATTCCCATGGGCGGCACGCGGACCCGGGCCCACGCCGAGGCCAGGCGAGGAGCCGGCCCCGGCGCCGACCGGGGATCCGAAGTCCGCGTCGAAGCCGGCGCGGTGCACGTGCTTCGTCTGTACGACGTCGCGTGGGCCATTGACCTGGCGCGCGTCGAGGCGCTCATCGCGGCGCAGACGCCGGAGGCGGTCGCGCGCATCCGCCTCACGCGTGCGGAGCCGAAAGCGATGGCGTTCGGCGTACCGCCGCTCGAGATCTGGCTGGGCACCGTCGAGCTGCCCATGGCCGGAGGGCCGCCGATCAAGGCGGACGCAACGGCGCGGCTCTATGACTTCGGCGCGGTCTCCATCGCACTCCGCGTCCCCGCCGCCGGGCTCACGTGGAACGAATTCACCGACCTCGCCCTCACCGTGGACGACGCTGCGGCCGAACCCGCCGCGGCCGAGCTGTGGACGACGCTGATCGAGCGCGTGCGCCGGCTCGCGCTGCCCGCCTTCGAGCGCCCGTCCAGCGGCGGCGTGGGTCGGCCCACGGTCGCCGGGCTCGAGGAGGACTACCTCCTCGCAACGGTCCAGCGGTTCGACCCGCCGCTCAACGCGGAGCAGATCCTCGAAGAGCTGGACCTCATACCGCTGCTCAGCGGCGAGCGGCGCGAGCTCTCCGACGCCGCCCGCGCGGACCTGCTCCGATACCGATTCTCCTACTACACGACGGACCTCGCCGTCCTCACGTGGGACCGCGCCTTCCTGGTCGAGCCCACGGGCGACCGCGATGTCGCGGACGTGCTCGAAGTGGCGAACGCCCAGCTCCTCGAGCTGCGCTACTACGACGAGCTGCTGGACCAGGAGCTGCCGCGCACCTATGCGCGTGTGGCGGAGGCGAGACTCACGCGGTTCGCGCTGTCGTCGCGCCGATACCGCTACCTCGCCCGCGACATCCAGACGCTCGTCGCGGAAGTCACGGAGATCACCGAGCGGATCGACAACGCGATCAAGGTCACGGAGGACGTCTACCTGGCCCGCATCTACGCGAGCGCGCTGGAGCTCTTCCGCGTGCCGAGCTGGGTCACCTCTGTGGACCGCAAGCTCGCGATCCTCAAGGACACCTACACCGCGCTGTCCGACGAGGCCGCGACCATCCGCATCGAGGTGCTCGAGGCCGCGATCGTCCTGTTGATCATCCTCGAGATCCTGCTGGCGTTCGTGTTCTGAGGAGAGCGCCCGCGGCGTGCCTTCGCCCCGACCATCACCTTCAACCCGATGGAGCATGAAGCCGACGACGTCGATCGACACGTTCAACGCGCTCGACATCCGTGCCGGCGTGGTCGTGCGCGCAGAGCCGTTCCCTGAGGCAAGGAAGCCCGCCATCAAGCTATGGGTGGACTTCGGCGAGGAGGTGGGCGTGAAGCAGTCCAGCGCACAGCTCACGCGCCGCTACACGCCGGAGGGCCTGGTCGGCACGACCGTGCTCGGCGTGGTCAACTTCCTGCCCCGCCGCATCGCGGGCTTCGTGAGCGAGGTGCTGATCCTGGGCGTGATCAACCCGGACGACCCGGGCGACGTGGTGCTGGTCCGGCCGGATGCGGCGGGGGTGAAGGGCTGGGAGTTAGGGTAGGAGTTGGCCCTGCGAGATCGGCTCTACCATCTCCTTCCGTGATCTGCGCCCGCCTGTGGCACAAAGTCACCAGGACGACGGCTGCCAGCCTGGGGAGCGGACGGTGGGCAACCAGTCGCAGGTGGAGGCGTCGAGCCCGTACATGAAAGCCCAGGTCTCGACGCGCTCATCGCCCACGATCCGCCGGTCCAGCACGGACAGCGTATCGCCGAGGAACGCCTCCCTGGGATCCAGATCGCGTCCGGCAGGCACCAACGCGTCGACACACGCGGAGTCGACGTCGGCGGAGAGCACCCCGTAGAACGGCGCCGAAGATGGTCGCGGGACTCGGGCCGTGGTCCTCGAGGATGCGCAGATCATGGTGGGTGAAAGCAAACAGGCCGTTGCTCAGCCGCACGAACGGACGCATTTCGGAGTGCAACTCCGCCATCTGGGTGAACGAGCGCAGCGGGCCTCGCCGGCCCCGGTCTATCCACTCCTGTGCGTAGGGCGGCACGCCTCGCCGCCGAACGCGCGGGATCTCGATCCTTTCGATCCGCCTCCCGGACAGATCGAAGCGCTCGACCGCGTCCGAGCCCGCCCAGCCGACCAGGACCGATTGGCCGGCGTGCGCGAGCGTCGTGCTGCCCCGGACGATATGGAACATGCCCCCCGCCTCCCTCGAACGCTCGTACTCCGCCGGGATCGATCCCAGGAGACGCGTGGAATCGCTCGCCCGGTGCCAGACGAGAAAGGAGGAGTTCTCCTCGAAAGACCGGGCCGGCAACCAGACGGTGTCGCGCCCGACGACCGCCTGGCCGGTGCCCAGGACAATGGAGGGAAGCGGAAACGATCTCCTCACCTGGCCCGTCCGCCGGTCGAACAGGTGCATCGCCGACGGATCGACGCTCGGCGCCGCGACCGTCGAGTCATCGACGACGACCACGCCGAAGATCGAGTTGAACTCACCGGGCCCCCGACCCGGCCGGCCATAGCCCCGCACGGGCGATCCATCCCGCCCAAAGCGGTAGATCCGCCGCGAGAAGGGATCGGTTACGTAGAGCGAGCCATCGAGCGGGTCGACGATCATCCGGATGGGCCGCCCCACGTAGGACGTGTCGTTCTCCGCGAGCAGCACGCTGTCCAGCGGCACCAGGGCGACGCCGGCGTGGTTGCTCATTGTCACTCCGTCGGAACCCGCCCCGCAGCCGACATTGAACAACGCGCCTCCGGAGCAGAGCACGCCGAGGCGCAACCTGCCGGCGTCACGCATGGATTGCTGCCCTCCGCGTCCAGCGATCCGATCGACGGCGGGTCGTCGGCGTTCACGATGATCGGCGGCAGCGGATCATGCACGCAACAGCCGAACGCCGGATCGACGCACACGTAGTGGCACTCCGCATCCTGCACGAAGAAGATCCCCCAGCTCTCCGCAGCTCGGGCCTCGGGCACCGCCGTGATGAGCATCGGGACGATCGTGAGGCCGAAAACGATCCGGGCTCGCTTCTTCCACTGACTTTTCTTCGGTGTTCTCTCTCCTCGGTGGCTGCGGGCTGAACGATGGGGCCCGCTCCTTCGCGGCCACAGAGCTTCGGGCGAGGATGACGAGCGGAGAGCGGCCATCAAGGACGTCATTGTGTGGCGCCGCAGATTCCTGCGCTCGCGACGTCTGTCCACCTTCCGGTTGCGACGTTTCGGGCCGTTCCTGATCCTGTGAGCGTGCCCCGCAGAGGAGCGCCCTGGACGCGGTCCGCCGGCTCGCGGGCGCGAACTACGAGGCGGCGCATCGTGAAGCGGCGAAGGCCGGCCTGCCGCCGCCCAAGCGGTTCGACGAGGTCCTCTGCCTACTGCGAGCGGTGCCGGTTCTCGAGAGGGGCAAGAAAGTCAAGGAGGTCCCGCCGGCCTACGGCTTTCACGATGCCGAGCGGTGCGCGCGGCGGCTGCACCACCAACTTCGGGATCACGCCGACGCGAGCGAGAAGCCCGGGGGTCCTGAGGCGGCTCGAATGCCTCGAACGGCAGTGGTTCGGCGGCGTCTCAGCGGCAGTCGACGCCGCCGAATCCACTCCTCGCCTCAGAACAACCCCACGATCGTCCCGTCCTCCTCGATCCGCATCCCCTCCGCCGCGGGCTTCTTCGGCAGACCGGGCATGGTCATGATGTCGCCCGTCTTGACGACGACGAAGCCCGCGCCCGCCGAGGGCGTGACCTCGCGCACCGTGATGCGGAACCCGCGCGGCCGGCCCAGACGCTTCGGGTCATCCGACAGGCTGTACTGCGTCTTCGCCATGCACACCGGCACGTTGCGGAGCCCGATGGACTCGAGCTTCTCCAGGTCGCGCTTCGCGCCGGGCGTGTAGTCCACTCCGTCCGCGCCGTAGATCTCCGTCGCGATGCGCTCGATCTTCGCGGCCAGCGGCAGGTCCAGCTCGTAGAGCGGTGCGAAGCGCGCGCCGCCGTGCGCCACCACGTCCAGCACCGCGTCCGCCAGCTCGAGCGCGCCCTTGCCACCCTGCGCGTGCACGTCCGCGACCGCGAAGGGCACGTCCATGCGCCGGCACGCGTCTGCGATGGCGGCGATCTCCGCCTCCGTGTCCGTCGCGAACTTGTTGATCGCGACGACGGGCGGCACGCCGAACTTGCGCACGTTCTCGACGTGCTTCTCCAGGTTCTCGACGCCGCGCGCCACCGCATCGGCGTTCTCCGTCTGCAGGTCCGCGAGCGCCACACCGCCGTGCATCTTGAGCGCGCGCACGGTCGCCACGACGACGGCCGCCGCCGGCTCCAGCCCGCCCACCCGGCACTTGATGTCGAAGAACTTCTCCGCGCCGAGGTCGGCGCCGAACCCGGCTTCCGTCACGACGACGTCGCCCAGCGCGAGCCCGGCGCGCGTCGCGATCAACGAGTTGCAGCCGTGGGCGATGTTGCCGAACGGGCCGCCGTGGATGAGCGCGGGCGTGCCGCCCAGCGTCTGTACGAGGTTGGGCTGGATCGCGTCCTTGAGCAGCAACGCCATCGCGCCGGCGGCGCCGAGCTGCGCGGCGCGGATCGGCTGACCCTCGCGGTCGTAGCCGACGATGATCTCGCCGAGCCGCCGCTCCAGGTCCTGGCGTCCGCTGGCGAGACAGAAGATCGCCATGACCTCGGACGCGGCTGTGATCATGAAGCCGTCCTGACGCGGCACGCCGTCGCCCGGGCCGCCGAGACCGATCACGATGTTGCGCAGCGCACGGTCGTTCATGTCCACGGCGCGGCGCCACACGATGCGCCGCGGGTCCAGCCCCAGCGCGTTGCCCTGGTGCAGGTGGTTGTCCAGCATCGCGGAGAGCAACGCGTGCGCCGACGTGATCGCGTGGAAATCGCCCGTGAAGTGGAGGTTGATGTCCTCCATCGGCAGCACCTGCGCGTACCCGCCGCCCGTCGCGCCGCCCTTGATGCCGAACACGGGACCGAGGCTGGGCTCGCGCAGGCACAGGACGACCTTCCGGTTCCTGAGCCGCAGCCCGTCCGCCAGCCCCACCGCCGTCGTGCTCTTCCCCTCGCCTGCCGGCGTGGGGTTGATGCCGGTGACCAGGACCAGCTTGCCGGGCTCGCCGGCGCGCCGCTCGATGGCGTCCAGGTGGATCTTGGCCTTGTAGCGACCGTAGGTCTCGATCTCGTCCTCGCCGAGGCCCAGCTCCGCCGCCACGTCGACGATCGGCCTGAGCTTCGCTGCCTGCGCGATCTGGATGTCCGTCAGCATCGGTCTCCACTCCTCCATCGGTCCCACCGGCGGCGCTCCGCGCCGGACGCGGGATATTGCGGCACCGGCGGCGAGCGGACAAGGAGCACGCGGCCGTCCCTTCCCGCCATGGCTTTGCCCCACAGGACGTTGCTTCTTCCCTACGTGCGGAACGCGACCCCTTCCATCGAGAGCGCGCTCGCCCGCGCGAGCGCCCGCAGCCGGCTGGCTCCGCTCGTCCGGGCGCTGGGCCTCGAACCCCGGAAGGCGCCCATCCCGCCGGACGCCCGCGGCGCCTTCGCCCTCGCCGGCGCGGGCTGGCGGTCATCGGCGAGCGAGGGGGCCTGGTCGTACTCCTCATCGAGTTGGCGGGAGACCTCACGGCGGAAGCGGTGGCGACGACGGCGCGGCGCGTCCGCGCGCACGACGCCGCGCGTCCGTACCTGTTCCTGTTCGCGGCGCAGAGGTACCGACGGCTCGCGTTCGCGTCGTTCGGGCTGGACGGCGAGCTGCGGCACCTCGCGATCGAGCGGGTGCGCCCGAGGGCGAGCGAGCTCGAGGCGCTGGACGAGATGGTCGCGGCGGAAGGCGAGGGCGGCGTGGCGCTGGCGCTGCGCCGTGCGCGCGCGGTGGACCGCACCCGCGTGACCCGCCAGTTCTTCCGCGACTTCCGCGCGCAGCGGGGGGCCGTTGGCGAGGCGTGGACGGGCATCCCCGCGGACGCGAGGGCGGAGCGCGAACAGCTCGCGCTGTTGTGCGCGCTCCGGCTGTGGCTGGCCATGGCCGTCGGCTCGGCGGACGGGGAGGCGGAGGTCTCCGTGCACGGGGAGGTCGAGTGCGCGACGTTCCCCGGCCAGAGCGCAGCCTGGCCACGCCCGGCCCACCGGCCGAGGGCGAGCCCGACCCATTCCCCGATGCCGACCGGGCACGCGCCCGCCGATCGCCACATAACGAACGGTCCGCCCGACCGTTACGCGTCCATACCCCCACTGCCCAACCTGGACCGCCGCATCCGGCAGGGCGACGCGCTGGTGGACCCGCTGGACCTGGTCGCGTGGCCGGACGGCGCCGTGGGCGGCCCGGGCAGCCTCCCGATCGTCGCCGCGGATGCGACGGTCCGACAAGCGATTCGGGCCATCGGCCCGCTGGCGGAACGCTACCTCGCGGCGAGGCCGGAGGAGAAGCCGGAGCTCCAGCGCCGGCTCGCGCGCGCAGAGGCGGAGCTGGCGAGCGCCTGGATATCCGCACTGGACCGCCGGTTACGCGCCATCGCCCGGGAGCTGCGCGCGGACGCGGCGACCCGCGACCTCTTCGGCGAGCGGCCGCCGG
>PKFB01000062.1 GCA_002919305.1 Actinomycetales bacterium
GCTCGACGATGGTGCCACCCGGCCGAAGCAACCCGGCCGCTTCTGCCTCCTCAACCATGCGCAGCGCGATCCGGTCTTTCACGCTGCCGCCCGGGTTGAGGTACTCCACCTTGGCCAGGACGGTAGCGTCGATACCGGCCGCTACGCGGTTCAGCTTCAGCAGTGGTGTATTACCAATCAGTTCAATGATTGAGTTGTAATAACGCAATGTCCTACCCCCTCACGACCGGGTGGTCGAGCCAGCTCAGCGAGCCTATTGCTCGATAACGGTCGTCGCGGAGCGTACCCGCCGAGGGGAGAGGACTGCTGTCAAGACATACCCAGAGCGCGAGTACGGTCACGCTCCCACAGCAGGAAACGCTCGGTTTCGTCCAGTACCGCCCTGGCTATCCAGGCCACCACGATGGCATCGTCGATCAACCCGACGGTCAGCAGGCCCAGCTCGGGCAGAATGTCCACTGGGGACAACACATAGATCACGCCTGCGACGATCAGAGCCAGCCGGCCCCAGTTCAGATCTGAGTAGTGACCCCGCAGCTCAGCGATCACCATCCGGGGCAGGGCGACCAACCGGCGACCGATGCCGGGGCTTCCTCGCCTTCTGCCCCGTCGCAGCGCTCGCCACAGCGCGATGAGTTTCGCCCAGCGCCCCAGTTTCACCGCCATGGCGTACCTCCTCTCGGGCTTGCGGGTCCCGTGTGAGAAGGCCGCCAGACCTCCGGGTCCCCTGCTTGCCGCATTCATCGTATCCGGACGCAACCAAATCGATGCGAAAAATATTCACGAATAGTGATGTCTCGCATCTAACACACAACATCGATGCGATCGTCCGGTCCTGGGGCAGGATGAAAGGATGGATCTAGATCAAGCTCGAGCGGTGATTCGAGAACAGAGTCGGGCCGTACTCGCCGTTCCCCGTCCCGACGGCAGGCCGTTGATGTCCCCGGTTCTCGTTGGCCTGGACGACGCCGGTCGCGTCATGATCAGTACGCGGGAGACCGCATACAAAGTCCGTCACCTGCGCCGAGACCCGCGGGCCTGGTTGTGCGTTCTGCCGGATTCATTCTTTGGCCGCTGGATTCAGGTCGAGGGGACTGTAGAGATCGTGTCTCTGCCCGAGGCGATGGATCTCCTCATCGACTACTACCGCCGGCTCTCCGGCGAGCACCCCGACTGGGACGACTACCGCGCCGCGATGCAGCGGGAGCGACGGGTGATGCTGCTGATGACCCTCACCGCCGCCGGTCCTGACCGCGCGGGCTGACTGTCACAACCGCCCCTGTCTTCACCGCGCCGGCCCCCCTGAGAGCGGATCACTCTGTGAATATTGCGATCACTCAAGGTGATCAAGATAACCGACCTGCTACAGGCAGCGCTCGGACCGTGCTTCCTGCGGCCTTACTGGGCTAGCCTCGGGTGCGGAAAGTTACGTAGCCCGCGGGAGGGACCATGAGCACGATCCGCGTCGCAGGGCGGATCGGTCGGGGTATCGGTCTGGGAATATTGCTGGGCGCGGCCGGGGTCGCCGGCCTGCTCGCCCTGGAAATCGCCATAGCACGGGCCCGACGGTACGCCCGCCCCGAAATCGGTCCCGGGATCCGCGCCACGCTCGGCGGCTCAGGCGGCCGCACCATCCGGATGGTGATGCTGGGCGATTCGATGGCCGCGGGGGTCGGTGTCCAGACCGTGGGTGACTCGGTGGGGGGCCAGTTGGCCTCGCTGCTGGCCGGCCCCAACCAGCGGGTGGAGCTGTCCAGCGTCGCAGTCTCCGGTTCCGGGTCGGCAGATCTGGACACCCAGGTGTCCCGTGCGTTACTAGGACGACGCCCCGACGTGGCGGTCATCCTCGTCGGTTGCAATGACGCGCTACGCCTGGTCAACCCCGAACACGCCGCGGCCGATCTGGCTAGCGCGGTTCAGCGCCTCACCGGGGCCGGGGTTGGGGTGGTGGTCGGCACCTGTCCCGACCTTGGGGCGGCTCGGGCACTGGCCACGCCGTTACGGCAGATCGTGGGCTGGCTGGGGCGGCGAATCGCCGCCGCGCAGGCGCCCGCGGTTCGGGAAGCCGGGGGTGTCCCGGTGGATCTGGCCGAGCGTACCGGCGCGGTGTTCCGGGCCGATGCCGGCACTTTGTGTGAGGACGGCTTCCATCCGTCGGCGGACGGTTACCGGATCTGGGCGCACGCCCTCTACCCCGCCGTGTACGAGGCGGTTCGGACGGTTCGCTCTCACTGAGAGCAGCGGCGCGGCCACCGGCCGGTTACCGTGACGCCATGCCGGAAGCCGTCATCGTCGCTGCTGCCCGCTCCCCGATCGGACGGGCCTATAAAGGCTCGCTCCGGGATCTCCGTCCGGATGAGCTGACCGCCACGATCGTACGGGCGGCGCTGGACAAGATTCCTCAACTAGACCCCACCGACATCGACGACCTTTACCTGGGCTGTGGCCGCCCCGGCGGTGAGCAGGGGTTCAACATGGCCAGAGTGGTGGCGGTTCTGCTGGGCTTGGACAGCGTGCCTGGTGCGACCATCACCCGCTACTGCGCCTCAAGCCTGCAGACCACCCGGATGGCCTTCCACGCGATCCGGGCCGGCGAAGGTGAGGTGTTCATCTCCGCCGGGGTGGAGTGTGTATCCCGTCTGACGCGGGGAGATTCCGACAGGTTGCCGGAAGAGGCAGAGGCCGTCGTCGGGGGCGACTGGCGCAATCCCCGGTTCGCGCGCGCCCAGGCGCGTACCGCACAACGCGCCGAAGGCGCGGGCCCGCCCTGGCATGATCCGCGCCTGGACGGTGATCTCCCGGATGTCTATATCGCAATGGGTCAAACGGCGGAGAACGTCGCTGATCTGTACGGAGTGACCCGTCGGGAGATGGATGAATTCGGGGTACGCAGCCAGAACCTGGCGGAACGGGCGATCCGGGACGGCTTTTGGGCCCGGGAGATCACGCCGGTGACGCTGCCTGACGGACGGGTGGTGGATGCCGATGACGGCCCGCGGCCGGGCACCACCTTGGAGAAGGTGGCGGCCTTGGAGCCGGCGTTCCGACCCAATGGCCGGGTCACCGCAGGGAACTGCTGTCCGTTGAACGACGGCGCCGCGGCGCTGGTGATTATGAGCGCCCAGAAGGCCGGACAGCTGGGTATTCCCCCCTTGGCCAGGATCATCTCCACCGGAGTCTCCGCGCTCTCCCCGGAGATCATGGGGATGGGGCCGGTCGAGGCCTCCCGGCAGGCGCTGGCCCGTGCCGGGATGACCATCGACGACGTCGACCTTGTGGAGATCAACGAGGCGTTCGCCGCTCAGGTGATCCCCTGCTATCGACAGTTGGGAGTCCCCCTCGAAAAGCTCAACGTGATGGGTGGCGCGATCGCGATCGGTCACCCCTTCGGGATGACCGGAGCCCGAATCACCGGCACCCTGATCAACGCCCTGCAGTGGCACGACAAGACCATCGGCTTGGAGACGATGTGCACGGCCGGTGGTCAAGGAATGGCCATGATCATCGAGCGTCTCACCTGAGTATTTCCTTCCTTTCATCCCTGTTGTGGGCTTAACACCCTGCCCTGACCCGTCGGAGCGCTGACACTCCGGCTTCGCAGCTCATATGTCCGATCGCCGATATATATCGGCGTCCGATATATTGCTGGTATGGCTACTCGACTCCAGGAACCGACGTTCCTGATCCTCACCGCGCTGGCCGATCAACCCCGCCATGGATACGGAGTGATTCAGGAGGTACTCCGTCTCTCCGACGGGCGAGTGCAGTTACGCCCCGGCACGCTTTACGGCGCGCTGGACCGGCTCATGGCCGATGGCCTGATCGCCGTGGAACGCGAGGAGATCAGCGATGGGCGACTTCGGCGGTACTACCACCTGACCGATGACGGCGCCTCACTCCTCACCGCCGAGGCCGAACGCCTCGCTCGTAACGCCGCTGCGGCGACCGAACGTCTCCACCGTCGGCGGCAGGCTGGCCTGCCGCTGCCTGGCCTGTTCGCCCTTGGATTGGAGCACTGAATGTCACTCGCTAACCGATATCGATGGTTACTGCGCGCTTACCCACGTCGTTACCGGGAACAGCGGGGCGAAGAGCTGTTGTCCACGCTGCTGGACAGCGCGCCTGCGAACCGCACCTGGCCGCCCCTCGCTGACGCCGTCGATCTGCTCGTCTGCGGCATGCGGGAACGACTGGCGCTCAACCGTCTGCGGGCTCTTGATCGAGGTCTGCGCCTGGCCGCCCTCATCGCGCTCCCCTTAGCCGCCGGCCTCAGTGTGTTCTGTTGGCTCGTCGTCGAACCCATCACCGACTCCGCGGGAGAGGACCTCCCCTTCACACCTTTTGGTTCGTTCTACACCTGTGGCCCTGCGGCGTACGCCACCTGGGTCCTGGCCGCCCTGGTCTGGCTGGCCACTCCCCGCTGGGGACGGGCCGCCGTCGGGCTTGGGGTGATCACCACCCTCGCCCTCGTGGCCATCGACGCCGTCACCGAGTACCAGCGCCCTCCGGCGTATCTGATCGCGCTGCTGACCGGTCTGGGGATTGTGGCGTGTGCTGGGCTGCGCTCTCCCGCTTCCCTCCCGGAACGGCTGGTCGCACCCGTGGGTACCGGCGCACTTATTGGAGTGCTGCTCCTGCTGACGGTCCTTATGGAACGCCTGGGCGGCTGGAGCGGGTTCTTCTACCGGTGGACGGCCGGCGAACTGATGAGCGCCGGGTGCCTGGCGACCCTCGCGGTCATGTTCCTCATCGGTAGCGTGCAGATGGTGCGCCGCCTGGAGGCGAGCTGGCTGTGGGCCACGCTGATCCTCGCGGTGCCTGTCGGCTGGGTCGCGGCCTACACGCAAGGGGGACCCCAGCGCACACGACCCCTCGCCCTGTTCGTGCTGGTCGCCACCGTCGGTGTGCTGGTGATCGCGGTGAAACTGGCGTCTTCGGTACGACTCGTGCCCGTGCGTACGACGTCATCCCGTTCATAAGCCGCGCCGTGCGTCGGTGGCGGGTTCCACCAACGCCGGTCAGAAAACGGAGATCTCTCAGGAGGCAGGAGGAACCGCGGAAGGGAAGAGGGTACGCCGGGTGGCGGTCAGCGCCTCCATGGCGGCGCGTATCGTCTCCGGTCCGGGACGGGCCGTCAACAGGTCAGCGGTGACGACCCGAAACTGGTCGACCAGCGCCAAGTCGTTGGTCAGTCGAGGTACCAGACGCCGGGGCTGTCCTTCGGCGTCCGCCGCAAGATCCGCGATCCGCTGCACCAGCCGGTACATGACATCGGCCCGGGACAGCACGACCATGGGCTCGGAGGCTAAATCAGCGCCGTCAGAAGAGGGCTCGGCAGCGGACGAAGCGCCAGATGAACCGACTTCCTCACGGGTAGCGGCGTTCTCCCCGGAGCGCTCGGCGTTTTCCGGCGCCGCTCCTGACGGGTCGAAAGTAGAGACACCAGACGTCGCCTTCCAACGCTGCGGCGTCCAGTGCATGATCTGAGCGACAAAACGATCAGCAGCGCGGTGGAACTCATCCAGCTCCACCGCGCTGCCGCTGAAGTCATCAGTGCCGTTTGACGGCTCGTTGTTCGGTTCTGACACGATGCTGGGTCACTGTCCGGCCTGAGAACGGGCGAAAACTGCCACCGTCGTGGTCACTCCCGTAGCAGGCTCAACAGACGCAGCAGCTGCAGGTAGAGGAAGACCAGGCCGACCACGATCCCGAACGAGGCGTACCAGGCGTACTTCTGGGGAGCGCCGGCACGGACCCCTTCCTCGACCGCCGCGAAGTCCAGCACGAAGGTGAGGGCCGCGATAACCACCAGAGCCAAGCTCACCAGGATCGGCAGCAGCTCGGTCTGGCCGTCGGTCGGGTTACCGAAGATCCCCAGGTCGGCACCGAACACGGCGAACAGCAGGTTGACGAGCATCAGACCCACGGCACCGATCAGGGCACCCAGCACGACCTTGGTGAACAGCGGCGTGGCTCGCAGCACCCGGAACTTGTACAGCACCGCCATGCCGGCGAACACCGCGAAGGTCCCCACCACGGCCTGCAGGACGATGCCGTTGAAGAGAGTCTCGTAGAACTTGCTGACGATTCCGAGGAAGACGCCCTCGGCGACCGCGTAGGCGCCGATCACCACCGGGTTGGTGATCCGTGCGAAGGAGATCACCAGGCCCAGGACCAGACCGGTGATCATCGATCCAAACAGAGCCAGGTTGAGGGCGTTGGTCTCAGGGATAAGGATCCACGCGGCAGCGCCACTGATCCCCAACAACGCCAGCAGACCGACGGTCCGGATGACGACGTCATCCAGCGTCATCGTGGTGACCCGCGGCGGGGCCATCGGCGGGTACTGAACATTGGGGTACGCGTAACCGGGTGCGCCGTATCCGGCATACGGTGGGGCCATCGTCTGCCCCCGTCCGGCGCCGGCCACCCAGCTATTGAGCACCGGGTTCGAGCTCTTCAACGCTGCCCTCCTCGACCGTCAGTTCATCGGTTTACCAGAGTACCCGCCAAAGCAACCAGAAGGGCGCAGGCAGTGAGCCACGCTTTGGCATGGCTCGTCGGTGCCCGGGGCGGGGATCGAACCCGCATGCCTCAAAGGCAGCCGCTTTTAAGGCGGCCGTGTATACCTGTTCCACCACCCGGGCGCAACGAACGACGTTCAGGTGGCTGTGGCGCGACCTGAATGACGCTCAGCTCAACGGTAACTGGCTCACGCACGTCGCCGCTTCGATCAAACAGCCCATCTTTAGCCTCCATTACGCTGTCGACAACCTGACGGGGAGGTGTCGGTGGGCTCGTCGCAGAGCGCCCTGCCGACGTCGAACGCGACAAATATGCCTATCAATGCCGCGAATGTCGACAAAACGACCGCGAGCAGCCAAGCGACCGTCCACCGGCCAGGTCACGAAGCCAGCCACAGACCCCTCTCATCACAACAGGTCTACCCGAACGAGGGAGACCCAGACCGATCTGGGGGGCCTGCTTTTTCTACCTGACTGTGGGCCGGTACGTCGATCCCGTAGGCGCGTCTCGCCGCTGAACTGGACAGACAGACCCGCACCGAATGGGTCCTCGGTTCAAAGCTCGGCGTGGCTGCGGCATGGCGAGTTCCGCGTGTCATCGACGGCTCAACAACCCACCAGAGCCGCGATGCTCACAGCTTCCTGCGTTCTTCTTTTTACCGCTGGCCGGGTGTTACCCGCGTCAGCGGTCTTCCAACGGTCTTCCAACGGTCTGTACGCACGGTCTCAACGCACGCTGAGCGCGGTTACTGGCTCGACCGTGCCGGTTGATTCGGGGCTGCGGTCTGCGCGGCGTTTGGGCCGCTGGGAGCCGAAACGGCGTACTCGGTGAATGTCTCACGCGGCTCGTGAATCTGTCCAAGCGAGACGACCTCTCGCCGTAGGAACAGGTTCAACGTCCAGTCCCCCAACACCCGTATCTTCCGGTTCAGGGTCGGGATCCGGCTCATGTGGTAGGTCCGGTGCACAAACCAAGCCGGGAAACCCTTCAGCTTGATGCCGTACACCTGCGCGACGCCCTTGTACAGCCCCAGGCTCGCGACGCTCCCGGCATAGGCGTGGCGGTACTCCTTGCAGGGGCGGCCCCGGAGGGTCGCTACCAGGTTGTCGGCCAGCCGCCGTGCCTGACGCACGGCGTGCTGCGCGCTCGGCGAGCACATCACACCGGGCTTGTCCGCGGTCAGGTCCGGCACCGCGGCGCTGTCGCCGGCGCTCCAGGCGCCGTCGATCGGCGTACCGTCCGGGTGGGCCACCTGCAACGTGGGCAGGCAGATCAGACGGCCACGCTCCTCACGCGGCAGGTCGGTGTCGGCCAGCATCGGATGCGGCTTCACCCCGGCCGTCCACACGATCGTGCCCGCCTCGAAGCTGTCTCCGTCGGAGAGCACCACCCGGCCATCCACACAGGACTCCAGGCGGGTGTTCAACCGGATGTCCAGGCCGCGGCGCATCAACTCTCGCGCCGTGTAGGCGCCCATGTCGGGGCCGACCTCGGGCAGGATCCGCATGGTGGCCTCGACCAGGACCCAGTGCATGTCCTCAACGCTCAACTCGGGGTAGTACTTGATGGCGGCGCGCGCCATGTCCTCCAGCTCGGCCAGCGCCTCGATCCCCGCGT
Source organism: Actinomycetales bacterium (assembly GCA_002919305.1). Classification (GTDB taxonomy): domain Bacteria; phylum Actinomycetota; class Actinomycetes; order Mycobacteriales; family Micromonosporaceae; genus RSA1. The sequence continues at coordinate 8,143 of PKFB01000062.1, forward strand.
ACCCGCCACCGACGAAGACGAAGGTGAGCGCCCGCCGCCGGACCGCTGGATGCGTGGTGGTGGCCGCGATGTCCAAGCGGGACAGCACATGGTTACGCAGGTAGATCGCCTCACCGATGCTCTTGAAGCCGATGGCGTTCTCCCGCAGGCCGGGGATGGGCAAGGTGCGGGCTACCGATCCCGGCGCCACCACAATGTGGTCGTAGCTGATCTCCCGAGTGGGCCCGACCACGGGCGCCACCGTGGCGGTCCGTCGAGCGTGTTCGATCCGGATGACCCGGCCGGCCAGCACGGTGCAGCGACGCAGCACGCTGCGGATCGGGACCACGCTGTGCCGAGGCTCGATGGACCCCGCCGCCGCCTCCGGAAGGAACGGCTGATAAGTCATGTGCGGCTGCGGGTCAACGACGATGACCTCAGCCTCCCGGGCGCGCAGCTTCTTCGACAGCCGCATCGCCGTGTAGAGCCCCACGTGGCCAGCGCCCACGATGAGTATCCGTTTCTGGGTCACAAACTCACGCTAACGTGAGGTCCGCGTCACTGTCGGATGGTCATGAAGATAGGTGACCCACAACGTGCCGGTTGGAACGTGACCCAGGCAGCACCGCGCGGACCCGAGGCGCGGCGCATCAGCCCCGACGCCGCAGCTGGAAAGCCAGGGTGACCCCGATCAGCGACGCGGCGGCCAACGCCACCAGGGGCGCGATGGGTGAGGACACCGGCTGCACCAGTCGGGGGAGCAGCAGCACGCCGATCCCGGCCACACCCGACACGACCAGCACGGCGCCGGCCCGCCACGCCCAGTTCGTCAGTACCTGAGGCAGCACCTCGGCGTTTACAGGGAGTGCCGCCGCCATGGCGGCGAAGGTGTGGTGCAGGTAGAGCATGACGGCGATCCCGAACAGCGCGGGCACCTCCACCGGTACCTGCTCCACCACGGTGGCGCCCACCCACACGGCCACGGCGCTGTACTCCACGACATCAACCCAGGCGGTACGCGGCACCAGCGCCGCGATGCCCGCCACCGCCCCCGCCACCGCCATCACGCGGCCGTCCAGCCGGTAACCGGCGGGCACCGCCAACAGGATGGCCGCCGTGCCGGTGACGAACACCACCGTCCGCACCGTCATCACGGCCGCTGTGGGGCGGGGCAACACACGCCACCAGTTCCGTAGCCGACTCACCGCACCACTGCCCGCGCCGAACCCGCCATTCGCGCCACATCCCGCAGCACCTGGTCCAGGCTCCCCGAGCCTGTCCATGCCACGACAGGCACCCCATGCTCCCGCAACTGGCCCAGCATGTTCTCCCGCTCCAAACGCCACAGTCGGAAAGCCACGTCGCTCCACTCGTTGACCGCGGCGGGGCGCGCGTTCGCCGGCAGGGTGTCCACAGCCACCAGAAACCGGCCTGCACGCGCCAGCCCGGCCAGCAGTTCAGCGCTGCGGTCATCCACTAACGGGGTCAACGCCACCACCAGGGCGTTGGAGGGCAGCAGATACGGGCGCTGCAGCCAGGTGGTTGCGTCGACCTGTCCCGCAGAGACGGTGATGTCCAGCAGCCACTCCAAAACAGCGTGGTACTGCCGTCGGCCGCTGGCCGGACGCAGCTGCCGGAACTTGGGACCGAATTCGATCAGCGACACCCGGTCCCCTCGATGCAGATAGTGCTCGGCGATCCCGGCCGCCGCCCGCACGGCGGTGTCCAGGGCGCTGGCGGCTCCCCCCACACCGCCGGAGGCGCCGACCTCATGGAGCACGTCGAGCAGGATGACCACTTCCGCGTCCCGATCGGACAGGGTGGCGGAGACGTGCAGTTCGCGGGTACGCAGCGACACCCGCCAATCGATGCGGCGCAGCCGGTCACCGGGAGCGAAGGGCCGAACCCCGGCCAGTTCACCCCCTTCCCCCGGTCGCCGAGAGTGATGCGTGCCGGCCAGGCCGGCGGCGCGGGGCATCCCCTCTCCCGCTTGGAAGTCCTCGTTGACGGGGTGGACCCGCAGCCACAGCGGTGGGGTCGTCACTCGGTGGCTTTCCAATAGGCCATCACAGGCGACCGCATACGCCCGCGCCGGCCCTAACGCGTGTCGGCCCCACCGCAAGGTACGCCCGTCAAGCTCGATGTCGCCCTCGGAGCCCGCCGGCAGGGGAATGGCGTACGGCCGGATTCCCCGCTGCATCCGCAGCCACGGCGAACGGCGTAGCCCCGTGACGACGAAGTCAAAGGCCGTGTCCGTCGGGTTGCCCACCGTCACGATGACGCGTACCTGTTCCCCTTCGGGTACCAGGCTCTCCGATACGCCCAGCGTCACCTCCGGCTCGACGGTCGGACGACGGCGCAGACTCCAGGCGGTTCCCACCACAAACGGGAGGGCCAAAACCAGCAGATCCAGGCGGCCAGTGATGGCGGCCAGGAACATCAACAGGCCGGCGAGTCCAACCGCGCGTCGCAGCGCGCGGGTGGGCCACCACACTGGTGGAGGATGCCCGTCCGCCGAGGGACCCGCTGCACCGCGGCCCGCCTTGGGCTGGAGATCCGGCAAAAGCGGTATCCCTATGCTGAATTTGGCGGACGTATCGGTCACCGTCCGTGCCCCGCGTACGTGGGAAGCGCCCCGCTGGCGGGGGCTGGGGTGTTGTTCACGATCTCCTGCACGATCTGGGCCGGGTCGACCCGCCGCATCCACGCCTCTGGGCGCAGTGAAATCCGATGCGCCAACGCCGGTACCGCGACCGCTTTGACGTCTTCGGGGACCACGTAGTCCCGGCCGTCGATGACGGCGAGTGCCCGTGCCAGCAGCAGCAGGGCCAGCGACCCCCGAGGCGAGGCGCCGACCAGAACCTGCTGATGCTGCCGGGTGGCCGCCGCCAGGCTCACGATGTACTGACCGATGGAGTCCTCCACCGTGACCGTTTCGACCGTCCGCTGCATCGCGATCAGGGTCTCGGCGTCGACCACCGGTTCCAGATACGTCTCCTCCCGTTGCCGCAGCATCCGCCGCTTCAGCACCTCCCACTCCTCGGCGGGGGTGGGGTAACCGAAGGAGACCCGCAGCAGGAAACGGTCCAGCTGCGCCTCGGGGAGCGGATAGGTACCTTCGTACTCGACCGGGTTGGCGGTGGCGAGCACGTGGAACGGCGCGGCCAGCCGGTAGGTGGTGCCCTCCACGCTCACCTGCTTTTCCTGCATCGCCTCCAGCAGCGCCGCCTGGGTCTTCGGTGGCGTGCGGTTAATCTCGTCGGCGAGCAGCAGATTGGTGAACACCGGACCGGGTCGGAAGGTGAAGTCGTGAGTCCGCTGGTCGTACAGGTACGAACCGGTCACGTCGGCGGGCAGCAGATCCGGGGTGAACTGCAACCGCCGGAACTCAATCCCCAATGCCTGCGCCAGGGAGCGCGCGGTCAACGTCTTTCCCAGACCGGGTAGGTCCTCCAGCAAGACGTGCCCGCCGGCCAGGATGCCCGCCAGCACTAGGCTGAGCGCATCCCGTTTACCCACCACCACGGCCTCCACCGTGTCCAGTACTCGGTGGGCGAGCCCACCCACCTCACGCGGAGGCAGAACGTGAATCACAGCGTCTCCATCCTCTGTACGAGCGCCGCCAGCCGTCGCGGCGATGGGACCCGCCGCGGAGGTGTGGTCAGAAAATCCCATAATTCCTTTCCCAATACCTCCTGCGCCCGCTTGGGGTCTTGATCTCGACGGATCCCGTACCGCTGTCGAAGCCGTTCATCGACCAGATCCACGATCACGGGATGGACGGTACGCACGAATGATTGGCGGTCCGGTGTCGTCCAATTCAATCGGTTCTGCCACCGGAAAACGCCCCCGAACGCGCGCCCCTGGTACATCTGCCGCCACTCCTGGCCCTCCCAGGCTGCTTGATGGACAGCCTCTTGGCTAGCATCGGCGGGTGGCCGGGTGAGGCGGACAGACCAATGCAGCACGATCAACGCGAACAGCCCACCGGCGATCAACGGGTAGGGCAGGGCGTAGCTGGCGTACTGCAGTCCCATGTGGATGATGAACCCGACAACCAGGGAGAAGATCACCGCCGCGATCACACGCGGCCAGTGCACCAGCCGATGGCGCGGGGTGGGGTTCGCATCGGTGAGCAGATCTTCCAGGCTCGCCCACCCGCTCATGTCGTCACCTCGCTCCGGGCAGGAGCCGCCAGTTCGGCCGCGAGTTGTTCGAGAGCGCGGCGGGCCTCGACCCGCATCCGCTCATCCACATCGTGCGGAGCGTAGCGTGCCCACCGGTAAACATCGGCGAGTCGAGCCAGCAACTCTACGCTGATCCGCTGCTCGGTCAACATCCGAGAAACAAGATCGCCAGGGGTGTCGGATGGCGCACGCGGCGTACCGGCTTCGGCTGCGGCACGTTCCAGACGCAACCAGCAGGCGATTACCGCGCGACGCGCGTCGATCGTGGGGTCATCGAGGTCGTCGATGCCGGCAACGACCGCGGCCCGCACCTCCTCGCGGCGACGCTGGGCGGTCCGGATAGGGGATTGCGGCGTCCGGAGCTGGAAGTTCAGCCGGTCCCGCAGGGTGTACCACAGCAGCGCCCCTGCCACGCCGAGTGCGAGCACACCCCCTAAGACCGTCACAATGGTGTCGAACCAGGGACCGAGTGATATCCCGGACTCAGAACCTGCATCTGGTGGATCAGGGAGAGATGGGATATCCGGTATATCAATGGGGGCGCCGTTAGCCGGCCCCCACACGATCTGAGGCGGCGTCACCCTGGTGACCTGGGTGCTGGTCATGGCTGTGGAGACCGCCAAGATCACCAGGAATATGCCGATGAGGACCAGTGGTAATTGCCCTCTGCTCCGCATCGCCGCCCCATCCCTGTCCGGTTCGCTTCAGGTCGTCGGTCGCCCGTTCCCGGCCTGACCGTTCGCGAGGTCCACGGCCCGGGCCAAAACCGCGTCCAGCATGTCGGGTGTGAGTTTGCCAGTGAACGTGTTCTGTTGGCTCACGTGGTAACACCCCAGCAGGACCGGGCCGGTTGGAGGATGGAACTCAACCCCGTGGCCAAACGCGGGGCGCGGTCGAGGCGGAGTCACCCCCACCGCCGTGGCCACCGGCCAGAAACTGTTCCAGGCGAACGCTCCTAACGCCACGATGACCTTGAGAGTCGGCGCGAGCAGTGTGAGCTCCCGCGCCAACCAATTCGCGCAGACGATCCGTTCCGATGGGGTGGGCTTATTGGCGGGTGGAGCGCAGCGAACCGCGGCCGTGATCCGGGTACGCCGCAGTTCCAAGCCGTCCCCGGCCGCGACGCTGGTTGGCTGATTGGCGAGCCCGGCGCGGTATAGGGCGGCGTAGAGCACCTCCCCGGAACGGTCACCAGTGAACATGCGACCGGTGCGATTGGCGCCGTTCGCGGCGGGCGCCAATCCGAGAATGAGGATCTCGGCGTCGGCAGGCCCGAACCCTGGCGCGGGCCGCCCCCAATAGTCTTGGTGCGCGAATGCGGCGCGTTTGGTGGCGGCGACCTCCTCACGCCAGGCCACAAGGCGTGGGCAGGCCCGGCACACCGAAACCCGAGCGTCCAGCTCCGCGATGTGCTCGGCCTCGGCGGCGAGGGTACGCGTGTCAGCGGCGCTTATCGCCACGGGTGTCGCCGGGGTAGCGGGGTCACCGGGCCAGCCGCTGCCCGGCGCGATATACCGCCCTTCGGAGGTCTCCACCACCGTCCAGCACTGTGTGGTCACCGGCTCATCCTCTCCTTAACCGGTACGCCGCTGACCGTCACGTCGGCGTCGATCATCGCGATCGACCCGCCGGAGGTACCGACCATACCCTCGGCCTTCGTGTGGTGGTTTCCTAGGAGCGGCACAAGCGTTGCTGACGCATGTTCACATTTTCGGGGCGTACGGTCAACGACCCGCTATCGGCGTGCGAAATGTTTCGACGCTATGGCGTCACACCACGTCTCCAGCGACCCGCTTCTGACTGACGTGGATTGTTTCACTGCCCGACATTGAGATACTCATGGATTTGCCCAGCAAAGGAATAACGATTGACCTGATCAGGCCACCCGCACCAAGGGGCCTTGAGATTTCCGCTCTAAAAGTTATCTCATCTTAATTCTCAATCCACAACACAGGAAGTTACACAATAATTTACTCATCTCGGGATAGCGCTACCGACTGCCGGCTAAACTTTGCGCAGTTTATCACCGACGCAGGCGCCGCATCCCGTTCGGCCGATTCACAGCGCGCGACGGACGTGTGACGAACGTTTCCTGACTATAAGGCTTTAAATATTAAGGCGACACGCGTCCGAGAACACGCAAACACCACCGCTTTCACCGTTTAAGAAACACAGCGTTTCCGCGTACCCCTCCGGTTTTGACCCGGAGCGGGTCAGGTGAGGGCGGTGTGGAAGAGATCCAAGGTACGCGCCCAGGCCAGCGCCGCGGCCTCGCTGTCGTAGACCTCGGGGCGGTCATCGTTGAAAAACGCATGTGTCGTACCGGGGTAGTCGTACAGGATGCAGATCCCGCCCGCTTGTTCAATCGCTTCCTTGATCCGCTGGATCCCGGGTGCGCGGGAGGCGCCGTCTCCTTCAGCGCAGTGGATAACCACCCGCTTGCCGCGATACCCTGCCCAGTCCGGTCGCATCCGTTCCCAGGGCTGTGAGGGATAGAAACTCGCAACAGCGGTGATGTGGTCGGTCAGGGTGGCGGCCCACAACGCCAGGCTGCCTCCCAGGCAGAAACCTACGACCCCGACCGGCCGGGCCCTCTCTGTTCGGGTGGCTAAAAAACCCGCGGCGCTGGCGATATCTCTGGCGGCCTGATCCATCGCCAGCCCCATCATCAGCCGCATGGCCTCATCCGGTTCGGTGGCGCTGGCACCGCGGTAGAGGTCGGGCGCGAGCGCGGTGAAGCCCTCCGCGGCGAGTCGGTCGACCACCGATCGGATATGCGGGACCAGTCCCCACCATTCCTGAATGACAACGACAGAAGGGTGCTGCCCGGGCGTACCGCTCGATGGAGTGGATAAGTAACCCGCGACGCGGTCTCCGTCACTGGGGAAGGTGACCATCTCACCCATATCCACACTCCTTCGACACCGGTAGCCGGCCGCGACGATCGGTCGTCTCGCTGTCCTCACCGCACGGTGCGGCTGGTACGCCGACCTGTGCTGCCGGCGCGCCTGACAGCTCTCTGGTAGCTCCCCGAAAAGGGGGCGTGGGAAACCCGAGAACGGCGGAGCGGGTAGTGTCACACCGACCTGTCCCACACCGGTGTCACCACCGGATATCCCGGCGCCGGGGTATCGGGTCTGCCCTGTACGGCTGGTGAGCCGGCGCCGAGCTGCGATTATTCATTGCGGTGGCTACCTACAGCACTCTGCGCAAGCCAGCCCGAGTCCTCCCGCTGGCCTTCTTCAGCTTCATCGTGATCGGGACTTTCCTGCTATCCCTCCCGGTCTCCCAGGCCGGTGAAGGACGGGCCCCGTTCCTGGTTGCGCTGTTCACCGCCACGTCCGCCGCGTGTGTCACCGGCCTGACTGTGGTGGACACCCACACCTACTGGTCCCCGTTCGGGCAGGTCGTCCTGCTGCTGCTGTTCGAGACCGGCGGCTTGGGGGTCATGGTGCTGGCCACCTTGTTGGTCATGGCGGTCTCGCGTCGGCTCGGCCTGTCCGTGCGTCTGCTGGCGCAGGCGGCGACCCAGACATCCGCCCTCGGAGAGGCGCGGCAGGTCGTGGTGCGGGTAGCCATCACCATGTTGATATTCCAGAGCCTGCTCGCCGCCCTGCTCACCGCACGCCTGATGGTGGGCTACGACTATCCCCTGGGCAAAGCGCTGTGGTACGGCGTGTTCCACGCCGTATCCGCCTTCAACAACGCCGGCTTCACCCTCTACGACGACAGCCTGACCGGCTTCGTCAGCGACCCCTGGATCTGCCTGACGGTGGCGGCGGGTGTGATCGTCGGGGGCGTCGGGTTCCCGGTGATATTCGAGCTCCAACGCCAATTCCGGCACCCCAGCAGCTGGTCGATGCACACCAAGGTGACGCTGCTGGGTACCGCGATCCTGCTCCTGGTGGGCATGGCGGCGGTGCTGGGCCTGGAGTGGTCCAACCCGGCCACCTTGGGCCCGCTGCGCACCCCCGACAAGCTCTTGGCCGCCTTCTTCCAGGGCATGACCCCTCGCTCAGCGGGATTCCACACCGTGGACTACAGCGCGATGAGCGTGGAGACCTACCTGGTGACGATCGCGCTTATGTTCATCGGCGGAGGCAGCGCCAGCACCGCCGGGGGGATTAAGCTGACCACCTTCTTCCTGCTGGCCTTCGTCATCTGGGCGGAAGCGCGGGGAGAGCCGGACGTCGTGGTGTTCCAACGGCGTCTGGCGCAGGGAGTGCAGCGGCAAGCGCTGGCGGTGGCCCTCCTCAGTGTCGCGGTGGTGGGGCTGGGCACACTGATGGCGCTGATCATGACCAATCTGTCGCTTCAGGACGCCATGTTCGAGGTGACATCCGCGGCCACCACCACCGGACTGTCCACGGGAATCACCACTGAGCTCCCCACTCCGGCCCTGGTGCTCCTAGTCGTCCTGATGTATCTGGGACGCGTCGGAACCATCACGGTGGCGGCGGCGCTCGCGCTTCGATCTCGCCAGCGTCTGTACCGTCTTCCTGAAGAGAGACCGATCGTCGGTTAAGGCGGGCATCATGACCTCAGTCGGTGACGACAGCGTCGCTGTGATCGGCCTTGGCCGCTTCGGGGGCCAGGTCGCAGCGTCCCTGGAACGGCTCGGGCACGAAGTGCTCGCCATCGACAACAATCCGGCGCTGGTCCAGAAGTGGGCCGACAAACTCACCCACGTCGTCGAAGCCGACGCCACGGACGAGGAGGCGCTACGTCAGCTCGGGCTGGCTGATTTCCCCCGGGTGGTGGTCGGCATCGGCACCGGGATAGAGGCCAGCGTGCTCACCGTCATCGGCCTGGTCGACCTGGGCGTACGGGAGATCTGGGCGAAGGCGATCACGGCTCAGCACGGCCAGATCCTGCAGCGCATCGGCGCCCACCACGTGGTCTACCCCGAGGCGGCGATGGGCGAGCGGGTGGCCCACCTGGTAACCGGCAAGATGATCGACTTCATCGAGTTCGACGATGACTACGCGATCGTCAAGACCCGCGCGCCTCGGGAGGCGATAGGGCGTACCCTGGCCCAGTCCGCTCTGCGTACCAAGTACGGGGTCACCGTGGTAGGGGTCAAACGCCCCGGGGAGGACTTCACCTACGCCCGCCCCGAGACCGAGGTGCACGCCGGCGACCTGCTCATCGTCTCGGGTAAAACCAGCCTGGTAGAGCGGTTTGCCGCGATCACCTAACCGCGCCGGCCGCGTCGGGGTACGGTGTGCCTCACGGTGGCCGCCGGTGTCTAGGCGAGGCTCAGCGCAATACCGTCCAGGATGTCGTGCTCGCTGGCGATAACCGAATCCGCTCCCGCGCGCTCCATGAGCACTCGCAGCACGAGCGCCCCGGCGCCGATCACATCCACCCGGCCAGGGTGCATGACCCCTAGCGCAGCCCGCTGCTGGCGCGTGGCGGACAGCAGCATCCCGGTCACCTCGGCCACATCGGTGTAGGAGATCCGGGCGTGATGGATGGCGGCGGAGTCGTACGCGGGCAGCCCGAGGGCGATCCCCGCCACGGTGGTGACAGAGCCCGCCAACCCGATCAGGGTGCGGGCCGTCTGGCCCTCCACCACAGCCAGCGCCTTATCCACCGCCTGCCGAATGTCCGCTTCAGCGGCGACGATTTGCGCCGGAGTAGGTGGATCGTCGTGGAGGTGCCGCTCTGTCATCCGGACGCACCCCACGTCCACGCTGCACGCGGCCTTCACCTCATCGGTTCCCACCACCAGTTCGGTGGAGCCACCTCCGATGTCGGCGACCAGGTAGGGCGGCTCAGTGTCGCGAGACAAACCGCCCACAGCGCCGGTGAAGGACAGGTGCGCTTCCTCCTCCCCGGTCACCACATCGGGAGGGACGCCGAGCACACCGGTCACCATGTCGCGGAACTCGTCGGCGTTCTCAGCATCGCGGGTGGCGCTGGTGGCGACCATCCTGACCCGGGTCGCCCCGGATCGGCGAATCCGGTCCGCGTAATCGACCAGCGCTGTCCGGGTACGGGTCAGCGCCTCCGCCGCGAGCCGTCCCGTGCGGTCCACCCCCTGCCCTAACCGGACGATCTCCATCCGACGTTCCACATCCACCAACCCACCGTCGTCGGTGAGATCGGCGATCAACAGACGGATCGAGTTGGTTCCGCAGTCAATGGCGGCCACTCTGGTCATTGGTCCGGCTCCTCCTCAACGGGGGTGACGCAGGGCCCCTCAAGCCACCACGGCGGCACGGTGGCGAGCACCTCATCCCCGAACGGGTTGACCCCTGGGCCGACGGCCAAGGCGTGCGCCACGTGCACATGTAGACACTTCACCCGCCGAGGCATCCCCCCGGCCGACACTCCGGCGATCTCCGGCACGTGAGCGATCGCCTCACGCCGCCGCAGGTAGTCCTGATGCGCCGCGGTGTACCGAGCGGCCAACTCCGGATCCTCGGCCAGCCGCCGGGTCATCTCAGCCATCCGTCCCTCGGACTCCATACGGCTGACCATGGAGGTGAGTCGGGGACACGTCAGGTAGTACAGCGTCGGAAACGGGGTGCCGTCGGCCAGGCGAGGTGCGGTCTCCACCACATCAGGCAGACCGCACCCACAGCGGTGCGCGACCGCCCGGGTGGCCCGCGGCCGCCGCCCGAGCTGCGCGGCGACCACCTCCTCATCGGCGGGGGTGGCCGGCTGATACACCGGCGGGGGAATGGCGTCGGTCATGATTGCTCCCCATCGTCGCCGTCCGCAGCCTCCAGCGTGCTCCACAGCTCACCGAACCAGGGACGCTCATCCTCAGCGTCGGCCTCCCCGGCGGAGTCGGCGGCGGAGTCGGCGGGATCAGGCGCCACGACGACCACATACGGCGTCTCGTCGGGGCGTACGTACTGAAGTCGTTCTCTGGCCTGCGCGGCGACGTACATGGGGTCGTTCCACATCTCCCGTTGCGCGGCGAGCTCCTCGATCCGGGCTCGCTGCGCGGCCTGCTCG
>PKFB01000026.1 GCA_002919305.1 Actinomycetales bacterium
AGGCACGCCCCATCCGGGGCGGGGAACCGGCACACCTTCGGTGGCCTGACCGATCAGTGCTTCCAGATGATCCCGCTGCTGGAACGCGGACAGAACGCCGACTGGCCATTCTGACCGCAGGTGGCCCCGCGTACCCCTCCCCCCTTTTTTCTTTACGGGGGTACGCGGGGCCGTGTCTGTCGTGGCTCCGCCCCGCAGCTGAGCCGGCTCCGTCACCGCCGGGACCTGGCTCCGTCCCCGCTGGGCTCCGGTTCCGGTCGCGCCTCGTGCCCCGGACGCCCCCAGGTACGGCGCCGCTGTTTCAACTCGGCCTCCCAGACATGGCGGTGCCCCGCTAAAAGCGCGTTCCGTACCCGCTCCTCTTCTGCTCGGAACACGGCGTAGTAGCCCTCGTCGAACTCCTCCACGATCTGGAAGGTCCACCGGCCGGGCAGCACGTTGCGCCCAATCAGCTCCTGTTCAATGTGATCGGCCAGTTCGTGGTGGCCGGTCTCCCGCAGGCCGGCCACGACATGGTCGAGGAGGCAGTCGGCGGCGCCCACCAGCTGATGGAAGTCATACAGCCGGCCCCGAGCCCGCTCGATCTTCTCCAGCGCCTCGGTGAGCTGACCGACGGCCTTCACGACCCGGTCATCAACCCCCGGTGGGCGGGCATGGGCCGGGTCGATGGGAGGCGGGGCGCTCACGGCTGTGGCCGGTCGATATGGCCACGCCACTCGCCGGTCTCCTGGCCACGGTTTTCAATGAACTCCTTAAACCGCTCCATGTCGCCTTTGATCCGGCGACGGAGGACACCGAATTTGTCGGCGACGTTCTCCACGAAGCCTTCCGGTTCGATGTCCATCTGAGCGGTCACCCGGCAGTGGTTCGCGTCGAGCCGGTGGAAGGTGATAACACCGGCGTGGTGCGGGCCGTTGACCGACTTCCAAGCCACCCGCTCATCGGGTAGCTGCTCGGTGATGGCGGCGTCGAACTCGCGGGTAACCCCACCGATCTCGACCACCCAGTGGGTGTTGCGGTCACCGATCTGCCGGATCTCGCGTACCCCCTCCATAAAGCGGGGGAACTGCTCAAACTGAGTCCACTGGTTGTAGGCGGTACGGACCGGCACCGCGACATCGACGCTCTCGATCACGCTGCTCATATCGCCCTCCTCGTCACGGGCTCCCCACCGGTCAGTGACACCGCGGCCGGCCGCTGCGCTTCAGGCATCACTCACCGTCCGGCGATCAACCGGTCGGCCGCGCTACCGAGCACCGTCCGTCAGTGACCTTCGTGGTTCCCCGCCGCTCCGTTCCAAAACGACGAGTTCGTCCGCATTTCCTCTCTCGCGATCGATACCCCTGACATCGCGCCGCGAAACGGTCATCGGGTGGCTGTATTCCGTCGGCATGGCCCCCACAGGGCCGGGTACCGGTGCGGACACCATGCAGACCTTCCTGCCCTACCCCGAGTTCCGAGCCAGCGCCGCCGCGCTGGACCCCCGACGCTTGGGAAAGCAGCGGGTGGAGACGCTCCAGATCCTGCGGGCCCTGGTATGGCCGGAGTACGGCTGGAAACGCCACCCGGCGGTTGCCATGTGGCGCGGATTCACCGCCGCCCTGGTCTGCTACGGCGTGGCGGTGTGTGATCAGTGGGCGGCGTACGGGTGCGCGGATACGGTGCGCGGGCAGATTCTGGAGTTCACGGCGGGGCAGGTGCCGCACTTCGACGAGCTGCGCGACAACGGGTACCTGCCTCCCTGGTTGGGGCACGAAGTCCTGCACTTAAGCCACCGGTCAGCGCTGCTCCGCAAAGACCCGGCGTACTACCGGCCGCGCTTCGGTGGCCTCCCCGACGACCTACCCTACGTCTGGCCCCGACCAATCTTCCCCCGCTGGCCGGTGCGGCGCGGCCATCTCGACGTGCTGCCACTCCCTGCGGCGCTGGCCCTTCTGGGGTACGCCGAAGCCTGGCCAGCGCAACGTGCCGCGGTGGCGGCCGTGGCCGCCGGCCGTGACCACGTCACGGAATTCCCACCCGGTGCGGGCCTGACCTCTACGGGCCTATTGGCCGGCCTGTGCACCCCGGGAGACACGGTGTGGATCAGTTCCGGTCCGTCCCTTCCGGACAGTCCACCCGCACCACCAGCGGCTCCGGTACGCGGACGGCAAGCTCCGTCGATTGCGCGCCCCGCAGGGCCGCGCGAACGAGCGGCGATGGCAGCGGAAAGCGCGTACCCACCGGAATTCCGATTCCTCCGTCCCGGGCAGATGGCAGTCCTGACCCACCTGTTGAAGGACCCGACCACCAGGGTGGGGCTGGTGGTGTGGGAAACCAACGAAAGACCGGAGGCGCTGCCGCGGCTACCGGTCCCGCAACTGGTGCTCCGTCGGCTTCAGTGACCTGCTCTACGGGCAAGAACAGCACCGTCTCCAAGGAGACCGGCTCCGTGTTCCCGCCCCGTTGCCTCGATCCCTGCAGCCCTGCCTCACGCCTCCTACCTGTGCGCTCGCGCCTTTACCGCGACAGCCCTGCTCAACGTTTCACTCTCCAGGTGCCGCATCGTGCGCGCTCCCTCTAGGGGTGATGAAGCAACCCCAACCTCAAATCGCAGGTCAAGCCCGCTTTTTGAGCTTCGGTTGGGCTGATTTTTGTAGCAATCCGGCGGTTATGCATCTGTGCTGGTCAGAGCGTTAAATCTGGATGATCAACTTCGGTCGCTGGCTTGCCCATCCAGTCCATCTAGTGGTCGTACTAGTGCCCGGACGGCGTAGGCGTGCCTGTCGGCAACGTACGCGCCTGCTGTTGACACGGACAGCCACTACCCTTCAGGGGACGAGATGGGTGTCCCGCTCTATTAGCTCCCCGTAGGGGGCCAGGGTGGACCTGGGTCGATCAGGCCGGCGCGGAGCATCTGCTGCTCGGACTGCTCCACTTCCGAGCAGGGGTAGGGGGTTTTGCAGGTGTAGCAGCGCTCGCCGTCGCTCATGCGCCAGTGACGGCGGATGACTTCCTGGTGGTGGTAGCGGATGCGTCTGACTTCTCGGGCCCAGGGGTATTCATCGGGCACGAGCGGCTTGTCTGGTAAGGCCGGTGGTGGTGGCCCGGTAACCAGTTCACTCAGTGGAGCACCATCCGACTGACTGGCCTGATCGGAAGGTGTCCGCGTCGGTTTTTCTCCGACCGATGGGGTGCGTCGCCGCGTTTTTCGGCCGCGGTTTAGTGAGTCGTGGTGGCGGCAGATGATGTGGCTGAGGCTGCGGGAGGTCTGGACCGGGTCAGGCATGACGGTGCTCCTATTCAGCTCGTGGGTCTCCACCGGCCAGGACACTCTCTTTGTGTCCTGGCCGGTGGGGCCATTGCGGCCCACCCGGTCGTCGTGGTCCTGGGAGCAGCACGACGCCGGGGAGTGAGGGAGCCGAGGGCCCTCGGCGTTTGCCCCTCACTTGAGTCCCGCCCCGCCTGGTAGTGGGCCCGCGGGTTGGGCTCCTCCCCGCGGTTCCGTTCCCTGGCCGGGTAGACGACCAGCGGTGACCCCGATAGCAGCTGGTCATGTCTCCCCTTCGGGTTCTGCGGCGGGCAGTGAGGGGCGCTCGTTGACGTGATCCCCCTTGCCGTTACTGACACAGTTTCTGCGTTCTGTCTTTACGCGCTACACAGTTCCGTATAGGCGGCAGCGTCGTTATACGAGGCGGCATATCCGAACAGTCGGGGAGCATGATGAGCGCGCGACGCTGTACCACCTGTCAGACGCCGCTCAGCCGTTACAACCCTGAACAGCAGTGTGTTCCCTGCCAAACGCAGGGCCGCCGACGCCACAAGGGATGCCTTAAGGAGATTCCCCCCGAGCTGCTGGGCTCTCTCCGGGAGCCGTTAGCGGCCGGGGCGTGGTCCACGGTCCTGTCCATGCTCATCGCGGCCGGGCTGACCCAAACCGAAATCGCTGCCCGGACTGGCCTTTCCCAAGCCCACATATCGCGTCTGGCCAGTGGCCGAAGCCGCACCCCGACAATCGCCACTATTCGGGCACTGTGCGATGGGCTGGGTATCCCGCGGTGGATGGCTGGATTAGCCGATGCCCGACCAGAGGAGGACACCACGAAACGCCGCACTCTTTTGGGTGGTGCGCTCGGTGCCGCTGTGGCCGGCGCTACCGCTGCGGCAGGCCGCGAGGCGCCTGTCGACACGCAACTGCTCACGGTCACCACGACGGCGTACCGCCGTATGGAGCAATCCACCCCGTCGCGCCCGCTGATCGGGGCGGTCGCCGCGCATCTGTCGTTGGTGCGTCAGCTCGCGGCCCGCTCTCAAGCCGCCGAACGTTCTCTCCACAGTGTCGTGTCGGAGACCGCCGGGCTGGCCGCGTGGATCTATGCCGACTTGGATGACACGGCCAATGCGCGCCGTTGTTACCGGCTCGCCGTCACCGCGGCCCAGCGGTCAGGACATCCGCTGCTTCCCGCGTACATGATTGCCAGTATGGGACAGTACGCGGTCTCCATCGGTGATGCCGCCCCGGGGTTGCGGTTGATCCGCCAGGCCCGGGCCTCCCTCCCTAAAGGCGCGCCCTCGGTGGCGTTGGCGTGGCTGGACACGATGGAGGCGGTGGCTTTGGCCTGGATGGCTGACCGGTCAGCGATGCCCCTGCTCGATCAGGCGGAGCGGCGGCTGTCTGGCTGGCACGACACCGTGTGGCCTTGGGTGTTCCGCTTTGATGAGGCGCGGGTGACCGCGTACCGTGCGCTCGCCGCCTCCCGACTCGGCCTGATCCGCACCGCCGAAGCGGCCTTCCAGGTGACCGCTGATATCCCACAATCGCCGAAGCAGCGGATACTCGCCACGATCGAACACGCCCGTGCTCTTGCGAAAGCCGGTCAGATCGACGCCGCGTGCCACCACGCCACGATGGCTTACGACATCGCGCGTCAGATCGGCTCCGAACGAGGGGTACGCACGGTTACCCGCTGGCGTTCTGAACTTGGCTCCATCGGCGTACCCAATCTGGACAACCGCCTCAATGCCCTCTACGAGGAAGACCCATGAGAATCGCCATCAGCGGACACCGCGGCCTCCCCGCAACCACCGTTGCTTTAGTGGACGCGGCCCTCCGCGCCGAACTGTCCACCCTTGGCCCGGACCTTGTGGGTTTAAGTTGCCTCGCCGACGGCGCCGACACGCTGTTCGCCCGGGCCGTCCTGGATCTTGGCGGGCGGCTGGAAGTCATCATCCCCGCCCAGCAGTACCGCGATGGTCTTCCTGCTGATCACCATCGCGACTACGACGAGCTTCTCGCGGCCGCCACAGCGATCCACCGGATGGACTTCATCGAATCCACCGCCGAGGCGCACATGGCCGCAAGCGAATACATGGTCAATCACGCAGATCGGCTTCTCGCTGTCTGGGATGGGAAACCAGCTCGCGGCTACGGCGGCACCGCCGACGTGGTGGCGTACGCCCGTACACAGGGCGTACCGGTGATCGTCGTGTGGCCGGACGGTGCCAGTCGAGACTGAACACGCGTGTGTTGACCGCGCCGAGGTACGCCTGACCCACTGGGCTGCCCTCGCAGGTGCCTCAGCACCCGGCTCAGGTCATTGGTCGTTGCACGTTTGACACCGGCGTGCCAGTGGCGCGTCCTCCGTTGGCTTCTCAAGCACGAAACCCCTGCCCGTTTTCGCAGGTCAGGGGCTACGTGTGGGGCGGGCGGGACTCGAACCCGCGACCGATGGATTATGAGTCCACTGCTCTAACCGGCTGAGCTACCGCCCCAACCTCCGACAGCGTACCCAAGCTGTCTACACGATTGAGGACACGGGACCCCCAATACCACACAGGGCGCTATGTCCGGGTGTCGAAGCGACGACGGACCGGGCGAACGAAGGGGGTGTGGGCGGGCAGCGCATGGCGGCTGGGCGTATCCGGCACGCCCTGAAACGCCGGGTCAGGCGCCGCCGCAGACGGCCGTCCACCCGTGATGTCACGGCTGCCGTCACGCCGTGGCGGCACCACCAGGAGATCAACTTGCCACATTTGGCCGATTTCACCCGAAACCAACGGCGACTTCGGGTAGTTGTTCCCAAGTGGGAGTAACTGAACAGGGTCGCACCAGGGTGGGGCCGGTCAGACCCGGACGGTGCCCGGGTGTGATCCCGCTCCCAGGTTCCCTGGGGGCCCGGGAAATACATCGGGAGCGGATGATGACTGACAGCCGTGGTTACGCGACACCAGGCGCGTTCCGAAAAGCGGCGGATACCCGGCTGCGGATGTTGGCGTACCGGACCGGCAGACCGGTCACCCAGGTACGTCGGGAGTTTCTTCACCAGCGGTTACTTGCCCGGGTCTTCCAGCACCCGGATTCGCCGTGGGCGCTCAAAGGCGGAGTCAGCCTGACTCTCCTTCGGCCGGGTGCCCGCGACACCCGCGATGTCAACCTGGTCCACCTGGTCGCGTGTCCGTCGATCGCCGAAGCTGAGCTGCGTGAGGCGGGAAGCGTTGACTTGGGGGACCATCTGCGTTTCGTGGTCACACGCGTGATGCCGCAGACGGAGCCGGCCCTTCGGAAAGTGAAGATGGCGGTCCATGTCGGCACAGCGCTGTGGGATCACTTCGATGTCGGGATCTCGTGTGAACGAGAGTTCGTCGACGATTTCCGGCTGATACGCCCGGAGCCGGTGATCCGGCTCGGTGGGGTTGCGGAGCCACCCCGGTTCCGGTTGTACCCGGCGGCCGAACAGGTCGCTGACAAAGTGGCCGCGATCTATGAGAGACACGGCACGGAGGGCGTGGTCTCCAGCCGTTACCGGGATCTGGTGGATTTGGTGTTCCTGGTCGGCATGGAGCGGTTAGACGCGACGCGTTTGGTGGCCGCGCTGCGAGCGCGGGAGCGGTGGTCCCGCGACAGGCTAGTTCTCCCCTCCTTCTGCCGCCCCCCAGGGGCGATCTGGTATCGGGGCTACCCCATGGAGGCGCGCCGAAGCGCGCTCGACGCGGATTTGCATCACCTCGACAACGCGCTGGCGTACGTGGGGGCATGTCTGAATCCGATCCTTGACGGCAGCGTCACATCGGGCACCTGGGATCCGGTACGCCGGCTGTGGGCCGTCGAGGACACCGCGGTGGAACACGTGGAACGAAGAGTCATGCGGGGAATCGTCACGCCGGCGACGTGGGCCCTCACCGGTTGGTGACCCACCTGGCGCCGCCCCATGACACCGATAAATCACACGGAAAGCCACCGCAGGCGGCATCGGATTCACCGCCGCATCCTGCAACTACCCCACGACCGACACCATCACATCGATCTGACACCCGTCGCACTCACAATCCATCGAGAATGACGCTTCATTGAACATGGGTAGCCCCACCGTCGATCCTGGTGGGGCCACCCCCTTATGCGCCTCTCGCGTCATCCCCGCCGCCATCCGGTTCCCTCCCGACAGGCCAGTCCCGCATCGACCAGTCGTGGTGCGGAACCGGCCAAACCACGGTGTGGCCCCAGCCGGTCAAGACACGGACGACTGAACTCAGTGGGTGGGATAGCCCACAGATCGGTGCTCTTCACGGCAGGGTGCGTTGGACTGTGGGGATGGAGTTCTCTGAGATCCAGCAGTTGTGGACCCCGGAGCCGGGCTGGTTGAACACCGCCAGCTACGGTCTGCCTCCCCGCCCCGCCTGGGAGGCGCTTCAGGAGGCGCTGACCGAGTGGCGACACGGCCGCGTCAGCGCGCCGCAGTGGGAGCCGGCGGTGGACCGGGCTCGGGAGGCCTTCGCGCGCCTGGTGGGGGTGCCGGCGGCGGATGTGGCGATCGGCAGCACCACATCGGGCCTTCTGGCCCCGGTCGCCGCCGCCCTACCTGACGGTGCCCATGTGGTGGCCCCGGATATCGAGTTCACCTCCACCTTGTTCCCCTGGCTGGTCCATGAGGGGCGTGGGATAACCGTCACCACGGTCCCACCGGAGCAGTTGGCGAACGCGATCGACACGCGGACCACGGCTGTGGCTTTCAGCCTGGTGCAGTCGGCGACCGGTGAAATCGCGGCGTACCAGGAGATCGTGGCGGCGGCCCGGGCCCACGGCGCGTTGGTGATCGTCGACGCCACACAGGCGGCGGGGTGGCTACCGTTCGATGCTTCTGTGGCTGATGTGGTGGTGGCCAGCGGCTACAAGTGGTTGATGGCACCCCGCGGGGTGGCCTACTGCTACCTGGCTCCCTCGCTCCGGGAGCGGCTGCGTCCCTTAGCGGCCAACTGGTTCGCGGGGGCGGATCGACGGAACTCCTACTACGGGCCGCCGCTGCGCCTGGCCCCGGACGCCCGAGCGTACGACCTGTCACCGGCGTGGTTCTGCTACGTGGCCGCGGCCCCGGCCCTAGAGCTGGTGAACCAGATCGGGGTGGAGCGGATCCGCGCGCACAATGTCGGGCTTGCCAACAAGTTCCTTGCTGGGCTGGGGCATCCCCCGGGTGACAGCGCGATCGTGGCGGTGGATGTCCCCGGCGACACCCACCAGGTGGCGGCGCGGTTGGAGGCGGCGGGTATCCGCGCCGCGGTCCGGGCCGGGCGGGTCCGGGTGTCGTTCCACCTCTACTCCACCGACGAGGATGTCGACCGTGTGGTAGCGGCGCTGATGGAGCTCCAAGGGTGAGGCCGCGGGAGCAGAAAGCCCGCTCAGGCTGAGTGCCTCACCTGGGCGGCGGCGACGGGGCGCCACCGCATGCCGAGGGAGCGGTAGAGGGCGATCGCTGGGGCGTTGTCATCGTCGACCATGAGCGCGACGCGGCCGTGGTCGGCGAGCAGGCTGTCACGGACCATGCGACAGACGGCCCGGGCGTACCCGCGTCCCCGCGCCTGAGGATGTGTGGCGACCCCGGCGATGAAACCGACCTCCGGGGCGGGCCAGGCGTCGGCCGCCACCGCGACCAGCTGGCCCGCAGGGTCGCGTACGCCCGCCCAACGTCGAATCCAGGGGACGCCGGGCCAGGCGTAGGACTTCGGCGCCGCGACCTCCAAGAGCGCGGTGACCTCCGGGTCCATGTCGGGTTTGAGCCACTCGACGCCTGGGGAGGGGTCCGGGGAGGCGAGGTCGCCGTGGGCGCTGTCACCGTGGGCGCTGTCGCCATGGGATTCCGTCGTCTGCTTCTCCTCTAGGGCTGCTCCTGAGGGCAGGGCTTCCCCGGTGTCCATCCAGCCGAATTGCGCGCTGAATTCCAGCTCCGGTAACCGCGCCACCACATCCTTGATCAGGTCAATGTCCCCGAACGGGCGGTACGCCGGGCCGACATGCCTGAGGGCCTCCCGCACCAGGGTGGCGACGGTGGGGGCGTCGCCGCGGACAGCGATCCGGTGACGGCGGGACAGGTCGGGGCAGGCGACCACGACACTGTCACCGCTGGCCCACGCGCGTACCCCTGGTCGCATTCCCTGTGCTGCCCACACGATGAGCAGGTCACCGCCAGCTGCTGCCTTGAGGTCGGTATGGGTTCGCAGTTCCCGCACCGGCTCGTTCTAACAAGCCGCCGCCGGCCCCGGGTAGTGGGGAGGGACGTGGCCGACTTCACCCCGATCTGGCCTTCGGACCGGTTATCCCGCGTTGTTCCGCGCTGACCCGTGACACGACGCGACGGTTACGGCCACCCCACCGTCCAGTCGCGCTCTCGTCAGCTGAACCCTGACAGGCACCGCCTTCTGGGCATTGTCGCCCCAGCGCACCGCCGTCCAGTGCCGCCTTCAGGATGGCCGATAACCGACGCATGTTACGCAGGTCACAGCTGATTCACGGGTATGGACCCCGCACGGCGCACCCAGCCGCCCTTGCACAGCAGGCCCAGGGCTTATGGAGCTGACTTATGGAGCTGCGGGAGGCGCCGCCTGACAGCGCTGCCGCCGTAGCTCATCCGGCAGCTAAAGCTCAGCTGGACATACGACTCCAGGCATAAGTCAGGGGCCCCACCCAAACCCCGGGTGGGGCCCCTGACGCCTGCTCCCCCGATTGGACTCGAACCAATAACCCTTCGGTTAACAGCCGAATGCTCTGCCAATTGAGCTACGGGGGAAAGACCCGCTGCGCGGTACGGCAACAAGAGTACATGATGCTTCGGGGGAGTTGGCATCCGGGTTTCCCGGCGCAGAAGCGAGATGCACGGCAGGATGGTTAGCAGCCGCGGTGGCTGGGGTACCGCGGCGGTGACAAGGAGTCACGCCGCCGGACGAATATGCCTTTAGGCAGCCGTCCGGCGCTGCCGTGGGAGAGTGGAGGGACCCATGCGTGGCAAGCTCACGTTCCTCGCCGGCCTGGCTGTCGGGTATGTGCTGGGGGCCCGGGCTGGACGAGAACGCTACGAGCAGATCACCCGAACAGCCAGGCGGCTCCGTGACAACCCGACCGTGCAGGAAGCGACGGGGGTCATCCAGGCCCAGGCGCTTCGACTGGTCTCGACCGGCCGGAACGCCGTCGCGGTCGGCACCACACGGGTCACAGGCAGGCTCGCCGACCGGCTCAGCCACACCCGGCTGGGTGAGCGGCTGTGGGGTGGTGGGCAGGAGACGGAGCCATACGTCTCCTCGCTGGCTGACTCCGCCTTGAATGAAGCACACCCTGGCCCCAACGGCGCCGGCGGCCACTGACACCGTGATGATCATGGGTTCGGCTCCAGCTGAGGACCGCGGAGAACCGGTCCCATGATCACGCATCGTCGTCCTTGGCCGCCCCGACCGCGACCGTCGCGCCCGGGGCGTCGCGGTCCTGGTTACCGCGGCCCCGGGCGTCGGTGAGCCCGGGAGTCACCGGCTCCGTCTCCACCGGGCTACCGCGAGCATCAAGATCATCAAGGGCCTTCGCGCCCCGTCAGGGCGCACCGGGCACGACGGCCCGCGCCTCGTCAGTCGTCAGCGTTACCGGAACTGAAGGCGGCGTCAAAAGCCGCCGCAGGCGGTTCGATCGCGGCCAGCCTGCGGACGAACTCCAGCGCCTCAGGAGCACCCAGCAAGCGGTCCATACCGGCGTCCTCCCACTCGATGGAGATTGGCCCGGAGTACCCGATCGCGTTCAGCGCCCGGAACACGTCTTCCCAGGGCACGTCACCGTGTCCGGTCGAGATGAAGTCCCAGCCACGGCGCATGTCGGCCCACGGCAGGTGGGAGCTGAGCCGCCCGTTACGCCCGTTGAGGCGCTTCTTGGCGTCCTTGCAGTCGACGTGGTAGATCCGGTCGGCGAAGTCGAACAGGAAACCCACCGGGTCAAGGTCCTGCCACACGAAGTGGGACGGGTCAAAGTTGAGACCAAACGCCGGCCGCCGCCCGATCGCCTCCAACGTGCGCACCGTGGTCCAGTAGTCGTATGCGATCTCGCTGGGGTGCACCTCATGCGCGAACCGCACGCCGACCTCGTCGAACACATCCAGGATGGGGTTCCAGCGCGCGGCGAAATCCGCGTACCCCGCCTCAATCATCGACGGCGGAACCGGCGGGAACATAGCGACCGTGTGCCAGATCGATGACCCGGTGAAGCCGATGACGGTGTCCACTCCGAGCTTGGCGGCGGCCCGGGCGGTGTCGGCCATCTCGGCGGCGGCGCGCTGCCGGACTCCTTCAGGGTCCCCGTCCCCCCAGATCCGGGCCGGCAGGATCCCCTTGTGCCGCTCGTCGATGGGGTGATCACAGACGGCCTGCCCCACGAGGTGGTTGGAGATCGCGAAGACCTTCAGGCCGTACTTGTCGAGCGTTTCGCGTTTACGCGCGACGTAGTTGTCGTCCGCGAGCGCCTTGTCGACCTCGAAATGGTCGCCCCAGCAGGCGATCTCCAGGCCGTCATACCCCCATTCGGATGCCAGTCGGCAGACCTCCTCAAACGGCAGGTCGGCCCACTGCCCGGTGAACAGGGTGATCGGTCGCGCCATGTTGTGCCTCCCTCAGTGCTCGGTCCCGCCTGTGCTTCCCGTGGCTAGATCTGGCTGCTCACTGCGCTCCGTGAGCGCGTTGTGCTCATCACGCATGCTGTGTTCAACGGTGGGCACGTCGGTCCAGGCGGCCCCCGCCGCGGCGCTGCGCTGCACGGCGTCGAGGACCAGCTGCACCCCTAAGGCGTCCTCAAAGGACGGCTGAGGCGTGGTGCCGGTAGCGATCGCCTCGATCAGATCCCGCGCCTGGTGCGTGAAGCTGTGCTCATAGCCGAGCAGGTGCCCCGGCGGCCACCAGGCCCCGACATACGGGTGGGTGGGTTCGGTCACCAGGATTCGGGTGAACCCGCCCTCATCCGCCGGTCGGGTGCCGTCGTAGAACTCCAGCTCGTTGAGGCGCTCCAGGTCGAACGCCAACGTCCCCTCGGAGCCGTTGAGTTCGATCCGCAGCGCGTTCTTGCGGCCGGTGGCGAACCGGCTCGCTTCGAAGGTGGCCAGCGCGCCCCCGTCGAACCGGGCCAGGAACACCGCGGCGTCATCCACGGTGACCTCGCCCATAGCGTCCGTGCTGGCCGTCCCGCTCAAGCCTTGAACGTCCTCGGCGGGCAGCGGGCGTTCCCGGATGAAGGTTTCGGTGAGGGCAGCCACGCCGGTGATGCGCTGCCCGGTGAGGTACTGGGTGAGGTCGATGATGTGGGCTCCGATGTCGCCTAACGCGCCCGAGCCGGCCCGGTCGGCGCGTAACCGCCACGCCAACGGGAACTGGGGGTCGACCAGCCAGTCCTGCAGGTAGACCGCGCGGACGTGGCGGATGGTGCCGATGCGTCCCTCGGCCACCAGGTGCCGCATCAGGGCGGCCGCCGGAACCCTCCGGTAATTGAAGCCGCACATCGCCACCTGGCCGCGTGCCTGCGCCCTGCGGGCCGCCGCCACCATAGCGGTCGCCTCCGCGACGGTGTTGGCTAAGGGTTTTTCACACAGCACGTGTTTGCCCGCTTCTAAAGCGGCGATGGCGATCTCGGCGTGGCTGTCGCCCGGGGTACACACATCGATGAGGTCCACGTCGTCGCGTTCGACAAGGCGACGCCAATCGGTCTCATACTCGGCCCAGCCGAGCCGCTCCGCCGCGGCGGCGACTTTGACGGAATCCCGACCGCAGACCACCTCCATCCGGGCGCGCAGCGGCAGGTCGAAGAAGCGGTTCACGGTACGCCACGCCTGGGAGTGCGCGGCGCCCATGAAGGCATACCCGACCATGCCGATTCGAAGCTGCGTTGTGGACACTGTGTGACCTCCCGTACGCGTAATGTCAGAAGATCGCCCGTCTTGTGGTCACGAAACCGGCAAATCGGTCCGACTCGAAGACAGCACTGGCCCTATACCGATTTCGTGACCACTCAAACGACAGGCGGTGATTGAGCGACGGTCAGGACGCGAAGCCCAGAGGCAGGTAGTCCTCGACGTTGTCGCGGGTGATGGTTTCGGAGGCGAGGGTGATCGACTTCGGAACACCCAACTCCACCAGATCACTCATGCCGCGGTTCTGCGCGATGAGTCGGGCCAGGCTGATCGCTGACGAGGCCATGCTCGGGCTGTAGGTGACGGTCGCCTCGATGACCGAGTCCTGCGCCTGGATGTGTTCCATCATGTCCCGGGAACCCGCGCCGCCGACCATGAAGAACTCATCCCGGCCGGCTTGCTCGATCGCGGCGAGCACCCCGATGCCCTGATCGTCGTCATGGTTCCAGATCGCGTCGATGTGCGGCGCGGCCTGGAGAAGGTTCGCGGTGGCTTCCTGCCCGGAGTCGACGGTGAATTCCGCCGACACCTGGTTGGTGACCCGGAATCCGTAGGTGGACAACGCGTCGGCGAAGCCCTGACTCCGTTCCTGGGTCAGCGGCAGATTGCTGATTCCGGTGATCTCAGCGATGACGGGGTCCTCGATCCCCGCCTCACGCAGCCGGGTTCCGATGTAGTGCCCGGCCGCGACCCCCATACCGTAGTTGTCGCCGCCGATCCACAACCGGTACGCCAGGGGCGAGGAGAAGATGCGGTCGAGGTTGACCACCGGGATTCCGGCTTCCATGGCCTGCTGCGCGGTCGCGGTCAACTGCGCCCCGTCGTGTGGGAGGACCACGATGACGTCGGGCTCCTGTTGGATCAACGCCTCCAGCGCGGCCCGTTGAGCGGTGACATCTTCACCGGCTTCGACGGGAAGGAACGTCACCTCCTCATACAGCTCGGCCTGGGCCTGGGCGTTGCGGGTGATGGCCGCGATCCACCCGTGGTCGGCGGCCGGAGCCGAGAAACCGATCGTGACCGGAGCCCCTGGCGAGGCGTTGTCCCCGCCGACGCTGACCTGGGTGTTCTCGCTCCCGTCGCCACCGGTCTCGTTGGAGGTGCAGGCCACCAGCCCGAGCGCCGCGCCTCCGAGGGCGACGCTACCGAGAAATCTGCGGCGTGACGGAATGTGGAGAGTCATGGCGGTCTCCTGTGGGCTGTGAGGGGGACGGTTCGGCGATGGGGGGTTCGCCGGGTCGGCGACGTGCGGCCAACCGCACGTCTCGCCAACGGATCTGCTGAATCAGCACAGCGCCGACAATGATGGCGCCTTTAATGATGTTTTGTACCTCAGTTGGCAAATTGTTGAGAATGAATAGGTTTGTGATGACAGTGAAGACGAGAACACCGAGCAGAGATCCGACGATAGTGCCACGACCACCAGACAGCGCGGTTCCACCGATGATCGCGGCGGCGATCGCGTCCAGCTCATACAGGTTGCCCTGCCCCGACGAGCCGGCATTGGCCTGTGCCACCACCATAACGGCGGCGATTCCGCAGCACAGCCCGGACAGGGCGTACAACAGGACGGTGTGGAAACGGACGTTGATGCCGGCGAGTCGGGCTGCCTCGGGGTTGCCGCCCACCGCGACGGTGCGACGTCCGAACGTGGTCCGGTTGAGCAAGATCCAGGCCAGTACGGCTACAGCGACCAAGATCAGGACCAGGAGCGGGATCCCGAATACGTCGGTGGCGGCGATGTCGTTGATCGCGTCGACTTCCACGATCTGGGTACGGCGGTCCGAAATCTGCGCGGCCAGCCCGCGGGCGGCCACCAGCATCGCCAGGGTGGCGATGAACGGCACCAGTCGGCCGTAGGCGATCAGGATCCCGTTGATCAGGCCGGCGCCCAGACCGACGGTGAGCGCGCAGAAGATCATGCCCGCCGGCCCGTAGGACTGGGTCTCCAGGGTGGTGCACCACACCCCAGCCAATGCGACCAGGCCACCCACCGACAGGTCGATACCACCGCCGATCATCACGAAGGTCATGCCGATGGTGATGACCCCGATGGCCGAAGCCAGCGTCAACACGGTGGAGACGTTTGACCACGTCGGGAACTGCTCCGGACGGGTCACCACCCCGACCAGCGCCAAGATGAGGAGTACGCCTATCAGGCCGCTGTTACGGCGTACCGCGTCAGCTGCTTCCGTACGCCACCACGGCACCGATTGCCGTTGAGCCAGCTTGATCACACCGGGCTCCCCTCGGTCTGTTCCAGTAGCGATCCGGCCATGACCAGGTCCAAGACCGCGTGTTCGTCCAACTCCGTCGCCGCGGCGGTGTGGATCAGGCGGCCCTCCCGCATCACCAGCACCCGATCAGCCAGCCCCAGTACCTCGGGCACCTCGCTGGAGACCAGCAGGACCCCCATCCCCTCATCGGCGAGTCGACGGATCACCTGGTACAGCTCGGCACGGGCCCCCACATCCACCCCTCGGGTGGGCTCATCCAGCAGCAACAGACGGGTTCCGGCGTGGACGAGCCACCGCCCGACCACGACTTTCTGCTGATTGCCGCCGGAGAGGGTGCGCGTTATCCGCCTCACGTCTGGTGGGCGCAGCTGCAGCGTGTGAGCGATCGTGGTAGCGGCGGTGATCTCCCGCCCAGACCTGGTGAAGCCGCCTGCGGCGTACCGGGGAAACGTGGCCAGCGTGATGTTGCGATAGACCGGTTCGTCCAGCAGAAGGGCCTGGCTTTTGCGTTCCTCCGGTGCCATCCCCACCCCGGCCCGGACCGCCGCGCGGACATCTCCAGGGCGTAGCCGGCGCCCCTCCACGAAAACCTGCCCGGTGTCGGGACGGCGGGCTCCGTAGATGGTCTCCAGCAGCTCCGAACGCCCCGACCCGACCAGGCCCGCGATCCCCACGATCTCTCCGCTGGAGACGTCAAAGGAGATGTCGTGGAACTCCCCGGCCCGGGACAGCCCGACCACCCGCAGCAGGGGAACGTCACGCTTCGGCGTACCGCTGCTTTGCCGGGCTGAGGCGGTGGCGGACGCCGCCTGCTCGTGGGTTCCGGTGGTCGCTGGGGTGGCGGAGCGGCGTGGCGGGAAGACGTACTCGATCGCGCGCCCGGTCATCTTGGCGACCAGCTCAGAGGTGGGAGTGGTACGCGCCGGCAGCCCGACCGCCGAGGTCCGGCCGTCTTTGAGCACCGTGACCCGGTCGCCGATTTCCCGGATCTCCTCCAGGCGGTGGGAGATGTAGATGACGGCGATCTGCTGACTGGTCAGCTCCCGGATCACCCGGAACAGATTGGCGACCTCATCATGTGCGAGGACGGCGCTGGGCTCGTCCATGATCATCAACCGCGCCTGCCGGGACAGTGCCCGCGCCATGCTCACGATCTGCTTGGCGGCGGCGGGCAGCCGCCCCACCTCCCAATGCACAGGGATTTCGGCGTGGCCGAGCCGTCCCAGCAGCTCCCGGGCGTGTTGCCGCATCACTCCGCGCTTGACGAAGCCGAGGGTGCGCGGCTCATGCCCCAGGAAGATGTTCTCGGCGACCGACAGTCCGTCAACCAGATCCAGTTCCTGGTAGATGGTGGCGATCCCGGCCTTCATCGCGGCCTGCGGGCTGGTGAAACGGACCTGTTGACCGTCCCACTCCAGCCGTCCGGCGTCCGGCTGATGCACCCCGGAAAGGATCTTGATCAGCGTCGACTTGCCGGCTCCGTTCTGCCCCAGCAGACAGTGCACCTCACCGGGGAGGACCTCCAGCTCGACGCCGTCGAGGGCGCGTACCCCCGGGAAGGTTTTGACGATGCCGCTCAGGCGCAGCAGCGGCGCGACGTGCGTCGCCGCCTGGCCGGCGGGGTCGTGGGCAGGCAGGCTGGTCATGACGGTTGTCCGTACGCGAGTTCACTGGCCAGAACCGCGGCCCCCACCACGCCCGCGCGGCTGCCCAACTCGGAGAGGACAACCGGCAGGTTTCCGGTGGCCAGGGGCAGGG
Source organism: Actinomycetales bacterium (assembly GCA_002919305.1). GTDB lineage: Bacteria > Actinomycetota > Actinomycetes > Mycobacteriales > Micromonosporaceae > RSA1. Next base: position 17,171 of record PKFB01000026.1, read on the forward strand.
AGCGCCGATACACCACGCTGCGAATCTCGGCGAGCAGGATGTGTCCCAGCTCGGCCAGGCCGCCCCCGATCACGATCATCGACGGGTTGATGAAGCTCACCAGCCCGGCCAGGACGGAGCCGACCCGTCGCCCACCGTCCCGGATCAACTGGATGCAGGTCACGTCACCGGCTGCGGCGGCCGCGCCCACATCCCGGGCGGTGAGGGTGCCGTTGAGCTGGAGACGCTCGGCCAGCGCGGCGGACGCTCCGCTTCGCGCCGCGGCCAACGCGTCCCGGGCCAGCGCCGCGCCCCCGAAGGCGGCTTCTAGACACCCGACGTTGCCGCACGCGCAGACCGGGCCGTGAGCGTCGACTTGGATATGCCCGATGTCGCCGGCGCATCCATCGTTGCCCCGGTAGACCTCCCCGTTGAGGAAGATCCCGCATCCGATACCCGTACCGATCTTGACGAAGAGAAAGTCGTCGACGGAGCGCGCAACTCCGCCGTACCGCTCCCCCACCGCCATGATGTTGACGTCGTTGTCGACCACCACGGGGCAACCGTGCTCCTGAGCGAGCGCGTCCCGAACCGGGAAGCGGTCCCAGCCGGGCATGATGGGTGGCGAGACCGGCATCCCCTCCCGGTAACTGACCGGCCCCGGTACCCCAATCCCGATCGCAGCCAGCCGCTGGTGCGAACCTTCCGTGGCGCATTTGGCGAGCATCTCGTTGACCCGGGTGAGCACCGGAATCGGCCCGGAGCGGATATCGAAGGGCTCGCTCCGGGCCGCCACCGTCTCCAAACGCCCGTTGGTGATCTCCACATCAATGGAGGTGGCGCCGAGATCGATAGCGGCGAACCGCAGGTCCGGGTCGAGTTCGACCAGGGTGGAGCGACGACCACCCCGAGAAGCAGCGGGGCCGGCTTCGCGTATCCGGCCAACCTGAAGCAGACGGTTCAACTCAGTGAGCAGACGGGGACGCGGGACAGCGAGCCGATCGGCGAGCTCGGCTCGGGAACGCGGCCCCTCGTCACGAAGCAGACGCAACAGACGCGCCTGGAGCGAATCCGACCGTGTGGTCGTACTCATGCGGACTCCTGCTGGGGACAGGGATAGGCAACAGATGTGACCAGTGCCACTCCTTGTCATCGGACTTTACGAGCTTCCCGCCGCTTAGTCCATATCTTCTAGGCGGCGAAACCAAACTTTTGTCAGAACGAACAGAAGATCCGACAGACTCACTGGATTGACGGCGCTCGAGGAGCATGAAGAGGCGCGCAGAGCGCGCGACGCCACCACACTGCGTACTCAGCGAAGACGGAAAGACGACGTAACGGACGCTTCTACGTATCTCTCCTGCGTACCTCTCACCTTGAGGCGTCCTGAACGTCATGAAGGTGCGTCCGGCCGCCCGATGCAGGCCGGACGCACACCGCAGGAGGCCTCGTCCGCTCGTGAGCGGGCGGGGGTATGAGCAAGCGGGTTGGGTGCCCTCCCGCCTCGGCACCGCCGCCAGGGTGAAGCGGTGTGGGGACAGCACCGAGTACGGGTTGACTTAAGGCGCTAAAGACTTAAGGCGCTAAAGACACGTCAGCCGAAAGTGGCGGGATCGTTCCCCAAACGTCGCCCCGAATCGAGAGCGTTGATCCGGGCCATGTCCTCGTCATCGAGCGTGAAGTCAAAGACCTGGAAGTTCTCCGCGATACGTTCAGCCCGTACCGACTTAGGGATCACGATGTTGCCCAGCTGCAGGTGCCACCGCAGCGTCACCTGCGCCGGCGTCTTACCGTACTTAGCCCCGATCTGCGCCAACTCC
>PKFB01000030.1 GCA_002919305.1 Actinomycetales bacterium
GGGCTGGGCGCCTGGACGATGGGGCGCAACCTCGCGCAGCCCGCGGCGCCGCAGGCCCGGCAGCCGACCCCGACCGCGTCGGAGAGCTCCCAGCCCGAGTCCCTGGAGGCGGTGAAGCCGGTCCGGGCGCGGGGCTTCGACCCGCTCGGCGACCGCACCGAGCACCCGGAGATCGCGAAGGACGCGATCGACGGCAAGAGCTCGACCGACTGGCACACCGACTCCTACAACAGCGCCGACTTCGGACGGCTGAAGAAGGGCGTCGGCCTCCTGCTCGACCTGGGCAAGTCGACGCGCATCGCCGACGTGGAGGTCTCGTTCGGCAGCGCCAAGGGCGCGTCGGTCGAGCTGCGGGTCGGCGACTCCGACAAACTGGACGCGCTGAAGCCCGTCGCTAAGAAGGAGGGCGTCTCCGGTCAGGTGACGTTCACCCCCGAGAAGGAGGCGAGCGGTCGCTACGTTTTGATCTGGTTTACGCGGCTTCCGCCATTCGAAGGGGGTTTTCGTGGCACCATCTATGAGGTAGTGGTGCACTCTCCCGGATCGGCCTAGCAGGACACGCCTTGTGAACCCTCAAGCAGACAACCCACCCTCCTCGGCGGGGCACGTGGCGCGGTCCGCGTTGTCCGACGCCGACCTCCTCCATAGACATATAAACGGTGATCCGCAGGCGTTCAGCGAGCTCGTCCGGCGCCATCGGGACCGCATGTGGGCGGTCGCGCTGCGCACGCTGGGCGACGCCGACGAGGCCGCGGACGCCGTGCAGGACGCGTTCGTCTCCGCCTACCGCAAGGCGGAGAGCTTTCGCGGCGAGGCGGCGGTCACAACGTGGCTCCATCGCATCGTGGTGAACGCCTGCCTCGACCGTATGCGCCGAAAGGCGGTGCGTCCCGTCGCGGACGACGAGCTCATCGAGGCCGCGGAGCGCGACACTCCGCTGCCCGACCACACCGGTGACCGCGAGGTCTCGCTGGAGGTGACGGCGGCGCTGCGGCTGCTGCCGCCCGATCAGCGGGCCGCGTTGGTGCTGGTCGACATGATGGGCTACTCCGTCGAGGACGCGGCAGCAGTGCTCGCCGTACCCAGTGGCACGGTGAAGAGCAGATGCGCACGGGGACGAGCCAAACTCGTCCCGATTCTTTCGCATTTGCGGAACCGATCAGACCGAGCTCGCGTCTCATCCGCGAAGGGAGCAGAACTTCGTGACGGGTGACACGCATTACGACCTGGAGACCTTGGCCGAGCTGGCCGAAGGTCTCCTGGATGACGCCACGGCGCAGGAGGTCCGAGACCATCTTGTGATCTGTGACCCCTGCGGGGAGGCGCTCGCCGATCTCGCCGGCGTACGCGAGGTGCTCGCGGCCATGCCGGTGCCGGCGATGCCGCTGGGTGTCGCGCTCCGGGTCGACCAGGCACTGGCCGCCGAGGCCGAGCGTCGTCAGCGCACGCTGGATCTGGACTCGCGGCCGGCCGCTCCGGCACCCGACTGGGACCGCATCATGCGGGACGCCCCCTGGGAGACCGGACTGCCGTGGGACGACGAGCCTTCGGCTCCGGCCGAGGAGCGCGTGGCGGACCTGCCGCCGCTCGACACCCCGCGGCTGGTGCCGCTCACGGCCGCCTCGGCGGCGGACGGGGAGTCGCGCAACGGCTCGGTGAACGGGTCGCCGGTTAAGGCGAACGGCTCGCCGTACCCGGTGGAGCAGCACGCGATCTCGGTCCCGGACGCCGGCGCGTCCGACCAGGAGCTCGACGCGCGGCCCGGCGAGCGGCCGGACGTGCGATCGGATATCGCGGCCGAGCAGCACGCCGACGAGACGGCGGAGCCGGCCCGGCCGACGCTGGGCGTGATCGCCGAGGACGGCACGGTCGTGCCGGCGAAGCCGCGCACCTCGTCGGCGCGGCGGAGGCGGCGGTGGCTCGTGCCGCTGTCGTCCGCGGCCGCGGCGGCGGCCGTCGTGATCGGCGGTGTCTCGGTGGCGAACAACGTGCTCGTCGCCGACGGGGAGGCGCAGCAGCGGCAGGCCGTGGCCGCGCCGTCCCAGTCGTCCGATTCGTCGCCGTCCCGGCAGACGCAGTACGCGACCGTGAACCCGCCGCAGGAGCGCGGCCCCCGGTACGTGATCGGCCAGAGCGGCTACAACTACGCCGACGCCGAGCTCAAGGCGAACCTGGTGGCGTACTTCGGCTCCATGCCGGGCGCGGGCGGCACGTCGGGCAACGCCAAGCTCAACAAGTGCATCGCCAAGCTCTCGGCCGCGGAGAAGCGGGACCCGATCGGCATCGACCAGGCCTACTACAACGGCAACGAGGCGCTGATCATGGTCTTCTGGCACAACCGCAGCGCGGACCTGGTGAAGGTCCGGGTGGTGAGCCCCGAGTGCAAGACCCTGCGGAAGCCGGAATTGGCGACCTGGAATTGATCATCGCCCGCGTCCGGTGCGCGCACCGGACCTGAGCACGGAAAAGACCCTCCGCGGCGCTCCGCGGAGGGTTTTTTCAATTCGTCTTCCATCCCCGGTGCCAGGGCCTCTGGCCGGGAATGACTGGTGCTTAGGATCTGTTGACGCCACTGCAATCAGACGCGAAAGGCGAGACTGTGAGCGACGTCCGGAATGTGATCATCATCGGCTCGGGGCCGGCCGGTTACACGGCCGCCATCTACTCCGCGCGCGCGGACCTGCGGCCGCTGGTCTTCGAGGGCTCGGTGACCGCCGGCGGCGCGCTCATGAACACCACCGAGGTGGAGAACTTCCCCGGCTTCCCGGACGGGATCATGGGCCCGGACCTCATGGACAACCTGCGCAAGCAGGCCGAGCGGTTCGGCGCCGAGCTCGTCGCCGATGACGTGGTCTCCGTCGACCTCGCGGCGACGCCCAAGGTGGTGCGCACCGCGACCGACACGTACCACGCCAAGGCGGTCATCGTGGCGACCGGCTCCGGCTACCGGGAGCTCGGGCTCGCGAGCGAGAAGCGTCTGTCCGGGCACGGCGTGTCGTGGTGTGCCACCTGTGACGGCTTCTTCTTCCGGGACCAGGACATCGCGGTGGTCGGCGGTGGCGACTCGGCGATGGAGGAGGCGATCTTCCTCACCCGGTTCGCGCGATCGGTGACGGTCGTGCACCGGCGGGACAAGCTCCGCGCCAGCAAGATCATGCAGGACCGGGCGTTCGCCAACGAGAAGATCACATTCGCCTGGAACAGCGAGGTCGTCGACATCCACGGCGAGGACCGGGTGTCCGGGATCCGGCTGCGCGACACCAGGACCGGCGAGGAGCGCGACCTGGCGGTGTCCGGGCTGTTCATCGCGATCGGTCACGACCCGCGCAGCTCGCTGTTCAAGGGGCAGCTCGAGCTCGACGACCAGGGGTACATCAAGGTCGAGGCGCCGACGACCAAGACGAACATCCCCGGCGTGTTCGCCGCGGGCGACGTGGTGGACCACATCTACCGGCAGGCGATCACCGCCGCCGGCAGCGGCTGTGCCGCGGCGCTCGACGCCGAGCGGTGGCTCGCCGACCAGGAGGGCTGATCTTCGCCGGGCCGTACCCGGGACCACCCGGCGCGGCGGCGGGCCGGTGACCGCCAAACCAAGACCTCATCGACTTCATCACATCAAGACAGACCGGCCGGGCAGAGACGGCCGGCCGCCCGGCCCCGGGCGGGCCTCGGGCCGGATGGTGTAGGAACCCGACAAGACAACGAGGTGGAGAACGTGGGTGCCGTCAAGGAAGTGACCGACGCGTCCTTCGAGGCCGACGTCCTGCAGAGCGACAAGCCGGTACTGGTCGACTTCTGGGCCGAGTGGTGCGGACCGTGCCGCCAGGTCGCGCCGATCCTGGAGGAGATCGCGGCCGAGCAGGCGGACAAGCTCAAGGTCGTGAAGCTCAACACCGACGAGAACCCGAAGGTCACGCAGGAATACCAGGTGCTCAGGATTCCGACCCTGAACGTGTACAAGAACGGCGAGGTCGTGAAGCAGATCATCGGGGCCAAGCCCAAGGCTCAGCTGCTTCGCGAGCTCGAGGGCATCATCTGATCCCCTGTCGCCTCGCCGTATCCGGCCTGGAAAGCCCCTCGCCCGGCGGGCGGGGGGCTTTCCAGCTGATGGTCACAAAGCGGTCAACTGAGAAATGGGGCAAAGTTTGCCCGCTTTACCCGCAGTCCGCCGCGATTCACGCGTACGGCCGTGCGGCGGCACGACACTTGGGGATGTAGTGCGACAAAGGCCGCCAATGCGGCGCTAATGCCCGTTAGACGGGGCGAAGAGCCCTTTCCGGTGTCATGGATCCGAGGAGGCGCTCCAGGGCCACCTCGACGTCCTCACGCCACGAGAGCGCGGTCTTCAGCTCCAGGCGGAGGCGCGGATAGCGCAGGTGCGGACGGACCGTCTTGAAGCCGACGGCGAGGAGGTACTCGGCGGGGAGGATGCAGCTCGGCTCCTCCCACTTCAGGTCGCCGAACGCCTCGATCGCGCGCACGCCGCGCCGGGTGAGGTCCTTCGCCATCCCCTGGACGAGCATGCGGCCGAGACCGGCCCCGGAGAACTCCGAGGTGATGTACGCGGTCATGAGCAGCACCGCGTCCGCGCTCACCGGCGATGTCGGGAACGCCACCGACCGGGGCACGTACAGCGGCGGCGCGTAGAGCACGAAGCCCGCCGGGACGCCGTCCACATAGGCGATTTTTCCGCAACTGCCCCATTCGAGCAGCGCGGCGGAAATCCACGCCTCCTTCTCCAGCGCTGGGTCACCACTCTGCTGCGCCCGCTCGCCGTTCACCGGGTCGAGCTCCCAGAACACGCACCGCCGGCAGCGGCGAGGGAGATCGTCCAGGTTGTCCAAAGTGACGTTGACAAGCCGACGCGACACCTCTGGTCCCCCATTCTGGTGGAGACGTTCGCGGGTCCAACGCGACTCCGTTACCGAAAATCGCGAGAAAAAGGCGTCTCCCCGTGGCATCGTAACCGAGTACACACCGCGGGAAGCGGGATACGCGCGAGGGCGGGCCGGTGTCCGATTCGACGGCCGCGCCAGTGCCCTGGACGCCGTGTGCCGAGGAGGGAGGACACCCGTACGGCACCGCCCGCCGCGACGCGCCGGCGTCGCGATCACGTCCGGCACCCCGGATATTGCACCGGTTGAAATCGGATCACAACCCCTGGCGTACCCTGGAGACTCCAGCGCTGTACGCGTAGAGCGATCACCGAGGAGGTGGGACCGTGACAGGAGAGCAGGATCACGGTCGGACGACCGCGACCCACGGGTCGCGCATTGACGCCTACGTCGACCGGTACGCCGCGCGAGCTACCGGGATGGTCGCCTCCGAGGTCCGAGCTCTCTTCGCCGTCGCGTCGAGGCCCGAGGTGGTCTCGCTCGCCGGCGGCATGCCGTACGTCACCGCCCTCCCTCTCGACGTGGTCGGCGAGCTCGTCGCCGACCTGGTGGCGCGCCGCGGTCCGGTCGCGCTGCAGTACGGCTCCGGCCAGGGCGATCCGCACCTGCGCGAGCAGATCTGCGAGGTCATGCGGCTGGAGGGCATCGAGGCGGGGCCGGACGACGTCGTCGTCACCGTCGGCTCCCAGCAGGCCCTCGACCTGATCACCCGCATCTTCATCGACCCGGGCGACGTGGTGCTCGCCGAGGGGCCCTCCTATGTGGGGGCGCTCGGCACCTTCGCCGCCTACCAGGCGAACGTGGTCCACGTGGCGATGGACGACGACGGGCTCGTGCCCGAGGCGCTCGCCGAGGCGATCGAGGCCTGCGCGCGCGACGGCCGCCGGGTGAAGTTCCTGTACACGATCCCCAACTTCCAGAACCCGGCCGGGGTCACGCTCAGCGCCGAGCGGCGCCGCCGGGTGCTGGAGATCTGCCGGCGGGCCGGTGTGCTCGTCGTCGAGGACAACCCGTACGGCCTGCTCGGGTTCGACGCCGAGCCGCTGCGCGCGCTGCGCGCCGAGGACCCCGACGGGGTGGTCTACCTCGGCTCGTTCTCCAAGACCCTCGCCCCCGGGTTCCGGGTCGGCTGGGCGCTCGCCCCGCACGCGGTGCGGGACAAACTCATCCTCGCGATGGAGTCGGCGGTGCTGTCGCACTCCACGTTCACCCAGCTCGCGGTCGGGCGGTACCTGGAGACGCAGCCGTGGCGGGAGCAGATCAAGGCGTTCCGCGAGCTGTACCGCGAGCGGCGGGACGCGATGCTCGACGCGCTGCAGAACCTCATGCCCCCCGGATGCACCTGGACGCGGCCGGCCGGGGGCTTTTTCGTCTGGATGACGGTGCCGGAGGGCCTCGACTCGAAGGCGCTGCTGCCCCGCGCGGTGGCCGCCCGGGTCGCCTTCGTGCCGGGCACCGGCTTCTACGCGGACGGGCAGGGTGCCCGGCAGATGCGGCTGTCGTTCTGCTACCCCGAGCCGGACCGCATCAAGGAGGGGGTACGCCGGCTCGCCGGGGTGATCGAGCAGGAGCTTGAGGTGCGCGACCTGTTCGGCACCGGCCACGGGCGGCACCGCCCCGGCGTCGACACGCCCGGCCCGGACCTGGCCTGACGACCGGTACGGCTGACGCCTTAGGGTAGGGCGTCAGCCGTACACTCATGTCAGCGACAGAAGAAAGGCTCCCCCGATGAGTAGTCTCGGCCACGTGCTGGTGCTGGCCGGCGGGCTTTCGTACGAGCGTGAGGTCAGCCTCCGCTCCGGCCGCCGCGTCGCCGAGGTGCTGCGCTCGAAGGGGGTCGAGGTCGAGACGCGGGACACCGACGCCAGCCTCGTGCCGTCCATCCTCGCCGACCCGCCGGACGCGGTGTTCGTCACGCTGCACGGCGGCAGCGGCGAGGACGGCGCGATCCGCTCGGTGCTCGAGCTGCTCTCGGTGCCGTACGTCGGGGCCGGTCCGGACGCCTGCCGGGTGGCGTACGACAAGCCGACCGCGAAGGCCGTGGTGCGCGACTGGGGCCTGCGCACCCCCGACTCGGTGACGCTGCCGAAGGAGACCTTCCACGACCTGGGGGCGTCGGCGGTGCTCGCCCGCATCGTCGACCGCCTCGGCCTGCCGCTGTTCGTGAAGCCGTCCCGGGGCGGGTCGGCGCTGGGCGCCTCGATCGTGCGCAAGGCCGAGGAGCTGCCCGCCGCGATGGTCGGCTGCTTCGCCTACGGCGACACGGCGTTGATCGAGAAGTACATCGAGGGCGTCGAGGTCGCCGTCTCGGTGGTGGACCTCGGCGACGGCCCGGTCGCGCTGCCCCCGGTGGAGATCGTGCCGGACGAGGGCGTGTACGACTACGCCGCCCGCTACACCGCCGGCCACACCGAGTTCTTCGCCCCGGCCCGGCTCCGCCCGGAGGTCGCCGAGTCCTGCCTCGCCATGGCGGTGACCGCCCACGAGGCCCTCGGCCTGCGGGACGTCTCGCGCACCGACATCATCGTGGACGCCGACGGCAACCCGTACTTCCTCGAGGTGAACGTCGCCCCCGGCATGACCGAGACCTCCCTCCTCCCCATGGCCGCCGAAGCCGCCGACCGCGACCTCGGCACCCTCTGCACCCGCCTGTTGGAGATCGCCGCCTCCCGAGGCTGACCCATCGGCACCACCACCGCCCGCGGTGCCGCCCATGAGGTCTCGGCACAGCGAGCCGGAGCCACAGGCCTCGCGCGGTGACATGATCACTGTCGCGGCTCGAAGGCACAACGGCCCCGCCCCAGGCGCGGCCCATGACACGATCGAGCGGCTGACTCCATGCCGGAAGAACTACGCGAAGCCGTCCCGGGTTCATCACGCATGGAAGTCGCTGCATCCACCGCCGGCGTCGATCGCCGTTCATGGGTCGACGATCGAGTCGTAGAGCGCCCAGCCGATGCCGAGGGTATAAATCAGGAGTCCCACGGCTTTGACGATGAGCTCGCTCCCGTCCTCGATGCCGAACGCCAAGAAGTGCACGAGGCTCAACGGGGTGATGGAGAGGAGCATCCACCAGAACAAGCGGAAGCAAAGCCAGAAGAGCCCGTCCCACCAGCCGAACAGCAACCCCCACAGCGCTACGCCCAGGCCGCAGAAGGCGACGAACAGCCAGGCGCCGAACATGCCGCCGGACTTGGGCAGGAACCACTGCACCCCGCCCGTGACCTCGATGGCCACGACCTCGCCGTCCCAGAGCCGCAGCGTGACCGACTGCCCTTCCCAGGTCTTGTTGTAGAACCTCGACGTCACCTTTCGGGTCTGCCTGGAGCCGTCGGCCCGTTGCCAAGTGAGCTCGTAGTGAGTGGTCGGGCCGTCGTCGCTGTGCGTGACGTAGCTGCGTCGGCCGACGATCAGGCCCGGCTCGCCGCGCAGGCAGTGCCCGGTGTCCCGATGGCACGCCACCGCATCACGAAACTCGCGCGTCTGCCGGTAGGGACCGACGGCGGCCACGAGCGCCGTGACGAGCACCCCCACCCCGACCGCGACCACCACCCACCGCGCCCAAGAAGACCCGGGTAACGAGATAACGGGCGATGTCCCGCGCCACCCCCGATGGAACCTCACGCTGCACTCCACAACGTATCGCCGGCCCTACCCCCTGCCCTTTCCATAATGTGTCCCATTTGATGGCCAATGGCGGGCGCAATATGAAGGGTCGTCATTCAGGCGGCGCCCCGCCCCTGCTCGGGCGTTCTTCACGCTGGTCGAGCACGTCCGTGGCAGGGATCCCGACGACATCCGGCTCGTCCGCGGCTCACCCGAAGACGAGCCGACCCTGCGGTATGAAGCCGCCAATGATGACGACCGGAGAGGGCGAAAGCGATCTCGAAGGGCGCGCCGGGCCCGACCTGCAGGCGGATGGTCAGAGCGTCCATCCACGATGCTCCGCGGCATGATGCGCGTGAGCATCCAGACGAACGAGCGGCAGAAGAGCGGGAGACGTCCTTCATACTCCGGTCAGCAGCCCGCACAGCACCACTGCCGGGCCCCGGAGAGGTCGGTATCGCGCTCGGCGCGTCGGCCACCACCCTGGTTCACCAACGGCCGGGGCGTCAGGTCGCTCCTCGTGGTGGTGATGGTGACGCAGTCCGAACCGATCGTCGCACTCGGCTAGGTCGAGTCGGCCGACCTGGCCGAACCCACCTCGGATGACATCGCCACGGCAATGGCGACCTCCCGTGGCGGGGACCGTCACCCCTCCCTGCCACGTGTGATCGAACCTCTGGTCCGCGCACCGCCACAGCTGTGCCTACACCGGGTGGATACGCGGGGACACGTACGGCGTAGCCTGGCCGTGTGATCGAACCGTTGGACGAGTCAGCCGTTGTGGACGATGGGAAGGGCGTTGTGCTGGGCACCGATTTCGCGAGTGACAACCATGCCGGGGCGCACCCGGAGGTGATGGCGGCGATCGCCGCGGCGAACAGCGGCTACGCGCTGCCGTACGGCGAAGACCCGTGGACGGCGAACCTGCGGGAGCGAATCCGGGAGGAGTTCGGCGACCAGGCGACCGCGTTCCCGGTGCTGAACGGCACGGGTGCCAACGTGCTCGGCCTCTCGGTGCTGCTCGGCAACCGCTACGAGGCGGTGATCTGCCCGGAGTCGGCGCACATCGCGACCCACGAGGGCGGCGCCTCCGAACGACAGCTCGGCGTGAAGCTGATCCTGGCCCCGACGCCCGACGGCAAGCTCACCCCCGACGACGTGACCGCGCGCCTGCACGGCCTGGGCGTGCCGAACGAGGTCCAGCCCAAGGTCGTCTCCATCTCCCAGGCGACCGAGGTGGGCACCTGCTACACGCCGGATGAGGTGGCGGCGATCGCCGAGACGGCACACTCGCGCGGCCTCCTGCTCCACGTGGACGGCGCCCGCCTCGCCAACGCGGCCGCCCATCTCGGCTGCTCCCTCCGCGAGCTCACCACCGACGCCGGTGTGGACGTGGTCGGCTTCGGCGGCACCAAGAACGGCGCGCTGCTCGCCGAGGCGCTCGTCGTGCTCCGGCCGGAGCTCGCCGCCAAGGTCCCCTTCCTCATCCGCCAGTCCCTGCAGCTGGCGTCCAAGGCCCGCTTCATCTCGGCCCAGCTGACGGCTCTGCTCACGGATGACCTGTGGCGCAGAAACGCCGAACACGCGAACGCGATGGCCCGCCGCCTCGCCGACGGCATCGCCGGCCTCCCCAACATCTCCCTCCGCTGGCCGGTACAGTCCAACGCCGTCTTCGCCGCCCTCCCCCACGAGGCGATCCGCGAGCTCCAGACCCGCTACACCTTCCACGTCTGGGATCACACAGAGGGAGTCGTCCGCTGGATGACCGCCTTCGACACCACCCCCGAAAGCGTCGACGCCTTCATCGCCGACATCGCCACCGCCCTCAAGGCCACCTGAGCTTCACCCCGCCCGTCGACGTTTCACGTGAAACACCCGCCCAGCGGTTCCGCATGACGCCACGAACCGCCCATCCGGATCGCCGGTCGGACAGCCGGATGAACGGCGCCACTGCTTGAATGCCGCATGGTCGCCGAGCCCTCACCGCTGGGCGGTGACACGTCGACGCCTCCATCACCTCCTCATCACGCGTATCGTCACCGTCCCCGCGATCGCCTGATCGCCGTACCCCTCCCAGCTGCGCTACCGGAACCCCGTCCAGGTCCCTTCACCGCAGGACCGCATGAGTCCCGCTCTGCCTGAAAGCCGACGGCGACTCGAACGCGCCGTTCCGATTCCAAGGCCACACGAGCTTTCCCCCTCCCCAGGTTTCACGTGAAACCCCTCCCCCACCCGGCAGTCGCACACGACGCCACTCCACCGGAGACCCGGCTCGATACTCCAAGGCTCGGATCGACATAGCCCGGCAGAGGCTGCCTGCCCGCCCGCATAGGGCGGGCAGGTCGGAAGCAGCTTGTGCAGCATGCCCCAGCACCCTCGCCAAGGACGACGGGACGCTGAGCCACCGACTCCACACGTGCTTGAGTGCGGGTCTGGGCGAGGCGATCACTTTCCCCTGCGCCCCGGCACCGGCTTGCCTTCGCCATCGTCCGAGGGTTCCCTCGCCGGGTGCAGCTCGTGGCATCGGACTGTCGTTGATTCGTCCGCCCCGGCTGTTCTCACGGCCGCCACGAGGGCTCCCTCCTCAGTCCCTGTTTCACGTGAAACCACGTGTGTCTCCGCAACGCGACCGAGCCCTGCGTCGAGGACGGGCACGGGCGCGCTGGCGGTCACGCAGCGACTGCGGGCTGAGCGCCTCGGCGTCGGCCTCCAGCCGCCGCAGCTCCCACCCGGCGTTCCTGCGGTCCTGAAAGGTGACCTCCATGCGCAGCAAGCCATCCGCGGTTTCGAGCCGTGACCGGCATAGACGCGGACGCCAGCCGCGGCCAGCACCTTGATGCCTCGTCGAGCGCCCCTGGGAACCGGTGCTCGAGGGCGAGTCGGTACCCCACCGAGATCACCACCACCCCGAAGCCGTCGGCGAGCCGGGCGGCCCACGGATGCCCGGCGTCCAGGTCACCCATGACGAACCCGCCGCCATGCAGCCACACGATCGCGCCGGGCGCCTGGTGCGGGCGGCGGTAGAACGCGCCCACCCGTCCGGCTCGGCGGGCACGAGGCGGTACGCCGAAGACACCGACGCGACAGACCGCGAGCGGATCACTGGCGGAGGAGGCGCCACTACAGGCATATCTGCAATGCACGACGACGTAGGGCAGGTTTCGACCACCCCTGGTACCGATCAGGTGGAGCCGAAAGGGTGAGTGCGCCGAAAGCGGCGGCAGACGAGACTCGCGCCCCACCGGGCATTACAGGCGGACCGGCTCGACACCGCTGGTCACGGTCGTGACCGTCGAGATCGCCCAACTCCCCTGGTTCGCCAGCGACATGAGGCAGGCGCCGACACCTGCGGTCGGCAGCAAAGCCCGTCGGAGTCATCCATCGACCGATTGAATACCTGCGGCGATGGGGCGAGGGTCGGAGTGGGTGGCACGTTCTCGCCACGAGGAGGCCAAGCCATCGGTGATGTATGCGTTGTCAGTGTCGGCAGCGGCCTGGGTGAGCGGATCACCATATTCACGCGATCGGGCGCGCCTCATGCTGCCTTGCTGCATGCCGAGCGCGACATGTCCTGGCCGACGTATAACTGCTGAACGGCGGTGAAGCTGTCGGGCAGGCTGCCCGGTCGCTGTGGGACACCGCCGACTGGGTCTTCGGACACGTTCGTCCGGACGGACATGCCGCGTGTGCTGCGCCCGCCAGGGTCAGCGTCGAGATGCGCCACAGCCTCACCGACGACGTGATGATCAGAACAGCGGGGCGGGCTGTCTGATTACGGGCTCTCCTGCCGGACCTCGGGCTGGCGGCGGTACGTCGTGCCGTGAGCGAACGGTCTCGCGCGTCAGCGGACGCCTCGCCTGCCGTAGATACCGCTCGCGATAGAGAGGTACACATCGGCGAGCACCGTTGGGATCGCCACCTCAATCCAGTCGAGCACGCGGGTTGTCACCTTCAACGTCACGCCGTCGGTGCCGAACAGCGGCCCGAGCAGCACGGGCTCCGTAGGTAGCTGCTTCGCTGTTTCACGTGAAACAGCGTGTGTCCCCGTCATCCGGACCAAGGGCCGATGCCGAGGACGGGGCGCGGACGCGCCGGAACGCCCGTGCGACAGGCCGCGAGTGATCCACTCGCTGGCTGTGAGCGCGGCAGGGCCAACGCCATAAAGCCGCCGACGTCGCGCCTGCGCCCCCTGGCGAATCGAGCCCAAGCCGTTGGATGCGCGCCGGGTGAGCGGCACGCACGGACTCGGTGCGTAGAGCCGACTCTGTCGGACACAGCCCAGCCTCGACGCGCGAGTACCGGGCCGTCACCGGCCTTCGCGGTGGTGGTGACGGTCTTGAATTTCGGCGCCTTACACCGCCCAGCGCCCCCATTCCCTACTGGTCTGGTCGAACCCTGGTGGGCCCTGTGTTGCATCGCGCGGCTCAGGGATTACCTGGTCGGCGGACTGTTGGTCGTGAGGCATTGGCGCCCGCCCGATCTCGCCGCCCGGAGAAGGCGGCGCGAGGGCGGTGGGCCGCTTAAGAGCTATGGCGCAGCTGTTGGCGGATCGGAACTTCGCCCGAATCACCGCCTTGTGCGCTTGAGCTTGCAGCCCTGCGGCAGGGTGCCAGTCAACGGCCGACAGGTGGGCGGGTGCCGCGGACAGCACGGTATGAGGTCCGCGGTGTCCCATCGCTCGGTATGGATCCCAGGTGAGCGATGGGCCACCTGCTCTTGGGGATCCCAGCATCGCGCCATCGGTGCCGAACAGCGGCCCGAGCAGCGCCGGCTCCGTAGGTAGCTGCTTCGCTGTTTCACGTGAAACAGCGTGTGTCCCCGCCATCCGGACCAAGAGCCGATGCCGAGGACGGGGCGCGGACGCGCCGGAACCCCATGCGACAGACCGCGAATGATCCACTCGCTGGCTGTGAGCGCGACAGGGAGGCAGCACCCGAGCTCTGGTGCCAGAGCGAACCTCAGGCGGCCGGTCGGTAAGAGGCGAGACCCAGCGGGCAGCGACGGTGCCTCCCCTGTGGAGCCATACGATTCTTGTCGCGGCCGGTCGTGAACCAGGCCGGGAAGCCGTTGGTCGGGGCGCTGTGATCGACAGCTCCTCACGTGGCCTCATCGGTTTCACGTGAAACACTCGGCCAGGCTGTGCCGGTGTAAGGTGCGTCGCATAGCGGACCACTCTGTCGCGGCTCGCGGTCAGGCTGGGCTGTTGACGAACGCCTTTGCTGACAGCTCCTTGCGCGGCGTCGCCGGTTTCACGTGAAACGTCGACTGGCACGGAACCACCACCGGCCTCGCCGACCCGCCAGCGGCCTCCGGGCGTACGGGTCAGGGCAACCCTCTCCCCCACGATCCTTGTCCCTCGGCGAGGTGGCGCCGCCATGATGGTCTTGGCCTTTTGGGCCACCTGCAGGAAACGGCCGGCGCCGGTCAGGTTCAGCCCTCGGCTGTAGCGAGCGAGGCGACTCGCGCGTCACTGCCCGCGGCCCGGCTCCTGGCATCGGTCGGCGAATGCCGCGGCGCGGTTCCGTGAGCGGTCGCGCAGCCACTGCCGACTCGCTTCGCACGTCGGGTAACGGGCGCGCTCGCCGGGGCATACCTCGGCGGCCGGAGTCGTTCGCGGAGAGCCCGGTACCGAGGACGGGGGCGGACGCGCCGGAACCTCATGCGACAGGCCGCGAGTGATCCACTCGTTGGCTGTGGGCGCGGCCGGGAGGCGGCACCCACAAGCGCCCCTGGTGGGTGGTGGCGCATACCCATGCCCCCAGGCCGCTCCCCCGGATCCCCGGATCGTTTGGGGATGTCAGACTCTCTCGCTCCACCGGCCTTGGGGGATGCCCGCCGCCCAGGACTCGCGTCATGGGAGCCGGGTCGGCCGCCTCACGCATCCGGGCGATGGTTGACGGCGTGCGGTCTGGGGAGCGCTCGTCGTCCTGGGCGCGGCGGGGCTACTGCGCCGTCGCGTCCGAGTGGGGGCGCATGGTGGTGAGGGCGTCGGGGGCCATTGAGGAGAGGATGCGTTCGAGGTCCTCGACTGAGGCGAACTCGACGACGATGCGGCCCTTGCGCTTGCCGAGGTCGACCTTCACCCGGGTTTCGAAGAGGTCGGAGAGGCGTTCGGAGAGGTCCTTCAGCTCGGGCGGCGGGGGTTGCTTGGTGCGCTGGCGCGGGGCGCGGCCGGCGGTGGCCTCGCCCAGTTGCACGATCTCCTCGACCGCGCGTACCGAGAGGCCTTCGGCGACGATGCGCTTGGCGAGGTGCTCCTGGGCGGCGGGGTCGTCGAGGGCGAGCAGGGCGCGGGCGTGGCCGGCGCTCAGCACGCCCGAGGCGAGCCGGTTGTGGATGGACGGGGGCAGGGTCAGCAGACGCAGCATGTTGGTGATGTGCGGGCGGGACCGGCCGACCTTGCGGGCGATCTGCTCGTGCGTCGCGCCGAAGTCGTCGAGAAGCTGCCGATAGGCGGCCGCCTCCTCCAGCGGGTTGAGCTGCTCCCGCTGGAGGTTCTCGATCAGCGCCTCCCGGAGCATCTCGTCGTCCTGGGTGTTGCGGACGATCGCGGGGATGTGCTTCAACCCCGCCATCTTCGACGCGCGCAGCCGACGCTCGCCCATGATCAGCTCGAAACGACCGGCCTCCTTCGCCCGCACCACGATGGGCTGAAGCAGGCCGACCTCCTCGATGGACATCGCGAGCTCCGCCAGCGCGTCCGGGTCGAAGTTCTCGCGAGGCTGCCGCGGGTTGGGATCGATCAGGTCGACGTCGATCTCCTGGAAGTACGCCCCGGCGACGGGCGCCGGCCCGGGATTCGCCTCCGCATCGACGGGCCCAGGCTGCGCCGAGGGCTGCACGATGGGACCGGTGGGAATGAGGGCGCCCAGCCCCTTCCCCAGTCCGCGCCGCGGCCGGTTACTCACTTGCCCTCCCCCACGTGGGACGCCCACGCGTCATGGCTCATGCTGCTGCTGGTCGGCGGATCCCGGCGGAATCCGGACGGCTCAGCCGCCGGTCACGCTCGCACTGCGAAACGCGATCTCGCGGGCCGCGTCGGCGTAGGCCATCGCGCCGCTCGATCCCGGGTCGTAGGTGATGACCGACTGGCCATAGCTCGGCGCCTCGGACACCCGTACGCTTCGCGGGATCACCGTCTTGAGGACCGTATCACCGAAGTGCGCCCGAACGTCCTCAGCGACCTGCGAGGCGAGCCGGGTCCTGCCGTCGTACATGGTGAGCAGAGCCGTGGAGACCGAGAGGTTGGGGTTGAGGTGGGCGCGGACGAGCTCGACGTTCTGCAGGAGCTGGCTGAGGCCCTCCAGCGCGTAGTACTCACACTGGATGGGGATGAGCACCTCGGCCGCCGCCACCATCGCGTTCACGGTGAGCAGGCCGAGCGAGGGCGGGCAGTCGATGAAGATGTAGTCGAGCTCGATGTCGTCGAACTCGTTGATCGCCCGGAGCAGGCGCGACTCCCGGGCCACCATCGACACCAGTTCGATCTCGGCGCCGGCGAGGTTGATCGTCGCGGGTGCGCAGTACAGGTTCGGCATGTCCGGCACCGGCTTCACGATCTCCTTGAGCGGCAGCCCTTCGATCAGCACCTGGTAGATCGACTGCACGTCACCGCGATGCTCGGTCGACAGCGCCGTCGAGGCGTTGCCCTGCGGGTCCAGATCGATGACGAGAACCCGCTGGCCGTGCATCGACAGCGCCGCGGCCAGGTTCACCGCCGTCGTCGTCTTGCCCACGCCACCCTTCTGGTTGGCGATGGTGATGACACGACGTCGCGCCGGTCGCGGCCATTCCTCCTGGCCGCGCGAGGAGTAGCCGACCGTAGCGGGGGCCGGAGGAGTCGGAGTGGATGTTTCACGTGAAACCACGGAACTCATTGCCTCTCGTACCGGTGGCGAATCGCCGGAGCTCGGGGGGAGCAGAGGATCGCTCGTCGTCTTTTCTACCGGCTTTTGTCCGGAGACGGCAGCATTCGACGGCCAACCCACACCGGAAGGACGCCCGTTCGGTATGGCGACGTTGCCCTCCGGCCAGCCCAGCCCCCGGCTCTTGGTCATCGCTGCCTCTTCCGTCGCCGCCTGCTCTGGCCGCCCGACGCACGCCGTCCGCCCCCGCGCGTCGGCCGAGGGGGGGCCTGGCCGGCGATCACGCGGACAAGAGTGGCGGGCGGCTCGACCTTATCGTGACCGACAGTGACGAGCTCGGCCTGCCGTGCGCCTGTCTTCCGCAGCGCCTCCTGCGCGGACTCCAGCTCCTCCGCGGCCCGCTCCCCCTTCACCGCCAGCAGCTGGCCACCCTCGACGAGCAGGGGCATCGACCACACCAGCAGGCGGTCGAGCGGGGCCACGGCACGTGCGCAGGCGACGTCGAAGACGCGCTTGCCGACGATCTCCTCCGCCCGGCCGCGCAGCACCTCGGCGTTCTCCAGCTTCAGCGCCTCCACGCACTCTTCGAGGAAGGTCGTCCTGCGCAGCAGGGGCTCCAGCAGCGTCACCTTGATGTCGGGCCGGAGGATGGCGAGCACGATCCCGGGGAGTCCTGCCCCGGACCCGATGTCGACAAGCCGCACCCCCTCCGGCACCACCTCGGCGACCACGGCGCAGTTCAACAGGTGCCGGTCCCAGATGCGCGGCACTTCGCGCGGTCCCAGCAGCCCTCGCACCACTCCGGGGCCGGCCAGCATCTCGGCGTACGCCCGGGCCTTGGACCACGCCTCTCCGGAGAAGACCTCACGCGCCACGGCAGGCGCGTCGGGAAGTTCGTTGGTTTCCGCCATCACTCACTCGTTATCGCAATCTTCGAGTAAGCGTAGTCGTGATCCGTACGTGTCGACGGTACCGAACCACCTGAGCACCCCCCTGAGTGCCCGCCACGCGATCTCCCCCACACCGTCGCGCATCGCGACGTCCCCGCGCGGCACTTATCCACACCCTGTGGACAACGCTTTGGGTAACCGCCGCCAGGCTCACCGACCTCCGGCAGCTGCCAGGTCACCTTGCAGGGCAAGGCAGAGCGCACGGCCGTCCCCCACGACCGCCCGGCATGCATGCTTCAGGAGCGTCGTGTCCCGCTTGCCGTGCCGCGGGAGGCATCCGAACTCCCGGAGCACCACTGTGATGGTCCCGGAGGCGAGTCGCGCCGTTCAACGACGGCGCCTCTTCCCCAGCCGGATTGATCACTCGATGCCGCGCCGCACCGAGGGTCCGCGTCGCGGGCTTCTCCACAGGTATCGGTGTCGGGTCTGCCCTGGTCGGGGCGGACTCGTCGCCCGCCGAGGGCAGATCGCGGACCTTGCGCCGCCGGGCACCTCCTGGGCTCACCCGCGAGCCGATCGATGGTGAGACCGGAGCGCCGGTCACGACGAGGTTCGCTGCGCGAGGTGCGAGGCGCGGTCCGTCGATGCCGGAAAGGCCAGGGGCCCGATGCCCTTGGCAGACACGCCGCTTGCCACCTGGGGTTTCGCCTTCTTCTCGCGGTCCGGAGGCCGCCGCCACGGGTCGCGGGCCGGTCGCTCCCGCACGCGCTGTCCCCCGGGCCCGTCTCTCGGGCCGTGTGACAGGATCTTTAGGGGATCGTCCCTGGCACACCACTCGATTATCCACAACCTGTGGATGATTGTTTACGTCATGCCACATCGCCTCTGTACGGCGATGGGACGTGCCCGGGCGCCCGTTGAGCAGGGCATGGACATCGCACGCGACGGCTTCAGGTCTGCCGTGGAAGCCGCACGCGGCGAGCCCATCAGTACCGATCGCCGAGGTCCGCCGGCGGGGCATCGGACGCGGCGACCGGAAACCGTGCTCAGCGGCGGCGGATGATCCGTTCGGCGCAGGTGCGAGGGCTTGCCCGTGGCGTACCACTGTCGGCTGTCGGCGCCGGGCCACGGCGGAATGCCCGAACCGGTACGACGCGGTGGGCGGCCACCCGGGCCAACGCCGAGCGCGGCGCGAAAGCGAAAGCCGCCGACCGGGCAGGTCGGCGGCCTCGTACGAAGGAGGGTGCGCTCGGCGAAGCTGATCAGGCGGGAAAGACGACGACGTAGCGGTTCGGCTCCTCGCCCTCGGACTCGCTGCGCAGACCGGCCGCGGCGACGGCGTCGTGCACGATCTTGCGCTCGAACGGGGTCATCGGCGTGAGCGACTTCGGCTTGCCGGTGCGCTTCACCTCCGCGGCGACGGAGGCGCCGAGCTTGCCGAGCTCGGCGCGGCGGCGCTCGCGGTATCCGGCGATGTCGAGCATGAGGCGGGAGCGCTCGCCCGTCCGGCGGTGTACGGCGAGGCGGGTCAGCTCCTGCAGCGCCTCCAGGACCTCGCCGCGCGGCCCCACCAGCTCGGTGCTCTTGATGCCCACCACGGACACGACCGCGCGGTCGCCCTCGACGTCCATGTCGATGTCGCCGTCGAG
>PKFB01000025.1 GCA_002919305.1 Actinomycetales bacterium
AATGCCTCGGGGTCGGTGATCACTAGGTGCCCGTCGTACCGGACCGGCTCGATGACGATCGTGTGTGGCTGTTGGGAGGCTTGCTGGGAAGCGGACTGACCGTGGGGCGACTCATGCTCATCCGGCCCTTGCTGCCTCTCCGGCGCCTTATCGGATGGCACTTTACGACCTCGCAACGTCGGACACGGCGAGGGCGCGACATCGGGTTGCCCGTCCTTAGCAAGCGGCAGCACGAAACCATGCCGTTCCCCCTGACGGACTAACCATTCGATCTGCTTCTCTGGTCTGTGATGAGCGAACCGTTTGCTGTGTTGCCCATTGATACCCGGACTGACTGCCCGCGTAGGGTTGGCGACCAGCCGGAAAGCCAGTTTGCGCCCTGGCTGGATCACCTTCAGAACATGGTCAATCTCACGAATCTGGGCTGAACATTCCAGATAGCCGGCTGCGAGAGTCGACCAGTCCGGACGGGTAAAGCTCTGCACTAACAACTCGAAGCCTCGCCGTGTGGGTTCCAACCGCCACAACACCCCATGGGCCTGCCGAGCCGGTCGATCATCCTGTACCGCAGGGAAAGCCGACATGATGGTGCGGTGCATCTGGTGGATGTCGACATAGTCGCGCCGAAACTCCCGGGACCGGACATTGATGGTGAGCTTGCTTAGGAACACCTCAGTCTCCAAGGATCATCTCGGACGTCAACGGCACATAGTCGACACGGACCCACCGTGGTGCGAACTCCCGCTCCCGGCGGACGAACGACACCGGGTAGTCGTAGCGAAGTTCCCCTTCGTGGGGGTCACAGTCGACGACGGTTCGGAGCGCCACCGCGGTACCTTTGTCGATCTTTTGCCGTTGCTCCCGTCGGGTACGTTCCTCAAGCTCCAACCAGGGATGGGTACGCAATGCCTCCTCGAGGGAGCCGTCGAATAGCCCAGCCCCGCCCGGGCCACCAACCAAAGGCCTAGTCGGCACGAACGCTTTCCGGCCTAAAAACAGCGGCCACCGTGGCTGTTGAACGGCGTGATACAGCTGTTCCAGCAGATCAGAGTCGCCTTCCAGCACCACGAGGAATACCGCGTCGGCGAGGTAGTAACGGCGGCTTACGATCGTCCGGTGCCCCGTGCCGGCCGTGGTCGGCACATTCTGCGTGACGTGATAGTCCTGCTCCAGGATGCCCTCGCGATCGACGCGTACTCCCATCCGCAGCGCCGCCAACCGCGCGATTCCGCCTCGGTCGTCACGGGCCACCCCTAACGCCGCGGCCAGGAGACCGACCACGCCTGATTTCGTTGGTTCCCTGGCGGTGTCACGGACGATGAACCGGGAACGCAACCCCCATGACTGCATGGGCGCGTCCAGGCAGATCGCTAGCGTAGTCACGACTGGGACACCTGGATCGTGACCGCGCCGACCAGTTTGTTCACGAAATCGTCTAGTTTGGACACACGTTCGACGCCGTCAAGCTCCGGCAGCTCACCGGTGACCGACGCCCCCACCACCGTCATGTCATCACCGCCGTAGAAGTCACGCAGTTTGACGAAGTGGTCCAGCAACTTCTGCGTGGACGCTGCCATCAGATCCTCCCCAGATACGGGACGGAGGAAAGCGTTGGCGAGGTTCCAGGCGCCCCGTTGGCGGACCACACCCAGCAGCGTCTCGGGAAGAGTACGGGCGGCCATCGAGTTCTGCTTCCCACCCGGAACCGCGTGGATGAACGCCAACAGCCACGCCTTGATGGTGCGGGCAGCGAGGTCAGCGTCACCGTCGAGGTTACGCAGCAGCTGATCAGTGTCGACGTTGGCGTAGCGGTAGTAGCAGGCGGTGTTGAAGTCAACGGTGCCGATCATGTCGGCTCCCGCCTCCTCCTCCGGCTTCAGATCATCGACCGCTGTGTAGTAGTCGAACTCGTTGGCGACCGCGTGCGTGGAGATGGCGTGCGCCACCTGGGACGCGGCGTCCACATTGAAGTCCTTGTTGTCAGCGATCATCCGACCGAACAAGGCGATGTCCGCGACCCGGCGGGCGTCCAGGATACGCCGGGCCTCAGCCAACGTGCCCCGGTCCGGCTTGATCTTCTTAGCCTTGTCGTCAGCGGCTTTCTTGGACTTCTTCGCTTCCTGTCCTGTTTTCTGCTCTGTGGCGTACCGCTCCTGCGCGACCACGTACAGCCGGTCCCAGTTGTGTTCGCAAAAGTCTGCTAGTAGGCGACTGGCGTCCCGTCCCACGAACAGCAGGTACTGAGTGAGTCGGGTCCGTGAGTCGACCCCGAACCCGAGCGCCTCCAGCGCGGCGGTGGTCACCAGATGCATCGGGACCTCACCACTGTCCCGGCCACGCTCGGTTAACGCCTTCGCTGCCTCGTCCACGAGACGCTTGGTCCGGATCCCGGTCTCCGCTTCTCCTAGGCCGTATTCGGGAAACAGCAGCCGTGCGGCTCGCTTCAGGCTCTGACTGGAGATCCGGGCCCGAGGAAATCCACCAAAGGTAGCGCTTTTGGGCTGACCAACGTCATCACGGTTGAGGTTACTGACAGGAAATGACTGCAGCAGATGAAGTTCGACGATCACGCTTGTCTCCAAGAAAACTATAGAGCGCCAGAAAAGTCTTCTTTCTGATCAGTGCTATCGGCGGCGTCGTTCTCCCTTTGACTATGGGTATCCGCGACCCTGATTACGCGATAAAAGTCACGAGCCCACTCCAACCGAACTTTTTGGGCTTCCTCATTGCTGGATCGAACATCTCGTATCTTCAACAAATCTTCGAGAAGCCGGAGATAATCCAGTTCCACATCCTTGGAACGTAGCAACTGGACAGCCTGCCGTAAATAGTGCGACAACGCATCACCGGTATGGTTGATAGACAACAGCTGCGTGAAACGGCGTTTCACTGCCTCTGATGTCCGCCCTCTTGCACCGGCACTGCGGATAGCGAGTTCCCCCATCGCATACCCGATGGTTCTCCTCCCAGAGTCATCAGGGCGCCGCACAGGATGCAAGCCATATAGACCGGCCACGAGCATCCAGGTGTCAACTTCGTCAAGCGGCGGATCATACTCAAACAGAAGGTCGTAGGCCTCTGCCTTCTGACGCTCACCGGCTAGGCTGCGTCGTAGCTTAGCGAGCTTCTGACGCGCCTGCGCTGCTAAGTACGCGTTATTCCCTGTTAGATCCGCCTGTAGCCGATGAAGCGACGATACGAACTCTCTTCTCTTATCTTTATCTGTCTTCCGCACAACGCTCGACGTCATCCCCGCGGTCATGCATCATCCTCATCATTCGTATAACCGGCGACTTCATCGCAGAACTTTTTACAACGAGTCTCCAGGATTCCCGTGAAAGCGGAATGCATCTCCGCGGCCACCAACAAGCTACGTCCTTGGCGCGGCGAATCATATGCCCAAGAGTCGGCGGTACTACGAGCGATACTCCTTACAGCCTGCATCCAGAAATTGGTCGCCGGAGTTTCGGAAGCTTGTCGTTGTATCGCGTCAGCGAGTCTTCTGAGAAAGTCCGCGAAAGGTTCTGACAAGCGTGGCCAATAGGCCAACTCCAGAGTATGCCTTGCCTCAGCACCCTGCGCCTTGTTGTACTGGCTCTCCATCCACTTCAACGCGGATCCCACATCGTCGGCGAGCCCAACCGCGAATCCGATGATGGATTCCACGCGTAAGCTGGTGGTGCGCAGCAACGCCACAGGTACGGGGAGCGTCTCCTCTAGCCAGGCTTCGATAGCACCGCCGTTGCGATCAAGTTGTTGACCGAACACCCGCATCGTGAACTCGGTGTCCGAGGGGATAAGTTCGGTGTAGATCTGCTCAGCAACATGGTCCATCATGAACGGTCGCTGTCGGTTATGCCCGCGGGAGCTATCCTCCCCCGTGGCGAGCAGCAACTCGCGGCTATGCCGCCAGATTCCCCGCCGTTCCTGAAGCAACACCGGAAGCCATGGCTGTTTATCCTGGGCGGCTTTCTCTTTCCGATATGGACGGCGAAACGCCGCCATGTGTTCGATGTAGCGTAGTTCCCCCCGAAGACGGATGCCCGGTGTGAGAACCACACCGTTCACGGCGATTTGTCCATCGTTGGATTCGTTCGCGAACAATAGAATACGCCGTGACGGCCAAGTAAGAAGGTCGGTCCATCCTTGGGGTGACCGTTCATCCGGTTCAGGTGAAGGAGGCTCTGGTTTTTCCCAGATCGGTTGATCCTGGGAGGCCGTCATCAGCGACTGTTCGAACTCCGGATTGTAGGGTGGCGCGTTTAGCAACAATGTCTCTTTGAGGCTGTTGCCTTCCAACAACACACAACCGAACTGGTTGCAGGGCGCCTTCTCCGATGTCTTTTCTTTGCGATACGGCGTCTTCAGGCCACCAGTGTCATACGCCTGTATGGTTACCAACCAACGAGCAGCTTCGGCAGGAGCCAAGGTCAATCGATCCTGCGTAGTGGTCTGATCAAACAGGGTGGCATTATTGCCCACCGCACGGTACGGCACCAGTTTAGCGACGCTTGCTGGTTCACACGCCCTCAACGCCGGACATTACAGGAATGGGTGGGTAGGGTGGAACAGGTCAAACCTACCCCGCCACTGTTCCAGGTAGTTCGATAAAGGTTCCTCGGGGAACTGCTCGGCGCACCACAGCTCGGCCCATGCTTCCTTGTCTGGAGGACCGTACACCCGGTGGAACAAAGCAAGGAGTAACCGGTACAGCGCCGCCTGCATTGTGGGCGTGTCCCCTACGACACTACGTAGTTCATGAGCCCGCGCAAAGACGCCGAACAAGCTCTCCAATCGTTGCTCTCCTGAGCATTCCACCACAGGAAGCCATGGCTCGACGGTTAAATCGAACCTCACGTGTCCTCCAGATTTATCTAACACCATTGACGGAGCGCGAGCATCGACAAGGCTAACCGAATCCGTTTCCCTCTCATACGCGCACTACTGTCAGAATCTTGACACTGCGGTTCGTCTCATCGAGAGGATTCACACTGCCAGTACTACGACCTGCTCCCATAGTGGGGAAGGTGCGCAGAAACCGTAGGGTTCAGCGTGCGCCATGTGAAAGGCGGGTGTTACCGGAACTACCAGGAAGGCGTGTCAACTCCTCCAAGTGCATGGTTTCCCGAGGTGGAGGTAGACGCCGTTCCCTCGCGACATATTCGTTTCTCTCCTGCTCTCGTCGATGTCTCTGTTCCGCTTTGTGGAACTGACGTTCCCAACTCGGTGGAGGCTGTACCAAATCCTCCCCGTACACCGCCTCGATGAGCTCCTCGACGTCATTCGGACAGCACACACTGACGCGGTTTCGTAGCACCGCCCAGGTCCGATGCAAGATCAAATCTGAGTACACGTTGATGGTGTACTGCGGGAACCGCGGCCCAGTCGGTTGATCCACGACACCAGTGATAGCGAAGATCTTGTCTCGGAGATGCTCCGGACGGTCATCGCGTTCATGTCGGTGAAGCCGCCCCATCCGCTGGATCATACTATCGATCGGCGCCAGGTCACTGACCATAATGTCGAAATCTAGATCCAGACTACTTTCCAGTACGCTTGTGCCGACCACAATGGCGCGTTGCGGACGCGCACCAACTATCCCGCCCACTGGAAGACCAAGTCTAGAAAGTAGCTCCTGCTCAACCTGCTGCCGATCCGACACTTTACTGGTTAATAGAAAAATCTCTGGCCGTTCAGCTGAAGGCAACCTTTCGATAGCAGCCTTCAACGCATCATACGTGTTATTAGCACTACGGACCAGGTTACGGATGACCGCAGCGCATCCTCCACCCCGGACGCGGTCGAGAACCCAGGGAACAATGCTTCCCTCGTCAACCCGAGGTAACTGAATAACTCGGTTGCCGTTCGTTGAGGACACCCCTGACGTTACTGTCTCAATTTTATCGCCATAGGAATACGTGATTCGGGGATAACCGGTACGGCTCGGCTTTCCTAACTCCTTCCTCACACCTCCTCTACGGCTCCCGGAGCACCACGCATTGATCAGTTGGGTTCGACGGTTGCTGGGGAGAGTCGCTGACAGCAGAATGACCGGTACTCCAAGCCGTCCCAGCCACTGCAACAGTCGATCCAACAACTGCGACATGTAGGTGTCGTAAGCGTGTACCTCGTCAACCACGATTACCTTGTTGGAGATGCTTGCCAGGCCGACACACAAGTGGCGCGCTCGCAACGCATGCTTGATCGACTGATCAACTGTCCCTACTCCCACCGGGAACAACATGCCCTTCTGTCGGCTGAGCCAGTCACGATCCTCTTCTTCGGCTTCCGGATGCTCGTCACGTGTAGCATCCGATGGCTCGACAATTGGGTCCGTCTGACGTCGCTTCGCCTGAACTTCGTCCGCCTTACTGTGCAGCAAACGTGCCTTGATATCCGCCCCAATGTCACTCAAGAAGCTCTCCACCTCACGGAACAGCCCGTTCGCTGTAGCCTGGGTGGGAAGACCAATATAAAAACCATTCAGCCCGAGTCGCTTGACAAGAGCAGCAGCGAGCTGCAGCGCTGATCTGGTTTTTCCTTCACCGGTGGGCGCCTCGATCACGTAGATGCCGCGTTTAATCCCTTCTTCGTCCCCTAACAACTCATCGAGCTTTTTCTGGATCGGACGTATTTCAGCCACTGTAGGAAAAAGTGTTCGAAAGCTCGTGTCGTTTGGTGGACGCCATGGATCCCAGTCGAGCTTGGCTATTACCTCAGTTGCACGTTTCCGAGTGTCCTCCAGATAGGCAGACAGATTCGTTACTGTCTCCCCCCGTGGAAACTTCTTGTCATCAGAAGCGATCCAGTCACTGATAGTGGTCAGGCCAGTCAGCCCAACAGAGGCGGCTAAGCCGCACTTCACCTGTGCCCAAGGCAGTTCCTTAGGATCCCGCAACCCCCATAACCGGATCACCTCACCGATAAATTCATCTCGCCAACGAGCCCACGTCTTCCCACCCAGGTTGCCTTGCCCCCCCAGCCACCTTCATGACATCGTGAGGCTTGATAAATCGTCCGTGATGTCCTCCAAGCGCGGCGGCGATCCGCTGCGCGACCGGTAGCGACGCCCCCCAGCTCCGTAAAGTCTTTTCCATGTGGATGGCGGTCACGATGCCATGTGCCGGATCGAACCGGTCATCTTTCGGGTTACGCGCTCGGCGCTGAATGTCGGCTTTGGCCGCCTCACCCATCCGCTGAATGGCTAACTTGGGCTCTAGCCCTTGGAAGGCTGGCATGTACTTGCCTAGATCATGAAGGCCACATAGGACTGATACCCAGCCACGGACGTTCCCGAGTGGAGCTAACCCTTCCTCAAGCTCTTCCCGACACCATCCACCCAGAAGCCGGTCGTACAGCAGCTCCGCGACCACTGCTGTGTCGAGTACGTGGCAGATCAGTGGATGTACGCCGCCTCTAGCCTTCCCCCACGGCGCCCTCGGATCCATCTGGGGCGATATTGTCACATTAGACACACGGAGTGGACTATCTATACCGTTCATCCCTCATCCGACACGCTGAGTTGCAAGTCATCTGTTAGGCCTTACAGACAAGACGTTTCCCATCCAACCTTTTCCCGATTGAGCCACATATCCCATATATGGCATTAGCGAAGGATCGTATGGCAGCATAAGGCGCTTCGCTTCTGCGTTTTCCGCATGTGGGACAGAGGTTGGAGGCTAACTGACATCTCACGAACACTGTGGCGTTCCCACCACAACACCCGGCCCTCCCCAGAGCTGCACCACGATGCTGGATTCCGTTGCTCTGTAGCCGGCCGGTTCTAGGCGACGGCGACGGCGATCAGCCCGACCACCGTCGCTACCAGCGCCCCCGGATAAAGCAGAAACCGTTCTACGACACCGTTGGTGCGGATCCGCAGTCGGCGTGGCGGACATACATCCCACCAGCGTCGTCCTCGGATCCGCAGCGGCCATAGCAGGGGTACGCCGCGGCGGGTCAATGCGTCTCCCGCGGCGCCGACCGCCCACCCGATGGTGACAGCGCATCCGACCACGGTCGCCGCGCCGCCCCACCACCAACCGATCAGCGTGTGAGCCACTATTCCCGCTAAGACGCCGACCACAACAGCACACACCAGGGTGTGGGTCAGTCCACGGTGTCCGTCGGTCACCGGGTCGTCTTGGGAGGTTCGCGTCGCCGCGTACACCTTTATCGCCAGTCGCTTGACCAGCCGATGTGGAAGTTGCCCGAGGCTACGGGTCGCGGTCGAGTTGGGATGGTCGATGTCCGGGCCTAACGCAGCCATCGTGGCCAGTAATGCACCGATTAGGGTGGTGGCGGCACCGACGTCGACCACGGCGCACCCGGTCAGCCATACCGCAGCGCCGGAGGCGGCGTGCGTACGTCCCATCATCGTCCGTTTCCTCCCTCGTCGTCGCCGACCCCTGCCGAGCCCAGCCCTGATTCGGACATCCGCTATGTACAGTGCCGATACAAGTCGATAGCACTGTGGTGTGCTGAAACATCGCACACATCTGCATAGGTCATCACGACGGGTCCTGAGGCTGGTCCCGGGTCGGGCATCCCGGGTCGGGCATAACGACAGGCGGAGCGGGTAACCGGCGGGCATGGCCACCGCGTCACCGGCTACCACATCGACGGCCACCACCCCTGCCCCGGTGACCACGCCCGTTGAGGCTGATGTAGCCGCCGGGGCGCGGTCCCGCGCGGCGGTACTGGCCGCCGCAATCGGGTTGGCTGCCGCGTTGTCGGCGTGTTCACCTGAGTCGGGGTCAGCGGAATCGACCGCGCCGGCTGTGGAGACGCAGTCCTCGGTGGCGGCTCCGGCGTCGACTGTCGCCGGGTTCGCCGAGGTCGTGGCGCAAGTGGAACCGTCGGTAGTTACGGTCCTGGTGGGAGAGGGTCTCGGCTCGGGCGTGGTGTTCGACGACGGCGGCCTGGTATTGACCAACGAGCACGTCGTGGGGGATGCCCGCGAAGTGGAGTTGGCGTTAGCCGACGGTGAACGGGTACGGGCCACCGTGGTGGGGACGGACACCGTCACGGACCTGGCCGTGCTACGCGCCGAGCGTACCGATCTGCCACCAGCTCCCTTCCAGACCGAGCTTCCCGCCGCTGGGGAAGTGGTCCTCGCCCTGGGCAGCCCGTTGGGTTTCCGCAACAGCGTCACGATGGGCATCGTGTCCGGGGTGGGCCGGGAGATCCCCGGCTCCGCCGCCGAGACCAGCTCGCTGGTTGATCTGATTCAGACCGATGCGGCGATCTCCCCTGGCAACTCCGGCGGCCCTCTCATCAACACCGCTGGGCAGGTCGTCGGCATCAACGACGCATACATCCCACCGCAGAGCGGTGCGGTGTCGCTCGGGTTCGCCATCCCCGCCGCCACCGCGCAAGACGTAGCCAGGGATCTCCTCGATGACGGCCAGGCCACGCACCCATTCCTTGGGATCCAACCAGGACGGCTCACCCCGCAGATCGCCGAACAACTGGACGCGCCGACCGACCGAGGCGTCCTGGTCTTCGATGTTGTCCCTGGTGGACCGGCTGAGGCTGCGGGGCTGCAACCCGGCGACATCATCACTGAATTCGACGGTGAGGCGACAGACACTGTGGAGCAGCTGCTGGGTGAGCTCCGCGGGGTAGATCCGGGCGACACGGTCGAGCTGACTTACCTGCGGGGCGGTGACGAGGCCACGACGCAGGTCACCGTCGGCCAGACCGAATGACGTATTTATTCATGGGTACGCGGCCATGGGTACGCGCTCCCAAAAGGCCCTTTCTATTCGCTTCCTCTCGCCTGTGCCCTCTCCACCGCGCGTACCTGTGGGCTGATTGTTCTGTTTGACGTGCCGGCGTTATCCGCCGCGCCCCCTTGCGCACTGACGACCACGCGTCATCGGGTCTGTGGTGTCCGTCGTGGATAAGCGCACGCTTGACGGCTCACCTGACCTCGCGCATTATCGAATCAAATAGTTCCGGAACCAGGTGGTACCAAACTATGGCAACCGATCAGTTGAGCCGCACCTTCGCGGCCCTCGCAGACCCGACCAGACGAGCGATCCTCGCGCGTCTGCGCGAGTGTGGTGAAGCGTCCGTGTCAGAGCTCGCGGCACCGTTCTCGCTGACGCCGCGGGCGATCTCCAAACACATCAGCGTGCTTGAGAGCGCGGGCCTGGTGACCCGGGGCCGCGACGCCCAGCGTCGCCCCAGTCGGCTGCGTGTCGAACCGCTCGCCGAGGTCGACCGTTGGCTGGAGGAGTACCGGGCGGTGTGGCGGCACCGCTTCGACGCGCTCGAATCCGATCTCCAGTCCGAAGCCACCGAAACGCCGTCTCCACAAACCACAGAAACCGACAAGCCCGAGGACTCCCCGGCATCAGAAGGAGCATCGTCATGACCTACTCCGACACCGCTCACGGACTGGTGATCGCGATCGAGAAGGAGTTCACCGCCTCACCAGAGCAGGTCTTCGCCCGGTGGACCGACGCGGACGCGCTCGCCCGCTGGTTCGCCCCCGCCGGATACACCACAATCAGTTCAGCCGCCGACCTGCGGGTCGGTGGATCCTGGCGCCTCACGTTCCGCTCCGAGACCGGGCACGAGTACACCGAGCATGGTGTGTTTCGAGAACTCACCCCTCCGCGGCGCCTCGTTCTCACCTTGACTCAGGTCGATGGCGACCGGACAAATCCCGAGACAATCGTGACGGTAGATTTGGACGACATCGGGACGCCTGAGAAGCCGCGCACCCGGATGCGCTTCACCCAAAGCGGCTACCGGTCAGCCGCCCTACGCGACCAGAACGAGGAAGGGTGGTGCGGCTGCTTCGAGACCCTCGACCGTGACCTTGGCCAGGACACCGGTAGGGAGTCCGATCCCGAGCAGGAGCTGCGTGAGCTGTTCGAGCGCTGGTTCGAGGCGTCTGAACGCAAAGATCTCGACGCGTCGATGGAGCCGATCGCCGACGACATCGTCTCCTACGAGCACCAGGCGCCCCAGGAGTACCGCGGTATCGATGCGGTCCGCGAGGTGTGCGCGGCTGGCTTCGCGTACCAAAGCGGTGACTTCCGGTGGGACATCCCCGACCTTCAGATACGCGTCTGCGGTGATCTGGCCGTCACCTGGGGTTTGAACCGGATGCGCAATACCGCACCCGATGGCTCAACACGTGTGGAGTGGTCTCGCGGCACCCGCGTCTTTGTGCGCCGGGACGGGCAGTGGCGGATGATCCATCAGCATGTTTCGTTCCCTGTCGACGCTGAGGGGCGCGCGTACTCACAACCCTGAAACGCCCATCGCGGCTGTTGCTTCTTGAGATGGAGCGGGCCGTGTGGGCCGGTCCGGCTCTGGTCGAGTTCATTCGGTACGCGCGCCCCGCTGGCATGTGGCTCCACAATGGTCACTCCACTATGGAGTGTTCACTATGGATCCGCGACCAACCTTCTGGTTACCTCTTTGCTCCACGTCGTTCGCGGGCTTCCCGGCGCCAACTCCACACCGCCAGTCCAATGCCGACGGCCCAGAACATGATGAGAATCCCGGCGAACTTAGCGATGTCCAGTATGAGCGGCCCGTTGTACAACTCCTCATCCGTGAGCGAGGGGAACGGCAGAATCAACAGGAACATCGCGAGCATGCGCAGCAGCCAGTTCCCGCCGGACGGGCCGCCCTTTGTGATCGGGTAGTCACCTCTGCGGCGGATCCACCACCAACGAATTAGTAGAGCACCGTTGACCCAGTAGAAGGTGAAGCTGAAGCAGAACTCGAACAGAGTCTCGATGTTCCCGATGGAGTGTTGGAAGATCGGGAGGTATATCAGGAACGCCCCAACTAGCAGCCGCCAGTTGCGCTTCCAGAAGCTGTCCGCTTTGTCTTCTCGAGCATCTTTGTCTTCTCGGGCGTCGGGCAGCTTCACGACTGGGGAGGGCGGCGGCACGCTCAACGGTGGGCTGGCCGCACTGACCTGTCGCGCCGCAGCATTCACGGGCGTCATCGCGCCGTCCAGCGCGTACTTAAATAAAGCGATGTCGTTCGCATCGGCGTACGCGATCGCCTCTGGGGTGTAGCCGGCGTAGGAGAAAGCGCAGCGCCTCGGTTCTGTGTGAGGCGCGGCCCGGCGCCTCCACGGCACCTGGCACAGGTCCGACCGGTCCACCTGTGCCATCCCCCACCACACCCGTCCCGCCGCGCTAGCCGAGTGGATATCGACGTCGTCGCCGGCTTCTTCGGGTTGGGCTACCGCGTCCAGGTACCCCCAGGACCGCATCCATGCCGCCGCGTTGTAGGCGGCATCCTGCCAAGACCGGATCTGGCATGGCCCGGGTTGTGACGACCCCATGGGCAGATCGATCTTGATGTCGCTCACCCATCGGAGTATCACAGTTCGACCTGTGATCAGGGGCGACGCCCGCACCGGCCTGATCGTCGCGGTTTCGCTTACAGATCGTTGGTGAGGGTGGCGGGGTCGAAGGCGACTGGGAACGGCACCTCAGCCCGGAAAACCTCACCCGGCTTCACCGTCGCCACCGTCTCATACTCCCCCACCACGACAAGCCGATACGCCGTCACCACACCATCCCGCCCCACCCGCCAATAAGCAGGGATACCAGCCTCGGCGTACGCGATGAGTTTGTCGCCCTGGTCCCGGATCTCCGTCGAGGGCGAGGCGATCTCAACCACCAGTCCCACGTCACCCGGCTCCTGCCAGCTGACGTCGATATCGACGTCGGGGTGCAGGACTGCGACGTCACAGATGAGGTTGCCGTGGGGTACTCGTATCCCCACCTCGTAGCTGACTCGCCATCCCTCGGGCGCCGCATCCCTGAGAATAAGGATGAGATTCAGACCAATGGCTTGGTGACGTGCTGTCGGCGGTGGGCTCACGATGAGGTTCCCGTCGATGATCTCGTAGCGGTGCCCGTCATCTGGCAGCCGCTCCAGATCCGCCTCACTCCAGCGATGCTCGAACACCCGCAGATCCCACACCGGAGCATCACCCGACCACCGCCAGGCCTCACCCCCACGGGACTGCCGCTCGCCCATCACCGGCCCCACATCCACGTACGCCCGCGACGCCAACAATCGGCACCTCCCTTCCATCCTGACGCGACAGCCAACGCCCGCCAGCACAGAAGGTCACGCCCGATCAGCCAACAGTATCGGCAACACCAATCAGGGGCATCACTCATTGACGGGTCCACAAATGACAGGCCTTCGCAAGGGTACCTGGCCTTTCCTGTGCCTCTTGATGGTTTTCCAGCACGCTATGGCTGCCGCAGGTCGCAGCTCAGCGGGTTACGAGAACAACGCGGGGTGCGCCGTGTTCCGGTCAGCCAGGTCCTGCAAGGATTCGTTCGGCTATCAGCCGATCTCAGCGTAGCTGTGCAGTGTCGTTGCGACGTACGCAGCCATTGACAGGGGAGGCGGGGTGGCGTGAATCCCTATTCACTCGGCACGCCCAAACGGCCGATACCTCCCTTTCAAGGCAGCTCACTTTCAAAGTCAGAAGCAGCAACCGCACGGATATACTGAAGACCAGAGCTCTACACGAGTCTTCCAGACCGTCTCCACAATCACCTTAGGAGGCCAGTCGGCTCAGCCTCAACCTCCACTGCACTGACCACCACATAAAGCCATCGGAACTCACCTTTGAGCACTTTCATCCAAATTAGAAAAGAGTTCTACTCCTCAAAACTACCCCCAAAATCTGAAAAATTTTTGTCAGTCACAATATCAATATCAGTTTCTGCAACAATTTTTTCAGATTCGATGGTCAACCATTAAGATATCTCCACAAATGAGGGATTATCGACCACCTCGCCCCTCTAGATAGCCGAAAGATCAACATCCATACCTGACCTACCTTCAAGCGCACGACGAACTCTGCTCAGCCTTGCACCTCGCCACCCTGAACTCTGTTGTCCCAAAACGCCACCAATGACCGGCGCCTAACCTCCACACTCAGTTCCGCGCGAGTCATGTTTCACGGCGGCGCCGCGTACCCCCATGTCTTCCACGACGACCGCAGTAGCCGTCATTCGGCTGGAGCTGGGCGTTATCGCTGGTCACCCACCTCCCGCATCCTGGCTACCTCAGCACACTCTGTCCCTATCCCCACTTCCACTACGACGGTGCCAGGTTAGAGCGCGACCTGGGCTCTACTCCCTGCTCGCCAGCGCATCCCCTAAACAACACCAGCGATCAGTGCGACCGATCGACTCAATACCGACGATCGGACAGGGGGTAAGTACGCATAGAGATTGCGACTCAACATCAAAAGATGATGCTCAACCTCTGAAGGCATATCGCAATGCGAAAAGACACGCGAAGAGCTTAACCGCAACGACCGCCAGACAGACCAGGCTTTACCGATGAGGCAAATCTCAAGAGCTCCCTCCAAAGAGGAGTCTCTACTCTCACCGGACCGCATACCACCGGTAACGATCACCACGAAACATCACGTTCCGCTGTGGCGGGTGTCCTATTTGTTCAAGGCGATTCAGGAGATGTCCTAAGACACCACACCGCGTACACGCATACCTGGACTAAGCCGAAGCATCGTGATTCGAAGACCGTGAACTGGTTACACAACCAGAGATCCGGACTCGACAGATTTCAGGCACCCGCGTAACCTCTACGCACAGTGTGCACACCGTGCCACAGTGTCCGATCGCTTCCCGGGGCCAAACCACAACTCTCATCCGTTTAGGCACCGGTCGCGCCACAGGTGAGCTACCCCTCATCCAGGAGGCTGCTGTGCTCGTCGTGTCCTGTGAGGGCATTCACGCTTCCCAGGAGCTGAGGGATGGGGCTTTGGGAGCGGTAGAGACCACCGCCGATCTGCGTACCACGAGGAGCGTGAGCGGATCGTCCACATCCGCTTGTGCTTCTCAGACTGTCTTCCTTGCCCCGGACCTTGTCGGAGCCTACTTCTGATGTCCCCGCTGCCCCACACATGGCTGTCTACCCAGCCACTACACCCTGACCGCTATGTCAGTTGCCAGGTTCAGGTTTGGAGGCCGCTAACTGGACAGTGGGCAGAAAGCATCCGTGGGGTACGCGTACTTGGACGCGAGGACACTGACGACGAGATCAAACCCGCTAGGTGGCGTCTGCCCACATTGGTACGACGGGCCCTATCAGCTCTCATCCACAGGAAGTGGGAGTACCTGGTCCGTCGCTTCGATCGCACCAGACAGCGACGCCGCATCCGTATCAAGGCTTTAGCGCACGCTCGTCTCTTCCCTGACTGGAAGGACGCCGGAGACTACGAACCTGTGGCCTCGGTGCTGGGCCAGGGCCGTGCTCTGAAGGTACTGCGGTCGTTCACGCAACGCTTAGCGTTCGCGATCTTGATAGATAACGGTGATGTGTACCTGAAGCACCGGTCACTGCTTTATCGTGCTCCCCGGCTGGCCTTCTCTCCCGCGTACCCTCTGGTCTGCGTTGCCTACCACCGCACCGGTGCGGAGCCGAATGCTCCGGTGTTGAAACGCGAAGGAACTACACCCGACCAGGCCCAGGTCAGCTCGTTCCCCCGGCTCCCGAACCGACTCAAGATCCCCGAAGCCGATCCGGCTGATCACGGCCTGGACACCGTGACGCGTGTTCGCAGCGTATGGCCCACCATTGCCGATATCCTCAGCGGCTTTCTGAGCTGTGAAACGTCTTCGACGACCCCATTCAGTCCCGTGCCCAGACCTTCTTGTTGAGGAGTTGAGAGCGTGGATAGGCGACTGATCACAACGGCGCTGTTCGGTCGCTGCCGCCGGGCAGGCCAGGTTCCTCCCAGTCAGGGAGAGGGAGACAGATCATGACCCTCCCCGTGGAGATTGTGACCCTCGTCAGTTCCCGTAGTGAGCGGGACCAGCAACGACCCGGCCCAGACCCTCAGGTGCTCGCTCTGGAAGTGGAGAACTTCCGTGGCCTGCAGAACATCACCCTCTCGTTAGGACAGCTCACTGTCCTGATCGGTCCACACGGCTCAGGGAAGACAAGCCTGCTGGATGTGTTCGGTTTCATCGCCGACGGTGTTCGGTACGGGATCGAAACGGCGCTGGAGCAACGCGGTGGCTTCGCGCGGGTGGCCTTCCGGGGTGGTGAGACACCACCGGCGGGGATCCGGATTCAGGTGAAGTTCGCCAGCAGCTCCGACGGGTCCGACCAGGAACGTAAGGCCGCGCTCGCTGAAAAGCTGGCATCGCTACGGAACTTCCGGTTGGACGTGGCCGCAGCACGCCGCCCGTCCCGTTTCCCCCAGTCGGCGCTGGCCGATGACGCCTCCAACCTGGCCGCCATCCTCCTTGGACTACGCACCCAGGGCGGGGAAGCCTGGCAACGGTTGCAGGCGGACGCGATCGAACTGCTGCCACAGCTGGAACGTATCGCCTTCGGGTATCCCGGTGGCACCGATCAGGTCGAGGTGGTGCTGTACGAGCACGGCCTGCGCTACCCGACCCGACTCGCTGACGCCTCCAGCGGCACCGTACGGCTGCTGGCCCTGCTCGCCCTGCTGCACGACCCAAACCCGCCTTTCCTGACCTGCATCGACAATCTTGACGAAGGCTTACACCCGCAGGCCTTTGACTTGATCGTGGAGCGGTTACGCCAAGCCAGCGAACGCACCCAGCTCCTGATCACCACAAACTCCCCCACCCTGGTGGACCGGCTCAAACCAGAGGAGTTAGTGGTCTGCGGACGTCGCCGCGACGGATCCGTAGTGATTCCCGCGTTTCCCACTGACACGCTCCACGGTATGGTCCGGGCCAGCGCGGGTCTGCCCTTAGGGCACCTGTGGTTGTCGGGGGCCCTAACCAGGGTCCCGGGAGTCGATCAGTGAACCGCCCTGAAGCCAGCACTACCCCTCTGAGGAAGCGGTGAGCGAGACCATGACCGACCAAGGCGCCCCCACCTTTCTATGGGGAGTAGTCGATCCTCTTCTCGGCCTCTCCTTCCTCATTTTCGGACACGCACTCGCTGAATGTCCTACAGGTGCCCAAGACCGGACGGAGACTGGACGTCGACGGCACTCGATCTGTAGCCGTTGGGCCTGATGCGGATCCCGTCGATGGGGTGAGGTTCACGGTCCCCGACACCGGGTACGCGGTGTCGGGGACCGCTACCTATGGTCGTTTTTCCAGGGGTGAGAGCCGGCGGTTCGTGTGGACAAGCGACGCGCTCGCCTAGGTGGGGACAAGGCTCACCTGTCAGGTATAGCATCGAAGCCTGGCTTCAACGCCGCTCACCATCCCCACCTTTGCCGGTACGCCTCGGCCAGCCACTGATTCGCCGCGTCCTCATCTGGACGCTCGGGAAGCGGTGAGGTCACCAGGAGCTTCTGCAGCCGCGCCTCCAGCTCCGCCGCGGCCTCTAACGCCTCCTCCTTGGTGTGCTCGCCGCGGCGTAACTCCCGCAGCCAGGACCCCCACGGCTCCGGGATAGGCAACGTGATCCGCCCGGTCTCCAGTAACTCGACACCCTGGACCCCCAGCCGCACCATATGCATGGCGTACTTGGTGTCGAAACCGTATAGCTCTACCAGCTCCGGACGGTTGGTGTGCTTGCCACCGCGTACCCCAAGCAAACGGTCACGCTGCGCCTGAAGATAACCTAGGAAACGGGGCCCGGCCTGCCGTGACACGATCATGTCCGCTCGGTCACGTAACTGCCGACCGAGCTCCGTCATCGTCACGATCTCAACCTCGGGAACGAACAACGGCAGCAGAACCGTCGGATTCCCCTTCAGCGCCAGCCCCATCCACTTCCGGGCCGAATACACCACCAAATCCAGGTCACCCGGCCCTGACCGCTTCCCCTCCGGCTGAGTACGGTAAATGTACTGCTCGAAGCGACGCATGCCGATCACATACTCGGGCGGCTCAAGGCAGATCCCCATCTCGTCACGGTCATCCTGGCCGCTAATCGCGGTGCCCTGCACACCTGAACCTACCTGGCAGCGCAGGATCGTCCCCTGTTCAGCAATCAGCCGAGCCTCGCTGGTTGAATGCTTCATGCGTCACCCCCTCGAGCAACTCCTGTCCGTTAGTAAACCCACCAACGCAAACGAATTACTCGCACCATAAAATCAGTGGACAAGCCAACGACCTGCCATTATGGTTATCACTTTTTCAGGAGACAGCTTGCCGTGCTTAAGCCATGCAGACATCGAGAGGAATTCACCAGAAACATCCCGCACGCATCCAAGAAACAACATCATGAATTAGAAGAGTTGGCTACTTCCTAGACCTTGTTGCTGCGGGCGGAACCGGCTTGCTCACGCCCCTAAGCTTGTCCAGCCACAAGCAACATAACGGACGGAATCCGACCGCATTCATCCTAGGAGTGACAGCTAGAGCCCCTCAGGAAGCGACACACCCAAAGAATGCCCCTTTTAAGGACTTCTGAGGCATTAGAATGCGCAAAGTTTACGGACAGATCCAGTCCTCTTATGTAAGGGGCGATGTAAAATCGCAGGTCGTTTCCTGTCCTCCCCACGCATGTGGGGGTGTTCCGACGACGCCCAGGCACCCAACGGCCCGTTCAACCTCCTCCCCACACATGCGGGGTACCGCTTC
>PKFB01000010.1 GCA_002919305.1 Actinomycetales bacterium
CCGCGCCCCCCACCCCGGAGCCGTCCGTTCATCGAACGGTCATGCGCCGCTGAAGAGGGTTGTAGCGCTGTTCTGCCTAACGAGCTATCCGTCAAGTGGTTTCACTCAGAGTGCGAAATCTCCTAGAAGTTCATACGCCAGGGGGAGGGTGGGAGGTAACCCCTCAATCCACACCCGGGGCGGCGGCGTGATGCCCACCTCCTCGACGAGGCGTCGTTTGAGGTCCACGACCATCGCGGGCAGCCTGAGTACGCGGGTCACCAACCCGACCAGCACGGTGGGGGAGACCGCCGCGAAGCTTTCTCCTCCGGGGAAGACCAGCCGGAGACAGGCGCCGAGGGCGAGCTGGTGGGCGTGTGAGTCCACACCTGGGGGAGGCCGCACCGCTACGCCATCGATCAAGACAAAGGCATGGCTGCGTGTGACCGGGATGCCGGAGCGCTCTGCCTCCCGGTACATCTCGGCGAGTCGAGTACGCAGATAAGGCAGCGTGACCAGGCCGGTCAGCGGGTCCGTGCACGTGGCTCCTCGGTGCTTGTGGGAGTCGCCATCGGCCCATGCCTCGGCGACCGCGCATAACACCGTGGCCGGGGGTACGCCGAGCGGCAAGTGACGGTAGAGGGCGCACAGATCATCGAGGGTCTCGCGGAGGCCGGTCCCGGCCTGTGCGCGGGCTTTCCCTAACCGTTTGAAACGGTCAAGTGGCTGAGGGTGCCCTTCGCTGAGAGCCTCTGCGACAGCGTCCACCTCCGGGAGCCACCAGTCCGCCGGACGGGGCCAGCCGCTGGTCAGTGAGGAGGTGCGCCAGGCGCGGATCAGAGCATCAGGGTCGGCGCCTGGGCCGGTGCCCTTGTGAGCCGTCTCCAGCGGCACCACGGTTTCATCCCGTCGCGCATTCACCACGTGTCCTCCGATGGTGTGCCAGACCGGTGGGCACGGCAGAACCGTGTGTGGTCCCGCCGTGAAGGCGACGGTGCTATGCCGTGGGCATGACGCAGAACAAGGTCACTTCTCCGGGTGAATCCCACAGCGGGATTTCGGTTCGGACTCAGCCGTATTACAGGCCGCTGTTGGGACACCGTCATAGATGACCGTTATTGGGGGAACGCGACACGACGTGTCGGAACACCCTATGGGGATGGACTGATCGCCTATGGTGTTGCCTACCCGTTTACTCGCTGGCTTGAATACGTCACCGAGTGCGAGAAGTCCGTGGTGCAGAATCGCCGCTAACCGGACAGGGAGTTATGACAAAGCCGTTAGGGAAGGGCGGTGCCTCTGCTGTGCCGGAGGGGCCGAGTGACGCTGAGCTGATCACGGCGACCCGGGCAGGCGATACCGAGGCGTTCGGTCTCCTCTACCAACGACACGTAGGCGCGGCTCGACGTCTGGCGAACGCGTTAACACGAGATGAGGCTGAGGCGGAGGATTTAGTCGCCGAGGCCTTCGCACGGGTCCTCACCACGTTACGCGCCGGCCGTGGTCCAGACCTGGCCATCCGCCCTTACCTGCTGACGACCCTGCGGAACGTCTTCTATGACCGCACGCGCCATGAGCGTCGGTTGGAAGTCACCGACGACCTCGCCCCTCATGACAAGGGGGAGGAGTTCGACGATCCTGCCGTGGCCAGTCTGGAGCGTCGTCTGGTGGCTCGGGCGTTCGCCACGCTGCCGGAACGCTGGCAGATGGTGTTATGGC
Source organism: Actinomycetales bacterium (assembly GCA_002919305.1). GTDB lineage: Bacteria > Actinomycetota > Actinomycetes > Mycobacteriales > Micromonosporaceae > RSA1. Next base: position 1,699 of record PKFB01000010.1, read on the forward strand.
ACCTCGAAGTGGAGGGGGAGAGCGCGGCGGAGGTCGCACCCCTGTTAGGGCTGACCCCCAATGGGGTGGCCGCCTTGGCGTACCGGGCGCGGGAGCGGCTGCGCCAAGCCTATTTACGGGAACACTTAGCCAACATCACGGACGAGACTCACCGCTGGACCGCTGAGCGCTTGGGCGGGTACGTCCGGGACGGACTGTCCCGGCGGGACCGCGCCAAGGTGGAGGAGCATCTGCGGGGATGCGACCGATGCGCCCTGATGTATCTGGAGCTGGTCCAGATCAATGACGAACTGGGACGGGTGCTGGCGCCTCTGGTTTTGGGGACGGTGTGGTCCGGCTATGTGGGGAGCGCGACCGCTTCCGGGTTGACCGCGGCGGCGAGTGGAGGGATCGCCGGGTGGTTAGGCGGCAGCATCGACTGGACCCGGCGGCTCTTCCAGGGCGTTACCGCCAAGATCGGTTCCCATAACGCCGTGGTTGGCGGTGTCGGTGCGGCGGGAGTGGCCACGGTGGTCGCGGCGGTGGCCTTGTTGACCGGACCGGAGGAACCGCAGCAGATAGCCGCTCCGCCACCGCCGCAAGAGACTACGCAATCATTTGCGAACCCCGATCCCTCCGACCCTTCGTCCGCCTCCTCTAGCGCCGCCCCGACCGCCTCGCCTTCTGAAGGGACGGAATCGGCATCCCCGACGCCGACGGATGTTGCTGGTTCTCCTCCATCAGGCGCGCCCACATTGGCGCCATCGTTGTCGCCGAGCGTGATCGTTCCGCCTGATAGCGAGACGGTGGAGTTCCGAGCTGGACGCGGCAATGTACTTCCGATCACTATCCGGGAGCCCGTCTCTGGTGGGGGCGGCGGCCTCCCACTGGCCCGGTCCGCCTACACCCCACCCGCGGCGGTGGTGGGCCCAGCCCGCGTACCGGATCGCTCATCGGAGGAGGCACCACTGACGCTGCGGGTCGATTTCCCACCCGGATTCCGGTTGACCGGACTGGCCGCCTCGGACGGCTGGCGCTGTGAGCGGCTGGATGGTGGGGCTCGATGTGAACGATCTCCTCTGGCTCCGGGGGAGAGCAGCACCGCCGAACTGAAGATCAACATCGGCCGGGAGGTCTCGGGAAACCAAGCGATCACCGTCACCGTTCAAGAGGAGGGTCGACCAGCCACCACCACCACGTTCCAGATCTATGTGGCGCCCGCTCCTCCGAACTAGGGGTTACCGGTTCGCGATGCGGGGATGACCGGTTGAGGATGTCCTGGAACCCATTTCTCCAAGCGTTATCTGTACTCTCATTCACGTGTCAGGAATGTTGACCGAAGACGGCGGCCAGACCGGTGACACCGAGGAGAAGCGCCGGGCCCCCGGCGGTTTGCTGCGCCGGTTCTACGAGCGGTTCTCCCACGTCATCCACGAGCTCGGCAAGTTCGGCATTGTCGGCATCGTGTGCTTCTTCATCGACATCGCGGTGTTCAACCTGTGCGCTCTGGTCCTGGATCTGGGTCCGTTGACGTCACAGACCATCGCGGTTGTCGTCGCGGCCACGGCCGCCTTCTTGGGGAACCGGTTCTGGACATGGCGGCATCGCAGCAGCACCGGCCTGGGCAGGGAATACCTGCTGTATTTCATATTCAATGCGGTCGGTCTGGCGATCCGTCTGGCATGCCTAGGCTTCACCCACTACTTGCTCGGAGCGTTGTGGTCGGGGTTCGCCAGCCCTCTGGCCGACAACATCTCCGGTGTGATCATCGGTAACGGCCTGGCATCGATTTTCCGGTTTTACGCTTACCGCAAGTGGGTGTTCCTGCCCGTTGAGGCGCCAATGGTCGACCCGCACACCGGGTTGCCTGAGCCGTCGGAGCCGGTCTCGACGGGTGAGGAGGACACCGAACCCGCGTCTGTCCCGACCGTGTCCTCGCCCGCCCCGCTGGCCGTACCAGAGCCGATCGCGGGGAATCAGCGCACCTGACAACGATCGGTCGCGTACCTGAGCTTCACCGCACCGGCCGTCGGGCCGTTCCGGGAAGGTCCGAATCGAGCCCGACCGGCCGTCATCTAGGCTTGCCGCGATGGACGCACGTACCGATCTTCCCGTGGTCGGCATGGTGGGGGGCGGCCAACTGGCGCGGATGACCCATCAAGCCGCGATCGCTCTCGGTCAGTCCTTACGGATTCTCGCGCTTTCAGCAGACGACTCCGCTGCGCTCGTCGCCGCCAGGGTCCAGATCGGCAAGCACACCGACCTGGACACCCTTCGGGCGTTCGCTGCCGACTGTGATGTACTCACCTTCGATCATGAGCACGTCCCGAACGAACACGTCGCGGCGCTGGCGGCCGAGGGAGTGACGGTTTACCCGGGGGCGCACGCCCTGATCTACACCCAGGACAAGCGGGTGATGCGGGAGCGGCTGACCGAGCTGGGAGTACCGGTACCCCGGTGGCGTCCGGTGTCGGAATTGGCGGATGTCGTCAATTTTGTCGTTGACGGTGAGCAGGGCTGGCCGGTGGTCGTCAAGGCCTGCCGCGGGGGATACGACGGTAAAGGGGTCTGGGTGGTATCCAGCCCAGCTGAGGCCGAATCCCTGCTGCGCAGCGGCGTGCCGCTCATCGTGGAGGAACGCGTCCCCCTGGTTCGGGAGCTATCCGTCGTGGTGGCGCGGTCTCCGTTCGGTCAGGTCGCGGTGTACCCGGTCGTGGAGACCGTGCAACGGGACGGAATCTGTGTCGAGGTGCTGGCCCCCGCGCCCGACTTGTCTGAGGAACGCGCGCTCCAAGCCCAGCAGCTGGCGATCTCCCTGGCCACCGGACTGGATGTGGTGGGGTTACTGGCGGTCGAGCTGTTCGAGACCGGTGAGGGGTTGCTGGTCAACGAACTGGCGATGCGGCCTCACAACTCCGCCCACTGGACTATCGAAGGGGCCCGCACCAGCCAGTTTGAGCAGCATTTGCGCGCGATCCTGGATTACCCCATGGGGGAGACCACGCTGACCGCGCCCGCGGTGGTGATGGCCAACGTACTGGGGGGTGAACCGGGCGGCATGCGGCTCGACGAGCGCCTCCATCACCTGTTCGCCGAGGATCCAGGGGTGAAGGTGCATCTGTACGGCAAGCAGGTCCGACCCGGTCGCAAGATCGGACACGTGACCGTGTTGGGCGACGACATGCAACAGGCGCGTGAACGCGCCCGGCGGGCGGCGCGGTGGCTGCGGGAGGGATCATGAGTGCGTTGGTGGGCGTCATCATGGGGAGCGACTCAGACTGGCCGACGATGCAGGCCGCGACCGAGGCGCTGGATGAGTTCGGCGTGCCGTACCAGGTGCATGTGGTCTCTGCCCATCGCACGCCGCAACGGATGCTGGAATACGCCCAAGGCGCGGTAGCCGCCGGGCTCAAGGTGATCATTGCCGGGGCTGGGGGTGCGGCGCACCTTCCGGGCATGGTGGCCGCGGCGACACCGCTGCCGGTGATCGGAGTACCGGTGCCGCTGCGGCATCTGGATGGGCTGGATTCCCTGTTGTCGATCGTGCAGATGCCGGCTGGGGTGCCGGTGGCCACCGTGGCGATCGGGGGCGCACGCAACGCCGGACTGCTGGCGGTTCGGATCCTGGCCACGGGTGATCCTCAGCTACTGGAGCGGATGCAGGCCTATCAGGAGGGCCTGGCCCGGGTGGTAGCGGAGAAGGATGACGCGTTGCGCGGCAAGCTTGGGCTGGAGCAGGGGGGTCGGTGAGCGCGACTTTCCTGACAGAGCCCCCGAAGCTCGTGATCTTCGACTGTGACGGCGTCCTGGTGGATTCGGAGACCCTGGCCAACCAGGTCTTCGCCCAGGTCGTCACCGCCGAAGGGCTCCCCACTACCTTTGAAGAGTCGGTGGCCCGGTATATGGGGCGCTCCTTGGCCGACGCGATCGCCGACATTGAGGCGGCGCTGGGGCGACCCGTGGGTGACAGCTTCGTCGCCGATTACGACCGCCAGCTGCACGCACGGCTGCGGAGTGAATTGGTGGCCGTGGCCGGGGTGCGCCAGTTGCTGGACGCTCTGGTGACCGCGAATGTGCCTCGGTGCGTGGCCTCCAGCGGGCGACCCCAGGAGATCGCTCTCCGGCTAGAGCTCACCGGCCTGACCGAGTACTTCGGACGACACGTGTACAGCGCGACGATGGTCGCGCGAGGCAAGCCTGCGCCCGATCTGTTCTGCTACGCGGCGGAGCAGGTGGGCGTGGACGCTTCCACCTGCGTCGTGATCGAAGACAGCCCATTTGGGGTACGCGGAGCGAAAGCCGCGGGAATGACGACGATCGGATACGCCGCGCTCATGCCCGTGGAACGGCTCATAGAGGCGGGCGCCGATATCGTGGTAACAGATATGTCGGAGATTCCGCGGTTATTGGCGTTATGAATCGTGACGCGGTGACTCCCTGTCATCTGTCGCAGGCCGTGTTGTCTACTCGGGTGTTGAATACGGCGGGGGTTTCTATAAATTTCACTGTCCGTATTGGACAGTGAATCCCGCCGCTGTTAGTGATAGAGCCAGAGCGCCTCGGTTGACCCTGGCGTACCGACCGGTCCGGTCACGCCGAGTGAGGTGCGAACCGGGGCCATTCGATGGCGGGACAGCGATCCATGACGACATCCAGTCCTGCCGCCTTGGCGCGCGCCGCTGCGGCGGTGTCGATGACACCGAGTTGGAGCCACACCGCTCGAGCGCCGATCGCGATGGCCTCATCAACGTGCTGACCAGCGGCTTCAGAACGCCGGAAGATGTCCACGACATCCACCGGCTCGTCGATGTAGCTCAGCGTCCGGTAGCCCCGCTGTCCGAGGACCTCCTCGCCCTGGGGGTTCACTGGGATGATCCGTTTGCCTTGAGCGGCGAGGAAACGGGCCACGGAGTACGCGGGGCGGCGCGGGTTATTAGATAGCCCGACGACGGCCCAAACCTGGTATTTCAAAATCCGCGCAATGACCTGGTCGATGCTTTCGCTCTGAGTGTGGGTTCCGTCGCTCGTCATCACCCCATACTGCTGCATCCTCCCGGGAAATCCACCGTGACCGTCGACACGTCAGACGGTCATTTTTCGCGCATCGCCGCATGCCGTTTCGAAGCTGTCATGCGGTTTTCCTAGATTATTGCTGATTCGGTGACAGTTGCACGAAAAAGGTCGTTGAAGGCGACAAGAGGGTGAATGTCGCTGTGTGGGGCCAGAGAAGCTACTCGAGGGTAGTGATAGGGAAAACCCTATTGACCCAAATTTGTTGATCTTCGTACGCTTTCCGGCAGTCCGTATCAGGCAGAGCTGGCGTTTACAGCGCCAGCTTCACGCCCCCGATCACCCCTCCGGGAGGGCTTAATGTCTGATCAAATCCGTTCCCGGCGTGTCACCCTGCGCGCCCTGACCGTGACGGCGTTGACGGTGGGAGCCACCGTTATCGCCGCTGGAACTCCGGCCTTCGCCGCCCCCGACCCGTTCAGCGGGCTGTCCGCTGCGGAGGTGTCAACCGCTCGGTGGCTGGCGGCCGACCTGGGGATCAGCACTGCTGAGGCGGCCGAACGGGTTGCCCGGCAGCAGGCTCAGGTCGAGCTGGCCGAAGAGTTGACCGCTGAGCTCGGTGCCGCCGCGGCAGGCTCCTACATCGACGCGGAAACCGGCGAGCTGGTGGTGGCGGTAGCCGACGCCGACGCGGTGGACGCGGTCGAGGAGGCCGGTGCTGAGGCTGTCGTTGTTGAGCACAGCCTGGCGGAGCTGCGGCGGATTCAGGCCGACCTGACCTCCTTGCTGCCCGTCGGCGGCACCATCGGTATCGACCCGGTCAGCAACCAGGTCGTGATGACCGTGCCGCAGTCGGAGAGCGCCAGCCGCTCTACGTTGGGAGCGCGGGTGGCCAGGTACGGGGATGCCGTGGAGGTTGAGTACGGCGCACCCGCCGTTCGTCCTCAGATCGCCTTCTACGGTGGCCAGCAGATTCAGACTTCCGCCGGGTGGATCTGCTCCGCTGGTTTCAACGCCCGCAACAGCAGCGGTACCAACTACGTGATCACCGCCGGCCACTGCACCGCCGGTTCATCCACCTGGTACGGTCCGACCGGTCTGACGCTGGGTACTCCCGCGGGCGCGAGCTTCCCGACCAACGACTACGGCCGGATCCTCAACACCAACACCAGCAACCACACCCCTCAGGGAGGCGTGCTGCACAACGGCAGCTTCCTGGACATCGTTGGTGCGGGTAACACCACGGTGGGGGCCACGCTCAGCAAGACCGGGCGTACCACCGGCACCACCTCTGGGGCCGTGACCCGCCTGAACGTCACCGTCAACTACGGTTCTTCCGGAATCGTCTACCAGCTGATCGAGACCCGGATCTGCACCCAGAGCGGTGACAGCGGTGGTCCTCTGTACTCCACCAGCGGCATCGGGGTGGGCATCGTCTCCGGCGGCACCGTCATCGGCTGCAGCTCGTCGAGCTTCCGTTCCTACTTCCAGCCGCTGCCGGAGGCGCTCACCGCCTACTCCGTGACCCTGCTGTGACGCGTGAGCCGGACGCGTAACACTGGGCACAACCTCGCCGGTTAACCCGAACGGGCCCCAGGTGAATCACCTGGGGCCCGTCTTTTGTCCTCGGATGTTTTCTGGTGTTTTCTGCGTCTCTGTCTATTGGCTGGAAAGTGGATGGGGGCGGAGATCGACACGGATCCGCCCGATCAGGCGGTTTCGGGTGATGAGGTGTGGGGTGCCGTCTGCCGGCCGACAGCGGGACGCCCCATACCCCGGTACTCCCAGCCCGCGGCGCTCCAGACCGCTGGGTCCAGGCAGTTACGGCCGTCGATGACTCGGCGCGCCGACACCAGCTCCCCGAGCTTTTCGGGGTCCGCGTGCCGGAACTCCTCCCATTCGGTCAGCACGCATACCAGATCGGCATCGCGTACCGCCTCGTTCAAGCTGCTGACATAGGTGACCGTGGGCAACTCCCGCCGGGCGTTGTCCGTTCCCTGCGGGTCATAGACGGTGACCGTGGCACCGGTCTTGTGTAGCGCCTTGGTCACGGCCAGGGCGGGCGAGTCCCGGACATCGTCGGAGTTGGGCTTGAAGGTCGCCCCCAGAACCGCGATCCGCGTACCGGCCAGGTCCGGTCCGGCCGGTCCAAACGGACGCCCTAGCAGCTCGGCAGCCAGGTGCAGCACCCGCGCCCGACGCCGCTGGTTGATCAAGTCGACCTCGTGCAGGAACCGCAGCGCCTCGCCCACTCCCAGCTCCTGGGCCCGGGCCTGGAAGGCGCGGATGTCCTTCGGGAGGCAGCCGCCGCCGAAGCCGACGCCCGCCCGGAGGAAGGCCTTACCGATACGCGCGTCGTACCCGATCGCTTTGGCCAGCAGGGTCACATCCGCTCCGGCGGCCTCACACACCTCCGCCATGGCGTTGATGAAGGAGATCTTCGTGGCCAGGAATGCGTTCGCCGCCACCTTCACCAGCTCCGCGGTGGCGAAATCGGTCACCACCACCGGTACCTCGCGGTCCTCAGCGGCGGCGAGTTCGAAAACGCCTTTGTAGGTGGCGTACAGCATTGAGCGGGCCCACTCGCTCTTCACGCCGAAAACGAGCCGATCCGGTCGGATCACGTCTTCTACCGCGAAGCCTTCCCGCAGGAACTCCGGGCTCCAGGCCACCTCGACCTCCGAGCCGGGCGGGGCGTTGCGGGCCACGAGCTGAGCGACCCAGTCGGCGGTCCCTACCGGCACTGTGGACTTGCCCACCACCAGCGCCTTGCGGTGCAAGTGCGGCGCCAGCGCCGTGACGGCTGCCTCGACATAGGACAGGTCGGCGGCCATGCCATCGGGTCGCTGCGGGGTACCAACACAGATGAAGTGCACGTCGCCGAACTCTGCGGCCTCCTTGTAGTCAGTCGTGAAGTGCAGCCGTCCGGTGGAGAGATTGCGCCGCAGCAGTTCGTCCAGACCGGGCTCGTGGAACGGCACCTGACCGTCGGCCAACTTACCGATCTTGGACTCGTCCACGTCGACGCCGAGTACCTCGTACCCCAGCTCCGCCATGCAGATCGCGTGGGTGGCACCGAGGTAACCGGTTCCCAGGAAGGTGAGGCGGGGCCGAGGCCCGCCCGAGGGCGGCGTGATGAGAGCGTGAGGTTGAACAGCGGATGTGCTCGGGTACTGGACGGTCACTCCTGGGTCTCCTCGCAGAGGGCGCCACCGGGCGCCACGGATGCTTTCGCTTGTGGCAGGGGCATGTAGTGGGCCGACAGGTAATTGAGCATTATTCACGGATCGCTTCCGGGGGTTTGGGGAGGATCCGGTGTGGCGCTGTCGGGAACGGAGACGGCAGCCTGCTTCGGCGAGGATAGTCGGTTGCCGGACGAATCGCGTGACACGGGCCTTACCCATCAGTAGCTTCCCGGGGTGAATGCGCGTTAAGGTCAGGGCGCATCGACAACGCTCATACCCTGGGCGTTACCCGACACACGTCAAAAGTCACAGATGGTCGCGGACGAGGGGGTTGGGGTGGAGTTCGACATCTATCAACTACCCGAGGAGCACCAAGCGGTTCGGGAAGCGGTCCGAGCGATCTGCGAGGACAAGGTGGCACCGCACGCCGCCGAAACCGACGAGAAAGGCGAGTTTCCACAAGCCTCCTACGAGGCGCTACGCGCCGGTGATTTCCACGCGCCCCACATTCCCGAGGCCTACGGTGGGGCCGGCGCCGACGCGTTAGCGACCGCGATCGTCATCGAGGAGGTGGCCAGGGTCTGCGCCACCACCTCTCTGATCCCCGCGGTGAACAAACTGGGCACCATGCCCCTGCTGCTGGCAGGCTCGGAACAGCTGAAGCAGCGGTACCTGCCCCCGGTCGCGCGGGGTGAGGCGATGTTCTCCTACTGCCTGTCCGAACCTGAAGCGGGCAGTGACGCCGCCTCCATGCGGACCCGCGCCGTTCGCGACGGTGATCACTACATCATCAACGGGGTCAAGCGTTGGATCACCAACGCCGGTGTCAGTGAGTTTTATACGGTCTTCGCGGTTACCGACCCGGAGGCCGGGTCTCGGGGCATCACGGCGTTTGTGGTGGAGAAGTCCGACCCCGGAGTCAGCTTCGGAGCTTTGGAGAAGAAACTCGGTATCAAAGGCTCTCCCACCCGGGAGGTCTACTTCGACGAAGTCCGCATCCCCGCGGACCGGGTCATCGGTACGCCCGGTGAGGGTTTCCGAATCGCCATGCGGACCCTGGACCACACCCGGGTGACCATCGCCGCGCAGGCGGTCGGAATCGCCCAGGGGGCGCTCGACCACGCCTTGGCCTATGTCAAGGAGCGGCGTCAGTTCGGGCGGTCGATCGCCGAATTCCAGGGCGTACAGTTCATGCTCGCCGACATGGCCATGAAGTTGGAGGCGGCCCGGCAGATGACATACACCGCCGCCGCCAAGTCCGAGCGCGGTGATGATGACCTCACCTTCTTCGGGGCCGCCGCTAAATGCTTCGCCTCCGATGTCGCTATGGAGATCACCACCGATGCGGTGCAGTTGCTCGGTGGGTATGGGTACACCAAGGATTTCCCGCTGGAGCGCATGATGCGGGACGCCAAGATCACTCAGATTTACGAAGGCACCAACCAAATCCAGCGTGTGGTGATGGCCCGCCAGCTGCTTCGGTGAAGCGCTCACTGGTGAAGCGCTCGTTCACGCGGTCTGTGACATATAAGCGTCAAGGCGCCCGGAGTGATGTCCGCTCCGGGCGCCTTCGACTATTTGAACAGAAGCTGACGCTTGGGAGTTGGGTCAGGAGTTGGAGTGGTCGCGGGGCGGGGTGCTCCACGGGCTTTGCCCGATGATGGGCCGGGGCCAGGTCGGCTCCTCACTCGTGCGGTGCGGCGAGGGTGCGGTCGGCGGTTCCCCCGGTGTTTTCGCGGGCGGCGGCCACGCCGGAGGTGAACTCTGCGGGTATGGGTCCCCGAACTGGGTGGTGGGCTCCGGGGCCGGGGAGCGGACCGACGGAGAAGGCGTTGAGGGCTCCGGTGGCGATGACGGTGTTGTCGGCTGCGAGGGCTTTTGAGGGCCCGGTGACGCCTGCGGTACTGGCGGGGCCGGCGGTGTCTGCGGAGGCGGTGGGGCCTGTGGCGCGGGTGGCGTCTGGGAAGGCGCCCACGGCTGGAGCCCGGGCTGGGGTTGTGGGGTCGGAGCGGGCGGCACCGGCGGCGGTGGGGAGTACCGGCGCGGGGACGGGGCCGCTGGAGGCCAACTTCCCTCGGACAATTCACTGTCCTCATCCGGCCAGACCGGTTCCTGGTACGTCGGTGCGTTCGGCGACGGAGCGGACGGGGGAGTGGTGGCTACGCCCGTCGGCGCGGCCCCTGGGAACGACGTGGTGAAGTCGCCCTGCGGAGCGGTGAAGGCGGCGACCGCCGGAGCCGCCGGTGGCGCGGTGGATGGGCCTGACGGCGCGCTGGCTACCTGATCGGACCGGCGGGGCGGAGTGCGGTCAGGTAAGGGTGGGTACTCCGGGTACAGCGGCTGGGGACGCAGCGGTTGGACAGGAGTCGGTTGGGGGGATGCGGGCTGACCGGGCGGTGTGGGCCATAAAGGCGTGTCGGGTGTCAAAGCGGGCGGCGGTGGCGGTGACGCCGTCTGTGGAGTTGGCGCCGACGCCGGCTGGGAAGCCTGGGGTACGCGCGATTCACCTGGCTCCGGTGGCCATTCCGATTCCGACACCGCGGGGTACCCGGCTGAACTCTCGATGTTCCCGGCACCATCGGGTCGATGTGACGCGTCGGTGCCGCCCGTGGCGTCCTGTTCGGTGGGGGTGGCGCCGGCTGCGGTGGATCCCGAGGCAGCGGCGGACACCTGACCGGTCGAGTCGATTGGAGTAGTGGGAGATGCCCCGCTGACCGACGCGGGCGCGGACGAGACTGGGGCGGGCGGCGCGGGCGTACCCGTCTTGGGGGTCGTGGTGGAGGCCGAGGACCGAGCGCGTGGAGACCGGCGACGCCAACGCTTGACGCTGAGCGAGCCGGTCAGCATGAGGACACCTAACAGCATCGCGAACCCGGTTTGCGCCGGTAAGGTCCACACTCCCGACTCACCGAAGAACGAGGCGGGCATCCAGTCGCTGAAACCCGCGGGATCGATCAGGTAAAGCAGCTGGATGACCAGGTAGAGCGCACCGGCGACGCTGGGGCCCAGCGGGGAAATCCGAGTCGTGGCGATCAGCCCGATCAGCAGGCCAGCGGTGGCGAGGATCAATAAGGGCAGGATCAGACTCGCCGTTCGGACATCTCCCCGTGAGGCGACGTCGCTGAGTTCCGCCTGACCGAGGCCAAGCAGTAGCCACGCTGATGGGGCCACCACCACACCGGCGGTCAGACTCACTAAATGTCGCACGACGAAACGCCTCCCATCGGGTGGTGATGTCGATGGCACCGTACCTGCTCTGATCACACCTAATGTGTTCGACGGACGCTACCCCGCATCGCTAGCCATCGTTGGGGGACTCTTAACGTGAACTCATGAGCAAACTAGCTGGAAGACCTACCTCGTTCTCCCGAGTCACGCTCAGCCGAATTATGTCCACTGTGGATGTCAATCTGTTAGGGACAGTCCATGGTGGCGTCATTATGAAGTTCCTCGACGACGCTGCGGCGGCCGTAGCCGCGCGGCACTCCGGCGGCCCCGCCGTCACCGCCGCGATCGATGAGATCGTCTTCTCCGAACCGGTCCGGGTGGGGGACTTAGTGCACGCGCACGCCCAGGTCAACTGGACCGGGCGTACCTCCATGGAGGTCGGGGTGCGGGTCGTGGCCGAGCGGTGGGACCAGGGTGGCACCGATCCGATCCGGGTGGCCACGGCGTACCTGGTCTTTGTGGGGGTCGACGACCAGGGCCGGCCCCGGGAGATCCCCCCGGTGATCCCCGAAACCCCTGAGGACGAGCGGCGTTATCGGGAGGCCCAGATCCGCCGGGAACACCGACTCGCCCGCCGCCAAGCCATCCTCAGCTCCCGCCAACTGAAGAACAAATAGATAGAACAAATAGATATCGACTCGATTGGCGCAGATTCGGGGCGTCGTACGGGCCATCCAGCTCTGGCGATCACACGCTTACCGTTTCCTCCGTCGCCGAACAGCGATCAGCAGGCAAGATGACAAGATGGCCCCTGGTGATCTGCTCTGGACGCCGCCCGCCGATGTCTGGGAGACCTCCCGAATCGGTGATTTCACGCGTGCGCTGCCCCATCGTTTCGAGGACTACCCGCAACTGTGGAACTGGTCGGTTGAGGATCTCGCGGGTTTTTGGGAAGCCATCTGGAACTACTTCGATGTCATCGGTCACTCTCCGTACCAGCATGTGCTGGAGGGAGACCAGATGCCCGGGGTCCGGTGGTTTCCGGGCGCCACGCTGAACTACGCCGAACACGTCCTGCGTGCCGGCGGACTGTCCCCCACCGACACCGTCCTGGTGGCGCGTTCCCAGACCCGCTCACCGATGGAGCTGACCGTTGAGCAGTTACGCGACCAGGTCGCCCGGGCCCGCGCTGGCCTGCTCCGACTGGGGGTCGAGCGCGGGGACCGGGTCGCGGCCTACCTGCCCAACATCCCGGAAGCAGTGGTGTTGCTGTTGGCCACGGCGAGTATCGGTGCGATCTTCACCAGCTGCGCTCCAGAGTTTGGGACGCGCAGCGTCTGCGACCGGTGGCGTCAGGTGGCACCAAAGGTGCTGGTGACGATCGACGGGTACCGCTATGGTGCTCGGACGATCGACCGCAGCGCCGAGGTAGCTCAGATCCGGTCGGAGCTACCCAGCCTGGAGCACACCGTCGTGCTGCCCTACCTGGGCTCCGGAGAGGTGCTGTCGTGGCAGGACACAGTGTCCTGGAAGGAGCTGCTGGCCGAGCCGGGGCCGCTTGAGTTCACCCCGGTGCCTTTCGACCATCCGCTGTATGTGCTCTACTCCTCGGGCACCACCGGGTTACCCAAACCGATCGTGCACGGGCACGGGGGGATCCTGCTGGAGCATCTGAAGATGCTCGCGCTGCACCACGATCTGGGCCGGGGGGACCGGTTCTTCTGGTTCACCACCACCGGCTGGATGATGTGGAACTACCTGGTGTCCGGGCCGGCGGTGGGCAGCGCAATCGTGCTGTTCGACGGTGATCCGACCTACCCGGACCTGGGGTGTTTGTGGCGCATGGCGGCCGAGACCGGAACCACCTACTTCGGCACCGCCGCACCGTTCCTGCTGGCCTGTCGCAAGGCAGGGGTGCGGCCAGGCGGGCTCGCCGCCCGGCTGCGCGGGCTCGGCTCGACCGGGGCGCCGCTGCCGCCGGAGGGTTTCCGATGGGTGTACGAGGCGGTTAACCCCGATCTGATGCTCACCTCCCTGTCTGGTGGGACAGACATGTGTACCGGCTTTGTGGGAGGAGTGCCGCTGCTGCCGGTGTATGAGGGGGAGATCTCCTGCCGGTGCCTCGGGGCGCGGGTGGAGGCCTATGACCCGCAGGGACGACCGGTCATCGACCAACGAGGGGAGCTGGTGATCACGGCGCCGATGCCGTCGATGCCGGTCGGTTTCTGGAACGACCCGGACGGCAGCCGGTACCGGGACGCGTACTTCTCTGTATTTCCTGGTGTGTGGCGGCACGGTGACTGGATCACGGTGACCTCCCGAGGAACATGTGTGATCACTGGCCGCTCCGACGCCACACTCAACCGGGGCGGGGTCCGGTTGGGCACCAGCGAGTTCTACTCCGTGGTGGAGGAGTTGCCCGAGGTAACCGACGCGCTGGTGATCCACCTGGAGGATCCCGCCGGTGGCCCCGGAGAGTTGGTGCTGTTTGTGGTGTTGCGGGACGGGCTGGTCCTCGACGATGAGATGCGGAACAAGATCAACCGCCGTCTGCGGACCGAGCTGTCGCCCCGCCACGTTCCAGACGCGATTCATCAAGTCCCGGCGGTGCCGCGTACCTTGTCGGCGAAGAAGCTGGAGGTGCCCGTCAAGAAAATCCTCACCGGCACCCCCATTGAAGCGGCCGCCGCACCTGGTGCGCTGGCCAACCCCGAATCGCTGAACGCTTTCCTGCCCTACGCCCGCCGTCCAGCGCAGGAGGCGATGCATAAGCCAGAGCGGGAGTCAAAGCCGGAGAAGGCATCAACCTAGGCGAAATAACGCAGGCCTAAGGATATAGGTGAAAGCCTGCTGAAAGGGTGAGAGGCTGAGGCGCGCATCAGGGTAGGCGTCGGCGTCCACGCGTCATAGGACGACTGTGGCGTCAAAGTGACTAGCCGGTCAAAAGGCGACCGGGCGTCAAAGGGTGACCGTGACGCGTTCGCTGGCGGCCCGGTCAGACAGCTTCGCGCGGTCGGTGTTGACCGACAGCACCACCGAACCCCCCACCGCCAGCGGCGCCACCAACCAGTCGACCGGATCGACCGGGTCGACGGCGAGCAGCCGCCCGCGCGCCTCCAGCCCGATCTCACGCGCCCGCTGGCGGGCGCGTTCCACCACCTCCCGGAAACTGAGCCCGTCTAAGGCGGGACCGTCGGGATCGACGGGAGTGGCGGGGGCAAAACGGTCACCGAAGGTGCGGACTTCAATGACGTAGTCGGCCACCCCCGCGGGCGCGTCGCGCATGGGGGCGGCGAGCGGGGCGAGGGCCAGCCCGTAGGTCTCTCCCGGGCTCCACGCCGTGGCTTCCTCCAAGCGATCGCGCGCCACGAACGCCACGTCCACCGGTGTCGGATCGGTCCGGGCCACAGCGACACCCGCCGCCCAGCAGCCCAGCAGGACGGCCGCGGTCTGCCAGTGCGCCGGCAGGAGGACAGCGACTGGGTCGCCCGGTCCAAGGCCGGCGCCGTCGATGAGGAGGTTGGCCGTCTTAGCCACCCAGTTGCTCAGCGTCGCCCCGGACAGTTCCGTACGTTCCCCGGTGGCGTCGTCGTAGAACGTCACCACAGGACGGGCAGGATCGTCAGCCACGACCGCTTCCAATAGGGCGGCGGGGTGCTCGCTGCTCATCGTCCTCCTTCCGTACCCTTGGCCAGTTTTCTGCCGCGCGCGTCCCTCACGTGCTCGACCTGTGCGGATGAGACCGTCCGGGCACCGCATCCACGATGGGTGCGCCTAGTTGCCACATCGAGGGATTTCGTCCGTTTCGCCACTATTGCGGCTTCGTGTGAGTGATAGTGATGCCCGAGGTTACCGCCTGGTGAGTCCGCAGGTACGTGGGGGGGACGACAGATGCGGATACGCATGCTGGGAGCCGTACTGGGAGTGTTGGTGGCGGTGCCGATGGTGATGATGGTGCCGATTGTACCGGTATCTTTCCATACATCCCCTTTGGGGGGTGATGCTCGTCAATCGACTCAGTCAACGGCCCCTCGAGTCGTCACCGTGGAGCTGGGAAGCGAGACCGCTCCGCGCAACGGCGCCCGTACCGAGGTCGGGTTCCCGGACGGTGTCCCGATCGCCGAGTCGAACCTGTCCAGGCTGGAGCAGATCAGACCGCCGTCACGCTCCCTGCGCTACCGCGCGCCGCGTACCCAGGAATTCAGCGCGGTCGCGGTGACCTGGCGGCACCAGAACCGGCCGGCCACCGTCAACGTCGCAGTGCGGGTACGTCAGGAAGGTGCCTGGTCGCCGTGGCAGGCGGTGGGTGCGGAGGAGAACACCGCCCCGACGGCGACGCGTCAGGGGGTGGAGACGGCCGCCGATGTCCGAGACGCGGCCAGTCTGATTTGGGTTGGGCCCAGCGAAGGCGTCGACCTGATGGTGACGACCCTGGCCGGACCGGCGCCCGTCGGGGTGCGGTTGGAGCTGATCGACCCGCTCGATCTCCCCACCGACCACGAGCCAGAGCTCACGCAACCGTCGAGCCGTGATGAGGCCGCTAAACCTCCGGCGATCTTCTCGCGGGCGGCCTGGGGTGCCAACGAGACCGTAGCCACCTGGTCGCCGCAGTACGCCTCCACCGTGCACGCGGTGGTGCTGCACCACACCGCGACGTCCAACAACTACCAGCCCGCGGATGTCCCCAAAATCCTTCGGTCGATCTTCCACTATCACGCGGTGAGTAACGGATGGGGAGATATTGGATATAACGTGCTGGTTGACCGGTTTGGGCGGCTGTGGGAAGGGCGTAAGGGGGGCCTGACGCGTCCGGTCATCGGCGCGCACGCAGGGGGATTCAACACCGGTACCGCGGGGATCGCCATGATCGGTCACCACAGCACCACTCCGGTGCCCGCCGCGGTGGTGGAGAGCGTGGCGCGTTACGTGGCGTGGAAGTTCTCACTGCACGGCGGTGTCGATCCCCGTGGGTCGGTGCAGCTGACCGGGGGACCATCGTCAAAGTACCCCACCCGAGTGACCCTCACGCTGCCGCGGGTGTTTCCTCATCAGGCCACCAGCGCGACCGAGTGCCCTGGGCGATACGGGCTGGAGGCGTTGGAGCCGATCCGGCAACGGGCTTTCCAATTGATGAATATCTGGCAAGACCCCACGCAGACACGGACCCGGCTGGCGGTGTTTCGGCCTGCTGAGGGTACGTGGTTTATCCACGGTGTGGGTTCGGTGCGGTACGGCGAGGCTGGGGATATTCC
>PKFB01000055.1 GCA_002919305.1 Actinomycetales bacterium
CCGCCAGGCCATCACCCGCGCCATGGCCGACCAGGCCCGCACCATCCGCATCCCGGTGCACATGGTCGAGCAGGTCAACCGGATGGTCCGGGTCCGCCGTGAGCTTTCGATGCAACTCGGTCGGGAGCCGCGGTGCGAGGAGATCGCCGCTGCACTGGGCGTACCGACCTTCACGGTCCTGGAACTGATGTCCTACGACCGCGAACCGGTCAGCTTGGACCAGGCGGTCGGCGAGGACGGGGACAGCGCCCTGTCCGACTTCGTCTCCCGGGACCACTCTCGCCATGCTCCTGAGGACAACGTTTCCTACGGGCTGCTGCGGCACGAACTGGAGGGCGTCCTGTCCACCCTCACCACCCGGGAGCAGGCGGTGATCCGGTTGCGGTTCGGCCTCGATGACGGTCGCCAGCGCACCCTGGATGAGGTGGGACGGGAGTTCGGCCTGTCGCGGGAACGGATTCGTCAGATTGAGAAGGTCACGCTGCTGAAGCTGCGTCACCCTTCACGCGCCAAGCGGCTGGAAGGGTATGTGAGCTGACAAAGGCCCTCCCCGGCGCGACCGGGGTGCGGGATGAATGGGGGCGGCCATCACCACGGCGGTGTGGAGATGGCCGTGTGTTGGGGATGAGTCGCGCGGCCGGCACCGGTGCCGGCCGCGCGTGGCGCCCGCGGTCACGGCACCGCGTCGCGTGATCATCGGTAGCCGCTAGCCACGCGGCCGGACCTCGCCTCACTACTCACACTGTCCGGCCGCGTGGTCTGCGGAGGACGCAGGCGATCACGGACTCTCCGGCGGCGCCGTTGACGGGGCCTGGAACGGTGTCGCGGCACCGTGGTGTCGACGTCAGCATTTGTCACGACGGCGCTTGTACTCTTCCCACTCCTGGATGGTCTGTCGGTGGTGGTTCTCCATCCAGGTCATGTAGTCCCGCATATCGCTGAGGCGGCGGCGAGGGGCCTCTTCCTGCTCCGGTAAGGCTGTCAAGATCTCCTCGGCGAATTGCCGATAGCGGTGAAGGTACCGCCGCTCTCCCTCCAGGAACGCTCCCCAAATATCGTCGTCGGCTCGGAAGAAGTGGCCCCGTACCCCTGGAACCGCTACCCGTCGGATGAATCCGGCCTCGACCAGCAGGCGGGTGGCGGTCGAGATTGATCCGGTGCTGGCGCGTAACGCCCCGGCTAACTCCGCTGAGGAGCTGTAAGGCTCGTTGCTGAGCATGAGGTAGCCCAGGACTCTCCCTTGCATACGGGACATACCGCTGGATTCCCAGAGCAACCCCATCTCTTCAACGAACTGCTGCCGCAGGTCGTCGCTGATCCCACTGGGGACGTCCCGCCGCCGCGGGGCGTCGCTGATCTCATTGAGCCCGTTCGATGCACTCTGGTCGTCGGTTGCGCGCTGATCGTCAGGGATGCGCCGACTCCCGGACGTGCGCTGAACGCTGGCCGCCTCCCCACGGCGCTGTGGCATTCGTCCTCCTTTTCACACGCGCTAGCCGGTGCCTGTCTTGTACCCGCTGACCGGTCTAGCACCCAGTGAACAGCACTCACCGATTTTTCGGGAGTACACAACGTCATGGTGATCGGAATACATATCCGATCACCACAACAATGATCCGACAATTTCCACAGATAACTGTGATACCGACGAAACTCTCTATCCACTATGGAGAGATAGAGGGTGTCACGTCCGATGAAGTCCGGCGCCGTTGTCGACATCACCGTCCTGGAGCCGTATCGCCGTTCACGCTGAAGCTGTCTCGTCGTTTGTGTCCACTGTTGACGTTTGATCGAGGGTCGCTCACTGCGCTTCAGCACGCTGACGCACGACAGGCCCTGATGAGCGCTCCGTATGCCGCCTCGGCCCTCATCGGCGTCGCTTGGCCTTTGTTGTTCCACTCTGTAAGGCAGGACTTTCCGACTGCTTACGCCCGTGTGACGGCCGGATGCTTAAGACAACAAAGGCTCCGCCACAACAGTGGCGGAGCCTTTGGCCGCGTCAGCGGCACGGTGTGACAGGAATCGTCAGTTCCGGGTTACGCGGTGCCGGTCTCTTGGTGGAAGCTGATGCTCCCGGGCGTACCCGTCACCCGATGGCACCGAGGTTGACCACGAACCTCATGCCCTCGACATCCCAGGCCAGCAGCGTCTGATCCGCTCCCCGGATGGTCACGCCCGGGAGAGTCTGGGCTTCTTCTTCATCCTCCTCGCCCCACCGCAGCAGCAGGTCAGCGGCGGTGCCGGTCTGCAGATCCAGCAGCAGCGGGACCCCGTGTTCCCCGTCGCTGCTCGCCAGAGCGAACCGGTCGAGGGCAATGTACTCGGTGAACGTCATTCCTGAGCCCACCGCCTGCTGGTCAGAGCCGTCACGATTGCGGACGTAGTTCACATTGTCCACAAGTCCGGCACACAGCTCCGGGCCGCAGAACCAGACTCCCTGCTCGGCTTCTGCCGCCGTGCGCTGCTCACCCGTCTCCACGTTGCGCAACTCACGGTTGACCACGACGCCGGGAGTCTGCTGGGAGGTCCACCCTTCCAGCGGTTCCTCTGGAGTTCCGATCCACGGCCACGCCACGATGTGGTAGCCGTCAGAGTCGGGGACCTGCGTGACCTCCCCACCGTTCAACGGCACCTGGTAGACGCCACCGCTCGCCTGCAGGGACCAGTGCACCTGACCGTCGGCGATGCCCAGCCCTTCCAGCATGTCCGCCGTCCAGCCTTCGATCTCGACCTCCGGCAGATCGATGGTGGTCAGGCGGCTGGCCTCACCCCCGGTCACGGGCATCGTCCAGATCTCCGCTCGCGCCTGGTCACCCTGGCGGTAGGAGAACCACCAGACGATCACTCCGTCCCCCACCGCAAAACCGGATGGGTAGGTGTCGATATCCACCCCTTCAGGGAGGGCAGGAAGATCGCCGATGGCGACGGCCTCGCCCGTCTGCAGGTCCCAGTGGTACAGCCGATCGGTGTTCTCGAAGCTGGACTCGGTGCTGATGAGCAGGGTCGTCGCGTCAATGAATCCGAGAATCTGGTAGTCCCGGCCGTCCGGCAACTGCTGCGGGAGCGTGTGCACCGCGTCGGGCCAGATCTCCTCGATCGAGGGCACCTGCTGCCCGTTTCGGGTCACCGGGGTGACCGTGCCCAGCACCGACACTGCCGTCGGCATCTCGATGCTGAACCGCGAGGCGGCCGGCTGGATGCGGTCCGCCTCCCCCCCGACGGTGAGCCAGTGACCGGTCCCGATCACGCCTCCGGCCAGCGCCAGAACCGCCGCTCCGGCCATGACGCCCTGGGCACGCCGCCGACGCCGGTACCGCCGGTCGATCTGGTCGGTCAGCCCCGGGGCCGGCGGAGGCGCGGCCGCCGCTGCCTGCTCTAACGTCCGAGCCAAGGCGTCCTCGAGTTCTGTGGACATCAAATCCTCCCTTCGATGCTCACCAGCGGCTCAAGCCGCGTCCGTTCCGACGCGAGACCTTCCACTCCATTCCGGCGTTGAGGCGTCAGGGGCTTAGACGCCAGGCCCTCGCCCGGTCGCCATGTGGCGCGCAGCTTCTCCAACGCACGCGAAATCTGGCTACGCACCGTGCCACGTGAGATGCCGAGCAACTCGGCGATCTCACCGTCCGACAGTTCCTCGTAGTAGCGCAGCACCAGAACAGCGCGTTGCTTCCGCGGCAGGCTGGCCAACGCCTGCCACAGTCCGCTGTCGTCGTTGATCCTGGTCAGCTCGGCGTCCGTGTGCCCCCGGTCAGGCAGCACACCAAACAGCCGTTCCCGCCTCAGCTTCCGCCAGAGACTGATGTGCATCCGCGCCATCGTGGTCCTTACATACTGTTCGGGGTCGTTTTTGTTCTGGACCCGCGGCCAGGCGCGACGCAGGCGGATCAGTCCCTCTTGGAGGAGGTCTTCGGCGTCATGTGGATTGCCTGTGAGGACGAACCCGTACCGCAGCAGCGCGTTGGCACGGGCATGGACAAAGTCCTCAAAGCTTTCTAAATCCTCCATGCCACCTCCTTGCTTCCCCCAAGACGCCCAAGGCCGTTGATCTGCTGCACCGCGCGGCGATTTTTCACGGGAGCCGCAACACATGCGGATGCCCGCTTCGAGACACCGCCGCGCATCGCCATACCTGGTTGAGGGCGCCCGGTGTCGGGTCACGGTCGATGACCGCGCGTCGCATCGCCCCAGCACGAACTCCAGTAACTACCTAGCCCGCAGCGCTGACTGGTCCTCAGCACCAGCTAGCCCGCACCACCGACGCTGCGTGTCAGAGACGGCGCGGGCCACGGTCGGGGCGTACGGAGCGTCCAGTGTTGAGGGAGACTGCGGCGTGGATGACGTGGACTCCCTCGGATGAGACGTGTACCGGGTTAAGACTGATCCGCCCGACCTGGGGTTGCTCATCGGCCAACAGCCCGACCCTTAACAGGAGGTCCTCCAAGGCGGTGGTGTCCACCGGTTCAGCCCCCCGGTACCCGAACAGCAACGGCGCGGCACGCGGGGCTCGGATCAGGGCAGCGGCGTCGGTATCGGTAAGCGGTGCGGCCCGCCAGGCGCGATCCCCCAACAGCTCGGTCGCCATCCCGGCGAGCCCGAAGCCCACGATCGGACCGAATGAGGGGTCATCGATGACATCCACGACGCAGGCGACGCCGGGCGGCGCCATGGGCTGCACGATCGCGGGCACCGCCACCCCGAAGCGGGCGACGATCTCTGTGTACGCACGCGCAGCGGCCCGTGGCGTGGGCAAATCGAGGCGTACCGCGCCCAGGTCGAGCCGGTGACGCAGCGGACGCCGGGCCACCTTGACGACGACTGGACCACCGAACTCAGCCGCCGCGGTGGCCGCCTCCTCCGCGCTGGTCACGATCCGCTCAGGAAGCACCGTGATGCCGTATGTGGCCAGTAACGCCTCGGCACGGAGCTGTCCGACTTCCTGCCCGTCTGGCTCACCGGCATTGCCCGCTCCGTCTGGCGTGGCCCGTTCTCCGCTCACCCCGGCGAGAAGCCGACGCGCGGCTTTTCTATCCACATTGGGCAGTTCCGGGATTGTGCCGGCCGATTCGCGTCGCCACTGTGCGTACCGCACCACCCGGGCCAATGCCCGCACCGCCTCCTCGACGGAGCGGTAGGCGGGTACGGTCCCCACGGTTGGGTGCCCGTCCGGCCCTAGCCGCCGTAGCCGGGCCAAGGCGCCACCAGCCTTATCTGACCGCCCAGACCGCACCTCCTCTGCTGCGGTTTCACCGTCCGCGCCGCTGCGGACGGCGCCGGGTGGTACCAGGTCCGCGGCGACGAAGGTCGCCACAACGGGTTTGTCGCCGCCGGCGGTCCGCTCCACCAGTGCTTCGGCATAACCAGCGGCGGACACCGCCAGTGGGGGGACGAACACCGCGACAAGGGCGTCGACGTTGGGGTCGGCGACGGCGGCGCGCAGCGTGGTGGAGAAGGCGCGTACCGAGGCGTTAGGGCCCACATCCACCGGGTACCCCTCCGCCACGGTCAGTCCCTCGGAGCGGCACGCCTCCGCGGCCAGGACCCCCAACGCCGTGGAGTTGCCGACGATCCCGACCCGCCCTCCGGCGGGCAGCGGCTGATATGCCAGCACCAGGCCGACATCGAACAGCTCGCTCACCGTGTCCACCCGGATCACCCCGGACTGCGCGAACAACGCCGCCCGGCCCCGTTCATCCGGCCCAGGGCCCGCACCGGCCAGGCCAGGTGGTCTGGAGGATGAGGCGACCGCTACCACCGGTTTGTCCCGCGCCAGTCGTCTGGCTAAACGCGCGAACTTCCGGGGGTTGCCGAAGGTCTCCAAATACAGCAGCACCACATCGGTAGCCGGGTCGCTCTGCCAGTACTGGAGCAGATCGTTGCCGGACACATCCGCCCGGTTACCGGCTGAGACGAAGCTGGACAGCCCCAGTCCTCTGGCGTGGGCTTCGGCCAGGAGCGCCACCCCCAGCGCCCCGGATTGGGAGAAGAAGCCGACTCGTCCTCGATCAGGCAGCTGAGGTGCGAGCGTCGCGTTGAGGCGCACGGCGGGGTCGGTGTTGGCGATTCCCAGGCAGTTGGGGCCGACGACCCGCATCCCGTGGCGGTGCGCGATGCGTACCACTTCCCGTTCGACCCGCAGCCCGTCGGGACCGGTTTCACCGAAGCCGCTGCTGATGATGACCAATCCATGAACCCCCACCGCGGCGCAGTCGACCACGACCTGGGGCACCGCGGCGGCGGGAACCGCGATGACCGCCAGGTCGACGGGGGCGGAGATGGCGCGTACCGACGGGAAGGCCGGCAGCCCCGCGACGGTCCGCGCCGTGGGGTGAACCGGATAGATAGGGCCGGTGAAGCCCGCGGCGCGCAGGTTACGCAGCAGGGTGTGGCCGATGGTGCCCGGTCGGGTGCTGGCTCCGATCAGGGCAACGGAGCGGGGCGTCAACAACCTGGCCACGGAGCGGGCCTCGGTTCGCTGCTCCCGTTCACGGGCCACCTCGATCGCGCGGGAGGTGCGGGCCACGTCAATCCGTAGATGCACCACACCGTCGGCGTAGGAGCGTGCGACGTGGTAGCCGGCGTCGGTGAAGACCCGCAGCATCCTGCCGTTCTCCGGCAGTACCTCGGCGACGAAGCGGGTGATGCCCTCCTCCGCCGCCGCGGCGGCGAGGTGTTCAAGCAACACGGAGCCGATTCCTCGGCCCTGGTGGGCGTCCTCCACCACGAAAGCCACCTCGGCGGTGTGAGAGTCGATCCGGTCGTAGCGGCCGACCGCGATCAGCTGGTCGGCCAGCTCAGCGACCAAAGCTTCCCGATCGTGGTGGTCCACTTCGACGAAGCGGCGCAGGTCACGCGGCGGGATCCGGGGATACGGCGAGAAGTAGCGCAGGTAGCGGGTGCGCTGCGAGAACCGGGAGTGCAACGCCACGATCGCATCGGCGTCGGTAGGCCAAATCGGCCGGATGTGCACGGTGGCGCCGTCGGCGAGCACCACATCCGCCTCGCGGTGCGCCGGGTAGCCATCCGCCTGCATGCCAAAGCCGCTCCGTGCCTCATGAGGCCCGGTCCGTGTGGGACCCGACCCCGCCTGCTGGGAAACCCCACCTCATGGTTCCGTGTGGACCGGCGGGATTCCAGCCCTGCAGCGCGGCGGACCCCTCAATCTCGAGGATCGTGCGGATCCAACCCCAGCAGCGGGAACGCCGCGCGCCGGGTCTGCAGTATCGCCCGGTCGATCGGATCCGGCTCGGAGCCCGGCTGCCACGGCTCCCACACGGCGTCCACACCGTCGGTCATCACGGCGGGAACATTCGCCCGCGGTCTGCGTTCACGGGCGAGGGTGCGCCAGGAGGGCGGGGTGGGGAGGGTCGGTTCCAAGGGCTCCCCGGTCAGCACCGCCAGCAGATGCGTCCAGGCCCGAGGGACCGCCTCGACCAGGGCGTACCCTCCGCCCCCGGTCGCCAGCCACCGTCCATCACACAGCTGGTCGGCCAGATCCCGCAGGGCCAGGTACACCGCCCGCTGCCCGTCCACGCTGAGGTGGAGATTCGCCAGCGGATCCAGCCGGTGTGTGTCGGCTCCACACTGCGTCACCAGGATTTGAGGCCGGAAGGCCCGCAGCGCCCCAGGGACAACCGCGTGGAAGGCACGCAGCCAGCCACTGTCTGACGTACCCGGTGGGAGCGCCATATTAATGGCGCTTCCGGGCGCCTCGGGGCCACCGGTCTCCTCCGGAAAGCCGGTGCCCGGGAACAAGGTCAGAGGCGACTGGTGCAGGCTGATGGTAAGCACCCGAGGGTCGTTGTAGAAGACCGCCTGCACCCCATCACCGTGATGAACATCGATATCGATGTACGCGATCCGCTCCGCACCCTGCTCCAAGAGCCACGCGATCGCCACAGCGGGGTCGTTGTACACACAGAAACCAGAGGCGTGGGTGGGCATGGCGTGGTGCAGGCCACCGGAGATATTGACCGCGCGCCGCACCCGCCCGCTCCACACCGCCTCAGCGGCGGCCAGGGTGGCTCCGGTCACCAAGGCGCTGGCCTGGTGCATCCCCTCAAACATGGGGTTGTCCCCGGTGCCCAGACCGTACTTCTGAAAGTAGCCGGGGAACGGTGGCTCTCCAGGCGCCTGCTTG
This sequence comes from Actinomycetales bacterium, assembly GCA_002919305.1. Lineage (GTDB taxonomy): Bacteria > Actinomycetota > Actinomycetes > Mycobacteriales > Micromonosporaceae > RSA1. The sequence goes on from PKFB01000055.1 coordinate 8,138, forward strand.
ACCGCCGCGAGGTAATCCGGCCGATGAACCCGGCACAGGGTGGCGTCATCAACCGGCTCCGGTGTGATCATCTGTACCGTCGGGCGGTCCAGCACGCCCAGCTCCCGAGCCAACGCGATGGTCAACTCCACCCGGACCGGATCAAGGGGATGATCGCCCAGGTTGTAGCTCAACAGCGCTTCATCCCACACCACCGCGACGTTACCGGCTTCCACAGCGCCCACGGCTCTATCCTTTCACGCTGACCCTTTCACGCCGGCCTCCATGACCCCACCGCCACGATCCTGCGACTGTCCGTATGCCAGCGGCGATTCCTCGGGTGGTGGAGCCGCTGGACTTCGGGCCAGCCGCTGCCGACTCCCAAAGCGAGGTACCGCTCCGTCAGGAGACGCCGCTCCGTTGGCTGGTTATCTGCTCCATGAGCCGGTTGTCTGCTTCTATTAACTGTCCTCTTGACTGCTTGTCTCTGTTGTCTGCTCTCCTGAACCGGTCGCGATCGGACGACGCGGGTCAGCGACCCATTCGCTCCAAGACCCCACATACAGCGCCGCCGGCTCCAGTCCGGCCGCCACCGAGGCGAGCACCGTGTGGGCGGCGGTCACCCCAGAACCGCAGTACGCGCCCACCCGCGTCCCCTCCCTCACCCCGACGCGGGCGAAGCATTCCCGCAGCTGGTCGGCGGGGAGCAACCGACCATCGGCGTCGACCAGCTCCCCCATCGGCAGATTGACCGCGCCGGGGATGTGACCGGCCACCGGATCAATCGGCTCCATCTGGCCGCTGTACCGCTGTGGGGTACGCGCGTCTAGCAGGATCCCGGACCCCGCGAGCGCGGCGGCATCCGCGGCGTCCAGGACGGGCATACCGCCGGGGCGTACCGTCACATCCCCAGGCTCCGGGCTGGGCACCTGCTGGGTGACGTCACCTCCGGAAGCCACCCAGGCGGCGTACCCGCCGTCAAGCACCGACACCGAGGTCAGCCCGGCCCACCGGAGGGTCCACCACGCCCGCGCCGCGGCCGCTCCGTCCCCTGCGTCGTAGATCACCACCCAGTCATCGTGGTGAATGCCGGCCTGACGCAGCACCTGTTCCAACGCGGCAGGATCGGGCAGGGGATGACGGCCCGCTGTCCCCGGCGGCCCGCATAGCTGTCGATCCAGGTCAACAAATATCGCCCCCGGAACGTGACCTACGTCATAAGCCTCACGACCCACTAAACCGGTCAGGCTCCATCGCACATCGAGCACAACAGGAGGTCGCCTGGAATGTAGGGCCGTAGCTAGTTGGTTTGTGTTCACGAGAGGGCCGGACACTGCGTCGTCATACACATTCATCAGTGTGACGGAAGGGTCTCACGACGGTTTTCGATAGGGCCAATAGTCACAACTGGCGGGTAGCATCAATAAGCGGGAGGCGATACGTGTGAACGAGCTGGTTGACACCACTGAGATGTACCTCCGGACCATCCTGGATCTGGAGGAAGAGGGCATCGTGCCGCTACGCGCGCGGATCGCCGAGCGTCTCCACCAAAGCGGCCCGACAGTCAGCCAGACAGTGGCCCGCATGGAGCGTGACGGTCTGCTCACCGTGGAGAACGACCGTCAGCTCAAGCTGACCGAGGTGGGACGTCGACGGGCCGTGTCGGTGATGCGTAAACACCGGCTGGCTGAGCTGCTCCTGGTCGACATCATCGGCCTGCCGTACGAGGAGGCCCACGCCGAGGCGTGTAAGTGGGAACACGTGATGAGCGACAACGTGGAGCTCCGGATTTACCACCTGCTCGGTCGCCCCACCCACTCCCCGTACGGAAACCCCATTCCCGGGTTGGCTGAACTGGACGCTCAAGCTCCGCCCGTTAAGGGAGTCGCCGGTGAGCGTCACCTCGCTTCCCCCGGTGTCAGCGGTCAGGTTGTGATCAGTCGTATCTGCGAAAGCATCCAGATCGATTCCGAGCTCCTCCACCGGCTGCATTCAGCGGGTGTGGACCCGGGTGCGACCGTGACGGTGGTGCAGGAGAACGATCTGGTGACCGTGGAACGCAACGGCTCCCGGCTGCAGCTGCCACGTAACATCGCCAGCCGCGTTTTCGTCGCTCCCTGATCGGTCGCGTCGTTTCCCTGAAACCCGAAGCCCGTCGTTCCCAACCCGCCAACATACTTATCGCCCCTTGCACGTCGGCCTCCGAGTCATTCGGAGGCCGAAAGAACGCGCTGACGCGCTGGCGAGCCGCCTTGCCCCTTACCGGTTCGCTTCGACCTGCCGGGCGAGATTGATCAGGCCCTCCAGCATCGCTCCGGCACGGGCGTCCCCGACCCCCGGCTCGAAGGTGTAGCGCAGCATCACGATCCGATCACCCGTTCCCAGCCAGCCGACCTCCAGGATCGGACCGCTGTCCTCCGCAGGCTCTCGAATCACGCTGTACGCCGCGGCGCCTAACTCATCGACCCCGTCGCTCTCGTCAGGGGCCACCACATCGGTGAAGATCTCAGCGTCGGCTTGGGTAGGCGCCAGGCTGAGGGTCAGGTCGGGGTAACGGTGCCCCCGCACCTGTACCACGCAGGTCTCCACCTCGTCACGGGCGCTGGAGGCGGCAGCGTCAAGCTCAACCCCCAAGTTCTCAGTGATCATTTCATGACTGAGCAGCTGGCAAGCGCCGCCGGCGTCCGCGATCGGGGTGGGTTCCTCACCCGGTTCCTCGCCGGCCTGTGGCTGCGTCGACACGGAGGCGGATGGCGCCGCGGTGGCGCTGGCCGACGGCTGGGCGTCCGATGAACCAGAGTCGGAGCCGCAGGCGGTCAGGATCGCGGCGGCAGCGACACTGACGGTGAGGATCCTGGTGCACGGAGCGATCGCTGACAGCGACCGACGGACCCAGGATGGTTTCACTGTCTCCTCCGTCTCTGTGATCTCCACGCGCCACACCCCCACTCTCCCGACGATTTGTTGACCATCTTCCGATGGAAACTTTTTGTCCTGATGTCACGAGCCGTGACGATGACACGGCATCCCACCGTACGGGGCTCACGCCTGAAACGCGAATCCGCCCCCATCGATGGCTCTGGTCGGCGGACTGGAGCTGATCGGCCCTCAGGTGGGGATCAGGTTGACCAGGTAGCGGGCGATCTCCAACGCACTGGTCGCCGCCGGGGATGGCGCGTTGAGGACATGCACCTGTCCGGGAGCGGTCACCACCAGGAAATCGTCGACGAGGGTCCCGTCCGGCCGTACGGCCTGCGCCCGAACCCCACTCCCGGCCGGTTGAAGATCAGCCGGCTCGATCGCAGGCACCAGGCGCGCCACACTGGCGGCGAACCGTCGTCGCGACCACGATCGGCGTACCTCCGCCGCTCCATACCGCAGATGGCGCCGGGCGAGCCGCCACAGACCGGGGTACCCTACCGCGTCGGTCAGGTCACCGGGGCGGACCGTGCTCCAGCGGTACCCTTCGCGCGCCAGCGCCAGTACCGCGTTAGGCCCGACGTGGACGGAGCCGTCGATCATGCGGGTCAGGTGGACCCCCAGGAACGGAAACTGCGGATCAGGCACCGGGTAGATCAGGTTCCGCACCAGGTACCGTCGAGCCGGAACAAGCTGGTGGTACTCGCCTCGAAAAGGAATGATCTTCACCGGTGGCCGTAGACCCGCCAGTCGGGCGACACGGTCACTATGCAGCCCGGCGCAGTTGATCAGTACGTCGGCTGTCACCTCTCCCGCGGTGGTCTCGACCACCAACCCGTGGGATCGGGGCACGAAGCGGTACGCCCGTGCCCGCAACCACAGGCGCGCCCCCGCCTCCTGCAGCAGTCGGGCCAGGGTGTCGCAGACGGCCCCGAAGTCGGTGATCGCGGTTGAGGCGACATGCAGCGCCGCCACACAGCGCACGTGCGGCTCGTACTCCCTGGCCTGGGCGGGGTCCAGCAGCTGGACGGTCAGACCGTTGGCTACGGCACGCTGGTACAGCGCCTTCAGGCGGGGTAGCTCCGCCTCCGAGGCGGCCACGATGAGTTTGCCGCAGACATCGACGGCGATCCCATGGTCGCGACAGAACCGGATCATGGACGCGTTGCCGTCCCGGCACAGCCGCGCCTTGAGACTGCCGGGAGTGTAGTAAACCCCGGCGTGAATGACCCCGCTGTTGTGCCGGGTCTGGTGGGCACCCCAGCAGCTCTCCTTCTCCAAGACGGTGACCGTGGCGCCTGGCCGTTCGGTGAGGAGGCGGTGGGCGGTGGCCAGACCCACGATCCCGCCACCGACCACCACGTAACGACGACGAGTCACAGCGCTCAGGTAACCGGAATGCCGGGGATGGCACCGTGCCGGAAGGCGTCCACAAACAGCCGGTGGTCGTCACGAACCACCGCCGCGTACGAGTGGGCGAAGTTGATCATATCGGCGATGAAGGCGTCGTCCTTGTCGCCGATGACGGCGCTGATCGCCTCCTCGGTGGAGAAGGGCACCAGGGTGGAGTCGGCGTCGGAGTCCGCCACGCAGTGCACTTTGGCGGTGGCACGCCCCAGGTCCCGAACCACCTGCGCGATGTCGTCCGGTTCGGTCAGATCCGACCAGTCCAAATCCACCTCGTAGGGCGACAACTCCTGCACCAGGAATCCCACTCCGTCGATCTCGGTGTAGCCCAGCAGCGGGTCGGTGTGCGCCTGCAGCGCCCGCTGCGAGATTACCGTGCGGTGCCCCTCGTGAAGGAAGTAGTTGCGAATCCTCGGCTCGTCCACGATCCGGCTGACGGCGGGGACGTTGGCCTGCTTCATCGACAGCACCACGTCGTTTTCCAGGGCCTGGCTCCGTCCTTCGATGAGGACGTTGTACGCCGGCAGGCCAGCGCTGCCGATCCCGAACCCGGTCCGCCCCACGATGTCCTTCACGCGGTAGAACAACCCACCCACGTACCGCTTGCCCTCAGGGATGGTCTCCAGGTAACGCTCCAGCGCCTCCATCACCTTGGCGCGGGTGGCGTCGTCCAGCTCGTGGACGCCGGGGATGCCCCGGATGAACCGCCGGTCCTCCCCCTCCAGGCGGGCCACTCGCGACAGCAGGTCGGTACGGGTCCGATGCCGCGCGGCCAGTAGTACGTCGCGGATCGGGCCTTCCGCTGTGTCCAGACGCAGCGCGAACTCATAGTCGTCGTCAGCGTCCACGTAGTGCCGCACCTGCTCGAGATAGTTACGCAGGTAGATCTCGCACAGGCGGCTGATGGTGTCGTCCGGCAGGGCTTTTTGCCATCCCAGCAGGGCAAGGCTCGCACAGAACCGCTTCAGATCCCAGGTGTAGTGACCCAGGTACGCCTCATCGAAGTCGTTGACGTCAAAGACGAACAGTCCCTGACTGTTCATGTAGGTGCCGAAGTTCTCGGCGTGCAGGTCCCCGTGGATCCAAACCCGGCTGGTCCGCTCATCGACCCATGGATCGGGTTCGCGGGCCATGTCGGCGTAGAACAGACACGCGCTACCCCGATAGAAGGCGAATTCATCCGCAGCCATCTTGCGGAACTTGGTGCGGAACGCCGCAGGGTCAGCGGCCATGAGGCTGTCAAAGGCGTTGACCAGCACTTCAACGATGAAATCGCGCCGTTCAGTAGGGTTCTGCGGTAAAGCCATGCGCTCAACATAAGTGGCCTTCGCCACCCCAAATGATCAAGGTCGACCGACGGTGGCCCGGGCAACTCAGCCCATACCACGCCCCTGTTCAAAGGGTGTCCAATATGGAGGCATCACAGCTTTGCGCCGCGGCCTCCGCTCTGACAACCTGTTGGGTTCCCGGGCTTTCGAGCGGCTCCCACGAAGACGGGTGAGCAGATAACCGGTATCGGGAGCGGGTCGTCGGAGCGCGGTGTGTCCTCCTGCGGCGTCCTACCCGCCCGTGTTCTACCCGTTCACGGCGTCCGGGGCGGACGCCGCGGCCTCCAACCGCTGGATGGGCTCCGAGGTGTTGGGGCTTTCACGGCGGCCACGGCGCACCACTCCTAAAACGGCGGACACCATCAGGGAGGCGACCAGTCCGACCACCATCGCCAACCCGGCACCGATCAAGGGCGCATCCGGCACGACCCGCTGTCCGACTGTCCCCAGCAGCACCGCGTAACAGATCTGCACCGGCGCCCCGATCGCTGTCGCCAGCCGGAACAGCCCGACCGGGTAATCCAAACGCCCCGCCAGGACACTGACGGCGGTCCGGCCGCCCGGCAGAAAACGAGCCGCCACCAGGGGCACGATCCCTCGGTTCAGGAGGATCCGCCGTACGCGGGCGTAGGTGGCGGCGCGCCGTCCCCCGGCCGGGGTATCGGCTCCGTTACCGGCGTCACCGGCGCGCCGCGCCCGGCGTCCCCACCGCCGGCCGAGCGCGAACATCACCTGGTCCCCCAGGAACATCGCCACCGCGGCCACCAGCACGATCGGTGTGAAGGGGAGCTGTCCATCGGCGGCCAGGGACGCCGCCGACATCACAATCTCGTCCCCGGGGATGACCGGCACAATCGCGTCGGCCGCGACAGCCACCGGCATGACTATCCACAGTGCGCATGAGGTCGCGATCGTTGTCGCCAGGTCAGTCACAGTGGGTTCCCTTCAGGACCGGCTCCCACCGCTTCCGCTCCGTCTCACCACGTACGCCGGCGCCGAAGGGCCCCGTCATCGTTCTTCCCCTCCCTCAACTGGTCCGTCCACATTGGATCAATGGTCGGACCACGCTGCCGGGGTGCTGGTTACTGCACCCCGGCCGTACCCCCATGACCATCACAGCATCCGAAGACAACCCCGCCTCTGGCTGTGTTGTTCTCATCCCAGCCGAACCGGTTGCGCCGGCGACGCCCACCGTCCCGCGTCGAGATCAGGCTCACTTCCGCGTACCCTCCGGCTCCCGGGTCCTGCCGCACCGCTCCTCCCGGCTCCGTCCCTGGGCCTCCTCCCTGGCCCGTCTCAGTCCATCCCGGTTTCGTTCCTGGGAAAGTCCGTGAGGCTCAGCCCGCGCCAGACCAACCGTGCCGTGTTCACGCCCGCGTTCACAGCCTCTTCCTCAAGCGCCCGGTGCAGGCCTGCTTTCCTCAGGGGCGCCCCTATTAGCACCAGGCTGGCCTCTCTACCGTGGACTGACGAAACCGGATTCATACGCCAGGATCACCGCTTGGGTGCGGTCCCGAACCTGCAGCTTGTTAAGCAGGTTGCCCACATGTGTCTTGACGGTCTGCAGACTCACATATAGTTCTTTGGCGATCTCAGCGTTGGACATGCCCCGTGCCATCAGGCGGAGCACCTCCATCTCCCGTTCAGTCAGCTGCGCGTGCTGGAGCGCGTGAGAGGCGCGGTCGTTATTGGGTGCCCCGTGGAGCGCCACCAGATTCCGGATTGCCACCGGATATAGCAAGGAATCGCCACACGCGACCACTCGGATGGCGTGCACGATTTCGGCCGGACGGGCCCGCTTAAGCAGGAAACCACTCGCGCCGGCCCGCAGCGCTCCGTAAACGTAGTCGTCATTCTCAAAGGTGGTGACCACCAGGATCTTGGGTGGCTCCGTCAACCGATTCAGCAGGTGTTGCGTAGCCGTGATGCCGTCCACCGTGGGCATACGGACATCCATCAGCACCACATCGGGGCGCAGCTGGGTCACCAACGGCAGCACCTCGGCGCCGTCAACGGCCTCACCCACCACCCGCATGTCCGGCTCCGCGTCGACGATCGCCCGCAGCCCGACGCGGATCAGCGTCTCATCGTCAACCAGCAAAACACCAATACTCATGACACCCGCCGCAGCGGTAGAGCGACCGCGACCCGCCACTGATCACCGTCGACTCCCGCAGACATCTCACCCCGCAACACAGCCACGCGTTCCCGCATTCCGCGCAGGCCCCGTCCCCCGTTTCTGTGGTGGTTCCGGTGCGCCGCCTCCGTTATTGGATTAGTGATCTCCAGCTTCAACCGGTTCGCTTGTATCGCGAGTCTCAGGGTGATAGGCACCCTACCGGCGTGCCGCAAGGCGTTTGTCAGCCCCTCCTGCACGATCCGGTACGCCTCTCGGGACACCACCGCCGGAATCCGGTCCACCCCCTCGTCTATCTCGACGGTCAGGGGAACACCGGTGGCACGTGTCTTAGCCAGGAGAGTCTCCAAGTCCGCCAGGGTCGCTTGAGGCGCGGTGCCAGAGGCGCCATCACGGAGCAACCCCAAAACATGATCGAGATCGTCCAGCGCCGCCCGTCCGGTCTCCTCGATAGCCTGCAACGCACGGCGCACGAACTCTGGATCGGTATCGAGCACCCGCGCCGCTGCTCCCGCCTGCAGCGTCGTCACCGTCAACGCGTGTCCCACCGAGTCGTGCAGTTCCTGGGCCAAGCGGTTGCGTTCCACCAACTGCCCCGCCTGCCGCTCCAAAACGGCTAACCGTTCGGCCGGCGACGGTCCCAACAGCGCCGACGCGGCCCGCCCCAGAAGCACCCTCAGACCGGCCCCCAGGTATAGAAAACCAGCGATCAGCGCCAGCCCAAGCAGAGGGTACGCCGTATCGTCCCACCCTCCGTCCATCACCAACACAATGACCTCGTAGTCCAGCGTGACGCGCTCCGGAAGGAACGGGGCGATGAGCAAAATGATGATGGCGGGCAGCATGACCATCAGCAGAATCCCGCTCAGCCCACCCACAAACAGGTGCAGCAGCAACCATCCCGCGGCGCGCCACCGGGCACTCCAGGGATAGGAGTAATCGGTGTCGTCGGGCTGCTCAGGAAGCGGCGCCCCTAACAACGCCCGTACCGCCGCCCGGTGCACCACACGAAGCGCGGGAATCAATCCGATCGCCAGCGGCGGCACGATAAACGTCAACGGGGCCAGGCTCACCGTGACCGAATTCCACCCGATGTAATACGCGATGATGCCCGTCAAAACCGCGGCGACAAAGATGAACGGCACCGTCAGCACACCGCCAAGCCCCAGATAGACCCAGCAGCGGTACGTGGTCCCACTCACCAGGGGTCCCGCAAGCCGACGCAGCAGCACATCACGATCCTGGCATCTTCGGTGAGGGGTGCCTTCCCGCCAAGGAGCGATCCGGCTCCCTCTCACGCGGGATACCCCGGGATACACCTGTCGGGATACCTCTACCTCTACGGTCACCTACCTCTACGGTCACCGCGGTATGCGGTGACCCGGTCACCGCCCTGGGCATCGGTTCGCGTACCCGCCCCGCCTCGTCTGGGTCTCTGATTCCGTCCCTGGACCGTCCCAGTCGCTGCGTCGTCACGTGCCGGGGGCACCGCTGAGCACTCACCGGTACCCCACGACACCGGTGTGGTGGGGCCGCCGTTCGCCTGCCCAGTCACGGATCATCGCCGTTTAGCACTCGTTTCATCACTAATGGTGCTATAGATCGTTATGGGCTGAGTACCCATGTTTCGTAATGAAGCAGGCATTCCAGGCCCCAACGTGTGAGGTAATCCAGTGGCAGAGAACTCTTCAAAGGACGAGGCACCACCTCGGGACGAGACGCCACCTCGGGACGAGGCACCGCGTCGCCGGGCCCTGGGCTGGGCGATCCTGATAGGACTGGGTATCGGCCTGTTTGGCGCTGGCATGACGTACAGCGGCCTGGCTCCCGACGCCCTCGAAAGACGGTTCGGCACGTGGACCCCGCTGGCGTTCCTGGCCACCGGGCTGTTGCTCATCGCGCCGTTGCGTGCCGTCCTGGCATGGCCCCGTGGCACCCGCCGACGCCGGTATTTCGGAACCACGCTGGCCGGGGTGGTCAGCATCGTCTTGCTCACGCTGCTGCTGACGCCTCCCTGGCGTGGCGGCTCCTCCACTCAGGTGGCGGCTCCCGCCACCCCG
>PKFB01000052.1 GCA_002919305.1 Actinomycetales bacterium
GTCGGGTGGCCCGGACAACATCACGGTCGTGATCGCCGACGTGGTGGAGGTCGACGACTCGTCAACCACGGCAGAGACGGTGTCCCCGTCAGAGGCCGACGCCGCTGACGCTCCCGACTCCCCGGGTCACTCTTCCGAGGCCACCGGCCCATGAGCCCATAGGGTCCACATGAGACCGTCCACGTAACAACGTCGGGTAGCTGGGCTGGCCTCCCTGTTCTCAGATCACTCCCCCGCTGACCTGAACAAGTCCGCATCGCCATGCGCCAGGAGCTGACGCAGGGCAGCGTCGAGCCTCCATGCTTCTGACCACCTCACCACCGTTCAGTAGCACTACTACAGAGGTATGTAGTACATCTGCTACATTACATCGCACAAGTTGAACAGGAAGGTAGACACCTATGACGGTGGTGAGTGCGTCAGATACGCCGACGCCAGGCGTCCGGCCGCCGGACGAGCTCACCGTGCTCGATGTCCGCGACCTGCGGATGCGGTACGGCTCACAGGACGTCCTGCAGGGGGTCACGTTCACCGCGCGCCGAGGCGAGGTGCTGGCCCTGCTCGGCCCTAACGGAGCGGGCAAGACCACGACGATTGAGATCCTGGAAGGCTTCCGCATGCGCTCGGCCGGCCACGTCAGCGTGCTGGGGGTAGACCCCGCACACGGGGACGAGCGGTGGCGCGCCCGGTTGGGAGTGGTGCTCCAATCCTGGCGGGACCACGGCAAATGGCGGGTTCGGGAACTGCTGGAGCATCTGGGAGCCTTCTACGCCCCCTATTCCACAGATCAGGTCCGCCGCCCCTGGCCCGTCGACGACCTGATCGAGGCGGTCGGGCTCACCAAGCATGCCCACAAGAAACTCAGCCAGTTATCCGGTGGACAGCGGCGCCGCCTGGATGTGGCGGTCGGGCTGGTGGGGCGTCCAGAGGTGCTGTTCCTGGACGAACCCACGGTCGGCTTCGACCCGGCGGCCCGGCGGGAATTCCACGACCTGATGCACCAACTCTCCGACGACGCCACCACGATCCTGCTGACCACCCACGATCTGGATGAGGCCGAGAAACTGGCCGACCGGATCCTGATCCTGGCTGCTGGTCAGATCATCGCCGACGGCTCCGCCGAAGAGCTGGCCCGTCGGATATCCCCGCGGGCCGAGGTGCGTTGGAGTCATGGCGGCCAACGCCATGTTCACTCCACAGTGGACGCCACCCGGTTTGTTCGCGAGCTATTCGCGCAGTACGGCGACGCTATCGAGGACCTGGAGGTACGCCGGACCAGCCTGGAGGACACCTACATGACCCTGGTGCACCAGCACGAGTCCGGCCAACGCGACGCCGCGGTACGGCGGTTTCAGGAGGTGGCTGGATGAGCACCACACGCCCAGTGCTCACGGCGATCCGCGCTGGTCTGACGGCGGGCCGGATCGAACTGCGGCAGACCTTCACGAACGGGCAGGACCTGTGGAACTACCTCTTCCCGCCCGTGATCATGATCCTCGTCATGTTCTTCATGCGGAACTCCGAGGTTCAAAACACGGGGTTCTCACTGGCGACGATGACGCTCCCCAGCACGCTGGGTATGGGCATCGCCTTCACCGGGCTGATGTCGACCGCGGCGATCCTGGTCATTGACCGCGAGGACGGCACCCTCCTGCGCGCCAAGGCGATCCCCCACGGCATGATCGGCTACCTGGTACGCAAGATCGTCCTGGTGACGGGGATGAGCCTGGTCAGCTTCCTGCTTCTGTTGCTGGCCGGCTCCTCGCTGTTCGACGGCCTCCAGCTCAGTGATCCCCACGTGTGGTTGACCTTGGCCTGGCTGATCCCTATAGGTCTGTTAGCCACGATGCCGATCGGCGCGGTGCTCGGCTCCATCATCTCCAATGCCCGCAACATGGGCGTCATCATGGTCCCCAACATGGCACTGATCGGGATCTCCGGAATCTTCTACCCGATTACGGAGTACCCCGGCTGGCTGCAGGGAATCGCGCAAGTATTCCCGATCTACTGGCTGGGCCTGGGTATGCGATCGGCGATGTTGCCCGACGCCATGGTGACCGTGGAGATCGCCGATTCCTGGCGTCACTGGGAAACCTTTGGCGTCCTGGCGGCGTGGGCTGTGGTCGGGCTGATCGTGGCGCCGATCGTGCTGCGCCGGATGGCGCGACGCGAGTCTGGCTCCAGCGTGGCTGCCCGCCGCGAGAAGGCCCTGCAACGCACCTTCTAACCCCGGATGGAGGTGAGGGCATGAGACCGCATGTCCGACGCGTCGAGCATCATCCACAATCGGGTGTCGTCGTTACCCGGAGCGCTGTGCGTCGTGGCCCCTGAACGACGCTCGTCACGCCGGCCGGACGACAGGGCGGTGAGTGGGGGTGGACCGGATACCACCGGATGGGCACCGGTCACCTTGGATAGACCACCGCCCCTGCCTCCCGGCGACGGCGCCCACGGCCAGAAACAGACGGGTTCTAGGAAGGACTGGACGCGATGAGCGAGGTGGTCTACAACCGGATCGCCGTGCTGCGTACCGAACGTGGGATATCCCGTCGTCAACTGGCCGAGGCGCTCGGGGTGCACTACCAGACCATCGGGTACCTCGAACGCGGCGAGTACAGCCCGAGCCTTTACCTCGCTCTCCGCATCGCCGAATACTTCGAGGTTCCCGTCGAGGTCGTCTTCTCCACCAAACCGTTCCCTCGTATCGGCGCTAAGGAGCGCTCGGCCTAGCCTGTGCTACCGGGGGTGACCGCACCGAGCGAGCCTGGTCATTGAATGGCCACGCTGCCCCGTCACGTCACCCACCGAGCGCTCCCACGACACCGAGACCTGGGATGAGTAAGCCGATACTCTTTAGTCCACTATGGACATAGCGGTTATTCCACTGGGGACTATGAGGCCGGGAAGTAGCGCTCCAACAGCGCGTTCCGGAACTTTCCGGCGGGGTCGTAGGAGTTCATCAGGTCCCGGAAGTCGGACCACCGCGCGTACAACTGTTGGATCTGCTCCGGGCTGGTCGTGAACACCTTCCCCCAGTGAGGTCGGGCCGCCAGCGGCGCCAACCGCTCCTCCAAGGCGGCCACCACCTTTGTCACCGCCGCAGGATCCTTCACCCAGGTGAAGTGGAAGGCCACGGTGTCGCGCTGGTAGTTCGGGCTCATCCACAGCTCGTCCGCGGCGATGGCGCGGATCTCGCAGATCTGCAGCAACGGAGCGATCTGGTCCCGGATCTGACTGATCGCTTCCAAGGCCTCCAATGCCAGATGCCGGGGCACCATGTACTCAGACTGCATCTCCTCGCCGTTGCTGGGGGTGAACTCCAACCGGAAATGCGGCAAGCGGACATGCCACGGACCCGCCACCCCCATCTGTTCGGTGCAATTCTCCACCGGCATCCCGGGGATGGGGTGCCGCGGACCGTCGGCGAGGACCGCGCCCAGCCACTGGGCGGGCGGAGGCGTCGCATCCGCCGCGTCGACCCGCTGCTTGAGCCACACCTGATTGATATCCGTCCCCCGCCAGTCGGTGAACAGGCTCACGCTGTAGGCGCTACCGAAGATCTCATCCCAGTGCTTTTCCAGCGCCGGACGCGGCAGGTTCTCATACACGTACTGGCGAATCTGGAACGTCGGTACGACATCCAACGTCAGCTTAGTCACGATCCCTAAGGCGCCCAGGCTGACCACAGCCCCGTTGAACCGCTCGTCACCGGAGTCCCGGCTCAGCGTCACCAGCTCCCCGTCGGCGGTGACCATCTCCACCGCCGCCACCGATGTGGCCAGGTTGCCGTTACGCTCCCCCGAGCCGTGCGTCCCGGTGGCGCATGCCCCCACCACCGAGATGTGCGGCAGTGAGGCGAGGTTAGGCAGGGCGTAGCCCGCCGCCTCCAACTCAACCGCCAAGTCTCCGTACCGGATCCCGGCGTCGATGGTGACGCGTCCCCGCTCCCGGTCGATCTCGACGGTCCGCGGCAGGCCAGCCAGCGAGACCAAGTCCCCAGGGGAGTCGGCGATGGGATTGAATGAGTGCCCCGTACCTAGCGCGCGAACCCGCTCTGACTGCGCCACCAGCTCCTGTAACTCCTCCACTGAGGAGGGGCGGTGGAGACGCCGCGCCTGAAAGGTGATGGTGCCCGCCCAGTTGGTCAGCTGTTCGGTCATCGATACCCCCGGTCCTGGTCGCCGGTCCGATCATGGATCGCCCGCTACCATCCCTGGCCGGCCCTGGCCACGGTTCAGCCTGGTGTGGACGCGGCTCGGCCATGGGTGGCGGCACCCAGGAGCGTACGGGAACCCCAGCCCTCCGGGCAGTGATCTTCGACGGCGTCGGTACGCCCGCGACGAGCATGGACACCGCTTTCCCGGTCGGGCTCCGGGCCTGGTGAGCGCGCTTCGCGGCCCAGCCGTACCCGCGGTTTACAAGGTACGCGGCTGTGTGGATTCTCCGGACCACGCCTGTCGTGGCCTGGGCACCGCCGGCCGGTACTCGTCCCGCAGCGGTTGTCGTGGCTTGGGAACGGGTTGAGCGCTCCTCGTGGTCACAGGGCCGTGTGCGTCCCGACGATGCGCGTCGGCGGGCCGCCAGTTCTGGAGGAAATCACTGTCGGCGGGTACCAGGCGCTGAAACATGTCGATCAGTTCACGCCGCCCTCGGCGTAACACAGGCATCAGGGAGCTCGCGGTGAGACCGGCCGGCAGGGGCATATCGGCGATCAAGTCCGTCGTGCGGAAGGGGCGCGCCAACCACCGGCGCAGGGCGTGGGCGTCTTTTTTGGCGCTCCGCGTGGTGTTCCAGAACTCCACGTCGTAGCCGGTCCGGTCCTCCCCGAAGGCGGCCAGCAGGCCGGACCTGCGTACCAGGCAGGGGAAACAGTAGCCGCAGTGGTATCCCCCATTGCGTCGCATGATCGGCGGGCTGCTGCAGCTGACGGTACGCCAGATCACCTCCCGATCCAGGCCGGCGTCCCGGGCTCGTTCGCACACCTCGCCCTTGGTCAGGTCGGTGTAGGGGTTGCTCACGCGTACCTCTCCGCCGAGCCGGCGGATAAGGGTGTTGAGCAGATCAAGCACGTACGGGTGCACCGAACGACTGGAGCAGGCTCCCAACCGACTTTCGGTTATCGCCGGGTTGATCGCGAGCTGGCCGTTCTCGGGTGCCGTCACTGTCACGGCGCGGTGCGCCGCCGCGGCGTACACCGCGGTCGCCATAAACAGCAGGCCACGGGAGCGACTGGACGGCTCCAGCCTGGTCTTCTGCCAATCCCGCACCCGGGCCGAGATCGGGTGGTATTCGGTTCGCCGCGCCCCGTTTCTCCTCGTCGCTTCGTAAATATCATCGATACAAGATTTGATCTTCTGCTCGTAATAGGAGATGAGGAGTAGCGGCCCATCGTCGCGAGTGACCGCTTCAGCGAGATATGCGGTGGAGTCAATCCCGCCCGAGAACAGCATGATCTCGTCGGCGCTCCAGCCACCTACTAAGGGGGGTGTGAAGATATCAGGTATTGCGCCGCGGGACACTGAAATATCCCACATATCGCTCGTCAACGCGGTTAACAGCTTCGTCAGCACATCGAGCGCCGATTCATCCCATCGTTCGGGCTCGACCAGCTGCACATCCAGGGTGATTCGACGGGTCCACCGGTCCGGTGTCCACTCCCGCAGGGAGCGTTTATCCGCTAAATACACCGCTCTGGCGACACGCAGGAGATCCTGCGCCCAGACGGGGACCTGGCCGCCGACTGAGGAAACCACGCGTTCGATCCGGGACTCCGCCGCGAACAGATCCTTCTCCGACAGCCACTGGTGCCCGGGCGGTTCGTTCGGCGGCTGCTGAGAACGGTAGTAGTACCTGAAAACTCCGGTGCCTTTCACGCCGCCTCCATCCCGTCCGATGTGATCCCCAGCGCCCGGTTCACAGCCTCGGTCACCAGCTCACGGGCCACCGCGGACAACGGCCGCAGGACTGTGGTGGGCGCGCTCACGTGTTCGCATGGGTTGGGGAGGAGAGCGACGACCTGTTCCGCGATCCAGTGAGCGACCAAACCCGTCGGGTCTAAAGTCAGTACCGGAACCACGACTTTGACGTTCTCAGCGATCATCGCCGCGATGAATTCGCGTACCACGTCGGCGAAGAACCACCGAAAGAGCGCACAGAACAGTTCCCCACTGAGCGGCGACACCGCCGTGCCCGGATGTATCACCGCATTTTTGAACGCCTGATTGTCGCCGTTCAATAATCGTTCCACGCTACGGCAGGCAGCCCGGCGTACCATCACATCAGCCAGCAGACCGCCCTGGCCCGCTACCGCGTCCACAAAATTCTGCCGAAAAGCGTCCAGTCTTTCCTGTGGGGTGTCGCCCGGCAGCTCCCCCACCGCGGTGGGCCCGTGCGTCGTGATCGCGTCACATACCTGGATCAGACGCTCACCGGCGCTGTACATCGCGTCCCGGAGCCCCATAGTGGTGGGGTGTTTTTGGAACTCGGCATGCAAAGCAGCCAGATATTTCTCACCGACGTGGACGCTGTCGTGCTCCGGTTCCGGCTTGATAGGAATCTGGCCTCTGCCGAACACCCGGGCCGCTTGGCGCCACTGGCCTCCGCGCGGCCCGCCCCATCGTGTCGATGTCCCCACGCCCGCCTCCCGTATGGCGCGGAATCCGACTTTTACGGTAGGCGAACTGAAGGTGACATCTCAATAGCGTTGAGTAGTTACTGCAAACTCAACACATTCCGAATCATCAGTATTTGCGAAGAAAGCAGTCAAACTTCGGATTGCTCTCCCCTGTTGTGGACGTCAAAGACAGACGTCAGGCGGCCGCCCTCACCGACTCAGCCCCGCCGGCCCTGTCCCGCCGCGTCACTCCCCCGCGCCGCCGGCGAGATGGCGTTCTATGGACTCCACTTTGCGGGTCATCGCGTCCTGCACCCCTGGCCGAGAGTCCACTTTCATCACGACGCTCACTCGCGGGGCCCGCACCGCGACCGCGTCCACCGCGGCCTTGACCACGGCCATCACCTCATCCCAGGTCTCCCCTTCGACCGTGGTAAACATCGCGTCGGTTCGATTGGGCAGGCCTGAGGCACGGACTACCCGCACCGCTTCGGCGACGATTTCCCCAACGTTTTCCCCTACTCCCAGGGGAGTGACGCTGAACGCGACCAGCACGGACATGACGCCTCCCGCTCCAGGCTCGACGCTTCCTGAGGCTCTTTCACCATTCCAGGGATTCCTGCCCGCTTCAGCCGCAGGCCCCTTGCCCAACGACACCCGCCCCGATCCCGCTGTCGGATGTCGCTTCCTGCCTACCAGGCACAGCAGCCCGTCGCGCTTCAGAACTCAACAGCCGTCACGCACCGGAAACTTGTGGATAACTCGGGAACATCTCTCGCGGCGGCCGTGTCACGGCCCTCTCGTTGGACCCCTTAGCACGTCACCGAGACATCATGATCATCCCGCGAGATGTTGCGGGCTGATCATGTGAGCTCAGTCAACGACGTACTCATAGCTGACCCACTGCCCCGGGACCGTGACAGACTCGCCGTACTCGATCACCTCGCTGTGCTGGTCGCGTACCCAGTGGCGTCCCAAAAGCACCGGGCTCCCTACCGGGATCCCCAGCGCAGCGGCGACGTCGAGCTCGGCGGCCCCGGCGGCCTGTTGGTCGCGACAGCTAGTCACCACCCGGTTGGTCTGCTCCTCGATGTACGCGGGCGTCCCCTGCTTGATCCGGCGAGTGGACAACAGCGCCGGGGCGGCGTCGGCCATGCTGGCCGCGAACCAGCTGGTGCTGATCGACAGCGGAACCTCGTGCCGATAGATCAGCCGGCGCCGCTGGATCGCCTGCTCGCCCTGGGTGAGCCCCAACGCCTCGGCCACGTGAGCCGGTGGATCGACGATCTCAGCGGCCACGATCTGGGCCCGCTCCCCGGCTGGATAGATACGCCCAAAGCGGCGAGCGGCCAGCATCCGGTCACGAAGGTCCTGCCACACCTGGTAGGCGTCATCCGCCGGCGCCCGAACGAAGGTGCCGCCGGCCCCGCCGGGAGTGGTGTTGACCAGACCCTCAGCCCGCAGGGTCGCCAGGGCCTTGGCCGCGGTGGCGTGCGCCACCTTCCATTCCGTGGCGATCTGACGGGTGGAGGGGAGGCGTTGGTTGATGGGGAGGTCCCCACTGAGGATCCGGTCCCGAAAGTGACGCACGATCTGCAGGTACGGCGGCACGGAACGCGGCACGTCAACAGTCATGCTGGGCGCTTCCTCCCCACGAACGTTCTATAACGTCATCCAGTGTAGGTTCCTCGGGGACGATCCGAGGGGACGAGGAGCGGATGGACACATGGGAGGGGTCCTGGTGGAGCTGGTGCACTCGGGCAAAATCAGGGACTTGTACGCCGACGGAGACGACATCATCATGGTCGCCTCCGATCGGATCAGCGTCTTTGACCAGGTCCTGCCGACCCCGATCCCGGACAAGGGCAAGCTCCTGACAGCCCTGTCGCTGTGGTGGTTTGAGCAGCTCGCCGACATCGTGCCGCACCATGTGATTTCGGCAACTGAGGTGCCTGCCGAGTGGGCGGGGCGGGCGCTACGGTGCCGCCGGCTGGAGATGGTGCGGGTGGAGTGCATCGCGCGTGGTTACCTGGCTGGTCTGGGGCTGCGCGAGTACCAGTCAACCGGCACGGTCTCCGGCGTCCCGCTGCCACCGGGGCTGGTGGAAGGCTCCCGACTCCCCGAGCCGATCTTCACCCCGACGACCAAGGCCACCGGTGGTGACCACGACGAATTCATCACCTATGACGACCTGGTACGCCAGGTCGGCGCGGACCTGGCCGCCGAGCTGCGCCGCTTGACCTTGCAGATATACCGGCAGGGATCGGAGATCGCCGCAGAGCGAGGCATCATCATCGCCGACACCAAACTGGAGTTCGGGCTGGACCGGGACGGCTCGTTGGTGTTGGCCGATGAGGTGCTGACCCCGGACTCCTCTCGTTTCTGGCCAGCCGACACCTGGACACCGGGTGGCCCACAGCCGTCTCTGGACAAGCAGTACGTCCGGGACTGGGCCCGCTCCACCGGCTGGGACATGACCCCTCCCGCCCCTCCCCTGCCGGATGACGTCGTGACAGCCACCCGGAACCGCTACATCGAGGTATATGAACGCCTCACCGGTCGGGAGTGGTCACCGCGCTGACCGTCAACTCCTCAGCGCTACCCGTTGGCGCTGCCGTGCTCCACACCGCACCGCGTCGTATCAGCCGTCCGGCCAGTTAGCCACAGGAAGGCCGCTGATCTGAGCGATGGTCCTGATGTGACTGTCGAATAGGGCATCACGGCCTTCCTGACTCATCCAGTGCAAGTGGCCGTAGGCCTCCAAGGCCACGAACCCGTGCAGGGAACACCAGGCGTGCAGCATCGCCTGGTAGACCTCCTGGGGGAGCTTCTCGGGGGAGAGTTCCGCCATCTTCTGCTGGACGCACTGAACGACGGCGGGGTCGACATCCTTCAACAGCGGGGGTCGAAGCTGCCCGGTCCGCTGGGCGTCCACGAAAAGCGTGACGAACTGGAACAAGGCGCGCCGTGAAGCCTCGCTGGTCAGCCCGCCCGCCGGCGCCACATAGCCCGGCATGGGCAGACCCAGGATGAGGGTGAACAGCTGCGGTTCCTTGTTGGCCCACTGCCGGTACGCGGTGGCGGCTGCCCGCCATCGGCCGCCGATGTCCTCCCGGGGGACGGTGTCACGCGCGGCGGCGATCGCCTCCCCTAGATCGTTGAACGCGTCGGCGATCAGCGCGTTCACTAGGTCGTCCCGATCGGCGTAGTAGCGGTACATGGCGGGCGCGGTCATCCCCATCGCCCGCGCGATGTCGGTGAACCGGACGTCGATCGTGCCGCTTTGCCGCATCAGGTTAAGCGCGGTCTGTTTGATCTCCGCTATGGTCGCGGCCCGCGTCCGTGCCCGTCGCGACATCTGATTACTCGTCGTCATGATCTAGTTCTTCCACGTTATGGATGTGTTATGCGCCATCACGGAAGTTAAGCGTCTTGACAGGTGAAGGCAATTAGTGTTTGTTAAGCAGCGTAACTCTTCTGAAGCCTATTCACCATGAAGGTGCGTCATGCCCGACAGTCAGCCGCCGCCGCACCACAGTTCAGGCGTGCTCTCTTCCGTCTCTAGGTCGTCCGCAGCCTCTCCCTCCTTCTCAACCTCCTCCGTACCCAGCGCAGGACCAGCGGGACGGCCAGGCTTCCTCGGTCGCCTTGCTCGGCTCAACTATCGCCGCCGGGGATGGACGATCCTGGCCTGGCTCGTCGTGCTCGGCCTCGCCGTCATACTCAATAACCTATTTGGTGGTGAGTTCGAAGCCGACTATTCCGCACCTGGCTCAGACTCCCAGGCAGCACAGGAGCTGCTGGAAGACCGATTCCCCGCGCAGTCCGCGGTGACGGTCAACGTCGTTGTTCGCGCTGAGGCAGGGGTGACCGACCCTCAGGTCCGCGCTGACGTTCAAACCTTACTGGCTGACCTCAGCCAGGTGCCCCACGTCACAGGCGCCGACGACCCCTACCAGACCCCTGGTGGGATCTCCGCCGACGGCCAGATTCTGCTCGCCCGCTTACACCTCGACGTGGCCATCCCGCAGGACATGCCGGTGGAGAACAGCGAGCAGCTCATGCAGATCGCTGAGGAAGCCAACCGGCCAGGCATGGAGGTGGCGCTGGGTGGTACGCCGATCGAGATCGCCGAGCGGGGAGAAATCGGCTCTGAAACCATCGGCCTGATTGCGGCCGCGATCATCCTGCTGCTGACCTTCGGCTCGGTGATCGCCGCCGGATTACCGATCATGGTCGCCCTGTCCGGGCTGGCCGTCGGCAGCTCCCTCAGCGGTGTCGCGATCGCGCTGATAGACACCCCCGACTGGTCAACCGCGCTGGCGACGATGATGACCATCGGGATCGGCATCGACTACGTGCTGCTGATGGTGACCCGGTTCCGTGAATGGCGGGCCACCGGCCTAGATCCCGAACACGCCACGGTGGCGACCATGGACACCGCCGGCCGTTCGATCATGGTCGCCGGAAGCACCGTCGTGGTCAGCATGCTCGGCCTGTTCGCCATGGGGCTGTCGTTCATGCGCGGCGCCGCGGCGGTGACCATCCTCGGCATCCTGATCGTGATGCTCGCCAGCATCACCCTGTTCCCGGCGCTGTTGGGTTTCCTGGGCCGTCACATCGACCGGCTCCGGCTCCCTCTGGGCCGGCGTACCCCCGTCACCGCCGTCGGCGGTCACATCCAGCCCAGCCGGGCCTGGATCTGGTGGAGCACCCTGATCCGCCGGCAGCGGGTTCTTGCCGCCCTGCTCGGTGTCGCGGTGCTGGCGGCCCTGGCCATGCCTTTCCTCGACGTCCGGTTCGGCTTCCCCGACGCCGGGAACAACCAGGAAACCACCACGTCACGACGCGCGTACGACATGGTGGCGGCTGGCTTCGGGGCCGGCGTCAACGGTCCGCTGCTGCTAGCCGCGGAGCTGTCCACCCCGGGTGACACCTCGGTCCTGGAGAACCTCACCACCACCCTGTCGGCCACCCCCGGCGTCGCAATGGTCACCCCGCCTGTGCTCAACGACGCCGGTGACACCGCGGTCCTCACCGTGATCCCGGAGACCGGGCCGCAGGACGCGCGGACCGAGGATCTGGTCCACACATTGCGGGACACCACGATCCCCGAGGTGACCGACGGCACCGGAACCTCGGTTCACGTCGGTGGAGTCACCGCGACCTTCATCGACAGCACCGACAACGTCGCTCAGCGTCTTCCGTTCCTCATCGTCGGGGTGGTCACGCTGTCGATCCTGCTGCTGGTGGTCTCGTTCCGCAGCATCACCGTGGCGGTGAAGGCCGCGCTGATGAACCTGCTGTCGGTCGCCGCCGCGTACGGTGTGGTGGCCTTGGTGCTCGAAGGCGGCTGGGCCGGTCAACTGGTCGGTATCGACAACGAAACCCCGCTGCCGTCGTTCATACCGGTCCTAATGTTCGCTGTCCTCTTCGGACTGTCCATGGACTACGAAGTGTTCCTGGTCAGCCGGATGCGGGAGGCCTGGATCCGTACCGGTGACAACCGCCAAGCCATCACCGAAGGACTCGCCGGTACCGGACGGGTGATCACCGCCGCGGCGGCCATCATGATCGCGGTCTTCGCCGCCTTCATCCCCAGCGACAACGTGATCCTCAAGGTGATCGGGGTCGGCATGGCCGCGGCGATCTTCATCGACGCTGTTGTGATACGGATGCTGCTGATCCCCGCCGTGATGCACCTGCTCGGGCGCGCCAACTGGTGGATGCCGCGCTGGCTGGATCGGGTGGTGCCTCAGCTGCACATCGAAGGTCAACCCGAGAAGTACCTGCCCGCGTCGGAGCCGCCGGCTTCCTCAGAGACGGAGCTGACCCGACGCCGTCCGGTGTCCGCGATGGCCTGAGCTGGCTCAGGACGGAGTGGACCTTCAGCCTTCAACTCTCCCAACCCCATATCCAGGTGGGCCCGGGTTCCGTCAGGAGGAGCCCGGGCCCACCCATCTGGAAAACCTTCCTTGCTTCAGAGCCGCTCATCAGCAACGCCGTCGATCGGCTCGACCGTGTTCCGAGAGCCCGCTGATTCGGCAATTCGACAGTTCGACAGCTTCAACAGTTCGACGGCGCCGCGATTACCCAGCCACCTTTCCGTGAGGGGATACGTACTCATAGCGATAAGCCCGTGGTAGCGCCCGGCCACCTGTGACATCTTTCGTAATCAAACAGATACCTAAGGTCACCTCGGATGTGGCTCTATGGTCCAGTTATCTCTCTTCGGCCCGGGCCCCACCGCTCCCCCTCCCAAACCAGCCGGCGATGGGGTGGTGCGATTACGGGTTCTCATCACGGTCAAAGCCGCCCCTCAGCCTTCGGCGAAGTACGGCGAGACCGTCTGTGTCGCAGGTGTGAACCTCGATCTGCAGCGACCGGGATGGGTGCGGTTATATCCGATTAACTTCCGCGACTTGAGTAGTGACGCTCGTTTCCGGAAGTACGACATCGTCTCCCTCGACGCCAGGCCGGCCCAGGCCGATCAGCGCCGGGAAAGTTGGAACCCGATTCTGACATCGATCTCGCGGGAAACTCATCTACGCACGTGGCACCAACGACGCGGCTGGCTCGACCCCTACCTCGAGGACTCCATGTGCGCGCTCAACCGCGCCGTCCGGGAGCGACCGGATGCCCAATCGCTGGCCCTGGTACGCCCCAAGGACATCGACGGCCTGCTGATCACTCAGCATCCGGGGTGGACTCCCGAGGAACAACGAAAGATCGACGCCTATGTTCGGCAGCCCGCGTTGTTCGCCGACCATGAGCGGATCCCGTTGGAGGCGCCTCGGTTCCAAGCGGCGTACCGCTACCGCTGCCACGATCCCCAGTGCCGTGGCCACAAACAGGGTTGCCTCGACTGGGAACTGGTCGCCTTCCAACGAAACTTCCGTCACGCCTCCGACGCTGAGTTACGCCACGCCCTGGAGGAGAAGTTCCTCCACCAGATGTGTGCTCCGGATCGGGAGGTCGCGTTCTATGTCGGGAATCAGGCCAAGCGGGTCCACGTGTTCAGCGTGTTAGGGGTCTACTGGCCGCCGCGGCGCTGACGGCCGCTAACGGAGGACCTCTCCGACACGCGTCCCCTGCTCCTGCAACGCGCGTAACACCACATCACGATGGCAGCGGCCCTGGTCAGCTTCGAAGCACAAAAGGGCCACCAGCTCCCGCCTGCCGGCACGGGCCACCGCCTTCAGCGCCTCCATCGCCTCGGAACGACGTAGCAGGTCGGCGAATATCGCGCGTGCCTCGGCCCGTTCGGTCGGTGAGCCCGCGAAGCCAGCACGGTTCGGCTTGGGATTGCCCAGCTCGCGCCGATGTTCATAGGCGATGCCGGAAGCGGCGAGCGCCCGACTGAGGGCCGTCTTACTGAATCCTGGTTTCCGGGAGATCGGGGTGAGCCGGATGTCCACCACGCGCGACACGCCTTTGGCCTGCAGGTCCGCTACGAAGTCCTCGATGCTCCAGCCCTCGTAGCCGACGCCGAAAACGCCGGATGTCCCCGGCAGGGGAAACAACGCGGCAGAAGACGGCACACCCGACGGGACGTTCACGCCCTCACTCTCCCATACCGGGTCCGGGGCTCCTGGAGCGCCTGCCACTTCTGGATCAACTGCCCGGCCCTCCCGCTGGCTGGAGCCGCTTCGCACGGCTCGCGTCCTAGCGTCACGCGGCTCGCGTCCTAGCCTCTCAGCGTTCGGGATGCGGGTACGCAGCAGTCGCCCAGCCTCTGGCCAGATCGCGTACCCGCATCCGCCATCGTCCAATCCGGACGCGCCGCTGTGACGCGATGCTGTGACGCATCACTGTGATACGACGCCGTCTGGACCGGTCAGCCTCCTCGCGCCGGACCCAGGGATGTCGAGGCCGACGCTCCTCAGCCTCTCTCAGGCTTCAGTGACCCCGGTGCGGGCGAAGAACTCCTGCCGGATGCAGGGATCGTCACGCAAGGCCCCCAGCAAGCGAGAGGTGACGGTGCGAGATCCCGGTGCCCGGACGCCCCGCAGGGACATGCACAGATGCTCCGCC
Organism: Actinomycetales bacterium; assembly: GCA_002919305.1. Taxonomy (GTDB): domain Bacteria; phylum Actinomycetota; class Actinomycetes; order Mycobacteriales; family Micromonosporaceae; genus RSA1. The sequence continues at coordinate 14,648 of PKFB01000052.1, forward strand.
TCCAGGATCACCCCGACCCCCACGGGGTGGAGCTGCTCCGCCAGGAAGTCAGCGATCTGTGTGGTGAGCCGTTCCTGGACCTGGAGATCCCTCGCGAACATCCGCACGACGCGGGCGAGTTTGGACAACCCGACGATGCGTTCACCAGGCAGGTAGCCGACGTGGGCCACGCCCGAGAACGGTAAGAGATGGTGCTCGCACAGGGAGGAAAAGGGGATGTTCTTAGCCAGGACCAGTTCGTCGTACCCGTGATCGTTGGGGAAGGTGGTCAATGTAAACGGCTCGGGAGTTAGCAGCTCAGCGAAGGCGGCGGCAACCCGCCGCGGGGTCTCGCGAAGGTGCGGGGAGTCCGGATCACGCCCCAGCGCCCGGAGCAGGTCGGTCACGGCACGCTGCGCCGCCGCCTGATCCACGGTGGGGCGACTATCGATGTTCTGCGGTGGCGCATCAGAGAGAGCATCAGGGGGAGCAGCCCGCACAGAGGTGACCTCCGTGGGCAACGACGCGACCTCCACCGAGCGGGAAGCGGTCGAGGACGAGGCGGCGGACGGAGCCGAAGCGGATGGCGTGGTGGGGCGCCACTGCTGGTGAGTCGGCACGGTGGTCATAGGCCAGCCTTTCCGCGCGCCGTCCGGGTGGCCGCTGACGGTCGCCGCCCCGTGCCGCGCGCTTGTGGTCCTTGAAGTGGGTCGTGATGGTCATGTCCGGTCGGCTCACGCTGCCGGTCCGGCGCTCACCCCGTGACGACCAGAGGCGACGCACGGGTGGACTTTGTTTTCGTCAATAATCGTTGTCGATATTCCGCGTCTCAACGAGTTCTGTCAATCTTTGTTGGCGAAACCACACGTGCGGGGATTACGGTGAGGTCATGGACGGGGCCGCGGAGAATCTACAGGTATTGGGCGTTCTCGCCGAACCTCAGCGGGCCCGCATCTACCAGCTGGTGGCCAGGCACGGCACCCGCACCCGGCAGGAGATCTGCGACGCCTTAGGCCTCGGGCGTACCCTCGTCACCTTCCACCTGGAGAAACTCCGACAGGCCGGCCTGGTGGAGCCGGTGCCGGAGACGACGCCCACAGGGCGCCCCGGACGCCCGGCTCAGCGGTACCGGATCAGCGGCCGGGAGCTGAACGCCACGGTCCCTCCTCGACGCTATGACCTCATCGCCGAGATCCTGCTCCGTGCGGTCGGAAGCCAGCACCCGGACGAGTCGCTCCGACAGGCCGCCATCCGCGTCGCGACCGCCCAGGGACGCCGGTTAGCGCGTGAGGAGCACCTTGCCACCGGAGCCGGGTATGCCCCTGGGGCGGCCGACGCGTCCCCTGCCCCGGACGTCGGTGACGCACGGACCGGGCTGGAAGGCTCCATTACCGCCTCATCGGACCCATGGACGGCGCTGCATCGTCTGCTCACCCGGTTGGGATACGCGCCGATCCACGACGGGACCACCTTGATCTTGATGAACTGTCCGTTCCAACGGCTACGTGCGATCGACGCCGGGCTGGTGTGCGCGATCAACCTGGCGCTGCATCACGGCTACCTGGAGGTACTGGACACCGCAGGCTCACTCACCGCACGGCTGCGTCCTCGCCCTGACACTTGTTGTGTGGTTCTCGAACCCTCCCCCGCCCGCACCGAAGGCTGACCGGGGAACCGGCTTTAAGAGGTACGCCCGCAAGGAGTACGCCCACGCCCAAGGCCCTGTCCGCCCGGCGTACCCGCGGCCCTTCCCTACGGACCTAATGGCGCATGAGCGCCTCATAAATCTTGGTTGTAGCCGGGAGAGCTCCTTTGTAATGTCTGAGGCGCCCCGGTGCGAAGGAGACGGTTACTTCCTAGCCCCGCCTCCCGTTTTCTTTTCTGGCGGCGGAGCCGGTTCCTGTACCGTCTCCACCTCGTCCTCGGGGTCCCGGACAGCGCATACACATAACTGAAAGCACATAACTGAATACGCACCTCCCGGTGCGAATGCTACGGCCACTTCCAGCCACCGCGATGGCTACGGAGAAAACGCCGTCGCCAGTGGGCCCTTATTCAAACCTGCCGGCGCTCATGCGATACCGGATCAGACCCTGAATAGGGGTCCTGCTCTCGGGAGGACCCTTTTACGGCTTACGGCGCCTGGTGCGTAGGTGACGGTTACTTCAGGTTCGAATCCAGCGGGCTCATTTAGGCCTTGCACGCTCAACGGGAGCGTACCGTCGCTTCTTCGATCTCAGGCGCCGCCTTCATGATCCTCCCGCCACAACAGGAGGACCGACACCATAAGCAAGTCCAACCGCGTCTCTGCCCGAGCTACCGGCGGCCGTTCTCCGATTCGGACGAAATCCGTTCCGACCGGCCGCATGCATGAAGGCGCCCCGGGATGGGCGCGGGAGAGCCGCGCGGCGCT
>PKFB01000070.1 GCA_002919305.1 Actinomycetales bacterium
CATCGGGAAGATCTTGTTCTCGGGCTCGGGCAGGCCACGCGGCCACATGCGCCTGGCGAGCTCCAGCCCGGTGCCGTTCGCCTGGTGCCCCAGCGACAACGACCCGCTGTGCACCATCGTGACCACCTGCCCGAGCCGCAGCCCCCAGGCGTACGCGGCCCGCCGGTCGTGCACCGCCGCGACGTACTGCACCTCGGCGAAGTGGTTGCCCCCGCCGACGCTGCCGATGATGCTGTCGTAGCTGGCCCCGCCCGCGCTGTCGATCCAGTCCCGGAACTCCTCGGCCGTGGCCGTCGGATACACCGCCTGGTGCACCCGCCCGGGGTCGGCGTCGCCCGGCCGCACCATCGCCCAGACGCCGTCCCGGCCGGACGTCCGCGGCACCGAGAGCAGCCCGGGCAGGCCGTCCCGCAGCAGCGCCTCCCGCTGCGCCGCGGTCAGCGCGATCCGCCGCCCGCCCTCGAAGAACAGGTGCCGCAGGCGGCGCTCCAGCACGTCGAGCCGTGGCCGCACCTGGTCGACGGTGTACGGCGTCGCCTCCAGGCGCATGCCGCAGTTGACGTCGTTGCCGACCGCCTGCGGGATCATCGCGCCACGCGTGCGCAGCACGGTGCCGATCGGGATGCCCGCCCCCTTGTGGAAGTCGGGGGTGAGCACCACCCGGTCGATCTCCGCCTGAGTACGGCCGTCCATACCGAGCCGTTCGAGCGTGTCAGCCGTCCGCAGCACGTTGAGGATCTCGTCAACGGCGGCGGACTCGATGGGCACGTCCGGGCCCGCGCAGATCTCGACCGGAATGCCCCACGGATTGGGCAGTCGAAGCCACTTGTCATCGACACGGACGAGACGCGGATCCTGTTGAACCGTCACGGCATCACGCCGCTTGGAACTTGCCAAAGAGAACCTTCCTGTCGGCTGCCGGTTTCAGGGCACAACACAATGGCCATCCGTTCCGAAGCGGATGGCGTGGAGCCGCCCGGCAGTGGCCGGGGGCGGACTCCCGAGGTTCAGCAGCCGCGGAGTCGATCTTCACCATAGCGTCAAGGGCCTCGCCGACCCAACGGTTTTACGACTCCGCCTAATGCAGGCGAGCAGGTGAGGCCATAACGACCAGGAACTGCCGCACCACGTCCGTCGGCGTCGTACGCGGTCACCGTGACCGGAGGGGTCCGAAGTTTGCGCAGCGGCCGGTCGAAGGCGTCCACGCCACCTTCCGGGTCGGGCTCCGGCTCGGCGACCACACGGGCCACGAAGAAGCCGTTCGCCACCTGCGCGTCCGTACGCTCCCCCGTCGCCCAGTCGACCTCCACCCGCCGCACGTCATCCGCCACCCGCCCGGCGACCACCCGGAATCGGTCGGGGCTCTGCCCGCCTTCCGCCTGCGTACCAGGCGTAACGGTGTACGCGTCCACCCGCAGGCTCCCGGCAGGGAACGGCAGCCCCGACACGACGGTGACCACCGCCGCGGCGCCGACCGCGGCGGCCACCAGCCCCGCCGCCGACCACGTCAACCGGCGCCTGCGGCGCGCGCCCGCCGCGGCCTTGGCGGCGACGGCGATCGGATCCACCGGCCGGGCCTGCTCGGCCATGCGACGCAGTTCCCTGGCGATGTTCTCCTCGTCGACGATCGTTTCCCGGCCTCCTGCGGTACGGTCTCGCCCACCAGCTCACGAGCCGGCGGATGGCGTGAGGGGTCTGGCTGCGTACGGTCCCGACCGAACAGCCCATGATCTTGGCGACTTCCGATTCCGGCAGGTCCTCGTAGTAACGCAGGACCAGTACCGCCCGCTTGCGCGCGGGCGGCGCGCGTATCGCCTGCCACAGGGTGAGGCGGCTGTCGACCTCGCCGGTGCGGTCCGGGGTGATCGGCTCCGGCGGCTCGTCGACCACGCGCTCGCGTCTCCAGCGCGGACTTCGCCAACGGCCGACCTGTTCGTGGTACATCACGCGGCGCACGTACCCCTCGGGATTGCCGCGGATGGTACGCCAGCGACCGGCCGCCTTCGCCAGCGCGGTCTGCAGCAGGTCCTCGGCGGCGTGCTGGTCGTTGGTCAGGAGGTACGCCAACCTGATCAGGCTCTCGGACCGGCTGACGACGAAGCCTGTGAAATCTTGCTGCTGCTCGGGATTCAACGGCTCTCCTCGGTCTCAGCCGACAAGATGAGCCGAACTACGCAGATCTATGGCGCGCCCACGAAACTCGGCCACAACGACCGGGCAGTTCCACCCAGATGACGCGACATGCTAACGGCCGCCAGGAAGGCCGGGCCGCCACGGCCGACCTCGACGACCAGCGACCACCACCGCACCCACGGTACGGCGGTTGACCAAGGGAGGCAGGTTGTTGAGTTACGCTCACCCGTACACGTCTGTACAACTCATCGGCGGCGGCGCCCTGCACGCCCAAGCCATGGCGTCAAACGACTACGTACAGAGCAAGGCGGGTTACGACACCTTCTGATCCGTTAGCACCCCGTACTTCACTAGTCGCAGACACAACGCAACGAACTCTAGGCGAACTGGCCGTAGTGTCCGACGCAACAGTCGGCAACCTTCCCTGGTGAGGAGGTGCACAGACGTGGCACTCGAAAGACCATGCGGAGGTGTAGTCTGCAGCAGACCCCCGGGGGTTCCTGCACTACCGGAGGTTTGCTGCAAAACGGCCCGACAATGCGTCGTCGGTAAGCGCGCTGAGCTGCGACTTTACCCTCGGGGGGAGTCCTCATCGCCCCTACGAGGGGTCGCAACACTGTGTCCTGGACCAACTCCTGAGTGCCGGACTGCTGTCCTCGGCGACGGCCGACAAATGAAGCTGTACGCGACCTGGCACGGGCAGCAGGTTTGCGGTGCCAGAAGGTTGAAGGATCGGAAGCTTCAGGTACCCGTCGACTTGATCGAATCAATTGATCTATAAGGGCGGCCGCTCATCAGGCTGAACTTCACGGCCGCCCAATTCATTCTCAGCGTCTTCTGCAGCTCGGCGGCTAAGCAGGTCAGGAAGGAAGATAGGCGACAGCGAGGAGGCCGGGCAGGGGGATGCGGGCTTCGCCGTTGTTTTCTGCCATCACATAAAGGTCTTCGAGACTAGGGGCTGAAGTGGGGTCATGATCGGCCAAAGGGAGATGGGAGATCGTGGGGAGGTCAACGTTGGCGTGGTGAAAATCGGGGTTGAGGTTGCGCAGCTCGTGCAGAGATGCGTGGAGAAGCTTGCGAGCGGCGGCGAGGTCAAGGCCTGCCGGAAGCCGCTCTGGGGGGATGTCATAGGGGTCGGTGGCGCCGTTTCGAAGACGGGTGATGGCGTCGAGGAGGAGGGCGAAGGCGCAGGGGTCGGCGCGGAGGGGAGCGGCCCAGTCGGAGGTACGCAGGGCGCGTTCGGGACGGGTGGAGAGGCCCTTTGCGGCGAGGTCGTCGCGGCGGACGCGGGCGGCCAGGTTGGTCAGGACGTAGTGGATGAGCTGGGCGCGGGTGGCGCGCAGGCCTGGGGCTTCGCCGGGGGCAGGAGGCCTGCGGAGTCTGCGGGCGGTGAGGTCGAGGCTCAGGTATTCGGCCTCTGTGGAGGACAGCCAGGTGGCGGCGACGATCATTTCGCGTACGGGGCGGCCGTCGCGGGTGGTGGGCGGATTGCCGGCCAAGGTCTGGCGCAGGCGGTTGAAGCCGGACATCAGGTGGTCGTCGATGACCTGCTCGCAGTCGTGGCACCAACGGACGCCGTCGGGGCCGTGGCACTCTCTGCCGTGGTGGCGGACCTGGCGAAGGGGGATGGCGGCAGCGTGGCGGAGCGCCGGAGAAATGAGGCGGGAGTACGCGTAGAAGGCCGTTTCCCTGTCTTCGACCGCGACCATGGCGACGTGCATGACGCTCCTTTTCGGGACATGCGAAACAGCGCGCTGGAAAGCGCGTGATCGCGTGACTTTGACCTCGGGTCGAGGTCCCTCAAAGGAGCGGCGAAGCGCTCAAGCTCGCGGGCCGTGGCCGTTGAACGGACAACAGGGTGCCAGCGCGCTCAGCGACCGTCAACAGGTTTCGCGATAAATGGTATCCAGTGACTCGATGACGGATTTGTAGTTCTTGAGAAGTTCATCGTCGTCGGGGCTCGGTTGCAGTTGCTCGATGGCCTGATCGAGCAGTTTGCGTACGGCGGGCGTACTGGCCGGGTCCCTGACGCGACCGTGCGCGGCCTTCCGGTCGAAGGCGTGCCCATGCAGCGAATGAGCAGCGAGCGAGGTCAGTTCGCGCAAAGCAGGCACACGTTGGCAAACACGACTCCAGGCACGCCATGGGAACACTGCGGGGCGAAGCACCTCGACGGCGAGATACGCGACGGGTAGCGGGCGAGTGCCGGACACGTAAGCGATCAGTGCGAGCCGTTTCCGCGCCAAGGCCAGACGGTCGCTGCCGGAGCACGTGTTCGGTGCCGGGCCGTACAGGTCGAGCTGGAGCTGTTTGACCTCGCGCAGGACGCGGCGCAGCACATGGGAGCCGCGGGCGAGGAGGCGGCAGGCAGTGCGTAGGTCGAGCCGCCTTGCCGCGCTCGCCGCCAAGCCTGCCAGCACCTGATCCGCCCCCAGGCGGGCCAGGACCGGCTCGCCGCTCGTGAGCTGGGAGCGGCCGTCCGGCAGCCGGGTCAGTTCGGCCACGATCAGCGGGCAGGCGGCGGTCAGAGACCAGTGCACCCCCGCAGCGATCATGCCGTGGTTGGTGGCGGCGGGGCCGGGGTTGAGGGCCACCACGATCTCGTCGATGTCGCGGAGGCTGTGAGAACCCGTCCGGCCGGTGGGAGGCGGACCGGACGCCAAGGCGTCGATCACCTTGTCGCGGACGGTCTCGATGTCGCCCGTCACGTTCTCGATCACCTGGATGTCGGCGTCCGGGTCGACTGTTTCGACGGCGAGGCGGGCAAGCCGATCGGCTATCTCACGGGCCTCAGGACTGGCGAGCAGCCGTACGCGCACACGGCCCGGACGCGGGAGGAGGTCCCGGCGACGGCGTAACGCGACGAGCAGGGCACGTACGGCCTGCTCGTTGTCGCCGTGCCCGCCGTTGAGTTCGAGGCCCACGGCGAGCAGGCCGAGCACGTCGCCGCTGCCGAGCACCGGCCAGCCGACCCGCCTCGTGCCGTCGACGAGCTTCACCCCGGGGTCCTCCCGTTCCCAGCGGTCGGCGGCCTGGATGAGGGTGCCGGGGAGTGGGCCGTCGTTCTCGGACTCGGGCAGCAGGTGGGCCGCGTGCGTGGCCGCCCTGGTGTACATCCGGGTGAGGGCGTCGTCGCGGAGCATACGTACGGCCGCGCTGCCGAAGTCGGCGGTCAGCTCGCGGGCGGCCCTGCGCAGCAACCCCGACTGCCCGACCTCCTGCTCACCGGGTTCGCGGACACGCAGCGCTTCGACGAGGGCCTGCAGCATCCTCTTGGTGGGTGCCGGGAGCCTGGCCTGCTCGGCGCGGAGCAGGCGGGCCAAGTGCTCGGCGTACCAGGAGCGCAGCAGGCCGAAGTCGGCGGCCTCGCCACGGCCAAGACGTTCGAACAGGGCCGCCTGGGCGGTGGGCAGCAACTCGGTGAACTTGGCGATGGTGCCGGTGGGGATGCCGGGTGGCGGCGTGCCGTGTTCCAGCAGCGCGGCGGCGAACGTGGTGTCTCCGGCCTGGCGGGCGGCGAGGAGCTGCCAGCGGGTGCGGTGTTCCGGCTCCAGGTCGGCGAGGGCGTCCCAGAAGCGGTGGCGCAGCAGCCAGGAGCGCAGGTACGCGTCCGTATCCTGGGGCCGGTCGAGCGCGTACGGCCTGTGCGGGTGGTCGATGTGCAGGATGCGGACCCGAGTCCTGGTGTGCAGCGCCGCGCATAAGGCGCCCGCACTGATGGCGAACGCCCCAGAGCCGGATGACACCATGATCTCTTCAGGTCGCCGCCCGGAGAGCGTCTCGCGCAGGGTCGCCGCGGTGGCCCCCAGCCTGGGCTCGGCCGGAGCGGCGACGACGACCGCGTCCGGCGCGAACCGCCTCCCGCACAGGCCGGGTTCGCTGATGAGGCTGCGCCGCATCTCCTCGGCGTGTTCGGCGAAGGTACGCCCCGCGATGATGCCTTCGCGGTTGGTCGTTCCCACAAGAACGACGGACGAGACGGTGAGGCCGGCCTCGGCGAGACCCTCGAAGATCTTGCGCAGCGGGCGGCGGTCCTTGCCCGTGGCCTCCGGGGCGCCCTCATAGTCCGGGACAACCTGGCCGGTATCGCGGGTACCCGGGCAGCCCAGGTCGCCGCCGCCGACCGCGTGTATGAGCACCCTGCCCTCCGGCTTGCCCACCGCGCCCTGCTCCTCCTCGAAGCGGAACAACACGGCCTGTCCTCCGGGCGGCCCGCCTCTCAGTGAGGCAATAGAGGAAAAGGCGATAGGCCGAAACGGTGTCGCCCTCCTTCGGCAGGCTGCGATCCGCAAGGACAGCACATCGACGGTAGCGCGGCGCGAGCGAGATTTACCGCGATATCACATATCTATCGTGACCTACTACAGATCTTCATGATCATCATCTCCGACCCTTTCCACCAGACCGATTCGGCTTTCTGCGCCCATTCCCCGCGCCTGGAGAACGTTCGGCCTTCTCCACGTACACCTCGAGAGACGTGTCCTTCTCGAGAACGCCCGGCAGGGGACGCCCTCGCCCGGCGGCTACCCTGCGCTTTTCCAGCCTTTCGTTCTCACTGAACCATTTGAAGTTCTCGCCGCGCGGATCCGGAGGAACCGGAAGCTCAGGCCGAAACTCCTCCGGACGCGTCCTCGGGTAGTGCACGGGAAGGTTACGCCCTCGCGCGACGGCGAGCATCGAGTCGCGCACCATCTTGAGCTCCGGCGACGAGTCCAGCAGCTCCTCGAATCGTTTGCGCGCGTTCCGCAGGATCGCCTCGCAGTCGGTGCGGGGCAGCTCGGCGGTGAGGGAACGGTAGTAGGCCTGGTAGTCGGTGCCGGAGTGCAGCCTGGTGGCGGCGGGATCGATGCTCAGCCGTACGCTGCCGAAGCCGAGCGGACGCCCGAACCCGAGCCGGTGAAAGTGCCTTTCGGGCAGGCTGAGCAGCCAGGCGAGAGCCCCGAGTTCATAGTCGTCCACATCGCGTACCTCGATCGTGAACCGGAAAGTCGTGCCGGGGTTCACCCAGCCCTCGATCGAACGGTTCTGGTTGTCGCGCTGCTCTTGGCCGGGGACGGTCGCGTACCGTCGCCCTTCGACGACCACGCTCTTGGCGGGGTCGACGGACGCACGGGGCCGCAGGTATTCGCGGTATCTGCCGCCGACCGGCATCTGGGTCGGGTCACCCGGAGTGTCCGGGTTCCAGTACGCCGCGGCGTCCAGTTCTGCGTGATGCCAGTAGACCTTGCGTCCGCGCAGTCCTCGGCCGAGCCGGTACAGGTTCTCCTTGGGCGTACCCGGCCTGATCGGCTGGTCGGGGCGAGCGGCGGATTCGGACAGGTAGAAGCGGCCCTGCTGGGGCTTCGGGGCGCTGAGGATCGCGAGCGGCAGCCCGTCACCGGGGAAACGACGGACGGCCGTGGCCTGGTCGTCGTCACAGGTCACCGGGCCGACGCGGAGCCGACCTCGATAGGCGGAGAGAGCAGCGCTCTCACCATTGGGCGGCGCCACCCAGCCGAACAGGCGGTCCGCTGGGGACAGCTTGTCGTAAGCGGGAGCGGGTCGCAGGTCGTCGGGGAGCAGGTCTTGCGGTGCTGCCGGGTACAGGTCCCGCGGGACCATCACCGGATAGAGGCGATCCACCTTGCCGTCGACCAGGTGGGCGTAACACACCGAGCCCGGCTCCAGGGTCAGCCACGTGTCGTCGTACAGGTGGGCGCTCCAGGCGAGCTGCCCGGGTCCCTTTCCGATACGCTCCCCGGGCCCGGCCGTCCGGCCGTCCGCGTGGCGGCGCTCATGAATGTCCTTCTGGTCGTGAGCCGCCCGGTAGTTCGCGATCAACCGCTTCCAGTCTCCGACCAGCTCCTCCCACGACCTGCCGAGCTCCAGCTGCTGCGGGGGAGCGCCCTCGAGAAAGAAGAGGCGCTCAGACCTCTTGGTCTCCATGTTGGGGCCGGTGACGTACGCGATGCCGATCACGCGTCGTTCCCCCGGTCCGGGGGTCAGTACCGCGGAGCGGTCACGGGTGAAATCGACCACTTGGTCCCCGGTACGTCCTTCGCTCACCAGCGCCTTGAGGGTCTCACCGTGCCTGGGCATCCGATCCGGCGGATACAGCGCGTTACCCTCCCCGTCATACAGCGGGAAGGAGGCCACCTTGAAGCGGTGAAGCCGTCCCTCCTCTTTGACGTACACCGGCACCATGCCCAGGGCGTACGCGGCCTCCCGGCGGAAGCCGAACGGCTTGTCGTGCGGTCCGAACACGCCGAAACGCGAGTTGGTGATCGCCTCGTAGGCGGCGCGGAGCATGCCCTTCACCGCAGTTGCGGACAGGTACGGCCTGCCGTCGCGGAGCCGCACCGGATACACGTTGTGGTCGGGGTCGCCCTTCTCCGGCGGCCGGGATGCGGCGGTGTCGAGAAGCAGCAACGGGGTCTCGACAGTCAGGGTCACGCCGATGCGGCCGGTCCACGCGGCGGGCCGGAGGAAATTTCTCGGTGGGGGTTCATGATCGGCAAGCGGCTTCGGCAGACGTGTCCGGGGGAAGGCGGGGATGAAGGTGTAGGGGTTGAGGAAGCCGTCGGTCATCGGGTGTTCTCCGCAGGCGCGTAAGGCTTGAAACGAATCAGGCGCTCTTCGGCGACATGGGCGTTGCCGTGCTGCTCTTCCACAGCGACGTATTCACGTGCCACAAGCTGTGCACCGGACTTGTCAGGCGGGACCGTGACGGGAATGTCGATCGCGCCGACGCGCCGGGAGACGAACGTGGTCCAGCCAGGGGCCGGCGAACCGCCGGAGGCGGCGCTCCCCCAGACGAGGTAGCGGGTCTCGATGACCTCCTCGAACGGCAGCGGCTCGATCTGCTCGAAGGTGTCCGGGAGGAGGTCCTCGTTCTCGGTGAGCAGGACCGCCCGGCCGTCGAGCCAGCGGAGTTCGAGATCCTTGGTGAAGGCGCGGGCCTCGTACACGGCGGACAGGTCGACCGGCCCGGCGGGGGTCACGCATTCGCCGTCCACCACCCGGCTCACCCGGTACGCCGCGGGCGAGGTGAGCAGGGCGCAGCCGCCGGTCACGAAGGACAGCGCGGTGTGCAGCGGCAGCTCGGCGGTGGCGCTGTACAGCGTGGGCAGCTTGGTCACGATGCCTCCACGTAGCTGGTCCAGGCGGCGGCGATGTCGGCGATACCGGGGTCGTGCAGTGCCTCGGCGAGCGGGGTCGGCTCGGGCCAGCGTTCGCCGTCGGTGAGTGTGATCTTGGTGACCTCGATGTCGCCGAAGCCGCGGTTGGTGGACGCGCCCAGCGGGATCCGGCCGGCGGCGAGGTCGCGGAGGGTGAGCAGGAGCAGGGCGAGGGCGGTTCGGTCGCCGTCCAGGCGGGTGAGGTCGACCGCGATGTCGATCGGCTCCCAGGCGACCGCGTACGGCTCGATCACGCTGTACAGACGCCCGTTGGCCGCGCCGCCGGTCCACCGGTCGAGCGCGACGTGATCCGCCTGCGCCATGCCGAGGTCCTCCAGGCGGTCGCGAACCTGCTCGGGCAGGCGTTTGTCGTCCGTGGGCGGCGTGTCGACGTCGGTGCCGGCGACCGAGCGCCACAGCGTCTCCGGGATCGTCACCAGGGACGTGCACTCGGCCACGCGGATCGCCCCGGCCCGCCGTTCCTCGCCGTCGCCAGGAGGTTCGTCGTCGCGGACGGAGCCGAACAACCTGCGTACCATGGGCAGCTCGTCGAGCTGCCTGCGGAACGCCGCGCTCTGCCGGGCGGCCGACTCGTCCGGGTCCGGATCCTCCGGCTCCAGGCCCCGCGCCACTCGCTCCACCAGTTCCGCATGGCTGCGCAGCGCGCCTTTGATGGACGAGCCCGGCAGGACGAGCGTCACATGCCGGTCGTCGACGCGCGTGGTCAGCGGCAGCGTGTCGACGATCAGGCCGCGGGTGCCGGAACGGACCATCACGGGGGCGATCGGGCGCCACTCCACGCGAACCTTCAGCCACCGGCGCCGGGGCGGCAGGTTCGCGTCGGTACGGCGTAGCGTGTCCAGGGTGCGGACGCGGTCGCCGGAGCGGGTGCCGCGCAGGGCTGCGAGCAGACCCTCCGGCGAGTCGAAACGGTCCACGACCAGTTCCAGGCCGTCCTCCAGGAGCCGGACCGCGCCGAAGCCCTTGCCGGTCGCCGCGCCGACGCGGATCTCACCGTCGGCGAGGGCGGCGAGCATCGCGCCCATGCGGGCCTCGTCGCGTTCCGGGTCGCGGTAGCACTCGATGTCCAGGGCGAGCCTGATGTAGTGGCCGACCGGGATGACGGCCCTGCCGTACAGGAACTCCGGGGCCGCCGCCCCGGTGCGCCGGTCGATGCCGACCGACGGGCGGAACTCCAGGCGGCCGGGGTCGAGCAGAGCCGCGGGCAGGCCGTACTCGTCGAGCCTGATGTCCGTGGCGATGAGCGCATCGGCGACGATGACCCGGCTGGCGCGGGCCCGCTCGTCGTCGTTGCCCTCGGGGACGTACCCCCACAGCTCGTTCAGCTCGTACGGATCCTCGTCGGCGGGATCAGGAGGCGTGCGTAACCAGGCGGCGGCGCCGAGCATCCAGTGGCGCAGCACGCCGGCGAGCGTCGTGCCCGGCACGTAGAGACGGCCCAGACCATCCACGGCGATCGGCAGCGCATCGGACGGGTCGCTGCTGAGCCCGCCCACGTGCAGCGGCGACTCGGTGCGCAGCCAGCCGCGGGCCCGGATCCGCGCGATCATCCGCCTGCCCCCACGGTCGGTCATCGTGTCCCCTCTCATCGAGCCTCCTCGCGTGACCGGACTCTGTCTTCGCGAGCGTGTTCGCGCAGGCAGGCGTTGAGCAGCACCCGGACCGCCTCCGGCCACAGCTCGTCGCGGAGCACGCGGGCGCCGTCCGCGGTGACCACGAGCTCGTCCAAGGGCAGGAGCCCGTCCAGCGACGCGAGTTCGTCCGAAGGGCGGTTGAGCAGCGCCCACACGCGGTCGGGAGTGGTGAACAGGGCGGTCACGGCCTTCTTGTCCGCCTCACTCCGCTCGTCTCTGCCCTCACTCAGTGGCATGAGCCGTTCCAGGCGTGCCGCGACCCCGGGTGATGGCAGATCCGCGGCGATCTCGCGCAACTGATTGAGCTGCGAGGTTCGCTGATCCTCGGGGAGTACGTTGCAGCGAAGCGTCCGGTCACCGCTGATGACCGCGGCGGCACGGTGAATGGCATCCCGCCAGGCGGCCCGCTCATAGATCCTGGCCGACTCGTAGCCCTCCTCGTCCGGGGTCATCAGAGGCGGGACGGGCATTCGCTGAGGTCCGTCGGCCAGCTTGTCTCGCTTCTCCGGATGCGGTCGCCATTCCACGAGGGGATGGTCGAACTCCACCTGGCCGAAACCTTCGGCCCGACGCTCCCCCACACCCGCCGTACGGACCTCGGCGAGTACCTCGGCGCTGATCGGGCCGCCCTCGACCTCGAAGGTGAGTACACTGCCAGCGGCCAGGCCGTACAGGGTGGGGCGGGGCAGGCCCCAGCCGCGATGCCAGCTCTCGGTGCGGGCTGCTCCGACCACCCTCGGGAGCACACCGTTCTCCGATGTGGCGGGCTCGCGGTTCGGCGATTGTTGGTCGCGCACTTTCCAGTGCAAGCTCACTCCGGTCGCGCCAGCCCTGGCGAATGCCTGCTCCAGTGCCCTGCGCACGTCGGCGAGTTCGGTGCTCGGACGCAGCCGCTTATCACGGACAAGCAGGTCAGACAGCAGCCATACACGAAGGAACCCACCAGCTCCGGGGCGCGGCGGTGGTGCCGCAGCCTGGCGTGCCTCGACCCGCACCTTGCCGTAATCGTCTTTTGACGAGCGGCCCACACGCCACGCCCCGGACAACCTCTTCTCCCAGCCTGGTGGCATCGCCCCCCTGCGCACCCGTACCTCGGCGCGAAGCCGTACCCCGGCGGCGATCGCCCGGTAGATATACACTCCGCCGATCTTGCGCAACGGCCGCTGCTTGTCGTCGCTGATCGTGTTGTGCATACGTACGGTGAACTTAGGCAAGACCACGTCGCCGGTCTCGGTGATGTAGCTCGTTCGGTGCGCCTTAAGGCCGCTCGGATCGTCGTACAGCACATTCCCGGCAATCTCTTCCGGATTACCCTTTTCGTGCATGAGCACGCGCGGCACCGGATGCGTCGGCTCTCCCTTTTCGGACAGCGGCATCGCGGCGGTGACCACCAGGTCCCCCGCACGGACGAGCGCATGCGCCGGGCCGCCGAGCCTGCGCACCACCTCCGGCATAAGGCACCAGCCGGGGATGTGCCCCGCTCCCGTCACCAGGTTGCCCTCGACGGTGGCGGCCACCAGCACCGGCTCCTCCACCGTCATGATCAGCTCGACCCTCTCCCAGCCCGACGCGGGTTGCACCGGAACGGCTTCGACGTACTCCGGCACCGCATACGGCCGGACCTGCGGCGGTGCCGGCACGTCACCGTCATCCGGCAAGGTGACCTCGGCGGGGAAGCCCGCCCCGGTCACGGTCAGCCGGCATCGTCCCGGGCCACGACGGCGCTTGCCGCCGATCGTCTCCAAGAGCTGGGCTCCCGCGCTCAGTAGCGTCAGCGCCGCACGCCGCTGCTTCGGGCTCAGCTTCTCGAACCCTTCGATGCGCGCCCGGCCCCGCAGCGTGACGCCGCCCCGCGCCATCTCCTCGAATCGCAGCATCCGCTGCACGGCAGTTCCGGTCACCGGATCGATTCGCACGCCGGGCTTGCGGAAGGTAGCCGCCCTCGCGACCTTCGGCCGGTGCAGCAGTAGCTCCGCGAGGCGGGACGGCAGGCGAAGCGCTCCCTCAACCACCAGCGCGGCCGGGCGCAGCGTCGTCGCGTCCTCGCGACCGTACTGGTCGCCGAAGAGGAAGAGCACCCATTCGTGCCACACCCCTTCGGCGCCGCTGTCCAGCGCGTGCGCGGCCAGTTCGCACGCGTCGCGCCACACGCCGACCAGCGTCTTCGCCGGGACGATCGGCGGGCCCGGCCTGTGATCGCCGACGCGGACCTCCCGTTGCACGATCCGGTCGAGGTAGCCGGGGGCTCCCGTTCCCGTGCCGATCTGCCAGTCGCTGAGCATGCGCAGCGAAAGCTCCAGCTCCACCGGGTTCCCTCCTATGCCTTCCGCGCGGGCAGGAATGCCAGTGCCGCCATCGCGTCCGGCAGCCCGGCCAGCGGCTCCGCGAGCGTGTCCAAAACCGAAAGACGGTCGCTCTCTTCCGCGTACCGTCGGCGCAACTGCTGCAGGCGCGACTCCGCCACGTTTCGGCCCTCCTCGCTGAGAACCAGCCCTTCCCGCAGGTCGTGGGCGACGCCACGCGGGATGAGAAGCTCACCATCCGGCCCGCGCCGCCGCAGCGCCTCGACCCGGCGCTCCAGCTCCTCCCAGCGCTGGACCCTCGCATCGGCGCGCTTGGCCGCCTTGCCGACCAGGTAGGGCGAAACCGAGGGACCGTACGGCGCCCGCAGCCGGGTCAGATCGGCCGCCGCGCTGTCCAGCAGTACGGCGAACGCCAGTGCCGATCCCGTGTCCTTGACCGCCTTGGCCTCGCGGTTCATGAGCTCTTCGCACAGGTCGTACGCGAAGTGGAACGGGTACTTCTGCTTCACGATGGCCACCCCGGCGGCAGCCGTCAGGCCGTCCCCGACCACCCGCCGAATGTCCTCGTGGCCGGTTGTCGTCTCCTCGAACGCCTCCAGGTAGTGGCGGGTGAACGTCAACGCCACCCGTCCGTCGCAGACCACAGTCAGGTCGTCGCCGCCCAGCACGAGGGGCACGACGGGCGGCTGCCCGTCCAGCAAGACGCCCTCATCTGCTCCGGAATCCTTCAAATCCTCGCGGGTACGCCCTAGGGCCGTTTTGAAGGCGCGACGGGCGCAGGCGTCGACGGCGGCGGACAGACACCGCACCCTCGCCGCGTACTCCTCATCGCTCACCTCTTCCGGCCGGTCCCGTTCCGACCGGCCTTGCAACCCTTTGAACAGGCCGCCGAGCCTGTTGCCGTCCGCGTGTACCACGGCGACCCAATCGACCTCGAAGCTCAGCCGCTTCACGATGGCCTGCATCGTCTCCGGTGGCATGTCCGCAGCCTGTGCGAGTCGACCGAACGCTGAGCTGCGGAACGCGTCAAGCTTCGCTACGGCGACCGCGGACCTCGGCTGGTACGTCTTCTCGTCCGCCTCCCAACGCACCTCAGCTGCAGGCAGCCCGTTCGAGGCACACTCTGCTATCAACGGCAGTCGGCGGAAACGGACCTGTGGCCCTGGCCTGTCGCCCCTGACCATGCCCAGCTGCCGCTGCGCCTTCGAATACGCGTCGGCGAGGCGCAGGCCTTTGCCGCTCGGGCCGTACGGGACCACCACCCCGCAGACGTCGAGCCCCGGCGCCTCCCGCAGTGCCCGGGAAGTCACTTGCGTGACCAGTTTCTTAGCGAGTTCCTTGTCCTTGACCAGCACGGTGGCTGTCCCGGCCCCCGCCACCAGCAGCTCGGCATCATCACCTTTGCCGATCCGCCAGCTCCTGTCGAACTCTGGAAACAGGTTTTGCAGCTCCTCCAGCACCCAGATTCGATCGAGCCGCGCGATCAGCTCTGAAGCGCCGACGATTTCCTGCCGTTTGTTCGAGGCGAATATGAAACGCTGGTTTCCCTCGGTACGAAGTAATACGAGGTTCACTTCCTCACCTTCGCTCAGGATGCGGAACGATGCTCACGGTGTGCCCAAAGAGCCAGCCCAATGCGAATCCGATACTCGCCGGCGCCGCGAGGAAAAGCCGCGGTTGCAGCCCTGCATACTGTGGATTATTTTCCACCCACTTCCGCCAGGAGGTGTAGACCCTCCGCACGACAAGCTCAAAATCATTCCTGTTCTCAGGGATATTGCCCGGTCCACTGTCGAGCACCAAAGCGGCCCGACACCGTGCCACCCGCCCCCGAATATCCGCACACCCTTTTCGCGCATCCTCCAACGACCGCTCCACCATGCCTGGGTTATTTGCCAGGTGCACGACGATCGCCACCGCATCCCCATCAGCGGCCGGCGTGAACTTCGGCTCATTCACCACCCGGACCAGCGCCTCGGCTCTGGTCGCTTCCTTTTCGCTCGGCTCCTCCTTCAGCCGACCACTGATCTGAATCGCCGGGAAGAAGTTATTCTTACCGCTCTCCGAGCGCTGCATCACCGTCATTCCCTGATGCACATTGAACTTGAGCATCCCCCCCAGTTCGAACGCATCAGTAAGCACAGTGCCCAGGTACAGCGCCACCGGAGTGGTCGGCTCACCCGCCGGAACCTCAGTCAGCCGAACGGCGATCAGCTCATTCGCCAGTTCAAGCGCGTCCTTACGGCGGCTCCGCAACTCCTCCTCATCCAACACCTCTGGGATACGTCGTCGCACCATGAAACAAGAGTCGTAATTCCGCCTCGCGTGATCCATGGCCGCAAACGCCCACTGCTTATTCCACGGAGATGGCCGATCCTCTTGTTCTAACTCAACTACGATTCCCACCCCTTTCCGTCGCCGCTGCAGCACATTTACAACCATGAAAAGCACGGAGGAACCGACGCACAGAGACGTTAGAAGCCATCGATCCTGCCCCAACCACGCTTTGATCACTTCCGGCAGCGTACCTGCCGCCACAGCAGCCGCGACACCAGAAATAAGCGCCCCAATCCAAACACGCAGGCCTCCTATTTCCCATCACCTCAATTACACATCGCCGATTAGCAACTGAGCAGACATCTCGTCGCCTCCATCGCCCAGCACGTCGCGATCTTGCGACCCCTCATAGGGGCGATGAGGACCCGGTACGCCGACCGGGCCGAGGCTGGGCCGCGCTGTTGCGACCCCTCATAGGGGCGATGAGGACCGGCTTACCAGAAGGTGCTCCGCGCCATCATCGCCGCGTTGCGACCCCTCATAGGGGCGATGAGGACGTCTCTCGCGCCCGCTTTGAGGCCCTGCGACATCAGGGGTTGCGACCCCTCACAGGGGCGATGAGGACAGTGGACAGGCCACCGCGCCACCGGGCCGGGCGGCCGGTTGCGACCCCTCATAGGGGCGATGAGGACC
>PKFB01000076.1 GCA_002919305.1 Actinomycetales bacterium
CCGTTGTGCGCCACGCAGTTCTCCCGCGGCGTCTGCTCCCGCGGGATCTTGAAGAAGCCCCGCCGTACGAGCCTGCGGTCCTCGGTGATCTCGTAGACCGCGTTGGCGCCCCGGGTCGGGCCGGTGTTGCGGTCACAGGTGGGCGCCACCCCGCCGCCGAGCTCGTCGCCGAACACGACCTTGTCGCCCCTGTTGTTGAAGATCGCCCAGTGCCAGATGGAGAAGTTCTCGGTGTCGGAGATCTCCTGCAGCACCTTGGGGTTCACCGGGTCGGAGATGTCCATGAGGATGCCGTTGCCGAGGCACGCCCCCGCCGCCAGGTCCTTCTCCGGGTAGACCGTGATGTCGTGGCACCCGCTGGTGCCCTCGATGTCCCCGCCGGGCTCGTCGCCGCCGAGGCCGCCGTCGGGGAACAGCACCGGCTGCGCGACCACCTTCGCGTCCTCCGGCCTGTCGAGCGGCACCTCGACGATGGCGATGCTGTCGTGCGGCGGCTTGCAGTTCTCCGCCTCCGGCAGCGGGCCGTACGAGGAGACGTACACGTAGACCTTGTCCTCGTCGTCCCCCTTGCCCGGCACGAGGGTGTGGGTGTGCGAGCCGCACCGGGTGGCGATCGACTTGACGTACCTGGGTTTGGACTTGTCGCTGATGTCGAAGATCCGGATGCCCTCCCAGCCGTTGAGCGGGTTGCCGGGACGGCTCGCGCAGGTGTCGTCGGAGCGGGGCTCGTCGATCGAGAGGAACAGCAGGTTCCCGGTGACCGAGATGTCGTTCTGCCCGCCCGGGCAGTACACCCGCGCCGTGACCTTGGGGTTCGTGGGGTCGCTGATGTCGTGGATGGTGAAGCCCTCGTAGTTGCCGGTGAAGGCGTAGTCACCCTGGAACGCCAGGTCGGTGCCCCACGCCTGGCTCACGTTGAACGGCGCCCCCAGGGGCACGTTCGCCACGAGCCGCATGTTGGCGCTGTGGCCGATCTGATTCGTCCCGAGCGCGGTTCCCGCCACCCCGACCGACCCGGAGGCCGCCCCTGAGGCCCCGGGCGTCGCGGGCGCGCTCGACGCGCCGCCGGTGGCGCCCGTCCGTTCCCGAGCCGGGGACGGGTCGCCCGCGCACCCCGCCAGGACCACCATCCCCATGCTCAGCAGTACCGCAGCGCCGGTCCGCCACCTGCTCACAAAGCCCCCCTGGTCTCTCGGCCACATGCCCCAGTATGGAAACTATGTCGCCTAGGCGAGCAGTGAGCGGGATTTTTGTAACGATTGCCGTGATCGCGGGCATGTCCGGCTGTTCGGGCGAGGCCCCGGCGCGCGAGGAGCATCGTGTGGCGGGCACCGACGCGCCCGTGATCGTCCCCGGCCGCCCCGGGGAGGCCGGCCGTACGGCACGGCCGGGCGAGAGCCTGGGCGCGTCCGAGTCACGCCCGTCGGCCGCCGACGTCGTCTTCGCCGAGGGGATGATCCCGCACCACCGCCAGGCACTGGAGATGGCCGGCCTCGCCCCCGACAGGGCCGCCGACGCCGCCGTGAAGGCCCTCGCCGCCCGCATCACCGCCGCCCAGGGCCCGGAGGTCAGGGCGATGTCCGCCTGGCTGCGCACCCTCGGCCGCGAGGCCCCGACCGGCCACGGCGCCCACGCCACCGCGTCCCCCGGGGCGTACGGCATGGCCACCCCCGAGCAGCTCAACGAGCTGCGCAGAGCCCGCGGCAAGCGGTTCGACGAGCTCTTCCTCCGGCTGATGATCACCCACCACGAGGGCGCGGTACGCATGTCCGGCGAGCAACTGCGCGCCGGCACCGACCGCACGATGCGCGCCATGGCCCAGGACATCCTCGACGGCCAGCGCATCGAGATCGGCCGCATGCGCGCCATGCTGAAGAGGATCACCGGATAGCGGGGGCGGCGCGCCGACCGGGGACGTGGCGTCACACGCGAGGGCAGGAGCGTTCGAATGGCGAGGAGCGGACGGCGTGCCCGCCGCGCGGAACGGCGGGACGGTCCGGAGTCCCCGGTCCTGAACGTGGGCCGGTCCGTCGAGAACTCCCGCATCGGCGGCTCGCCCACCCGGCATCAGGTGGTGAACGTCCACATCGAGGGCGGCACCGCCGTGGACGACGCGGCCCGCCGCCTCGCCGCGTCGGTGTCCGCGCGGGTGGCGGAGGAGACGGGCCGCCGCTCGGTGCGGCAGACCGAGCAGCCGATCGTGCTGCGCGTGGCGTCGACGGAACGCCCCGTCCAGGCCCGCGGCCGGATGAACCATCAGCTGCTGATCATTTCGCTGTCGTTGAGGCGGTCCAGGCCCGGGGTCAGAGCGGTGGCCGGGGCCTCCTCGGCCGTGCCGCTGGTCGGCAACACCGTCCCCGCGACGGCGGCCCGGTCGTACCAGGTGGTCGCGGGCATCTCGACGAACGCCATCATCGGCGACGGCTTCGCCCGCCTGGTCGTCACCGACGACGACACGGCCGGCTGAGCGTCGCGTCACGGCGGTGACCTCGGGTCACCGCCGTGACGCGCCGGAGTCGAACCGGGCACGTGACCAGGAAGGCCGGCCCGCCACGCTTCCTCGCCCGGTTCAACGCGCCGAAGGCCGAGCCGGGCATCGACGACCGCCCGTCGAAGAGACACGTCATGCTCGCCCACGACGCGGCGCTCGCCTTCGCCCAGGCCGCCCGGCGCGTCTCCCAGGGCCCGAGCCGGGACGCGGACCGGACCGGACTACGAGGTGGACGCGGGCCGCTCTCCGCGCTCGTCCACGATGCCGCGCTGCAGGATGGCGCTGGTGTACAGCAGCATTCCGGGCTTGATCCACTTGGTGTCCTTGACCTGGACCTTGCGTACGCCGAGGTAGGTCAGGGTTCTCTCATCGAAGATCCATTCGGTGCGGGCTCCGTCGTCCTCGCGGGCCACCGCGATCCCGGTACGGCCGGCCGCGTCCTCGGCCTTGTCGACCAGGACCACCCCGGGGATCCTGGCCGCGGCCTGGTACAGGGCCGCGGCGAGTTCGGCCGGCAGCGGCGGTCCCTCCTCCAGGATCGTGCCGATCGTGTTGAACGCCTGCTGGTCCGGCGTCGTCCCCTCGCTCTGCCATTCCGCCAGATGCGCCCGGATCCACTCCAGCAGCCTGTCGGGATCGGTCGGGAGCTTCGCCAGGTTCTCGTAGCTGACCAGGTTCGGCAGATCACCCTGGTCGTACTCCTCGGCCTTTCCGTTGTCGATGATGAGGCCCTTGCCGCCGGAGGACTTCTGCGACACCCAGATCTCCCGGTGGGTCATGGGCGTCATCTTCATCGGCCCCTCACCGGGGAGGGTTCTCTCCAGAGCGGGGACGGACCCCCGGTGCATGCTCTTCTGGTACGCGAACTGGTCCGGCCGCACCCGCACGTCGCTGCGCGCGGCGACCAGCGCGATGCGCTGCAACTGCTTCGTCACCCCGGTCGAACTGGCCTGGCCCAACTCGACCACGGGCAGCGTCGAACCGGGCGTGCCGACGGCCGAGGTAGGGGCCGGGGCGGCGCCGTCGGTGGTCACGACACGGGCGGTCACAAGGCCGCCGGCGATCACGGCGGTGGCTCCAGCCGCGGCGATCAGGGCGGTGACCGGCCGGGGAGGCCACCGGCGCGGCATGCCGCGGCCGGACCGGGCGGTGCCGGCGTCGCGCGCGTCGCGGATCTCGCTCATCAGATGCTCCTTGAGGATGCGGTGGCGGTCGGCGGGGAGGTCCGGAACCGTCAGCGGCCTGTCCCATTCGGGGGACGCGCCAGGGTCAGGCGCCTGTGGAGGGCTGGTGTTCATCGGTTCGTCTCCTAAATCGACCGGGCCGTGTTCGTACGGCCTGCCGGTAGATGTCCACGGCCGGTACCGGGTTCCACTGTGGGCCGGGTCCGCTTCAGTTCCTGCGCCACCAGTTCCCGTAACCGGGCCCGGGCCCGGGAGAGCCGGGACCGTACGGTGCCCACCGGGATGCCGAGCACCTCGGCGGTGGTGGCGTAGTCGAGCCCCGACCACACGCACAGGGTGAAGACCTCCCGGTCGGTACGGCGCAGCCGCGGCAGCACGGCCCGGACGGCGCGCAACTGCTCGTTGTCGGCCATCTGGTCCACCACCTCGTGCGCGAAGTCGGGCGTGGTGCCGCGTTCCGGCAACCGGTCCAGCGCCGCCCGGTGACGGCGGGCGGCCCGCGCCACGTTGCGCTGCACGTTCGTGGCGATCGCCAGCAGCCACGGCAGCAGGTTGTCGCTGTCCGGCCGGACCCGCCGCCGAAGCCGCCACGCCTCCAGGTAGGTGAGCGACACGACGTCTTCGGCGACCGACCGGTCTCCCGACACGCGCAGTGCGTGGCGGTAAACGGTCTGGGCGTGATCGTCGAACAGCCGTCCGAACGCCTCCGGGTCGCCGTCCCGGATTCTCTGTCCCAGTGCGTGGTCCATGGCCATTCCTGTCCGCACTCGGCGCCGGGTTCCAGTGTCGTACGTCACATCGGCCCACGACCGTCAGGTCGATCAGCTAGCCGTGATCGTCGGCCTTCGCAGGTAGGGCACGGCACGCCGTCCGCGAGCCTGCCTAGACGTCGTTGAGCACGGCGCCGAGCCGTCCGGACACGGCCTCGGCGGGAATCTCCGGCGTCTTGTCCACAGGCGTTCACCGCGGACGGGATTGAGGACCCTGCCCCACGCGTCCGGCCGCCGCAGGCCGATCCCGTTGGGACAGCCCTCGGACCGGACGCATGGGGCGCTGATGATCTCACCTCTCCCCTGGAGCCGGGGACTCCGGCAGGGTCAGTGCTTGAGCCCTTCGCCGTGGAGCAGGCACTCCGGGCAGTGTGGTACGGCGGGGCGTGGCGGCGGGTCATCGAGAACGGCCGTCACGCAGGCCTCCGTGACCTGCTTGGAACGCCCGGCGAGGAGCACCCGGGGAGCGTACAGTGACACCAGCTTGAGCAGGTAGACGGTGCGTTCGAAGCTCTGGTCGTCGACCTTCAGCACCGCGCGGAACAGCAGGATCGAGACAGCGGACAAGAAGATCGCCAGCGCGAGCCCGATCACGATCCCGCAGACCGTCACGACGGTGTTATTCGTGACGATCATGGATGTGACCATGATGCCGGAAATCGCCTGAGGTCTGGTGACCATATTGACGACCCGGCCGCGTACTCTGTTCAGATGCGGCATAGCAGCTCCTTGCTGTGTCTGCACGGGCCATCGCTTCTCGTCCTTGCCGGGGCCAAAGTGATGGCCCGGCCTTTTCAGTGCCAAAGTGGGCTAATTGGCCTACATCGCGACCTCCTCTCTAAGCCGGCTACTGGTGGGTACAGACCTAACGCAGATCGACACAACAGGTCTACAAACCGTAATAAGCGCGAAAGATCATCGATGCTCTCGATCGATGGCGGACATACGAAAATTTCCGAACAGTTGCGGGCAGAAACGGAAGTCGATGAAATGATGACGTGAACACGCTCCGCAGTCTGAGGTGACGTCCTATGTCATCGCCGCAACGACGCCTCGACCCTTCCGTTCCTCTCGAGCGCTTCGCCCTGGAACTTCGGGACCTGCACCGCATGGCGGGCAAGCCGAAGCAGAAGGTGCTGGCGGATGCCATGCACTGCTCACCCGCGACGGTTTCCGCGATTCTCAACGGCCACCGGTTCCCCTTATGGGAGCACACACTCGCGTTCGTGCAGGTATGCAACGGGGACGAGCACGAATGGCGCAGGAAATGGGTTCAGGCCGATCGGGAGATCAATGGCGCGCCGTCCCAGCCAGAGGTGATCATTCCGGGGGCGGCGGTGCTGCGCCCCACCTGGTACCCCGACAATGAGCAGTTCTATCGCGGCGGGGCTGAGAGGGTCCGCACCGCCCGCAGTCGCATCCTGGTCACCTATATCCGGCGCCACCCGCCCGAGCACTACACGAGCGAAGCCGCCGCCGAGTATTTCGCGACGGTACTGGATTGGGCGCGACGCCCGGGAGCCCGCTCGGTGCGCCGCATCATCGGCATCCCCAACCAGGAGATGCGCAAGTGGGTGCGGCGTCACTATGAGGAGACCAGGGACATACGCAACTACGACGCGCGCGTGATTCGCTGGGAGCTCGGGGCGGACGGCATCAACATGGCGCTCATCGACGACAGCACCGCCTTTCTCGCGTTCTCCGGTATCGCGAGCCAGGAGCTCAGCGGGTTCCGCGTGGACAGCCCGGAGTTCGTGCGATATTTCGTGGGGTACTTCGACCAGCTCTGGGCCTGCGGCACGCCCCTGGACTCCTACCTGGCCGGGCTGGGCGACGGGCCTGAGACTCGGCCTCGATGACCTGCTGGCCCATCCTGGCGACGTCCGCCAAATGGATGGTCGCGTCCGCGTATAAGGCCATGTGGCCACCGGGCCGTGCCGGTCAGGTGCTCACGACGCCATGCGGCCCCGCAGTCAGCGGTCGTCACGGAAGAGCGGATGGTCGGCAGGTGACCAGCGGTCTCGGCAGGTACGCCAATGGCACCCGGCGGCCGTGGCTCGGTCGCCCGGCGGCAGCCATCCCGTCACCGGTATCCGGACCCCGCGGCGATCAGATCCACCGTCGGCAACAGGTACGGACGCCGCCCGACCAAGCGGGTGGGCCGCCTCAGAACTCGTTGAGTCCAGCGATGCCAAGGCCACTCGGAGTATGGCCTGCAGGGCCCTCCACGCCCGGATTTCGGCCTCTTTACAACGGCCAGCGACCTGCCTCATGGGTCCGGTTCTTCGCTCAGCTACCTAACGGACCAAGAACGCGTACACACTCTCGGATCCACCGAAGTAGACCATCCCGTCAGCCACCGCGGGCGTCGACACGATGGAACCACGTATCGCGAAGCTCCGCCGCTCCCGGCCCGTGGCGGCATCAAGCGCGTACACCTTGGTATCGCCACCGCCGACATAGACGACCCCGTCGGCCACCGCGGGCGACGAGCCGACCTCGGCACCCGTCCTGAAGGACCACCGCTTACGACCGGTGGCGGCATCAAGCGCATAAACGTTGAAGTCACCACTACTGACGTAGACCGTCCCCTTGGTCACCGCAGGCGATGACCGAACCCAGCCATCCGTGGCGAAGGACCATCGCTTCCGGCCCGTGGCGGCGTCGATCGCGTAAACCTTGCCGTCGTCACTGCCGACATAGACCACTCCCTTGGCCACCGCGGGCGACGAGACAACCTCAGCACCCGTCCTGAAGGACCACCGCTGCAGACCCGAGGCGGCGGTAATCGCATACACCTT
This sequence comes from Actinomycetales bacterium, assembly GCA_002919305.1. GTDB lineage: Bacteria > Actinomycetota > Actinomycetes > Mycobacteriales > Micromonosporaceae > RSA1. Next base: position 7,247 of record PKFB01000076.1, read on the forward strand.
GCCGTCGTCACTACCGACATAGACGACCCCGCCAACCATGGCAGGCGACGACCGAACCCAACCACCCGTGGCGAAGGCCCACTGCCGCTTGGGGAGTCCAGGGATGCGCGATAGGACCTCGTAGAGCGGCCAGCCGACGGCGGCGGTAACGCCGATGGCCGCGAGTCCGCGCAATACCCTACGGCGGGGCATCCTCGTCGGACGGCTGCCCGTCCTGCCGTCTGCGACCGCTGTTCGCGCGGCATCGCGGCCGCCGGACCGGACTGCCGGATCATCGCTGCCATATACCTCGGTCAGCAGGACGGTCCCGTGCTCTGGTGCGCCATCGGCAGACGACGCAGGCGTGGACGGCACGATCGGACGGCGAGATCCGGCCTGTTCGCCCGGCTCCTGCATGCCGGGATCCCCGGCCGTGTCCTCCCCGGCCGTGACCTCCCTGGGCATGTCCTCCCCGGCCGTGTCCTGCCTGGGCGTGTCCTGCCTGGGCGTGTCCTGCCTGGGCGTGTCCGGGCCGGGGTGCGGTAGTGACGACCCGCCGGCCGTACCGGACGGCGTCGGCGGCGCGGCGACCTTGGCGTGTACGAGCCGAGCCACCTCACCGGGCATCCAGGCGGAATCGGCGAAGAACTCCACGATGGTGCTCCTCGCCGTAACACTCCCGGCCAGCTCGTCCAGCAGTTCCGACGCGCTCGGCCGCTGCCCGGGCCGCTTGGCCAGGCACCGCCCCACCACCGGCCGCAGCCTCGGCGGCAGCATCGAAAGATCAGGCTCTTGGTGGACGACACGGTAGACCATCGCCGGCAGCGACCCGGTCCCGAACGGCCCGGCACCGGTGGCGGTGAACGCCAGCACCGCCCCCAGGCTGAACACATCACTGGCCGGGCCCACCGCCTCCCCGGTCAGCTGCTCCGGCGACATGAACCCCGGCGTCCCCACCGCCACATCCGTCCGGGTCAGCCTGCTCGCCTCCAACGCCACCGAGATCCCAAAATCGATCACCCGCGGCCCGTCGGAGGCCAGCAGCACGTTCGAGGGCTTCAGGTCCCGGTGCACCACACCGGCCGCGTGGATCGCCTCCAGCGCCTCGGCCAGCCCCGCCCCCAGCGCCAGCACCGACGCCTCAGGCCACGGCCCATGCTCGGCCACCGCCCGATCCAGCGACACCCCCGGCACATAGGCGGTGGCCAGCCACGGCGGCGAACCATCCGGATCGGCCGCCACCACCCCCGCGGTGAAAAACCCGTTCACCGTCCGCGCCACCGCGACCTCACGCGCGAACCGGCGCCGGAACTCCCCGTCCCCCGCCAGCTCCGGCCGCACCACCTTCACCGCAACCGCACGACCCGCCTTCGACCGCCCCAGATAGACCCGGCCCATACCCCCCGCGCCCAAACGCGCCACCACCCGGAACGGGCCCACCTGCCGCGGATCATCCCCCTGCAGCGCCTCGAACGCCTCCATAGGCCCCCCGGCCATCACCGCCCCGCGTGAAGTCGATCAGAACAATATTCGCACCTTGGGTGGCCCAACATGATCAGGCGATAACAACTCGGGGTCGATCAAAAACGCCCAGTACGACGGGCCGCTCCCCCAAAAACCTGCAAGATCGAAACCAGCATGACGGGCGGTCACAGCGGATTGTGGCACTCGGCGATCCGGCCGACCAGGCCCCCTTCGAGGTCGCCGTCGCCCGTCCCGCGGCCTGCGTATCCCCGAGAACATCTCCGTCATCGGCGCCGACGACTCCCCCTGAGGGCCTACACCGACCCCGCCCTGACCACCGTCCGCCACCCCGTCCTCGCCATCGGCGCCGCAGCCGCCCGTGCCCTCGCCGACCGCATCAATGGCCGCACCCACAGCACCGGCGAATAACTCTTTGCCCCCGAACTCGTCATCCGCGCCTCCACGGCCCTTGCCCTGACAGCACTGGCGCGACTCGATCACCCTCTTGAGGGACAATCGACCACACACTGCAGGCCGACCACTCGGTCAAGTGTGAAGCGCGCCGAGTTCGGTGGCAGTGCTTCTGGGCGTAAGACGACGCCAAGTTGTCGGTCAGATTCGCTGGGCTTGGACGAGACCATAGGCTAGCGAAGGCCATCCCATCAGTCGCCACGCTGGTTGAGCCACTCGCTAACCGCATCGAAGAATTCGGCTTCGAGGTGTTCGGCCAGCAGCCGCCGGAACTCCTGGTCCCCGAGAATCTGGCCCTGACGCCGTAGCCAATGCAGGCTGACCGAAGCCTCGGGGGATTCAAGACCAAGGGCCCCTTGCTCGACGCTGCAAAACCCTAGAAACACTGACCAGGACTGGAAGAGATCGCAATTACGCTGTCCCGGTCCGGTGACGGCTATGAAATGTCGAGTTGGACGTACGGGAAGGAGGCCTGCCATCAGGAGAGACAGTCCTTTTCGTCAACGTTTTCGATGACGGTTACCACTTGCTTACGCAGGCACGTATGACTTCAAGGACAGCGTTCTGCGCGTACTCAGCGAGGACGCAAGGGCCTGGAGTCCTTCCTGGGTCGGCCCTCTCATTGGCCTGGCCTACATGGAGGACCAGGAGTTACTCGTCAATTGAATAATGTGCACAATCGGGAGGCGGGTACGGCATCATGCCGCACCTCCTCGACGAGGAGCTGGATGCCATCCGGGCTATCTGTGAGCGGGATGGCCGGGCCCCTGGAGTGGCGGAGACGCTGGCGGTCGTCGAGTTGGCCGACGAAGTTCGGCTGAGCGGCGAGTTTGTCCAGGACACGAGTATGGCGCTGACGTACCGTTCGGATGAGCTACCGTCACATTTCAGGGAGGCCGCTTGCCCAGGGTGGCCGAGGCTTGACACCGGGCGTGGGTATCCTGTGGCGAAAGATGATTAATGGCCTGCGAGACCCCACCCAAGCCTGAGCCGTGCCTGGCCAGCGGCGGTCCCCCAGGAGCACCAGCACTGCCTGACGACCGCCGTGGATCCGTACCCGCTATGTCAGCCGCCTACGGACTTCTTCTTACGTCTAGCCGGGGGATCCGTCTGCTGCACGACCAAGAGCGGATTTCGTTCCGCAGTGAACCAGTCCGTGATGATCACACGAGACGGGTCCGCTGCATAGTCGAGTGCAGCGTCAAGCGCGCTGGCGAGCCGGGGGCTGGTGAGCGAGTCCTCGCAGGCCTCAAGGGGATGACGCGCTACGATGGCGTAGCGTACGCCACCACGCACCTCGGCACCGATAACCGCGGCGTCGCTGAGCAGGAACTTGCCGAAAAGGACAGAGCGGACGCTGTCCAGGGCCCTACGTTCACGGGCCACGGCCGTATGATCATTCGGAAGCTCGCCACCGGACAACAAGGCGAAGAGGTCCGCTCCGAGGCGCCAGTCCAGCAGCGGGTGGAGCACCATGTTCTCGTAGTCCCGCAGACAGTCGTGGCAGGAGGTCTGGCAGGTGTCAGCGTGTCCTGGGTCGGCGAGACCGGCCAGGAACCGCTTCGCTCGGGCGGCGAAGTCCTCGAACACCTCGCCCAGGCGGGTACTGAAGCCCGCGCCGTTCTCCAGGCTGTCCGCGAGGAACGCATAGTACGCCTTACCGTCAGCGTCCGGATGCCAGTCCGGGTGGACCCCGGCGACGAACTCGCGCGGGTCGACGTCGAGAAACTCGGCCGCCGCGGATCGCAGGAGGAAGGCCAGGGAGTACCACGCCGCGCGCCGTCCCTGGTTGAGATCCGCCTTGAATCTCGGTGCCGAGCCTCCCCAGTTGAGGCGGAGTCCGCGGTCGGCATCGACCGTGTGCAGAGGCCCGACGAAGAGGAAGTCCGTCGGTAGTGCCGCCCCCAGGGCTACCACCCTGGAGGGCTTCCTGTTCCCCTCGGCGACGACGTACCCACCCCAATCGCTCACCTGATCCGAGGCGACCGGGTGCTAATCGATGGCCTCTTCGGCGACCGTGCTGCACAGATCGCTGAACGCTTGCTGGGGTGGCGCCTCTTGATGGAGGCGTTGCGCGACCTCGTCGTCAATGAAGAAGAGCACCGGACGGCCGTCCTGGTCCGGCCCAAAGTACCTATCCGCCAGCAGGCGCTGCCACCACTTATATGAGCGCATTCCATGACCTTTGCGACCAGCTAGGCAGCAAACCATAGCGGAACAAGCCTCAGAATGAGGCACATATTGATAACCATCTGGCAGGACGTACGGCAGGATTAAGTCCGACAACGTTCAGCCGGATGCCGGGACCCGGCGCTCGCGCCACCGCGCTCCGATGCATGGCGCTGAGCCGTCAGCCCTGCTCGTGGCGCCCCTGATTACCGTGGTCCGCCGCGAGGCGTGCCATTCAACGGAGCTAATGCGACATAAGGGGCGATTTCAGACACCATTCGCCTGGTGGGTGATGGAAAAGCCATCCGGCTCACATGACTTATCTACGGGCGCTGCCAGAAAAACTCCTAGCATGACACTCTGCACTGACGAATCGTGGTTATCGGCAGCAAAACAAGCTAAGCGGGCGCTCGTCTCCGCCAGAGTGATCAACCTGTTCGATCAATGACAAAGCGCCGGGCAGGGAAACGCGGCGCCCCTGTCCCCCTCACGTCACCTTCACCGCGTCAGCCATCTGGTCGGCTCAGCCAGTACGGCCGCCGCGTGGTCGAGGTCGGCGAGGCGGGCGGCCAAAGTGGCGACGGCGAGGCGCTTGGGCAGGGCGGCGCCGAACTTGAGGCCGGTGAGCGCCCTCTCGTCCACCTCCGGCAGCGATAGCGCAGTCTCGGCGAGCGCCGCCTTCCACGCGTGCGGGGTGACGTCGTCGCGGAGCCGCACATACTCGTCGTTGGCACGCCGATCCGGTGCGGCGACGCTGCTCAACGTGGCGGCGAGGGTCGCGTTGGTCCGGAAGCCGGCCCAGGTCCACCACCGCAGGTCGCCCTTCCCGTCGCGGACGATCACCGTGCCGCCGGGATGGACGGTCTCGATGGCGTCCTGGCGCAGTACGGCCAGCCGGTCCTTGGCCCGGACGCTCATCCCGACCGGGGGGTTGTCGCCGAGCAGTACCGAACGCATCCCGCGGGCAAGCTCGAACGACAGACCGCCGACACCCCCGGAGCTGTTCCAGCGAGCCCTCCCCCGCCCCTCGGACGGTTCGACGTAGCAGCGGCGTCGCCGCCAGTCGACGTAGGTGACCCGCCACGTACGGCCGGCGAGCAGCAACAACCGCGGCCCTTCCACCTCCTCGGTGAGCAGGGCAGGGTCGGTACGCCCGATCTCCTTACGCCCCCACAACACGGTGAACTGCGGATCGGCGAGGAAGACCGACGTCATGTCCATGAAGTGGCGGAACCCGAACCGCCGCTCCGCCTCCGGCCCGATGAACAGCATCCGGGAGTCGCGGTCCAGATAGCCCTGCTCGACCAGGTGCCGCACGATCGGCTCGGCACCCGGCCCGAACGGGCCGAGCCCGTGCCACCACTCCGGCCAGAGCCGGTCCCCCACCCGGTGTTCCTGCAGGCAGAGGGCGAGAATCTGCTGCGCGACAATGTGCCGCGGCTCCGGCGGCGGTACCACGGGCTCCACCCAGCCCCGCCCCCACAGCAGCAGCAACCCGGCCGCGTGCAGCAGCGCGTCCTCCGTCAGCGCCAGGAACAGGCAGTTCCGGACGCTTCCGGGGCGGCGGCCGGTGCGGCCGATGCGCTGCAGGAACGACGCGACGGTGAGCGGCGCATTGATCTGGATGACCCGGTCGAGATCGCCCACGTCGATGCCGAGCTCCAGGGTGGAGGTGGCGACGATGACGCAGTCCCGCTCCTGGGCGAACGCCTCCTCCGACCGGCGCCGCTCGTCCGCCGACAGGGACGCGTGCGAGAGGAACGTGGTGACGCCGAGCGCCCGCAGCGCATGCCCCAGCTCCTCGACGAGCTGCCGCGAGTCGCAGAAGACCAGCCGCTTCTCCCCCCGGTGCAACGCGGCGATCACCTTGGCGGCGTTGGTCACCGACCCGACGTAGTCGAGCTGGACCTCCCCCGGCGGTCGCGCCACGGATCGGCCAGGCGGGTCGGGCGCGGCCGCGCCCGGCCGACCCGAGTCGGTCGCCGGATCCGACCGGTCCAGGACCGACCGGTCCGGCTCGGGTGCGACGACCCGTCCAGGGCGGTCGCCCGCCCCGGCGCCTTGCAGCCAGGCCAGCAGCTCCGCCGGATTGCCGACGGTCGCGGACAGGCCGACCCGCTGTATGGGCCGTCCGAGCAGGTGGGTGAGCCGTTCCAGTACGGCAAGCAGATGCCACCCCCGGTCGTCCCCCGCGAAGGCGTGCACCTCGTCGACAACGACGGCCCGGACCCCGGCGAAGAACCGCCGATGGTCGACGTTGACGCTGACCAGCATCGCCTCCAGCGACTCGGGAGTGGTCAGCAGGATGTCGGGCTGCTCCCGCAGTATGCGCTTGCGCCGCGCCGAGGTCACATCCCCGTGCCAGAGGGCGGCCCGCCGCCCGATCCAGGCCGCGTACCCTTCCAGCCGGGGCAGCAGGTTGTTGAGCAGCGCCTTGATCGGGCACAGGTAGAGCACCGAGGTGCCCTGCCAGTTTGCGGTCGCCATCCGCGACAGCAGCGGGAAGACGGCCGCCTCGGTTTTGCCGCCCGCCGTCGGTGCGAGCAGCAGCGCGTCGTCCCCGGCGAGCACAGGCCCGATGGCGGCCTCCTGCAGCGGACGCAGCCGGGTCCAGCCGAGCGTGTTGACGATGTGGTGCAGGACCACCGGGTGCAGCTCGTCCGCGCTCACCCGGCCGCAGCCTCTCCAGCAGGGAGGCAGTGCAGGGCCCTGCCTCCACCCCGGTGCCCGCGGTATCCGCTCACGGCAGGTCCAGCGAGATGTCGTCGGGATTCATCGCGTTGCGCTCGACCTCGTTGAGCTCCCCGGCCGCCACAGTGAGCTGGTAGTGCACCCGCGGATCGAAGTCCGGAAACTGATCCACCCGGTCGAGCACATCCCCCACGAGCTTCTTCAAGAACACGCGCGGCGCGACACCGACCTTCCCGCCGAGCGACCCGGCCACGGCCCGCGCGAGTTCGGCGATGTACCCGTCGTCGACCACCTCCGCGACCCGCGCCGCCGCTCCCGCCGCGTACAGATCCCGCACCCGCGCCCCGAGCTCGACGAGCCCCTCGATGCCGAATCCGGGCAGCCGGATCTGCACGGCCCGCGGATTGTCGAACCGCGGCTCGGTGGTGAAGTCGGTGGCGAGCCGGGCCGCGAGCGGCGCAAGCCGCTGCACCCCTTGCGGCCCTTCGAAGAACGCGGGCGTCCCGGTGACGAGCACGTACAGCCCGGGGAACCGCCCGGAGTCGACTTCGTCGACGAGCTGGCGCAGCGCGTTGAGCGCCTTGTCCCGCACGTCGGCCCGCACCCGCTGCAGCGTCTCGACCTCGTCGAGCACGAGCAGCAACCCCGGATGCCCGGAGTCCCGCAGCACGGTGAGCAGCCCTTGCAGAAAGCCGAGCGCCCCGAAGTGATCCAGGTCCCCGCGCACCCCGGCGGCCCGCTTCGCCGACGCCGCGACGTGCGGCTGCCCGCCGAGCCAGGCGAGCACCCCTTCCGCCGTGGCCGGATCCCCGGCGGCGACGGCGGCGCGGTAGCCGCGCAGCGCGGCGGCGAAGGTGGGTGCGGACCGGCTCACCTCGGCGAGCCGCTTGTCGAGCAGCTTGGCGACAGCGGCGTCGAGGGCGGCGGTGTCGCTCTCGTCGATGCCGGAGGCGAGCGAGTCCTCCTCCAGCGTGTACAACCAGGCGTCGACGACGGACCGCAGCGCGCTGGGCGGGAACTCGGCGGTGGCGAGGTTCTCGCACAGCCGCCGGTACACGGTCTCCAGCCGGTGCAGCGGCGTCTCGGTCTCGGAGATCTGCACCTCGGCGACGGCGAGCCCGCGCCGCTTGGCCCGCTCGGCGAGCCACCTGGCGAAGAACGTCTTGCCCGCCCCGTACTCGCCCCGCACCGCCTTGAACACCGACCCGCCCTGCTCGGCCGTGTCCAGCTCGGCGTCGAGCGCCGCGGCGAACCGGTCGAGCCCGACGGCGAGCAGGTCGAGCCCGGCGGACGGCACGGTGCCGCGCCGCAGGGCGTCGATGACCTCGCGACGCCGGCGTTCGCTGACCTTCACCCACGACCTCCGCGAATCACCGCCCGCACGCCACCGCCCCATCCGGCCCGCACCCGGTACGGCCCGGCGGCCCGCCGCACCCCGGCCCGGGCGGGCCGGGCGATGAGCGATCCGGCTGTCACGGCGCCTGTATACCAAACTGCTCGGCGAGCACGTCGACGGAGAGCACCACGGTCACCCCGTCCGGGTCGTACCCGATCGGGTCGTAGCCGTCGACGCTGAGCACCCGCCGGACCGCGG
>PKFB01000069.1 GCA_002919305.1 Actinomycetales bacterium
TGGCTGGTTGGATCTCTGTGGTCGCCATCATTCCGCCAGAGCGAATCCGTTGTCGCGCATGTCGTTCACCGTGGCCTCTTGCATGTCGTGGACGGCGTCAGTGAACGGTGTGCCGTCGGTGATGGCGGCGCCGAAGGCGTCCCGGTAGGTGCTGTAGGTGACGTTGACGTTCGGCCCCCAGGTGACCCCCACCGCGGTATCAGCGATCTCGCTGGCGAGGCTGTAGAAGTCCGGCTGGTTGCTGAAGAACTCCGGCGGCTCCTGCAGCGCCGGGCTGGCCTGCGCCTGCCGGGAGGCGGGGTAGATGTTGCTTTCCCGCACCAGCGCCGTCGTCGCCTCCGGGTCGGTGTTCAGCCACACCGCGAACTCGGCCGCCTCCTCAGGATGGTCGGAGTCGGTGGTGACCGCCGTGGAGGAGCCACCCCAGCTACCGGTGCGGTTCTCACCGGGTGTCCACTGTGGAAGCGGCGCCATGCCCCACAGACCGGCGGTGTCGCCCGCGACGCCTTCCAGCACCCCGGGGCCCCACACCGCGCTGACCCAGGCCAGCAGGGTGCCGTCGTTGAGAGCGGTGTTCCACTCCGGCGTGTACATCGGCTGATCGTCGATCACGTCCTCAGCGACCAGTCCACCCCAGTACTCCGCGACCCGCAGCGTGGCTTCATCATCGATCTCGACGTTCCAGGCGTCGCCTTCCACCTCCCACCAGGTGGCGCCCGCCTGCTGCGCCAGGCCGGCGAACCAGCCTGGGTCGTTGGCCGAGAACGTCGTCAGATACCGGTTGGGGTCGGCGGCCCGCACCGCGCGGGCGGTCTCGGCGAACTCCTCCCAGGTGGTGGGGACCGACAGGTTGAACTGTTCAAATAGGTCAATGCGGTAGTAGAGCATCATCGGCCCGGTGTCCTGGGGGATCCCCCAGACCGCGTCGGTGCCCAGCGTCACCTGCTGCCAGGTGCCTTCGCCGAACTCATCGGAGATGTCACCCACGTACTCCGACACGTCGGCGACCACCTCGTTACTGATCAGGGTGGGCAGTGCCTGGTACTCGGCCTGGATGAGGTCGGGCGCCTCCCCCGCCTCCGATGCGGCCAGGACCCGGGTGACCATGTCGTCCCCGCCGGCCTGCTCGACCACGGTGACCTGAACGTCGGGGTGGGATTCGTTCCAGATTTCGACCACGGACGCCAACTCAGGCGCCCAGGCCCAGTACGTCAGCTCGATCGGACCGTCATCGTCGGAGTCGCCACCACCGCATCCGGCCGCCAGGGTCGCCGCCACAGCCAGGGTCGCGGTGGCTTTCCCGGCGACGGTGGTCGCCTTCCCGAAGAACCTGTGTGGGGTACGCGGTGCGTCCGCGGTATTGCTCCACCGGTGTTGGTTGCGCCACATGCCAAGGGGGGACTTCATGTGTTTCTCGCTTCGTCTGTGTCGCGGTCAGTGACCGGAGGGCTGGAACGGTTGGAGGAACCGGCTCAGCGTGCCGCCGAACCGACGTCAGATAGGTCCCGACCAGTCGATTTTCTACTGTGAACGTTCACAGTGTTAGCTCAGTCACAAGGCCTGTCAAGACCGCCTCCTCCGTTTCGAACCCTTGTCCCACCCCTCATGCCCAGGGAATATTTCCTGTCAATACAGATAAATCTTCGAAGCGGGCTCCGGGCAACACGGAAAAATCGATGGCCCGCTCGGATTTTTGACGGACTCGGCTTAGTGTGAACGCTCCCAGCCCATTGCACTTCCGGAGGTCGTCGTGTCCCAAGCCCGGCCCACGTCACCGGACACTTCGTCCACGTGGGAAGTACCGCCCGGTGCCCCACCCGAGGGACAGGGTGCTGTGGTTCTGACAGGACTGGGCCTGCGCGGGTTAACCTCCATCGCCTACGGGGGCGACTACAACCCCGAGCAGTGGCCACCCCAGGTGTGGGAAGAAGACGTTGAGCTGATGCGGCAGGCCGGGGTGAACCTGGTCAGCCTCGGGATCTTCTCCTGGGTGCTGCTGGAGCCGTCGGAGGGGCGCTTCACCTTCGACTGGCTTGACCGCATCATGGACATGCTGCACAAGGCGGGCATCTTCGTCGACCTCGGCACCCCGACCGCGGTGCCTCCCGCCTGGTTCTTCCGCGCATACCCGCAGGCCCGACCGGTGGATCGCGAAGGGCACGTCCTCGGCGGTGGCTACCGCCAGACCTTCTGCCCCAGTTCCCCGGAGTACGCCGCCGCCGCGACCCGCATCACCGAGCAGCTCGCCCGCCGGTACGGCGATCACCCTGCGCTCGCGCTGTGGCATGTGCACAACGAATACGGGCAGGCGCTCGCCTCCTGCTACTGCCCGGTGTCAGCGGCCGCCTTCCGCAGATGGCTGCGTGCCCGGTACGCCGATGACCTGGCGGCGCTCAATGAGGCTTGGGGCACTACCTTCTGGGGGCAGTGTTACAGCGACTGGGAAGAGATCGAGCCGCCGCGGCTGACGCCCCACGTGGTCAACCCGTCGCAGCAGCTGGACTTCATGCGTTTCTCCTCCGACGAGCTGCTGAAGTGTTTCCAGGCTGAACGCGACATCCTGCACGCGCTCTCCCCCGGGGTCCCGGTCACCACCAACTTCCAAATCGCCAACTGCAAAGGCCTGGACTACTGGCGATGGGCGTCCGAAGTGGACGTCGTCTCCAACGACCACTACCTGCAGGCCGAACGCGCCGACAACTACATCGAGCTGGCGATGTGCGCGGATCTCACGCGCGGAGCAGCCGGCGGCCGTCCCTGGCTGTTGATGGAGCACTCCACCAGCGCGGTCAACTGGCAGCCCCGCAACATCGCCAAACGTCCCCGAGAAATGCGCCGCAACAGCCTGGCACACCTGGCACGGGGCGCCAACGGAGTGATGTTCTTCCAGTGGCGTGCTTCCCGCTTCGGCGCGGAGAAGTTCCACTCGGCGATGGTGCCCCACGGCGGCACCGAGACCCGGATCTGGCGTGAAGTCACCGAACTCGGCGCTGACCTGGCCACCCTCAGCGCTAAGGAGCCCGAGCTGTTGAACACCCAGGTCCTGGCCGACATCGCCATGGTGTGGGACTGGGAGTCGTGGTGGGCGCTGGAGCTGCCGTGGCGCCCGTCGGTCGACCTGAACTACCGCGAGCGAGTCGAGGCCTACTACACACGGCTGTGGCATCACGGGTTGACGGTCGACTTTGTCCAGCCCACGGGGGATCTGACGCGCTACCCGCTGGTGGTGGTCCCGAGTCTGTACCTGACGACACAGGAGGCGGCGGCGAACCTCACCTCCTATGTGGACAATGGCGGGACGCTGCTGGTTTCCTACTTCTCCGGGATCGTCGACGAACACGACACCATCTACCCCGGCAGTCACCCCGGTGCACTGCGGGAGGTCCTCGGTCTGAAGGTTGAGGAGTTCCTGCCGCTGCGGGCCGGGGAGCAGATCACGGTGGAGCCTGACATCCAGGCCGATGTTTGGGCCGAGCACATCGTGCCGACCGGCGCGGAGGTGGTGCTGCGCTACCTGGACGGCCCAGCCGCCGGAGGCCCCGCCGTCACCCGGCACCGGTTCGGCCGCGGTCAGGCCTGGTACGTATCCACCCGTCCCGACTCGGCCGGGCTGGACAGCATCCTGCGCCGGGTCTACGCCGACGCCGGCCTGGCGCCGCGCGAGCTGCCGCCCAATGTGGAGGTGGTTCGCCGCACCGGCAACGGCGTGAGCTACCTGATCGCGATCAATCACTCGGACCAGGACGTCACAGTGCTGGCCCGTGGGGTCGAACCGCTCACCGGGATCCGCCGCGACGGCACGCTTCCGATCCCCGCGGGTGAGGTCCGGATTCTTCGGGAGGAGTAAACCGCACCGCACGCTGTTCTGTGAACGTTCCCAGCCTGCGCTCGCCCAGAATTATCGGAAATAGCATGCCGATGCTCTATACATCTGCATCGATGAGCCGCCACACTTTTGGGAACGTTCACAGTTTCCCTTCCCCCGAGGGAGGCACCTCATGCCCGGATCACGCCTGAGACGAGCCCTGTCCTGGGCCGTGGCGGCGCTGCTGTCGGCTGGTCTTTTCACCGCTCTCCCCACATCGTCCGCGTACGCCGCATCGACCCTCGTCAACCCCGGGTTCGAAGCCGGCGCGAGTCAGCAGCCACAGGGGTGGAGCGAGAGCGGCCAGGTGTCGGCCAGCTACACCGAATGGGGTGGCCGCGCCAGCTCCTACCGCCTCGCCCACTGGGCCACCTCCGCGTACTTTGTGGAGACTTGGCAACGCCTCACCGACCTGCCTGACGGCACCTACACGATGCGGGCCTGGGTCCGCTCCAGTGGTGGGCAACGCGCCGCGTACCTGTTCCTGCGGAACTGCGGTGGCCCAGAAGCGCGGGTTTCCATCCCGGCGACCGGAGGCGACAACTGGCTGCAGCTCGCCGTCTCTACCCAGGTCCGCTATGGACAATGCACCGTGGGCATCGCCTCGGACGCGAACGGCGGGAACTGGCTCAACGTCGACGACGTCACCTTCACCCGTGATTCAGGCCAGGTCATGCTCCGGATCCGAGGCGGGGACTTATCCAGCCTGCCTAAGGGTGAAGCGATGGGCGGCGTGTGGCGGGACGCCAACGGCAACCCCGGAGACGCCCTGCGGATTCTGGCCAACGCCGGCATGAACTACGTTCGGCTCAGGGTGTGGGTGAACCCGGCCGACGGCTGGAACAACTCCGCCCGCGTGTTGGAGATGGCCCGCCGCGTCAAGGCCGCCGGGCTGGGCCTGCTGGTTGACTTCCACTACTCGGACCGGTGGGCCGACCCGGGGCAGCAAAACAAGCCAGCGGCCTGGTCCTCCTACAGCTTCCCCCAGCTAGTCCAGGCGGTCTACGACCACACCTACGCGCTCTGCAGCGCACTTCGCGCCCAGGGTACGCCCGCCGACATGGTCCAAATCGGCAACGAGATCAACAGCGGGATGCTCTGGCCCGACGGCAGCATCTCCAACTGGGATAATCTCGCGGCGCTGCTGACCAGCGGCGCCAACGCTGCCCGGGACGCTTGGAGTGGCACCCGGATCATGCTGCACCTCGCCGAAGGCGGCGACAACGCCGGCACCCGCTGGTGGTTCGACAACGCCGTGGCGCGGGGCGTGCCGTTTGACGTGATCGGCCTGTCCTACTACCCGTACTGGCACGGCACACTGGCGGATCTTCAGTACAACCTCAACGACGTGGCGGCCCGTTACAACCGTGATGTCGTGGTGGTGGAGACCGCGTACGGCTTCACCCTGCAGGAGAACGACTCCACCCCCAACATCTTCAACGCCAACCTGCAGCGGACGGCCGGCTACCCAGCAACCCCTGAGGGCCAAGCCCAGTTCCTGCGGGATCTCTCCGCCGTCGTGGCCGCGGTACCCGGTGGTCGCGGACTCGGCGTCTTCTACTGGGAGCCGGCCTGGACAGCGGTGCCCGGCAACGGCTGGGACCCGGAGGATCCGTCCTCAGGAAACGCCTGGGAAAACCAGGCCCTGTTCGACTACTCCAACCGGCTTCTGCCCGCCGCCACCGCCTTCTTCGGCGGTCGCTAAGTAGAGGAGTCACGAACTCTAATCAGTACGCCGGTTAAGCAGGCCCCGCCCTGGTGCTCATGCCCCGGGCGGGGCCCTCACGTTTAACCCGGCACATGAGCTCACGACGTGACGCTTAGTAACCGCATCACAGGCAGCCGGCTCGAGCACGCCAGCGTCTCGCTACCCCTCTAGGGGTGATGAAGCAACCCTAACCTCAAGTCGCAGGTCAAGCCCGCTTTTCGCGGCTCGGCACAGCCGATTTTTGCAGCGATCCGCCGGTTGTGCATCTGTACTGGTCAGAGCGTCAAAACTGAATGATCATGCTCGGCCCTGTTGAAGGTCCTTAAACGCCTCCCTCGTTGAGAAGTAGCGGTCTAGTTTTGCCCGCGTTGCCGCACCGCCTCGTAGACGACCAGGGCCGCGGAGGTGGCGACGTTCAGGGAGTCGATCCGGCCGCGCATCGGGATGCGGACCCGCTGGTCCGCCTCGGTGAGCCACCGGTCGGTCAGGCCGTGTTTCTCGGTGCCGACCACCACCGCGGTTGGCCTGCTCATGTCGACGTCGTAGTAGAGGGTGTCGGTGTCCGGGGTGGTGGCGACTATCTGGATCCCGTGCCGCCGCAGCCACGCGAGTGTCTCGTCGCTGCTGGCTTCGGCGACGGGGACGCTGAACACGGTTCCTTTGCTGGCGCGGATGATGTTGGGGTTTCCCCAGTCGGCGATCGGGTCGGCGGCGATCACTGCGTCTAGTCCGGCGGCGTCCGCGGTGCGCAGCATGGCGCCGAGGTTGCCGGGTTTCTCCACGGATTCGCAGACCAGAACCAGAGGGTTCTGGCCGATCTGCACCCGGTCTAGCCGCGCGTCGATGGCGGGCACCACGGCTAGCCAGCCGTCGGGGGATTCGCGGTAGGTGATCTTCTCGAAGATCCGGCGGTTGACTCGAATGATCTCCGCGTTGAGGGCGGCGACCCGCGTCAGGAGCGGCTCGGGGTCGGTCACCAACTCCGGACAGTAGTACAGGGCGCGGGGCCGGGTACCGGCGTCCAGTGCGAGGAGCAGCTCCTCCTGACCGTCCACAATGGTCAGTTTTTGTTGCTCTCGGGCGCGTCGGCGACGCAGCGCCGACAGGGCTTTGACCCGCGGGTTCGCGGTGCTTGTCAGCTCCAGTTCCCGCCTGGCCGCGGCATCCGACGACACCGCGCCATGATAGCCAGGCTTCACCGGTGGTAATCACCGGACACCGGGTCCGGCCGCGGCGTTTCCTCACCGGCTCACCGACCGTCACGCCCCACCGGCCCACCTACGGGTGCTGTGCCCGCGACGCCGCCCCACCGGCCGCGTACCGATCCGGGGTTTTCCGGCTCTGACAAGCGATCTTCTGACAGCTGTCGCCACTACTCGTTCTGATTTGAGGGGTTGACGCCTGCTGTGTGAGCGCTAACATCAGCGCAACACGACGGTAACCCACATCACACAGGACGGCGCTACGGCGCCCCTGTGGTGGGCCGTTCGTGCCGCTCACGAGCATGTTCGCGTCCGGGAAGGTGGTGAGCGTGGTGGCCACTGATGGCAGTCGGCCCGCCACCATGGCGGACGTGGCCCGGCTCGCTGGAGTGTCACACCAGACCGTGTCGCGGGTGCTCAACGAGCACGCCAATGTCCGGCCGGCCACCCGCGAACGCGTCCTCAACGCCATCCGCCAGCTGGATTACCGGCGCAACATGGCGGCCCGCACGCTGGTCACGCGCCGCTCCCAGATGCTGGGGGTCGTCACGTTCGACACCACGCTCTACGGTCCGGCTTCCACGCTATTCGGCCTGGAGCAGGCGGCGCGGGAGATCGGGTACGCGGTGAGCATCGTGTCGGTCCGCCGCATCGACCGGCAGGCGATGGCTGAGGCGGTGACAGCGCTGGCCGATCAGGCCGTGGCCGGCATTATCGTGATCGCGCCGCAGCGGATCGCGGTGGAGGCCCTGAACGATCTGCGGGTTCGAGGCGCGAGGGGCCGCATTCCGCTGGTCGCGGTGGAGGGTGACCACTCCGGGAAGTACCCGGTGGTCGCCGTCGATCAGAACGCCGGTGCGCGGCTGGTGACTAATCACCTGTTGGATTTGGGGCACACCACGGTGTGGCATGTGGCCGGGCCGCCGGACTGGCTGGAGGCCCAAGCTCGGGTCACGGGCTGGGAGGCCGCGCTGGCCGAACGTGGGGCCCCGGTTCCTGAGCCGTTGACGGGTGACTGGAGCCCAGCCTCGGGTTACCGGGCCGGGGAGGAGCTGGCGGCGCGTCTGGCCGCGTCGTCCCCGGGGGTTCCCGCACCCACCGCCGTATTCGTCGCTAACGACCAGATGGCATTGGGCATGTTGCGGGCATTCCACGAGCGTGGGATCCGCGTACCTGAGGACATCAGTGTGGCGGGCTTCGACGACATTCCGGAGGCCGCGTACCTCATTCCTCCCCTCACCACCATCCGGCAGGACTTCGGTGAGGTGGGACGGCGAAGTATGTCCCTACTGCTGAGCATGATCGACGCTCCTGAGGCGGCCGATGTGCCGCAGCGGGTGGTTGTTCCTCCACGCCTGGTGATTCGGGACAGCACTGCGCCGCCCCACCGATCCGATCATCAATAGCTCTCCGACAACCACACACCCCCACAAACCACGAAACCCGCGGGCTTACCACAACTGAAAACCGAGTCCTCTCACCCCTCCCGACCCCAGTTCCCTCACCCACCGAGGGAGGCGTTTCCCCACCCCCGGGAAGCGCACCGATCCTCACCCCCGGAGGTCGAACCCTATGACCGGCCCACCGTCCGACCGGACTGCACCGTCAAATGTGAACGCTAACATCGGCGGTATTCCAGCATCCGACTCCTATGTGGTCGGTGTGGACTTCGGCACCTTATCCGGGCGTGCCGTGGTCGTCCGGGTCGCCGACGGCACCGAAGTCGGCAGCGCCGTCTACGAGTACCCGCACGGAGTGGTGGACGAAAAACTCCCCGCCACCGGGGAGCCGCTGCCCCCGGACTGGGCGCTGCAGATCCCCGAGGACTGGCGGCAGGTGCTCCGCCACGCGGTCCCGGCGGCGGTACGGGACGCGGGGATCTCCCCAGAGCAGGTGATCGGCATCGGGACGGACTTCACCGCCTGCACCGTGCTGCCGACCCTGGCCGACGGCACCCCGCTGTGTGAGTTAGAGGAGTTCCGGGGACGCCCCCACGCGTACCCCAAACTGTGGAAACACCACGCCGCCCAACCGCACGCCGACCGGGTCACCGAGGTGGCCGCCCAACGCGGCGAGCCCTGGTTAGCCCGCTACGGGGGCCGGATCTCCTCGGAGTGGCAGTTCGCCAAAGCGTTGCAGCTGTTCGAGGAGGACCGGGAGGTCTACGACCGGACCGAATGGTGGATCGAGGCCGCCGACTGGATCGTGTGGGAGTTGTGCGGCCGCCACACCCGCAACGTCTGCGCCGCCGGCTACAAGGGGATCTACCAAGACGACTCATACCCGTCCCGGGAGTACCTGGCCGCGTTGGCGCCCGGCTTTGAGGATTTCGTCGCCACCAAACTCGAGCACCCCCTCTCACCCCTGGGCGGGCTCGCCGGGCGGCTCACCGCCCGCGCGGCAGCCGCCACCGGGCTGCCGGAAGGGATCGCGGTGGCGGTCGGCAATGTCGACGCCCACGTCACCGCCGCCGCAGCGCAGGCCACCGCGCCCGGCCACATGCTCGCCGTGATGGGAACCTCCACCTGCCACGTGATGTCCTCGGACCGGCTGGCGGAGGTACCCGGCATGTGCGGTGTGGTCCGGGACGGGATCGTCGCGGGCCTGTGGGGCTATGAAGCAGGGCAAAGCGGGGTGGGTGACATCTTCGCCTGGTTCACCCGGGAAGGTGTCCCACCCGCCTATCACGACGAGGCGCGGCGCCGCGGCCTCAGCCTGCACGAGTACCTCACCGAACTGGCCGCGGCGCAGCGGGTCGGCGAACACGGCCTAGTGGCGTTGGACTGGCACTCCGGTAACCGGTCGGTGCTGGTCGACCACACCCTCTCCGGGGTGATCGTGGGGCAGACCCTGGCCACCCGCCCCGAGGACATCTACCGGGCGCTGCTGGAGGCCACCGCGTTCGGGACCCGGATCATCGTCGACGCCTTCACCACCGCGGGGGTGCCGGTGGAGGAGTTCACCGTCGCCGGTGGCCTGGTCCGCAACGCGTTCCTGATGCAGGTGTACGCCGATGTGCTACGGCGGCCGCTGAATGTGCTGGACGCGGCCCAGGGCCCCGCCCTGGGGTCGGCGATCCACGCGGCGGTGGCGGCCGGGGCGTACCCGGACGTGCACGCGGCCTCCGCCGCCATGGGGAAGGTGCAGCGGCACGTGTACCGGCCCGACCCTGAACGCGCCGCCCGGTACGACCTGCTGTTCGCCGAGTACCAGCGGTTGCACGACTACTTCGGACGTGGTGGCAATGACGTCCTGCGGCGGCTCCGCCGGCTCCGCAACGAAACTCCCGTGTCGGCGCCGGCTGGGTCGGCTGCGTCCGCAGCGACGCCCTGACCCGGCTTCACTCATCAGGCTCCGGCCCGGGCGGCCGACTCCCCCCGCTAACCCCCGAGGACCCCCGGGCCGGTCCGCCGGCTCCCCGGTGCCGACCACCCACCACCGACACCCAACTCACAAGGAAGAGACGGAGGCATGACGGCACTCGACGAACGCGTGGCGACGCTACGCCGCACCGTCGCCGACCTACACGCCGAGCTGATCCGCTGGGGTCTGGTGACCTGGACCAGCGGCAACATCAGCGCCCGGGTCCCGGACAGCGACCTGATGGTCATCAAACCTAGCGGAGTGGCGTACGAGGACCTCACCCCGGAGTCGATGGTGGTCGTCTCCCTGGACGGCACGGTGGTGGAAGGCGATTACGCGCCGTCCAGCGACACCGACGCGCACGCCTACGTCTACCGCCACATGCCGTCGGTGGGGGGTGTGGTTCACACCCACAGTCCGTACGCCACGGCGTGGGCCGCCCGGGGGGAGCCGATCCCCTGCGTCATCACCGCGATGGCCGACGAGTTCGGCGGGGAGATCCCGGTGGGGCCGTTCGCGCTCATCGGAGGCGACGACATCGGCCGGGGCATCGTGTCGACCCTGTCGGGGCACCGCTCTCCCGCGGTGTTGATGCGCGGCCACGGCGTATTCACCATCGGCCCCACCGCCCGCGCCGCGGTGAAGGCCGCCGTGATGTGCGAGGACGTGGCCCGCACCGTCCACCTGGCCCGGGCCCTGGGCGAGGTGAAGCCTTTGGCCGCTGAGCACATCGACGCGCTCTACGACCGCTACCAGAACGTCTACGGACAACGCGCAGCGCACCCGCGTACCTCTCGATGACGAAGGAGACGACAGCGTTGAGTACGCCTACGCCCAACGTGACCCGCAAGCCCCGCATCGGCCTGCTGGGGATCATGCAGGCGCTCTACGACCACATGATTCCCGGCATCACCGAGCGTCAGGGCGCTTACGCGCAGCAGATCGCCGATCATCTGAGCGACATCGCGGACTGGACGGTCGGGGAGCCGGTGAAGAGCCGCGCCGACGCCGAACGCGTGATGCGGCAGTTCGTCAACGCCGACCTGGACGGCGTCATGGTGGTCATGCTGACCTACGGCCCGGCGATGCGGGTGGCCCGGCTGTTCAACGAGAACCGGCTCCCGGTGTGTCTGGCCAACATCCAGCCTGAGCCGACGGTGACGCCGGCCTGGGACATGGCTGACATGACCTACAACCAGGGCATCCACGGCGCCCAGGACACCGCGAACGCGATGGTGCGGGCGGGTCGGCCTTTCCACGTGATCACCGACGACTGGCGGTCCCCGTCGTTTGCAAAGCGGGTTGACCGGTGGGCCCGCGCCGCCCGGGCGGTCACCGCCTGGCGCTCGCTG
The DNA here is from genome assembly GCA_002919305.1 of Actinomycetales bacterium. GTDB lineage: Bacteria > Actinomycetota > Actinomycetes > Mycobacteriales > Micromonosporaceae > RSA1. The sequence continues at coordinate 11,491 of PKFB01000069.1, forward strand.
AAAATCGGCATCTTCGGCTACGCCATGAACGACATGGGCGACATCCGGGTCGACGAGACCGCCCTGCTACGCGCCCTCGGGCCGGAGATCAGCTTCATCGCGCCGGGTGACCTGTGGCGGGGCATGAACGCGGTGACCGACGAGGAGGTCGCTGAGCTGCGGGCCTGGGAGGATCAGAACTTCGAGATCGACCCGCGGCTGTCCGACGAGGAGCGCAACGACCACGCCCGGATGCAGATCGCGATCGAGCGGCTGCTGGTCGAGCGGGGCTACGGGGCGTACTCCACCCACTTCGACGCCATTGGTGAGGATGGCCGGTTCTCCCGGCTGCCGCTGGCGGCCGCCTCCACCTTGATGGCGCGCGGCTACGGCTACGGCGCCGAAGGGGACGCGTTGGCGGCGGCGATGGTGTACGCCGGTCACCAACTCATCGGTGACGGGCACTTCACCGAGATGTACGCGATGGACTTCCCCACCGACTCGATCCTGATGAGCCACATGGGTGAGGGCAACTGGCGGATCGCACGGTCGGACCGTCCGGTACGCCTCATCAAGCGCTCGTTGGGGATCGGGCGCCTGGACGACCCGCCGACGTTCCTGTTCCAGTACCAGCCGGGACCGGCGACGCTGGCGACGTTGGTGTCGCTCGGTGGGGAGCGTTTCCGCATGGTTGTGGCCGAGGGCGAAAACCTCGACAGCCAGGAGCTGCCGGCGTTGGAGATGCCCTACGGCCAGTTCCGTCCCGCCAGTGGACTGCGGGACTGCATGGACCGCTGGCTGCGTGCCGGCGGCCCGCACCACCAAGTGATGAACCTCGGCCACCACGCCGAGGACTGGCGAGTGTTCTGTGAGCTCGCCGGTATTGAGTTCTGTGCCGTGTAGGTCCCGTCTTAGGCCTGATGGTGACCTGAGGGAACGGAGACGCCTATGCGTCCTACACACACACCCTATGGATTAAGCCGGCGGTCCCTGCTCGCCGGCACGGCCGGGATCGTCGCAGGCATCGGGTTATCCGCTTGTACTGCGGACGATCTGATCGGAAACCGCACCCGGGTGCGGTACTGGAATCTGTTCGGTGGCGGCGATGGCGCCCGCATGACCCAGATGACGGATGCGTTCATCGAGTCCCGCCCCGACATTGATTTCCGTGCCACCACCTTGGCCTGGGGCGCGCCGTACTACACCAAACTGGCGATGTCCGCCGCGGGTGGCCGCGCCCCAGAGTTGGCGATCCTGCATCTGTCCCGGCTCGGCGGGTACGCGCCGGGACGGCTGCTGGATCCCTTCCCCCTCGACATGTTGGCGGAGCTCGGCATCACCCAGGACCGGTTCCTGCCTGACATCTGGAACCGGTGCACGGTCGACGGTGAGCTGTACGCGATTCCGCTGGATACCCACCCGTTCGTCCTGTACTACAACGTCGACATCTGCCGCGAGATCGGTCTGCTGGACTCCAACGATCAGCTGATACCTCTGTCGGGCACCGACGAGCTGATCGAGGCGTTCGTTGAGGCGCGGCGCGTCACCGGGAATCTCGGGGTCAGCCTCAGTACCGGGGATGTGTCCCCGTGGCGGCTGTGGTGGACCCTGTACCGGCAGCTGGACGGTGAACTGTTCGATGAGTCCGGCACCGAGCTGATCCTCGATGAGGAACGCGGACTGGAGGCGCTGGAGTTCATGCGTCGCCTGTCGATCGAGGAGGAGGTGGCTCCTCGGGGAGCCGACTATCAGGCGGCGGTGGCGAACTTCAGCAACGGGCAGGCGGCTTTCCTGTTCAACGGCGGCTGGGAGGTCACCACCTTCCAAACCCAGCAGGTGCCGTTCAGCATGACCACGTTCCCCAACGTGTTTGGTAACACCAACCGCACCCAGGGGGACTGCCACTGCTTCGTGTTGCCTCACCAGCGCAACCGGGACTGGGACAACACCCGGGCCGCCTTGGAGTACGTGGCCTACATGCTTCAAAACAGTGTCGACTGGGCGGCCGGCGGTCACGTCCCCTCGTATCTGCCGGTGGTGGAGAGCCCTGAATACCTCAACCTGACGCCCCAGTCGCACTACCGCCACGCCGCGGAGAACGTGCAACTCGACCCGGACGTCTGGTTCAGCGGTTCGGCGTCGGACATGGAGAGCCAGGCGAGCGGCGCCTTCGGCGCGGTGCACGCCGGGACTAACACCCCCCAGGAGGCCCTCGACCAGTTCCGGGGTGCCTTACAGCGCCTGTTGGACACCCCGTCCCCCGTGTAAACCCCGCGACACGGCGCTCCTTTCCTCGTCCCCCGAAGGAGGCATCATGGCCGTGCACACCGCCGTTCGGCAGACCTCTGCCGCAGCGCCGTCCGATACCACCCGTACCCAGCCGTTGCTGTCCCGGCTGGGTGGGCTGTGGTTCGTTCTTCCATTCGTCATCGTCTATGCCCTGTTCATGGTCTGGCCGGTGCTGACCGGCCTGTGGAGCAGCTTCTTCAACACCAGCCTCGCCGGCGGTGACTCTGAGTTCCTTGGCCTGGACAACTACCTGGAGATGGTCAGGGACGACGCGGTGTGGACCTCGCTGTGGCACACCATCCTGTTCACGCTGCTGAGCACCCCACCCCTGGTGCTGCTGGGGCTGGTGATGGCCCTACTGGCGCACCGCGCCCGGCGCCTGGGCTGGTTCCTGCGCTTTGCCTACTTCGCGCCCTTCGTGCTGCCGGTCACCGTCGTCACCCTGATCTGGATCTGGCTCTACCAGCCGGGATTCGGGTTGATCAACGACGCTCTCACCCGGATCGGGCTGAGTGAGGTGGCCTGGTTAACCGACGAACGGGTCGCGATGATCGCGATCGTGCTGACCACCACCTGGTGGACGGTCGGCTTTAACTTCCTGCTGTACCTGGCGGCGCTGCAAGCCATTCCCCGGGAGCTGTATGAGGCGGCGTCGGTGGATGGCTCCTCATCGTTCCAGCAGCTGTGGCACATCACGCTACCGATGCTGCGACGCACCACGGGTTTGATCATCGTGCTGCAGCTCATCGCGTCGCTGAAGGTGTTCGACCAGGTCTACCTGATGACAGGCGGTGGCCCGAACTTCTCGACCCGGCCGATCATCCAATACATCTACGAGACGGGCTTCACGTCGTACCGAATCGGCTTCGCTTCGGCGATCTCCTACATGCTCTTCGCGCTGATCGTGGTGGTGTCGATCGCGCAGTTCAAGCTCTTCCCCGCGCGTGAGGAGTCCGCGTCATGACCAGATTACGCGCCGCCCTGGGCCGAACGACGTTCGGCGGGGCCACTCTGTCCCTGATCGGCCTGCTGCTGGCTCTGCTGTGGCTGGTTCCTCTGGCGTGGGCTGTGGACACCGCGCTCAAGCCGGAGGCCGAGACCACCGTCATGCCGGTGAGTTGGATCCCGAGCGAATTCACCCTGGAGGCGTTCCGCATCATCCTCGGACAGGGGGACATCATTCGCTGGCTGTTCAACAGCCTGCTGGTGGCGTCCCTGGTCACCATCCTGACGCTGGCCCTGACCAGCCTGGCGGCGTACGGCTTCTCCCGTACCACCTTCCCCGGACGCCGCTGGCTGTTCGCCGCGGTGCTGGCGGGCATCATGGTGCCGCCGCAGGTCCTGATCGTGCCGCTGTTCGATGAGATGCGGGCCCTCGGGCTGGTCGACACCTACTGGGGCATGATCCTGCCGCAGCTGGTGGCGCCGGCCATGGTCTTCATCCTCAAGAAGTTCTTCGACGGCATCCCCCGCGACTACGAAGAGGCGGCGGAGCTGGACGGCGCCAGTCGGCTGCGCATCTTCTGGAGCGTGGTACTGCCGATGTCCCGGCCGATCCTGGCGGCCGTTGGAATCTTCACCTTCATCTCGGCCTGGAACAACTTCCTGTGGCCGTTCATCGTCATCACTGACCCCGAGATGATGACGATCCCGGTCGGCCTGTACTCGGTCCAGGGTTCCTTCGGGGTGCGGTACGCCCAGACCATGGCCGCGGCTCTGATCGCCGGGCTGCCCCTGGTGATCCTCTACGCCATCCTGCAACGCCACGTCATTCGCGGCGTCGGCCAGGCCGGCC
>PKFB01000044.1 GCA_002919305.1 Actinomycetales bacterium
ACGAGTACGCCCGCGCCCAGGCACTCGCTGATCTGGCTGAATACCTTCCGCTGGAGGAACGCCACACCACCCTCCACCACGCCCTCCAGGCCATCACCGCCCTCACTGACGACACCGATCGTGCTGAGGTGTTGACCGCCATCGCGCCGCTTCTTCCGCCCGTCCTCATCCCTCAAGCACTCCAGACCGCCACCCACATCACCGAGGGCTATCCACGGGTCAGAGCACTAGCCAGCCTTGCCCCGCACCTCCCGCCCGACCAACGCCATGTCCTCTTTCACCAAGCCCGCAAAACCGCCACCGCCGTTGACAACCCCGTCCGTGCCTGGGCGCTCATCGCTCTCATCCCGCATCTTCCTTCGGAGGAACGCCTCACCACCCTCCACCACGCCCTCCAGGCCATCACCGCCCTCACCAGTGACTACGCCCGCGCCGAGGCGTTGACTGAGCTAGCGGACCACCTCCCGCCCACCCTCCTGCCCCAAGCACTCCACGTCGCCACCGCGATTGGGCAGCAGACCGTACGCGCTCAAGCGTTAAGTCGCATCCTGACGCGTTTTCATCAGGAAGAATTAGTCACGCGTATACAACAGGCAGCCCGCACCACCACATTCGACTCTGAAGGCGTAGAACTCTTCGCTCACTGCGTAAAAAGCATTCCCCACGATCTTCACGGGCTGGTTACCATCGCCCGTTCCCTTACCACAGGCGCCTCCCGAGCCACCGTCTTAAAATTCCTTGCCACCGCCGCCCCACTCATCAACCAGTACGGAGGCACCTCAGCGGTCCGCTACTGCCTCGATGCGGTCATGACCGCATGTCGCTGGTTTACGACGCCCCCGTTGAGGTCACGGTCACGGTCAGTGACGAGATGACCACATATGAGAAAACTGCGCGGGCGATATGGCCTTCTTCAAAACAGCCTCAATGACAGAACCAGCAATGTCGCAGGTCTTTTGTAGAAGGAGGGGAAGCGATCTGAATAAGCAGAGGGAGACTGATCTTGACAGCTCACCTTACTCACTTGACTCAGTTCGCTTTACCAGCCAAGAAAATCCTGCTCAGGAAAGGCAAAGAGAAGGCAAAAAGCAACAGCGCGGCGCCGCTGTCGCTGGTGGTGCAGGATCCGCAGCCGGTGTTCGATGAGGTACGGCTTACGGAGTTCACCGGCCGCCAGTGGCTGATCGACCAGGTAGACCGGTTCCGGACCGAACAGGCCTGCGGTTTCGTCGTCATCCAAGCCGATCCTGGCCTGGGGAAGACCACGGTGGCGGCCCGGCTGGTACAGCAGCGGGGGTACCTGTCGCACTTCACCTGCTTGGGAAACCGGTCCGCCCCGGCAGCGTTACGCAACCTGTCCGCCCAGCTGATTGCCCGCTTCGCCTTGGAGAAATACCTGCGTTCTAAGAACGCGGTGCCGTCGTGGGCGCACACCACCGAGGGATTCAGCTGGTTGCTGCAGCTGGCCGCTGAGAAGGCCACTGTCTCCAGTGGGCAGGTGGTGCTGGTCGTCGATGGGCTAGATGAGGCCGAGCCTGCAGAGGATGGGCTGCCGTTAGGGCTCCCTCGGTCACTCCCGGATGGAGTGTTCATCATCACCACCTGCCGCCCTGACACTCCAGTGCCGGTGGAATCCCTGACCTGCACACGCTCCTGACCTGTGAACACCCGGAAACCGACATCGGGCAGGCCCGCGCCATACGGCACCAGGCCCACCAACACGCCGGCACCCTCTCCCACTACCTGACTGATATCGCCCGCGCCCAGGCGTACGCCCGCGCCGACACCGACCGGTACCTCGCCACCGGCCAGACCACTCCCCACCTGGGGTTGGAGCTGCGGTACGCCCTCATCACCGCTTCCCTTACCAGCAAGGCTGACCAGCTGCCCGCCGATCTCATTCCCCATCTGGTGGAAGCCGATATCTGGACCGCGCGGCATGCGCTCAGCTATATCCGTCGCCTTGCTGAACCTGACCGTGTCGACGTGTTAGTCGCTCTTGCTCCTCATCTCCCGCCCGAGTTGTTGCCCCACGTTCTCCACACCGCCGCCACCATCACCGAGGCCCACACCCGCGCCAAAGTGCTGGTCCGGCTGGCCTTATACCTGCCGCCTGACAGCGCCGTATCGTTACCCCCACGTTCTCCAGGCCGCCGGCAACCTCGGCGCCAGCAGCCGTGCCGAAATATTGACCCAGCTGGCTTACCTTCTCCCCGACCTTCTTCCCCAGGCCCTCCGTGCCATCACCGACGCCGACGCCTTCAGCCGCAATCGTCTGCTTACTTTCCTCGCTCCCCATCTGCCCGCTCCCCTGCTCCCTCACGCCTACCACGCCGCTCTCACGATCAGGAGGGAGCACGAACGCGCCCACGTCCTGGAGAACGTTCTGACGTGTTTCCCTGAAGAGGAATTAGGCACGCGCATACAGCAGGCGGCCCGCACTACCACCTTCGGCTAGCGGCATAGACCTACTCGCCCGCTGCGTCAAGGCCGCTCCTTATGACCTTCATAGCCTGATGAGCGTCGCTCGTGCCCTCACCGCGGACATCTCTTGGTTTTCCCTTTTAAAGCTCCTCGTCGTGGCCATCCCACTTATCAAGCAATACGGAGGAGACTCAGCGGTCCGCTACTGCCTTAATACGGTCATGACCGTGCAACGCTGCCGGTCGCAGCCGCACACATCAGATGACACAGACTGACTTCTCGAAGGCCACAAGACCCCACACCCGCCTCCCGCCTGACCCGGTGGTCGGTGTGGTGCCCTACCGCACCAACATGACTCCTTTAAATCCAAACAAAAGAGAAGAACTCGACAGTGATCGACCTGAGTGAGGTGTGCTGAGTGCTCGATGCGGTGACCGTCTCGGAGGCCGCTCCCGGAGGCGCGAACGATGACTTTTACCTCGTGTCTGATCGGTGGGCTCTCGTGCTCGACGGGGTGACCCGGTATCCGGATGACGGTTGTCAGCACACGGTGCCGTGGTTTGTTCAACGTCTTGGTCTTCATCTCGGCTACGGCCTGGCGACCGCGCCGCATAAGACGCTTCCGGATCTTCTCGCTGACGCGATCGGCCGCACCGCTGGTGAGCATGGCCCAGGCTGCGATCTCAGCAATCCGCTCACCCCAGCCTCCACTGTGGCGATCGTTCGCCTCGCCGATGACCGCATCGAGTGGCTGGTGCTTGGCGATGCTGCGGTGGCCTGGCTGTGGACGGATGGGACGGTGGAGGCGGTCACCGATGACCGGGCTGACCAGCTTGGTGATGCACCGGTGGTCGTTGCGGACGTCCCCCGGTACGACCCTGTCTTCGTCGCCACGGTACGCAATCGGCCTGGTGGTTTCTGGGTCGCTGCCGCGGATCGTGACGCGGCGTACGAGTCGCTGACCGGGTCTGTCCCCCGCACACAGGTGTCGCAGGTTGGTCTGCTGTCCGATGGCGTGACGCGGCTGGTTCAGCGTTATGGCTGGTCTTGGCGTGATGTTTTCGATCAGGCGAACACGCACGGTCCGCGTCACCTTATTGAGGCGGTGCGGCGCGCGGAGTCCACTGATCCTGATCCTGCCCGTTGGTGCGGCAAGCGGCACGACGATGCGACCGCGGTGATCGCCCGTGTCGTGGTCTGATGCGGCAGGAACGAGGGTGTTCGGGTGTGGCGAGCGTCAGGTGGGTGGAGATTAGATGCGTGACCCCGGGGTCGAGGTGGCGGCGCTCTTCCGAGCGGGTCGGGCTGCGGTCGGTGCCCTGCTGCTTGATTTCGACGGGCCGGTGTGCCGTGTTTTCGCGCACTACCCCGCGCCGCGGGTTGCCGCTTCCCTGGTTGACATGCTGCGCCGACGCGGCGTGACGCTACCGCCGAGTCTTGCCGAGGAACCGGATCCGCTTGAGATCCTCCGTCGCATTGACGCTCGTGGTGACCAGGAGGTCACACGGGTTGTCGAGGATGCGCTCTGTGCCGCCGAACGGCGGGCCGTTACGACCGCTGAACCGACGCCGTACGCACGTGACGTCATCGTCGCGGCCCGCCAGGCCGGCCTGCCGGTGGCGATCGTCAGTAATAACTCCGCTGGGGCGGTGATGGCTTACCTGACGATGCACCGTCTGGACTCACTTATCACCCACGTGGTGGGCCGCGCGTACGCCGCTCCTGGGCTGATGAAGCCTAATCCCGCCCCGATCCGGAAAGCCGGGTACGCGGTGGGTGCGCCTCCAGACCGGTGTGTCCTGGTCGGTGACTCGCTCGCGGACGTCTATGGTGCGCAGGCGGCTGGTGTACGGGTCATCGGGTTTGCGAACCAGCCGGACAAAGTCGACATGTTCCGTCAGGCCGGTGCAGACACCACCGTCACCAGCATGCGCTGGATCGCTGAAGCGTTGACGGCGGCGCCGCATCCCCAGACGGAGCATGCGCCCCGCTTATGACCGTGTGTGAGGCTTTGAGCCTGAGAGGTGGCGGACGAGTCGGCCTGTACGCCGGGTTCTGTAACCGGGATGCCTTACGGCGTCCCGGCCGACGGTCATCCATCTCGGCCTGCCGTTGCCGACAGGCTCTAGCGGTCTACCCGCGGACATCGGACGGGCCGCCCTCAAGCGTCCGCGCAGGCCCCGCGTGAGGCGAGGCCCTCTTGACCTTGCTCCGGGTGGGGTTTACCGAGCCGCCCCGGTCACCCGAGGCGCTGGTGGTCTCTTACACCACCGTTTCACCCTTACCCGCCCGCTGACGCGGACGGGCGGTCTGTTTTCTGTGGCACTTTCCCGCGGGTCACCCCGGGTTGCTGTTAGCAACCACCCTGCCCTGTGGAGCCCGGACGTTCCTCGGCAGCGGCCATGCTCACGCGTGTGAGCACAGCGCTGACGCGACCGTCCGGCCGGCTCGTCCGCCAGATCCATGGTACGTCGTGCCTGTCCAGACACCGGTGCACCTGGCCGGCACCACACACCGGTGGGCCCCATCAGCGGGCCGGACCGCCCTGCCCGTCACAGGATGGTGATCGGCGCGGCGGGGTACGCGCTGGGCGTATCCGGCCGCACGCCACACCGAGCGCCCAAGGGGCAGCCTCTAGGCTCGACGGATCATGGGCGCTACTGATGTCGTCCTGCTGCTGGCCGCGGGCCTGACAGCGGGCATCGTCAATTCCGTGGCGGGGGGCGGCTCCCTGGTGACGTTCCCGGCTTTAATCGCGACCGGGCTGCCGCCGGTTCCGGCGAATGTCACGAACTCCGTCTCGGTGTGTCCGGGTTATCTGGCTTCGGTCGCCGGTAGCTGGCCTGATCTGCGGGGGCAGCGGCGTCGTGCTGCGGAGCTGCTTCCCACCGCGGTCGTTGGCGCCACGGCGGGATGCGTCCTTCTGCTCACCACCCCGGCCGAGGTGTTCGACGTGGTGGTGCCGTTTTTGGTCCTGGGTGCCGCGGGGGTCTTGGCGTTTCAGGAGCGGTTACGCCGGCTGGTGGGGCATCCGCACGCGATGCCGGAGTGGCGGCGCCGGCTCAGTCTGCATCTGCTGGCGGGGATCGGCGCGGTGTATGGGGGCTACTTCGGTGCGGCGTTGGGTGTGGTGCTGGTCGCGGTGCTGGCGTTGGTGATCGATGAGTCCATGGCCCGGATCAACGCGTTGAAGAACGTGCTGTCCGCGACACTGGGGCTGGTCACCGTGCTCGTGTTCGGGCTGGTGGGGCCGGTGCACTGGGTGTCGGTCGCGGTGCTGGTTCCTGCGACGATCGCGGGCGGCTACTCGGGTGCGGTTGTTGCCCGCAAGCTTCCGTCGGCGGTGCTGCGGTGGGGGATCGTCTGTTACGGCGTCGGGATCGGTGTGCTGTTGGCGGTACGCGCTTTCGCGTAACCCCACCCACCAGACCCAAAGCGTGTGGTGGGCTCGACCAGACATAGACCAGACCTGGACCTGTCCGGTCGAGCCCACAGGGTCACAGCCGCTCTGGTGTCAGTGGGTGACCTGTCAGTGGTTGACCAGCTCCGGCACGTCCTTGACCTTGGGGTCCCCCTGGTCGGCGACGTAGTCGTCGGACCGGGTGCGGTCCTGGCCGTCGGCCAGGCCGGCGCGCCGGCACAGGACCGTGACGACGGCGGAGACCACCAGGTTGACCACCAGCGCCACCAGGCCGGTCCAGATGCCACCGGCGGTGTCGTCGGGGACGAGCGGCAGGTTCGCCAGCGGGTAGGAGGAGCCAGCGAAGTGTGCCCGGGTCGGGGAGGAGATGGAGTAGAGCATCCAGATGCTCAGCACCATCCCGACGACCCAACCGGCGATCAGACCCACGCGGTGGAACCAACGGGTGAATACGCCCAAGCCGACCGCCGGCAGGGTCTGGATGATGATGACGCCGCCGATCAGCTGCAGGTCGATGGAGAACGACGGGTTGAGCACCAGGATGCACAGCAACGCCCCGAACTTCACGATCAGCGAGACCAGCTTGCTCACCCGTGCTTCCTCAGCGTCGGAGGCGTTGGGGCGCAGGTACTCCCGGTAGATGTTGCGGGTGAACAGGTTCGCCGCCGCGATCGACATGATCGCGGCCGGTACCAGGGCGCCGATCCCGATGGCGGCGAAGGCGAGGCCGGCGAACCAGTCGGGGAACATCTCATCGAACAGGTTCGGCACGATCGTGTTGGTGTCGCCGTCACTGGAGGTCACGCCGGCCGCGATGGCCATGAATCCCAGCAGTGCGATCAGGCCCAGCAGGAAGCTGTAGGCGGGCAGCGCCGACATGTTGCGCTTGATCACGTCGCGGCTGCGGCTGGCCAACACGCCGGTGGTGCTGTGCGGGTATAGGAACAGCGCCAACGCCGATCCCAGCGCCAGGGTGGCGTACCCGATCTGGCCGGAGGCCGGCAGCACGATGCCGTCGGTGGGTGCTGGGGTTTGATCGAAGTGCTCCTGGGCCGCGTCGAAGATCGCGCCCCACCCGCCGAGCCGGCTGGGGATATACAGCACCGCGACCAGGATCACCACGTAGATCAGGCTGTCCTTGACGAAGGCGATCAGGGCTGGGGCACGCAGCCCGGACTGGTAGGTGTACGCGGCCAGCACCGTGAAGGCGATGATGAGTGGCCATTCGCCGTTAAGGCCCATGGTGCGCAGCACGGCTTCGATGCCGACCAGCTGCAGCGCGATGTAGGGCATCGTGGCGACGATGCCGGTGATCGCGATCAGCAGGGCGAGGGTGGGGGATCCGAACCGCGCGCGGACAAAGTCCGCGGGGGTGACGAAGCCGTGGACGTGCGACACCGACCACAGGCGGATCAGGAACAGGAAGACCAGCGGGTAGACGATGATCGTGTACGGCACCGCGAAGAATCCGGCCGCGCCTGCGCCGAACACCAGCGCCGGCACCGCCACGAAGGTGTACGCGGTGTAGATGTCTCCACCGATCAGGAACCAGGTGATCCAGCTACCGAAGTTGCGGCCACCGAGTCCCCATTCGTCCAGATGCTCCATGGTGGTGGGGCGCCGCCATCGAGCCGCGATGAATCCCATCACGCTGACCAGCGCGAACAACGCGGCGAAGATGATCAGTTCTGTGAGGTGATCACGCCACATCTCTTCTCACCCCCGCCGCTTCGTCTTTTGGTACACGAGCGTGGTGCACCCGACACCAACCAAAATAAGGGCAAACTGGAACCAATAGAACATTGGGAATCCCAGTAGCCGCGGCTCATCGTTGTTGTAAATAAAGGTCATAATCGGGAGCACGATGGCGGGCAGTAGGAACCAGTTCCATGGACTGGCATCGGTGCGCCGGGATGCCGGCGGCCGCTGCGGCGGCTCTGTATCTGGAGCTGATTCTGGAACGGTCAACGCGGTCTCCTTGCTATATGCACGCTGATGGCAATCCGTACCGCGGACTTGATCATGGGTGCGACATATTCAGAGATGTGCCCCCGGTCACAAGCCACGGCGAAGCGCGCGCAGGTTATGCGGATCGCCATGAAAAGAGCGAGCAGAAGATGTCGGATCTTGCGCCCAACGGTTCCCGTGGTGCGGTGAACGGTCGTTATATGGTTCGTTAGCGCGCTGGAACCGCGTTAATCAAACGCACCGAGATCCCGCCGTCCGGCCAACTGTCCACGATGGATATTCCCGCCGGATCCAGGTGCAACCGACTCAAAAAGAGCCGACCGGCGTCCAAAGCGTCACACAGCAGCAGCTTGATCGGCGTCACGTGGCTGACCACGACCACGGTGCGCCCCTGGTAGCGCTCCCGGAGCGCCCGCGCGGCGGCCCGGGTTCGTGTCCGCACCATCTCAAACGACTCCCCGGCGGGGGCGGGGGTACGCGGGTCAGCCAGCCAGGCGTCCAGTTCCCGGGGCCACTGCTGACGGACCTCGGCGAAGGTCAACCCCTCCCAGGCTCCAAAATCGCATTCGATCCAGCCCGGATCGATCTCGACCGGGACCCCGGGGTACGCGGCGGCGACCAACTCCGCACTCTGACGCGCCCGCGACAGCGGAGAGGAGATGATCGCCGCCACTTCAGGCGCCAGACGCTGGATTTCCCGGGCGGCCGCGCGTACCTGCTCCTCACCGTGGGGAATCAGGGGGATGTCGCCGTGGCCGCAGTAGCGCCGCGCCGCCGAATACTCGGTTTCGCCGTGCCGCAGCAGAATCAGCCGGGTCGGTGCGGTCAGGCGGGGCTCCCAGTCGGCGGCCGACGCGCCGGAGGAGTCCGCCTCGGTGCGGGCCGCGTCGGCCGGGGATGCGTCGGACGGCGCCGTGTCAGACAGGGCTGCTTCTGGTCCGGGGATCGCGTCGAACAGCGTGCCCTGGCCGGTCTCCTGGGCTGGTTCCCCGCTGGGCTCCTGCGCCGGCGGCGGGGAGGGGGGTGGCTGCGTGGCTGTGCTCTTCTCAGCGGCGGCGTCCATGGCGGCGTTGGCGAGGGCGTCGGCGCGGGCGTTGCGCTCCCGCGGCACCCAGGTGAACGTGACCTCGTCGAATCCGCGTACCAGGTCCCGGGCGCGGGTGGCGAGCGGACGCAAACCGGGGTTTTTGATCTTCCAGCGGTTTGACATCTGCTCAATGACCAGCTTGGAGTCCATCCGCACATCGACCTGACGGGCCCCAAGCTCGGCCGCCGCCTCCAAACCAGCGATCAGACCGGAGTACTCAGCCACGTTGTTGGTGCTCACCCCGATGGCCGCCGAGCGTTCGGCAAGCACCATGCCGCTGTGCGAGTCGATGATCACCGCGCCGTAGCCCGCTGGTCCCGGATTGCCGCGGGAGCCGCCGTCGGCTTCGACGATCACACGCTCAATGCTGTCGACGCCCACTTACAGACCCGACTCCTTGGTACGGACCAGAATCCGCCGGCACTCCTCGCAGCGCACCACCTCATCGGGCGGCGCGGCTTTCACCCGTGCCAGGTCACCACCGGCGAGCTCCAGACGGCACCCTTCGCACCGCCGGGCGCGCAGCTGCGCCGCCCCGATGCCTCCGTACTGCTCGCGGATACGGTCGTACAGGGCCAGCAGGTCGGCTGGCAGCTCGGCCGCGAGCGCGTCACGCTCCGCCTTGCGGTACTCCTCGGACTTAGCGATCTCCGCTAGCGCCGCGTCTCGACGCCGCTGGACCTCTTCCCGCTGTTCGCGCAGCTTCTCCAAGCGTTCCTGGACGGCATCCAACTCCGCCTGGGCGGTCTCCCGCCGCTCCATCAGCTCCAGCTCGGAGTCCTCCAGTTCGCTCTGGCGGCGCTGCAGGGTCTCCAGCTCGTGTTGAAGGCTCTCCAGCTCCCGAGGTGGCGCGGTGCCGGCTTCCAGGAGCTTGCGGTCCCGCTCAGCACGGGCCCGGACCTGCTCGATGTCGCGCTCCACCCGAGCGATATCCCGGTCAAGGTCGTCGACCTCGACTTGGGCCCGGGCCAGGTCGTCGCTGGCGGAGCGGATCCGTTTCTCCAGCTCCTCCAGTTCGGCGTGTTCAGGTAGGTTACGCCGGCGGTGAGCCAACTGGGTGAGCGCGGTATCGGTGGCCTGCAGGTCAAGCAGGCGGAGCTGGGCGTCCGGATCGGCCTTCACGAGCGCGGTTCCCTCCGTATGACTGTGGGGTTGGTACCAGGGGGTGTCGTCTCTTTAATGTCGAGACTCATATTGTCGTGCCCGCGCTCGCCCGACCAGGCTCGTGCAGGGTCCACGGATCGGTGATGATGTCTGACACCAGTACCTCAAGACCGGTGGCGTTACGCAACCGCTCCGCCACCCCGTCCAGCCAGGGCCGCTCACTGGTCCAGTGACCCACGTCGATCAGTGCGGGGCCGTCACCGGCAGACGCATGTTCACTGGCCGGGTGGTGCCGCAGGTCAGCGGTGAGGTACACGTCGGCGTCCCGGGCGTCAGCCAGGAAGGAATCACCGGCGCCCCCGCACACCGCGACTGTGGTCACCGTCTGGGATGGGTCGCCGGTGGCGCGGATCCCCCAGCGGGCGGTGGGGAGCGCTTCGGCCGCGTACCGAACCAGATCACCGAGCCGGGTCGGTTCAGCAAGCCGGCCGATGCGGCCGTGCCCACGCCCCTCACCCGCAGCGGCCCCCTCAGCGGGACGCAGCGGACGCAGATCCCGCAGCCCTAACCGGGCGGCGAGCGCGTCGGAGACCCCTGGATTGGCGACGTCGGCGTTGGTGTGCGCCACGAACAGCGCCACACCGGCCCGGATCAGCTGGTGCACGATCCGCCCCTTGTAGGTCGTAGGGGCGACGCTTGACACGCCACGCAGCAGCAACGGGTGGTGGGCGACGATCAGGTCGGCCCCGCGATCCAGAGCCTCCGCGGCGGTCTCGGGGACACAGTCAACGACGCACAGGATGCGCCGGACGGGCGCGTCCGGGTCCCCTAACACCAGGCCCACCCGGTCCCAGGACTCCGCCCAGGCAGGCGGGTACCAGCTGTCCAGGAGGGCACAAACATCCGCCACGGTGGCGGCTTGAGTGGCCTGTGTGGTCACAGGCCGCAGGTTATCGCGCGTCACGGCGCCTTGAATGAGCGACCCCGCCATGTAGCGCGTTTATTGGTCAATTCACGCAGCGCCAACTCCCACGGAAATTTACTCATCGCCGCCTCACCGGCACCTGGCTCATGCAAGGGGTAAACGTCGTCTCCTAGCAGCACGGTCACACCCCACTCCCGGAGCCGCCGCACACTTTCACCGAAGGCCGGATGCGCCGCCTGTGCCCGGTTGGTGAATGGCATGGCCACGATCGGCAGTCCTTTACCGAGCCCTTCCACCAGGAGCCCTAGCGGCAGAGTGTCACTGATCCCCGCCGCCCACTTGTTGATCGTGTTGGTGGTGGCTGGCGCGACGATGATCGCGTCTGGTGGGGGAAGAATGTCTGGTTCCAAGGGGTGTTTATACCGGCTCCGGACCGGATGCCCCGTCCGCTGCTCCAGATCAGGGGCGTCAATGAATTTCATACCGTCAGGGGACGCGATAACGCATACGTCCCACCCGTCCCGCTTCGCAAGATCCACTAATGTCCCAACGTTCCGTGCGGCCAGCGACCCACAGGCGATCACATACAGCACGGGACATTCGGTCTTGGTCACACCGCCACCCCCATGTGGTCAGCCAACTCCAGCAACGGTGACGGTGGGGTACCCCGGGATCGTCTGAGTACTTCGGTGATGACCTCTTGAGCTATAGGGCGACACCGGATCTCCGACGGCGCCAACCGGTCGGCCTCCAGCAGCATCTCGCTGGCGGAGGTCATCTCCCCGATCTGCGCGTACCCGCGGGCCACATCCAGGAAGTGGTTGGCGCGCCGTTCTGGGGTTAGACCAGCCAGGGCTGACGGGTCGATGCTTTGGTGTGCCTCGACAGCGCGGTGCCCCTCCCCCAGCTCCACCATCGCGGCGGCCCGGTGGATCAACACGTTGGTGGGTCCGAATGAGGTCCAGTAGTAGTTGGCGTCACGCCCCAAAAGGGTGGCTGCCTCCTCGGCCTGTTGGAGCAGTTCCCGAACCGTGGCTGCGTCACCGGCCCGGGCAGCCGCCATGGTGCCCTGCAGCAGCAGAATGCCGTAGACGCTGATCTTGGCGGGATCGGTGGTGTCTCCCATCCCCAACTTGCCGGCTACCGTCACGTTCAACTCCAGCGCCGGCCGGGACCGTCCCAGTGACAGCAGCGCGTTGGCTACCCGGTAGGTGGCGACTCCGGCGAGCAGCTGGTCTTCAGCCCGTTGCGACACCGCGATCGCGCGGTCGGCGGCCAGCCAGCCAAGTTCGAACTCCCCTACCTTGCGCAGCACCGAGGCCGAGATCTGATACACCTGCGCCAGCAGGGAGGCCGCCCGCTTGGTGTCCTTGTTTTCCTTACTGTTGCGGTAGGCCGCGTCAGCCGCCTGGGCTTCCCGGATAAGGCGAGGCAGGGTACGCGCCAGCACCCCGTACTTGGCGTAGTGGAAGGTCATCCAGGCGTGCTTGACCGCCTTACTCAACTCCTCCAGCGGGGCCGGCTGCACCGGGGACGGATCGAAGAAGGTCCCGATCCGGTCGTAGCACTCCAGGGCCGACCGGATCTCCTCCACCTCGACCTGGTCAATGCAGTTAAGACTCTCAGGTCGACGGTGTGGCCAGCGTCCGAGTAGAAGTTGCACATCGACCTGGAGCACATCCGCGATCTCGTACAGCACCGAGAACTTATCGAGTCGTCGAGCCCCACGCTCGACCTTGTCCACCCAGCTCTTGGACTTCCCAATTCGGTCGGCAAACACCTGCTGCGACATCTTGCGGCGCTGACGCCAGTAGGCAACTCGACGCCCGATAGGGAGATCGTCCATATCTCGCCCCCCAGTTACCGAGACGGGTGTATCTTCATCGTCGCCACCTGCATGGGGATTAGATCGCACACTCTGTGCGACGCGTAACCGTCTAAAGCATGGTTGTCCTGTTGTCCTGATGGTGGCCCTACACTCCCGTAACGAGACGTTCAGCCCAGGGTGACGCTAATTTTTACCGTTCCGGTAATACCGACACGCCGATAACGACGTGTCACCCAATTGGGGGACACGCTACGCCCGTCACACCAACCGCCCCTTTGGATTCATTCCATTCTTTTCATCAATGCGCGAAGAGCCAGCACGAGCACGGAAGCAGACCACGAATCACGCAATCGGCGATCACACGATTACACCTTTTAACTTAAGACACAGACTCAGTCACTCACCGTAATTGATTAGCTAAGCTGATCAAATCATTCGATCCAGCCTCGCGCCTCTCCGACACAACGCACCGAAATGATCACCACGCCACTTCGGAAAGGCGCCCCGACGCGACTCGTTAGCCTCCACGCGCCTGTCCGGGCACACCCGATCAGCGCACCTCGAGTCGTCGACACTTCAGCCGTCAACCACCCACCAGCAGGAAGATCATCACTAGTGTCCTATTAGGACACCGATGCCAGCGGCACCCATCGAATCGCCACGTGATAGTCGCTATGGGTAGCGGTTTCTACACTGCACTCATCCAGTCATGTAAGGACACCAGGAGTGGGTGACAGACATGTCGCGATGGCCGGAATCGCGCTGAGGTCCTGATTGGGCTGTCAACGTGGTTGATCAACTAACGTCGCTATCGGGCCTGTGGGAGCAGACCAGCTGAAGACGGGGAGTAAGTGTGAAGGCCCGACACTGGGGGATTGGTCCCGGAGCGAAGATTGGTTCCGGAGCGGTCGTTGCCGGCGGGGATATCACCGGCGCGGTGATCACCGGCCCGGTCACCTATGTTGCTGGGTCGTTTTCTCGGCTTCAGGACGCCATCTTCGACCCAAGTGAGCTGTATGAAGAGCTGGACCTGGCCCGCTTCCAGGGCCGCAAGGAGCTGATCAGGCGGATCGATGCGGCGATCGCCGGTATGGACCGCGGGTATGTGGTCATCCGCGGCGAAGCTGGTGTCGGCAAATCCGCCTTGGCCGCCCACCTGGTGTGGACCCGCCCGTGTGTGTATCACTTCACCCGTCTGGAAGGCGGGGCCCGGGTGCCGGCGGAGGCGCGGCGTAACCTGGCGGCGCAGCTGATCCTCGCCTGGGAGCTGGCTGAGCAGTTTGCCCCCGGCGGCATCTTCCCGACCGGGGCGGATCGCCCGGACTGGTTGTTGAAAGTCATCCGCGCCGCCGCCGAAACCCGCGACCGTGACCCGCAACGGCGCGGTAAGCCGATTGTGCTGGTGGTCGACGGGTTGGATGAGGCTGAGGCGGACCCACCCGGCATGGGCACCGGCATCCCCCTGGGGCTGCCACGCCCAGAGGCGCTGCCAGCCGGGGTGTATGTGATCGCTACCGGCCGGTTCGGCATCGGCATGACTCCCTTTACCACC
>PKFB01000032.1 GCA_002919305.1 Actinomycetales bacterium
TACCCGGTCGAGCAGCGCGCGGCCACGCTCTGGTACCACGACCACCGCATGGACTTCACCGCCCCGCAGGTGTGGCGCGGCCTCGCCGGGATCGCGATCGTCCGGGACGACGAGGACGACGCGCTGCCGCTGCCCAAGGGCGAGCGGGACATCCCGCTGTTCATCTGCGACCGGGCGTTCGAGGAGGACGGCTCGTTCCGCTACCCCTCGCTCGACCCCACCCTCCTGGTACGGCCCGGCGTCGAGGACGCCTACATGGAGGGCGTGCAGGGCGACGTGATCCTGGTCAACGGCGCCCCCTGGCCGGTGCTGGACGTGGCCACCGCCCGCTACCGGCTCCGCCTGCTCAACGGCTCGAACGCCCGGCGCTACCGGCTGGAGCTCACCGGCGGCGCGCGGTTCGTCCAGGTCGGCAGCGACCAGGGCCTGCTCGCCGCGCCGGTCGAGCACACCGCGCTGTCGATCGCGCCGGGGGAGCGGTTCGACGTGGTCGTGGACTTCTCCGAGTACCCGCCCGGCAGCGAGATCACGATGGTGAACACGCTCGGCGAGGGCGGCACGCGGGCGGTGATGCGGTTCCGCGTGGCCCGCCGGGTGCGCGACGACAGCCGCGTCCCCGAGCGGCTCGCCGACCTCCCGCCCGCCGACCGGGCGACCGCGGTCGCCACCCGCGTCTTCGACTTCCGCCGCACCCGGCACGACTCGCACGACGCCTGGACGATCAACGGCGTGCCGTACCGGCCGGGCATGCCGGTGGCCGAGCCGCGGCTCGGCACCGCGGAGGTGTGGCGGTTCGCCAGCGACTTCCACCACCCGGTGCACCTGCACCTGGCGCACTTCCAGGTGCTCGCCCGGGGCGGCCGGGAGCCGGAGCCGGCCGACGCGGGCCTGAAGGACACCGTGGACGTCCGGCCGTACGAGATCGTCGACGTGCTGGTGCGGTTCGACGGCTACCGGGGCCGCTACATGCTGCACTGCCACAACCTCGAACACGAGGACATGGCGATGATGGCGGACTTCCAGATCGTCTGACGCCTACCTGACGCCCTGACGCCGCCACGCCACGAGCCGGGGATGCCGGAACGGGAACCGGAACCCCCGCCGGTTAAGCTGACAGCACGACCGAAGCGGCCTTGGATCATGCGTGGAGGTCGGCATGAGCGACGCCGGTACGGTGGCCGGGGCGCCCCGGCGGCCCGCCTCGGCACGGCGCAGGCGGTTCGTGCCGCCACAGCACGGCGCCTGGGCGATGCTCGCCGTGCCGTACCTCGCCGGGGTGATCACGGCCGGGTTCCGCTGGCCCCACCTGCCCCTGCTCGGCGCGTGGCTCGCCGGATACCTGCTGTCGTACTACGTCTTCCAGGCGGTCAAGTCCCGCCGCCCGCGCCGCTACCGCGACCAGATGCTCGGCTACGGCGGCGTGGCCGCGCCGCTGCTGCTCATCCTCGTGATCGCCTGCCCGCCGGTGCTCTGGTACGCCCCCGCCTACGCCGCGCTGTTCGCGGTGAACGCCTGGTACGCCTGGCGGCGGCAGGAACGCGCCCTGCTCAACGACCTCGCCTCGGTGGCGCAGAGCTGCCTCATGGTGTTCGTCGTCGCCACCGTCGCCGGCACCCCGCCGAGCGCGGTGACCGCCGCGTTCACGCTGTGCGCGGCCTACTTCCTCGGCACCGTCCTCTACGTCAAGACGATGATCCGCGAGCGCGGCAACCGCGCCTACCTGCGCTGGTCGATCGGCTACCACGCCGTGGCCTGCGCCGTCGCCGCGTACCTGAGCCCGTGGGCCGGTGCCCTGTTCGCCGCGTTCCTGCTGCGCGCCGCACTGCTCCCCGGCCGCGGGCTGAGCCCGAAACAGGTCGGCGTGACGGAGATCGTCGGCTCCGTGCTGCTGCTCGGCTGCGTCGCGTTGATCTAGGCACGTCGGCCCGCGGCCGTACCGGCATCGGGTGCCCGGTGGCGTGCCCCGGCCCGTGCCTGGGGTCCGGTCAGGCGGGGGCGGCGGACCCGCCCGGTACGGCGCCGCGCCGCCGGTGGCTCCACTCCACCAGGGGTCGCAGGGCCGACATGAGCTCCTCGCCGTCCGGTGACAGCTCGTACCGCGGACGCGGCGGTGACGCGTTCCCGGATGAGCGCACGGGTGAGGCGACGACCGTTTGACCGGTCGCATCCGTGACGCTCGCCGGCCGACCGGCCGAGGAGCCGTCTCGACCGGCCCGGGCACAATCACCGGGTGTTCGACTTCGGGATTCCCGGATACCGGCCGGAATGGCTGAGCGGGCGTGCGGCGATCGCGGCCGCCCACGGGACGAGACTCGGCCGCCTCGTCGGCAGGCGGCTGACCCGGACCTGGGTCGTCTGGGGCCTCGACGAGGACGAGTGGTTCCCCCGACTGCCCGGTCCTGCTGGATTTCGACGGCGAACAGGTCGAGATCAACCACTGGAGGTTCGACGAGGTCTCCATCACCTGGAACACCATCGATCCGTCCCGCACGCCGTACTGGCCGGACTTCCACCTCGCGTGGCGGGACGA
Organism: Actinomycetales bacterium; assembly: GCA_002919305.1. Classification (GTDB taxonomy): domain Bacteria; phylum Actinomycetota; class Actinomycetes; order Mycobacteriales; family Micromonosporaceae; genus RSA1. The sequence continues at coordinate 2,531 of PKFB01000032.1, forward strand.
CGCCCCGGATGAGCTCGTCGCCCTCGTCGGCCGGCCCTGCTCGGCGGCGGAACTGCTGCTGGACCTGGACCGGGACCGCAAGGAGGGCACGATCGTGTCCCTGGGATTCGGCTTCCCGAACGGTTATGTGACCATCCACAACGCGTGCGACGAGAACGGCATGGAATTCCTCCCGCCCGGCGACCGCTACGCCCGGTACGGCATGCCGCCGAAACCGCGAAAGGACGCCTCACCCCGCTGACGCCCGGGCGGCCACATCGCCGGAAGACCCGCCGGGAAAGCTCAGGGAAACCCGAAACGACCCCGCCTTCGACAAGGGGGGTCGTTCGCCCGGGTCAGGCTTTCCGAACGTACGAGACGAGCGCCGTGAGCCTTCGCCGGAGCGCGAACGCGTGGCCCGGGAGTTCACCGCCGGTGTCTCTCCTGGCTCTCATGGCGACACCCGAGCGTGCGATGAGCGGTTGAGCACGCGAACCTCGGCATCGGGCACCGGCTCCTCATGACGTCGCGGCGTCTTTCAGCGCCGCCTCCACGATCCGGAGCGCCTCGCCGGGCTCGATACCGAGCCCGGCGACGACCTCCGCGTACTCGCGGGCCGCGCGGCGGGCCTGCTCCAGCGCCTCCTCGCCCGCCGCCGAGACGAACGAGCCCGCTCGCCCACGCGTCTCGATCAGCCCGGCCTCCTCCAGCTCCCGGTAGGCCCGGCCGACCGTGTTGATCGCGAGGCCGAGATCGGCCGCGAGCTTCCGGATCGTCGGCAGCCTCGTGCCGACGGCGAGCGTACGATCCTGGATCTGCTTGGCGAGCTGCGCCCGGAGCTGCTCGTACGGCGGCGTGGGCGAATCCGCGTCGATGACGATCATCGCACCGCCAGGGCTCGCCGCGCCGCCGTCCCGGCGTCCGCGGACCGGAAGTGGACCAGGCAGAACGCGATCACGCCCGCCACGACCAGCGCCAGCGAGGCCACGCTCCACCAACCCTGCGATTCGCCGTACAGGAAGATGACCGGCACCGACCACACCAGGCTGGGGGTGACGAGCGCGCGGGCATCCTCGACCCGCATGATGACATCGGCGGTGAGCGATGTCTCGTCCTCCGCCACGGCCGGGCCCGCCAGCACCTGGCGCAGCTGCATGACGATGCCGGCGCCGACGCCGGCGAGGCTGAGCAGCACCACGATCGCCCCGTACCGCAGGCCGGGGTCCGGAACGGGGAGCACGCTCACCGCGAGCAGCAGGGCCGCGGCGAAGCTGGCGATCGTGAGGGCCGCGTGCGGCAGTCCCAGCACCTCCGGCCAGCCGAGCTTCACCGGATGGGCCACCCGCCGCGACAGCCGCGCGCCCGCCCGCCGGTCGACGCGCCGCACCCACAGGTTGAGCAGCCACTGCGCCGCCATCAGCCCGGCCACGAGCGCGGTCAGCGCGAGCAGCGGCACCCAGGAGGACGCGACGTCGGTCGGCCGCCCCAGCGCCGTGCGTACCAGCGCATCGCCGATCAGGAACGCGGCCAGCAGGAGAGCACCGGCCACCTGCGCCCGGCGCCGCACCGCCAGCCGCGTCGCGATCAGCGGCGTCGGCTCGGCGTCGCCCAGCCCGTGCCGAGCCAGCCACACCTCGGCCAGCCACATCCCCGGCTCCATGCCATCCGGCTTCGTCACGCGCACCACCGCCTTTGTCGCAATCTTTGTACCAAGAGCATGAGACAAACCTTGCGACAAAGTCAACCGCGAGCCTGACTGCGGCCGCGCTTCGGGACTACTGCGAGAAGGCCGACATTCCGCCGGTCGGCGATGACGGTCGTGGATCCGTCGACGTCGTCGTGTGGCCGACCGCCGATCCGGCCCCCGCCTGGGAGGACTCCGGCGAGCGGCCGATGATCGTCGAGATTCGGTCTCGCGGTCACGGCAGCGGTGGTGACATACGCTGCTGGTAGGCGGTCACGCCCCCGAGATCTCCCAGGCGCGCCACCACCCGCTCCCGGCGCACCTCACCCTCGGCGACCGATCTTCTCCAATTCCGCGAGGTCCTCCTCGCTGAGCGAAAGGCCGGCCCCGGCGATGTTCTCCCGCAGGTGCGCCACGGACTTGGTCCCCGGGATGAGCAGGATGTTCGGCGACCGCCGGAGCAGCCACGCCAGCGCGACGCTGAACGGCGTGGCGTTCAGCCGCTTCGCCACCGCCGAGAGCGCCTCGGACTGGAGCGGGGTGAACCCGCCGAGCGGGAAGAACGGCACATACGCGACGTTCTCCGCGGCGAGCCGGTCGATGAGCTCGTCGTCGAAGCGGACCGCGAGGTTGTACATGTTCTGCACGGCCACGATCGGCGCGATCGACTGAGCCTCCGCGACCTGCTCGGCCGTGGCGTTGCTCACGCCGAGGTGCCGGATCACGCCCTGCCGCTGCAGTTCGACGAGCGTCTCGAACGCCTTGGCGATCGAGCCGGGCTGCGGCTCGGTGGCGTCGCCGAGGCGCAGGTAGACCAGGTCCAGCCGGTCGACGCCGAGGCTCTTGAGATTGTCCTCGACCTGCTGGCGCAGCTGGTCGGGCTCACGAGCCGGCGGCCAGCCGCCCTGCTCGTCCCGGACCGCGCCGACCTTCGTGGCCACGAGCAGCGACTCGGGATACGGGTGCAGCGCCTCGCGGATGAGCTCGTTCACCACACGGGGGCCGTACACGTCCGCGGTGTCGATGTGCGTGATGCCGAGCTCGCGGGTCTCCCGGAGAACGGCGAGGGCCCCGTCACGATCGGCGGGCGGACCCCACACCCCCGGCCCGGCGAGCTGCATGGCGCCGTAGCCGACTCGGGTGACGGTGCGGTCGCCCAGCTTCCAGGTGCCGCCGGGCAGCGCAGAAGAGGTCGTGCTCAAGCCTTTCCCCCATTTCAATAAGCAGCGAAAATTCGGCGGTTCCGCAGACGGCTTTTAGCGCTCCCTGTCGCCGTCTGCGGAACGCCCGCAGAAATGGTGCGTGCGAGAGCACGACGCTGTCCAAGACCGCCTCGATCCCAGCTGATACCGCAGCGGTATCAGCAGGTAGTCTGCGACCGTGGATGGTGTGGAAACTCGCGAAATGCGGTACTTCGTGGCGGTGGCTGAAGAACTGCACTTCGGCCGCGCCGCCGAGCGTCTGCAGATGGCCCAGCCGCCGCTGTCCCGCGCCATCCAGCAGCTGGAACGCCGCCTGGGGGTCCAGCTGCTGAACCGGGATCGCCGGGGCGTCTCACTCACCGCCGCAGGCAAGACCTTCCTGGAGGAGGCCCGGCGCGCGCTCGACGCCGTCGACGCCGCGGTACGCCGTACCCGCCGCGCCGCGATGGCCAAGCCCACCCTGGTGCTCACCACGAAGGCGGGCGCCTCTCATGAGCTGCTGAAGCGGCTGCTCGACGCCTACGCCGCGCGCCCGGGGGCCGTGGAGATCGACGTGCTGCTGTGCGAGATCGGCGAGCAGCGGCAGCTGCTGCTGAACGGCCGCGCCGACGTGGCGATCATGCATGCCCCGTTCGACCTGATGACCGGCCTCGAGAGCGTGGAGATCCTCACCGAGGGCCAGGTCGCCATCCTCCCGGCGTCGCACCCGCTCGCCAAGCGCTCCAGCCTCACCATGGCCGAGGTGAGCAACGTCCCCGACCTGCCGATCGCCCGCTGGCCCCGCCACGACTTCACCTACCCGCCGGGCCCCGGGCCCGAGGTGCGCAGCCAGTCCCAGCTCGCGCAGCTCGTCGCCCTCGGGCGGACGCTGCTGGTCATCCCGGCCTCGAGCCGCGCCTGGCAGTGGCCGGAACACGTCGCGGTCCCCGTCACCGACGCCCCGCTCGCCACCACCCTCCTCGCCTGGCCCGCCGGCATCAAATCCCCGGCGCTGACCGGGCTCATCGAAACGGCGAAACAACTCGCCGAACAGTTCAAGGAGCAGGTGGCCGCCTGATCGGCGGGTCGGCATCGGCGCCACGCCGCCGCCGGAGACCGGCAGGACCGATCCGAAACCCGACCTTTTGCCGCTGAGTCGAAACGCGATTTCGCCCGGCACTCGGCGGCGTGACGCATCGGACGTGCTCGTCTTTGCCGGTTCGCGCGGCGGCGTCGGGATATGCCGAAGCGACCCCGCACAGGCCCGGCACGAGCGCAGCCGTGGCCGAACACATGCGACCGATATGCAATATGCCTGGCGGCGAAAAGTGAGACGCGCATACCGGATCCGCGGCGATTAGGCTCCATTGGGAACGTGCCAATCTCGAGCCATCGGGAGGAACACATATGGAAACAGCCGCAAACGTGCTGAGTATCCTTCTCGCCATTTCCTACCTGGGCTCCGGCGGCATGAAGGTGCTCGGCCAGGCCAAGATCATCGAGGGCTTGGACAAGCTCGGCGTGAGCCGGAACCTCAGCCGCGTCATCGGTGCCCTGGAGCTCGCCGCCGCTGCTGGACTCCTGCTCGGCCTCGTCATCGGCTGGCTCGGCGCGGCGGCGGCCATCGGCCTCGTGCTGCTGATGGCCGGGGCGATCGTCTTCCACATACGGGCAGGCGACTACGCGGACCCCAAGCTCCGCGGCCCGGCGTTGATGCCGGTGTTCCTTCTCCTGCTGTCCGCCGCGACTGCGGCCCTGCGTATTCTGACCCTTTAGTGCTTCGCAGTGGCGGTCACATCAAAGTGACCGCCACTGGCCGTACATTTCGAAGGTGCTCTGAGACGCGAGACCAGCTCGGCGGCAGCAGGCCGTACGCGGAAGAACACGAGGCGCCGCAAAACCCCCTGCCCGAATTGCTTGGTATGACTTCAGACGGAACCGATCCGGCCAGAACATCAGCCGAGCAGCTCAAGAACCCTGTCGGCCATGCGCCGTAACGTGCCGGGCGGATTATGCGGCGTCGCCGGCCCTGACGGGCCGAGCTGCAAGAACCAGCCCAGGGCGACGAGGCGGCGAAAGCCCAGCACCCGGCCGGCCTCCTCCGAAGTCAGATCGATGTGGGCCGGCAGCCGCGCCGCATCGAAACCGCCGTCGACCCGGGAGATGTGCTCGATGAGCTCCCCGAGCTCGAAGGCCCGGTCATTGCTGCCGGAATCCTCCCAGTCGACGAACCGTACGCGCCCGCTGCCCTCGTCCCACAACAGGTTCGCGTGATTCCCGTCGGCCAGCCCGAGAACCGGCGGATAGGGATTCACGGTCAACCTGTCCGGGTCGCCGGAGGCCAGCCAGGCCGTACCCGCCAGATACGCCCGCCGTACCAGGGGGTCGGCGCCGAGGTCGGGCTGTTCGCCGGCGAGGGCGCGGACCTTGGCCACGGCCGTGGCGGGCCTCCATGGGGCGGGCTCGACCTCCTGCACCACCCGCGTGGGTATCCGGTGCAACCGGTTCAAGGCGTCGGCTGTCGCCTCGACCTGCCTGGCGGTGACGTGCACGCCGCGCAGGGTGCGGCCGGGCAGCCTGCTCATCACGATCGCGGGCGGGTCGGCGTCGAGCATGGCCCGCACGGGAGAAGGCGCGACGCCCGGGGCATGTTCGGCCAGCAGTTTCAGCGCCGTCCATTCCCGGCCAGGCTCGCCTCGGTCCCACGAGCGATATCGCTTGATCACGACATCGCCGCGGAACTCGATGTGATGCGTGCATCGACCGGTCATGCGCCCGTGGCCCGTCCTTTCCGCGCCTCCGCTGCGATATGCCCGCACAGGCATGTCCTCCCCGCGAATGGGGGCCGTGAGGCCGCGGAGACGAGCGCACCCATACTGCCGCCGAGCCGCCCCGGGCGAAAGGGCGTGGCCACACCACGCAGGGCACCGGGCCGCCCGCCACGGCTCCCAGAGCTGCCGTGGCTGAAAGTTTCACCTGCTGATCACCGGGTGGGGGCGCGGTGATCAGGCGGCCGGCGGCCGTGTCGCGGTGCGCGACCCACCTTGCCGCGCTGCTCACCACCGAAAGCCGTCCCACGCCCGTGCCACCTGGGCGAATCACCTGACCACACAGGTCTCCTCTGACCTGGGGACCGTACCGCCGTACGGCGCGCCGCCGTGGTGGCCGCGGGGCCCGACCCGAACGACAGGAGCCTGGGCGTCTCACCACCAACCCCTGCCGGACGCGCGGGTTACCGCTGCTCGGTGCGCCCGTTACCGGAACAACCTCCCCGGCGAATGCGCCGCTTCGGAGCGCTGCCCTCGCGGCGCAACTTGACACCCCAGTCATGCCCATGGATAGTTGGTAATACCAACTATAACCTTGTCGGGGGAGAACAATGCGCGCCGCCGCCGAATAGCCGTCGCCCGTGCCGCATTTCCGTACCGGAGCCATTGTCGGTCGGACAACCGCTGAAAACGGCGGGCGGTTTTACGCACACCAGCGTGCGCGAAACCGCGGACATCTGCCGTCACCGCAGCGCAGACACATGATCTCCTGGTGCCTCGGCATCGATCGATGCCATGGCCGGGCTGTTCGCCATGCCCGGCGGCGCTCGGGAAATCTCCGCACGACGTTGAGGCGCCGCGTTACGCCCGAACGGCGTCGCGCTGCCGGTCAATGACCTCATTCGATTCCTTTGGAGGCCGCAATGCGGAAAACCACGGTCATCAAATTGGGCACCGCCGCCGCCCTGACGGCGCTGTTCACCGGCGTCATGGCGCCCGCCGGTCTGGCGGCCGTCGGCGAGACGGCCCGCCCGAGGCCCGTCGCCACCACGAACAACGGGGTTCCGGTCCTGGTCGACCCCGACAGGGGCCTGGCCGCGCAGACCCCCGAGTCCCAGGGGCGCTGGACCGACAACATCTACTTCAGCAGCCGCGTCCGGGCCGGCGGCCAGGACTACGGGGTGGTGGTACAGACCGTCAGCGCCCACGACGCGCAACAGCCGTCGATCGTGTCGTTCGCCGTCACCAACGTGACCACCGGCTGGTACAAGAACGAGGCGATCATCGTCAACCCGGGCGACTACAAGTGGAGCACGACCGGCTTCGAGATCACGGCGCCGGGCCTGAAGTGGACCGGCGACGCCCGGCAGATGAACGTGTCGATCAAGGTGCCGTGGGGCTCCTTCGACGTCACGGCCAAGTCCCGGGGCCCGGCCCTCTACTACGGCGGCACCGGAGCGTTCTCCCTCTTCGGCCGTACGAACCACCAGTACGCCCTCCCGAACCTGACGACGTCCGGCACCCTCGTCGTCGACGGCAGGTCGCGGCGCGTGACCGGCCACTCCTGGCTGGACCGCCAGTGGGGGGTCATCCCGGACGACCCGAACGGCCGTTGGCGCTGGACGTGGATGAACCTCAACATGCCGAACGGCGACTCCGTCGCCATCTACGACGCCGTCTCCAGCGACGGCGAGAACGCCTGGGCCACCGTCGTCCGCCGTGACGGCACCCACGAGGTGGTGGCGGTCGAGCCGCTCGACAGGAACGCCGACCGTTACTACACGAGCTCCACGAGCGGGGACCGGTACCCGACCCGCTGGCGGGTCAACATCCCCGCCCTCGGCGCCCGCCTCACCGTCTCCGTCTCGGGCCCCCGCAAGCAGGAGATCACCCAGGGTTCGGGCGGCCGCCTCGAAGCCACCACGTCCTTCACCGGCGTCTACAAGGGCGACAGGGTCACCGGCAAGAACAACGTCAAGCTGATCGGTGACTGGAAGCCCGCCGCGGCATCGCACCAGTCGTGACGAACCCCGCGACCAGCGGATCCCAGGTCAGCGAACTTCCCCTGACCTGGGATCTGTCCGGTGCGGCACAGCGGCCCCGGCCCCTGGTCGACGGGCGCCGCGTCACCGCGTTCCCCCGCTGGACCTGCGGATACGGGCGCCCCGACTGCGCGCCCCATCCGCGCGAGCGAGGCGAGCCCGCCGCACCCGGCTCCCGTACGAACAGATCCGGCCTCTGCCGAGCCGATGAGCACGAGTTCCGGGCGTTCACCGGCCTCACGCCGACCCGGTACGTCGAGGTCCGGCGGCGGTTCCTGCGCGAACACCCCGGCCACACCCTGGAGGGCTGGCCACTGCCGGCCGATTGATTTCTTACAAGACCGCCGGCTCACGACCCGTTAGGTTGGGGCGCCCGAAGGCAGAGCACCCCATGGCAGAGGAGAGCCACGTGGGCCAGGTGGTCATGTACGCCTCGGTGTCGGTGGACGGGTTCATCGCCGACGAGAACGACCGGCCCGGCCCCCTGTTCGGCCGGCTGACCAGCGGCGACGTCCCGCTGGACGACAGCGGCGTGCTGAAGGTCTCGAAGGCGTCCTACGACTACACCCGGGCGTACTGGGACCAGATCGCGGTCACGATCGCCGGCCGCCACGTCTTCGACATCACCGACGGCTGGGACGGCAAGCCGCCGAGCAACGTCGACCACGTGGTCGTCGTGACCCACCGCCCGATGCCCGAAGGCTGGGACCCCGAGGCCCCGTTCCACTTCGTCAACGGCATCGAGGCGGCCGCGGCCAAGGCGCAGGAGCTCGCCGGAGACCGCCTGATCGAGGTCGCCGCCGGCGACGTCGGCGGCCAGATGCTCGCCGCGGGCCTGGTCGACGAGGTCCGCATGAACGTCGTCCCCGTCGTCTTCGGCTCCGGCAAGCGCTTCTTCGGCTCGGTCAACGCGCAGCACCTGCTGGAGGACCCTGACGTCGTGATCCAGGGCGACCGTGTCCTTCACCTGCGCTATCGAGTACGTCGTTGACGATCATCCACGGCTGCACGCAGAACTTCACCGCGAAATCCCCCATTGCGCGCTCGGCGGTCGCGCCTGCGCGAGTAAGGCGACGTTGCTGTACTCGATTGCTGTACAGGCAGCCCTCGCAGGAGCGACGAGTACCACTGCGTGATGTTCCGCCCGGAGGCGTTGCGACTCCTCAAAGGGCCGATGAGAACCCGGCAGTAAAGCCTCCGGTTCGGGAGCCTTCTTGGGACGGCTCTGAGGCGGTGTTCCGCAGTAAACCCTCCGGTAGCGGACAGGAATCAGGAGATTTGCCGCATCAGTTCCGCTTCTCACCATGCCTGCCGCTCTGCCGATCAGGCGGTCTTGCCCGCGGTAGATACCAACATTCGCCCCACCGGGCGGCAACGCCAATTCGCGTGGAAGCTGTACGCGTTGGCCTGGCAGGCGCTTGTACACCATCGGGCACGCAACGGGCACGGAAGTCGCGATAAGGCCCATAATGATCAAATCCCAGGTCAGCGAAGTAGCTCTGACCTGGGATTTTGGTTGGTGGAGCTTAGGGGACTCGAACCCCTGACCCTCTGCTTGCAAAGCAGATGCTCTTCCAACTGAGCTAAAGCCCCTTGGTGCCGCCTGGTGGCGTGTGCCCCGGTACGGAGGCCTTGCCGTGGCGCGGCCGTACCTCCAACAGCATAGGACATGTGGAGGTGGGGGGTGGTGTTAGCCGGGGGAGCCGGGTGAGGAGGTGGTGTGGGTGGAGCCGAGGATGAGGGAGGGGAAGTCGGCTATCGAGTCGATGATGTGGGTGGCGCCGCCGGCGAGGAGGCGTTCGCGGCTGTGTACGCCGGTGAGGAGGCCGGCGACGATGGAGGCGCCCGCGCGGCGGCCGGCGAGCATGTGGCTTTCGGAGTCGCCGGCGACGGCCACCTGGCGGACGTCGTCGATGCCGAGGCGCAGGACGGCGGTGAGGATCATGTCGGGCCAGGGGCGGCCGCGGCCGGTGTCCTCGGGGCTGAGGGCCAGGTCGATCTTGTCGGTCCAGTCGAGGACGCTGAGGACGCGGCTGAGGGTCTTGCGGCTGAAGCCGCTGACGAGGGCGATCTTGACGCCGACGCCGCGCAGCTTGTCCAGGGCCTCGACGGTGCCGGGGAGGGGGACGAGGCCGGAGCGTTCTATCGCTCCCTCGTAGGAGCGCTCGAAGGTGATGTTCGCGGCCTGGGCCTGGGCCTCGTTGTCGGGGAAGATGCCCCGGAGCACGTCTATCTTCGGGCGGCCCCGGGATCGGTGCACATGCACCATGGCGCGTGCGTACGCACCGGTCCCGGGGACGATGCCCTGGGTGGCGATCGCCTCGGCGAACGCCCGCTCGACCATGGCGGAGTCACCGACCGTGGTGCCGGCCAGATCGAGGCAGACGAGCCTGGTGTGCGGGGTGCTCCCCACGCCGTCACCGTCGCGTTGCTCGACGACCATGTACGCACCCGTATCGGTAGCCAAGCGGTCAGTTCTCGCTGCCGGTGGCCTCAGTCCACAGATCGAGCTCAGCGCGGTCGGCCTGCACCTTACGCCAGATGAGCAGTCCCCCAAGAGCGACCAATGCGAGAACGAGCAGCTTCTTCACGGTGTGACCCCACTTCTCGACGGTCTCACCACCCACCCGGGGTGAGACAACGCCCGGTTCTTACGGATGCCTGCAGCCTAGCAAGCCATCGGCACGCAACTCGGTGCCCTGAGGGGGCGGTCGTGCCGAATTTACCCGATTCGGAATCCCTTTCAGGTACGGCGTGCAATCTGTGTCTCACGCATTCAAGGTCCTGATCGACCCCCATATGTACGCATTTGTGCAGGTGAACCAGCTAATGGGCTGGTTGTCCGCCTTGGTCGGCGCCGTCGGCATAGGGGAATCGTCCGGCGACGGACCCCATCCCCTCGCGACGGTGACAACTCGACAGTAGGCGTCGTAGCGCTCCCTGTCAGCGGGTTGGGCTGTGGGAAAAATCGCGCTCGCATCTCGCGCCGACGATGATGATGGAATACATGACTGACATCGATCCGGCGGACGCCCGAGCCCTCGCCCACGCCCTGCGCCGGGTCTACCAGGCGGTCGCGGAGCGTGTCGAGGCGGAGAACGCCGCGTCCCCCCTGGTGGAGAAGGTGACCGGCCACCTCGGGTGTCCTTTCGGCGATGTGGTGACGGTCGAGGAGCAGTACCCGCCCTTCGAGCACGCCGGCCTCCAGATCGCCGTCGACCGTTACCTGGCGGCGCACAGCCCCGACGCCCGCTGGTTCGGGGTCCTCGGCGGCAACCGCGGCTGGGAGAGCGTCGGCTACATGCTGTACCAGGCGATGAGCGAGGGCAGCGTGGCGCTCGGACGGCCCGACTACGGCACCGCCCCGGTCGGCCCGGACGAGACGATCGAGGTCGTGACGCTGGGCCTGGTCGCCACCTTCGCCCCGGACGGCTCCCCGGCGGTGATCGGCCTCACCAGCAGGGACCAGTACGACCCGCAGTGCCTGCTCACCGTCCTCGCCGCCGACCGCGCCGCCGCGATGGCGGTACGCGAGGAGATCGACCGGCTGCTGCGCGAGCACAATCCGCTCCGCGGGCAGGTGGTCAGTTTCTCGGTGAGCGAGCACCACGACAACGGGGTCGTCAGCTTCCTGCCGCGGCCGGAGCTGAGCGCCGAGGAGGTGGTGCTCCCCGAGGGCCGGCTGGAGGCGATCGAGGAGCACATCGTGGGCATCGGCGCGGCGGCCGACCAGCTCCGCGAGGCCGGCCAGCACCTGCGGCGCGGCCTGCTGCTGTACGGCCCGCCGGGCACCGGGAAGACGCACACCACCCGGTACCTGATGAGCCG
>PKFB01000006.1 GCA_002919305.1 Actinomycetales bacterium
CCGCGCCGGTTCCGGCCCGACGGCCCGCCGCCGCTCCGCCGTACGGGTCCGGCAGTGATCACGCCAGGCGCTGTGCTCGCCGTGGCGGCCGGGAAAGACCTTTCCAAGCCTTTCATACGCCCTCGGCCCGCCCCGCTCCCCGATCTTGATCTGAGGCTCTCCTGGCGGCCATCCCGCGAACGCGCAGACCACCGGCCACCCACGCCCAGGGAGTGCCCGCAGCCCTCGCAGGCCACTCCCGCCGACCGGTACGGCCTTGCCCTCCGGCGCGCCCCGATCGTCAGTTGGCGGCCTCGCCCGCCGCCCTCGGCTCCTCGCCTGCCCGCCTTCCTCGCCTGCGGGCGCCTGACGGCCGTCCCCGCGCGACGAAGCATGCGGCCGACCGGCTAGAACCGTCGATCATCAAGCACCGGGCCGCCATTCCCGGCGAGCCGACGGCCCGCGTCTGATCGTCGTCTACGGCCTGCCTGGCGCCCTCGCCGGGCGGTGATCGGCCCACTCGCCCCAGCGTGGCGATCGGCCGTCAGCGCGTCGCATCGGCGGCGCAGCGGGCGGTACGGCCTCGTCCGCCACCGCGGCCGATCTTCATCTGGCGGCCTTGCCGTACAAGGGGGCGGACGGCTGCCCCTCGGGTGCCTGATCGCCCTGAGCCAGACCCACCCACCCCAGCCGGGCGATCGGCCGCGGCGGCGCCGATCACCACCGCCGGTCTCGGCGGCCTTGCCGTACGGCGGCGGCCGACCGGCCGCTCAGGCCTCGTGATCGCCGTTGAGGACCCGGGTCACCCACTCCAGGGACCCGGTGCCGAGCAGCTCGTCGGCGAGCCGCTTGGCCGTGGCCGTGGTGAGCGCGGCGAGGGAGCTGTCGATCCACGGCTGCATGTTCTGGTGCCCCTGCTCCCGGTACTCGATCGCCTGAATCAGGCACTCCAGCTTGTCGGCGTCACGGGCGCAGACGGCCTCCAGCGTGGTCTTCTCCTCGTACTCGTCGACCGCGTCCTGGATCATGCCCGCCACCGACTCGGGCGCGCCCCGCACCTGGTCGGCCGTGACCCGCTGATTCGGCACCGCCTCCAGATAGCGCTTGCCGATGTACGGAATGTCGGTGATCCGCGTCTCCTGCGTGTCATGGAACAGGCTCATGAAGGCCGCGCGCTCCGGGTCGGCCCCCTCCAGCTTCGCGATCACGCTCGCGATCACCGCGGCCCGGAAGCTGTGATCCGCGACGCTCTCCGGATTCCCCACCCCCGCCACCAGCCACCCGGTCCGCTTGTACCGCTTGAGCAGGCCGAACTCGTACAGCAGCCCCGCCAAGGCGGCCATCTCCCGTTCCATGCGGATCCTCCCCACCCCTCGTCGACCAGACGATCCACGTGCGAGATAGATGCCCCTGCTCCCACCGCCCCCAACGCCCACTTTCCTCACACCCACCCCCGCCCCGAGCAGCCGCGACGCGCTCGATTTGCCGTCGCCCGCGCCCAGGCAATAAGCTCTGTCTGCGTTCGGCGGACGTGCTAGCCTAGGTCCCGGCCTAGGGAAACCGCTGGTCAACAACTACATACCTGCGGCCGTAGCTCAATGGATAGAGCATCTGACTACGGATCAGAAGGTTAGGGGTTCGAGTCCTCTCGGCCGCGCGCGCATGAAGGCCCCTGAGCAGGCACAAGCCCTCAGGGGCCTTTCGATCTGGGTCCCCAAGCCGGTCTCCGCCGGCCCCGCCGTACCGACCGAACCCGCCGATCGGGTTGCCGCGCCGCCGCACAGATCGCACAGACGCAGCCCCACGATCGGCACTGCCTGCCCGGCCCGTACGTGCTTCGGGGCGGATCGACGTTCCAAGGTCGTTCTCACCCTGGCTCACCGGGTAACGGGCTGCTCACGTGGCCGCGCTTGACCCGTGGACCGGCGGATCGCAGAGTGACGGCCATGGGCAGGAGACGCTACGTCGCCAGAGGCGTTCCCGGTGGTTACCGGATCTGGGACAATAAGGCGCGCCGCTGGTGGGGCGACCTCTACGAGGTGTGCCCTGACGACCTGCTCGACGAGCTGAACGGCGGGCGCGACCACGACAAGATCACGGCCCTGCTCAAGCGTTACAGGGCCATGCGACGGTAGGCCGCGCTCCGGCGACCATCAGGCCTGCCGGCGCTCGGGAGAGCCGAGGAGCTCAGCGTGTCGCTCACGATCATCCTCTGGTACCTGATGCCGGTCGCCGTCGTCGGCGCGTCGCTCCTGGTGCGGTCGCGTAGCCCGCGACACGAGGTCGTCTGGTCATCGCTTGCTCTCGCCGCCCTGGCCGTCGCGCTCGTGGTCGCCTGGGTGGTGGATCGAGAGGGATGGGGAGTCTGGCTCTTCCTCCTCCTTCCCGCAGCGCTGGTCACGGGGGTCCGGTTGATCGTCGCGGGGGTGACGGCCCGGAATCCAGCGGATCGGTGAGGACGGCGGCGGGGCCCGCTCGACCGGGTTGTGGGCCAGACGGAGCCGGGTCAAGGATGATCTCATGAGACGAGCGCGCTTTCCGGTGGCCGCCCTGATCCTCCTGCTCTTACCGTCGGCGGGCACGGCGCACGCGCAGAGTCACGAGTCACCGGCACGGGCGGTGTCCGCGCTGCACCGTGAGTTCGCGAAAAAGAGCGGCGTGGTCTTCTCCCGGAGAACGGTTGAGTGGGACGTCGCCATGACCGTCGCTCATGGCAGGCACCGGTTCGCACCCAGGGTGGGGGTATATGCCAGCGACGTCAAGGAGACCTACTCCACGGGAGGCGAACCAACACGCTTCCGCATGATCAATATCGGCCGCGACTCCTATGTACAGGACGAACGGACCGATCTACCTAAAGGTAAGAAGTGGCGTCACTGGCGTAACGCCGAAGGATTTCTTTGGTCCCGTGACCTGGTGGACGCACTGAACCCCGAATTCCTGCGGTTGATCTCCCCTGGGGCGAAGCGCGTCTCCACCGGGGACCGCTACGACGGGGTTCGCACCACCCGCTTCGACGGCTCGGTGAAGGTGGCGCTCCTCGGCACGCGTAAGGCCGGAATCTTCTACGGCCCGAAGAAGGCGACCTACGCGGGAGGCCGCATCGAGTGGAAGCTCTGGCTTGGCCCGGACGACCTCCCCAGACGGTTCCAGGCCAGGATCCTCTTCGGGCCCATAGGCCCGGACCGCGAAATGCGAATCACGCGGATGAACGTCCTCTACAAGAGGTGGGGAAGCCCTGTCCGTATCACGGCTCCGCCCAGGCGCATGGTCGCCAAAGCCCCCTGAGTCGCTACGTCTATTCGCACGGGTTCACCCGTGGTGCGATGGGCGGCGCGCTCACCGCGGCGAGGGTCATCCGGCACCGGTCGTATTCGTGTTCGTCACGACGGAAGCGTCGGCAGAAGTCCGGACCTTTCCGCGGGCGATATCGCCGAAAGGCCGCCTCGGTGATCGGAGGCGGCCTTTTCGATCCGCGTATCGCAGCGCGACCCGGCGACGTGCCCGGGCAAACACGGCTAGCGGTCGCAGCCGCGGAGGGCGGCGGCGAGGGCCTGGATGGTTCGGCGGACCCTCGCCTCCCCCAGTTCGGAGACGGTGGCGCGCAGGTGCTCGGCGGCGAGGGGGGCGAGGAGGGTGTGGGCGTCCGCGTCGGGGTCGGGGCGGTGGGCGAGGAGCAGGGCGATGTGGCGGTGCCAGAAGCGGTAGGCGCCGATGCGGTAGCGGGCGCCCGGGGAGCCGGTCTCGGACATCCGCAAGAGGTCAAGGTGCGCCAGGGCGTAGTCGAGGTAGGCGTCGATGAAGGCGGCCAGGCGCTCGCCGGGCGTGGGGCGGTCGTCCGGGCCGCCCGGTCCCAGGGGCGCGGGGCCGAACAGGATCGCCTCCTGCAGCTCGCGTTCCCGCTCGTCGAGGAGGGCGACGGCGAGACCGGCCTTGTCGCCGAAGCGGCGGAACAGCGTGCCCTTGCCCACGCCGGCGGCCGCGGCGACGGCGTCCATGGAGACGTTGTCGACGCCGTGCTCGCGGAAGAGTTCGGCGGCCGCGTTCAGCACCGCGGCGCGGTTGCGTGCCGCGTCCGCTCGTTCCCGCGGTGGTGCGGAGCGCAATTCGAGCAGCTCTCGAGGAGGACTGCCATAAGCGGACTGCGGTCCGATATAGTCGTGCATAACCGGACTCTAGTCCACATCGACCTGAGGAGGAAATGGTGGTCGAGCTCATCACGCGCGAGGAGCTGCAGGCCGAGATCAAGGCCGGGACGGTCACCGTCGTCGACGCGCTCGGCGGGGACTACTACGCGAAGCAGCACCTGCCGGGAGCGGTGCCGCTGGTGGAGGCGGAGGTGGCCGAGCGGGCCGCCGAGGTACTGCCGGACAAGTCGGCCCCGATCGTCACGTACTGCTCCAACCCCGGGTGCCCCAACAGCCAGCGGGTCGCCGAGCGGCTGATCTCGCTCGGCTACACCAACGTACGCAAGTACCGCGAGGGCATCGAGGACTGGGTGAACGCGGGCCTGCCCGTGGAATCCGGCAACTAGGAATCACCGGGTGACCGTCGGCGTGTGCTCACGCGCTCACACGCCGGACAGCCCGCGGGCCCACGAGCCGGACGTCCGGCTCGTGGGCCCGCATCCCGAACGGCATGCACCCGGGGCGGGAGCACCTCTCCCGCTCGGCTCCCCTGCGGCTCCACCGGGCCGCGCCGCTGGCGCGACCGCCGTACGCGATGCCCCCGCCTGATCCGAAACGCCCACCGCCGGTCAGGGGCACCTGTCAAAGCTGGCGCCAGGGTTGTGGCGAAGCCGGAATCCGGGTGGGGCGTCGCGCGTGGTCAGCCCGCGGTGTCGTGCAGGTAGGCGAGGACGGCGAGGACGCGGCGGTGGTCGTCGTCGGAGGGGGGCAGGTCGAGCTTGGCGAAGATGTTGTTGATGTGCTTGCTCACGGCCTTTTCGGTGATCACCAGGCGGGCGGCGATGGCGCTGTTGGAGCGGCCCTCGGCCATCACGGCGAGGACGTCGCGCTCTCGTGGGGTGAGCACGGAGAGCCGGTCCCGCTGGCGGCCGGCGGTGAGGAGCTGGGCGACGACCTCGGGGTCCATCACCGTGCCGCCCGCCGCGACCTGCTTCACCGCCGAGACGAAGTCGCGTACGTCGGCGACCCGGTCCTTGAGCAGGTAGCCGACCCCGCCGGTCCGGTCGGACAGGAGTTCGGCGGCGTAGACCTGCTCGACGTACTGGGACAGGATCAGCACGGGCAGGCCCGGGATCTTGCGGCGGGCCTGCAGGGTGGCCCGCAGGCCTTCGTCGGTGAAGGTGGGCGGGAGCCGTACGTCGACGACCGCGACGTCCGGGCGGATCTCCACCAGTTGGTCGGCGAGGGTGGCGCCGTCCTCGACGGTGGCCGCGACCTCGAAGCCGTACGCGGTGAGCATCCGGGTGAGGCCGTCCCGGAGCAGGGTGAGATCCTCGGCGATCAGGACGCGCACGGCAGCTCAGCCTCCACGATCGTCGGGCCGCCGGCGGGGCTGGTGACGCGGATCGTGCCGTCGAAGGCGGCGAGGCGGCGTTCCACACCGCGCAGGCCGGTGCCGCGCGCCATGTCCGCGCCGCCGCGGCCGTTGTCCTCGACGCGCAGCGACAGCCGGTCGCCGAGGTCGTCGACGGTGATGGTGATGTGAGTCGCACCGCTGTGTTTCACGGCGTTGGTCATTGCCTCCACCACGGTGAAGTAGGCCGCCGACTCCAGCGGCGGCGGCAGTCTGCGTTCCATGCGCACGTCGAGATCGACGGGTACGGCGCTGCCGAGCGCCAGCGACCGCAGCGCGCCCTCGATGCCGCGGTCGGCGAGGAGCGGCGGGTGGATGCCGCGTACCAGGTCGCGCAGCTCGGTCATCGCGGTGTGCGCGCCCTGCCGCGCGTCGGCGATGAGGGCCTTGGCGGCCTGCGGGTCCTGGTCGAAGAGGTCCTCGGCCATGCCCAGGTTCATCGCCAGCGCGACCAGCCGCGCCTGGGCGCCGTCGTGCAGGTCGCGTTCGATGCGGCGCAGCTCGACGGCGGAGGCGTCCACCGC
The DNA here is from genome assembly GCA_002919305.1 of Actinomycetales bacterium. GTDB lineage: Bacteria > Actinomycetota > Actinomycetes > Mycobacteriales > Micromonosporaceae > RSA1. Next base: position 6,045 of record PKFB01000006.1, read on the forward strand.
CTCGGAGCGGGTCCGCTGCAGCCGCTCCACGCGGGCGGCGAGCTGCTCCTTCTGCGTCGGGGCGAGCAGCAGGCGGCCGTACCGCTTCTCCAGCTCGATCGCGGGACCGGGGACGCGGGTGCCGAGGTAGAGCACGAGCACGCCGATCAGCGTGGCGAGCACGGCGGTTACCGGGCCGGTGATCGGAATGGCCCAGTAATAGGCTTCGGGCAGCAGACCCGTCGCCCACAGCGCCACCGTGAGCAGGCCCTGCACGCCGTTGAGCCACAGGAACGCGCCGACCACCGCTATGCAGAGCTGCACGGGAGCGGCGATCCACAGCAGGTCACGGGCCGTGGCCGGAGTCTTCAGGATGGTGATGAACCTGTCCAGGGTGCCTTCCGGCATCGGCGGGTACGGCGAGCCGGGCTCCACCCCGACCCTCGCCCGCTGGAAGTCGGCGAGCCGCCGGTTCAGCTCCACCGCCTTGATGAACAGTGGCAGGCCGCCGACCAGGCACGCCACCGCGCTGAGCATGACCAGGGCGAGCACGCCCTGCCCGGCGAACCCGACCCCCACGCTGATCAGCAGATGCCGGATGTGGCGCAGCCAGGGCGCCAGGCGGCCGGGCGTCCCGGCCATCATCGCCTCCGGGAGGCGGTCGGGACGGCCGGCACGCACCTTCGGATACCTCGGGCGTGCGCGGCGGCGCTGGAGGCTGCGGCCAAAGGGGGAATGTACGGACAATCCGTCGTGGGACACATAGCAGGCACATTAATTCGGATCGCCGGAGCCGGTGGATAGTGCGCGGATGTCGATCCATGGTGGTGCTGGCACCACCATCGATTGACAGCGTCGCACCATCGAGACGGCATGGCCGTCCCACATAGCGTTTCGGCCATGACCTCGATTCGCGATCACAAGAGCCCGAGCCTTCGTCCCCTTCGCCGCGCCGGCGTTCTCGGCGTCGCCGTACTGACCGCCCTCGGCCTGACCGCCGCCCCCGCGGCCGCCGCCACCGCGAACGACAAGATCGACCGCATCGAGCAGGGCCTGGAGAAGCTCGCCGACAAGCTCGACCGGGCCGACCGGAACGGCGCCACCTCCGCGCCCGGCGACGCCGACCTCGTCCAGCAGGGCCTGGAGAACCTCGTCACCAAGCACAGGTTCCCCGCCGCGCTCGCCTCCGTGCGCGGGCGTGACGGCCAGGTCCGCAACCACACCGCAGGCGTCGGCGACCTGAAGACCAGGAGCGAGGTTCCGGTAGACGGATACGTGCGCATCGGCAGCAACACCAAGACCTTCACCGCCGTGCTCGTGCTGCAGCTCGTCGAGGAGGGCAAGGTCGAGCTGGACGCGCCCGTCGAGAAGTACCTGCCGGGGCTCATCCGCGGCAACGGCAACGACGGCCGCCGCATCACCGTGCGGCAGGTGTTGCAGCACACCAGCGGCCTGCCCAACTACACGAACTTCTTCGCCGACAAGGGGCTGGAGCCGTTCCAGCACACGTACTTCCAGCCGCTGGAGTCCCTGCGGATCGCGCTGCGGCAGAAGCGGAGCTTCAAGCCCGGCACCAAGTGGGAGTACAGCAACACCAACTACACCGTCGCGGGCCTGATCGTGGAGAAGGTCACCGGCCGGCCGTACATCGAGGAACTCAACAAGCGGATCATCCAGAAGATCGGGCTCCAGCACACCTACATGCCGAACGTCGGCGACCAGAGCGTCCGCGAGCCGCACCCCAAGGGGTACCACGTCGACGACCCGAAGAAGCCGCTCAAGGACTTCACCGAATCCGACCCGTCGTTCGGCTGGGCCGCCGGCCAGATGATCGCGCGGCCGAGCGACGTGAACCGCTTCTTCCTCGCCCTGCTCAACGGCGAGCTCATCGGCAAGAAGATGCTGAAGGAGATGCAGCAGACCGTCCCCGCGGCGGAGCTCGGCGAGGGCGCCCGGTACGGCCTCGGCATCGCGAGCTACAAGCTGAGCTGCGGGCGCGCCTGGGGCCACGGCGGGGACATCCCCGGCTACCACACCACGAACGCCGCCACCGAGGACGGCCGCGCCGCCATCGTCGCCCTCACCCGCCTGCCCCGCGAGCTGAAGGAGCTGGAGAGCACGCAGCAGGTGCTCGACGACGCCCTGTGCAAGGGGTGACCCACCGGCCCGGACCGCCGTCCGGCCGGGCCGTCTTACCCCGCGCCGGTGATGTCTCGGACGTCGCCGGCGCTTTGCCATGCCGCCTGCCGTACGGCGAGCAGACGCCAGGGCGCCCGCGGCGAGGAGATCGCGTACGGCACCGCCGGCATTGTGGCCCGGCCGAGGCGGGTGTGGCTGCTGCGAGTCGGATAGCCCGACCGCCGTTTTCGGCCTGCACGCCGGGCTTTCCAGGCGCCGAACGCGAGCGCGATCGGGACCGTGCGGAACTGGCCGAGGCCGAGGGCGATCAACGCGGCCAGGCGTTCATGCTCGAAATCATCACCTCGCCGGGTCTGTGACAGAGGGACCAGTGCGGCCCCGCCGAGCAGCCCGATCGCCAGGCACCGGGTGATCAGCGTGAGCCCCATGTTTTCGGCGCGGCACGGGACGGAGCAAGAGAGCCGGATGGCGAAGATCCGCGGACTGGATCGCGCTTTCGCGGACCAATCCGGGTGTCGGTCGGGGCTGCTACGATCCGGCGTTGCGCCGAAGATCGTTTGGCGGATGTCGAGTTCTTTCATCCCGAAGGCATATACCGATGCGACGCTTACCCGTTCTCTTAGCCGTCGCCGTTTTCGCTCCGGCGGCTACGTTCGGCCTCCCCGCCGCAGCCGAGGCCGCGGTTCCCGACGTGATAGGGGCCGTGCGGAATCAGCTCGCCAAGGGGGCGAGTGTGCGGTTCACGCAGTACGGCGGAGCCCATTTCGGTGCCAGGCACGAAGTCCGCAACCACATGGGCCATCCGTATCGCTTCAACGTGTGGCAGAAAGGGACTTGGGTGGTCGGCAGGCGGGGAGTCGTCGCGACGGACTTCACGCGCTGGGTGGAGTTCCATCGCCATCTGCTCCCGCTCGTCAAGGAGCGGGCCGCCGAAGGCGACCTGTTCTCGAAGAGTTTGCTCGCGCAGACCCGGCGGCACCGCTGGGTCAATGCGAACAACCGCTTCTACGACACCGGACGGCTGTGGACCGCCGGCCTCCCCAAGGGGAAGACCTGGGCGGATCGCGGCAGACGCAGTGCCGGCGCCACGGCGTTCGGCGACCAGGTCATCAACATCTTCGAGATTCCGACGCTCAAGGCGCTGATCGCGAAAGCCACCAAGCGCAAGTTCAACCTGCGCAACCCCGCCGGTAAGACCCCCGACATGAAGGTGACCGGCTTCTATTTGGGCACTATCACATTCGCCGAGCTCTATCGGCTGTCTCCGACGTTCAGGGAGGTGGCCGGCAGGCGGCCGGATCCGAAGTACGCGAACCTCGAGCTGACGTGGATGATCGCGTTCGACAGGCGAGGTCTCCCCTTCAAGGTCGCCTCATCCTGGACCACACAAGGGAAGAGGAAACCGTACAGCGACGGCGGCGCCTCCATGGATATCCAATCCTGGGGGCCGGCCACGACCATAACGAGGCCCAAACCGGCTCAGACCGCCGTCGTTCGCACCCCTGTCGGCGGTCTCCCCGAGTGCGACGACATGGTGGAGTACATCAGGGAAGACGCCCGGCCGACGGTCCGGCAGTGACCTTTTTCCACCCTCGGGCTCAGGCGCGTTCGGTTCCTTCGCGTAGACGATCGGCGTGGCGGGCCTGGTTGTGCAGGGCGCGGCGGAGGAAGGTCTCGATGAGGTCGAGGTCGGCGACGCTGAACCGGAGGAGTTCGGCTCGGGCGTCGGCGGCGATCGGGCCCCAGATCTCCTGGATGGCGGCTCGGGCCTTGCCGGTGAGGTGTACCAGGACGCGGCGCCGGTCCGCCGTGTCGCGGACGCGTTCGGCGAGGCCGGCGCGCTCGAGGCGGTCGATCGCGGTGGTGGTGGCGCCGCCGGTGAGGCCGGCGGCCGCGGCGAGTTCGCTCGCGGTGAGCGGGCCGCGTGCGCTGAGCCGGCTCAGGCAGCGCAGGTCGGTGCGGTTGATCCCGAGGCGGCGGGCCGCGAGTTCGTCGATGAGGTCGGTGGCGTCCTGCAGCTCCTGAACGGCCCTGGTGACGTCCTCGATCCGGGATTGCTTTGACAATCTAATCCTTAGAAAGTCTAATTGTTTGGCGTTGGAAGGAAGTTTAGCGCCGCGAGCGGAGGGCCGCCATGTCCGCTTCCCATCTCAAGCTGCGACCGGCCACGGCCGGCGACGTCGCGCCCCTGCTGACCCTCATGGACGCCGTGCAGGCCTGGCTCATCGCCCGAGGCCGGTCGGAGCAGTGGGGGACGGTGCCGTTCTCCCGCATCCCCGGCTTTCCCGATCGGGTGGCCGACTGGGTGCGCCAGGGCGCCATCACCCTGGCCGAACGCGACGGCCGCCTCGTCGGCGCGCTCGCCGTGGCGCCCGCGGTCCCGCCGCGGATCCCCGCCGGGGTGGTGCCGGACGGGTCGATGTTCATCCACACCGTGCTCACCGATCGCGGGCCGGACGGGCGCGGCGCCGGTACGGCACTGCTGCGGGAGGCCGAGCGGCTCGCCCGGGAGCACGGCGCCCCCGCGCTCGCCCTCGACCACTGGGCGGGCAGCCCGGAGCTCGACCGCGTCTACGACGCGTACGGCTATGCCAAGGTGGCCGAGTTCACCGGCGAGCAGGCGGGCAGGCCGGTCCGCTTCGCCGTACGGGTCCGTGACCTGCGCGAGTCCCGCTGAGCGGGGGCGTCATCGGCGCTCGCCGGACGGTCCGGCACGGCCGGCGCGGGAGTCGCCGGGGCGCGGCGTTGGACGGGGCGTTGGACGGGGCGTGGGACGGGGCGTGGGACGGGGCATGGTGTAGACGCGGCAGGGCCTGCCGTAGCGGTCGAGGCCGTCGCCGTGGTAGGTCATGCCGAGCTTGACCATGATGCGCTCGGAGGGCGCGTTCTCCGGGTGGCAGCGGGCGACCAGGGTGGCGGTGCCGAGGCCGAAGGCCTCGTCGCGCACGGCCGTCGCCGCCTCGGTGGCGATGCCGCGGCCCCAGAACTCCGGGTCGATCCACCAGCCGATCTCCCGGGCCGGGGCGGGCACGTCCGGCTGGGCGACGGTGGTGAGCGAGACCAGGCCGGCGAACCGCCTGTCGCACAGGATCGCCCGGAGGCCGAAGCCTTCCAGCTGCCACTGCCGGAGTGCCTGGTGGTGCCGTTCCATCGTGTATTCGCGGCTCCACACCCCGCTGCCGATGAGGCGCATCACCCGTTCGTCGCGGGCGAGGCGGAAGAAGTCCTCGGCGTAGCGGTCGTGCCACGGCCGGAGGGTGAGCCGGGCGGTGGTGAGTACGTCCGGGTCGGGGCCGTGCTGCGGCCCCCGTCTTCGCGGGTCGGGACGCGTGCTCATGGGAGTGCGGCGGTGATCGGGTGGTCGCGGATGTGCTCGTGGACGATCGAGGTGCGGACGCCGCGACCTCGGGCGTTCGGTGAGTTTATCGGTGTCGCCCGCTGCGCGCGGAAGGTGGTCGACGCGGGCGGGCAGGCGCGCCCGGGCCTCGGGGCGGGCCGCACCGTCCGCGCCGCGGGGCGGACCGGCCACGCGGTCGTCACGTGGCAGACATGCCCGCCGCCCGGCGCACACCCGGGCAGCGCGGGTTGACCTCAAGCAAAGTTCAGGTCCTAGCGTGCTCGTACCTGCCATCCGACGGAAGGACATCCATGGGCGAGCACGCTCTTTATCTGGTGACCGGCGCCACCGGCAAGGTCGGCCGGCATGCCGTCGCGCTGCTGCGCGACTCGGGCGTCCGGGTCCGCGCGCTGAGCCGCGACCCCGGCTCGGCACGCCTGCCGGACGGGGTCGAGGTGGTACGCGGCGACCTGGCGGATCCCGGCAGCCTGGACGCGGCGCTCGACGGCGTCACGGCGGTCTTCCTGATCTGGCCCACGCTGAGCGCCGACCACGCCGCGCCCGCGACGATCGACGCGATCGCCAAGCACGCCCGGCGGGTGGTCTACCTGTCCGCCAACGGCGTACCGGACGATCCCGGCGCGCAGGTCGGCGGCATCCTGGGGTCGCACGCCTACCTGGAGCGGCTGGTCCGGGAGTCCGGGGTCGAGTGGACGCTGCTGCGGCCGACCGGGTTCGCGGGCAACACGCTGGGGTGGGCGGAGAGCATCCGGCAGGACGGCGTGGTGCGGGCGCCCTTCGCGAACATGTCCCGATCGCTCATCCACGAGCGGGACATCGCGGAGGTGGCGGTCCGGGCCCTGCTCGAGGACGGCCACGCCGGCGCGACGTACGTGCTCACCGGGCCGGAGGCGATCAGCCAGGCCGAGCAGGTACGCGTGATCGGCGAGGCGATCGGGCGGCCGACGCGCTTCGAGGAGATCACGCCGGAGGCCGCCCGCGAGGAACTGCTCGCCGTGTGGAACGACCCCGAAACCGTCGACGGCATGCTCGGCCCCTGGGCCGAGATGGCGAAGCGGCCGGAGATCGTCACCGACACCGTGCCGCGGCTGCTCGGCAGGCCGGCGCGCACCTTCGCGGAGTGGGCGGCCGACCACGCCGCCGCCTTCCGGCCGCCCTCGGCGCGCGAGGTGGCCGAGGAGTAGGTGTCACTCTGCCGCGAGGAGGTGTGCCACCTCACCCCCAGACCTGAGGGCGGCGGGACGAAGGTCACGACGTGGTACGGCCCGGCCAGGCCGCGAGGGCGAGGTCGGCGATGGCGGTGAGCTCGGCGACGCCGGCCCCGTCGCGGGCGCGCTGCGACATCCCCTGGATGACCGCGGCGAAGTAGCCGGCGAGGGCGCGGGGATCGGCGTCCGGCGGCAGCTCACCGTCCCGCCTGGCGGCGCGCAGCCGTTCCTCGAACGCGGCGAGGTTGGCGGCGCGCAGCTCGCGCAGGAACGCGGCGGCCTCGGCGTCCTTGACGGTGACGTTGGTCGCCGCGCTGATCACGAGGCAGCCGGGCGGATGGGACGAGTCGGCGTAGATCCTCGCCGCCTCGTGCAGGATGCGGGCGAACGCCCGGTACGCGCTCGGCTCCTCGCGCAGGGCCGTACCCATGAAGGCGCCCGCGGGCGTGCGCTGGTAGTCGCGCACCACCTCCTTGAACAGCGACATCTTGTCGCCGAACGCGGCGTACAGGCTGGCGGGCCGGATGCCCATCGCCGCGGGGAGGTCGCCGACCGAGGTCGCCTCGTAGCC
>PKFB01000004.1 GCA_002919305.1 Actinomycetales bacterium
GGGATCGCCACGGTGGTGAGCGGTGGTGAGGTCATCGACGCCACCTCGATGTCGTCGAACCCGACGACGCTCATCTCGTCCGGCACCCGGACGTTGCGGTCCGACAGCCGGGACATGACGCCGAGGGCGACCATGTCGTTGTAGGCGAACACGGCCGTCACCTTGGCCGCCAGTGCCTCGTCGGCCCCCCGATAGCCGCCGCTGAACACCGGCTCGTACGGTCCCAGCACCACCAGCTCGATCCCGTACGACTCGCACTGGGCCCTGAACGCGCGCAGCCGCTGCTGGTTCGACCACGACCCGCTCGGCCCGGACAGGAACGCGCACCGCCGGTGCCCGAGCGCGTGCACGTGCGCCACGGCCTGCTTGATGCCCGGTCCGAAGTCCAACGCGATCGACGGCACGCTCCGGCTCAGCCGGTTCGCCACCACGACCGGCGTCTTCGCCGCGATCGTGCGCAGCTTCCGCCCCGGCATTCGCGGCGAGCACAGGATCAGCCCGTCCACCTGCTGCGACATCGCCAGCGCCAGCTCCACCTCGGTCGACGGGTCCTCATCGGTGTCGGCGAGGAACAGCGCGTAGTTCGCCTCCCGCACCCGCCGCTGCACGACCTTCACGAACGGCGCGAAGAACGGGTTGGCGATGTCCGGCACGATCAACCCCAGCGACGCCGTACGCCCCAGGGCCAGCGACCGTGCGGCCCGGTTCGGCTGATAGCCGAGCTTCTCCACGCACGCCAGCACGCGCTCCCGGGTACCCGGCTTCACGAGCTCCGGGAAGTTCAGCGCGCGGGACACCGTCGAAGCGGACACCCCGGCCGACGCCGCGACCATGTGAATCGTCACGGGCCGGGAGCCCTCGGGAACCTCGGTAACGTCATCCATGGTGTGCCCAGAATGAAAGCGGTTGTGGAACCTGTCAATAACGCCCCCCGAAAAAGTCCTGTCCACACCCCACCGCCCCTTGTGAGAACGATCATCGAACAGGCCCAATGACCTGCGAAAACGTCGCACCGTCTCAATCCGGGCCAGCCTCATCCCTGCCTACGCCAAATGACGTACGCGTGTCGTACAGGTGTCATACGTAGATCTATGTGCATCCTGGAGCCGCTCCCACGCCGCACCCGCGCCCACTGCCCCGTCCAGCCCGCCCTTCCGCGGGCCTCCCTCACACCGCGGTCACGACCTCCCGGACGCCGCCCGACTCGGCGAAGCACTGCGACCCGCGCCGCCATTCGCGCACGACCACGGGCGCGCGGTCGGACACGTCCCCGCAGAGCGGGCACGCCCCATGCCAGAGATCAACGAAGTAAGAGCGGTGCGGCGACCGGCAGCCCGCTACCAGGAGGAAAATCCCTCTAAATTCCTCCAGCAACTGAACAACGGCGGACACCAGAGCCACCAGGACCATGAAAGACCAGTACAGCCGCCGCGATACCGAGGACCAACGAAGCACGGCGAAATTCACCGCCGCCACTGCCACGACCCAGACGAAAACGAGCGCACCGCCGATGACCAGCGCCCCGGAGTATCCATCACGAAACGGTATATCCGGCGACCCGGCCCCAAGCTCCGGCAGTAGCAGGTCACGAACCATGAAGAAATAGGGGTAGAGCAGGACAGGCTGGCCAATAAATCCGAGACTCGCGTTCAGAACGATAGCCAGTGGATAGGCGATGTGAGGGAAAAGTCTGCGAATTCCTTCTCACCTATCCACGCCTTTTCCATACCCCGGGCCACTGCTGTACCTGTCAGAGAGTGAACAGCCGGAAGGCTCTTCTACATCATCGCAGTGACTCCGACCGTGCCAGATCTATGCGATATTACTGCTGAGTGCATTCTGCGCGCGTTAGCGTCGGAGGGTTGCAACGTTTCCTTGGTCTACATCCGCCCAGCGAGCGTTGAAGTCGTGCGAGCGCCTGTGGTGCTAGGCGCGTCAACAGGTTGACTAGCCGCGTATGGGCGTGCTGGCGAGCCAGGACATCATCCGTTCCAGGCGGCGGCGGTGGTGGGACGCATGCTTTGGCGCGGATTCCAGTGCCTCGCGGATGAGCTCCATCGCGCCCTTGTGTGTCAGAACCTGGGCGATGCCCTCGAGTAGCTCGACCACAGAGGTTTCCGACGTGCGGCCCCGTACGCTCAAGAGATGCCGCCAGACGGCCCTGGCGGCGTCGTTCTCGCCGATGACCGCGAGGTTTTCAGCCATCGTGCGCTGCTGCGAGCACGTCAGCGCGGGATGGCGGCAGATCCTATCGACCACCACAGCCATTTGGTCATGGTCTGCGTATGCGACGATCGCGCTAAGAGCGATCTCGACGTGAATGCCTTCGGCCGCGGGGAGGACAAGGACACGCTCGGCGATCTGGAGGATCAGTTCGTCGAGGTCTGGCATGCCGTCGGCCTCCAAGGCTTCGATCACGCCAGCTCCCCAAGCGCTGGTGCTCATGTCCTCAAGCTGATTGCAAAACGCTTCAACTGCGCGCAGCCGGTTGATCTTCAGCAGCTCGTCCGCGGCAACGCGGTAGCTCTCCTGCCGTGCCGACGGGTACCGCAGCATCGACTCTGCGACCTGCCAGGCCGCATCGGGCAAGCCGTTGTCCAGCAGGCTCTCCGCGTATACGGCCCGGTCGAAGGCATGAAGACGGAGCGCGTCGCCGTACTGAGCGACGATTACGGCCGCAGCCTCGGGCTCCTGGTTCGTGATCGCCAGTGAGATGATCTCTACGCCGCCAATAGCCAGTGCATGGTCGCCGGTGAGACGTTCCAGAGCCCATTCTCTGTAAGGAAGCTCCACACCAGCGTCGAGCATGCACCGCATCATGCGTGCCAGACGCCAGATTTCACTTCCTGTCTCCTCGTACCAGGAGAGTAGCCGGCGGACGGGTTCGGCCTCGTGCGGGCCACGAACCCTCAACCACAGCTCGGCTGCTTCCCGCTGACTGTGTGTCACCTTATCGCGAGCGTCCAAGACCGCCCTGGCCAGCTCGGCTGCCTCGTCGGGTGCGCCGGCCTGCTCCAGAGCCGATGCGATGACCATGCGGCAAGCATGATCGCCCGGCGGCCGAGCGTGGCCGAGCCTGACCAACTGAGCTATGACGGTAGACGCAGGCGACGATCCGAGCCAGGCAGTGACGGCTTGGCGCACGTCAAACGAATCGGCGAGCGGATCCTCAAGCACGCACTGCGCCAGTCGTTCTACTTTTTCCTCCTCTCCCCAAACGCCATATGCCTCTGCTGCTATGGCGAACTCCCAAGAGCTGACATCCGGCTCGGCGAGGAGGTCCTCCAAACGCTCTCGTACGGCCTGCCTGGTCTGCTCGTCCAGCTGTTTCGCGAGCCGGGCGGCCTTCGGTAGTAGTCCGTAGAGCACTTCCAGCATGGACACCAGCAGGGGCGCGGTGACAGCAGGAGGGGCGATTCTGCTCAGCCCGGTCAGAGCATGAAAGCGTGCATCGGAGTCCAGTTCCGGCGCCTCGGCAATCTTTTCGAGAACCGCCCTGGTGCCGAAGCGGCGATCGAGGGCGGCGAGCGTGGTCGTGGCCTTGATGCACACGTCATCAGCATCGCCGACGCGTGCCAAGGCAGCGAGTCTTTTGATCACCCTGTCAGCGCATCCAGAATCAGGCTCCAGCCCCTCCACGAGAAGTGAGCCGGCCAGCAGCGTGCGCTCCCGTTGCGGGCGGGCAAGAATCCGAGCAATTAGGGCGTCGGGCGAGCATTCCGCCCTGGCCGCCCACTGACAGAGTACGAAGAGCGCCAACGACTGCTGGGCGCCTTTGTAGGCGCGCCTGATCCACGGCTCTAGGCCGGTGCCGTCCGCAGGGAGTTCTCTGGCGTAATCGAAGGAGGCGAGGAACTCGGCGAAGCTTTGGTGGAGGAAGCGCACCTGTTCCCCGGCCACCACCAGCAGGCCAGTGCACGCGAGCGCGGCGGGAAGCTCGCTTTCCCAGCCGGGTGGCAGCGGAGCCGAAACGTGTCCGCGCAGCCACGCGCGTCCTGCTGCGAGGAGGTCCTCCTCGCCCTCGGCGCGTAACCTGGCCAGGTGACGGATCAGCTCATCGACGAATTCGGCGAGCCAGGCAGGGAAGACATCGCGCGCGCGGCGCGAAGCACGGTCGCGTAACCGTTCCAGGAAGTTCTCATAGAGGGCAAAGCGGCTCGACGATGGTGGCAAGCTGGGCTCTAGCGTCGCATTCGTCAAGGCCATTGTGGCCAGCAACGGATTGCGGACGAGCTCCTTGAGTTCTCCTTCGTCCACCACCTCGGCGAGGAACCGGTCAGCGGCTGCAGCCGGGTTCTGTACGCGCGGACGCTGCTGCTCAAACCACTTGCGTGCGTAGTCCTCAAGCTCAGGTCGTTCGAACGGCTGCATCTCGAACTCGCCGATCCGGCTCTCGCGCAGCGGTGCGAATTCCGTTGAGGGCAACGGACGACTCATGATTACCAGCCGGAATGCGGAGTCCCGGTGGCAGTGTCGGGACAAGGTGCGGATCAGCTCAGCGCGGTGGCGCCGATCGGCGATCTCGTCGATGCCGTCCACGAAGATGAGCCAGCGCGCGCCCTGTGCACGCCCGGCGAACAATGAGGCTGGCGGATCGGCGACGAGAACACCTCCGAGCGTGCTCAAGGCGGCGCGACGTACCCGCTCGCTCCAAGACCCGCGTTCGGCAGCGAGCAGGGACGCCGAGACGCGGAGTGGTAGCAGAGGCTCGGCGGTCGGCGCGTCACGGCAGGACGATCGGCGCAGCCATACGCCGCACAACGACCGGACCATGTGGCTCGCCAGCGTGGACTTCCCTGCGCCCGCCTCACCGGTGATAAGAAGATGGTCGTACCTGGCAAGGGCCTCGGACAGCGAGAGCACCAGATCCGCTGTCGGGAGGCGCGGCGCGATGTTCCGCGACGAATGAGAGGGCAGCTCAGTAGGCGTAGGTTCGTCCGCTTGCGGGCCATCGGAGCCAGTGGCGTCCGCGCCATCGGACGATATCGGCGGTTGCTCCGCGGCGTCACTCGGCTGCGGGGTTGGCAAGTGCCGAATCCGCTGCCGCACGTATATGGCAGAGAGCGGTGGCTCCACCAGGCCGAGGAGCGAGTAAGGCAGGCAGTCGAGGATGCCGTCCTGCGCCTCCAAGAGGTCGCGCACCGCTGGAGAGGGGAGCGGTATCTCCTCCCAGGAGGTCAGGTGAGGATGGGTCTTGCGGCGCTCGGCTTCCTCCGCTCGGTCGCGCTGCCGCTTCGCCTCGGCCCACAGCCTGGCGGCGTCCTCGGGGTCTTTGCCGAGTCCTTCGGCGAGGGCTCGGACGAGGCGCAACGGTAGCAGACGCTGCGCGTTAACGGCGTCATACAGGGCACGCTGGCTCAGGCCTGTCATCTCCGCCGTACGGCGAATGGAACCATGTCCGAACTCGTCGATCGCCTGGACGAACCAGGCGGCGAGCGCCTCGAGTTCCGGGAGCCGCTTTCGCTCCGGCGAGGGCGGTCGTCCTGTTCGCATGGCTCACCCCCAGAGCGGTCGGCGAGTTTACGACTGTTTTCCCACGCTAGCCGGAAATTCCGCGCCGAGTGCACGCTGAGTTCAGTCCAGTCACGTTCGAGGGCAACGCCAGGAGATACTCCGTGGAAGCGTTATTCGCCGCCGATCCGGCTCTGTGGGCCGTCGTGCTGATTGTCGGTGCGCTCACCAGCGCGCTCCGCGGCTGGCTCGCCTACCGGACCGCTGTGCGACGCGAGGAGGAACACACACGTCGGGTAGAGCTGGCCGTGCGGCACACCAAGGGGGCACACCGGGCGGCCGTGGTGCGCGCCGCTGGCCATCTCGCCCCCGTTGTCACTCGCAGACGGCGTTGACGTCATAGTCGGAAAACGTTGCACCGCCCACGATGGGGCGTCGAGGATGAGGCCATGCATCCCGCTGATGAGGCCTGTCACGCACAAGGCAATGCGGAGAAATCATTGGCGTTAAGGCGCATGATCACGCAGTTTCTCAAGCAAACACACGCCGGGTGTCAGCGAGCGGTCATCCGGACTAGCCCTTAATTGCGGCCGGGGCGATTCGCGAGTCGAAGCCAGCTCGGAGGAGCCGTTGAAAGGCGGCGTACACCGGTTCGGGTACATGCTGGGGGATGGCGAAGCCGCGCTTTGGGTAGTCGATGACGCGCTGGAGGTCGCCGACGAGCATGTCGATGACGAAGTGGTCGTCGCCGATGGCCTGGGCGTATTCGCGCAACGACAGTGATTCGGAGGCGCAGACCACTTCCGGCTCGGGCCACTGCTTGCGGCAGGTGGTGTAGGCGCGGCGTTCCATGTACGGCTTGCTGATCAGCATCACCGAGTCGGGGTGGATGCCCCGGTCGTTGAGCAGGGCGCGGGAGAATGCGATGTTCTCGCCGGTGTTCCGCGCTCGGGGCTCTACGATGATCGCCTCGTCGGGAACTCCGAGTGCGAGCGCGTGCTCCCGAAAGTGCACGGCCTCGCCACGTGGAAAAACGGCGGCGGTAGACGGACTTGTCGCGCCGGTGAAGACCAGCAGCGGGAACAGTCCTTTGTGGTAGAGCTCTGCCGCATAGGCGGCTACGCGCAGGTCATGGCTGCCGAGCCCGATCGCGACCGAGCACGGCCGCAATTCGTGCCCCATCTGGTGGTAGTCCCAGATCAGGCCGGCATCGGCCCATTGCTCGGGTGTCACCGCGGGACGGTCGTTCATCAGCGGCCTTTCATCGTTCGTGATCGCGGCGAATACCGTCGATGCTGCGCTTCTGGTGGCCAAGCCGGTAGCGGGTCGCCATGGCCGCCGCCTGGTCGAGGAGTTTCAATCCATGATCGCAGGTTCTCCGGTCGGACAGCAGAATATGTCCGTGAGCGGCTTGCAGCCGTACGGACTGCAAGGGGGATCCGCTGACCGCATTCGCCAACGCGATGGCGACGAGGCGTTGGGCCTGGTCGAGATTGCCCTGTGCGCGATGAGCGAGTGCCAGTTTCTGGTGGGCCACAGACCAGTCCTCGACTTCGTCGAGTTCCTCCATCAGGCGAACCGCCTGGTTCATCTTCTCGATGGCGGCGGAGTGACGACCCGCTTTGCTCAAGGTGGTGCCGAGCCACAACAGTGAACGGGCACGGTCCCGCGGGCTTAGCCTTTCGTCGGCGCTGAGTTCCTCGTACCCTCGAGCGGCTCGATCCAGCTCCCCGGACATCTCGCTGATCAGCGTGAGGGCCAGCTGCACCTGAGCGATCCGACGAGGGATCGCCAGCTGCGAGTAGATGGTCAGCGCTCTGTGGTAGGTGCGACATGCCGCGCGTGGGCCGGTCAGCACGCCCTGATCTCGATAGCTGTCGCCGAGCAGGACCAGAGACCGGGCGCGCAGGTACAGCCCTTGATCGTCGTGACGATCAGCAGTGCTGTTCAGCCACTTGTTGAGCAGAAGGCTCGCCGTCTCGTGGTCCTGTCGATACTGGTGGACGGCAGCGCGTTCGAGGTCGTCAGCCCACGTCTCGTAATCGCAGGCTCGTTCCTCCCAGATCGCAGGAGGTGGTGTTCGAGTCTGTCGGAGCAGGTGTCGAAACCTGGCCTGCTCCTCGGCGGTGGCGCGTTGCAAGACAGTGTCCAAGAGCGCCTGCGTGTCGGGCCGAGGCGTGGTGCCGGCACCGCCGGCCTCCCATTTGGTGACCGTGCGTACGGCAATGCCCAGGTGAGCGGCAAAGGCGCGCACACTCATCCGTTTCGCCAGGCGAAGCGCTCTCGCCTCCACCCCGGTCCACTCGTATACGGTCAGCACCTACGGTCCCTCCTCGGGTGCCATCGAAGCACCAGGTGACCGAAAGTGCACGGATCGTGCTACGCAAGTGCCACACCAAGTCGTTTCCATCCGGCCCTGCCCTGACCATCCTTGACTCCCGAAAGTAGTCACTCGATCACCAAGAATCACTCGTTGCCGGATCAAGCGATCCCGGACGACCGACGCGTCATCCAGTACTCGGCCGTGATCCGGCGATACGGCAACTCGCCATGACTCGGGAGGCACGACTTGGGCGCACAGTGGGTACTCGAATTCGGCACCGCATCGACCGGCCCTCACCAGGTGCTGCTCTGGGTGCTGGACACACGTTCCTTGGTACGCCAGGCCCGTGCGCACCTGCGGGAATCGTTGCAACGCAGCGGAGTGAACGGCGACGCCCTGGGTGAGGCCGAACTCGCCGTCGCCGAGCTGGCCACCAACGCCAAGCTGCACGCGCGAAGCCCGTTCGAACTGCGGGTCATCGTCACGGGCGGCGTCCCGGTCTGGTGCGAGATCGCCGATGGCGACCCCGATCCGGGCAACATTCCGGCCGTGCTGGAACGGCTCCGCACGGCACGTACACCGGGTGATGGCATCGAGGACCTGGTGGCCCAGGCGACGATGATCCAGGAGGGGGGCCGAGGACTCCTCTTGGTGCACCACCTGTCCGACGGCCACTGCTGCGTCTATCCGACGCTGCTGCTCAGCACGGGCGCGATAGGCAAAGCGGTCGCGTTCTCACTCCCTGCTCCCGCACCGGTAGCTGTCGGTTGATCGTGTTGGCGCCCGGAGTGAAACTCTCAGGGGCCGTCAGGCAGCCCCCGCTCACGTCTACCGGCGCTGGACCGACACGCGGCCGGGCTGCGGGAGGTGGGAGACGGTTTCTGACCGCACTGCCATCAGCCCTCCCGGTCTTTCCGGCCCACGAGATGCTCACCTCTGCTCGGGAGCGGCGGGCGGGGTCGGCGTCCGGGTGGGAGAATGATCCATTATGACGATCCGGTTGCTGATCGCCGATGACCAGGAGATGGTGCGCCGGGGGATACGGCGCATTCTGGAGCAGCAGCCGGACATGGAGGTGGTCGGGGAGGCCGCCGACGGGGAGACCGCGGTGGAGCTGGCCCGGCGCCTGCGGCCCGACGTCGCGCTGGTGGACATCCGGATGCCGCGGATGGACGGGCTGGAGGTGACCCGGCGGCTCGCCGGGCCCGGAGCGGCGGTGCCGGTCAAGGTCGTCGTGGTGACCACCTTTGATCTGGATGAGTACGTTTATCCGGCGCTGCGGAACGGGGCGTCCGGCTTCCTGCTCAAACGGTCGGGGCCGACGCTGCTCGTGGAGGGCGTCCGGGCGGCGATGGTGGGCGACAGTCTGATCAGCCCGTCCATCACCGTGCGGCTGCTCCGGCACATCACCGGGAAGCGGCGGGAATCGGGGACGGTCGTCGAACCGCTGACGGAGCGCGAGATCGAGATCGCCGGCAGGGTGGCCGAGGGGAAGACCAACGCCGACATCGCCGCGGAGCTGTTCATCTCTCCGGGAACGGTGAAAACGCACGTCGCCAGCATTCAGCGCAAGCTCGGGGTCCGTAACCGCGTGGGCATCGCCGTCCGGGCGTGGGAGATGGGCTACGTCACCGGACCGTCAGCGGACTGAGCGGCTGTCCGGACTCTCCGGGTGGGTGTGCTGGGCGTGATCGTCGTCAGGGGCGTGTTCGCCGGCTGATGGATCGGGGTTGCGGCCGAGTATGGCCGCGCTGCTGGTGGTCCTCGGGTACGGCGTCGAGCGGCAACCGCTCTTTCCGTGTCGGATGGGCGGTCATCGGCATTCTCTTGGCGCTTTCCGGCGGCAATGGTGGAAGGGCGGCCACCGTGGCTCGGTAACGTCGCTGGCCCGCCGTCGGATGGTGTGGCTCGATAGCCTTTCTTTCGCGTTGAATAAGTACGGCCATTGCGCGCTCGGCCGTACCGAGGTGGACGGGAACCGGGGCGCCCACGTGGCCGGTGCCGGGACGGCATCGGCTCCCCGGAGGGCGCGTTCGCGGTGTTTCTGCTGCTCTTCTTGGGTGCTGTGGGTGGGGAGCAGTCGGCCCGGCGGTGGTTCCGGCGGCTCCACCGGTCGCGGCGGGTGGCGGAGGAACAGCGGGAAATATCTCCCGGACGGCAGATGCGCGGACTTTTGTGAAGTGCTATCGACTGCGCCCTGCATGAAATGGCTGCATAGGCTTTGAGGTATGCGCAGGGCAGCGATTTCGAGATTTCGCAGGTTCGCGTGCGGCGTGGCGGTGGTCTCGATCCTGTCTCCCGCCGTTCTCGCGCCGCCCAGCGGTCTCGTGGTCGCGGTTCCCGCGGCGCTCGCGGTGGCCGTGGCGATCCTGCCGTGGCCGATCGGGCGGGTCTCGCTCGCCCAGGCGGCCGGTGCGCTGGGGGCGCTCTCGCTCGTCGTGGACCTCGCATATTTCGGGCCGCGTGAGCTGGCGCTGCTGTGGCTGCCGTGCGAGGTCGGCGGGCTGGCGATCCTGCTGGGGCGGGTCATTCGCCGGGTGCCCGGGCGGCGGGTCGGCGCGGTCGCGGCCGTGGTCGGGGTCGCGGCCACGGTCGCGCCGTTGCGGTTCAGCCTGCGTGCCTCGCCGCCGGACTGGCAGGCGTCGGCGTGGCTGCTCATCGCGGTGATGTTCCCCATCGCGCTCGCCGTCGGCGTGGGGCTCTACCTGAGGGCGTTGGACGACCGGCGGGAGCGGGCCGTGGCGGAGGCGCGGCGGGAGCAGCGGCTCGAACTCGCCCGGGAGCTGCATGATTTCGTGGCGCACGAGGTGACGGGGATCCTGCTGGAGGTGCAGGCGGCGCAGACGCGCGAGTACGACCCGGCGGAGAACCGGGCGCTGCTCGCCCGGCTGGAGGAGGCGAGCCTGCGGGCCCTGAGCTCGATGGACGAGACGCTGCGGGCCCTGCGCGATCCCGACGCCGGCGGCGGGGATCCCGGGTCGTTGCGCCGAGACGATCTCGGCGAGCTGCCCGGGCTCGTCGCCAGGTTTCGCGAGACGACCACGGCGAAGGTCGTACTCGATCTGGAGGAGGGGCTCGCCGAGCTGCTGCCGCGCCAGGTGCAGCGGGCGGTCTTCCGCGTCGTGCTCGAATCCCTCACCAACGTACGGCGGCACGCCCCGAAGGCGACCGAGGTACGGGTGGCGGTCCGGCGGGTCGACGGGGCCGCCGAGGAGACGGTGGAGGTGTCGGTCGTCGACGACGGCGGCCGGGGCGGGCGGCTGATCGCCGACCGCAGGGGTGGCGGCACCGGGCTGATCGACCTCAACGAGCGGGTCGTGGCGCTCGGCGGAACGCTGACCGCCGGTCCGGAGGGGAAGGGCTGGCGGGTCACGGCCCGGCTGCCGATCGCCGGAGGCGGCCGGGGCGCAGCGCGCGGTGAACCCGCTCCCCCGCGCCCGATGTGATCCCCGTGCCCCGATGTGACGGTCGCGGCGCAGGCCTCCGGCCGAGCCGTACGGCCCGGCATATCTGCCGAACGTTCGCGGATGCCGGGCCTTTCGCTTCCGCACCGGTTTGCCTCGCACGCACGCGGGCGCGGATTCCACCGGGCCGACCCGCGGCCTGCGGCGGATCGGCCGAGCCGTACGGCCCGCATATCTGCCGAACGGCAGATGTGGCGGACGGCCCCCGGAACGGACGCTGGGAGGCGCACCGACCGGATCATGGAGGGCCCTGATGAGAACGCGCACGGCGAAGGCGTGCGTCACGGCGGTGGGCGCCTGTGTGCTCCTCACCTGCCTCACCGGCTGCGACTCGAACGCCCAGACGTTCCAGGACGACCGCCGCTTCCCCTTCGGCGGGCGGAGCCTGACCATCGACGCGCACGAGACGAAGCTCACCGTGCTCAACGGCTCGGGCGGGGAGATCGAGGTCGAGCGCGAGCTGCGCGGTACGGCCGCGAAGGACGGCAACGCCTCCTGGTCCCTGGAGGGGGAGACGCTCAGGCTCCGCGTCGACCGCACCGGGATCGTGCTGACCTGCGAGAGCGAGCACCGGGTGCGGGTCCCGAAGGGCATCGCGGTCACGATCAGCGGGACCGGCGCCGACACCCGGCTGGAGGGCCTGACCGGGGACATCACCGCCACCCTGTCGCACGACAGCGCGCTGCGCGTGGTGGGCCCGGCCGGGCGGCTGCGCCTGCGGAACGGCGGCGGCGACATCACCGTCACCGAGGCGCGGTCGTCCGACGTCCGGGCCGAGACCTCGGCGGACGGGACCATCAACCTCACGTTCGCCGCCGCGCCGCGGCGGGTCGAGGCGCGCGCCGTGGGGTCCGTCGGCATCACCCTCCCCGCCGGGCCGGAGACCTACCGCGTCGACGCGGCCGGCGCGGACGTCCCCAGCGACCCGGACAGCGACCGGTTGATCGTCGCACGCGCCCTCGACGGACGCGTCCGGGTCAGAAAGGAACTGTAGGCGGGCGCCATGCTCGAACTCATCGACGTCACCAAGGTCTACAAGGGCGGCAGGCGCGCCGTCGACGGCATGACGATGCGCCTGAGGGCCGGGATGCTGGGGCTGCTCGGCCCGAACGGCGCGGGCAAGTCGTCGCTGATGCGCATCGTCGCCACGGTCACCCGGCCGACCTCCGGGCAGGTCCGGTACGACGGTGTCGACGTCGTCGCCAAGCCGGACCCGCTCCGCCGCGCGCTGGGATACCTCCCGCAGGACTTCGGCGTCTACCCGAACCTGACCGCCCGGGAGTTCCTCTCCTACCTCGCGGCGGCCAAGGGGATGTCGGCCCGGTCCGCCCGGGCGCGGATCGACGAGCTGCTGGAGCTGGTCAACCTCACCGAGGCGGCCAGGCGCCCGCTGGGCAGGTACTCCGGCGGCATGCTCCGGCGCGTGGGCATCGCGCAGGCGCTGCTCAACGACCCCCGGGTGATCGTCGTGGACGAGCCCACCGCGGGGCTCGACCCCCAGGAGCGGGTGCGCTTCCGCAACCTGCTCAGCGACCTGGCGGCCGACCGGATCGTGATGCTCTCCACCCACATCGTCTCCGACGTCGAGTCGGTCGCCTCGGACATCGCGGTGGTGGCCGGGGGCAGGCTGCTCCGCCGGGGCTCGCCGGAGGAGCTGCTGCGCGAGGTGGACGGGCGCGTCTGGGAGGTGATGGTCGACCCCGCCGCCGTCGCCGAGGTCCAGGCGCTCCATGTGATCAGCCGCATGGTGCGCACCGCCACCGGCGTACGGATCCGGCTGCTGGCCGAGACGCGGCCCTACACGGACGCGGCACGGGTCTCCCCCGACCTGGAGGACGCCTACCTGGCGATCACGGGGGTACGGCGGCGGCCGGGCGTGGCGGCCGGG
>PKFB01000036.1 GCA_002919305.1 Actinomycetales bacterium
GTTGAGGCTGTTGAGCAGGTGGAGTCGGCTGAGTCGGTTGAGGTGGCCGAGGCGGTAGCGCCAGCGGAGCCAACCGAGTCAACAGAACCCGCCGAGTCGACGGAGGCTGCCGGAACGGTGGAGCCGGCCGGGGCGGCGGAGCCGGCAGAGCCGGCGGGGTCGACAGCAACCCCGATGATGACCCCGGAGGAGGCTGAGACAGCGGCGCCCGAGGAGCCGCACGGGCCACTGGAAGCGTTGCGGCAGTCGGTGGAAGAGACCGGGGAAGCGGGGACAGAAGAATCAGTGCAGATTTCACAGGAAGCGGTAAACGCGGAGGCGCAGAAAGCCCCAGCGGAGCCGACCGGACCGGTTGTGGTGGCGTCGGCGCCTGTGCGGGTGCCGCAGCAGGCCGCCCCAGGACAAGCCCCGGAGCCGGCGTACTCGGTCATGATGATGGAGAAGGTCCTGTCGCCGGCGCATTTGAGCTTCTATCTGGAACGCGGCTACGACCGGATCAGTGGTTTTGTCTACCGCGCCGACCACCTGGCCAGCCTGGGAACGGTGGCACGGATTCGCGCCACCCTTGGCCTGGATCATCCCCGGCACGGGTTCCCTCCCGGCGACGGGCGGCTGTACGTACTGCGGTGGCCTGGCTACGTTCCCGGTCTGTATCGCGTGGCGTACGGCGGTACCGACGAGGCGACCATGCGCGCTACCGGTGGTTGGGTGATTGAGGCGCCCCCCTTCCGAGGCGACGGCCGACCCCCAGGGGCGAGCGTCACCGGTGCGCTAGGGGTCATCGAGTACAAGACGGAGGGGGTACGCGTACCTCACGGCGCGGAGATCCACCGGGTGGAGCCGGATGGGACTCGTACGGTGGTGGCGCTTTACGACGCCGATACACAGACGTGGCATCGCCTGGCGTAAGGACGGAACGGGATGCGGGACGGCTATATCGCGCGTTGGCAGGGGGTGGAGTTCGAGGCCAGTCCAGCGCCTAACGGGACCATACGGATCTACTCCCCCACCCCTCGGGACGGTTTTGTAGAGGTGGCGCCCGGCCGGTACTGTCGGGTCATGATGCCTTCCGAATTGGAGGATTTTGGTTGCGTACGCACGGTATGCACCTGGCGGGGAGAGCCTTTCGTGGTGATCGGTGAACACCAGGAATGGCTGCGCTTGGAGTATCTGGGAGGCAAGGCGCCGGTTGCGGAGCAGCTCGGGTTGGAGCGCTTTGACGTCGGGGTTTACCAGGCGTGGGCTCCGCGTGCCGAGGTCACCGACCTGAGGGAACAGCGGCTGCCGGGCTAAAAGCGGATGGATAAAGGGGAGGCGGGACGTGGCGATCCGGGACACCGGCCAGGTGGATCTCGTACTGTCCAACGCCGACAACAGCGACTGGATCCTGGTGATCTCCGAGCCCGACACGGTGCCCGACACCGAGGCCGCGTTGGCCGATCTCTCCCGTAAGATCGACTATTACGTGGATTATGTCCGATCGGGGCGTTTTCATCAAGATTATCCCGAATCTCGGGGTGGTTCGGTCCGGATCTGGCTGCGTCATGAAGGTGTGGAGCTAGGAACCCGGATCCAGGAATACATCCGGTCTACAGGCGCGACTCTCAAGGAACGCGATGGCATCGAGGTGTTCGCGGCGCCCCCTGCCGACCCACACACGGTGCCTGCCGTACCCCCGTTGTGGGAGGTGGGGCCTGACGACGCCGAGAACCCTACCGAGCGCGCGTTTTTCACGGCGCGGTTGGCCAACGCCTTCACCGAGGCCACGAGACTCCTGACCCGGGCGGTGGTGTGGGTACCTCTCACCGACGGCGGGCAGAACTGGTTCATGGTCGGTTACAGCGACCGTGCGTACGCCGCGGTTTTCACATCGCGCAAGGCCTTGCTTTACGCCTTGGGAGGCGGGTTCGACCGGGTGGAGACCATGCCGTTCCTGGAGGTCCTGCGCGCTTGGAGCCGGGCGGAGGCTGGGGTGGCGGTCAATCCCAACACCAACACTCTGTTGGTATTGCCCCCAGATCTGATCATTGATCTGCTCCGGGATGAGGCTGAGGAAACGGCCAAGGACGCTGTTCAAAGCTCTCAGAATATCGAAGTTGTTGAATTACCTATGGAGGCCAACGGCGTCCGGTTCGCCAAGGTTTTCGGTGGTATGGGAGCCGGTGGGCGTCCGATGGTGTCACCGGACGGTCTCATTAACGACCCCGAGGAACGGGAGCGGCTAGCGAGGTATTTAAGCTCGGGCCGCCGTATTCACGAATCGGAATTTTTAGGGACGGATCTGTTGGGCCCGGCCCGCGAACCTCGGGTTCCCGCCAACATCTGGACAGATGGCACATGGGTGTGGGAGGAGGCTGTCCTGTACTACCTCGTGCAGTACGGGGTGGCCCCGGAACCGGAGCTACGGCGGCATATCCAGGAACGTGAGTACCAATGCCCGCCGGTGACCGATGAGCAGGTTGAGGCGGTGCTGCGGGCCGAGCAGGAATTGGCGCGCCTCAGGGAAGAGGTGTTGGCGCAGACAATGAGTTCGCCTGCGCAGATGCCCTTGCCGGACATATTCGATGATGTTGCTCATCCGTTGACTTTCGGTCCATCCCGATCCGATACGACGGGATGACACGATGATGTTTGAAAGGGGTACGGCAGAAAATAGTCAGCAGGAATGGGATCCGTGGAAATCCCAAACCGATCGCGTTCCGGACGACCAGCTCAAGGAACTGCTCAAGAATCTGCCACCCGCTGTCCGTGGCGGGCTTGATCCGCTGGAGCCGGTGAACCTGCCCGCCGAATTGGGTGGCTTCCGCTTCGCCAGGCTGATGGACGGCGTGGATATAAGAGGGGAGCCGACAATCTCCCTGGAACGCGAGGAAGGGCTCGTGTCCCTGGAACGCGGCTGGGTTATCCGGTACCTGCGGTCCGGTAGTCCAGTTGAGTACCGCGTAGGCAGAGCAGGGGGTGTAGAGGCGGACCCGGAGTCAGCCCCAGAGACACCGTTGCGAGTATTCACCGACGGTACTTGGGTATGGCCGGAAGCGCTGACGCGTAATCTGATAGAGCGAAATATTCCTCCGGAGCCTGAGTTTTGTCGGCATATCAGGAGACGCTTGTACATCTGTCCACGTGTCTCTAAACGGCGGTACGCCGCATTGCGGCGGGTCCTCGATGAGCGGATCCGAAGCGGGCAGGAGGCGGTGCAGCGGCATCTGACGCTGATGTCCTGGCTATACGCACGTCCTTCCGCGTCGGAATTTGAGATGACGCCATGGGTCCTTGTTGAGCCTCCCCATGAGGTGGACGGGTTCCGGTTCGCGAGAACCCTGGATGGGCAGGACCCCGAGACCGTGGATATCACACCGGAGCGAGGGTGTGTCGCCGACGAGTGGGAGCGGGACAGGCTGGCTGAGTACCTGAAGCGCGGATATCAGATTGATCCTTTCCCTGAGACCGGGGAGTACCCGACCGAGCGGGACAGGCTCGCCTCTGGTGGCTTGGTACCGAAAACCATACGTACTGACGGCACCTGGATTTGGGAGGGTGCGGCACATTACTACCTACTTGCGTATGGTATAGCGCCAGAGTCAGATTTTTATCGACATATTAGACAAAATCAATATACGTTGCCGCGGCTCACGCCCGACCAAGTGAATGCCGCACGCCAGGCCCTTTATAAGCGTGAGCAACAAGAAAGCGAAATGCGGAGGCGGTACCGGGAGGGGTTCTGGACACAGCCCATAAAAACAGAGCCGACCCGAGTCCCGGTCATGCCTGAAGGACAGGCTGTGGATCCTCGGCTGAACCGGCTCAGGGAAGTCGGTGGCTTCCGCTTCCCCCGGGTGTGGGACGGAATCGGGCCCGACGGTCGACCGTGGGTGTCCCCAGAACGAGGAGGAAGGCTCGATCGTTTTGAGCAGGAGTGGATACGGCAATATCTACGTGGCGGCCAGCTGGTCCAGGCCGTCTGGGGCGTGAGGGAAGCAGACGCGTTTGACCCTAAAAGGCAACCGCTCGCGCCGGTCATGACCTGGACCGATGGGGTGTGGATCTGGCCGTCATCGATCGAGTACTACCTGATGCGTTACGGACTGGCACCAGACCCGGACTTCTATCGACATATCCGAGAGCACGGCTATGTTTGCCCTCAGGTAACGGAGGAACAGGCCAGGCGGGCGGTTGAGGCGCAGCGGCAACATGATCGTCTGGCCCAGGAGCTGTTTGGGCTAGGCACCTGACGGGTCAGTACGGGAACGACGAGCGGGGCAGTATGGCCATTCGGGACACCGATACGGTGGATCTGATCCTCAGCGATGAGGTCGGTGGGGCGTGGACCCTGGTGATCGCTGAGGAGGGTACGGTGCCGGATACTCCGGCGACGGTGGAGCAACTGGCGCGGAAGATCGACGCGTACACCCACTACGTGCGTTCCGGACAGCTCGTTCGGGAACACCCTCAGGCAGCGGGGCGACCGGTTCGGATCTGGCTGGCCTACGGGGAAGGCGAGTTGCCCGCCTCAGCCGCCGCGTTGCTGAAGATCCGCAACCGGGAGCTGAACCTTGACGGGATTGAGGTGTACGCCGAGCGCGTCGACTCCGCCGTTGACACGCCGGGTGAGGCCGCCGCTGAGGCGCCCGAGATCCGGATTCTGAATGTTGAGGACGCCGAGAATGAAGCGGAACGCGCGTTCTTCACAGCCCGCCTGACCGATCGAATCGGGGACGCCGGATGGATCCTGACTCAGATGGTGGTGTGGCTTCCGTTGCGTCATGACGGAAGCGAACTGGTCGTGCTCGAGCAGGGTGGGCGCGCGTACGCGGCCGTGTACACCTCACAGAGGACATTGGTCAACGCGATGCGCGGCGAGAGCATGGAGTACGACACGGTGAGTTCTGTCGCCTTCACCGACTTGGCTCGCGGTTGGGAACACCCTGATGTGGGTATCGTGGTGAATCCGCATACCAACACGGTGATGGCGATGGATTCCAACCTGTTGGCCGAGCTTGTCAGAGCCACAGGGAGCGCCTCGGGTGGTGCCCCGTCGGGACGGGGCTGACCGTCGAAGCAGTAGGTCAGCTCTCCTTCAACCAGCGCACGATCTCACCGTTGACGACCTCCGGCGCCTCCAACTGGGGGAAGTGCCCGATCCCATCCAGGGCCAGCCACTCATAACGGGAAGCCACGTAGCGACCGGATCCCTGTGCGGTGCGAGGCAAGAAGCACGGATCCAGGCTGCCGTGCAGCTGCAGAGTGGGGACCATGATCGGCGTTTGCAGCAGCTTGTTAAAGCGATAACCACTCAGGCGCAGCATGCTCCGGGCGGCCCACCGGTACGCCTCGAGCGCGCAGAACGACGCTTGAGGGATACGCATGGCGGTGCGGCACACCTGCGCGTACTGCTGAAAGTCGTCGGTCTGACGCCACGTCGGACCCGCCCATGAAGCCAGTAGCCTTCCCACCGCCTGGGCGTTGTTGCGGGTCATGACGTGCTCGTAGCGGGGAAGCTGGAACTTCAGCATGTGGCGGCTGGCGGCCAGTTGGCCTCGCGGATCGAGCATCAAGGCGGAGCGCAGCCGCAGCGGATGCGGGGCGGACAGGACGATTAGCTGGCGTACCCATCGTGGATGGAAAGTCGCCGCGACCCAGGCGAGAAGACCGCCGAGGTCGTGCCCCACCAGGGTGGCATCGCGTTCCCCCAAGGCACGGATCATGCCCGCGATATCGCTGGCCATGGTGTAGCCGTCGTATCCCCGGGGTGGCTTATCGCTCGCGCCGTATCCCCGCAGATCGCAGGCGACTGCGCGGTAGCCGGCGTCGGCCAGCGCCGGCAGCTGGTGCCGCCAGGTCCACCAGAACTCGGGGTAACCGTGGAGGAGGAGAACCAGGGGGCCGTTACCGGCCTCCACCACGTGGAACCGGCGACCGTTTGCGCTGACGAAGTGGTGCGACCACGGACCGTCGATGAGGACGACAGACTCATCCGGCGGAGCATCAGTCGGCATGGAATCAGCGTAGGGGGAGCGCTGCTCCAGAGCCTTGGGTCGGTTAGGTGACGTGCGCCGCCTGCCACCCTTCCCAGGCACAGGAAAGTGTCTGGGTTATGAGTGTCTCGATGAGGTTTCGGAAGCGTCCACAGCGGCGGATGTCGCAAGGTGAGCGCGGACTCGGATCCGCAGCGCCCCCACCGCCAGCAGGGAGGAGGTCAACGAACCGAGCAGCACCGCCAGGATCACCCGTGGATGCCGGTCGGTGCCGGCGTAGGCGAGTTCGGTGATGAGCAGACTGACCGTGAATCCACAGCCGGCGAGCAGACTGACCGCGGTCAGGTCGCGCCAGTGCATGTCGGCGGGGAGGGTGGCCAGCCGGAGCAGGACCGCCAGGCCGGAGCCCACCAGCACCCCCACAGCCTTACCGATGATCAATCCGGCGATCACACCCCACGCCACCTGGTCGTCCGCCAGGGCCCGCAGCGCCTCCGGATCGACCGCCACCCCGGAGGCGAAGAAGGCGAACAGGGGTACGCACAAGCCAGCGCTGATCGGCTGAAGCCGGTGTTCCAAGGCCAGGCAGGGGGTCTCTTCCTCACCGGGGCCCGGCTTGACGCGGGTCGCGAACGCGATCGCGACTCCGGCCAACGTGGCGTGTATCCCACTGGCGTGCAGGGCGGCCCAGGCGACCACGCCCAGCGCGATCGACACCAAAGGCACCAGGCGGGTGACCCGAAGCCAGTACACCAGCCTGTGAGGCAGCAGCGAGGCGTGGCGGCGACGGGCACCTGGCCGGCGTAGATATTGCAGCAACCAGTACCCGGCGACCGCGGCGACCGATACCAGCAGCGGGCCGATCGCGACGTGGGCGGTGTAGACCACGGCGATGATCAGGATCGCCCCCAGGTCGTCGACCACGGCCAGCGACAGCAGGAAGATCCGGACGCTGGACGGTAATGCGCTCGCGGTCAGGGCTAGGACAGCCAGGGCGAAGGCGATGTCGGTAGCGACCGGGATCGCCCATCCATCACTGGCTCCCGGGGTTCCGGCGGACACCAGCAGGAACACCAAGGCCGGGACCGCCATGCCGCCGATGGCGGCGAACACCGGTAACAGTGCTTGACGGAGGTGACGCAGTTCCCCCGTCACCAGCTCCCGTTTTAATTCCAGACCGACGACCAGAAAGAAGATGGTGAGCAGACCGTCGGTCGCCCACTGGCCGATGGTCAGATCCAGATGGAGGCTGGCTGGCCCGATTGTGGTGTCACGGACCCGTTGGTAGAGGTCGGCGAGCGGAGAGTTGGCGGTGATCAGCGCCAGGACCGCGGCGGCCAGCATGATCAGACCGCCGGTGGTTTCGGTGCGCAGGAAACGGGCGAACTCGCTGATGGCGTTGGAGGGTCCGTGGGGTTGGGCTCGGTCGGGCACGGCACTCCTTGGGGGCGGCCCGACGGAGTAGGTCGTCGGGCGACATGGACTATGACTGCCGACCAGACTTCCCGGCACACCGTTGATCGATCTTAAATGGCATAGCGCGTGGACACCCAGGCTTTGTGACGGGCTCATCGCCGGGCTTCCTGGTCCGGCCTCGTGGGAGCCGAGTGTGGACGTGGCCAGGGCGGCTGGTCGCCCTGGCCACGTCAGTGGGATATCCACCGTTTAGGGATGGACCGCGGCCGCTTCCGGCTTTCCGGGCCGTCGGTGCTCCGATGGCTCGATGACCGTCAATCCGGCCGTTGTGCCCGTCAGTGGAAGGACACGCGCACGGTTAACCGGTCGCCGCCCGCGGCCTGCGATACCACCTCGATGCGTACCCCAGCACCGGCGACCCGGACCGAGGCTCGAGGATTCTCCTCACTCCAGTAACGGTCGGGGTCGGAGTCGTCGAAGACCCGCACCGGCGGCTGTGACGGCACCCGGATACGGGTTCCATTCAGGTGCAGGTTGAAGGCGTCCGTGGCCTCCAGGCCGAAGGTGGAGTCGAACGTCTGGATCCGGTTACGGATCAGCGAGCCATCCGCCCACCGCAGCGGTGCGCTGTGCGCGTCGACCGGTAGAACCAGACCGCTGCCCGGGTGCTGCGACGTGTTGTTGTTCTCCCAGGCGTAGTTGACGTACCAGATGAGCAGGCCGTTCTGGTACGGGAAGTGCTCCACCCAGTTCGGTCGGGTGTTGGCCCAGCCGAAGTTGTACGGACCAGACCGCAGACCCTGGTCGTACTCCAGGTACTGCCGGTTCTCGGCGATGTAGAAGTGCTCGGCGGTCTCCTCGGAGACACCGGTGAACCGGAGCCAGCCGTTGGAGGCCCAATCGCCGGTGCCGCTTTCCACATCGTCGGTCCACACGGTGCTGCCGTCCACCGTCAAGCTGATGTCGTCGAGGAAGACACCGGCGTAGTGCACGCCACCGTCGGTCTGGTAGCGGTACCGGAACTGGATCTCCTGCCCCAGGTAGTCCGACAGGTCGTAGCTCAGCGACACCCAGCTTCCGTCGGTGCTGCCATCGATGGCCGGGCCGACCGACTCCCATGTCCGACCGTTGGTGGAGACCTCACCGTAGAGGTAGTCGTAGCCTTCCTCGATGTCGTATTGAGCCAGCGCGGTGATCGACGCTGACGAGGTCGCCGAGGTCAGGTCGATGGTCCGGGACAGCGAGACGTTGAGGTCGTCCGCGCTACCGCTCCACCACTCGTACTGCCCGGAGTACGGCGTGTTCCACTCCCTGGTGATCTCCTGGGTGGGCAGTGTCACGATGAGCGCCTGCGGGTTACGGGTCTCGTTCGGTGCCGGACCTAAGGTGATTCGCTCGGGCCTGGAGCCGAAGGGCACCACCTCGTAATCCAACCAACCCAGCACCCACTTCTCCCAGGCACCCATATAGCCGGGTTTGGTGCCGATGCTGTCGAAGCCCTCGCCTAACCAGGAGCCAGAGGACATCAGGCTCCAGAAGCCGGTGCCGTTCTCGCCTCCGGCGGTGTCGTATAGGTCCGGCAGACCCAGGTCGTGGGCGTATTCGTGGGCGAACACCCCGAGTCCACCGTTCTCCGGTTCGGTGGTGTAGTCACCGATCCAAAAACCGGTGTCACCGATCTGGACCCCACCGAGCAGGTTGCCCTCCGGTCCCCAGCGGCCAATACCGTTGCTGTACGCGTACCACCGGTGGGACCAAATGGCGTCGGCGCCCTGAGCGCCACCACCGGCCTCCTCGCCCTCGCCGGCGTGGATGGCCTGGAAGTGGTCGATGTACCCGTCCGGCTCGTCGAAGTTACCGTCACCGTCGTGGTCGTACCGGTCCCAGATGTCGAACTGGGACAGGTACTCCCGAATCTCCTCAACCGTCCGGCCCCGGGCGATCTGGTCCTCGTACCAGGCCTGCGCGGTGTCCCGGATGAAGCTCCAGTAACCACCGTCAGGGTCGACCGGGTCGTTCGGGTTCGGAGATTCGTAGTCGTTATTTCCGTATCGCGCTTCGTTGTACGGGACGGTCACCCAGTCGCTGACGTCTCCGGTGACCGTGTAACGGCCGTTGGACTGTTCGAGGTAGAACTCCCGCATCGAGTCCCGTCGGCCGAAGAACAGCCTCTCGTAGTGCTCGGGTGAGAAGTCCGAGACCCAGTAGGTGGTGTTGTCGTCTGTCTCGTTGCCGTCCCACCGACGGTCGGGCCGGGGAATCTCGTTGTGTCGAGGGCCGGGGTCACCGCCGTGCAGGGTCTGGTCACCGAACTCGACCAGGATCGAGAAGATCGGGTCTTCTCGGACACTCCTGGTCCGTTCCACGTACCGGCGGTGACCCAGCTGGATGACCTCAGAGCGGCCACGACGCTGGACTTGGGCCTCACCGTTGAGCAGGGCGGCGAGCGCCTCTTCACGCATGGCCGCCTGCCGCTCCCCGAGCGGGTGTGGAAGATTGTCGGGAGCGTTGACACGGGCCGGACGCCAGTCGCTGTCCAGGGGTGGGACGGCTGCCGCCGGAACCTGCAGCATCCCCGTGACGAGAAGGCTGGCCGAGAGGCCAGCCACGACTCCTGTGGAGAGTCTTCGCACTCGTGCTCCTCCTTCCATGCCCGGCCAATACGGCACGCCTGGCCGGGAGGCGGTTCTGGGAATACCCAGAACGATGTGCGAACACCCTCGCACAATGGCTATGTCATGTCACGAGGGGAAATCCCTCCTCACGTAGCGCCTTAAGGTTTTTCAGTCACCTAATTGATATGGGCACCGATGGGTGTCGCATCGCGTTAACCTTCGCACTGCCTACTGTTACCTTCCTCCATGAAGGCGGATAGCGATGGTTGATCCGGTCATTTACCAGCCCGGTCTGATAAACCCCGTAAGGAAGATCGGTGGTCGTACATTTGATTTCGCCCACCAAATAGCAATTATGGGAATTGTTAACCGTACGCCCGATTCGTTCCATGACCGGGGTCGGACCTTCGCGCTGGACGCGGCGATTGAGGCTGTGCAGAAAGCCATCGCCGACGGCGCTGACTGGATCGACATCGGTGGGGTCCCTTTCGCCCCCGGACCGGAGGTGACGGTCGCCGAGGAGCTGGACCGAGTCATCCCGGTGGTGGAGGCGGCACGCGCCGCCTCTGATGTCGTGATCTCAGTGGATACCTACCGGGCCGAGGTCGCCGCCCGGGCGATTGAGGCCGGGGCGGATGTCATCAACGACACCAGCGGGCTTCACGACCCCCAGATGGCCTCTCTGGTGGCCAGCACCGACGCGTACCTGGTGATCACACACAGCCTGGCAGCGCCCCGGACTCCTCTACCGCGCCCTACCTACCGGGATGTCGTCAAAGAGGTCGCGGACTTCTTGCAGCGACGCGCCGAACTCGCCATAGAACGGGGGATGCCGGCCGAGCGGATCATCATCGATCCCGGGCACGACCTGAACAAAAACACCTACCACTCACTGGAGCTGACTCGTCGACTCAACGAGATCACGGCCCTGCCTTATCCGGTCTTGGTCGCGGTGTCCAACAAGGATTTCATCGGAGAAACCTTGGACCGCCAGCAACATGACCGTCTGGAGGGCACACTGGCCACCGTGGTGGTGTGTGTGTTGCGGGGGGCCCGGATCGTCCGGGTACATGATGTCCGAGCCGCCGTGGCGGCGGTCCGCATGACCGAGGCGATCATGGGCTATCGGCCTCCGGCGTACACCCGCCACAACATGTGACTCCGGAGCCGCGCCGTGGGGCCCACCCGCGGGCCCGATATGTCAGGTGCTGACGTATTTCAGGTGTTCAGGAGCCGGTTCAACAGAGCAGCCAGGGTGACGGCGCCGATCAGTGACTTGTTTTCGTCGACGACGGCGACCACAGGGCTGCGGGTCCGCGCCATGACGGCAGCCACCTCCAGCACGGTCGCCCGTGGGGAGACTACCGGTGGTTCCCGGTACTCGGACGGCAGGCACTCCGCAACGCTGCGGCCCTCCACACCTCGCATGAATAGATCCGCAGCAGCCTCATCGACTACTCGTGCCAGGGTGGGATCGTCCTGACAGTAGGACGGGACCGCCATCCGGAGAACCTGGGTTCCGGGAAGAATCGCGGCCGGGCGACCGGAGTCGTCAGTCACGATCAGCCCTGGCAGCTTTTGACTGGCCAGCAGGCGTGCCGCTTCCAAAGCCGGCGTGTTCAAGGTCACGGTGGGGAACGCCGTGGCCAGATCGGTCGCTCGCATGGAGCCCTCCGGTGACGCTGATGGAAAAAATTTTTTGATTAGTGAGAACGTCGACCAGGCTTCCCGACACACCGATTCGTACAGTACCCACCCCAGACCACCCGGTCACTCGCTCATTCGGGGGCATAGGGAGTGGATGTCTGAGTGCGATGGTGGGCATGGATTCGACGATCACTAAGGGGGGTTGAGGGGTATTCAGCAAGACATCCGCGAATGCGGAATTATGGATCCCGGCGGCCGCATCCCGCGGTCTGGCCGAGTCCTCGCCACCATACCTTGGCCTGACCGGAGGTGGGTCATGACCAACGCACCAATCCTCGTAGGCGTCGATGGTTCTGAGCCTAGTCTCGACGCGGTCAGTTTGGCGATTCGGGAGGCGGCGCGACGTGGTTGCGCGGTCCGTGTTGTCTATGGCGACCCCTGGGCCCACCACCCCGCCTGGGCAGGGAAGGACACCTCCGGTGAATTGACGGATGGGGAGCTGGCCATTCAGGCCGCTGCCGAGCGGGCAGCCGCTGAACAGTCTGACACCGATCAGGTGCCAGTGACCACTGAGATCCTGGCGGGAGACCCGGCCGCCGTGCTCATCCGGGAATCTCTCAGCGCGGAGATGGTGGTGGTCGGCCACCGGGGACGGGGTGGCTTCCCCACTCTGCTCCTGGGATCGGTGGCGCTTAAGGTAGCGGCACACGCCAGTTGTCCGGTTCTGGTCACCCGCGGGACGCCGAGGAAGCAGGGCGAGGTTGTGCTCGGTATCGATGGGGCACAGCCCCATGAGGGCGCGGCCGAGTTCGCGTTCCGGGAGGCGGCACTACATGAGACGAGTCTGCGGGCGCTGTACGCCGGCCCGGACCCCATCGAACTGGACGCCGCTGTTGATGCGTTGTCCCGTTGGACGGAGAAATATCCTTCAGTACCGCTTCAGTCGCAGCACGTGTTGGACCGGCCTGACCATGCGCTGATCGAAGCCAGCAGTCAGGCGCGCCTGATCGTGCTGGGGGCCCGCCTGAGCCGGTTCCGGCCGGGACGCCGTCTGGGCTCAGTGGTCAACGCGGTCCTGCATCACGCCGAATGTCCGGTCGCGGTGCTGTGCCAGCAGTAAGTGTGTCAGCAGTAAGCCAGTCACCGCTGGCCCTCAGCGACATGGTGCTGGATTGAGGCGGCGGACACGCAGACCTGCCGCGGTAAGCACTGTCCGAAGTGGACAGAATCATGCTTGGCGGGCTCGGTCCCTGATTCGTGTCCCATGTCCCACCGTCGCGGCGGGCACCGCCACGTGGGCGTCGACGTTCGCCACAGCG
>PKFB01000040.1:0-2500 GCA_002919305.1 Actinomycetales bacterium
GATCGCCGACCTGGACGCTCGGCCGTTTGGCCTCGCTTTCTTCCGTGATTTCTTCGGAAGCGAACGTGGCCCCGTGGATGCCGTCGCGTCCGGTGGCCGAGCCGACGATGTAGACCAGGTTGCCCTTGCCCCGTGCGGCGGCCGAGACGGTCTGTCCGACGCGGACGATCCCCACGCTCATCGCGTTGACGAGCGGGTTGCCCTCATAGGACGGATCGAAATAGACCTCGCCCGCCACGGTGGGGACCCCAAAGGCGTTGCCGTAATCGGCAATGCCGCGCACGACGCCGTCGAACAGATAGCGCACGCGCGGGTTGTCGAGCCGGCCAAAGCGAAGCGAGTTCAGCGCACAGATCGGACGGGCGCCCATCGTGAAGATGTCGCGGTGGATGCCGCCCACGCCGGTCGCGGCACCCTGGTAGGGCTCGACGGCCGAGGGATGGTTGTGGCTTTCGATTTTGAAAGCCACGACCAGTCCGTCGCCGATGTCCACCAGGCCTGCGTTTTCCTCGCCGGCGCCCACCAGCAGGGCTGGACCTTCGCGGGGGAGCGTCTTCAGGACCGCGATGGAGTTTTTGTAGGAGCAGTGTTCGCTCCACATGACGGAGTAAATGCCCAGCTCGGTGAAGGTGGGCGTGCGGCCCAGTTTTTCGACGATCCAGCCGTATTCTTCGTCGGTCAGGCCATGCTGGCGGGCCAGCTCGAGCGAGACTTCGAGTTCGTGGAGCAGCGTTTCGGCCATAGGTCCGGGGATTGCGTCGGTGACGGGGAGAGAACGCGCAAGGCGCTTGATCTATCCGGTGTTTGCGGATTTTTTTGAAAGGGGTAAAATAAAAACGCGCGGACCGGCCTGCAGTCGCAGGCAGATCCGCGCGTGACATTCAAGGTCCCTGGCACCGACCTACTCTCCCGCCCTTTTCGGGCAGTACCATCGGCGCTGCGGGGCTTAACTTCTCTGTTCGGAATGGGAAGAGGTGTTTCCCCCGCGCTATAGGCACCAGAGACCCGGACGCGCCGAAGCGCGTCCCGCCAACTTGTGACATGCGACACGCCGCAAGGTAGCGGCAAACCGGGCGCGGCAAAAAGCGCGCGGTTGCTTGCCTGTAAAAGGGTAGGGATTAAGTCACGCGGGCGATTAGTACGGCTCGGCTCAACGGGTTACCCCGCTTACACCTGCCGCCTATCGACGTCCTGGTCTCGGACGGCCCGCAGGGGAGGCCTCATCTTGCGGTGGGCTTCGCGCTTAGATGCTTTCAGCGCTTATCCCTTCCGGACATAGCTACCCAGCGGTGCACCTGGCGGCACAACTGGTACACTAGAGGTCCGTCCACCCCGGTCCTCTCGTACTAGGGGCAGCTCCGCTCAAGCCTCCTGCGCCCGCCGCAGATAGGGACCGAACTGTCTCACGACGTTCTGAACCCAGCTCACGTACCGCTTTAATGGGCGAACAGCCCAACCCTTGGGACCTTCTCCAGCCCCAGGATGCGATGAGCCGACATCGAGGTGCCAAACCGGGGCGTCGATGTGAACTCTTGGCCCCGATCAGCCTGTTATCCCCGGCGTACCTTTTATCCTTTGAGCGACGGCCCTTCCATTCGGAACCGCCGGATCACTAGGCCCGGCTTTCGCCCCTGCTCGACTTGTGTGTCTCGCAGTCAAGCCCCCTTATGCCCTTGCACTCTACGCACGATTACCGACCGTGCTGAGGGGACCTTTGGGAGCCTCCGTTACGCTTTAGGAGGCGACCGCCCCAGTCAAACCACCCACCTGACACTGTCCCCCGACCGGATAACGGCCGTGGGTTAGGCGCCAGCCAGAGCGAGGGCGGTATCTCAAGGGCGGCTCCACCGGAGCTGGCGCCCCGGCTTCACAGCCTCCCGCCTATCCTGCACACGCCCTGGCCGGCGTCAATGCCAGGCTGCAGTAAAGGTGCACGGGGTCTCTCCGTCCCGCGGCGGGTAGCCAGCGTCTTCACTGGCACCACAATTTCACCGAGCCCGTGGCCGAGACAGTGCCCAGGTCGTTACACCATTCGTGCAGGTCGGAACTTACCCGACAAGGAATTTCGCTCACCCTGATCCCACTGTTTCCAGCGGGGGTGGACCATCTCTTTATCCAGCAGCCAGCTGGGCCTTGATCGCTTCCAGACGCGGTCGGTCGCCGGTGTTCATCGAACTTGCAAGGTCGATGATTTCGGCCAGGCCTTCCCGCGTCAGATGGCGTCCTTCTTTCATCATCAGCACAACGCGTCGGAATTTCCGGAAGTCCACGTTCTTGCGGGTCTTCAACGGGTGTTTCAGAAAGAACTCGCAGAGCTGCTCCAGGTGCTTCAGTTTGCGCACCCGGTAGGCATAGCGATCTGCATGATTTTTCCGAACCACCCCGAAGCCGAAGAACCGCTTGAGCGCATACAGCACCTGGATGTCGCGCTCATGCTGGACCACCGTAAACTCCGGAAGCACCTGATAGCCGGTGCTCATATTCGGGTGTTCGACAAGAC
>PKFB01000040.1:7500-12945 GCA_002919305.1 Actinomycetales bacterium
TCGCCCGGACCTGCCCGTCGAAACGGTACTCGACCAGACGCCGCCTCCTCAGGCCGCCGTCAAACCCGGCCGGCGCATTTACCTGACCGTCAACGCCGGCCGCAACCCCATGGTCACCGTCCCCTCGGTCATCGGCATGTCGCTGCGCGAAGCGGTCAACCGCCTGACCGCGCTGGGTCTCCGGGCCGACGACCTGCGTCCGGACACCATCCCCTCGCCCTACGCCCGCACCGTCACCCGGCAGCATCCCGCCCCGGGCGATTCCGTGGCCGAAGGCAGCACGGTTACGCTCTGGTACAGCACCGGCCTGGGCCAGCGCTTCGTGACCGTGCCGGACGTGACCGGCCGCACCGTGGCCGAAGCCCAGCGCATCCTGCTGGAACATCGCCTGCGCTCCGTGGTGGTCGAGCCCCGCGAAGTGACCGAAACC
Organism: Actinomycetales bacterium; assembly: GCA_002919305.1. Lineage (GTDB taxonomy): Bacteria > Actinomycetota > Actinomycetes > Mycobacteriales > Micromonosporaceae > RSA1. Next base: position 7,931 of record PKFB01000040.1, read on the forward strand.
ACCGGCGACACCACCCGGATCGTGATCCGCCAGAGCCGCGAGCCGGGCACGCAGGTGCGCGAGGGCTTCGAGATCCGGCTTTTCGTGGCCCCGCCCGACACCTTATAATTAAGGGCTACGCCTCTTCTACATAGACGGCCAGCCCTTCCTCCGGGACCACCACGATGCGCTCCTGGTATTTCGTCGGGACGGTCCGGCCCACGTAGTCTGCCCGGATCGGAAACTCGCGGTGGCCGCGATCGATCAGCACGGCCAGCTGCACGCTGCGGGGCCGTCCCCAGCGCAACAGCGCATCCAGCGCCGCGCGTACCGTTCGCCCCGTGAAGAGCACGTCATCCACCAGCAGCACGTGATGATCGGTGATCGTGTCGATGTGCAACCGCGATCGGTCTTCTACTTCGGCCTCCGGGGGGCGGTCATCCCGATAGGGCCGTACGTCCAGCGCATTCACCGGAAAATCGCGTCCTTCGATCTGCGCCAGTCGGGTGCTCAGGGCCTCGGCCACCGCCACGCCTTTCTGCAGGATGCCGAATACGACCAGTCCCTTCCCACCGCGGTTGCGCTCCAGCACCTCGTAGGCCATGCGATCCAGGATGCGGGCCACCTGCTCCGGCGTCAGAATGCGGGTGCGCTTCATTTCTGGAACATCGCCTTGATACTACCCCAGGTGCGCCGGACGGCCGTGGGCGTGTAATTGACGGCCTGCTCGGCCAGCTGCTGCGCCGTCCCGTCTGTAAAAACGACCCAGAGTTGATAGGCCACCTCGTCGGCCGGCTGTTTGTAGACGTGCCGATCCACGTAGCGATAGGGTTTGCCCACGCCCTGCGGCGCCACCTGCGCAATCAGCACATACTGGCCCTTGCTGGCGGGCGTGCGCCGCCGCAGTTCATAGCGCTGCACGCCGTCTTCCCGGTTGGCCTGCCAGGTCACCACCAGATCGTTCCCCTCGGTCGCCACCCTGAAGAAGGCCAGCTCCACCGCTCCGGGAAACGCCCAGGCTCCCAGGCAGACCACCAGCAATCCGACTAACCCGAAACGAACCATAAACCTCCGGCCACTCCTGTACACCGATGTAAAGAAACGGCTTTTGTGGCAAGAAGTCAAAGGAGAAAAAGCGAACTTTCTCGCCCTTTCCTGCGCCGTTTCTACCAAAAACGGTGCCGCCGGCCGGGATCACCTTCGATAGCGATAGATCAGACTGACGTTCCAGAGCCAGTCTTCGCCGGAAATACGGGTGTGCAGGATTTTGTTGACGAGCACGCTCAGCGAGAAGGGCGCTCGGGGCAGGCTCAGCGTCAGACGCGTGGCCGTGTAGAAGCCCTGGCACTCGTCCAGACGCAGGTAGTACACCTGAGGATGAAAGCCGAGCACCCAGCCCGGCCTGAAGGAAACCGTCAGGGCGGGTTGCAGCGAAACAAAATGCGTATGGGTGGGCACGGAAGGCTCAAGGCCATGGGAGTAGAGATAGTACACACCGGCGGCAAACAGGGGCGTCAGGCGATAGCGGGCAACCGCTTCACCGGCCAGAAACCGCCGGGCCACGATCAGTGCTTCACCCTCAACCGTCCGGGTCGTGAAAGACAGTGCCGGATGGGCCCCCACCCGCAGATGCCATTTTTCATCGGAGCGCAGATCGTAGGTTGTCACTCTATGCAGTAGTGATTATAATTAGGGGCAGGAGGTGAACCATGGCTCGAAAAGCATCACCGGACAACCCACCCTGTCCCCGTTGTGGCGACAAGCACACGGTCCGCAACGGCCATAAAGATGGCCGCCCGCGCTGGGTCTGTCGCGGCTGCGGCCGTTCCTTCGGTCTCACCCTGGGCACCCCGATGTATCGCCTGCGCACCCCACCGGCCGAAGTGGCCCGTGCCCTGCTCCTCGTCATGCGGCGGGGGAGTTTGAGCGCCGCCGAGGAGATCACGGGCCACAAGTATGAGACGATCGGCCGTTGGCTGCGTCGGGCGGCCGACCATGCGGAGGCCATCACCCGGGCGTTGGTCCAGGAGCTCCAGCTGAGCCAGCTGGAGGTGGACGCCTTTTGGTCCTTTGTCAAAAAAAGTGTGCGGATGCTGGAGCAGGGTCGGGCCAGACAGGCGAAGTGGGCCCTCGTTGGGGATGTTTGAGCCAGGACCGGGCCAGTCGCTTTGTGGTGGCCTGGGCCTTTGGAGCGACGGAGGACGAGCTGGCCCCTGAGGTGGTGCGCCTGACGCGCCAACGCACCCGTGCGCAGGCCGGTGTGCCCTGGGTCAGTGATGGCCGGAAGGTCTACCGCAGGGTCATTTGCCAGGTGTATCGCGACCCCCAACCGACCGGCAAACGGGGGCGTCCACCGCTGGTGCTGCGGGAGGATGTGCGTCTTACGCAGGCCGTCAAGCGACGCGTGGGCGGGCGGGTCGTCGGTGTTGCGGTGCGCCCGGTCGTGGGGGAGCCGGTCGCCTGTCCCTACTGTGTGCACGCGGAACGCCTCAACGGGGTGTTGCGAGATCGGCTCAACGCCTTGACGCGCAAAACCCATGCTTTTGCGAAGAAGCCGACGAGCTGGGAGGCGCTGGTGCGGCTTTGTTTGTTCGAGCACAACTGGATGCGTCCGCATCGGGCGTTGCGAGAGCGCGTTGGAGGCTTGCCGGGCGGGCGGCGCTATCGGCCCCGCACGCCAGCTATGGCGATTGGCCTGGCTGATCATGTTTGGAGTTGGGAAGAATTCCTGAGTTTCAGACATTATCAATACAAGAGGGAGTGACAACCTAAATTTGTAAAGGCTAACAGAATAGTATATGAACCTCCTGTCCATATGGACACGAGCAGCGGCAATGGGGTTACTGCTGTGCCTCTTTGCCGCTGCTTTCCTTTTACCTTCTGACCGCACCTACCGCTCGGTGCAGTGGGAGTTGCTGTGGCAGGTGGAGGAACCCGAACTGCTCCATCCGACCCAGCTGGAAGTCGGGCCGGACGGACGCGTCTATGTGATGGACTACGGCGACATGCGGCTCCGGGTGTTCACCCCGGACGGGCAGCTACAGCGCATTATAGGCCAGGGCGAAGGCCAGGGACCGGGTGAATTCAGCCATCCGATCGACTTCGCGGTCGATGCGCAGGGCCGCGTCTGGGTGCTGGACGCCACCACGGCCCGGGTGACCGTCTTTGCAGCAGATGGAGCGCTCGATACGCTCTGGATGTTGCCTTTTCCCGCCAGCCGACTGGCCATCTCGCCCAATGGACGGCATTACGTGCTCTTTCCGCTTTCGCCCCGGCGCGAGGGGGCCTTCGCGCTGTTCCGTGACGGCCAGCTGCTTGGCTTTTTCGGACAACTGGCGGCCGATCAGGTCCCTCGCTGGATTGCCTTCGACGGTTTTTTGATGGGGGATCACGAAGGCTTTTACTACACGGCGGTTCGTGCAGGCTGGGTCGCCTCGTTTGACTGGAACGGCCGCGTGCGCTTTTCGCGGGCCGGCATCGATCCTGTCCCCTTCCCTCAGCCCGAACGCACACCGGACGGAGGGCAGCGCCTGACCCCACAGCATCGCTTCGTGTCGAACGACATCGCCCCGGGGCCACACCCGGAGACGTTCGCCGTGCTGGGGCTGATCCCGACCGATGGACGCTACCGCGCCGTCCTCGACCTCTATCACCGGCAGGACGGCCGCTACTGCTACAGCCTGCAACTCCCTCGCGGCGGCTCAGCGTTCACCTTTTACCAGGACCGGCTCTACCTGATCAACGAAATCGCCCTGAGGGCTTACCGGCTGAAAGACAACCCGACCTGTCCCCCGGATGGGCGATAATGAGAACACCGCCTGAAGGCGATCCGCGCCGAAAACCCTGTGAATCAGGTCGGCAAATCGACCGGAAAAGCCGCCCTTCTGGAACCCCTTCGGCGCAATGCCTTTCTGCTCTGGAGACTTCCGGGGCAATCAAGCAGCGATCATGGCAGGGGTTCTGGGACAACTGGCCGTCCTGTCGGCCTTCGTGGCGTGCCTCCTGGCCGGCCTGGCGTATCTGCAGGCCGCTCGCCAGCGTGAGGCGTTCGACTGGCTGCGCCTGGCGCGGGGAAGCTGGACCGTGATGTTCGGGGCCACGGTGGTGGCTTCCGCCGCGCTCCTCTATCTGATCCTCACGCACCAGTTTCAGTATGCCTACGTCTATCAGTACTCGTCGCGCGACCTTCCGCTGCACTACCTGATTTCGTCGTTCTGGGCCGGACAGGAAGGCTCGTTCCTGCTCTGGATTCTCTATACCGGTCTGATCGGCTTCGGGCTCATGCGCTGGTCGGGGCGCTTCGAAGCGCCGGCCATGGCCGTCGTGGCACTCAGCCAGGCGTTTCTGCTGTCGATGATCGTGGGGTTGAAGCTGGGGCCCCTGCCGATCGGCTCCTCGCCCTTCCAGCTTCTCGTCGAACGCTTTCCGGACGCGCCGATCTTCCGCCAGAATCCCGCCTTCGTGCCGGCCGACGGCAACGGCCTCAACGACCTGCTGATGAACCCCTGGATGACAGCCCATCCGCCGACGCTGTTCGTGGGCTTCGCGGCCATGGTGGCGCCGTTTGCGCTGGCTGTGGCCGCCCTCTGGCAGCGGCGCTACCGCGACTGGATCCGCGTGGCCATGCCCTGGATGCTTTTCGCCGTGCTTGTGCTGGGCTTCGGAATCCTGCTGGGCGGCTACTGGGCCTACGAGACGCTCTCGTTCGGCGGCTACTGGGCCTGGGATCCCGTGGAAAACTCCTCGTTCGTGCCGTGGCTGACGGGCGCGGCGGCCCTGCACGCCATGCTCATTCAGAAGCGCAGCGGCCGTGGCTACCGCATGGCGCTCGTGCTGAGCCTGCTCAGCTACGTGCTGGTGATCTACTCGACGTTCCTGACGCGCAGCGGCATCCTGGGCGATCTGTCCGTGCACTCGTTCGTCGATCTGGGGCTGCACAACCAGCTCGTGGTCTGGATCGCCGCGATGGCGTTGCTGGGCGGCGGCCTGCTGCTCGTGCGCTACCGGGAGCTTCCGGCCCCGGCCGAAGAACCGCC
>PKFB01000037.1 GCA_002919305.1 Actinomycetales bacterium
CGCCCCGGCCGGCGGGGCCGTCGGGAGAGCGGACGGCGCCGCGCGGACACGCTCCCAGGCGCGGTCCGCCCCGCCGGTATCGGGGCGGACCGCAGCCGTTTTATTCTCTTCCCCTGCCCTGCCCTCACATGCGTGAGGGTTCCAAAAAGCGCGGCGGATCAGACGGATTCCGAGGATTGCCGGCTCCCCATAGGAGTCACCGGTATGCCTGATCCTGGTACATCCAGGTACGCCTAGCGCCTCAGGACGCCACCACGGGCAGCACAGAGCCGGAGTACTCGTTCTCGATGAACTCCGCCACCTCCGGCGAGGTCAGCAGGTCAGCCAGCTCGCGTACCCGCGGGTCGTCAGCGTCCTCGGCGTTGACCACCAGCAGGTTCGCGTACGGGTTGTCCTCCCCGGACTCCAGCGCCAGCGCGTCCTCAGCCGGGTTCAGGTCGGCCTCCAACGCGTAGTTGCCGTTGATCACCGCGGCGTCCAGGTCCTCCAAGCTACGAGGCAGCTGCGCCGCCTCCAGCGGCTCGAACGACAGGTTCCGAGGGTTGGAGACGATGTCCTGCTCCGTGGCCGACGTGCCGGCCCCCTCCGCCAACTCGATCAGCCCTTCAGCGGCCAGCAGCGCTAACGCCCGACCGCTGTTGCTCGGGTCGTTGGGGATTCCGATGGTGGCGCCGTCGGGCAGGTCGTCCAGCGAATCCACGCGGGAGGAGTACACCCCCAGCGGTTCGATGTGCACCGCGGCCACGCTCACCAGGTCAGCGTCGGGGTTACCCGCCAGGAACTCGTCCAGGAACGGCTGGTGCTGGAAGTAGTTGGCGTCGATGTCGCCGGAGACCAGCGCCTGGTTGGGCTGGTTGTAGTCGGTGAACTCCCGGATCTCGATGTTGGCGTCGAACTCGTCGATCACGAACTGCAGGATCTCGGCGTGCGGAACCGGGGTCGCGCCCACCACCAGCGGACTATCTGAGGAGGACCCGGAGGAACCCTCGTCATCGGAGCCGCAGGCGACCAGAGAACCAACGGTCGTCACCGCGAGAACCGCGGCGGCCAGACCCTGGCGAAAACGGGAACGAGACTCGTTCATAGTTGTTCGTCCTTCCACGTGAAATCCCGGCATTCCAGATCGGAAATGCCGACAGATAGTGTGGATCTATCCCTCGGGGTTTTGAAGGGGATCGGTTACCGACGGTCCAGGCGCTTGGCGGTAGCGTCGCCGAGCATCTGGATCAGGTGAACGAGGATGATCAAGAGCACGACGGTCACGATCATGACGTCGGTCTCAAAGCGCTGGTAGCCGTAGCGGACCGCCAGGTCACCCAGGCCGCCCCCACCGATCACCCCGGCCATGGCCGAGTACCCCACCAGCGCCACCACCGTCACGGTCAGACCGCGGATCAAACCCGGCAGCGCTTCCGGCAGCAGCACCTTCAGCACCACGTGATGGGTACGCGCGCCCATCGCGGTCGCCGCCTCCACCAGCCCGGGGTCAACTCCGCGTACCGCCGCCTCCACCAGCCGGGCGAAGAACGGAATGGCGCCGACCGCCAACGGCACCACCGCCGCCTCCGGGCCGATGGAGGTGCCGACGACGGCGCGAGTGAACGGGATGATCGCGATCATCAGGATGATGAACGGCAGGGACCGCCCGATGTTGACGATCGTGCCCAGCAGACGCCCCAACAGGCGAGTGGCGAACCCACCCCGGTCGGACAGGGCCAGCACCACCCCCAGCGGGATGCCGCCCAGCACGGTGAACAGCGTGGACAGCCCGACCATGTAGAGGGTCTCCTGGGTCGCCTCCCACAGCGTCCCGTTCTGGATCAGGTCGTTCATCCGTCCACCTCCGGTCCGGTGGGGGCCACCCGCGATTCGACACGGCCCGCCTCCTCGGGGACGGGCTGATCATCGGCGAGAACCTGGCTGACATCGGTGGTCGGGCCGTCCCCGACGATCAGTCCGTTCTCCGCCAGGTACGCCAGGGCAGCGGTGGTGTTCGCCGTGCCCCGACCGGGCAGCTCCAACCGGAGCCGACCCACCGTCTGACCACCGATGGTCCGTACCGAAGCGCTGAGAATGTTCACGTCGAGGTCGAAGCGGCGAGCCAGGGTCGCCACCAGAGGTTGGTCGGCCTGCGCGCCGCGTACCACCACATCGACCACGTGGCTGCCCTCGCGGCCGGTGCCGTCCAGCGGGAACGCGGCCCGGGCCAACGCCGAGTCGGGGCGGGCCAGCAGGTCAGCGACCCGGCCGGACTCCAGGATCTTGCCTGCCGCCATCACCGCGGCTGAGTCGCAGATCCGCTTCACCACCTCCAGCTCGTGGGTGATGAGCAGGATGGTCAGACCCAGCTGCCGCGACAGATCCCGTAACAGATCCAGGATCTCGGCCGTGGTCTGGGAGTCCAACGCGCTAGTCGCCTCATCCGACAGCAGCACCCGGGGGCGGCCGGCCAGCGCGCGGGCGATCGCTACCCGCTGCCGCTGACCCCCGGATAACTGCGCGGGGTACGCGCGTCCCTTCTCACTGAGCCCGACCAGCTCCAGCAGCTCCCCGACCCGGCGGATACGCTCGCGCCGCGGAACGCCCGCGATCTCCAAGGGGAGCGCCACATTGCCGGCCACGGTCCGACTGGAGAGCAGGTTGAAGTGCTGGAACACCATGCCGATGCGTCGCCGGGCGGCGCGCAGCTGGCGGGCGTTCAGCGCGGTCATGTTCTGACCGTCGACTACGACCGAGCCCGATGTGGGCCGTTCCAACAGATTCACGCAGCGGATCAGCGTGCTCTTACCGGCACCGCTGCGTCCCAGTACGCCGTAGATCTCACCAGCGCCGACATCGAGATCCACACCGTCGACGGCGACCACCTCTCGGCCGCCGCCACGGGCGGGATAAACCTTGCGAAGCTGTCTGATTTCAATCATCAAGACCTCGGGGGACGGGGCAGCGACCTGGGCGCGGCCCGCAGAGGACGGATGGTGACAAACCCGTGAGAGAGTCGTGCCGTGGCGACTCGATTCAGACGAGGTCGACTCGGACCACGACGGCGGAGCGGGCGGATCGCGACTGGAACCTGAGAAAGCCCGATCAGACGCCCGGACAGCAGGCGCGGGCGTTTCCAGCCGCGCCGCCCATGAGACACATGAGACAGCGGCCAGCCGCCCGTACCACCTGGTCTGGTGAGTACTTGTCCGTCATGGCCGTCACGATTGAGCAGTCAATCATTATCGAGGTGCGGTCGGCTACCCCAAGTGAGTACCGTCTCACCGACGACCGGACCTCGTGGCTTTAATGTCCCGCCTTGTCCGGTCACGGGCTCCGATCAGGCAGCCGTGACGGCGTGTGGGAGACAAGCTTCAGAAAGCTGACGCGTAGGTTCGGGACAACGTCGTACTCGCGTAGATTTCGCGGAAGAAGACCGTACCGTTCGGTCCGCGCGTCTGGTTGGCTTGGGCGCGAGGACAGCGGCATTGTCACACCATCTGGGAGCGATGGCCGTGTACCACGAACTGGGCAGGATCGGTGATATGGCGAGGGAGTCGATGGTGGGTCGGCTACTGGTTGCCACGCCGACGCTGCGCGACCCCAACTTTGAACGCACCGTCGTGCTCCTGGTGGCTCATGCCGCAGGTGGAGCGTTGGGAGTGGTACTTAACCGTGCCACCGAAATGCCGGTCAGTGAGGTACTCGGCGGGTGGGGCAACCTCGCAGGGGAACCGGCCGTGATCTTCGAGGGCGGGCCGGTCGAACCGGAGGCGGCCATCTGCCTGGCCCGCGCCCGCAACGGGGCTCAGCCGGCCGGTTTCACGCGGGTCGCCGGCCCGGTCGGCACGGTGGACCTGTCACGCGGACCCGCCGCTGTCAGCGATGACCTGGACATGATCCGGGTGTTCGCCGGTTACTCGGGATGGGGTGCCGGCCAACTGGAGGCGGAGATCGCGACCGGCGCCTGGTTCGTCTTCGACGCCTTGCCTGGTGACGCCTTCTTCCAACGCCCCGAGGAGCTGTGGTCGATGGTGCTGCGTCGTCAGGGAGGCATGCTCGCCGCCGTCGCGCACTTCCCACCCGACCCCACCCTCAACTGACCGGATCGGCTCCATCGACGCCAGCCGTGCGCGCCGCCGCTGCGCGCCGGCTCGCATGTCTGCGCGCCTTTGGGGGTCCGCTTCTGTACGCCACGCCTCCGTACGCCTCTGTCCACCCTGTACGCCGCCATCCGCGTACCCCCGCTACCACTCCTGTCTGTCGCGCTAGTTCAGTCGGCCGTACGTCGTCGATAAAGGTGGGTCGTGAGCACATCGCTGGCTCCACCGGTTCACCGCGCTCACCGCGTCGTGGCCATAGACTTTTCGGGCGTTTCCCCACCGATCGCCCCCTTGAATCAAGGCACCGGATACCCAGTACGGCATCGGCCCACGGGGTGTGTAGACTTGCCTCGGTGTTCGCGAGAGCGAGCAACGCGGGGCCGTGGCGCAGCTGGTAGCGCACCACACTGGCAGTGTGGGGGTCAGGGGTTCGAGTCCCCTCGGCTCCACCAGTGAGAAAGCTCCAGTGGTGAATCCACTGGAGCTTTTAGATTTCTGTGGTCTCTGTGGCTCGGTAAGCCGTCCCGCCTCGTGACTGCTTTCAAGCCACCCGATGGGCCGAGTGGTGCTGGATGGGCCTTGGGAGACGGAACGTCATTCATACAGCCTGGCTCCGGTGGAGCGCAGGCTGCTTCCGATAGCACGCAGGGGTACGCCGGTCACACCGTCGACTGCGTAGCACCACGAAAGCCTCGGGGTTCCGCCGCCACGTCACCACATCTCTTCGAGGATCTTCAGGCCTCGGATGCGCTGCGGACGCGCTGCACGGATTTCCGCAGCAGGGCCTTGCTCTCAGGTCAGCAGTCTCATGATCCCTGGCGGTCAGCGCCCACTCGGCCGCCGTAGGGTGAGGTGAGGGGCGAAACAGGATTCTCTGACACGCACCTGACTATTTCGCCTGTATCGACTGAAACTGTCTGTGGTGAAGAGTGGAGAGACCCGGTCAAGCCAGCCGAGGGAGGACGCGGGCAGCGGTCCCCAAGACAGGGACCGGCCGGCCGGAAAGGCCTGGCCGGTCAGGAAAGAGACCGAGAAACACTCCCCGGCTTACTCCCGGCTGACGTTAACTCCGCAGACACCGTCGGGTGGGCGAGCGGCCCCAGCCATCCGCCCAAGGTGGCGGCCACCGCGTCAAGGATGTGCGCCAACCGCTCAACCTCGACCCGACGGAACACCGGCCCACTGTCCCGGGCGACCACCAAGGCGAGGGGAGCGCTACCCAGCGGCGCCGCCGCCCCGCGTATCCCATCGGATGTGGTGAAGGCGCGAGGCCGCGTGGGGGTGAGCTCCGGCAGATTGAGCGGGTCAGGGGCCTGGATGCTGGTGTGCAGCACCTCCGTCCCCTCAGAGGTGATCCGTACCACGGCGGCCCAGTCAGCGGTCAGTAGTTGCGGCACGGCGTCGACCAGGGTCACCAGGCCACGGGCCGGGTTGGCGGCGATCTGTCCGACCAAGGCGGCGTCGGAGAACATCGCGGGCACCCAGGAGACCCAGCGCACCCCTTCCACGCATACCCCGGGAATCTGTTCCAGCGCGGAGGCGACATGAGCGTCGGTGAGCTTGGTACGCAGATCGACGATGAAGTCGTCCACCGCGCGACCACCGCCCCGGTCAAGGACCACCACCTGACGGATATCGGCGCCCATCATCCCTAGCACCCATGAGACCCGACCCAGTGATCCAGCCCGGTCCGGCAGACTGACTCTGATTTGCGCGAGCATCGTCCTCTCCCTCGTACCGGTGTTCACCAGCCTGCCGGTGTGCTGTTTCCGTGATGTTGCCGGCATATGACCGTTCAGCCGGAAGCTTCGCAGCTAGCGGGCGGTTGGCCGGCGAGCAAATCATGATCACAGCGTCGGTGGTGATTTATGCTCGGCGGGACCCGATACCCCATTCCAGGGAGAGCACTGTGTCCAACGTCGTGTTCCCGGCTGGTTTCACATTCGGAACCGCTACCTCGGCGTACCAGATTGAAGGCGCTGTCGCCGAGGACGGCAGGGCACCGTCGATCTGGGACACATTCAGCGCCATACCGGGGAAGGTGGCCACCGGAGAAAGCGGGGACCCGGCCTGCGATCACTACCACCGCTGGCCTGAGGACGTGGCGCTGCTGAGCGAGCTGGGTGTCTCCGCGTACCGCTTCTCCATCGCCTGGCCGCGGGTGCAGCCGACCGGTGACGGTGCGCTCAACCCGGCCGGTGTGGACTTCTACTCGCGGCTCGTCGATGCCCTTCTGGAGCGGGGGATCACTCCCTGGGTCACCCTCTACCACTGGGACCTCCCGCAGGCTCTTCAGGACAAGGGCGGCTGGATCAACCGGGATACCGCGTACCGGTTCGCTGAGTACGCCGGGCTGATGGCTGAGCGTCTGGGGGACCGGGTCCGGCACTGGATCACCCTCAACGAGCCGTTTGTGTCGGCGACCGCCGGCTACCAGACAGGGCGGCACGCGCCTGGCGAGCGGCTGGGTGACGGCGCGTTCGCCGCCACACACCACCTGCTGCTCAGCCACGGTCTGGCGGTGCCGGTGCTGCGGGAACGACTCGGCTCAAGCGCTCAGGTCGGGATCACCCTGGATCTGTCGGGTGTGGTGGCCGCCAGCGACAGCACGGCAGACCAGGAGGCGGCGCGGCGGTACGACGCGTGGAAGAACCGGATCTACACCGACCCGGTGCTGCGCGGCGAGTACCCCAAGGATCTGGACGAGGTGTTCCCGCAGCGGCCCGATCCGGTTCGCGACGGCGACCTGGAGCTCATCGCGGCTCCCCTGGACTTTTTGGGGATCAACTACTACACGCCCAAGCTGGTCGCGGCGGGCGACGGCCCCGCGGGGGCGGATGTGCTGCCGTGGCGGGATCACCCGGTCGACGACATGGGATTCGCGGACGCTCCCGAGACCTTCGGGGAGCTGTTGCGACGTCTGGTCGCTGACTACCCGGGGCTGCCCCCGCTAGTGATCACTGAGAACGGGGTGGGGCTGCGGTCGGAGCCGGCCACCACGGACGGACCGATTGCCGACACCGCCCGCGTGCGTTATCTCGAAGGGCACCTGCGGACGTTGGCCGACGCGATCGCCGACGGCATCGACATCCAGGGCTACTTCTGCTGGTCCCTTCTGGACAACTTCGAGTGGGCGCACGGTACCGCGGTCCGTTTCGGGCTGGTGCATGTGGACTTCACGACGCAGCGGCGCACCCCGAAGGCGAGTTTCGCGTGGTACCGGGACTTCCTGCGCGCTCAGCGGGCTCAGCACGCCGACGCCTGATCGACCAGACCGGTCAGGCATGCTCTGCGACCGGCCGATCCTCGGTGTCGGTCGGTCGCGGCCTCAAGCGGAGTGAACGCGAATTGATGGTGTCGATTCGCTGAACCGCTCTTGCCCTCACCCGCCGGCGGCGGGAAAGTGACACCATGTCAGCCGTCGATCCGGTACGCCTGGGTCGTACCTCATTGACCGTATCGCGCCTCGGGCTTGGAACAGCATGGTTCGGTAACTTCCTCTACCCGACGCGGCCAGAGACCGTGGCCGATACTCTCGAGGCCGCATTGGATGCCGGGATCCGACTCGTCGATACCGCCCCCTTCTACGGCCTCGGCCTCGCCGAGCAGCGCATCGGCCCGGTGCTGCGCTCCCGACCTCGGGACAGCTTCGTGCTGTGCACCAAGGTGGGGCGGATGCTGCGGCCGCGTACCCCCGACGATCCTGATCTGCTGGACCAGGGGCGACCGGTGTTCGTGGATGCCCCGCCACTGCATCCGTATTTCGACTTCTCCTATGACGCGGCGCTGCGCTCGGTGGAGGAGAGCCTGGAGCGGCTCGGGCTGGACCGAGTGGACATCGCGCTCATCCACGATCCCGACGACCACTACGAGCAGGCCGTGGCGGGCGCGTACCGGGCGCTGGAGCGGCTCCGCGCGGAAGGCACGGTCAGCGCCATCGGGGTCGGGATGAACCAGGCCGAGATGCTGGTGCGGTTCGCGCGGGAGACCGATATTGACTGTGTGCTGCTGGCCTGCCGCTACACCCTGCTGGACCAAAGCGGGCTGGTGGAGCTGCTGCCGCTGTGCGCGGACAAAGGCATCGCGGTCATCATCGGCGGCGTCTATAACACCGGGTACCTGGCCAATCCCCTCCCCGGAGGCATATATAACTATCGCCCGGCCACACCGGAGATCTACGGGCGGGCACTGCGGATTCGCGAGATTTGTGAGCGGTACTCGGTGCCGCTGAAGACCGCGGCGCTTCGATTCCCGTTCGGGCATCCCGCGGTCACGACTGTCCTGGCGGGGGTACGCGATCGGCGTGAGCTGGAAGAGAACGTGGCGGCGCTGCAGTACCCGATCCCGGAGCAGATGTGGCAGGAGCTGCGCGCTGAAGGTTTGCTTCCCGAGCACGCGCCCATCCCGTCCTGACGAGTACTAAGTCACGAGTGCCGAATTACGTGAATTCTGTTTTGTCTGGAGCGCGGTGCCGTCGCATCGGCGTCGCGCTCCCGATGCGTGCGTCGGGGCGGCGTATCTGAGCGGCTCTGATCGGCGGGCGGGGACGTGATGTCTGACCGGGTGGCTCGTCAGGCCGCGTGAAGCCCACGGTGCGCAGATGGCCCGGAACGCCGTCCACCGGTCATGCTCACGTCTTCGGGCACGTCCACGTCTTATCGACAAGTTATTGACAAGAGTCTTCAGCTCAAGGATGAGATTTTGATCTCCAAGAACACCCCAGGGATGACGTACCTTGTGCAGAACCACGTCGTAAGGGGTGGGGATGAAGCGACCAACCTTAGAGACCGTCGCCGCGGTGGCTGAGGTCTCACGCTCCACCGTATCCCGGGTCATGAACGGTTCTGGTCGGGTTTCTCCGGCGGTGCGGGCCCGGGTGCTCGCTGTGATCGAAGAGCTAGGTTACGTCCCGAACCAGGCCGCCCGCGCCCTCGCCTCCTCATACAGCAAGCGGAGAACCCACTCCGGAACGATCGCGGTGATCAACTGCACCGGCTGGGGGCAGGACCCCGTCTCCGCCGAGATCGTCATCGGAATCCGGGACGAGATGACGAGGGCGGGCGGACACGTGGTGTGGCTGTCTGCCGCGAACCGAATCGAAGCCGAACAATGCGTCACCTTCGCTCGAGAACGCGTGATCGACGGCGCCATCCTGCTCTGTCTGCCCAGTGACCATCCCCTCCCTGGCCTGCTGCGTCGGGCCGGGGTACCGACGGTGGCGTTTGGACGCCCGCTGAGCAACCAGGCCAACCTGACCTACGTCGACGCCGAGAACTACGCCGGCGCCGAAGGCGCGGTGCGTTGGTTGATCGAACACGGCCGTCGCCGGGTAGGGATCATCGCCGGCCGTCAGGACATGTCCGCCGGTGTCGACCGGTTAGCCGGGTCCCGCGCGGTGATTGAGGGCGCGGAGCTGGTGGAGATGGGCGACTTTTCGATACGGGGCGGAGCCCGGGCGATGCGGGCGCTGCTGCGCCAGCAACCGCGGCTGGACGCGGTCTTCGCCGCCTCCGATCTGATGGCGGTGGGTGCGATGCAGGTGTTGCGGGAAGCCGGGCGGAGGGTCCCCGACGATGTGGCGCTGATCGGATTCGACGGCGTCTTCGATGACGACTGTGACCATCTGCCCGGACCCGGCCTGGCGCTCACCACGGTCCGGCAGCCGCTTCGGCAGATGGGGCGTCGGATGGCACGGCAGATCATCACAGGCGGTACCCAACCCGCGATCTTCCCCACTGAACTTGTGCTCGGCGCATCCGCGTGACCCGGCCTCTGAGGCCACACCCCTTACAGCCCTGTGGCGTCTCCCCACAGCGGCAATCGGGGCGATGGGTACGCGGGCTGTGGGGTACGCGCGCCGGCCCGCTTAAGGAGGCGGCGGGTCGTAGCGGGTGGGGAAGCCGGGGCGTTTAGGAGGGAGCCGCGGCCCGCGCCACCCGCGGCGTCGCAGCTCCTGGGCCACCATCTGGTTCTGGTAACCGTGCCCGATCACGATCACTTCACGGTGCCGGGCCAACTCGATCAGCCGCTCGGCCGCCCGCACCGCCCGAGCCCGAGCGCTTCGCCGGTTTTCGGTGCCTGCGGACCAACCCAGCAGCCACAGCAGCCGTCCCAGGCCGCGCCACGTTAACGGCCGCATCCGCAACACCGGGAACGGCATGCGGGGTCGCGGGATCCGCGCCAGCGCTGGCTCCACCACCGGATCGGGACAGCCGGCGAGCGCCGCGGTCTGCAGGGCACGTGGGAGGTGACTGGTCACCACCACTCCACCCCGCGCGACCAGGTCAGCCAACTCTGACGGGATCTGACCGGTCACCCCTGCTTTGTCATACGAGGCTGACCAGGCCACGAACTCCGAGGCGGACAAGCGAGGAGTGATGTCGATCTCGCACAGTAAGTGACGAGCCAGCCAAATGGGGTGGTGGCCAGCCGCGAATGGAGCATGGTGGGCCTGCCCGGTGGCTGGCTGGAAGGTGGCACTCACCCTCCCGAGTGTGACGCGCTCTCACCACACGCGCCTGATCACTGCCTTGGTTTCCGGTTCCTCCCGCGATGTTCTTTCTGATCTACAAGGTCAAAAGGAACGGACGGCACTTGGGAAGACCTGACGGTAGGAGGGAGTCTCCGGCCATCCTTCGGCCGCCAGGAGAGCATGCGCCACCGCTCGGCTCACGCAGTCAGCTCCCACCGCCAACAGCTCATTGAAGGCGGCGATATCGGGAGTTGGGCGTTCCCCGGTGGCCAGGGCGAACATGGTGTCGCCGTCCACCATCAAGTGGGCCGGGCGTACCGCGCGCGCCAGGCCGTCGTGGGCGATGGACGCCAACCGGCAGCACCACGCCTTGGTAAGCGCGGCGTCCGTGGCGACCACTCCCAGGCAAGTGTTGAAGGAGCGCACAGTGGCCGGCGGCCGCCACGCCGCGACCTCCGCCGCGGCCGGCGTACCCACATGGGAGAACTCGCCAGGCAAGCCCAAGCGGGTGCCGAGCAGCTCACCGGTGGCCGGATCAACCGGTGACCCGGCGGCGTTGACAGCGACCAGGGCCGCGACCGTCGTGCCGTCGGACAGCACCGCGCTCGCCGAGCCCACCCCACCGGCGAACCCTCCCGCGACCGCTCCAGTGCCGGCACCCACCGTTCCCCACCGGAGCGACTCACCGGCCAGCGCCGCTTGACCGGCGGCGGCTCCCATGGCCGCGTCGGGGGTCGCCCGGAACCGACCACCCCGTCCCAGGTCGAACAGGACCGCAGCCGGCACGATCGGCACCACCTCCCCCGGGGCCGAGCCGACTGGGAAACCGATGCCAGCGTCGCCCAACAGCTCAGCCACCCCGGTGGCGGCGGCCAGCCCGTAAGCGCTGCCCCCGGAGAGCACCACGGCGTGGACCCGCTCCACCAGATCACGGGGATCAAGGAGATCCGTCTCCCGGGTGCCGGGCGCGCCGCCCCGGACATCCACCCCACCCACGGCGCCGTCCGGCGGAGCCAGGACCACGGTGACTCCGGTCCGCCAGCCGTCACCGACGCGTTGCGCGTGGCCGATCCGCAGGCCGGAAACATCAACAAGAGAGTTGGTCGGACCAGGGCGTAGTCCGTGACTCATATATCCCTCCTTTCGCGGACAAACAGCATCCGATCTCTGCGGCCCCGGAGGGAATGTCTCGCCGGACTGGTGAGCCTGGGGAGGCCGAGGTGTTGCCGAGCTACCTATCCAGGTCACCCGATGGAAAGAGAGCCGGACCAGGGGACTATCCTCCCTGACCGAGGGAGGCTCGGAATAGTCGGAATAGGAGGCGACCACCGAGCCGGGCGGCGACCGGGTTCCCCCGAGCGGCGGGACCCACCCGACGACCGGGATCAGGAGGCCAGTGTGACCACTGTCGCACCGAAACCGATCGTGACGCGACCATGGCCGGTGCATAAGCCGGTCAAGGGGTCGTGGCTCACGCGGACCTTGCGCACCACCGACGCGAAGCAGATCGGGATCATGTACATGGTCACCGCCTTCGCTTTCTTCTTGATCGGTGGTCTGCTTGCGCTGCTGATGCGGGCGGAGCTGGCCCGGCCTGGGCTTCAGTTCCTGTCGCTGGAGCAGTACAACCAGTTCTTCACCATGCACGGCACGATCATGTTGCTGATGTTCGCAACGCCGATCGTGTTCGCGTTCGCGAACTACCTGGTGCCGTTGCAGATCGGTGCGCCCGACGTCAGCTTCCCCCGGCTGAACTCGTTCGCGTACTGGCTGTACCTGTTCGGCAGCACGATGGTGGTCGCGGGCTTCTTCGTGCCCGGCGGCGCCGCGGACTTCGGATGGTTCGCCTACGCCCCGCTCAACGACGCGATCCACTCCCCAGGGGTGGGGGCTGACCTGTGGATCACCGGCCTGATCATCTCGGGTCTGGGAACCATCCTGGGCGCGGTCAACATGATCACCACCATCCTGACGCTGCGCGCCCCGGGGATGACGATGTTCCGGATGCCGGTGTTCACCTGGAACATCCTGATCACCAGCCTGCTGGTGCTGATGGTCTTCCCGGTGCTGGCCGCGGCGTTGTGCGCGCTGGTCGCTGACCGCCACCTGGGCTCGCACATCTACGACGCCTCCACCGGCGGTGCCCTGTTGTGGCAGCACCTGTTCTGGTTCTTCGGACACCCCGAGGTCTACATCATTGCGTTGCCGTTCTTCGGCATCATCAGCGAGGTCATTCCGGTCTTCAGCCGCAAGCCGATCTTCGGGTACAAGGGCCTGATCGGCGC
>PKFB01000013.1 GCA_002919305.1 Actinomycetales bacterium
CACCGCCGCCGCACGGCGACCGGGCAGGCCAGCACGGCGCCGACCGGCCACGCCGACCACGCCGGCCACGGTGACGCGGGCCCCGGCGGGTCCACGAGCGCGTAACCGATCAGCAGCGCCAACGCCACCGCGGTCACCGCGTCCACGACACCCTGGCGGCTCCAGAGCCGGCGCATCGCCGACCTCATGGCGGCCCTCGCAGTGGCCCTCGTAGCGGCCCTCATAGTGGCAACGTACTTGGCGGGGAGCCCACCGGCATCCGACCCCGGTCCCAGGCACCGCTCTGACCAAGGTCGGAGCCGGCGCCCGGAACTCTGCCCGTCGCCGGACCCGCAGGTCGCGACCCTGGCCGGATCCGCCACGACGGGCGCGGCGACATCATGGGCCCTGCGGCCGCGACGTGACGATCCGGCACCGGCCGACTGCCGCGCAAGGACGGGAGACCTGATGCTCGCCACGGTTCGACAGCGATACCTGCGATGGCGTGCGACGCCGGCGCGCCGGCGCGCCGGCAACGCCGCCGCCGTGGCGCGGCAGAGCGGCGTGTTCGCGTTCCCCGGACGCTGGGTCGGCGGTCTCGCCGCCGTTCTCGGTCCGTCGCTGGTCCTGACCGGCATGCTGATGCGCTCGAGTACCACTTCTTCGTGCCGCACCAGCTCGCCGCCTACGACGAGAACCCCGCGCTCATCGCGGCCGCCTACGCGTGCGTGGCCACCGGCAACATGCTGCTGTGGCCCGCCGTACTCGAACTGGCCCGGCGCATCGGCGCGACGCACCCGCGCTGGGCGCTGTGGGGCGGCTGCCTGGTCGTCTTCGGGTTGTTCACCCGCGTCTTCCAGTACGGCACCGACCACATGGCGTTCAACATCGTCGACAGCGCGGGCCTGCACACCGCGCTGGCGGTCATCGACGACTACTACGCGGCCTGGCGACGTGGGCTGGCATCCGTTCCGGATGCTCAGCGGCGCCGTGGTCGCCGGATGGGTGGTCCTCGCCGTCGGCGCCTACCGCTCAGGGGCCTTGGGGCTCGGCCGTTCCCTCTGCCTGGCCGTGGTGTCGGTACTCGCGCTCGGCACCCTCAAGGGCACCCAGATACCCCAGTCGCTGATCGCGGCCGCCGGGCTCTGTCTCGCGTTCATTCCGCTCGGCGTCGGCCTGCTCCGCGACGGGCCACGACCGAGCAACCGGGCCCTGTGCTGGATCGCCGTCCTGCTCGTCCTGTTCGTCCTCGGCCAGTTCTACGCCCCGCGAGGCTGAGCACCCACCTGCTGACGCGCTCAATGCCGCCGTTCGCGGTCGAGGGCGGGCATCTTGAGCCGGTGCCGCTCTTCGTGGCCAACGGAAACGTTCGACTCCACCGGCCGGACCTATACCAGTCTTGGCGGCTTCCGCGACAACAACGAGCTACTTGGCTCGGACGACATCATCCTCGCGCCACACGGCATAACCCAAATTTCTGACAACAGCGAATTTGTCACAATTAGTGACAAGAAGAGGAGGAAGTGGCCGGATGGGCTTGTTCTGTCACCTCTAGTCGGCAGCAAGGCTGTGCAACCTGGCCCACTCGCGGATGCAGCCCGCAGGCATCTCTCCCACGACAGAGACTCATTCGCCATATCCGCTAATCCAATTTGGTCACCCCATGGCCTAATCCTGGGCCTTTGGGATAGCCTGTAAGGCTCTGTTGATCACCAGTTGCGAGGGACAGGTGGGGCCGGAGAGATGAGCGGCAACTTAGAGGAACTGGCACGGCGATCGCCTAACTTCGGATTCCTGCTTGTCCATGAGCCGATGCTCGTCTTGGACGGCGTGTCCGCCGAGTCGTACGTGTACACCGACCCGGACACGGCGATGTATAAGGCCCGGCGCTTCACCGAGATCCTCGCGAAGATGCTGGTCCGGCTGACCAACACACCCGTCGCGCGGGACGACCAGAGCGGGCGCATCCACGCGCTGAGCCGGGCCGGGGTGCTGGTCCCGAAGATCCGCAAAGCCTTCGACCGGATCAGGGATTCGGGCAACAGAGCCGTGCACACGCACTACGGGGATGTGCGTGCCGCACTCGAGTGCGTCCGGCTCTGTTTCGAGTTGGGCGTCTGGTTCCACCGGGCGTTGGATCCCAACGACACACGCACGTTCGCGTTCGTACCGCCCGCCGATCCCGAGACGAGCCAGGCGGAGAACGCGGCAGAGCAGGCCGAGCTCGACCAGCTCCGCGCCGAACTGGAGGCCCATCGCCAGCGGCTCGCCGAGGCCCTGGTCGTCCGGGATGAGAAGGCGACCCTGCTGGAGGCCGAGGCACGCGCACGAGAGGAGGCCCAGAAGGCGCTGGAACAAGCCACCGCGGACCGCGACCGGCTGCAGTCTCTCGTGGCGGAGTTGAACGCCCGCCTGGAGGAGCTGGAGTCCGCGTTCGCGCAGAACCTCAAGAAGATCAAGAAGCCGTCCGCGGTCGAGCGGGACAAGCTCATCGAGCGGGCCGTGCACGCGGCCCGGGGGCCACGCACCGAGCGGGAGGTCCGCGAGGAGGTGGACCGCATGCTCGCCGCCGCCGGGTGGCTGGTCCAGGACGCCGACAAGGTGAACCTGTTCGCGGGTGACGGGGTCGCCGTCCGCGAGGCGTACACCGCTCGCGGCCCGGCCGACTACCTGCTCTACGTCAAGCGCAAGCTGGTCGGCGTCATCGAGGCCAAGCGGGAGGGTACGGCGCTGCGCACGGTTGAGAAGCAGTCCGCGCGCTACGCATCAGGGTTGACCGCGTCGCAGCAGATGCAGGCGTGGCGGATGCCGCTGCCGTTCCGCTACGAGACGACGGCGACCGAGACGCACTTCACCAACACCCTCGACCCCAACCCGCGCTCCCGGGAGGTCTTTTCCTTCCACCGCCCGGAGACGCTCGCGCGGTGGATGCGCGCTGCTGATGAGGACGAGGAGGCACCCACCCTCCGTGCCAAGCTGCGCCGAGGGCTGCCTCCCCTCGACCAGAAGGGCCTGCGCCCCGCACAGATTCGCGCCATCCGCGGCTTGGAGGCGTCGCTGGGGCGGAACGAGCCGCGGGCGCTCATCCAGATGGCGACCGGGGCGGGCAAGACCTACACCGCGGTCACCGCCTCCTACCGGCTGCTCCGCCACGCCGGGGCGCACCGGATCCTCTTCTTGGTGGACCGGAACAACCTGGGCAAGCAGGCGCACACCGAGTTCACGAACTACGTCACGCCGGACGACGGGCGGAAGTTCAGCGACCTGTTCAACGTGCAGCGCCTGTCCGGCGCAGACATCCTCGGCTCCTCCAAGGTCGTGATCTCAACGGTTCAGCGGCTTTACGCAATGCTCAAGGGCGAGAGCGTGCCGCCGGAGGACTTCGAGGACGAGGCGCTCGACTCGTACGACATCGACGAGGTGGTCGGTGTCGAGTACAACCCTCGGGTACCGCCCGAGACCTTCGATCTGATCATCGTGGACGAGTGCCACCGGTCGATCTACGGCCAGTGGCGGGCCGTCCTGGAATACTTCGACGCCTTCATCGTCGGCCTGACCGCGACCCCGGTCGCGCAGACCTTCGGCTTCTTCCACCAGAACCTGGTGAGCGAGTACACCTACACCGAAGCGGTCGCCGACGGCGTCAACGTGGACTTCAACGTCTACCGGATCCGCACCGAGATCGGGGAGAAGGGCGCGGTGATCCCCGAGGGGATCGTCGTCCCGAAGCTCGACCGCAAGACCCGCCGGCAACGGTACGAGGAACTGGAGGAGGACTACCCCTACACCGGGCGGCAGCTAGGCCGGAAGGTGGTGAGCAAGGGACAGCTCAAGCTGGTCCTGGAGACCTTCCGCGACAAGCTGTTCACCGAGATCTTCCCTCGCCAGCCGGGTCAGCCCGAGCGGACCTACGTCCCCAAGACGCTGATCTTCGCGGTGGACGAGAACCACGCCGAGGAGATCGTGGCGATGGTGCGGCAGGTCTTCAACAAGAGCAACGAGTTCTGCCAGAAGATCACCTACACGGTGAAGAACCCCGACGCCCTCATCGCGGCCTTCCGCAATAGCCCGGAGCTACGCATCGCCGTCACCGTCAACATGATCGCCACCGGGACCGACATCAAGCCCCTGGAGTGCGTCTTCTTCCTCAATGAGGTGAAGAGCTGGGCGATGTTCGAGCAGATGAAGGGGCGCGGCGCCCGCACCATCGACCCTAGCGAGCTACGGGCCGTCACTCCCGACGTGGCGACCAAGGACCGATTCGTGCTGGTCGACGCGGTCGGGGTGACCGACTCCGAGCGCGTGGACGCCTCCCCACTGGAGAAGCACACCGAGCGGCAGATAAGCCTGGAGAAACTGCTCAAGAAGGCTGGCACGCTCACCCTGTCTCTAGAGGAGACCTGTACGCTCGCCTCTCGGCTCGCCCGACTCAACCAGCAGATCAATGCGGAGGAGCGAGCCGAGCTGGAACGGCTCGCCGGGCGGCCGATGACCGAGGTGGTGCGCAGCCTGTCCCGCTGTAATGATCCAGACGTGCTGGAGGAGGCACGCCAGACCGGCAAGGGATGGGAGCGCCGCCTGGTCGAGGAGGCAGTGGAACCGCTCGCCAACCCCGAGTTCCGCCAGCGTCTGCTGGAGGTACGGCGTGCTCACGACATCGTGTACGACGAGGTCAACCCTGATGAGCTGATCGAAGCGCGTGGCGTGGACCGCGGCGAGGCCGCCGAGCGAATCATCACCTCGTGGGCGGCCTTCGTCCAGGAGCACAGGGACGAGCTGACCGCGCTTGAGCTGGCCTACCGCAGCGCAACCAACGGACGCGAAATCTACCGCCAGCTCAAGGAGCTGTCCGCCCGGCTGGCCCGTCCGCCGTACCAGTGGACACCTAAGCGCCTCTGGGAGGCATACGAGAGCACTGGCAAGGCGGCGGCCCAGCCTGGCCTGAAATACGGCGTAGCCGATTTGATCCAGCTCATCCGCTTCGAGCTCGGCTTGATCGAGGGACGGCTACAGCCGCACCGCAGCATCATCGAGGAGCGCTTTGCCCACTGGCTCGCCCGGCAGGAGCAGGCGGGAGTGCGGTTCACCGACGATCAGGTGTGGTGGTTGGAAAGAATCCGCGATGTGGTCGCGACCAGCGCGGTGTTCGACCACAATGACCTGGACGAGGCACCGTTCACAGAGCGTGGAGGCACCGATGGCTTCCTACAAGCCTTCGGGGACGACCGCGCTGAAACCATCCTTACCGACTTGAATCGAGATCTCACCGCATGACCGAGCTGCCTCCCAATTGGGTTCGGACAAAAGTTGGTGATGTGTGTCGCATCGTTTCGGGTGCGACACCGAGCACCAAGGAACCCAGATACTGGGGTGGAAATATACCTTGGATCACCCCCGATGATTTGTCTCGCAACCCAGCCAAGTTCACATCTCGTGGACGTCGACTTCTCACACAGGAGGGATATGATTCGTGTTCAACTCAACTGGTCCCTCCGGGCTCGGTACTGTTCAGCTCACGTGCGCCCATCGGATATGTCACAATAGCAAGCGTTCCACTATGCACGAATCAAGGCTTCAAGACTTGTGTCCCACCTTCCGGCATTGATTCCAGCTATCTCTATTGGTATCTGCGGTTCAAGGTTCCGGAAATCCGGTCGCGAGCCAGTGGGACGACCTTCAAGGAGATCTCTGCCAAGCGATTCGCAGAAACAGAGCTACTGGTTCCCCCACTGCCGGAGCAGCGACGTATCGTAACCACACTCGAATACCATCTTTCCCGGCTTGATGCGGGCAATCGGTTTCTTGGTTCGGCGGAGGCGAGGCTGCGCACTCTCGTCGACCGTACGCGTGACGAATTCATTGACCGATACGGATCGGAGCTTCGCCCTCTCGCCGATGTGCTGCGCGAGCCCTTGGCAAACGGCCGTTCTGTCCCCACCGACCCAAATGGCTTTCCTGTGCTGAGACTCACTG
Organism: Actinomycetales bacterium; assembly: GCA_002919305.1. Taxonomy (GTDB): domain Bacteria; phylum Actinomycetota; class Actinomycetes; order Mycobacteriales; family Micromonosporaceae; genus RSA1. The sequence continues at coordinate 5,953 of PKFB01000013.1, forward strand.
CCCTTCGCAAGGGGCGGCTGGATCTGGGTGAGCGTAAAGGCGGGCGATGGTCCGCTGAAGAGGCGAAGCCGTTCCTAGTACGCCAGGGGGATTTTTATATTAGCCGCGGGAATGGTTCGCTGTCATTAGTCGGGCGCGGGGCACTGCTCTCCGAAGAGCCGGATCCCATCGCTTTCCCCGACACAATGATTCGTATCCGCGTCGACGACAAAACCGTTCTCCCACAATATCTGCAGATGATCTGGGATAGTCGGCTAGTGCGCGAGCAGATCGAAGGTGCGGCCCGGACGACCGCTGGCATCTACAAGATAAATCAAAAGATCATTGAAGATCTGCGCATTCCCGTTCCGTCGATAGCGGATCAGCAGGAGTTGATAGACCGGATCGGGCGACTCTCAGATGCGGTAACGCGGAATGAATCGCTTGTGACTCGGGCACGTGCTCAAGCCGACCGCCTGCGGCAGGCCCTCATGGCGGAGGCGTTTTCCGGTCGGTTGGCGCCGCAACTCCCCTGCGACGAGCCCGCCTCAGTGCTGCTTGAGCGGATCAAGACCGAGCGGTCGGCCGCCACACCCAGGCGCAGACGGAGCGGCCGGCGCATCCAAGGTACGACGGGAGGCTCGGAAATCGCTGGAAAGGCCGGGAATTTTAACAGCGAAGCCCATTTGCAATTTGGTAGCAGCCAGGAACGGGAGACGGTGGCGTGAGCGCGGCGGACACACGGCGGCTGGTCGCGAAGCTGTGGAACTACTGTGATGTCCTGCGCGATGACGGCGTCTCCACGATCGACTATGTGGAGCAGCTCACTTATCTGCTGTTTCTGAAGATGGCGCACGAGCGGGCCAATCGACGGCTAAATCCCGACAGGGCACTGGCCGAGGTCGCCGAGAGGTGGCAGAAGCTACTCGACGCCGAAGCCCAGGAGCTGGAGAAGGTCTATCGGAGCACGCTGGAGGATCTTGGCAAGCAGCCGGGAACCCTCGGTGTGATCTTCCGTAAGGCGCAGAACAAAATTCAGGATCCGGCGAAGCTCAAGCGACTCATCGTCGATCTGATCGGCAACGAGAACTGGTCGAGCCAGGGAGCTGACATCAAAGGCGATGCATACGAAGAGCTGCTCGCCAAGGGCGCTGAGGACGTCAAGTCTGGAGCGGGGCAATATTTCACACCTCGTGCCCTGATCGCCGCAATGGTTGACTGCATCGAGCCGGGGCCAGACGACACGATCGCCGACCCAGCGTGCGGAACTGGAGGCTTCCTGCTGGCCGCGTACGAGTACATCGTCAGGCGTCATGGTGCTGTGCTTACCCCCGAACAGCGGGACCGGCTCGCCTCCGGTGCGATCAGCGGAATCGAGCTGGTGGACGGCACAGCCCGGCTCGCCGCGATGAACATGCTCGTACATGGCATCGGCAAGCCGAAAGGCCCGTCGCTCATCGAGGTGCGCGACGCTCTGGCCGAGCCGCCGACCCAGCATTCGAGCGTGGTGCTGGCCAATCCCCCGTTCGGCAAGAAGTCGTCCATCACCGTGATCGGTGAAGGCGGCCGGGCGGACAAGGAGTCGATCTCCTACAACCGGCAAGACTTTTGGACCACGACCACCAACAAGCAGCTCAACTTCGTACAGCACATCGCCTCGATGCTCGCCATCCCGGGCAGGGCCGCGGTTGTCGTCCCCGACAATGTCCTGTTCGAAGGCGGCGCGGGTGAGATCGTACGACGCCGTCTGCTCAACCAGTTCGACGTACACACGCTGCTTCGCCTGCCGACCGGCATCTTCTATGCAGGCGGAGTGAAGGCCAATGTGTTGTTCTTTGACAAGCGGGAGGCCCGGCCCGACAAGCCATGGACGAGCACACTGTGGGTGTATGACTTCCGAACCGGCCAGCACTTTACCCTGAAGCAGAACCCGCTGCGCCGCGAGCACCTCGACGACTTCGTCAAGTGCTACCGGCCCGGTGAGCCTCGCTCCTCCCGGATCGAGACCGAACGCTTCCGGCCATTCACCTATGACGAGCTGATCGCGCGTGACAAGGTCAACCTGGACATCACCTGGCTCAAGGACCCGTCTCTTGAGGACACGGACTCCCTGCTGCCGCCCGACGTGATCGCCCAGGAGATCGTCGAAGACCTGGAGGCCGCCCTCAGCGAGTTCGAAGCGATTGCTGAGGCGCTGCAGCAAGCACGAGCGAGGTCTGCAGGTACCTGATACCGGCTAAGGACGAGGGCTAGCCGTGGCGGGGGCGGCTTGAGCGATCGCTCATGCCGCTACCCGTCCACGCCTCGCCGGAGCTTCATCCTCCGGTTTGTGCTGTTCTTCAGCTCGGAGAGAAAAGAACGCCACTGTTGTGGAGTAAGTTGCAAACAATGTCCGCTTGGGCTCTTTGAATCGCGGACTGCGATACCGCTGGGTGTGGCGGCCACTTCGACGCAGTTTTCGTTGCCGCCGCCGCTGTAGCTGCTCTTGCGCCAGACGAGCTGTGTGCTCCGATCCATGTCCGCCTACCTACGGGTGGTGGTTTCGCAGTTCGGCCAGGCGCGCCGCCGACTCGTCGGGGGGCAGCGCTGATGTCACTACATGTTCGAACGTAAGGGTATAACTTTGTACGTCTTCTGGCTTCTCCATGAACTGTGTTCTCGTGACACCCTCGACGTATACCAGCGGAGCATCCCGGTCGTTACCGAACTCCAGGATCATGAAACCTCCGGTCATCGCGGCGTGGGCGCCGGCGGTGAGAGGAACAACCTGGATGGTGATGTTCGGACGTGTCGCCATGTCCACCAGGTGCTCTATCTGCTGTCGCATGACGCCAGGTCCGCCGACCGACCGCAGGAGGGCCGCTTCGTCAATGAGCGCCCAGAACTCGGGCGGGTTCTCGCGATCGAAGATCTTCTGGCGGGTGAGGCGGGCTTCGACCTGGCGTGCGATGACAGGTGGTGTGAAGACACGGCGCCCCTGGGCGACGGCCGCAGCGTAGTCCCTGGTTTGCAGTAGACCGGGGACCAGCAGGGCTTCGAAGGTTCGGATGGTTGTGGCTGCGGCTTCGAAACCAGGCAGCTTGATGGGAAAGATGTCGCGGTAGGCCAGCCACCAGTCTTTCTGCGTGGCCGCTCGTGCCAGTTCCAGAATCTCTTCGCGTTGCCGACCGGTGACCTCGTATAGGTCAAGCAGGGCGGTGATGTTCTTGATGTTGGCTTTCACCCATTTGTTGTTCTCCATGTAGGTGAGCCAACCCATCGACTTGTTCAGCTTGCTCGTGACCTCCTCGACGGTGAGGCCGGCGGCCCTCCTGAGGCGGACAAGCTCCTCACTGAGATGACGCAGCCGGACTGTTGAGCTCACTACGGGCCTCCGTTCGCAAATACGACCCATCGGACACGAGGTCCACAAGTCGGACATATTTGAAGCAAAAACTGTTCTCTAAATTCCGCTTGAAAAAACATCAACCAAGCGCAACCATGAGTAGGGTATCCGTCACGTCAAGTAAGGACATCAGGAGATTACAAACTTGCAACCATGAACATGTGCGCCACATGTCGGTTCTGAATGCCGATCAGAACGCAAAGGTGCGGAACTGTAGAGCGCGCGGCGGTGCCGACCTGCCTTCGTTTCGTCAGGTCCGGCATGCCGGGCAGGTTCGGTGAAGAGGTCAGTGTAGGTGCCGACTGTGCCGGGTGCCCCGATCAGGCCTCATCGCTCTGACGGGGATGCCACTCGGTGCGAGGCCGTACATAGGTGCCCCGGCCCGAGATGGGGTTGAGGAAACCCTCCTCGGCGAGGATCCGCAACACCTTGCGGATCGTGCCGCGCGAGATGGGGAACTCCTGGTCGAGCTGCTCGATGCTGGGGATCGGCATCCGCTCCTTGTACACGCCCGTCTCGATCCGCTCCCGCAGAATCTCGTACAACTGCACCCAAATCAGGCGATCCTCATCGAACTCGATCACGACGAAAACGTAGAAGGCCATGTCCTGCCTTGTGCTGTCGGGGCATGCAGTGGCAGGCCATGGCAGGCAAGTACACGCTTTATTCGAACACCAAGTATGGCGCCCTGCTGTCGTCGCTTCGTCGGACGGCGGTGGGAGCAATGCCCTCCCGGGCGAGGAGAATCACATGACCGCTGGTCAGCAGTGGACCATGAACGTCCCCTGCAATGTTCAGGCGGCCTCGGCGGCCCGACGTGCTGTCCGCAAGACGCTTGCGGACTGGGGCTACGAGCATGCCTGCGACGACATCACGCTCATCGTCTCCGAGCTGATCACGAATGCCGTCGTTCACGGCGCTCCAGACATCAGCTGCGCCATCAGCGTCAGCGCCGACCTGCTGATCGGCGAGGTCGTTGACCATGGGTCGGATCTTCCCCATTTGATCAACGCCGACGACGCCGCCGAACATGGCCGTGGCCTCGCCCTCGTGAGGGCGATGACGCAGAGTCTCGGCTGGTGCCATACCGCAGACGGAGGAAAGAGCGTCTGGTTCAGCTACCGCCTAGCGGAGGCGTCATGATCCAGAGGATCTTACGCCATCGTCCGAGTTCTCGGCCGCAGGGCTCTACTCAGTGCGCGTTGGCTTCCTCGTCACCGCTCAAACGCATGCCCGCCCAGAAGTGATCCTCGACGGCCTTCCGCCACCGATCAATCGTGACAACGCCCAGAGAGACAACTACGTCATGCATGACATCTCGTACTACCGCCTGCTCGACGGCGCCACCTTCGCCTCGGCAAAGGCATCCGTCGGCGAGGCGCGGCGTTGGCTGTGCAAGGTCCTCGACCGGCACCCCCGCCGCGACGACGCGGTGATCCTCCTGTCGGAGGCGATGACCAACTCCGTCATCCACACCCGCTCCGCCGCGATCGAGGTCACCGTGCACACCGACGTCGACGGCCGCCTCCTCATCACCGTCACCGACGAGGGCTCCGGCACCATCCCCGCCGTCCCGCCGCGCCCCGCCGACGACCTGGCAGAATCCGGTCGCGGGCTTCACCTCGTCCGCGCCCTGGCCACCCGCTGGGGCTTCACCGAGGAGCATCCGCGCTGCTCCCTCTGGTTCGTCCTCGGGCCGACCGCGCCTGCCCACCCCGGAGCGCCGAACCGCGATGCCGTACCCGCGGTATGAGCCGCGCCCGCCTCGCCGTCGTGCGGGCCTTCGCCGGCCGGGTCCGCGTATTTGTCGGAGGCGGTTGATATCCATGCGTCGGTGACGTTGATCGGCGGTTCGGAGGCCGGCGATGGCCACGGTGACATTCCGGGATGAGACGGCTGCGGGGAAGCCGTTGGAGGAGTTCACGCTGCCCGGGCTGCCCGGGCGGATCACCGCGTGGGAGCTGGTGCGGACGCGGGTGCGAGAGGAGGTCGCCCGGTACAACGCCGCGCCCCAGACCCGGTTCCACGGGCTGGTGCGGCCGGTGGACGAGGAGGTCGAGCGCAACGGGTACCGGAGGGGCGCGCCGCGGCACATCGACTGGGAGCGGCAGGCCGACGCGGCCGAGCGTGCGTTCGCGCGCAACGGGTTCGTGTTGCTGGTCGGGGATCGGCAGATCGAGGACCTCGACGAGGAGATCGACCTGACCGGGGATCCGGTCGTCTCGTTCATCAAGCTCGTTCCCCTGGTCGGGGGCTGACATGGGCCTTCTCGACGACTACCCGGACGTCTATTCGAGCTGGCTGCGAGCCCTCCCGGCCGGGGATGCGGACAAGAGGAGGTTCGCCTGGTTCGACGAGGTCTTCGGGCCGCCCGCGTGGGCGACGCCGCTCGCGCCGCTCGTCGACGGGCTCGACGAGGAGGGCCGCCGGTCGTTCGGGCGGTGGGTGCAGATGCGCCTGTCGCTCGGGAGCGGCGGCGGGCACGACTACGACGAGCGGCTGCTGGAGGCCGTGGAGTTCGTCGCCGCGGCAGACCTCGCCTGGAACCCGGAGGATGTGCGGTACCTCTGGAGGACCGCGGACCACCTGGCGAACTGGAAGCACACCAACCATCCGGTGCTGTACCGGATCCCACTCGCCGCGACCGAGCGGCTGGACCACCCCGACCGGCGGCGGCTGCTCGACACCAGGCTGGAGTGGTACCGGCGCTATCACCGGCAGGCCTGGGACGTGATCGGCGAACGGCTCACCGCGCTGCTCACCGAGCCCGAGGAGAACGATCCGGCGGCCCGGGTGCGGAACCTGATCTGGGACCTCGACCCGTTCGCCCGCCTGCTCGCCGGCGAGTTCGGCGCCCGGCTGGGCGCGGAGTCCGTGGTGCCGCTGCTGCGGCACTGGACCACCGCCACGTCGAACAGGCCGAGCGCGCGGTGGCTCGCCACGGCCC
>PKFB01000012.1 GCA_002919305.1 Actinomycetales bacterium
GCCCGCGCCGCCCGCTCGGCCGCCTCAGCCGTGCTGCGGCGCCCGCGCCTGCTCCGCCAGATCCCGCACGACCTGGATGAGCTCCTCCGGATCGAACGGCTTGGTCAGGTACGCGTCCACGCCGATGCCGAGCCCGCGCTTCCGGTCCTCCTCCTGCGCCCGAGCAGTGATCAACACCACCTTGATGTGCTTGGTGTTCTCGTCGTCCCGCAACCGGGTGGCCGTCACCCAGCCGTCGAGCCGAGGCATCATCACATCCAAGGTGATCACATCCGGCCGCACCTCGCCCACGCGATCCAGGCAGTCCTGCCCGTCGGTGGCGGTCTCCACCTGAAACCCCTCCAGCGTCAGGTTGACCGCGATGAGCTGCCGGATGACCTCGTCGTCATCCACCACCAGCACACGCCCACGAACGTCGCTCACGGCCGCGAGGCTAACCCCAAACCCCCCGCCCCCGCCTCCTTTTCCCCCGAAGCGTGTCCCACAGGTGACCACGCCCCCGGCACTGTCCCAAGCACTCCCCGTCTCCTGCTAACCTTGATGCCACGTCGGGCCCCCTTAGCTCAGGGGATAGAGCACCGGCCTCCGGAGCCGGGTGCGCAGGTTCGAATCCTGCAGGGGGCACCATCGAGACCAGCTCCATGAGCTGGTCTTTTTCATGCCGGGACGTATGCGGCCCGCGCCCTGCGGCCAGGCCCGGGTGCCGGGAGGGGCGCACGGGCGGCACGCGGGCATCGGCGATCGCCGCTCCGCTGAGACGGCTCGGCGCCCCCTTCGGGAGTTCTCCTCAGCAGATTCCGCCCCTGTCCGCCGCTCGTCCTGCGCCCGTCCTTCGCCGTCTTCCGCGCCTTGGCCGTTCCGTGGCTCCCGGTGACACGCGGCCAGGGCGGGGGAGAGGATCCCGGCCGCTGGCGGGCCCGGGCCGCCCGAGCGGTCAGCGCCCGGGCAGGCTGAGGCCGAGGCGGTCCGCCGCGCCGCGGAGCAGCAGGGCGAGGCCGGAGCGGAACACGTCGCGGTCCGACATGCCACCCATGAGGCTGGAATACGCCGCCTCGGGGTCCTCGCCGGCGAGGTCGCCGAAGAGCGCCGCGGTGTGCGGGAACTCCCCGGTGGCGAGCTGGGCCGCGGCGTACCGCTGGAACTCCTCGGCGGCCTCGGCCGAGCCGCCCTCGCGCCCCGCGCGCAGCTCGCCGCACCGCAGCACGTTGCCGCGGACGTAGTCGTCGACCAGCGTGATCAGCCGCAGCTTCTCGGACGCGTCCAGTCCCGTGCCGGCGACCGCGGCGAGCGACTGCTCGAAGTGCCGCATGGAGTTGGGGCCGCGCGGCGCGTTCTGCAGGGCGTGCAGCGCCCAGGGGTGGCGCATCAGCACCTCCCAGGTGCGGGTGGCCACCGCGGTGAGCGCGTCGTACCAGTGCGCGGGCAACTCCTCGGGCGGGATCAGCACCTCCGCCATGATCGCGTCGTCCATGAGCGCGACCAGCTCGTCCTTGGTGCGCACGTAGTAGTAGAGCGTCATCGTGCCGGCGCCCAGCTCGGCGGCGATCCGGCGCATCGACACGGCGGAGAAGCCCTCGGTGTCGGCGATCGCGAGCGCGGTCGCCGCGATCTGGTCGCGGGTGAACCTCGGCCGTCGGCTGCCGGGCTCCGGCCGGGTCCAGATCAGTTCCCCACTCTCACCGCTTGTCATTCGTACACCGTACCGCTAGCGTTGTTCGTACGTCGTACGAAAGTCTCGTACGACATACGAATAAACGGGAGTTGTCATGACGGCCACCCTCGACGTGCTGATCGTCGGTGCCGGCCCGACCGGGCTGACCCTCGCCTGCGAGCTCGCCAGGCGCGGCGTCTCGTTCCGCGTCATCGACAAGGCGGACCGGTTCCTCGGCGGCTCGCGCGCGGACGGCATCCAGCCGCGGACGCTGGAGGTCTTCGCCGACCTCGGTGTGATCGACCGGATCCTCGCCGCGGGCGATCTCGACACGCCGCTGCGGGCCTACCGGGGCGACGAGGTCATCTGGGAGGGCCGCATCACCCGGCCCGCCGAGCCGGCCCCGGCCGTGCCGTACCCCAACACGTGGTTCGTGCCCCAGTACCGCACCGAGCAGATCCTCCGCGAGCACCTCGCCGGGCTCGGCGGGCGCGTGGAGCGGTCGACCGCGCTCACCGGTTTCACCCAGGACGAGGACGGCGTGACCGCGCACCTGCTCACCGGCGGCGCCCCCGAGACCGTGCGCGCCAGGTACCTGGTGGGCGCCGACGGCGGCTCGAGCACCGTGCGCAAGCGGCTCGGCATCGCCTTCCCCGGCGAGACCGACGAGGGCACCACGATGCTGTTCGCGGACGCGCGGCTGGACGGGATCAGCCACGATCACGGCCGGGTCTGGCCGATGGGCGAGCGCCAGGTCGACGCGGTCTCGGCGATACCGCTGTCCGGCACCGACCTGTTCGTGGTGACCGTGGCGCCGCCGGAGCACCCGGACGTGCCGATCCGCGACCACCTGCAGCGCCGGATCGCCGAGGCGTCCGGCCGGGACGACATCGTGGTACGTGAGGTGACCTGGCACACCACCTGGCGGCCGAACACGCGGCTCGCCGAGCGCTTCCGGGACGGCCGGGTCTTCCTCGCCGGCGACGCCGGGCACGTGCACCCGCCGACCGGCGGCCAGGGCATGAACACCGGCATCCAGGACGCCTACAACCTCGGCTGGAAGCTCGCCGCCGTGCTCGCGGGGGCCTCGGAACGCCTGCTCGACAGCTATGAGCCCGAGCGGATGGCGGCCGCCCGCGCCGCGCTGGAGCTCAGCACCAGGCTGCTGGAGAAGCACCGGCGAGGCGACGAGGACGCGCACGTGCGCGGGTCCGAGGTGCACATGCTGACGCTCAACTACCGGGGCGGCCCGCTCTCCCGCGACGACCGCGCCGGTGGCACGGTCGTGGCCGGAGACCGCGCGCCGGACGCGCCCGTGACCACGCCCGACGGCCGGCCGGTACGGCTGTTCGACCTGTTCCGCGGCCCGCACTGGACGCTGCTCGGCTTCGGCGCGGCCCACACGCCCGCCGTCGCGGCGCTCAACGAGCGGTTCGGCCCCGCGCTGCGCGCGTACACCGTGGTCCGCCCCGGCGAGCAGGCGGGTGAGCACGCCGTGGTGGACGCCGACGGGCACGCGCGGACCGGCTACGACGTGACCGGCGACGCCCTGGTGCTCATCCGCCCCGACGGCCACATCGGCCTGGTGGCCGGCCCCGGCACCGTGGAGCAGGTGGCCGAGTACTGGGCCGCGCTGCACGGCGCACCCGCCGCCTGACCACCTGCCGTCACGCCGCGGCCGCCGTCAAGATCGCGCATGGCCGCCACGACGACCACCCCGGCCGGTTCATCCGCGCAGCGCCCCCGGCCGACGAATGATCACATGGCACCACGACCGAAGGCGGGACAGATCAGCGCGCTGCCGGGCGCACCCGGGTGCGAGCCGCTGGTCCGGACGCCCGCGATGGACAGGCATTTAGGAAATTGCCATAATGCCTTGGCGTCGAGGGCGCCGAGCCTGAGGCGCGAGCCCCCGGCGAGCGGCCGCTGATCCCCTGGGCCGTGTGCCGTGGAGCGGCATCGCCCGCCGCGACGCGACCGTGACCTGTGTGGACCTATGTGACGGTGTGGCGGGTCCGGTCGCCGTCCGTCGCCCGGAGTCCGGGGTGTCCCGGCCTGTGGGGAGCATCCGCGGGTGCTCGCCCGGCCGGTACGCGGGCAGCGGGGCATCCGCCGGCGCGACGAAGACAGGACCAGGCCAAGGAGCTGCCGAGTGGTGAGTGGTGAACTGGACGGCGCGATCGCGACCTGTGACGGGCGGCGGCCGGATCTCTATGACCGGCTGATCGCGGACCTGGACGCGGCCGGGGCGCGCTACCGGGTGATCGACCACCCACCCGAGGGACGCACCGAGGTGGTCAGCGCCCTGCGCGGGCACGACGTCGCGCACGCCGCCAAATGCCTCGTCGTCATGGTCAAGATCGGCAAGAAGCGGACCCGGTACGTGCTGGCCGTGGTGCCCGGTGACGCCCGTCTGGACGTGCAGGCGGTCAAGGAACTCCTCGCGGGGACCTACGCCGCCTTCGCGGGCCGGGAGAAGGCCGAGGAGCTCGCCGGCAGCCCCAGCGGTACCGTGCTTCCCTTCAGCTACCACCCGAAGCTGGAGCTCATCGCCGATCCGGCGTTGCTGGACGCGCCGGAGCTGTTCTTCAACGCGGCCCGGCTGGACCGCTCGATCGCCCTGGCCACCGACGACTACGTACGCCTGGCCTGCCCTCGTCTCGCACCCATCACCGTCCGCCAGGAGGAGTCCGTGCCGCAGGCCGGCTACGCCATTCACTACGAGCCGCTGTTCAAGGTCCTGGAGACCATGGACGTGCAGGCTTTGATCGACAAGGTCGACGAGCCCTGGTACAACCAGACCCTCATCCAGGTCGGGGACGTGTGGGTGCGCCTGGGCGTCATGCAGGGCGAGTTCCACTGGCACAAGCATGACGAGCAGGACGAGTTCTTCTTCGTGCTGGACGGACGGTTCCGCATCGAGCTGGAGGGGGCCGAGGCCGTCGAACTCGGGCCCCGCCAGGCGTTCACCGTTCCCGCGGGAATGTTGCATCGGCCCGTCGTTCCGGTCCGCAGCGCCGTCCTTATGATCGAGAAGGCAGGCGTCAGGGCCACCGGCGACTGACGCGTCGGACGGAAAGGACCCCCATGCGCGAGACGCTTCGGCCGGGCCTCACCGCGAGACTGGACTACACCGTCCCGGAGGACCGCACCGTTCCCCACCTGCTGCCGGAATCGGCCGAGTTCGCCGCCCTGCCCCCGGTACTGGCGACCGGCTACCTGGTCGGCATCGTCGAATGGACCTGCATGCGCGCCCTCGACGGCCACCTCGACGACGACGAGCGGACCCTCGGCGTGCACGTCGACCTCAGCCACGAAGCCCCGACACCACCCGGCTGCACCCTGACCGTCCACGCCGAGCTCACCGAGGTCGACGGCAGGCGACTCACCTTCGCCGTCCACGCCTACGACGACAACGCCACCGTCTGCCGGGGAACCCACCGCCGCGCCGTCATCAACGCGGAACGGTTCCACGCGAAGCTCCGCGCCCGGACCGCCGCCTCCGCCGTCCAAGGCCCGTCCGAATCCCGCTGATGCCGCCCGGCGCTCCGGCGTCGCGTGCGAACATGACCGTCCGTCACCCCGATCGCGGCGGAGCCTGCGGGCACCGAGGCGCCGTGTCGAGGATGCGCCGAACTGCTCCGCCGTCCGTCACCCCGGAGGTCGCCGCATTCTTGTCGTCCCGGCCTGCGTGGCAACCGGCGTCGGCACGCGGCAGGCGGTGGTTCCCGGTCTGAAGGTCGGAATTCCCTGGGCCACTCTCCGGGCCTGTGCACAGTCCGTTCTCGTTCTAGCCTGGGGGCATAGACACGGCGAATCTGCCCTGACGGTTCCTGCGGGTTCGCCGCGAGCTACTCCAGCCGGAGGACTCAGCATTCCGGTCGGGGCGCGTCAGCGCTGGCGGGGCTGCGCCGCGAGGACCGGCTCGCGGCGACCGTGAAGGCGATCGAGGCGGACGGCGGCACCGCCGCATTGACGTCTGCGTCAACAACGCGGGCGTGATGTCGCTGTCCCGGCTGGAGGCGCTGTTGGTGGACGAGTGGGACCGGAGAATAGACGTCAATGTGCGCGGTCTGCTGTACCGCATCGCCGCCGCGCCGCCCCACTCCCAGCGGCAGGCTCGGCCGCCTCGCGGCCATCGCTTCGCTGCGCACCAGGGGGTGCCGACGGGCGCGGTCTGCTGTGCTACGCATCTATCGGGCACACGGCATCCCGCCGGAGTCCATCGCGAACGCCATTTCGTGCGCCATCGCCAAGCCGTCCGGCGTGGGTGCCGGCGAATGATCGTTCGTCCGACGCGCCAATGCTGACCACGCGTGCGTACGGACTGGTCCAGAGTCAGGCCCAAGCCAAGGAGTCTCGCCCAAAGCGGGCCAGGTTCGGGGCCTGGTCCGCTCATGTGGTCAGAGCCCCAGGGTATGGGGCCCGCTCACGTGGTCGGCTCCGCTCAGGCCTGGGATCCGGCTGAGGGGCCACCCGCTGTCTGGGTAGGCCCTCGCCTTTTAAGACAGGTCCAGGCTGTCGTTTGGATTGGAATAATTTGGTTTGATATCGCCATCTGCGTGAGCCTTGAGATGTTGGCGGCATTGCAAACAGCCTGAGAGCTAAGGAGGGTGACCGCCCCGGCGCGGTGAAGAGATCGGAGGGCGAGGCCTTTGCGGGCCGCCGGTCCGGCTGACGGCACATCGGAGTGGGCGCGATTGTTGATCGTGCCCGTAGCTCAAACCTGTCGTGCAAGTGGCCTGTGGGAAGTTGCGAGAACGATCGCATCCAGGGTCGTGAACAGAACTCGGTGTTCGCGGCGCCCCGGCTCTGATGGATTCGTCATGCATCGTCATCCGCCGTGAGGTGGTGCTCTCCTCCAGGCGACGAAATCATGCCCTGCTGTCACCTACCCTGGTTCCTCGTTGCTTCGTATCGTCCGCTTATCCGGACCGTCCCAAGGCTCCTGGCGAGGGTGTATGAGATTCAGGGCAATAGTCGAGCGGTGGTTTGATGAGTGGTTCCGGGACCGCGTGGAACGGGAAATCGACGCCCGTGTCGACGCACTGATGCAGACCTTGTCTGACGAGCGCCTGGCGGCCTTCTTTGATGCAAGGTTCGACGAGCGGTTCGATGCGCTGGCGAAGGTTGATCTCAAAGAGCTGCTGGACGCATACTTCGAGGCCAGGGCCGACGCATTCATCGACGAGAAGTTCGACAACCGGTTCTATGTCTGGGCCGATACCTGGGCGGATGAAAGGCTGGGGCCGAGGCTTGACGAGCACTTCGATAAGAGATTCGATGAACAGCTCGATGTTCGAGTTCGAGCGCGCGTCGCAAATCGCATAGATGACCGGATCGATTACCGGATCAAGCAGTGGATCGCTTCGACCTACGCTGGTCAGGACGAAGGTAAGGCGGGTTCCTCGGCTGGTTCGCAAGCGAAGGAAGGGAAACCGGTGCAGGAACCGCAGCCCGTGGATAACACGGACGACTCGACCGACGCCGGGTCGCCGGCAACGATGCTTGTCTCGGTGAGCGAGTTGGAGCGGTACCTTAAACTGGCGGCCATCCGAGGCAAGCGAATTCGGGAGGTTCTTAAAGAGAAATCCGTTCATCCGGTCGTTCCGGGACGTCCTGGTAAGTATCCACTCGGTGAGGCCGTGGCATGGATTCTGCTGCGTAACGGAAAACTTCCGAAACAGCAGACGACGCGGAGGAAAGGTCGACAGCGTGCGGTGCGAGCAAAAAGAGCTCAGGGATGAGGCATTGGCGCACGCCCGCGGTAACAAGGACTATCGACTCGTAGTGAGTGACGGGAAGGTCTCGATCTGCAGCCGATTCGCATTCCGCGGAGGCGCATCAGAAAGCCGGTCCAAAGAATCCTCTGGACCGGCTTTCCGCTGCTCAGTTCAGACCTCGGATCAGCGGGGGAGGCCCAGGTGTCGTGCGAGGTGGTCGATGACCTCGCGGGCGTCGGGCTCGATGCCGTTGATGAAGGTGGACCTGCGGCGGCGCAGTACGGGGAGGCCCAGGGCGTACATGCCGGGGCTGTCCGTGACGACGCCGCCGTCGTGGCGCAGGTGGCCCTTGTCGTCGACGACCGGTACGTGGAGCCAGGAGTAGTCGGGGCGGAAGCCCGTGGCCCACACGATCGTGCGGATCTCGCCGCCGCGCAGGTCGATTCGCAGGCGCGGGGACGCGGGCGGGCGGGTGGGCTCGAAGCGTTCCACGGGGCCGACCTCGGCGTCGCGGCCGTGCGTGACGGCCCACTCGTCGAAGGTGCCGAGCAGGCGGTTCATCTTGAGGTCGGCGAGCGAGAACATGTTGCGCAGGCCGCCGGAGAACAGCGCGCTGCCGTCGCGCACCGCCGCCCAGCGGCCCACCAGCTCGACCCCCATGCCGGTGAGCGTGTTGAGGTCGAGGGTGGCCCGCTCGGGGGTCCCGACGAGCTGGGGCGAGGGCAGCCGCCGGGCCCGGGTGAGGTCCTCGATCTCGTCGTACCGCTGGTCCCACACGCCCGAGACGTCCATCCACCACAGCACGTCGCGGCCGCGGTAGACGCGGGGCAGCCGCACGTGCTCCCCGACCGAGAGGATCACCGGGCGGCCCGACCGGCGCAGCTCGGCGGCGAGCTGCACGCCGGTCGCCGACGCCCCGACGACGAGCACGCCGCCGTCGGGGAGCCGGCCGGGCTCGCGGTAGTCGAACGGGGTGACCTGCTCGATCTCCGGCGGCACGCCCTCGCTGAGCCCCGGGACCACCGGGCGGTTGCAGGCGCCGCTCGCGATCACCAGCGTCCGGCAGCGGATCTCGCCCTGGCTCGTCGTCACGTGGTAGCCGTCGTCGGCACGCCGTACCGACGTGACGTTCACGCCGGTCCGGACGGGGGCCCGGGAGAACGCGGCGTAGCGCTCGATGAACTCGGTCACCTCGGCCACGGTCATGTAGCCGTCGGGGTCCGAGCCCTGGTAGGGGAATCCCGGCAGGCGGGTCTGCCAGTTGGGGGTGAGCAGGCGCAGCGAGTCCCAGCGTTCCCGACGCCAGGAGTTCGCCACCTCGCCGCGTTCGAGCACGACGTGGTCGATCGACCGTTCGGTGAGGAAGTGGCTCGCCGCGAGGCCGGCGTGGCCGGCCCCGATGACGACCGTGGTGACGCGCTCGATGATGGCCGGCCCCTTCAGGCGACCTCGACGGTGACGTCCGTCGGGTTGGTGAGGGCGTCGAACACGGCCGAGCGCTTCTGGGACTGGGCGACCAGCGCCTCGATCTCCTCCCGGGAGGCGTCCGCGTCGATGTTGAACGTCACCTTGATGTCGTTGTAGCCGTTGCGGACGTCGGGGTCGGCGCCGAGGATGCCGCGGATGTCGTGCCTGCCCTCGACCGTCGCCTCGACCGAGCGGAGCTGGATGCCGCGGTTCTGCGCGACGGAGGCCACGCCTGCGGTGAGGCAGCTCGCCAGGCCGACGAGGAGGTACTCGATCGGGGTGATGCCGTTGTCGTCGGCGGCGAAGACCTCGGGGTGGTCGGCCTGGAACACCGACTCGCTCTTGTGGGCCCGCTCCTCGCCGAGGCCGTAGAAGTCCTTGACCGTGATGGTGGTGTGCACGCCGTTCTGCCACTTGGAGGACGCCCGCCAGACGAACTGCGCGGCCTCGGGGGACTTCTTCAGCGCCTCACGCGCGTCCAGCAGAGCCTGAACGTTCACTCCGTTGGTGACAGTCGTCATGACCCGTCCTTTGCCTATTTCCAGGGTTTGTCAGTAGGTAATTACCACAATCTGTGGTCGAGGGCTAGCATGAGCGTCATGCCAGAGCCTGCCCCGACGCTCGCGCCCGGCAGTGTCGGCACGGTGGAGACCCGTTACCTCGACCTGCCGGATCCGGTACGCCTCGACTGCGGACGCCAGCTGCACCCGGTGCGTGTCGCCTACGAGACCTACGGCACGCTGTCGCCGCGCCGCGACAACGTGATCCTCGTGTGCCACGCGCTGAGCGGCGACGCGCACGCCGCCGGGATCGCCAAGACGCCGCCCGAGGCGGGCACCCGCGACGGCTTCGGCGCCGAGGACCGGGACGGCGCCCGAGGCAAGGCTCTCGGCTGGTGGGACGGGATGATCGGGCCCGGCAAGGCGTTCGACACCGACCGCTACTTCGTCGTCTCCACGAACCTGCTCGGCGGCTGCCGCGGCACGACCGGGCCGTCCTCGATCAACCCCGCGACCGGCCGGCCGTACGGGCCGGACTTCCCCGTGATCACGGTCGCCGACATGGTGCGCACCCAGCGCGCGTTCCTCGACGCCCTCGGCATCGAGCGGCTCGCCGCGGTCGCCGGGGGCTCGCTCGGCGGCATGCAGGCGCTCGAATGGGCGGTGAGCTACCCCGACCAGGTCGACTCGATCGTGGTGATCGCCAGCACGCACGCCCTCCACCCGCAGGGCGTCGCCTGGAACGCGATCGCCCGCGAGGCGATCATGCGGGATCCGGCGTGGCAGGGCGGCCGCTACTACGGCACCGGCCGGGCGCCCGACGGCGGCATGGGCGTGGCCCGGATGGTCGGCCACATCACCTACCTGTCGGCGGCGGCGCTCGACCAGAAGTTCGGCCGGCGGCTGCAGTTCTCCGACGACATCCGCTTCACCGTCACCGAGCCGGAGTTCCAGGTGGAGAACTACCTGCGCCACCAGGCCGGCTCGTTCGTGAAGCGCTTCGACGCCAACACCTACCTCCTCCTCTCCCGCGCGCTGACCTACTTCGACCTCGCCCGGCAGTACGGCGACGGCTCGCTGGAACGCGCCCTCGCGGGCGTCCGGGCCCGGACGCTGCTCATCGCCTTCAGCTCCGACTGGCTGTACCCGCCCGAGGCGTCCGCGGAGATCGAGCGGGCGCTGCGCGCGCTCGGCAAGCCGGTCGAGTTCGAGGTGATCGACGCGCCTTACGGCCACGACTGCTTCCTGCTCGAGGAGGCGCGGCAGACGCCGATCATCCGCCGGTTCCTCGCCGCGGGGCGGGCGGCGGACGACGCCCGGGAGGGCTCACGGACACTCGAGGCAGAGGGCTCGACGCAGGGCTCGGCAAGGTAGGCAGAGACCGAGGCACAGGACGAGGAAGAGGACGAGGAAGAGGGTTTCGTGACCGACCGGTTCCCCCGTACAGAACAGGCCCGCCAGTTCGGGTTCGAGACCCGGCAGCTGCACGCCGGGCAGCGGCCCGACCCGAACACGGGCGCCCGCGCCGTACCGATCTTCCAGACCACCAGCTACGTCTTCGAGGATCCGGAGTCCGCGGCGGCGTACTTCAACCTCCAGGAGTACGGCAACACCTACTCGCGCATCATGAACCCGACCGTCGCGGTGTTCGAGGAGCGGGTGGCGAACCTGGAGGGCGGCGCCGGCGCGGTCGCGTTCGCCAGCGGGATCGCCGCGCAGGCCGCTGCGCTCTTCACGCTGCTGCAGCCGGGCGACCACGTGGTCGCGTCCACGGCGCTCTACGGCGGTACGGTGAACCAGCTCAAGCACCTGCTGCGCAAGATGAACGTGGAGCTCACCTGGGTCGACCCCGACGACCCGGACGAGTGGCGGCGGGCCGCGCGGCCGAACACCAAGGCGTTCTACGGCGAGACGATCGGCAACCCCGCCGGGAACGTGCTCGACATCGAGACGGTCGCGGCGATCGCGCACGAGCACGAGGCGCCGCTGATCGTGGACAACACGTTCGCCACGCCGTACCTGTGCCGGCCGATCGAGTGGGGCGCGGACATCGTGATCCACTCGGCGACCAAGTTCATCGGCGGCCACGGCACGAGCCTCGGCGGCGTCGTCGTCGACTCGGGGACGTTCGACTGGTCGAACGGGCGCTTCCCCGTGGTCGCGGACCCGTCGCCGGCCTACCACGGGCTGAAGTTCCACGAGACGTTCGGCGTGTACGGCTACCTGATGAAGCTGCGCGCCGAGACCCTGCGCGACCTCGGCGCCGCGCTCTCGCCGTTCAACGCCTTCCTGCTGCTGCAGGGGCTGGAGACGCTGTCGCTGCGGATGGAGCGCCACGTGCGGACCGCGCTGGAGGTCGCGCGGTTCCTCCAGTCGCACGAGCTCGCCTCCAACGTGACCTATCCCGGGCTGCCGGAGAGCAGGTACCATCCGCTCGTGGAGAAGTACCTGCCGCGCGGCGCCGGGGCCGTGTTCTCCTTCGACTGCGCGGGCGGCCGGGAAGGCGGGCAGGCGTTCATCAGCGGGCTGACGCTCTGGTCCCACCTGGCGAACGTGGGCGACGTGAAGAGCCTCGTCATCCACCCCGCGAGCACCACCCACCGCCAGCTGAACGACGACGAGCTGCGGGCGGCCGGGGTCGGGCCGGGCACGGTGCGGCTCTCGGTCGGCATCGAGTCGGTCGAGGACCTGATCTGGGACCTGGAGCAGGGCTTCGCACGCGTCGCCGCGCTGGTCGGGGAGAAGAAGGCGGTGACGGCATGACCGGCCTCGCGCGATACCAGGACCCGCTCACGATCCAGCGCGTGCTGCACACCACCCGGACGATCGCGATCGTGGGGCTCTCCGCGAACGAGCTGCGGGCGAGCAACTTCGTCGGCTACTACCTCAAGCGGCACGGCTACCGGGTGATCCCGGT
>PKFB01000045.1 GCA_002919305.1 Actinomycetales bacterium
GGGCGAGCAGGATCCAGCACGAGCGTCAAGCGTGTCTTGAGAACGACCGGTTAAGCATGTCCCGAGACCTCACATTGACACCGAATTAAGCCTATGAAGATCAAGGGCGGCGCTCCGCGCCGCCTCGTGGCCCTCCGCCGCTCGGCGGCCGGGCATGCGGCTCGCGGCCGGTCCCGCCCGCCGACGGCTCCAGGCCGCATCGGCTGTAGCCGCCATACCCTGCCGTCGTTGCAGGCCTTACGATCGCCCCGTCGTGGCCGGTCGCCGTCGTGGGCCGGGGGCGATCGCCGGGCCAGGGCCTCGTTCCTCAGCCCTGGCCCACCGAGCGAGTGGGCGGATCACCGCGGTCAACGGTGCACGAGCACATTCATAGTCGCTGACCAGTCCATCAGTCTTATGTTGCGCTCTGCCCCATGCCCAACCAGGTCGCCCCATTACCTAATGGCGTTCGGAATTACTTCTAGAGGGTCATTCATATGGGCGTATGGATTCACTTTGAAATGATGCGACTCGAAGCGCACCTTGAAAGTTGTAACCTTGCCGTCGTCGCGACGATACATGTTTGGCATTTTCTCAATAAGGCCGAACTTGACTAGTGATCGGTGGCTTTCATAAGAATCACGACTCAACCCATATATACCCTCTCTAATATGAGTCGGAGAGAAGATTCCGTGCGAGTCATGCACCTCTCTGTGCTGTTTGCGCAGGTCGAGAAGCATGAGGTAGGTCGCTATTTCGGCGGGCGAGAGCACGTGGACCCATCCATTTAGAAAAAAGTCAACGGGCAGCTCTATTGTGTCCTCTTCCTCTGTTGGTACTGTGTATCTGACGAGGGATCTCGTCTCAGTGGGCAGACCACTCTCGTTCAGGAGTCGGAAGCCTTGGAAGCGACCATTAACGTGACGGCCGCCCGGAATTTCTATTAGCAGCTCCCGTTCGAGATGAAGTAGGGCTTTCTTCATCTGGCGCAATCGGTTGTCCCTCGGGGTCGCGGGAGCTTTAGCCACTGCAGTGGTCGCCAATAAGTCCAGCCACGAAACACTGCCATGCTGTGGTTGAAGTGGGCGATTATTCATTGGTTCGACGCCCGGTCGACATCTACATTGAGCTTCGAATAAGCAAATTAGGTATAACTGGAGGGCGATGCCGCGAGACGAGATGAGGGAAGTGAGGGGTGAGCGCCCCCATGATGGGGCATAACGCTCGGGAAGCTCTATTGCTTCTAGGATGAGCCCAAGTGGTTTGCGTCTGACCAAGACAAAAGGGCGACGAATTCGAATCGCTCGCGGGAATTTGTATGAGTCAGCCCAGATTCTCATACATGCACTACGCACGCTCTTGAAGATCGCGGCACTCGCCTCCAGCTTCTTCGCTCTGGCTTCCAGGCGTTGCAGACTTCCACTGCTCACGGTTGCCCCTTGCTCTTCCGACCTCTCAACCCGCACCCATACGCGCGCGAAGCGCGCGCGCTCCTCTTATTCACTGTCTGCGGGGCAACAGGTCAATAGCACCACTGAGCGTCCCTCGGCTCCGCGTATCACGATGTGCAGTGTCAGACCTCCCACAGCGCACCCTATGTCGTTCGTGGATTGGAGCTTCTGTCTATCCCGTCACGAGGAGCAGGAATGAGTAGTAGCCAGGGCCTATGGGTGGCCATCATTGCGACAGCTGGATTCGTCGTCGGCATCATCGGCGGGACCCTAGCCTGGATCGGTGGAACGCCCACCGCACTAGCTATACTCGTCGGCGCGGGAGGCTTCGCCGGTTTCATGACTCTGGGGCTCGCCGTCGCCGATTTCTTGTCTCGGTCACAGTCCTAAGTCCAGCTGCGCTCAGCGCTAGAGCGTGAGCTTGGTTCGTCCAGTGAGAATGCAGCCGCAGCAGTGGAAAGCGACCGAGCGCGGTCACCACCTGGTGATCTCCTACCCACTGCGCTGACCGCTAGGGCACCATGCCAGGCCGGCTGGCATGGTGCCACTCGCTAGGAGACTTCTACCCTCGTAAGCAATCCCGAACGAATATTATTACCTAGGATTCATCCGATTCTTGATTGCTACGAGGGGCTTGGTGATTGAGTCGTCCAACTTGTTCTTAAGTCTGTTGAGCGTGTCTGCCACCGCTAGTAGGGCTTGCGTCTGCGCGAGCTGAGATAGCGCCTGCGACGCCTCAGTGTTCCCGTTCTTGTACCTGGAAAGAGCTTCGTAAAAAGTTCCTCGGCCTGCTCGAAGTAGTCGGACATGGTTCGACTGTCGGCCAAGGAACAGCTCGGTCGCCACTCTCCAGTCAGTCAGATTTTACTACCCTACACCAGACTTTATTGCAAAGGCAGCTGTGCGGATTCGACACACGCGAAACTCTGACAATCCCTGATGGCAGTCGATCCCTTGGGCTGACGATGACACAGACGTTTACGCAAGGGCCGTGGGATCAAACCCATAATCTGACTGCACGGCACCCAATTTAGCTACCGCGTGAATAGCTCCGAGCCTCTGGTCGCCGAGCGCCCTGCCTCGCAGAGCAGAAGGTCGGGGTAACGGCATATGCCCGGGATGGGTTACATGACCGTATAAGTCACAGGGGGTAACGTTCGCTGAGTCCGTAGAAGCAGCTAGTAGGGGAGCGGTATCTGAAGGCAGGGAGGAGCAGGCGACTCTGATCACGCATAACCGGCGACACAGAAGCTGGTCCAGACGACTGGCGTAGCTCCGAGACTGCCTCCGGCGGGGGTACTCGGGTTGATCGCGCACATTGTCTGCTCCGGGAGCGGTAGCTGGTTTGGGCGTGATCTTCCGCCTGCCACGTCCCAGGCTAAGTCCAGCAGAGCAAGGGCCAGGGGCAAGGTCGTACGTCCGGCAGGGTGCCCCACCTGGCCCTTGCCCCGCTGCCTTCAGGTGGGACGAGGCAGACGGGAAGATCGGGCTAGGGCAGGTTCACGCGTTGCGTCGAGGCGAGGGCCGATGGTGTGCCAGGTGCGTGCCATTAGACGACGCTTAGCTGCCTGATCAAGCGTGGACGACCTGCGGAAATGCCATGATCATCGTGCCATTAGCGTGCCATTAGGTGAGCCGGACGACGGCTCAGAGTTCTTGGCCTGTGAGGAAGAAGTCCAGCTCAGCCGGTGGGCGAAGATGATCTCGGCTCCTTACAAGCGAGGGGTCACTGGTTCGAACCCAGTACCGCCCACCTGCGAGAACAGGCCCCGCAGCGATCACGCCGCGGGGCTTCGTGCCATGAACGTGCCAGATCGCCGGCGAACCGGGGCGCCGGGCCGCACGCGTCGCTCGATCGACTCGGTGGAGACGCGTCGCGGTACCGTCTCTTCCGCCCGCCGCCGGCGGGCTCGGCGACGCCACCCGAGGAACGACGGGCCCTCCCGCCCGCATCGGCCGCAAGAGGGCCGTCGTCACGTCCCGGTCTCGCGCCGGTCGGCGGCGCTCTCGTCAGCCCTTCTTCACGTAGATTCGCCGTGCACAAGTGGCGGCACATGGCGGCCGGTCAGGCCGGTCACCGGTTGGTTCGACCCCATACAGGGCTGGCCGCGCGGGCGCCGAGCACGCCGTGCGCGGCACCGACCCGGCCGATCCGGAGGTGCTGAAGCCGGCGGAGGTGTGGTTCGTGGCAGTCCCCGGGATGATCGGGGACGACCGGGAGCCTGCTCTCCGCCCTCCATGCCAGGATCGACCGGAACGGCGTGGAGGCCGCGACGAAAGGGCTGCTCTCGACGGGGGCCTGGGAGTACCTCAAGCGAGCCTTCGCCGTGGGGTTCGCACAGCACGACCGGGCGGTACGGGCTCGGCGGTGCCGGCGGGTCCTCAGCGGTGAGCGGGCAGGGCGGCGATCCACGCCCGTGCGCCGAGGCGGGACCGCCGTGGGCACCGCGGGCGGTGCGCTGTGGTGCCCGGTGATACAAACACGCGCACGACAGTCACCGACAGGGTCAGACTCGGCAGTCGGTGCAAGACGGTGACGGCACGTGGTTCGTCACATCGAACGACCTGGGCACCACGATCAGGCCGCGTTGTTGAAGTCCCAGCCGTCCGTCAGTGCTGCTGTTGCCAGGGCGTTACAACCTCATCGCTGCGTAGTCGAGCGTTGACGGTGCGAATAGAGGAGACTGGGTGAGGACAGGAGCGCTGTTCTAGATACCCCCTGAGGTGGCGCTATGGACGATCGTCCGGTCTGGGCGGCTCGGCTACGCGAAAACAGGCGCAGGCGACTGTGGAGCCAGCGAGAGATGGCCAAGCGGCTCGCCCAGGCCGCGGCCGGACAGATCACACTGCCCGGACGGGAATCCCTGGTCCGCATGATCAGATATTGGGAGGCGGGCAATCACCAGCCCTCCGACCTCTACCGCGTCCTGTACTGCCGGGTATTCGAGATGGACGAAGCCGACATGTTCGGCGATGGACAGGTCCGCCGGGAGCGCGCGCCCGCCAAGGTTTTGGAGGACCTGCTCGGCCAGGCCGAGGCGCTCACCTCACAGGCCTGCTGTCAAGGGCGACGCGTCGGAGTGGGCACGGCCGCTGATCTGTCGGCCCGGGTGCATGCCCTGCGGCTGGCCGATGACGTGATCGCCGGGAAGGACCTCATCCGGCCAGCGTTCCGGGAGCTCGACGCGGCGGTACGGATCTACCGATGCGGCACGTTCACCGAACAGGTGGGCCGCAGGCTGCTGGTGACCATTGGGGAGTTTGCCCAGATCGCCGGATGGGTGGCGAGCGACGCCGGGGCGCACGACCAGGCCGCCCGCACCTACCGGCTTGGCATCAGCGCAGCGCACGAGGCCGGCGACACCACGCTGGAGTCGAACCTGCTGGGATCGCTGGCCTACCAGACCTCAAACGTCGGCGACCCCCGCGAAGGCGTCGAACTCGCCCATGCCGCGTTGGAGGTGGCCGGGCCGCGTGCCCCCGCCCGAGCCCGAGCGCTGGCCTGGGATCGCCTCGCCTGGGCGTACGCCCGCGTGGGCGAGGACCAAGAAGCCATGCGCGCTCTGGGAGAGGCCGAGACCGCCCTCTCCGGCCACGGGGGAGAGGATGAACCCGGCTACCTGTACTGGGTGGATGCCAATGAACTGCAGATCATGGAGGCCCGCGCCCACACCGAGCTGCACCGCCCGTTGCGCGCCGTCCCGCTGCTCACCGATGTACTGAGCCGGTACGACGCCACCCACACCAGAGAACTCGCCCTCTACCTGTCCTGGCTCGTGGTGGCGCTCGCCGACGCCAACGAGCCGGAGCAGGCCGCACACACCGCAGGTCGGCTGCTGGACCTGTCGGCGGACGTGGCCAGTGACCGGACCGCCCGCCGGATCAAGGTGGTGCTCGGCCGCCTGAAGCCGTACCGCGACGTGCCGCAGGTCCGGGACCTACTGTGCGACCATGCGGCGATCGCACTGTTGCAGGCCGGCTGAGTGACGAACTGGGTGGAACGGCTACGAATCACGTCGCGGGATGGGTGCCCGCCCGCCGGGCCGTACGCTGGCACCGTCGTCTCGATTGGGGTCATGTTGCTGGTCGCTGGGGTGCTCGGCTGACCGGATCGTTCCGCATCCGGGCGTGATCGTGTCTTTCTGCGCGGGGTCGGGATGCGGAGGATCGGAGCCATGAGAAGAGCGCTTTTGGTTATCGACGTTCAGGAGTCCTTCCGGCAGCGGGCGATCTGGGCGGCGGTGTCCGCGCCCGACATCGCCGATCGGGTGGCGCGGCTGGTCCGCGCCTCACGCGCCAACGGGGATCTGGTGGTGTGGGTGCTGCACACCGAGCCGGGGAGCGGCGGGCCGTTCGATCCGGAGAATGGGTTCATTCGTCTGATCGAAGGGCTGGAGCCCGAGCCCGGGGAGCCGGTGGTGACGAAGACCTCTTACAACGCCTTCACCACCACGAACCTCGCCCAGCTGCTCACGCAGCACGGTGTCCGGGAGGTGATCGTGTGTGGGATCAAGACCGAGCAGTGCTGTGAGACGACCGCTCGGCTCGCCTGCGACCTCGGGTACGAGGTCACGTTCGTGATCGACGCGACCGCGACCTTCCCGCTTGAGCACCGGGACGCGCCGAAGGGGCGGTCGGTCGAGGAGATCCTCGCTGATCCCACCACGCTGTCCACTGATGAGATCATCCGCCGTACCGAGTACGCCCTGTCCGGATGGTTCGCCACCATTCGGACCCTGGCGGAGATGACGGGGGAACCCGCTGAGGAGGTCGCGGCGGGGGCCCCGGTGGGAGGTTGACCGGATCGTGCCCCGTGTGGTGTTCCTGCTCGTTCCCCACTTCCACCTGCTCGACCTGTCGGGGCCCGCGCAGGTGTTCTTCGCGGCGGCCGACCTCGGGTACGACTACCGGCTGAGCTACGTCGCCGAGCGGCCGGAGGTGGTCAGCGCGCAGGGGCTGCCGGTGCGGGCGGAGGTGGAGTGGCCCGAGACGGACGCCGACGATCTGGTGATCGTGCCGGGGTGGCGCGCGCCGACGCTGGCCGGGCGCGGCCACCTCGGCGCCGAGACCCTGCGTCGGCTGGCGGATCATCACGCCGCGGGCGGCACGGTCGCGAGCGTGTGTGCGGGTGCGGACGCGCTGGGCCGGGCGGGGCTGCTGGACGGTCGGCGGTGCACGACCCATCACGCGGTGCAGGAGGAGCTGGCACGCCGGTATCCGCGGGCCACCGTCGTGCGCGACGTGCTCTACGTGGTGGACGGCAGGGTCGTGACCTCCGCGGGCATCGCCAGTGGCATCGACCTCGCGCTGCATCTCGTCGCCGTACGGCACGGGCCCGGGGTGGCCGGGCGCGTCGCCCGCGGGCTGGTGGTCTACGCCCGCCGCAACGGCGACGAGCAGCAGCACAGTGTGATGCTGCGGTACCGCTCCCACCTGTCCGACGCCGTGCACCGTGCGCAGGACATCATCGACGCACGGTACACCGAGCCGCTGCGGCTCGCCGAGCTGGCCGCCGCGTGCGGGGTGGGGGAGCGGACGCTCACCCGCCTGTTCACCAAGGCGATCGGGATGACGCCGCTGCGCTACCAGCAGGCGCTGCGGCTGGAGCGGGCCGAGCATCTGATCGGCCAGGGGGCGACGGTCGAGGCCGCGGCGCGGGCCGTCGGCTTCCAGGACGCCCGCATGCTGCGCCGGCTCCGCTCCCGTGCGGCCTGAGGCCGGTTGGGCCGGATCCGTCTCGGCTCACGCGTCGGACCGCGGCCGGGAGGCCGTCGCAGGCTCGGTCCCGGGCCGGCGCTCATGGGCGGCGTGCTCCGCAGTCGGCAGGGTGACGGCCGGGGTGCCCGCCGGTGGCGGCGATCCGCAGGGCCCGCCGCGGCTAGAGGGCGCAGATCGCGTAGACGCTGATGCCGACGGTGCGGCCCTTCGTCTGGCGGCCCAGGGCGATCCAGCCGCGGCCGTCCTGGGTCGGGAAGGAGCCGACCAGGACCGCGTCGTTGCCCTGGGCCTCGCCGCCACCGCCGATCACCCGCTTCGGGGCGGGGCACCAGGCGATGCGGCGCTGGAAGTTGGGCACGGTCTTGTTCGGCAGGGCGACGATCTGGTAGCCGCGGGGGAGCGTGGCGGCCTCGGCCGATCCGGCGGCGGCGGTGTTCGCCGAGGTGTTCGCCGAGGTGTTCGTCGAGGTGTTCGCCGAGGCGGCGGCCGAGGTGGCCGAGGCGGACATGTTCGTGCCGGCCATGGCGAAACCGGTGACGGTCGCCGCGAGCGCCGTGGCGGCGAACGCGGTGAAGGCGGCCCTGGCGGTTCCTTTCAGCGGCATGATTTCCTCTCCCACGGGTGCTGTGCCGGGTGTGACGCCGGGGGCGTCAGTGCCGTTTCGACGTCTGTTGAGACGCAACGTCGGCGGGCCGTGTTCAGCCCGATTTGAGGAAATGCCGTTTTGGTACGGCCGAGGGGCGCTGCCGGAAACGCCCGGCGCGGTGATCGGATGGTCGCCCGAGGCTCGGGCCGCGGGTGAGCCGGGGCGGGCCAGGCCGGTGGGATGCGGGTCAGGCTCGCCGTACGAAGCGGACGAAGGGGATGCGTTCCCCGACGGCGCGGAAATCGGCCTCGCTGCCGTCGACGGCGAAGCCCATGATCCGGCACAGCCGTACGGCGGCCCTGGGATGGCGCATCCCGTAGCGGGCCATGAGATCGGCGCCCTCGGCGCGGGGGATCGGGGTCGCGGTGACCGGCAGGGTACGGCCGGCGACCTCGATCGTCGCCTCGGGGCGGGCCAGCACGTTGCGGTACCAGTCCGACCGGGTGCCGAAGCCGGAGGCGGCGATGTAGACGCCGCGCGCCGGGTCGCGTTCGACCACCTCGATCACCGCCCGCCGCGGCCTGCCGGTGACCCGGCCGGTGTGGGTGAGCAGCATCAGGCGGTGGCCGAAGAGGAATCCCAGGCGCATCCGGTAGAGCCCGATCGGCAGCCGCCACAGCAGGCGGCGCAGGCCGGTGGGCGGCTGCGGCGTTCCGATGACGTCCATTCGGTGGCGGCCCTCCCTTATGTGATCCATCGTTGCCGGTCGAGACGGCGCGGGCGGGGTCCTGGGTGCCCATGGCAAGCACGGGAACGGTCCATTCACGTTAAAACTGTGTGAATTCGCCTGTGCGGAGCCTCGCGAAACCCTAGGTGAGCACGCCGATGCCGGGCGGGATCGCCAACAGCGGAAATGCGCGCCGCCCGAGCTCCCGG
Source organism: Actinomycetales bacterium (assembly GCA_002919305.1). Classification (GTDB taxonomy): domain Bacteria; phylum Actinomycetota; class Actinomycetes; order Mycobacteriales; family Micromonosporaceae; genus RSA1. The sequence goes on from PKFB01000045.1 coordinate 8,671, forward strand.
AGCACCGTGCTTTTATGGGACGTATGGCGGCGAATCCAGCGATCTTTACCGTCGATGACGATCCCTCCGTGTCCCGGGCCGTCGCCCGTGACCTGCGGCGGCGTTACGGCGAGCGGTACCGTATCGTGCGGTGTGACTCGGGGGAGGCGGCGCTGGATGCGCTGCGTGAGATCAAGCTGCGCGGAGAGCAGGTCGCGCTGCTGCTCGCCGACTACCGCATGCCGCACATGAACGGCATCGAGTTCCTCGAGGCGGCGATGGACCTGTTCCCGATGGCGCGCCGGGTGCTGCTCACCGCGTACGCCGACACGGACGCGGCGATCACCGCGATCAACGTCGTCGACCTCGACCACTACCTGCTCAAGCCGTGGAACCCGCCGGAGGAGAAGCTCTACCCGGTCGTCGACTCGCTGCTGGAGGCGTGGCAGGCGAGCCCGGAGGCCGCGACCACCGAGGTGCGGGTGATCGGCCATCGCTGGTCGGCCCGCTCGTACGGCATCCGCGACTTCCTCGCCCGCAACCTCGTGCCGTACCGGTGGCTGCTCGCCGACGACCCGGAGGGGGCGCGGCTGCTCTCCGCCGCGGGCGTCACCGCCGACCAGCTGCCGGTGGTGATCACCCCCGAGGGCAAGGTCCTCGTGCAGCCGGACAACGCCGAACTCGCCGCGCAGGTCGGCCTCGCCACGCAGCCCGCCGCCGACTTCTACGACCTGGTGATCGTCGGCGCGGGGCCCGCGGGGCTCGGCGCCGCCGTGTACGGCGCGTCGGAGGGGCTGCGCACGGTGCTGGTGGAGGCGCGGGCGACCGGCGGCCAGGCCGGGCAGAGCAGCCGGATCGAGAACTACCTCGGCTTCCCCAGCGGCGTGTCCGGCGCCCAGCTCACCGACCGGGCGCGCAGGCAGGCGATCCGGCTCGGCGCCGAGCTGCTCACCGCGAAGAAGGTCGTCGGCCTGGAGGCCGGGGGCACCAGCCGGGTGCTGCACTTCAGCGACGGCGGCACGATCGCCGCGCACACCGTGGTGCTCGCCACCGGCGTCTCGTACCGCATGCTCGACGTGCCGGGGCTGAACGACCTGGTCGGCCGCGGCGTCTTCTACGGCGCGGCGACCACCGAGGCGCCGAGCTGCCGGGGCGAGGAGGTGTACGTCGTCGGCGGCGCGAACTCGGCCGGGCAGGCCGCCGTGCACTTCTCCCGGTACGCCAGGAGGGTGCACATGCTCATCCGCGGCGACGACCTGCGCCGGTCGATGTCGCAGTACCTGATCGAGCAGATCGAGAGCATCGACAACATCGAGGTCCACCCGCGCACCGAGGTGATCGGCGGCGAGGGCGACGGCCACCTGGAGCGGCTGCTGCTCTGCGACGGCCGTACCGGAACCACCCGCGTCGTGGACGCCTGCTGGCTGTTCGTCTTCATCGGGGCCGAGCCGCGCACCGACTGGCTCGGCGACGAGATCCTGCGCGACCGGCGCGGCTTCGTGCTCACCGGCCCGGACCTGCTCAACGGCGGCGGCAGGCCGCCCGGCTGGACCCTGCCGCGCGACCCCTACCACCTGGAGTCGAGCATGCCCGGCGTGTTCGCGGCCGGCGACGTGCGCGCCGCCTCGATCAAGCGGGTCGCCTCCGCGGTCGGGGAGGGCGCGATGGCGGTCTCGCTCGTCCACCGCTACCTGGAGGCGCAATGACCGAACCGGCCGTGGAACGGCTGACGCCGGACGAGCTGCGCACGCTGTTCCTGTTCGAGTCGCTCAACGACGACCAGCTCGCCCTGCTCGCGGAGAACGGGCGGGTGGAGCGCCGCCCGGGCGGCAGCATCGTGTACCACGAGGGTGAGGAGGCGACCTGCTTCTTCGTGCTGCTCAGCGGCGAGGTCGAGCTCAGCCGCCGGGTGCACGGCGTCGACGTGCAGATCAACCGCACGTCCCAGCGCGGCGTGTACGGCGGCGCCACCCAGGCGTACATGGAGTCGCCGACCCCGCACACGTACATGTACACGATGCGGGCGATCACCGACGTGGAGTTCTTCACGCTCACCGCGGAGACCTTCGGCACGATCGTGCGCGAGTGGTTCCCGATGGCGATGCACCTGCTGGAGGGCGTGTTCTACGGCATGCGCACCAGCCAGACCCGGGTGAGCGAGCGGGAACGGCTCGTCGCGCTCGGCTCGCTGTCCGCCGGGCTCACCCACGAGCTGAACAACCCGGCCGCCGCCGCGGTGCGGGCCACGTCGGTGCTGCGCGACCGGGTCGCCGGCATGCGGCGCAAGCTCGCGATGATCGCCGACGGCAGGCTGGACGGCACCCGCCTGCGCCACCTCGTCGAGCTGCAGGAGGAGGCGGTGAAGCGCGCCGCGTCCGCCCCCGAGCTCACCGCGCTGGAGACCAGCGACGCCGAGGCCGCGGTCGAGGACTGGCTCGACGACCACGACATCGTCGGCGGGTGGGACATGGCGCCGGCCCTCGTCGCCGGCGGCATCGACGTCGAGTGGCTCGACCGGGTCGCCGGCGCGGTCGGCGAGGAGAACCTCGACGCGGCGGTGCGCTGGCTCACCTACACGATCGACACCGAGCTGCTCATGCGGGAGATCGACGACTCGGTGACCCGCATCTCCTCGCTGGTGGCCGCCGCGAAGCAGTACTCGCAGCTCGACCGCGCGCCGTACCAGACGGTGGACGTGCACGACCTGCTCGTCGCGACGCTCACCATGCTGCAGGGGAAGATCCCCAAGGGGATCACGAAGGTGAAGGAGTTCGACCGGAGCCTGCCGCGGATCCCGGCCTACGCCGCCGAGCTCAACCAGGTGTGGACGAACCTGATCGACAACGCGATCGCCGCGATGGGCGAGACCGGCACGCTCACCATCCGCACCGGCCGCGAGGACGATCGGTGCCTGTTCGTGGAGATCGGGGACACCGGGCCGGGCATCCCCGAGGAGATCCGGCCGCGGATCTTCGAGCCGTTCTTCACCACCAAGCCGGTCGGCGAGGGCACCGGGCTCGGGCTCGACATCAGCTACCGGATCGTGGTCAACCGGCACCACGGCAGCATCAAGGTGGACTCCCGTCCCGGCGACACCCGGTTCCGGGTGATCCTCCCGATCGACGGCCCGCCCCGGCCGGACAACGGCGACCCCGCCGAGGGCTGAGCATCGGCCGGTGGCGGCCGGGCGGTACGGCGAGGCCCCCGCGGCTGCCTGCCGGGCATCGGGCGATGCGGTCCGCCGGA
>PKFB01000027.1 GCA_002919305.1 Actinomycetales bacterium
CCCGGTTTAGCCCGCGCCCCTCGAAGATGTAACCGTGCGGGCAGGCGCCGAAGCTGTATCCGATGTCAGCCCAGCCGCGTGCCGGCCCCACGTGGAACTTCCGGGTGCGCTTCCAGTACTCCACGCACGCGCTATGGGGCTTACGCGCCAGCCCTTGGTTGGACCCGTCGTAGTGGATGACGAGCCCGTTGCGCGGGTTCGCGGTGGCGGCGCTGGTTGGCCCCCAGCCGAACTCGGACCGCGGGATGATCCGCATCAGAGCCTCACACTTCCGACGTTGGTGATATTGCCGTCCACCTTCAGCCACACCTGAACGATTTGGCCGGGCCGGGAAGCGGGGACGCGGATCTGGGCGACGCGCCGGCCCTCGTGCCAGTCCAGGAACGCCGGTCTCCATTCGTCATCACCCTTGGGTGGCCGGGCCCCGGTGGCCATGTACACGGCGACCAGCTCCGGGCCGTCATAGGACACCCGCAACCACCCGTCGCTCACCTTGGGTCTCACCGCGTCCCCCTCAACGGACCGTCACCACGTCCACCCGGCGGATGATGTCCTCCGAGGCGGTCTGCACCAGCACCCACCGCTGGTGGTCGCCCGGCGGAAGGGTGATCTCCCCGCGCGGGCCCACCAGGGACAGCACGTCCACCACCCCGCGCTCGGCAAGCGGGTCCGGCGGCTCGGTGGTGCCATCCACCAGGGCGACCCGGGTGAAATCCTCCGGGGACGGGATATAGGACGGGTCGGTGGAGTGGTACACCCCCACCGCGGTGATATCCGACACCTTCCCCCGGGTGATTTTGACCTCGTTTGCCAGGTACTCGGTGGCGGTCCGGTACAGCTCGGCCACCCTCGTTCACCTCCTGTCCTGCCTGGTCGGGCCGATGCTGGCACTAAGACGGGTCGGGCCGACCACGGCGCCGACCCTCGTCGGGCCAATGGTGAGGGTGACATCCACGTCCACCCGGGTTCCCCGGCCGACCGCCCGCGCCCGCACCACGGCGGGCGTGCCGTACACGATCGCCGGCCACCCGTCCGCTACCGAGCTCACTTGCACGCCCGCGGCTGCACCCTCGGTGAACGTGGCGAACCCGCCACCTGCGGCGGTCACGGCCACCGTCGTGGGCGAACCACCACCGCCGCTCCCGCTGTAGCCGAACCCGCGCGCATCCACCCAGACCGTGGTGGGCTGGCCCCCGGCCGCCGCTGGCCAGCCGAACCCGGCCGCGCCCACCTCCACGGGGCCAGGTGCGGAACCACTGGATGAGGCGAGAGCGCCGTGCCCGGCCGCGCTCACTTGCACGGCCGCGGCTGCACCCTCGGTGAACGTGGCGAACCCGCCACCTGCGGCGGTCACGGCCACGAACGCCGGCGCACCCTGGCCACCGCCGAACCCGCCACCGCTGGCCTTCACGGCCACCGTCGTGGGCGACCCACCCGCTGGCACCGGTAGGCCAGCACCAGCCGCGCTCACCTCCACCCTTCCCGGGGTGGACCCGGCCGCCACAGTTGGGGCACCACGCCCAGCAGGGCTCGCGCCGATGCTCGCGACCGCGCCACCGGATGCGGCGATCCGGCCCTCCCCGGCACCTGTCACGGTCACGCCCGTACCGGACCCGGCGAGGATCCCCGGAATACCGGCACCGGACACATCCACCCGGGCGGTGCCCATCGGGGCTCCGGCGCGGAACCCCGGCGCGCCCTGGCCAGTTGAGCTCGTGGTGATAGCGCCCGCGGACCCGTAGGCGAAACCGGGGCGCCCTGCCGCCTGCGCGCTTACGCGGGCGACCATGGGGGCCCCACCGGATACGGTTATCCAGCCGGAACCGGCCGCGCCCACGCCCACGCTCGCCCCGACCCCGCCGTAGAACCGCGGGCGCCCGGCACCAGCCGCTGCCACGGCCACCGACGTGGGCGAACCGCCGTCGTGCTGCTCACCCTGGGGCGGCTCCGCGATGACCACCGACCAGGCGCTCATCGGGGTATAGCCACCGAACGTCCGCGTACCCGTCGGCCCGGTGCCGACCGGTTGGTCGGCGACACACGCGAAGTTGATCCGGCTCGACCGGTTGGTCATCCCGGGCGGTGGCTCAGGGTCATTCCGGTCGTAGTCGACAAACAGGCAGACCAGCCACGCGCCCGACACGGTGACGTTCACGGACGGGGCCGTAGCGGAGAGCACCGACTGGCCCCAGCTGTGAACTTGAAGCGCCCCCGTCGTGCTCCGGTAGACGACCACATCCGCGTACGTCTCGGTCAGCCACGACAGGCTCGGTGGTGATGAGCTGGGTTGGACGTAGTAGAAGGCGACCGCGACGTAGTTACTTACCTGCTGGGCGTTGCCGAGCTGGATCCACCCGGCGGGCGGGTTGAACTCCTGCTCGTAGTAGTACTGGGCGGCTACGAGGAATAGGTCGCCCGGCTGGGTGCCCGTGGGGTTGGGAATGCTCCCGTCAAAATCGGTCGTGTAGTAGGCGACAAACTGGATAGCCACCGGGCACCCCTCCTTGCGACTCCGGCCTTACTCTGCGATGTGGTCAATCCACGTCAGGTCAGACCGGAGCGTGTACGTTCCCTCCGTGGCGAAAGGCTGGTTGGGAAGGTCAGCTCCGCCGTAGTCGGTGCCACCACTGGCAGCCGAGTAGCCGCGCCATCCGGCCACCGTGGCGCCGGCCGGGATATCGAAGGTGAGATCGGACTGAAGCTGAATCCGGCCGTTGCTGGCCGTGGTCCACGTCACGGCCTGCCGGGCGTACGACCCTCCGCTGATCTCCGTGCCGGACTCGTTCACCAGCCCGATGTGGGTGATGATCGTCCGACCGTGCCCAGCGATGGCGTCCAGGTACGCGGTTGACATGGGCATAGCAGATCCCTCCTTAGGTGAGCTTGAGCGCGGCCATCAGCGCGCCACCGATGATCGACACGAGAAGGGATAGGCCGGCGGCTAGGAGCGCACCGTGCACCATGCGCCGGTCCGCAACACGCCGCTCCCGCTCGGCTCGAAGTTCCCCCCGTAGCTCGGCGATGTCGTCCTGCATGGCGCTTCGATGCGCCTCGTACAGGTCGCGGGTGACCATCTGCGATACCGCTTGGGCGAGCTCGGCGAGGCGGCGCGAGAATTCAGATTCCATTCGTTCGATCAGCCGGGCGAGTTCGCCGAGCGTGGGCTCTGCGGGCACGTGACTTCCCCCGATTTGTTGCATGAGTGCAGATCTTCCGCCGGCTACCGGACCAACCGGCCGTTGCGAAGGTTCACGATCAAGGACTGCAAGGTCGAGCGCATCCGGGACACATCACTGAGCAGCCCGTTGAAATGCCCAGCGGTTGGATTCCCGGAGATCGTGGTGGACTCGAGCACGGGTGGGTTGCCCGGGTCCGGGCCCCACAGCATCGGGATCGGGGGCACCCGGCGGGCCCGCCAGCCCAAGCGGTGTATGCGCTTGCGCATCTCCCAGATGTGGCGGCGCTGCTCGGTCGGGTACCGGTCCCCGCCCAAGTCGCTCACCGTGGGCTCCTCCAGGATCAGCCGGGCCTCTTCCCGGCCCGTCTCCCGGGACACCGGGGTGACCTCGATCCCGATCAACCGCTGCTCGCTGTTGAACGTGGCCCCCCCGTCCTTGCGGGGGAACCACTCGTTGACCAGGATCCGCCTGATCCGATCGCCCAAGGCGGACGGGGTGATCGTAGTGTGCCGGCCAAGGGCGACCGTGCACGAGTACACCCGCACCGCCCCCGGCATGGTGGAGATCCACCTGTTGGCGTACGAGTTGAGCGTGGCCAGGCTCGTGGACTCCGCGGGATGGTCCACGACCTGGCCGTAGCGCGGCCACCCGGCGGACAAGTGCGAGGTGGCGGACACCCAGTTGGAATACAGGGGTTCCGCACCCTCCTCAGCGTCCTCAACCTCCGGTGTTCCGCCGCGCACCCGGATCCTGGTGGCGCCGCGCAGGGCGTCGATCTCCTCACTCCACTCCAGGATGTCCCCGCCGTGCGGGGACTCGGTGACCACGTGCACGGTGGACCCGTCGAATCTTGGTGAACCCCAGCGGATCACCCGCTCGATCGCCCCGGTGACCGGATTGAACCTGGGGTCAACGAATATCTCCACCCGGTTGTCGCTTAGGTACCCGGTGAGCACTTCCCCGTAGGTGGGGTCTTCCTCGATCTTCGCCTCTAGGGTGGCGCTCCGGCCGCCCGTGCCCGAGTCCAGGGACAGCCGGATGTTCGCCCCCTGGAGGTTCTGCATGTGGCTCAAGAAATTGCGGATGTTGGTGATGACGTCCCCGCTGTAGATGAGGCTCGTCTCCACCAGCACGTTGGAGAGGAAAGCATCCAGCGTGGAGCCGCGGAGCTGGATCTCGATATTGCCCCGGCGGTTGCGCCGGACGATCGCCCCGGTGATCCAGTACTCGCCCCACAGCTCACCGGCCCGCCACACGCAGACGGTGATCCGGCCGGGCCCGGCGCTCAAATCCTCGGCATGCCGGGGGATGAACGCGGCCACCTGGTCGGCAACGGTCCTGTTCGGAATGGGGATAGTGGCGCTGAACGTGCCCGGTTCGTTGATCCGCCTGTCGAACGTAACGTTGGTGAGCTGCGCGTCCGACAAGTAGTTACCGGTGAGCAGGTCATGCACCGTATACCGGTAAATCCCCAGACCCCGGCCGGGCGCCCACGGGGCGATGTCCGGCGCCGTGGGCGCGCTGTCGGACGCCGGGATGAGCAGGGTGATGCCGACGTATGTGTTGAGCCCGGTCGTCTGCCGGAAGATCGCCTCGCCCACGCTCCCGGTGGACGTGATCGCCCGGTGCGCGGCGGTGACCAGGAGCCGCCCGCCGGAGTCCGCGTCGTCCAGGTACGCATACCCGGCCGGGTAGCGCCAGCTCGGGGTGGCGGTGAACGTGCGCAAGCCAACGGCGACACGCACGTCCACACCGCTACCCGTGGCCGGGGTGCCCGGCGGGGTGGGGACGGCGTTGTCGATGCTCGCCAGCCCCGACTGCACCTGGGCGCGGATCCCCGCGACGCCGGCACCGCGCACCACGACCAGGAGGACCACGGTACGGGCCGACCCAGACTGGGTCACCCGGTAGCTAGACGGTTCGCCGGCCGTGGCCACCCGGCGATACACCTTGACGGACAAGGCGGTGGAGCCCGAGCCCACGGACGAGCGGGTGACCTCCGACCACCCGGACTCGGCCACCTGGAATGAATCCAGGTTGGCCGTGCCCACCGCGTGCACCATGATCAGAACATCCCCCGGCTGCACCCCGGACGGCCGGGGGATGGTACGGGACGGGGCCTGGAATCCGGTGGCGTACGATCCGCGGACGGATGCGGGCATACCGCACCTCCCTCACAGGTAGGCGTGCCGCCAGAGAACTTCAGCTGGCGGGGCAGACGCGCCACCGTCATAGGTGATCTCGCTGGTCCCGGCCGGGATCACAAAGTCGGTGATCGGCACCGAGTTCGGAGAAAGGTTGCTGATCGCGTTAGTGTCCCCAATCCGCACGGTCCCGTAGTAGCAGTCGATCTCCAGCAGCTGCCCGCTCGGGACGGTCATGCGGAACTCCAGGACACGCTCCTCCCCGCCCTCCGGGGCGACCTCGATGGCCGGGTTGGAGGCCGGGCCGCGCATGCGAACCACCGGGTAGGTGACCGTGTTGCCCAAGTTGGTTACCGTCACCGTGGCCTGGGTGGGGATCACGGCGCTGCTCAGCTCCCGGGACAGCAGCACCGGATCCGACATGGTCCACTGGAGCGTCATCTTGGCCAGGCCGAGCCGGTAATTCCTGTCCACCGGGATGGCCCGGCGGGATACCACCCCGTACCCCACGTAAATGTCGTCCAGAACCCGGATGGCCAGCGGGTACTCGATGTCGTCCAAGGGGAGCGCGGTGGCGTTGATCAAGTCCTGGACGACGCCGGGCATCTCCTCCCGGCGGGCCCGGATGAACCCGGTCACGGTGACGATCCGCTCCTGGGACAGCTTCCGACCGGACCAGGAACCGTGGCGGGACGGCTGGGGCACGTTCCCGCTGTCCAGGCCGGGCATGTCCGTGATCCACCCGTCGATCTGCTGGATCCGGTACGGCGTCCCCGCACCCATAAGAAAACCGTTCCACTCGATCTGCCCGGGAGCGGTGATCCGGTCCCCCGGGTTGGTGGGGACGCCGACGCTGGGCTCCCACACGTCCCCCTGGATCAGCAACGGGGCGCCAATGTTGACGATCACGTTCCCGAACGCGCGGATCTCCGGTTCGGGCTGATCGAGCGCGACCGTGAGCGTGCCCGGCGCCGTGATCGTGGTCTTGTCCGCGGTTTGGACGTCCGGCTCGGGGATGTCCAGGGGGACGGTGAGCGCGGCCGGGTCGACCGGGGCGTTGCGGTTGGTGGTGACCGATGGTGAACGGACGTCGTAGGAGGCGGTGAGCGAGCCGGGGTTCACCTCCACGTCCGCGTGGGCGGGGCCCATCCACCCCTCATCGGACACACCGACGTCGTCGATGAAGAAGGTGAGGCCACCGGAAGAGTAGAAGATCACCTGAGCGGGTGCGGACGAACCGGTGGCGGCCCCGGTCATGGACCCGGTGGAGAAAGGTGTGGCGGAGTCCGCCTGGTACATCCGCAGCTCCGCGGAGCCGTTGTACCCTCCCGCGGTGACCCGGCCCTCTAGGCGGACCCACTGGTTGAGCGGGATGGACTGGGACAGCTCGATCTCGGACAGCTCCAAGCCGTCCGTCAGGTACACCTTGCCGTTGTTGTCGATGGAGATGGTGCAGTTGACGTCCCAGCCGCTGTTGTCCCCCGCGTAGAAGACACCGATGACGTCGCTCGGGTAGCTAGTGAGGTAGATGTAGAGCCGAAAGTAGAACGTGTTGGAGCTGCTCGGCCAGTTCCATTTCAGCTCCGCGCCGTCCGGCATGCGGGCGACCAGCGGGGCCCGGCCACCGGTGGCGTTGGTGGCCGTGTACGTGGGGCCACCGGCAACCTCATTGAAGGCGTTGCCATTGTTACCGCCCGAGTTGGACGTGGTGATCGCGCCACCCGAGGTCCCGTAGTTGAAATTGTTCCGCCGGATGGTCACCCCGCCGCCCTCCCCTCTAGATCACGGGATCGTGAAGCCGAGGATCCCGTCCGAGGACCAGTTGATCAGGAAGGTCCCGTCCTGGGTTTCTTTGGGGGAGCCGAACCAGATGGCCGCAATGGCCCGGTTGGACTTAGCCGGGTAGTACAGGAGCACGCCCTCGGCGGTGATCGTGGAGTTGGTGAGCTGCACGTTGTCCGCGTCCCAGACCAGGCGGTTGCCGACGAACGTGAGCGTGGTGTTCGTGAGGGTGGGCCCGCCAGCGGTGTACCCGGCGCCGGACGACTCGTTCGAGGACCCCCAAGTGCCGATGCCGTACGCCGCGTCCTGGGTGAAGTTCGGGGTCACCGACGAGCCGAAGAAAGCGCACCGCCACGTTTCAGCGTCGAGATTGAGCCCGAGGTTGCTGCTGTTCCACTGGTCCCGGATGCTGGTGTAGAAGATCCCCGACTTGGTCCACGCCATCGATTACACCCTCCTCCTGCGCCGGGCAGGCGGCCGGTCGGAGACTACGGTGCCACCCTCATCCACCACAGGGCGGCCGCCCTCCCTGAGCCACCGCCGGAGCGTGTGCATCTCCTCCATCGCCGCGTCCACGGCGGCCCGGGTCTCCTCACTCATGCTCTCCTGGTAGCCCGCCTTGGCCTTGGCGAGCTTTTCCTGGGCGTCCGCGCACAGCTCCAGGATCTCCGCCTCCTGGCGCCGGCGGACTGCCTCCATGCGCGCGCTCACTGGTCCACCCCCATCCGGACACTGATCACAGGCGGCCGGACGATCACATCCTGGTGATCGCCACCACGGGAATCCGTGCGATTGCGGGTGATCGACACCCCACCGTGCGGCTCCCGCTCGATGACATCCCGGACCACCCGGCCGCCCTCATCCCGGTACTCCCGCCGCACCGGGGTGTAACGGGAACCCTTGACCTGGATCCCTTTGCTCCTCAGGTACGCCCCGTAGGTGCCGTGCACTGTGGGGTCATACGGCTCGTAACCTCGCATGGCATCTGCCCTTCTCATCCGCGGGCCCGGAGCTGGAACCCGAACTCGGCGCCGATCCGGCCAAGGTCCGCCTCCTCACGGACGACGGCTGAGTCGATTTGCACCACCACGGGCCCGCCGCCCACGGAGGTGGCCGTGGCGCCCGCCGGAGCGGCCGGGGGAATGAACCCGGGCATGCCACCCGTGGAGGTGGCGGCCGCCACACCCGCGGTGGCCGCCTTGGCCACGGCCACCATTTGCTGGGCGACCTGAGTGACCGCTTGCATGACCGCCGACGAGCTTTGCAGCACGCCCAGGGCAAGGCCCTCCATGGAGTCCGTGCCGGCCTCCTGGAAGACGCGGGACGGGCTTTTGATGCCGAGCTCCTTCTTCAGGGCCGCGACCGCCTTCTTGGCGATGTTGACCATGACCTTTTCGATCTCCTTGGCCTGGGCTTGCAGGCCCTTGAGGAACCCTTGGGCGGCCTTCTTCCCGGAGTCGTAGAGCGCGTCCGCGGAGTTCTTGCCGACCTGCTTGGCCACCTTGTCAATCTGGGCCTGCAGCTTGTTTATCGCTTTGATCTCGGACCCGGACGCGCCCACCAGCATCTCCGCCAGGGACAGGCCCTTCTCCGGCCCGGCCTCGATGATCTGCCGGAGGATTTCCTTGTTCAGGCCCCGCTGGGCGAGGATCTTGATGTCGTTGGCGAACTGCTTGAGCGCGTTCAACCGCTCCTGAAGGCCGGCGATCAGGTTCCCCGCGGTCGCCCCTTCCTCCAGTTCGATACTGGTGATGGAGGCGAACTCCTTGGCAGCCTGGGCGATCTCCTGGGCGTATTTCTTGGCGTTAGCCATCGCCTCAAGGATTTCCTCGCGCTTCTTCAGCAACTGGGCCAGCTTCTCAGTCTCGCCCTCGGCCCACTTGCGCAGCGGGTCCGCGATGCCCGGCGCCTGGAAACCCTTCTTGATCAGGTTGACCAGGTTGGTGACCGCGGTCTTGGCCTTCTCCTGGGTGGTGGAGATGCCCTTGGCGAAACCCTCCACCGTCCATTTGCCGATCTCGGCGAAAACGGTAGACGGCGACTCGATGCCCAGGGCTTCCTTGGCCGCGCTGACAACGCTGCTGGCCACGTTCTTCACCGCGTCAACGGCCTTGGACACCATGCCCTTGATGCCGTTGATCAGGCCGTTGATCAGGTCACGCCCGGCGCTGACCAGGAGGTTGCCGAGGTTCCCCAGGGCGTTCTTGATCTTGCCGGGCAGGCTCTTGACCCAGTTGACCACCTCGGTGGCCTTGGAGACCACGGCGTCCTTGACCGCGTTCCAGGCGGACGAGGTGAGGCTTTTAATCGCATCCCAGGCGCCGCCGATCACGGTTTTGACTGTGTTCACGGCCCCGGAGATCAGGCTGGTGATCGCCTGCCACACCCCGGACACGATCGACTTCAGCCCGTCCCAGACGCGCTGCCAGTCCCCGGTGAGGATCCCGGCGAAAACATCGAAGATGCCCTTGATCGTGTTCCAGATGCCTTCCCACACGCCCGCGATCGTCTGGCCCACCGTGGACAAGATCGCCATGATCTCGTCCCCGAACTGGGACCAAAACGCGGACACGAACTCCCGGAAAGACTCGAACGCACCCTTCAGCGGTTCCAGGAACCCGCCGATCCACTCCTTGATCTTGCCGAAGGCTTCCCCTGCCTTCTGCGCGAGCCCACCAAGGTCGAACCTCTGGGCTAAGCCCTGGATTGCCGGGATGACCGTCCCGCCCAGGAAGTCCACCACGTTCAGCTGGACCGTGCGCTTGAACGACTCCAACCTGTTCGCCGCGGTCTGGTGAAGCTGATCGCTGGCGCTCTGCGCCGCACCACCGAACTCACCGAATTTTTTGGTGGCCGTGTCCAGGTCCATCGCGAACAGGGACTTGGCGAGGTCTTCGGCCTTGGTGTTGAACAGCTCCGTGGCGAGCGCGTTACGCTCCACCGGGTCCTTGATCTCCCGGAGCTTGTCCAGGACCGTGTCAAAGGCCTTCGCCGCGCCCGGACCACCTTCGGCGATTTTCTTGACAAGCTCGTCCGCGTTCAGGCCCATCTTCTTTAGGGCATTAACGATCTTGTCCGAACCGGCGACGGCGTTGATCTGGAATTCCTTGATCGCGTCCGCGGCGTAGTCCGCGTCACGAGCACCCGCCTGGAGTGCTTGCTGGATCAACCCGAGCGCCTGCTCACCGGTCAGCCCAAGGGACCTGAAGTGGGTGGAGTACTCGTTGATCGTGTCGATCAGGTCTTCGGACTTGTTGATGCCGTTCTGGGTGGCCTTGACGACGATGTCAAAAGCCTCCTCGGCCGACTGGGCCATCCCGGTACGGAGCATCTGGGACACGGCCCCAGTGACCTTCTGGACGTCCTCGCCCACTATCGAGGACACGTCCATAGCCCGCTTGGCAATCCGCTCCAGGTCGGCCTCGGACGCCGCGCGCATCCCGTCCATGTTCTGGACCACGGCGCGGATCGCGTTGGTCACGTCCCCCATGGATTCGCCGTAGGCGTCCGCGTACATCTTCCCGGCCACACGGCCAATGCGCGCGGACTCCTCCGGGGTGGTGCCAAGCTGGGCGTTCAGCTTCGCCTTGGCCTGCTCGGCGTCCAGGGCGCTGGTGAGCCCGCTCACAAGCGCGGCCCCGGCCGCGGCGCCCGCCGACGCCCAGCCCAGGCTCTTGATCACGCCGATCAGGGCGTTGCCCGCCCCCGGCATCCGGGCCCGGCCGCCGTCCTCCACGCCCTCGGAGAATGACCGGCCCGCCCCCGAGCCCGCGGACCGGGCACTGGACTGGGCCGATTCCATGCCCCGGGCGAGCTCGTCCGCGATCCCCCGGCCACCAGCACGGGCCTGGGCCTCCATCCGGTCGATGGCGGACCGGAATTCGGCCACGAGCCGGTCGATCTCGCTCATGGCCCGCTCCGGGGCCACACCGTCGGAAATCCGGTCGCTGACGTTGGCCATGGCGGAGGCGACCGTGGACTCGACATTGGCCATTGCCCCGGTAGTGGCGGACTGGAGGCTAGACAGCCCGCGCT
>PKFB01000072.1 GCA_002919305.1 Actinomycetales bacterium
GCTGGCGCGGGCCAGTCCCTACCGGGACCCCGATTCACCCGTCGCCTGAAGGCGACGGTCCCCTCGGGAGGTTCTGATGGGTGCCGTCGATGTCGACGCTCATCTGGGACCAGCAGTACGGCAGCCCCAGGCTCGTCCGGGCTGCGATCACCGCCGGCAGCCGTGTCGCGTCCAGGGAAAAGAAGAAGATGCCGGTCCCGCCGTCTGGCCCGTGGACATAGGTACGCACGTTCGTCTCAGGAAACCGCGACAGCCAAGGCAACGCCGGGGTTCGGGGCACCCGGATGTCGTCCATCAGAAACGGCAACAGTCCGATCCAAGCGTCGCCGTCGAAGGTCTGCACCTCCAACCCGGCGGGCAGCAGTCTTTGGACCACCTCCACCGGGTAGCGCCAGTGCAGAAACGTAATGTGCCGCCACGCCTGGATCATCATGGTGGGAGCCACCATCGGCGCTGGTGGTCTTCGCACCCCGCCTCCATCCAGTGTTCCGCGCTGTGCCTGTGAGGTCGCCGCTGACCTTGTCAGCGATTGTTTCTGACCCGCGCCAGTTCACCCGGCCAGTTGCGAATGCCCTACCTGAGGCGGGCACGGTCCAGACCGCGCTCCGCGCGTACCGCCTTCATCCGTCTCCAAACGCTCGGCGCCGGTGTCGCGACACAGGGCGGTGCAGGCGTCCCTGGCCCGCCGCTCCCACCACGGCCTGGATTGTGGAGGGCGTACTCAGGTCGCAGGACCCCGCGAACTCCGCACCACCGGCTATCGGGAGGACCGTGGCGGACGGCACCCGTTCGTATACGTCAACCCTCGCGCTATTTGTGTTCCGGCAACGCTGATCAGCGATGTAGTCAAAAGAGAGTCAGTGGCTCAACCACTACGGGTTGAGGGAGCGGCCGAAGTTCCGGCAGCCTCGCTCGCACCGCGTCGTGGAAACGGCGGGCGAGCATGGGTGCGTCTGTGTTATCCGGGGTGTGGATGAACATGGTCGGCGAACGCCCCTCCCGCAGCCAGCCGGTGACGATATCGACCCACGGCTGCCAGCCCGCGATTGTGTGTGCGGTGTCGTCACGGCCCAGGTAACGGACGATCGGCTGGTCGGTCAAGGCTCGGGTTCGCAACGGTACGCGCGGTTTCCTGGCCCAGGCTTCCCGTTCTGCATCACTGGTGGGTGGGCGTTGGAAGAACGCGGTGGTGTCGAACGGAATCCACTCGGCCGCGACGGCAGTGAGGACTCCCTCAAGTAGCCGCGCCGAACGCGGGTCGGTGAAGAACGCGGTGTGCCGCACCTCCACCGCGTACCGGTAGCTTCCGGGAAGCCGACGCAGAAAGCGAGCCAGCACGGGCACGTCGGATGGGGTGAATGACCCCGGTAACTGGATCCAGAGGGCATGGGCCCGCGGACCGAGTGGTTCGATTGCGTTCAGGAAGGCCCGCACCGCGTCGTCGACGTCGGTAAGACGCCGCTCATGCGTGATAAGCCTCGGGAACTTCACCACGAACCGGAAGTCGGGACTCGTCTGCTCTGCCCACGACCCCACGGCGCTCCTGGCCGGCGTCGCGTAAAACGTCGTATTCCCTTCGACCGCGTTACACCAGCCGGCGTACGCGCGTAGCCGTTCGTGGGATGGAAGACGCGGTGCGAGAAACCGCCCCTGCCATGAGGGGTGGCTCCACATTGCGCATCCCACGTGTAGACGCATGTCCCGATCCTCCCCAGACTGGCTGACGACGCCCGGCTTCCCCGCTGAAAGTAGAGGATGAGCTGACGCAGGCTGGTAGACACTGCTTTCCCTGATATATCGCTAACCGGACGCAGCCGACTCTGCCCCATACGGCCGGCACATTCTGTCTACAGTGGATTGAAGCCACCATGTGACTATCCGCGTTGGACGCATCAGTAACGTGTCGACTTGCGGATGGTGGCAGCACGAACGCGGTGACGGTTCACGTCAACCGAAATACCCCAGGATGGGGTATGTGTACCGTCCGACCGCGGGCAAAGGCGCCCCAGCACAGCGCGTCAGGTCGCTGACATGGCGCCGGCGGACGTCATCGGCGGAATGGGGAGAGTGACGCAAAGTGAGCGGTTGGCTGGGATTGGTGCTACTGATTGGATTACTGACAGTAGCCATACTGCTGGTGGTGGCGTTGGCGGTACGGCATGGGCAGGACCGAGCGGCAGAGGCCGCACGGTGGCGGGAGCGAAGTGAGCAAGACCAGTGGAATTGGGATCTACTGCGAGGAGTAAGCGGTAACCAGCCTGCTCTTCCCGCTCTTCCCAGCGCCCCTCACGAGCAGCCAACGGGAAGCTCCGAGACCACGTCGCCACACCGTCAACACAATCAACCAGGTCAAGCGGTGGAGGCCGCACGGCAACCGGAAGGAATTAAGCCGGAACGGATTGACCGATTCACCTGGAATCCAGGCGATATAACTATCATTTTTGATCCACAGAATCCGAACGGTGCCCCATACACTCCCTCCGACTCCCGTCCCGACCACCCAAAGGGAGACTCCGAGACCACGTCGCCGTAACGACGTTGACCTGGACAAGTCTCATCGGCTCTATTCCACCTCCACCGTGCCCCTTACCTGACGACGGCTTCTACGCCTTCCAGCTCACCTTTCCGGCCGTCATCCGAAGACCGAACCTAACTTTGGGGCCACCGCTCTAGGCGGCCTGCACGATGCGGATGCGGTACGCAACTTGTCTAGTTTTGGAACTTTCTGCTTTCTACCCAAAGAACCCGGTTTTATATCAGCAGGCTGCCGGATTACTGAATGACGCGGCCCTACGGTCAGGATGGCCAGGATGGCGTTATAACCGTGTCATCCAGTGCGATCTTGGATGTATCAATGGACGACGACACCGTATCGCTGGTGGTCGGGGTTATCTCAGGCATTGTGACGTCATAGGACTGATGAGTGATGAGCACTGACAGGGCGGCGAATGTTCCCGGAGAACGACCGGTCAGCACTGAAGGGGCAGTCGCCGGGGAACACCATTACATGGTGCCGCGACCTCATGACCAGGAGGTTTTCGGCGCGTCGCCCCCTGCCAGTCGGCAGCAGGTTGAAGAGCTGTTATTCAGGCCGGTCCTGAATACGAGATCGGCGTTAGTGAGCTCGTGGTTGCGCCCAGACGCTGGCGTGGTGGCCCCGCAACCGCGGCCGGAGCTGGACGAGATTGTGGCGTGGTTGCGGTCAGAGGCAAGACCGGTGGCGCGGTTGGTGTGCGGGGACAGTGGGCAAGGTAAAACCTTCCTCGCTCATCAGGTCTGCCGCACCATGCGGGATGCGGGCTGGTCGGCGGGGTTTATACGGCTGCCGCTGTTGACATGGCGCTCTCTGACTTTGGCGGAGACAACGGGTCAGCTGCGGCAGCTCTTAGAGCAGGTTCCGCGGTTTATGGCCGCTTTGTCCACCATCCCCATGGTAGGTGGGCGGTGGTTGTTGGTCGTCGATGACGCGGAAACCGCCGCCCCGATCGTGAAGGATCTGCTGGGCAGCATCGTCGATGCCGGCGCGGTGGATATGGTGCGGCTGGTACTGCTCGCCCGATCCGATGGGGCGTGGTGGCAGGAGCTGTCTGGAGATCATCCTCGGCGTGAGCTGATCGACCCGACCCCGATCCGGTTGCGCTCCCTGGCTGAGGAGCTCCCCCCGCAGCGGGTGGAGCAGATATGGGGTGAGGCACAGGCGGCGTTTGCCGCTCAAGTCCACCAACACCAGTACCCGATCAAGGAGCTGGACGTCACCTCACCGGAGTCGGTGGCGACGACGTTGGATCTCTACGCGGATGCGTTGCTGCGGGTCTTGAACAGCACCGGGTCGACAGCGTCTGTGGCTGGGGATCCGGTCGCCCAGGTGTGGACGCATGAGATGCGGCAGGTCGCCTTTCACCTGGCAACGGCTGATGTAGTCCTGTCCCCTGGGCAGGTGGATTGGGCGGTGGCGGCGGTGGCGTTACGCCCCGCCTCCACCCTGTCGGAGGCCACCGCCGCCTTAGGGGAGGTTCGAGCGTTACGGGAGTTGCCCCCGCCGCAGCGGGAACGGCTGGCTCAAACGCTGGTGGAGTTGTACCCGGGTGACACCGGCGAACAGGGGTGGGCTCCCCCACAGCCGGATCGTCTGATCGACACCCACCTGATCACCCTGGCCTCGCAGGCCGCCAGCCAGCAGGAATGGCTGACCGACATCGCCGCGCTGGTCGGTACCGACCGCCCTGAGATCGCGGTGCAGGCGGCGACCGTGCTGCACCGGTGCCTGTCGTCCACCCCCGGACCTCAGATGGGTAAAGACCGGATCCGGGCCGCTCTGACGTGGCTTATCACCAACTACCCAGCGGGGTACGCACCGGTTTTGAGCCTGATCGCCCCTCAAGAGTTTGACGACGTCATCATCACCGCGGTTGGTGATGAGCGATATGCCACCGATGCCCTTATCCAGTTCGATCGGCTGCTGAGAGGGGTAGGGTTTGCCGCTGTTCGGAGCCGTATCACGGCAGCGGTGTCTCACCGGCTCGAAGCAGCTACCCATCCCAAGCCCGACGCGGCCGAGGAGCAACCGGCTCAACGCGCCGCTGAGCTACACGCCCTCTCCATCCGTCTGAGCCAAGAAGGCAGCCCTCAGGAGGCCCTCGCCGCCTGCCAGGAAGCCGTCGCTCTCTACCGACAACTCGCCACTGACAACCCCACCCCGCACCTCCCTAACCTCGCGGCGGCGCTCGCCAACCTCGCCCTTCAGTTGAGCGACTTGGATCGCACTCAAGAGGCCATCACCGCGGCTGAGGAAGCCCTCACCATCTACCGCCGTCTCACTCCTGACGCTCCCCCCACCTACCTCCCCCACCTTGCGGCAGCACTGATTGAGCTCACCGACTATCTGAGTGATTTAGAGCGCCCTCAACAGGCCTTAGCCGCAGCTCAGGAGGTCGTCACCATCTACCGGCGACTCGCCGCTGACGCCCCCACCACCTACCTACCTGCTCTTGCGAACGAACTGAAAACGCTTTCTAGCCACCTGGATCGGGCTGAGCGCCGGAAAGAGGCCGCCGCCGCACTTCAAGAATCTGTTTCCGTTTATCGGAATTTATCACAAGATAGCCCTGCCGACTTCCTTTATTTCCTTGCGTCGACACTCATCAATTTATCCGACGCTTTAACTGAAATCGGACACCGTCAAGAGGCTCTCACCGCAGTCGAAGAAGCCGTCGCTACCTACCGCCACCTCGCCAGCAATGACCCTATGTATCTCTCTGATCTTGCGGCGACCCTCAACAGATTTTCCTTTCATCTGAGCGCTGCAGGAAACTTGGAGAAGAGCCTGACCGCCATCGAAGAAGCCGCCGCCATTTACCGCCGCCTCGCCAGCGATAATCCCGCGTACCTTCCAAACCTTGCGGCGACACTCATCAACCTCTCCGACAGCCTGAATAAAGTGGGGCGCCAACACGAATCCTTAACTCTAGGTCGAGAGACCATAGCAATCTATCAAAAACTCGCCATTAATAACCCCGTTTATCGCGCTCCTCTTACATGGGCCCTCGACTACTTCTCTATCCAGCTCAGTGAGCCAGGAGACCCTCAGGAAAGCCTGACCGCCATCGAAGAAGCCGTCGCTAATTACCGCCGCCTCGCCGCTGACAACCCTAACCTTCTCCCTATTCTTGGAGCGACACTCATCAACCTCTCCTACAGCTTAGATAAAGCGGGTCGTCACCAAGAGTCTCTAACCACCATTCAAGAAGCCGTCTCCATCTACCGGAACCTGGCACAGGTCAAGCCCACCGCCTACCTGCCTACTCTTGCAACAGCGCTGAACAACCTATCCATCCAATTGAGCACGACAGGGCACCATCAAGAGGCCCTCACCGCCCGCCAGGAGGCCGTCACTATCTACCGTCGCCTCGCCGCCGACTCCCCCTCCATCTACCTGCCCAACCTCGCGACAACACTGGCTGGTCTCGCTCATTGTTCAGCTAAGACAGATCACCATCAAGAAGCCCTCGCCGCAATCGAAGAAGCCGTCTCTCTCAGCCGTGACCTGACCATCACCAATCCTGAAACCTTCACACCCTCCTTCTTCCGGTCACTCGCCGAATTGACCCTCCTCCTCGAGAGCACCGGAAACACCTCACGCGCCCAGAAAATCCGCGAGGAGATCACCGCTATCGTGAAGCAGCTCAGAGCCCAGTAGACACCGCCTCAGACACCCGACAATGAACCGGGTCGATTCAGGAAGCTGATCTCGTCTCCGCCTGGCCCGGTGGAGCGGGCCAGGCATTCCTCCACGCGCTTCGACGGCCGTCGGATGGAGGTTGACCATACCGGTTGCGGCGGTGACGACCCGCCGCTCACCCGCTGGATAACGCACAAAGAAGAGGGCTCGTCGAGAAAGGGGGTCAGACCTCATCCAGCGGCTGGTACTCGGATTCCTTTTTAAGCTCTCGTCCGGCGGGGATCGTGTGAACAAACAGAATGTACACGGCGGCTCCGCTGTGGAACTTCACGGTAAGGCCATAACGGTAAAACGCGGAGTTATCACGGTCGGAGTAAGCCTCTACCTCGGCTACCTCCTTTGAGCCGCTGTTGATGATCGCAGCTTTTATGAACTGTTCAATGTCGCGCGTGCGAACCTTCGACCCCTGGTAAGCCAGTGGGGGCATTGGTATGGCGGGCGGCGCCTCCTTCTCAACGATCTTCTCTTCCTTGCTAGGATCGTCACCGCCGGGCACAGATGAGCGCACCACTTGGATATAGAACTGCGCCCCAGTGGTGAAGGCGAGTACCAGACCCGCAGGTTTATCGGTATATCCGGCTTCCTCGAAGGTGCGAACAGAGTCGAGGACATCCGGCTTGTTGTTATTGATAGTTTCTTTGAGTAGTTGTTGGAAGCGGTGTATACGCATACAGACGCCCCGGGTGTACTCCTCACGCAAGGTTGTCTTCTTGGCGCCACTAGGATAGCGACTACCACGTGAACAATGACAAACCGGATAATCCTCCCGACGCCCACCGCACTACGTACCCCTGAAGCGCTTAGACCATCGCGCGCTCCACCTCGCTCCCTTCACTACTTCGCTACGTAAGACCTTCCATCGCGATATCGCTGTTTCTCTACGGGCGTCCCGCTATTCATGCTTCAAGGTGAATCATGTTCCCAGGGCGAGAAGGTAGTGAGGAATACAAAGCGAGCTAGTGTTAAGGGCGCCATGGGCGAAGTGCGTCAAACGCAACCGGGCTCAAGAAAGTGCGTACCGCAGTCCGCCTCTAAGTGGCGTGGCTAGCGGCTACCGCCAAGTGACTCGTATCAGCCCGCACCATGAAGCTGCTCAATGAGGAAGTACAGGGGTACACAGCCACCCCTGGTGGTGAGTGACCAGGTGTCAATCCACGGCTTCATGAAGCACGGCGAGACGGGTCTACGCCATGTTGTGCGTCTCCACCATCTCCGTAAGGCTGGCCTGGTACTTCGGGCAGGTCACGATGTCCTCGTGCTGACAATGCAGCCCCGCCTCGATGAGATCGAGCGCTGACTGCAGCGCCGCCATCCTGGCTTGGAGGGCGCGTTGTTGACGCCGCAACACCTCCTTGCGAGTGGCCTGATCACTAGCGGTAAGAAACGCTCGAATATCCGCCAGTGACAAGCCAGCCTGCTTGGCGCGCAGAATCGACGCCACCCGGAACAGGTCATCGCGGGTGTACCGGCGGTGGCCACCCCTGACGCGGGCGGGTGAGAGCAGTCCCATCGACTCCCAGTGCCGCAGCACGTGCGTTGGTAGACCGAAGCGATCGGCTACCTGCCCAATCGTCATCGAGCTTGACTTCATGTCGACATTAAGTCTGAGCATGGCGGCCATGTCCAATCTGCTTGCCATCCTCGATGCCGTCGACACCCAGCCCATGGCTGTCAAGATGCGCGAACGCTCCTATGAACTGCTCGGCGATCTGACCGGTGGCACCGTGGTTGATGTCGGCTGCGGCGGTGGCCGTGCGGTCGCCGAGATGGCCGAACGCGGAGCCCGAGCGATCGGCGTGGACATCGATCCCGAGATGATCGCGGTAGCCCGCCAACGGTGGCCGGTCGGCGAATTCCACGTCGGTGATGCCTGCCGGCTGCCGTTGGACACCGGATCGGTATCCCACTATCGCGTGGATAAGGTGCTTCACCTCATCGACGACCCGGCACGGGCTGTGGCCGAGGCCCGTCGCGTACTCACACCGGGTGGCCGGGCCGTCCTGATCGGTCAGGACTGGGACACCCTCATCATCGACTCCGATGACCCAAAGACGACTCGTCGCCTGGTCCAGGCCAAAGCCGATTCGTTGCCGTCACCACGCGCTGCTCGCCAGTTCCGCAACCTGCTCCTCGACGCTGGGTTCACCGACCCGATCGTGGAGGTACACACCTTCGTGTTCACCGATGACACCGCCCTAGGTGTGGTGCGTCGACTCACCGACGATTAAGATTGGCTAGCCGAGCAGGCCGAACGCGCCCGCATGAATCGGATCTTCGTCGCGATACCGTTCTTCCTCGTCGCCGCCCAGAGATGACATCAGCGCGCGAATTGAGATCTTGATCAGTCGCCGCGGGGTCGTCTCTCCACCCGCCTTGTGCTCTGAAAAAGCGTGGCCCGCTCCCGGCCGCCGACTCAGCGCCTGCGTGTACGGGCCGTCAAGCACGGCTGCTGAAGCGTACAAACAGCGCCGTGAACCGATAGATGGTCTGGTACGCGCTGGTCCCTGTGAAGGTCGGTGGCGAGACGACTCCGGGCGAGAGTGACGCCCCGGGACCGAGCCTGGTCGAAGTGGCGTGAAGATATCGATACGGATTGGAGGTATAGAAAAACGCCGGGACCCTAACGGCACTCCAGTCATGGTGTGGTAGGTGGCGTGCACCCCTCGGAAGCTGGTTCAGTGGCGGTCAACGGAGCTACAGACTCGATCAGCGTGAGCAGCACCGTCTCTGTGGGGTCAGTGCCGTTGCCGGTGGCGGTGCAGGATCCGCGGCCGGTGTTCGCTGATATGCGGCTGTCGGAGTTCAGCGGCCGCGAATGGCTGATCGACCAGGTGGACCGATTCCTGACCGATCACCCCTGCGGCTTCCTGATCCTCCAAGCCGACACCGGTCTGGGCAAGACGACGGTAGCGGCCCACCTGGTACAGCAGCGGGGCTACCTGTCGCACTTCACCCACCTGGGAGGCCGATCCGTCTCAGCGGCACTGCGGAACCTCGCCGCGCAGCTGATCACCCGATGTGGGTTAGAAGAGATGGCCCCTGAGGGTGTGGTGCCAGAGTGGGCTCACACCACCGATGGACTTACAGCGTTGTTGACCCACGCCGCGAAGAAGGTCACCGCTGCTGGTGACCGGATTGTGCTGGTAGTCGACGGGCTGGATGAGGCTGAGCCGGCAGGAACCGGGCTGCCGTTGGGGCTACCGACACTGTTGCCGGACGGGGTGTTTGTGATCGCCACCCGTCGGCCCGGGACAACGGTGTCGCTGGAATCCCCCACCCTGTGGCTGCCCATCACCCCCGACCAGGCCGAGAACACCATCGACATCCACCGGTTCCTCACCCGCACCATACGGGAGCCAACCCTCGCTACGCGACTTGCCGAGGCAGGGGTGTCGGCTGAGGAGTTCGCTGCCACCCTGGCGCGGCGGTGCGGCGGGGTGTGGCTGTACCTGCGGTACCTGCTGGATGAGATCCGACTCGGCCACCGTGCCATCACCGACCTCGACGACCTGCCGCAGAACCTGGACGAGTACTACACCCAGGCGCTACGCGCTGACCGGGACAAGCATCAGTGGGAACAGGTCGGCCTGCCGGTATGGGCAACCCTGGCCGCCGCCCATGAACCCCTCACCCTGGATGCGCTCACCCGCCTGTCAGGCACCCTCGCCCCGCAGACGGTCCAGCGGTTGTGCGCCTCCACCCACCGGCCGCTTCTCGCCGTCACCGACACCCAGCCCCGCCGCTACGCCATCTGCCACCCCAGCCTGCGTGAGTACCTCACCGACCGGTTCCCCCACGCCGTCAGGGAGGCTCACTCCCGCATCGCCGACCATTACCTGACCTGCTTCGGCGGACTCCACCATCACCTCAGTACCCTCGCCGCAGATCCCGACCTAGCCCGGCAGGATGACGGCTACCCGCTACGGCATTTAGCTACCCACCTTGCACACGCCGGCCGCATCGACGACCTGCACGCCCTACTGACCTGCGAACACCCCACCGGCACCGGACAGGCCTACAACGTGTGGCACCAGGCGCACGACCACGCCGGCACCCTGCCCAACTACCTGGCTGACATCACCCGCGCCCAGGCGTACGCCCGCGCCGCCACCGACCGGTACCTCGCCACCGGCCAGACCATCCCCCACCTAGGGCTGGAGCTGCTGTACACCCTCATCACCGCCTCCCTCACCAGCCTCACCAACCAAATCCCCACCGACCTCGTCCTCCGCCTAGTAGAAGCCGGCATCTGGACCCCACAACGGGCCCTTCACTACGCCCTCCGCCTCACCAGCGAATCCGACCGTGCAGAGGTACTGACCGCCCTCGCACCCCACCTTCCACCCGATCTCGTCCCCCACGCACTCCACGCCGCCACCGCCATCACCAGCGATTACGCCCGTGCTAAAGCACTCACGGCCCTTGCCCTTCACCTCCCACCCGACCAACGCCACACCGCCCTCCACCACGCCTACCGTGCTGCCGCCGCCATCACCAATGACTACGCTCGCGCCAAGGCATTGAGCGGTCTGGCCGAACACCTTCCCCCGGCTGAACGCCGTGATGCTCTTCGTCAAGCTCTCCAGACCGCCACCTACATCACCGACGAATTCGACCGCGCCGATGTGTTGACTGCACTGGCGCACCCCCTGCCGCCTGACCAACGCCACACTGCCTTCCACCACGCCCACGGCGTCACCGCTGACGATGCTGCCCACGCAGAGGCATCGGCTGATTCGGCAGAACACCTCCCGTTCGATCTCCTCCAAGCTCTTCAGGCCGTCACCGCTATCACCGACGAGTACGCCCGCGCCCAGGCACTCGCTGATCTGGCTGAATACCTTCCGCTGGAGGAACGCCACACCACCCTCCACCACGCC
>PKFB01000079.1 GCA_002919305.1 Actinomycetales bacterium
CCGACCCCCTCACCTGCTCCGGCCGCGGCCTGTGGCTCGTCCGCGAACTCTCCTCGGCCTGGGGCTGGCACGACACCCCCAACGGCCGCGTCGTCTGGTTCCAACTTCCCGCCGCCTGACCGATCCCCGACCCTCACCCGGTCATCGCCTTCAACTGCTCTGACCGCACTCTCTCGCGCTCAGATGCGCAGGCAGATATCGCTCGTCCGCGCACTCGGAGAGCCATCGACGGTGTTCCGGGCACCGCAGAGCATCGTGGAGAAGCTTCCGCGAGCTCGGATAGGCCAAAGCATCAGAGCGCATTATTTCGGGTCTAGATCTAATAAAAGGGTCGGCCGACACGGTACGCGGCGGACAGGCATACGTTCATCGTTCGGGCCTGGAAGGCGAGTGCCCCGAAATCAACCGCCGACCTCGTCAAGGTTCGTGGCGTGAAGCACTCGTCGAGATCCCCAAGTCCGTGCTGCGCCACCCACGGGACGGTGTCAACGACCAGATGAAGGAGTGCACGTGACCGATCTCGTCAGTCCAAAGGAGTTTGCCGACCTGTTCTCCTCGTTCGCCAACACGGCGTTCCGCCTGGAGACACGCGACTTCTACGACGACGACTCCGAGCACGAGCCCTTCCGGCGGTTTCTCGCCGGAGAACCGGCCGACGACTCCTGGACGGCCGACTTCTGCGAAGCCGTACGAAGCCGGGTCGCCGAGGGCAAGCGCATCGAGCGCGTCCGGGTGGTCACCGAGCCGCACAGCGACTACGTGCGGTGGAGCCTGACGGTTGCGCGGCTGAACGTTCAGGCCGGGGAGGACATTCGCTATCTGCCCCGCGCCAAGGCACAGGAGCTGGGGCTTCCCGATGAGGACTACTGGCTGTTCGACTCACGGCGAGCCGCGGTCCTGCGCTTCGACGACGCCGACCGGCTACTGGGCGCCGAGCTGATCGAAGATCCCGCCGAGGTGGTCAAGCGCTGCCACTGGCGGGACATGGCCCGGCACCACGCGATCGAGTGGCGGCGGTACTCCGAGTCGTAAACCTCGTCCGGGGTCAGGTTTCCGGTAGCGCGTGAGGCACCCGGGCCTTCGGCTCCGCGAACCGCCTTGTGAAGCCGCCTGACGGCCCCTTACTCGTAGTTGTACAGGTGGCATTCGCCCAAGATTTCCAAGATTGAGAACGACAGGTCGGCTGAACCGGGCTGCGCCCTTTCTCGAAATCCGCGTGCGACGGCCGCTGATCCGGGTACGATGGCGACATCGCGCAAGCGACACAGGCTAACCCGGGGCAACTGCCCCCGAGGGCGCGGTCCACGGGCCGCGCCCTCTTTGTTTCCCCCACTGTCTTCGCTCTCTCCGCATCCGGAGGTTGCGTCAGCGTGCATGCGATCCCGCCCGGGCGTGATCCGCAGTCGCCCTACTCCCGGCACATCACCACCCGGTTACTCGACTTCACGAGCGCCGCCACCCCATGGCCGCGGCGGCTGTGGGACGTGAGTTCCTTCCTCGCGCTGGAGGAGCTGTACGAGGCGGGCACCTGGGTCGAGCGCAAGGTGCTGTCCCAGTCCGCGGTGGACTGGCAGCGCCATGCCATGGAACGCGCCCTCGGCGACGACCCCGCCCTGGGCACCTCGGCCTACCGGCGGGAACTGCAGGCCGTACTGCGGACGACGCTGACCCTGGCCGGCGACGGCCGCCGCAAACTGCGCCACCTCATCGACATTGGCCGTCCCGGGTATCTGAACCGGTGGTCCGCCTGCGTGGCCGAACCGGACGCGCCCCGGCCCGAGCGGGTGGCCCGCGCCGTCGCCGCGCACCTGCTCGACAGCGGGCACAGTCTTACCGGCCTGCAGCGTTGGCTGCGGGACGGGCGGCTGAACCTCGCCGCAACGGACCTGATCGCCGAGGCCGCCAAGCTGCTCGCCCGGCCGCCTCGGCGCTGGGAGGTCGTCGTCCCCTTCCAGTCGCTGGGCAGGCACGAAGAGCTCGCGGGCACCCTGTCCAACTGGGTCGCGGCCGATCAGGTGAAGGCCCTGATGTGCGGCGCAGAGGACGAACCTCCCCGGACGGTCGTGGGCGGGCTGCGCGGTCAGGAGGTGCAGCGCTTCGGCGACCAGACGAGGAGCACGGTGGACGAGGCGCTGGAGATCGCGTCCGCGCTCAACCAGGGACCGCTCGCGCCGGCCATCGCCGGCGGCTGGGCGGCCCTGGAGTCCCTGCTCACCGAGGCCCGCGACCCCGACGAGCGGGAGAAGGTGGTTGCCGCCTCCCGGGCCGCCGCCCTGGTGGCCTGCTCCTGGCCTCGTGCCGAGCTCACCGCCCTGTCCTACCGGGTACGCGAGGTGCCGGGCGACCCGCTGCCGGGCAAGCTCGCCGCCTGCGCATCCAACCGGGAGCGGGCCGCGCTCATCGCCGACGAGCTCAAACGACAGGGCGGGCTTCCGCTGGTCCGATCGTGGCGCACCGGCAGCGACGCCGCGGCGATCAACCGGATGCGGGAGCTGCTCGCCGACCCTCGGCACGTCCTGGAGCGCGTACGGGGCTACCTTGAGATGTCGCTGCGCCGGCTCTACCGATGCCGCAACATCGTGCTCCACGGAGGCTCCACCGGCGGGGTCGCCCTCCCCGCCGCGCTCCGCACCACCGCCCCGCTGGTCGGCGCCGCCCTGGACCGCATCGCGCACGCCCACCTGGTCACCGGCACGCCCCCGCTCGCCCTCGCCTCCCGGGCCGAGACCGCCCTCCGCATGGTCGACGACGACCTCGGCCCCGGCCTCTGCGACCTCATCGACTAAAACGGCGTACCGGGTGGGCGCGAGGGACGGTGGTGTCTCGCGGATCCGTCAGCGCCAGCCGAGTTCGGGGGCGACGTACTTCAGGACCGATGAGAGCAGGTGGGCGTTGTAGTCCACGCCGAGCTGGTTCGGCACCGTCAGCAGCAGGGTGTCGGCCTCGGCGATCGCCTCGTCGGCGGCGAGTTCCTTGACGAGCACGTCGGGCTCGGCGGCGTAGGTGCGGCCGAAGACGGCCCTGGTGGTGGGGTCGATGAAGCCGATCTGGTCGGAGCTGTTGCGCTCGTGGCCGAAGTACGCGCGGTCGGTGTCGTTCACGATCGGCATGATGGAGCGGCTCACCGAGACGCGCGGCTCGCCCTCGTGGCCGGCCGCCTTCCACGCCTCCCGGTAGGCCGCGATCTGCTCGGCCTGCTGCACGTGGAACGGCTTGCCGCTCTCGTCGTTCTTCAGCGTCGAGCTCATCAGGTGCATGCCCAGCTCGGCGGCCCACTTGGCGGTGGCGTTCGAACCCGAACCCCACCAGATGCGCTGCCGCAGCCCTTCGGAGTGCGGTTCGAGCCGCAGCAGTCCGGGCGGGTTGGGGAACATCGGCCGCGGGTTCGGCTGGGCGAAGCCCTTGCCCTCCAGCAGCTTGAGGAAGACCTCCGAGTGCCGACGCGCCATGTCCGCGTCGGTCTCGCCCTCGGCCGGCTCGTAGCCGAAGTAACGCCAGCCGTCGATCACCTGCTCAGGCGATCCGCGGCTGATGCCGAGCTGCAGCCTGCCACCCGCGATCAGGTCGGCCGCGCCGGCGTCCTCGGCCATGTAGAACGGATTCTCGTACCGCATGTCGATGACCGCGGTGCCGATCTCGATCCGGCTCGTCCGCGCACCCACGGCCGCGAGCAGCGGGAACGGGCTCGCGAGCTGCCGGGCGAAATGGTGCACGCGGAAATAGGCGCCGTCCGCGCCGAGCTCCTCGGCGGCCACCGCCAGCTCGATCGACTGCTGCAGCGCGTCGGACGCGGTGCGGACCTTCGAATACGGCGACGGCGACCAATGGCCGAAGCTCAGAAACCCTATCTTCTTCATACGACCTTCAACCTTCCTCACGTCAAGTACATTCCAGCGAGCACAGGATCAAGAACAAAGATCAGAAGCCGGGCACCGTACACGGCCATGTCGGCGAGAAGGGCAAACAGGGCCGCCGTTCCATGCCGTGACCTCTGCTCCGGACGAGGCTGATCCGCCGATCCTGGTCAGGCGCCCGCCTGCACGTGCGGACCTGCTCGGCTATGACGCGGCTTGGCGGCGCTGGTGTTCGAGCCAGGCGGACGGCAGGCGGAGCGCGCCGAGGGCGCCCGGGGCGGGGTGGTTGTCGAGGTACGGCCGGCCGTCCTGCTCCACGGGCACCAGCAGCCAGCGGGCGGCGGGGCGGGCCGTCGCTTTGTCGGCGAGCCGTTCCAGAACCGCGAGGCGCCCGTAGCGGGCGAGCGGGGCCGCCTCGACGACAAGCAGCGGACGAGGGTCGTCAAGGAGGCGACGTTCCAGGCCCGCGGCGGCGAGCTCGACGAGCAGGCGGAGGTTGGCCGCGTCCTGTGGGGCGGCGTCGGGGCGGTCGGCACGCAGCACGATCGACCAGTCGACGTTGTTCGCGTCGGCGGTGGCGCGCATCGCGTCGAGTAGCTCGGCCGTGACGTCGAGCACCTCCACGCCGAACCGGGCGCGCAACGCCGGAATCGCCGGGGCGTATGACCGGAAGCCGACGCCGAGGGTGACGAAGCCGCGCTCCTCCAGGGACGCGGTCAGGCGCCGTTCGAAGTCTGCGACGTCCCGGTCGGCGAGGGCGCCCGCGACACGTGTGCGAGACCAGTGCGATGACGACACCAGCACGCTGCTCTGCACGGCGCGCGGCCAGTACAGGCCGTCGGAGAAGACGAGCGGGACGTTGGCGAGCTGCAGCAGGGCGTCGAGGTCGCGACGGCTGTCCGGCAGCCGGCCGACGCGCGGGTAGCGGGCGCGGACGCGCGCCTTGAGCTGCTCGGGGTCCATGCCGTGGCGGATCACGCCGAGGGAGGAGGCGAGCTGCTCCAGGGCCCGGCGCGGGTCGAGGCCGTCGGGGTAGATCTCGCCACGCCCGTTCGCCGCCGCGTGGTCGGAGGCGGCGGCGGCGAGGGCGGCGAGACGTTCGGCGGGCAGCTCGGCCATGCCCTGCGGGAGCCGTACCTCGCGGAGTCTCGCCTCGGTGACGGCGGCGGAGGGCAGCGGGTCCTCGTCGGCGAGGCGGTCCGCGACGCGGCCGAGCCGTACCGCGTAGTCGAGCAGGTCGGTGCCGGGGACGGCGTCGGGGTCGGTGGGGTTCTCCAGGGCGACGATCGCGCCGCGGCGGCTTCGGCGGTGCAGCAGGCGAGCCTCCCCGCCTCGCTCGCCCTCGACCTCGACGGCGGCGCGCACCAGCCCCAGCGCCCGGCGCATGCGCCGGTCTCCCGCGGCCTCCGAGCCGCGGGAGGTGAGCAGGGCCTCGGCGATGCCCTCGGCGGACAGCACGCCACCCGCCTCGGCCACCAGGTCGACGATCTCGTTCCGCACCTCGGCGAGCGGCTTGCGCCGCTGCCAGCCCTTCCGGGCTTTGGGGAGGATCTGCCCGACGCGGCCCCCGGTCACCTCGGCGGCCCGCCCCAGCTCGGCATTGCTCGGCCAGGCGGAGTCGGTGTCCTCCAGATCCTCGAGACCGAGGTAGAGGCGCAGCACCCGGGCCTCGGCCGAGTCGGGTTTCACGCTCTTGGGGATGAGCGAGCGCAGCACCGAGTCCACGCCGCGTCCTGGGTCGCCCGTGAGGTCGCCGTCCATGACCGCGGGGGTGGACGGCTGGAGGCGGGCCCGCCACTGCTTGGCGCGGCGGCGGATCTCCCGCTTGGTTGGGTCGGCGACGCCGGACAGCCGGGAGATCTCGAATGCCGAGCGGGCGAGCAGGTCGCGGACGGTGCGCACGTCGATGCGGTGCAGCGCGTCGACCGCGCGCGGGGTGAGGCCGGCGGAGGCGATCGGCGTGTCCAGGGTCGCCCGGTCGGCGGCGTCGTCCAGCTCCTTGCCGGTGACCGGGTTGACGCTGGTGGGCGTGGCCGCGGCGGGCGGCACCGCGTCGAACACGGCCCGCCACTCGATGCGCATGCTCTCGATCGAGTCGTGCCGCTGCTTGACGTCGCGGGCGAGCGCCTTGCGCAGGAAGGCGATCAGGCCGTCGCGGGCCGGTCCGGGCTCGAAGGCCTCCGGGTCGATCGTGACGTCGCTGTTGACCATCGCCGGGTGGCTCGCCCCGCTGCCGTAGACCGGGGTCTGGCCGGTGGCCATCTCGTACAGGGTGACCGCGGCGGCGTACCGTTCGGCGGCGGCGTCGTAGCGGGGCCGGTGCACCGGGTCGAAGAACGGGTCAAGGTACGGCGGAGTGCCCACCGCGGTCTGCTCCAGCGGCGCCCGCGACAGGGAGAAGTCGAAGAGCGTGAGGTGGACCTCGCGGCTCTTGCCCAGCTCGCGGAAGGCGAGGTTGTCGGGCTTGATGTCTCGGTGGTTCACGCCTGCCAGGTCGAGCGCGGCGAGGATGTCGAGCAGGTCGGCGCCCCAGCGGCCGAGGAAGTCGAGCGACAGCCGGCCCTCACGGCGGATCAGCGCGGCGAGGCTCTCCCGCCCGGCGTCCTCCAGCAGCAGCGCGGTGCGCCCGTTGATCGTCAGCGGCTCCTCAAGGCGGCGCACCACGCGCGGGTCCCGGGCGAGGGTGAGCACCTCGGCCTCGTCGAGCAGCCGCCGCCGTGCGCCCTCCTCGTCGAGGGCGACCTTGAGTACGGCCTGGCCGTGCACCGGGTCCTTGACCAATAGGGCGAGAGCGGTGGAGCCCTGGCCGAGCCGTTCGATGACCTCGAACCTGGTGGGATCATCGGCCGGGCCGATCCGCGCCCCCGCCGTCGCGTCTAGCGGGTCGATGCGCTCGGCGGCCTCCTCGTCCGCGTTGAGCTCCTGGACGAGCCGCTCCAGTCCCTGGACGAACCGCTCCACCGACTCGGTGCGCAGGTCCGCGTCGCCTGCGGTGGCATCGCGGATCAGATCGACCATCGCCTGCGGCGCGACGTCCAGCTCGACCCGCACGTCGAGGCCGCCCTCTCGAGCGAGCCGCTGGTGCAGCTCCTCGGTGGTCTCGGCGGGCGCGCTGCCGGTGAAGATCAGGAAGGAGACGGCGCCGAGGCCGAACACGTCGGCGAGGATCGGGTCGGCGGCCGGATTGCGCTGCGTCTCCGGGGCGAGGTAGCCGTGCGCGCCCTTGTCGGTGAGGGCCTCCAGGGTGTCCGGCCCAACGGCGAACATGCTGGGCACCGGCGTGTCCAGCGGGATGCGGCCGGCGGTATGCCAGTCGCGGACGCGCACGCCGTATTTGCCGTGGGCGAAGGTGCGCACGAACACCGACAGCGGGCTGAGGCGGCGGTGCACCAGCCGCCGGGAGTGGGCGTAGCGCAGAGTGTTGGCGAGAGTCCGGACCAGGTCGATGCGCTGGTCGATGGTGAGGTCGGCGCCCTTCGCACGCAGGAAGTGGTCGAGGCGTGTCTCGGACGGGTCGTGCTCGAACGCCACCGCCGGGCCGCGCTCGTGCTCGTAGAACTCCATCGCACGGGCGATGCCGGGGTGGTTGACGTTCTCCAGCGTGACGAACTCGCGTTGGGCGGCCCGCAGGATCGCGGTGCGTTCCTCCTGGGAGGCGGCCTGGTTCACCAGGTAGAAGCGCACCCGGCGCGGGCGGTCGAGCATCGGGTGCTTGGCGAGGTAGTCCTGCCAGCCCGGCCCCTCGGCGAGCGGGTTCTCCGCCACCTGCATGTTGCCGACCTTGCGGTGCCGCACGCTGCGCCGCACACCCGCCCGCTCGATGACTTTGGCGAGATCACGTGAACGTTTCCCGTCGATAAGCCGGCCGGGGTGGTGCGGCTCGGCGGCGATGGCGTCCTTGATCAGCTCGTCGAGCCCGGCCGGGCCCTGCCCGTCGATGCGGTAGATGCCGGCCCGGCCGCGGTCGGTGAGCCGAACCCGGGCGTTGGGATGGTGCAGCACCACGCCCGCGTACACGAACGGCACGTCCTTGCCGCCCGCGTCGATCAGGAGCTGCTTGAAGTGCCTCGCCTTGCTCTCGACGAGGATGCGCGGGTTGTCTTTGGCGATGCCGTTGTGGAACCAGGTCTGGTGGTCGCCGGTGATCTCGCCCGACCAGTGCTTGAGTTCCAGCAGGTAGAGACCCGCCCTGCCGATGACGAGCAGGTCGACCTCGTACTGCCGGCCGGTGCGCGTGACGAAGGTGAAGTTGCTCCACGCCCGGTAGGGGTCGGCGTCGGCGAGCCGCGCCCGTATCGCCGCCAGCCCGCCCCGCTCGTGGGCGTACTCCGACTGCGTGACCTCAACCCACCGCTTGCTACCGGGCTCCACCCATCGTCCTCCGTTCCTTCGGGCGCTCCGACTCTAGCGGGCGGCCCCGACAAAAGGGGAGCCATAGAGCTCATCACTATTCCTGCCCGCACTGGCCAAGCGGCGCGTGGTTGATGCTCTTTCTTCATCATGCTCTAGAGCTGTACGCACTTGTCGTCGGCGCACCGAGCCAAAGCGGCGGCGAGGGGCGTGTCCGCCACGGGAAACAGCCGGATCCACCACCCCGATGCCTGGCCCTCGCAGACGATCATCCTCTCGCCGGACGGACCGCCTCCACTTCCTCCCGGCGTGGTACGACCGGCCGTGCTTTGGCCGACCCGCTTGATCCGATTGTCGGAATCGTCATAGAGCAGTACCGGACAGATCGCGCAGAAAGCTCGAGGGACAGAGTGTCGACGCCCGAGGCTTTTCGAGCGATCCCATCTTCGGACCAAAGTCCAAAACGGCATCGCCTCAGTCGAGGTAGCCGACCCGTTACAAACCTCCGGTAAGCAGTGCCGTCAGATCACCAAGCGGCCCACCCATGTCCGCACCTTACCAGCGCTGCTTCCACCATCATTACGACAGGGCAAATCGGTTAGTGACGCCCGTAACGCAGCATTACTGTTGGCCCGCTCAGACCACAGAACAGCCAAAGCACCCGTCTTTTTCCAGCCCGCCTGGTCGGACGACGCCGGACAGGCTGTCGATCCGCCCTTTGGAGACGCATTATGCGCGGTGAGAGGTCGACGACACCCGACGGCAGGGAAGCTAACGGGTGGGCACTAGGTCCAGGTCAACGACGACCGGAGCGTGATCACTGCCCGCCGAAATACCCTCCTCATAAAGATGCTGGATCTCCTGTACAACCCAGTGACGACTGACCCAGATGGAGTCAAAACGCCGTCCTGTTCCCGGGGAGTTCTTGCGCCGACCTGTACGATGCGTGATCGCCAGCGGACCATTCGGACTCGTCGCCCGGACTTCCGCAATAGCGGCAGGCCTGTCGCGGAGCCACTGGCGCATGGCATCCTCGAGAGCGTGTACCTTACCGGGCCCCCAAAGAAGGTCGTCCCCTGGCTCACCACGTAGACGCCGAATTCCCGTGTGCCAGTGTGTCCGTGTATCAGCGAAGTCGATCGCGTCTACCAGGGGCGTGTTGGCATCCGCGCCAAGCAGCAATGGGCCCGTTTGAGTTGCAAGCCATGCGGCGAACGCGACGGCCTGACGGGGTTTCACCAACCCCCAATTCACTCCTGGTGGAGCGTGGTAGGACATGGCGATGAAAGTCACGTCCCCGCTTGACAACTCGGCTAGGAGGATACGTTCGGGCAGCGGGCAGTCAGCGAACAGCCAGGCCGCATGCGGGCATGCACCACGACCGGCGATTGCAACACCCAAACGCCGTCCTGGCCGATCATTCGACCGCCGCCGTCCCTTGGCTTCGCCGTACCGCGCGTGGACCGGGGGCTCTAGGATCGTCGGCGTGTATCTGACCGTCTCCCCGCCGCCGGTCCGCTAGCGGACGGCAGGCAAGACACGCGTTCCGGGCGGGTGGTGTCCGGGGCGTTCTTTGTCGTCCGCGCGATCGGCCATCTGTCGACAGCGGACCATGGAGACGTTCAATGGTGTGTTCTGGTCCCGTGCCTGCGGGCCGGGCCGTTGTGTTCATCGCCCTGGCGGCCGTCGCCTGGGGCACGGGCGGTGCGGTCGCCGCCGTTCTCTTCTCGACCAGCGGGCTCGACGCGTTCGCGGTCTCGTTCTGGCGCTTCGCGGGCGGGACGGCGGTGCTCGCCGCCGCCTGGCCGCTGGTGCGCCCGGCCGGAGGGCCGTCCCTGACGGACCGGCTGCGGGCCGTCCCGGTACGGCCGGCCGCGAACGGCGTCGGCATGGCCGTCTTCCAGACGGCGTACTTCGCGGCGGTCGACCGGGCCGGGGTGGCCGTCGCCACGGTGGTCACGCTGGGGGCCGGGCCGGTGTTCGTGGCGCTCGGCGCGCGCCTGTGGCTGGGCGAACGCCTCACCCGGGGGCGCGCCGGGGTGACCTGCCTGGCGATCGGCGGGCTCGTGCTGCTGAG
This sequence comes from Actinomycetales bacterium, assembly GCA_002919305.1. GTDB lineage: Bacteria > Actinomycetota > Actinomycetes > Mycobacteriales > Micromonosporaceae > RSA1. The sequence continues at coordinate 10,282 of PKFB01000079.1, forward strand.
CATGGGCGGCGCCGAGGCCGGTACGGCGAGCGGCCGATGGCTGCCCGGGATCGCCCTCGCCCTGCTGTCCGCCCTGGGGTACGCGGGCACGATCCTGCTCGGGCGCAGCCTCGGCGCCGGCCGGGACGGCGAGCCGCTGGGCGACACGCTGATCGGTCTCGCCGTCGGCACCGCGTTCCTGCTGCCCGTGGCGGCGTTCCCGGTGCCTGCGGCGGCCGGAGGGCTGCTGCCGCAGCGCGGCGACACGGTGGTCACCGTCGCGCTGCTCGCCTATCTCGGCCTGGTGCCGAGCGCCCTCGCGTACGCGCTGTTCTTCGCCGGGCTGCGCACGGTCACCGCCGGAACCGCGTCGGTGCTGGCCCTGGTCGAGCCGTTGACCGCCGCCGCGGTGGCGGTGTTCCTGCTCGGCGAGCGGCTCACCCCGGCGGGCCTGGCGGGCGGCGTGATCCTGCTCGCCGCCGTGGCCCTGCTCGCCG
>PKFB01000029.1 GCA_002919305.1 Actinomycetales bacterium
CGACGCCTTCGGCCGCGTCATCGAGGCCGGCGCCGAGGTGCACACCGAGAAGCCCGGCAGGCACAGCCCACCCGCCGCCGCCTTCGCCCTGGACGCCATGAAGGCCGCAGGCACCTTCGGCGACACCATCCCCGAACATGCCCGCGACTCCATGGCCACCCTCGCCAAGTCCTACATCCACGAACTGGCCTCAGGCGCCCGCTTCGACAAGGCCGTGCACCGCGAGTCCGGCATGACCGTCCCGGAGCACTGGAAGCACCTTCCGGGCGTCACGCCCTCGTTCTATCTAAGCCCAGGCGACACCTACCGCTTCCTCCGCACCTTCGTCGGGGACGAGGCACTCACCAACGACTTCGACTCGGCCGCGGCCCGGTTCCGGCGCGACACCTTGGCGCAGGCAGCCCGTGCCGACGCGGTTTCCGATGAGAACCACTTTGGACGCATAGCGCAGATGCTTGGCGACCTTGCCACGCTCGAGTTCAAGGCGGCCATAGATGTGCGAGGCGAGCGGGACGCGACCGACGACCTGATCCGGAGTTTCATCAAGAACACCGCGTCCTTGGGCATCGACAGCATCCCGGTGGCAGGCGAGTTGATCAAGGCGGGGTGGGACGCCACCAAGGCGTATGTGATCAGCGCGCAGCTTGACGGCTGGGTCGAACGGTTCGAAACGGGTGTTGAACAAGCCACCGGCGCACGCTCAAACTTCGTACTACGCCAAAAATATGACTTGGCGCACATCCTACACAGCGCAGGCTATCCCGCCGATGACCCGCCTTCCGAACTGATCAGCAAGACGACAGGCCGCCTGAAAACGTATGACGAACTCCTCAGCGAGGCCAAGCGGGAGGCCGACGCCTCGGGCCAAACGTGGGAGCAGGTGTTACGAAAGAAGCTGACGCCATACGAGATCTGGCTGGATCGGAACGAGAAGCTGGATGCCAAGGTAGAGGATGCGGCCACCGCCCAGTCCAGTGAGCGGCCCAAGGAGGAAATCAGAATCTGGAACTGAGAGCGGGCGCCGTCAGCGCGGCAGGCAGGCGGTCATCGCGTGCACACGCCAGGTAGGGGCATCCGGGGACACGTAGACGAACGCCCGGATCCCCAGCTCCTCCTTCACGGCGTAGATGAACCTGCCATCTTCGGCGTCATACTGACTGAAGTCGGATTCGAGTTTGTAACCCAAATCCTGGACCAGGGCGTTTTCGATCAGTCTCTCGGCCAGATCAAGATGGCCGTCGATATCGGGGGTCGCACGCTCATAGTCGGCGGTTGCCCGCATCACACGTTGGAACCTGCCCTCACCACAGGGTATGTCCTTTTCCGCACGCTGCGAGATCTGGAGTTTCTTTAAAGGGTTCTTGAAAACATCGTGCGCCTCCAGACGCTGCACATCTTTCTGTAGCTCCGCCGCCGCATCCGCGAGCGAAGGTCCACCCGAGGAACAGCCCACCGCCAATGCCAGCGACCCGATGACGGCCAGCGATCGGGTGGCACGCATCCCTACCTCCGAGCGTGATTGCCTGAATGGCTGCACCTAGCTTTGCTCACCATACTCACCCGCCGCCACGTAATCGCCGTCCCGCCTCCAGATCTCACATAGCAGGTTCCACCGCGGCCTGTTATCGGACATGCCAATAAGCCTAAAATGGATGCCAATAGTGCGAACCGGACTTAATGTGTCTGAGGGCGCCTTGGACTCCAAGTGGCAAGCCGGCCGACCATGGCCTCGAACGCCTCGTGTCTCCGGTCTCCGTGAGAACCCCAGCCTGGCATCCACCCTCGCGGGGGCGAAATGGGACCCTTCCGAGCGCTAGGGCATAGTGCTCTTGACCATTCGTCCTCCTACGGATGGACTGGTGACACATAGCCAGGCACGGCTGAGGACGCTGTTCACAGCGGCGCGACCGAGGCCCACCACCGTGGCCCGCCGTCCGCTCAGGACTGGAGCAGATGTGATTTCAAGGTGGGCGCGGGCAGGCCGAGTCACCTCATGGCTTGGGCTTGCCGGGCACTTGTGCACTCTCCCCTACTACCTGGCCAGCGGCCTCGTCGCGCCCCTGTGGGCGATCATCGTGCTGCTGCTCGCGTGGCTGGGCCTGCTGGCGCTCGCCCTGCTCGCCGTACGGGCCCGATCGGCCTGGGCGATCGCCGTTCCCGTGGCCGCCGTGGCCCTGTGGTGGTGTGCCGTCACCGCCGGGGAGATCGTGCTGGGCTGGCAGGCCTGACACCGGTCGGCCGGACTGGGAGGCGGGCGTCCGGCAGTTCATCGGTATCGGCTCCGGCCTGCCCATTCAGCAGGACGTGCACGAGGTCGCCCCGCAGATCACCCCGGCGGCGCGCGTCGCCTACGTGGACAACGACCCGCTGGTACGGGTGTACGCGGACACTGGCGGCCGACGCGAACACCGCCGTCATCGAGGGCGACCTGCGGGACCCGCAGGCGATCCTCAACAACCCGACGCTCACCGGCCTGGTGGACCTCACTCGGCCGGTGGGCCTGCTCATGGTGGCGGTCCTGCACTTCATCGAGAACCTCGACGAGGCCTGCGCCCGCGTGAAGCGTTGTGCGACCGGCTCCCCCGGGGCTCATACCTGGTGCTCTCGCACACCTGCCACTGCAGAAGTCGGATATCGAAGACATCCGGGACGTCTACCAAAGGTAGAGCTCCCCGGTCGTCCTGCGCACCGCGGCGGTGATCGCCCGGTTCTTCGAGGGACTCACCCTCGTCGGGCCCCGACCTTGCCCTGATCGCCGATTGTAAGATCGACGACGGCGACAACCAGGGACTGGCACGCCCGGGCGACAAGGTCGTGCCCATCACCGACCGCGCCGCCCTCGCCACCATCGGCATGATGTACGGCATCGGCCAGGTCGATCGCTGACCCACGCGGCGGCCCGGCGCCGTGGCCACGGGGGCGGCGCCGTACCGCCGGGGTTCCCGTCCTGCTCCCCTCGGACACATGAGCAGTCACTGATCAGCAACCATCACGGCGTCACGGTGCACGGTCCGCAACTGATCGGACGCCACTTCGACGGTCCACAAACCGGGCACCGTGTCGAGGGTTCCTTGCCAGACGCCCGTACCGTCCGGAAAGAGACGGGTTGTCGCTATGAGTTCGCCATTGGCCGAGCGCAGCCGCGCGGTGAAACGAAGGCGTGGATCGGAGGCCGTCACCGTGACCGTTAGCGGTTCGCCAGCCATGGCGAAGTCCGGTACTTCCACGCCGAACCCCTCTTCCTCGGCCAGGTACTCCGAGAGCGGAATGGCGTTGTAGACGTTGCTGAGCTGTCGCAGCACCGGCTTCTCATTCGGTAACGCAGTGTGCCGGTGGAGATGCCAGACGGTGCGTCCCGTGTGCTCGAACTCCTGCGGTGTGGCTGAGATGGCAGGGACGGTGCTGTCTCCCGCCCACTCCTGCACGTCGTCTAGACCGTGGTGGAACGTAATGTTGCCAGCGGATACTGAAAGGCCGTGATCGGTGGGGTGTTTACCGGCGCCCCCGATCGCGACCAGCTCGTACGGACGCGGCCGTCCCTTCCTGCGATCGGCGGCGTCGTTGGTCTCTTGTGCCTCGCGCAATTCTCTGTGGAAGGAGAACGCCTCTCGCACCATCCACGTCGGCAGGTCGGGGATCTCAACGCTGTCCAGGCGGGCGAGCCCATCGACGGTACGGACCGCTCGGTAGACCGGGAGGAGTTGTACGACGGAAGGAAAGGTGCGGGCCGTCTGAGTGAGCCACTCGGTCAGGGGCGCAGGTACCCACCGGAGGAGGTTTCCGGTGAGCACCCGGATAGCCTTGGCGGCGCCGTGATGAGGCGTACCGATGGTCACCAACGCAGAGGCGATCTCCCGCCCACCCAGCCGCTCGAGGTAGTAGCGGGTGACGAGCCCGCCCATGGAATGGCAGATGAAGATCACTCGAGGTTCCTCCACTCCCGGTGACGTCGCCGCGATGTGCTCGCGCCACCGGGAGAGTCGGTCCTCGACGAAGGACTTGAGTCGTTGTGCGGATAGCCGGTTCGACAGTCGCCAGTCGTAGGAGAAGACGGCGAGCCGGTCTTGGAGATCGCTTCGCAGATGATTCAGAACGTCACGGTAGGCAAGATGTGATACGAAGCCAGGCCATACTCGTGGCTCGCGTAACGCGTCGGCGGCCTCGAGTGCGTATGGGCCCTCTGGCTCGTTGTCACCGATGCCCTCGGGGAGGGACATCGATTTCGCGAACCGGAGCGCATTGGCCAGGGCGGACGTGGAGAGATTCCAGACGTCACGGCCGGATCGGGTGAGTCTGCTTCCCAGAATCCCCGGGACGAAGACCACGAGGTCACGGCGCATCGTGAAGTCCCTTCGTGCCGTGTAATAGAGCGGTCAGGCGGTTCATGGGCAGTTGCAGCTGGTCGCAGCGATCCTTGCCGGCGAGGAACATGGTGACGCCTCGGTGATCGGCCGCCGCCGCCACATGCTCGACCAGATAGCCGCGGTCGGGTATGTCGAGCAACGGCCGGTGCCGGTCCATGTCCCAGAGCTGCACCGTGGACACACCGGTCCGCGCAATGAGCAGAGGAGGCAGAGGTGATCCGGTGAGCGCCATGGAGCGCACCGGGGCAGTGGAGGTGGTCAGGGGGCGTGCTCGCTGGCGTTTCTCCGTGAACTCCGAGACGAAGATCTCCGATCCGGCGGTTAAAGCGATGAGTGGGGCTCCCGAGTCGCGCGCACCACAGCTCAGCGCGCTGATCGTCGAAGGTGCGTCGACCCGTGAGATGGGGTGCGGCCCGCCGTGCCAGAGGTAGGCCGACGCGCCGGCCCTGGCAACGACGTAAGGTTCACCGTCCCGGCAAGCGACCACGGCTACCTGCTCAATCATGGCTGCACCTGTCACTGAGGCACTGGTCTCCGCCAGCTTCCAGTCGCGATCCGTCGCATCTCGCCGATACACATGCAGCCGCTGGCCCACGGGAACGAAAAGCCGGACGGCGTCTGGGTCGGCGTGCAGAGCCACCGCACGTATTCCGTCGTCTCTCGGGCCCGGCAGCTGGAGCTCATCGCGGTGCGCCACGGTTCCGTTCACCACGGTCCACAGCCGTACCGTCCTACGGAACACCGTCGCGACCAGCCAGGTGTCATCGGTGAGGGGAACCGCTGAAACCTCCGCTACCTTGTCAGGCTCATGGTCGAGCACGAGCGCGTCGGTCGACCACCTGTCGCAGCGGCCGCTCGCGTTGTGCTCGGTAAGCCGCACCCGGGACCCATCCGCCCGGCAGAGCAGGTATCGGTCCCGGGCACCGTGAAAGAGCCGCAGCAGGTGCAGTTCTGCTCTGATCGTGGCGCCGTGCGGCATGGTGTGAACCGCCTCCCAGATGCGCACCCTGCCGCCGTCGGCTACGGCCAGCCGCCCGCTTCCCGCGGGGTCGAAGGTCAGCGATCTGAGCATGGTGTCATGTCGCCGCAGCGGGATGTGCGCCGAGCCGTCCACGTTCCAGGTGCGGATCTCGGTCCCGTCCTTGACGGCGACGAGGACGCCGTTCCGCCCGCGGCCGAGAGTGATGCCCCTGCCGTTCGTAGCGACGTCGAGGACCAGGTCATGGCGCAGATCGCGAGAGACTTCCCTGAGATGCCATACGCGGAGTCGCCGCCACCCTACGGCGGCGACCCACGCAGAGCCGTCGGGCTCGGCGAGCGTTGCCACGTCGCCGACACGTGCCACGCTCGTTGGTAACGACTTGACCGGATCACGAGTCCGCGCTCCCCTTGTGACCTCCCACAGTTCGATCCGTTTCCCGGCCCCGATCGCCGCGATGAGAGCATTCGCGACGGGAACCAGCCGCACCGACCGGGCGGGTTCGGAGAGCCGGAACTGATGGATTCGGCGCGGCCGAGGTGGCTTCTTCACCGGCCAGCTCCAGACCCATAACAGGTCGCCGTCGAGAGCCGCCACGTACGCGTCCGTACCGAGCGAGCCCACCGCCACCGACCTCAGATCGCCACCCCAGTACATGCGTTGCGGGCGACGGGGAGCCTTGGTCGTCCACAGCAGGAGCTCATTCGCATCGGCGGCCACGATGACCGGGGTATCGGCGTCGATGACGCCGACCGCAAACAACGGGGGCGCCTGGCCCTCTTGACCGCTGAGATCGGTTTCCCTCTCGAACGTCCACGCGACACGCCCGTTCGATGCATACCAGGCGCGGACCTCACTGCTTCCCGATGCCAGCACGAGGCCACGATTCGCACGGCTCCAGGCGACCGCGTGCGCCCCACCGAATGGACCACTCCACGCCCGATGCACGGGTTCGGGAGAAGCGTCGGTCCAGATGTCGTTCCAGAGCAGCCGTGACGTGTCGTAGCCCATCTCGTGCAGAAGGCCGGGATGGCTGCGCAACGCGGTCGCCCGCAGCAGAGCCCATCGCTCCCGGACACCGAGCCGCGAGAACTCCATGGCAATGCGCAGATAGAGCGTGAGCGGCTCTGAGACACGTGGAGTGGCGCCGATCAGTGGCAGCACGCCTGCCGGGTCGGCGTTCACAAGGAAGTCCAGATCGTTCGTGAGCCGTTCGAGTACGTCCTCGCCAGCAGCGGCCGCGTGGGCCGCCATGTGGGCCTTGAGGTAGGGGTCGGCCTTCTCCCATGAGCCGTCGCCCTCCTTTTGCCGCAGGTAATCGAGGGCGTCCACGACCCGACGATGGAGTTCGGCCTGAGCGCCCTCGGGGGGAAGCAGGTGGGCACCGAAGCTCGGATGGTGGAATCGATAAAGATCCCTGTCCTCGCCGGTTTCCACGGCTACGAGGGTTCTCGCCGTGGCACGGACCACGCGCAGGAGCTCGTCGTAGGTGTACGCCCGGCGGTCGCCACGTCGTAACGCATTGGCCATCTCGAGCCACACCGATGAGCACGGAAGTCCCGCCCCCTGTGCCAGCGCGAGCGGCCGCAGCAAGTCTTCAGTGCGTTCGGGATCGGCGGGATCCAGCATGCGCATCTCTTCGGCGATAAGCGTGCGCAGCTCGATGAGAGCCGAGCCGATGTCGCCGTCGAGGCGGTCGCGGGGAACAACCTGGTCTTGCTTGGCGAGGTGGTGCGCCCACAGTGAGGCGACGATGAACAGCCCGCGGCTGCGGGCGGTCAGCGACGCGCAGGCGTAGGCGCGCTCGTCGTCCCTCGTCCGGTAGGGCGATCCCGCAGAGCTCAGCACGCGATCGATGTACCGGCGAATGTCCTCCTCTGTGCCTGGATCCTGGTCGATCGCCAGCGGCTCCTCATCCGCGTGTAGGACTTCAGGGAGCGTCTCGGGCGGCGCGTAGTCGGCGGGCAGCTGCCGCGGACGGTAGCGGGTGCCAACGATGACCTTGATCCCGGGACGTGCAGCGAGCCGGTTCAGCAGGTCACGTGCGATCTCAAAGGACTGACCTGTCGCTGCCTCGTCCAGGCCGTCGACGAGAAGCGTGAGCGCTCCTTTCAGCTCGGCCAGGCGCGCTACTGCGGCGGTGAACTCCTCCGGTGTCTCGAACGTACGGGCTTCTAGGCCGAGAGGCCGAAGGCGCAGCGTCAGTTCGGCAATGAGCCCCGAAAGGGTTTTCCCACGACAGTGCACCGCAGCGTGGATGGAATGGAGATCGGGCTGCAGGTGAAGGGGCGGCTTACTGGCGAGCTGATCGTAGAACTCGGGGATGGTGAGGTGGGCCACATAGCTGAGGAGTGCCGACTTACCGCTTCCGGAAGGGCCGGTCACCACGAACATGCCGCGGGACCGAGTACCCAGCCAGTTCACGATCCGCCGTAGGCTCGCCGTCCTTCCCGTGAAGTGCCGGATAGCCCATCTGTCAGAGCTCCCGGAGAAGGGCCGCATCACGTTGTGACGAAGTTCGTCACCGATCCAGCTTTCGTCCCCCTCCGGTCGTACGGCGCGCCGTACGGAGTCCGAGAAGTAGGGATTCCGGAGGAATGTACGCGAAAGCGGATAAATTTCCTGCGGCACCTGAACCTGCAGGCCGCGCGTGTGGCCCATGTGCTCGGATAGCGCATACAGCAGGTCCGAGAGCATCACATATCTCTCGGTGCGCGGGAAAAGTGGCTTTTCCTCCACAAACCGGCGAGGGTCGTCCACCACCTCTTTGAGTTTCCTCACCCATTCGCCCTCAGCCGCGTGATCTTCGGCGGTGGCGACAACCACGAGACCCGCCCTTCTTCCGCGTTCATCGACAGGGCGGCCCACGCTCCTGATGACCCGGGTCACCTTGTCGAGAGCTGCGGCGGCGAAGCAGGCATCGAGGATCAGAAGGACGTCTCCCGGCAACTCGGAGACCAGATGCGCCAGGTCCCTGACGTTGAACGCCAGTTCCGGCCGAACCGAGCCGTCGCGATAGCTGTCACTGAGGACTAGGACGAATTCTTCCTCGTTCTTCCCGATTATCCTCCCATGTCCCGTCCAGTAGACAATTTTGCGCGTGGCAGGATGCCGGGCCAGCGCCCTGAACCCTTCGATGATCGCATCTCTGGTGCCACGCTCCTCGTTCGAGCCACACAGGTCCATGGGCGTGGCGCGGAACCCCAGACGGCGCGCCAGTCCAACGAGATCAGCAGCGCTCTGTTGGAGATGGTGGCGATACCGCTCGCTCTTGGGAGCGCCGGAGTAGGAGTCGATCACCACGGTGGCGACGACCCCGTCGGCGCCATCGTCGAAATCCACCCGTGCACCTCCCGCAAGGCCCTGGGCGCGATCTTCGTTACGTATTGCGTGACGTGAATTCGACCATGATTCGGTACGATTGCCAAGTCGAGTTTCCGAAGTGTGCAGGACGATCACGGAGAGTAGGGTGGCCTATCTCGACAGATTCACCATTGGTGATCTGGTCACGGACTGTCATATCTACGAAGGGGATGGGACTCGACCGATCAAAGAAGAGAACGTACAGATCATCTACGAACCGGACCGGAGGGTCGAACTGCCGCCGGAGGTGGCGCGTTGGCGCGCGGAAATCGAAGCCAGGGAGGCAGGGCTACGAGCGGCCGGTCAGCCCTACCGCTGGAACAATCCCCGGTTCGCACTAGAGCGCATCATCGTCGGTCGCACGTCAGAAGACGAAGAGCCCGTGGTGCAACTCCACTTGTCCAATGCGGACTACTACGACTTTCTCGCGGTTACCACCAATCTTGATCGACCGCTTGACGCATCCGGTGTCACGTTGCGCTCGCTGCACTTGGAGTCGGACGATCCCGTCGACGCCCCCGGCTTCATGTCTTGCAGTTTCGGGGTGAACGTCGCCGTAGAGACCGGGCCCGACCGGAAGATGATCATTTCGCGGAGAAGCAGCATGGTGGCCGGCGCCAATGCTCTCCGCTGGAACTCCTCCGCCAACGAAGGGCTCGCCCGCATCCACGACCTGCCCGAGGACGGATCACCGATCAGCCTGCATAGGGTCGCCCGCCGCGCGCTTAAGGAAGAGCTGGCTGTCCAAGCGGGTGACGATGTGTCGCTCGAGCTGCTGGCCTTCGCCCTCGATCTGCGGAACCACCAATGGGCTGCGTATTTCCGAGCGGTACTGACCGAACTCACCGAGGCCCAGCTGCGGGCGCGGTGGTCCAAGGGTATTGAGGACAAGTGGGAACACGAAAGGTACGCCTTCGTCCCGGCCACGCCAGATGACGTCCTTGAGTTCATCCTCAGCCAACCCCCTGAGGAGTGGACGCCTTGCGCACCATCGCTCTTCTACCTGGCGCTGGTCAGAGGTGCGGTACTGGCTCGAGGCGGTGATCCCGACGGCCGGCTCGATGTGGAGGCCGCGGAGCGCCGGGCCTTGCAACGGGTGCGAGGCGTAGGCGCGGCCTGACGACCGCGTCGGTCAACATGCTCTCGTCGCCACTGTCGTTGAGCGGTTGGATCCCAGAACCACGTTGATGTCCGGGTGGCGGGGATACGCCGCAGGTTGTGCGCGGCCCGCAGACCATCAAGATTCTGCGGGCTTGCGGCACGCGCCCGGTGCAAGGTGCGCCATACGGCCCGCATGAGGAGGCACCTGCTCCGGGTAGGTGCGGGCTGCCGCGGGGCGGGCGGTTCTCCTCACACCATTCCCCCTCGTTGGAGGTGTCCTTTAGGCGATGGCTGAGCAGGTTAGAGCAGCGGACTCATAATCCGCACGTTCTGGGCGATTCCCACCTGCTGTCGCGGGGTTTGATTCGGGCATTAATCTGGGGCGGCTCCGCGGGCCGCCGGGGCGGCGCGATCGTCACCGCCCGGCCGGCGGCCGTGTCCGCAGAGCCGCCCGACTCAGCCCTCTACAGGCCCTCGGCCAAGGCGTCCCAGAAGGCGATCTCGTAGCGGTACAGGGCGCGGGCCATGCGGAGGGCCATCGCCGGGTCCTCGCCTGCGTCGAGGCCGGACT
>PKFB01000067.1 GCA_002919305.1 Actinomycetales bacterium
AGGAGCCCCTGTGCCGCGGCGCACGCAAAGCCGTCATCCGCTCCACAGCCTCAAGGGGGATGTGACCGCAGATGTAGGGCGGCGCGGCAACGGTGGGCAACGGCCTGAGATCGACTCTCTCGTCTTGGCGACCGCACCCGGCTGCCGTTGCCCCTACGCAGGCCAGCACCACCAGAACAGCGACCACCCTCATCATCGGCACCCGAGGTCAACCCCTCGAGCCGTCGGCGTCTGACACCAGGTTTGATCCCTGGGGCTGTTCGAGCGAAACGACCCCATGGTCGATCGGCTTCCGACTCCGGGCTCCTCGTCCGAGATGCGGAACAGCAGCATTCGAGCCAATTGATTACTTCTCGCGTTTATGGACAAACATCGACGGAACCGCCAGAATCGCGAGTGCCCGCATCGCCATCCGCGCCAACACCTTACGATCGGAGCATTAAGGGAGCGATCCGAAGCATCAGGGAAGCCCGTAGCGCATTCTGATGCTCTTAGCCTCCTCCTCGGTCACCTCACGCGGGGTCCGAGTTAGAGCCTGTCGCAGATCGGTCACAATCCGATGATTTGAGGATCGCACCCGAGACCGCAACTGGCCGAGCTGCTGGTCAAATAGCCGCGCCGTCGGCCCGGTCCACACTTCGCCTGAATGAAACTTATCGCACGGTCTGCCGAGATCCCTGTCCACTGCCTGTACGAGTGGCTCAACCAGGCGGAGAGTGTTCTCAAAGGCCGCATATAAGGGATTCGGAACAAGTTGCGTCATGGTTCATGACCCTTTCTCTGTGCTGGGAGCAGGAGGATCTCCAATCAGCTTCGGGGCAATAAGTCTCATCAAGGCTACGACATCTGCCTCGTGATCACGGCCTTCGGCTCCTCGATCCATGTCGACAACCAACATGAACTTATCTCGAATCAGGACAGCCAGCGCTCCTGAATGATTGCGTCCCCTGGTTGACGAGTAGTATCCCGTGGCGTCTGGAAGAATCTGTGGAAGGCGCTTCGCCCCGTCGCGGACTTCCGACTCGACTTTTTCCGAGTCTGCGTTCGAGAGTAGTTCGATGTCTAGCACTTTCCACTGGTCCCCTGTCGGTTGGTAGACGCCACACCATCCTTCGCGATAATCCTCTTCAAAATTCAACTCGAATGTGCCCTTAGCTAACGGGGTGCGCAAACCCGTCATCCGTTCCACGGCGCCCAGTGGAATGTAGTCACATATATAAGGCGGGGCAGCTGCGGCTGGCAGGGGTGTTGTGTCTGGTTTCTCTTCTGATTGACTGCACCCTATCGCTAGCGCAGAGATCGCCAATATTGTGACGAGTGTTCGCGTAGTAGTCATCGGAATTTCCTGAAAGATTTGATGTAGCCAATCTCCAGCTTCGACTGTACATCGGCCCAAGTCTCTCCTGCCGGTCCCTCGTTCAACCATCTAAGGTATGCCTCGTATGCCACGGTATTACCGTCGGCATCTCGGGACGCCAGCATTTCTTCGCGGGTCAAGAGTGTCTTTCCGTCGTCCTTGAGGAAGTTGTTCGGTGCCTCGCGGGGGTCGTCGCCGGGGCGTAGGTCGCTGAGGGATGCCCATGGATGTGTCTTGGCCGGAGGGTCAGCCGATCCGAATACGCCATGGTTGAGTAGGGCCTGCGCGGCAAGCTGGTGCATGAGAAACTCTGTCTCGTCCACTGTGCTATTCGCTTTTCTTGCCGATTCCTCTGCAGCCTGCCCCTTGGCTGCATCCTCGATGAGGCCTGTCCATGCCCCGGCCACCCCGGCGACAATTGGCCAGTGCCAATTCTGTGGAATTGCCAGGCCGGTATTCACTAAAGCGGCGAATATCTTCACATTGCGTTCCTGTGCTTCGTCTAGCTCCTGTCCCTTTGTAACCTGAGCGATCCCTGCGCTATCGGTGATAAGACCAAAACCCGACCCAACTTCTCGTGCAGCCATACGAAAGCTCAGGCTCCCGTGCCCGGCGGCGAGTTGAGCGGCGCTTGCGTCAAATAACTTACTCGCCCAGATCGTCTGCGCGCCGACCACAAAGGGGAATGCGTTAGCGTCTTCCTTGAATACCTCCGTCATCACGTTTCGTAGTGCCTCTCGATCGAATCTGGCGCCCCAGTCTTCTCGCCCTGGCAAAATGGCGTGATCTGCAACGGCAACGCCGATAGCGGTGTCATCGCCAGAATTTGCCGCACGATTTACATCTCGTATGTAGCTGACGAAAATGCGACTGAGGGTGTCGGGGGTAAGTGCGAGCGACTTACCTTCATAAAGGCGTTGTGCTTCTAAATGGATGACTTCGGAGGTCAGTTTGGCTGATAGGTAGCCCCGTGACGGGTTTTCCGCGGTGCCTGCGTGGTCGCGGAAGACCGTCGTCGCGGCCAGGATTGCTGCGCTCAGTGCCTTGCCGTCATCGAGTGTCCTTCGCTCGTTTATCAGACGGTTCAGGAGGGTGGGGTCTTCGGCGAAGAAGTCCTGGGCTGCCTCGGGGACGCGGGACAGGGCGGTGAGGACACCGGGCAGGGGGTCGAGGACCGGGGCTCGGTTCGCGGCTTCGATCTTTCTGGCTACGTCTACCAGGAAGTCGGCGTCGTATGTGCCGTGCATGAGGGCGCGGGAGAGCCAGTAGTGCTGGCCTGCGGAGCCGTCGGCCGTTAGTTCCGCGCGCCAGGTGGTGGTGAGGCGTGGGCTTGCTGTCGCGAGTGTCTTGCCCAAGGCGGCCTGGAGGCGCTGGGCGGTGGTCCGGTCGGTGGATTCGCCGGTTTTGGTGAGGAGTTTGCGGAACTGGGCGGCGCCCAGGGCGTACATCAGGGCGGTGGCGAAGTCGGCGTCGTCGGTGCGCTTTTCCAGTTGGGCGAGTGTGGTGTCGTCGAGCTTTCCTGTCTGGGCGGCCTGGTTGAGGGCGTGGGCGGCGGCGTAGGCGTCGGGGTTGTGACCGGCTCTGGTGTAGAGGCCTTCGTCGAAGGGGGTCAGGCCGGTCGCCTGGCCGGAGCCGGGGGACCAGGTCTCGCGGACGGCTTGGATGGTTTCGTTGCGGCGGCGGAGTTCCGGGCGTTTGCTGCCGATCCAGTTCTGGGTTTCGCGCAGGGCGGTCAGGGGCGAGGTGTCCAGATCGAGTTTTTCGAGGGCGTGGCGGATCTGGATTTCGGCGGTGCCGAGGGTGTCCTGGGCGCGGGCGAGGGCTTTCTCGAAGGCGTCCATCTGTGCCGGGTCGATGGCGGAGTAGTTCCAGTCGACCGGGTTCGGCCCGATGGTGACGGTCGGGTGGGGATTGGGGGTCGCGCCGGCGGTCGGGTGGCCGGATCGGCGTGCGGTGTTTTGGTGCGCCGGAGGGGAGACCGGAGTGGGCTGGGGTTGTGGCGATGGTTCGGGAGTCGGGTTGATTGTCGGATATCCGGTGCGTTCAGGGTGTGGCTGGGGTCCCGCGGTGGGCCGCGGGTGTGGTGAGGGCTCGGGAGACGGATGGGGCATCGGGTCTCCGGCTCTGTCGGCTGCACACGGATATGTATGACGTCACAGTAGCTTGATCCCCTCCCTCGGTGGCATTTTTTGGTCGCAATAGGCATGGCGAGGGCTGTCTCGGCGCGGGTCGCATCTCTTCCCGCAGGTGAGAGCTTTCTGAGCGGCGTCCGCTATGGGACATATCAGGGCTGTAGGGGGCGGACGGCGTTGTTGGGCGGCTGCGGCTGAAATCAGGAGGCATCTGCCGTCGTAGGGTGATCGGGATAACGGCTGCCGAAATTCGCGATATCGGATTGGGTGGGGTGGTGCTTGAGGTGATGGCGAGGGCTGCGGGTGTGGGCGCACGTTGCTGCGGTGGCCGCCGGGCGATCCTGGGCGCGGGTCGCTTCATCGCGGCGACCTGGGCGGGAACCGGGCCGAGGGTTCAGGGTGGTGTGACCGAGGCGTGTGCAGCGGCTGAAGCGGAAATGTGGGTGATCGCGTACCGGAACGGTGATCGTATTCGGCCCGGCCGGCCGTACCCCATGCTGTAGCCGTTACGTGGGAGGCAGATGTGATCGACCTACGGGTCGCCGATGTGCAGCATGTGCTGATGTGGGTGCTGGTCGCGCTGGTGGACGAGGCCGGTGGGCGCATGCTCCCCCTGTGGCTCCGCCACCAGCATGCCTACGGCCTCGTGGCGCCGGGGGAGCTGGTGTTCCAGCTGGTGGACAGGACCGGCCGCCAGGTGGAGGCCGTACGGATCCACCGGCTCGGGGACGAGCTGTACAGCGCGGAGGTCCACCTTCGGACGCGAATCGGTGAGCAGGTTGTCGTGCAGGCCGGCATCGGGGAGGGGCTGGCCCTCGCCAGGCATTACGGGTGCCCCGTCCTGGTCGCCGAAGAGCTCGCCGACGAGCAGGGCCTCAGCCTCGCCGGGTACGGCTCGCTCGCGGAGGCGATCGACGCCGCGATCAGTGCCAAGGGCATCCCGCTCGCGGGGGTGGTCCGCAAGGTCGAACGCACCGCGGAGCCGTGCAACCTGGACTTCTCGTACGGCCTGCAGGGCTGGGAACTGCGCGGCAGCTTCCTGACCGACATCAGCGAGAACCACGTGGGGGACTACACCTGCGGCACCGATGACGGCTGCGGCTACCTCAAGGCCCAGGTGCCGCGACCGTTCCGGTTCGCCGACCTGCGTCAGGTGATCCTCGCCGACGCCTACCGGGGCCGGAGCGTGCGTTTCGCGGCGGACATCCGGACCGCTGACGTGGCCGAGCAGGCCGCGCTGTTCCTCTCGGTCGTCACGCCGGAGAGCCGCGGCGGGACGCAGGAGCGCGATCAGGAGGCCCTGCGGGGCACCACCGGCTGGACGCACGTATGCGTACGCGCCGACGTGCCGTCCGACGCCACGATGATCATCTTTGGCCTCACCCTCACCGGCCCCGGCCAGGCGTGGCTGAGAAACGCCGAGCTCACCCCGGGGGGCGCGGATCGGCGCTCGCGGGAGAGGCCCACGCCGGCCCCGGCCCGATGAACGCCCTCCGGCCGGCCCGGCTCTCCGGCCGGCACAGGGCGCGTCCGCCGCACGCGCCCCGCCTCGGAGACCGCTCGCCCGCGGGCACATCCGGCCTCGTCCGAGACCACGCCCCTCCCGGACGGGCGGCGCCGTCTGCCGCCGCGCAGGCAGCGCAGGGGACGTTTCCCGGCCGTACGGCACCGCCGTCTGGGCGGGTGGTCAGGCGGCGGGGCAGCGGTGGCGGGCGTGGCGGTTCGGCGAGCAGCAGACCACGCCGCAGGTGGTGAAGCGGCCACCGGTGAGCCAGAAGCCCCACTGCACGTCGACGCCGCCCTCCAGGGCCTCGCGGGCGAGGTCGAGGCGGAGGCCGAGGCCGATCGCGGCCTCGGCGTCCGGGTGGAGGAAGGACGGCCGGGCCGCCTCATAGCGTTCGGCGAGCCAGGCGAGGGCGCCGTCGACGGTCGTGTGGGTGGCGTCGATGCGGCGGGCCGGTTTGAGCAGCCAGTCGCAGGTGCGCATCGGGGGCAGCGGGGAGGAGATGAACGACGCCGGGTCTCCGGGCGGGGGCGGCACGCGCCGATCGGCCTCGTCGCGGAGGTCCTCACCCATGCCCGTCCAGACATAGCAGTGCAGGTGCATGTGAAGCTCCCCACAGTGGAGCGGCCCCTGGCCGAGGTCGGGCAGGGGCCGCCCGCTCAGCGGCTCCTCCGGATACCAGTGGCTCTACTCCATGGTGAAATGCCCGCTGTGCGCGGTTCAGCGTCGGCGGGCGGGAGGACTTCGGGGCGGGGCATGGCGGTCGGTCTCGCCATGAAGTGGCGCAGCATGCCGGTCAATTAGTGCTTTGCGCTGATCTATGGCGGAGTGAGCCGTTAGTCTGCCCCGCATGCCCGAAACGCTGACGCTCACCGACATCCTCGACGACGCCGCGCTGCTCTCCCTCGAGCAGCAGCTCCACCTCGCGGAGGTGCTCGGCGACCACCACACCTGGCACGTCGACCTGCGGGCGGGACGCTTCGAGTTCGCCGGCAGCAGGTCCCTCGTCTGCACCCGCTTCCACCTGATCGGCACCGCCGCCCCCGGCCCGCGATCCTGGCTGTGGGCCTGGGCGAACCCGGGCGGATACCCCGAGCCGCTGGTCGCCCTCTCCGCCTCGCTGCGCGAGTTCGGCCACCGGTACGGCATCGCCGAGCTCGCCTCGGCCGAGGTGCCGTTCGACGCGCTGCCCGGCTCGCCCGCCGAACCGGTCGAGGTCGCGGGCATGCTCACCGACGCCGCGAAGGCCGTGTCCGGCCAGTGGGCCTCGTACAACGGGGACGCCGGCGGCACCCGGGTGGCGTTCCTCATCGAGCACCCGGACTTCCGGCTGCCCCCGCCCGACCCCGCCCGGGTCGTGCGCGTCCTCGGGCAGGGGCTCGCCACCCTGCGCCTGAGCGACCACCGGCGCGCCCTGTACGGCTACGCGGTACGGCGCGGCCTCGGCGCCGCGTTCAGCCCCGACCACACGCGGCTCACCATCAGCGGCCCGGGGTTCGAGACCGTCGCCGAGTTCGACGAGTACGGCCGCGTCTCCTCCATCGACGGGTCGATGTCCGCCCGGCCGAACTGACCGGCGAGGTCACGCGTCCGCCACGGGGTCGGCCCCCGGCTCAGTTCGCCGGCCCCGCCGACGGCCGTACGGTGATCTCGGTGAGGTGCGCGTCCGGTGATGCCGTGACGGCCGTCAGCACGGCGCGGGCGACCGAGTCCGCCCGCAGGTACTTCTCCGGCTGGTACTCGCCCTTCTCCTGAGCCCGGACGCTGCGCTGCATGTCGGTGTCGACCCGCCCCGGGTAGACCGAGGTGACCCGGAGCGACGGCTCCTCCAGGCGGAGCGCGTCGGCGAAGGCCCGCAGCGCGAACTTGCTCGCCGCGTACGACGCCCAGTTCGGGTTGGCCCGCTGCCCGGCCCCGCTGTTGATGAGCACCACGTGCCCGTTCGCGGCGCGCAGCGCGGGCAGCAGCAGCCGGGTGAGCTCCGCGACGGCGACCACGTTCACCTCGAAGGTGCGCCGCCACACCTCGGCCGGTGTCCGCTCGATCCGCCCCAGCGTCACCACGCCGGCGCTGTGCACGAGCACGTCGAGCCGGTCGATCCCGGCGACGTCGGCCTCGGTGACGGCGGTCAGCTCGACCGGCCAGGGCCGGGCGCCCGGCAGCTCCGCGCACACCTTCTCCAGCGCGGCGCGGTCGCGGCCGCCGAGCAGCAGGTCGTGGGTGGGCGCGAGGGCGCGGGCCACGGCGGCCCCCACCCCCCGGGACGCCCCGGTGATCAAAGCGGTCGGACGTGCGGACATGCCGCCCAGCCTATTGCTCCGCGAGGGACGCGTGTGATCTGAACCGTGCCACGGCGAGCCGCGCCCAGCCCCGCCGCCACGCCCTGTTCCGCCGCCCTGCCGCGGAACCGCGGGCGGCCTCCACCCCTCGGCGGCCCCGGCGCGATCTCGCCGCCCCGATCACTTCGGGGCCGTGCCCTGCCCGGCCCGAATACCTGTTGACACAGCCATACAAATTTGAATACAAACTTGAACATGTCCTCGACGCGCACCCTCATCCTCGGCATCCTGCTCGACGGCCCGCTCCACGGTTACGAGGTACGGCGCCGCCTGGAGCTCTGGGGCGCCGACCAGTGGGCCCGGGTGGCCTTCGGGTCGATCTACCACGGGCTCAGCAAGATGGCCGACGAGGGGCTGCTGAGCCGAGTGGAGGAGGGGAGAGGCGGCAAGACCGTATACGAGATCACCGACGAGGGCCGGGCCGAGTTCACCCGGCTGCTGCTCAACCACTGGTGGGAGATCAAGCCCATCGTCGACCCCTTCCAGGTGGCCCTCACCTTCCTCGACCGGCTGTCGCCCGCCGATCTGGTCGACGCGATGAAGGGCCGGGCCGTACAGCTCCGGGCCGCGATCGAGATGATGGGCCGGGCGATGGCGGCGAAGCGGGCGCACGGCGCGCCCCGCCACATCGACGAGACCCTGCGGCTCAACGCCGCCCAGCTCGAGGCCCAGCTCAACTGGATCGAGGACGCCCTGCAGCGGGTCCAGCGGGGCGAGCTGCCCTGACCTCTGGACCGTCCGAACCGTCTCGCTCACGTCCCGGCAGCGGAACCTGACGAGAGCACACCCCCCCGCCGGGAGGGGCTTCGCGCCCGATTCCCGCGAACGGAGACACCAATGATCATTGAGGCGCACGACCTGCGCAAGACGTTCACCGCCAGACGCGGGCGCGGCAAGACCGAGCAGGTCGAGGCCGTCCGCGGCATCAGCCTCGCCGTCGGCGAGGGCGAGATCTTCGCCTGCCTCGGGCCGAACGGCGCGGGCAAGACCACGACCGTCCGCATGCTCGCCACGCTCACCGCGCCCACCTCCGGGACCGCGCGGGTCGCCGGGTACGACGTGGTGACCGAGGCGGCCAAGGTGCGCGAGCACATCGGGTACGTCGGCCAGAACGGCGGCGTCGACGAGAACGCCCCGGGCCGGGTGAGCCTGGTCATGGCCGCGCGCATCGCCGGGATGTCCCGGGCGCAGGCCGCGACCCGCGCCGACGAGCTGATGGCCGCGTTCAGCCTCACCGAGATCGCCGACCGGCCGGTGCGCACGCTCTCCGGCGGCCAGAAGCGCCGCTTCGCCCTCGCCATCGGCCTGGTGAACCGGCCGCCGCTGGTCTTCCTCGACGAGCCCACCACCGGCCTCGACCCGCAGAACCGGGCGAACCTGTGGGACGAGATCCGCGCCCTGCGCGACCAGGGCACGAGCGTCCTGCTCACCACCCACTACCTCGACGAGGCCGACGCGCTCTGCGACCGGCTCGTCATCGTCGACCACGGCCGGATCGTCGCCGAGGGCACCCCCGAGGCCCTCAAGAAGGAGCTCGCCGCGGACGTGGTCACGCTGCGGCTCGACGACCCGGTGGCGGGCCGCAGGCTGCTCGACGCCCAGCCGTACATCACCGAGACCCAGGAGGACGGCGAGCGGCTCCGCGCCTACCTGCACGACGGCGAGCACAACCTGCCGGAGCTGCTGCGTGCCCTGGAGGGCGCCGGCCTGCCGATCCGGTCCATCTCCCTGGAGCGGGCCACGCTCGACGACGTCTTCCTCAAGCACACCGGCCGCTCGCTCCGCGACGCGGCCTGACCCAAGGAGCATCCTCCGATGAAGTTCCGGCACACGATGCTGTTCCTGGGCTACGAGCTCGGGAACCTGCGCCGCAACCCGGTCTGGCCGCTGTTCGGCATCATGCAGCCCGTCCTCTACCTGCTGCTGTTCGCCCCGCTGCTCACCAGCATCACCCCGAACGGGACCCTGCAGGAGGCGCTGGTCCTGTTCACCCCGGCCGCGCTCGTGATGATCGCCCTGTTCGGCACGACGTTCGCCGGATTCGGCATGATCAACGAGACCCGCAACGGCGTGCTGGAGCGGCTCGCGGTGAGCCAGGCGTGGCGGCCCGCGATCATCCTCGGCCGGGTGGTGAAGGACGTGATCATGCTGATCATCCAGTCGCTGATCATCCTGGGCGTGGCCGCGCTGATGGGCCTGCGGGTCGACCTCGCCGCGATCGGCCTGGTGCTGCTGCTCATGGCCGCGGCCGGGCTGTTCGCCGCCAACCTCTCGTACGGCCTGGCGCTCGCGGTGCGCGACGAGAACGGCATGTCGCAGGTGATCCAGTTCTTCCTGCTGCCGTTGATGCTGCTCTCCGGCCTGATGCTGCCGATCTCGGTCGCGCCCGAGTGGATGCAGACCGCGGCGAGGTTCAACCCGCTCTACTACGCGGTCGAGGCGGGCCGCGCGCTGTTCGCCGGGAACTACGGCGACAGCACGATCCCGGTCGCCTTCGTCCTCTTCCTGGCGCTGAGCGTGCTCACCCTCACCTGGTCGGTCCGCTCGCTGCGGAAGCTGGCCGGCTAGACCGGGCGGCCACGGGGGACCGCGCCGCCGGGGACATCCGCATCGCCCCGCCACCGGCCGGGGACGCAGGCGGCTCCCGTGGGGGGCGGAGACGCCGGTCCGCCGCGAAGGCG
>PKFB01000073.1 GCA_002919305.1 Actinomycetales bacterium
CAGCGATCATCATGACGTTGCGATCCTCGGCCGTCACGGAGGACGGCCGCCACCCTGCCCATGCTGGGCAGATGAATAGATACTACTTCTACGACTCGCGATGGACAGTGGAGAAATTGGTGCAATCCGGGCGAATGTCGTTGGGAAGGTCCTAGGGAATTGATGGGAGCTTGAAGTTCCGAACTACAACACCAGCGCATCCGAGTGCGGATAGATCTTCGCTGTTCCAAAGACCTTCACTTCGGTAAGACCATCGGCCGGCAGCCGATAGATGCGCACGCTGTCATTGGCGGCGTCGATGATGCGGTTGGCACTGTCTATCAGTTCGAGAAGTCCCGCTTGGGAACATGTGATCTCGAACACCGACTTCTGGACTCGCAGGCCGTATCCCTCGCACAGTTTGGCCATGTTCCGGAGTCGGCGACGTCCTTCAGGCGTGGCGGTGTTGACGTCGTAGGTAAGAAGAAGTTGCATCAGCGGACCGTCCAGGGGAGATAGGAAGGGAGCTCTCCGCGGATGTGTCGCGCCAGAAGACGCGACTGTATGACGGGGAGAAGGCAGGTAGGGACGCGACGGCCTAGCAGGGGATGGGCCTGTTCCCGAGCCTTCCACCGCTGCCACTCTACGAGTACGAGCTTGCGGCCAACTTCCGTGAGCTGAACGGCACCGCCAGGCAGGTGCTCGAAGTGTTCAGCGCGAATCTGCTTACGGTTGAGCAGGTTGAGCACGAACCGGTCAGCGTGCAGGGGACGAAACTCCTCCATCAGATCAAGGACGAGGCTAGGCTTGGCGGGGCGGATGCTGTGGAGGAAGCCGATGTATGGGTCCAGCCCTACCTGTTCTGCGGCTCCGTGGACGACCGTCCTGAGAAGTGCATAGGTGAAGGACAAGAGAGCATTAATGGGGTCGGTGGGGGGACGTTTGGTGCGGGCACCAAGGCCACCGATGTCGAGGTCGCTACGCAGGGCCAAACCGAGGCCTTGAAAATACTGTCTCGCCGCCTGCCCCTCACAGCCGAGAAGCTCGTCAAGCCCTTTTGCCGTCCTGGCGACCTCGAGTAAGCGTTCGCCGTCGGCCGCGATCGCCCGGAGTTCTTCCTGCCTCGCGCCGGACATGTCCCTGGCTGCTCGCAGTAGTAGCTGGCGGGAGTTCTGCAGTTTGCCCGCCACGAACGATCGCGCAATCGTCAGTCTCTTTTCGCTGTCTGCGTGGGCCAGGTGTTGGGCATGGCGAAGAAGGACGTTTCCTCGGGTTGGTCCGTCGAGTCGACCTTGGAACTGTCCCGACAGGCTCATCCAGACGACACTCCGGCCATCTTGTGAGCATCGTGCGAGAAGCTCAGCGCTGATCGCCACATGTCCGTACACCACGATCGAATCCAGCCTGCGCAATGGCAGGGTCTTACGGCCAGGGGTGTTGGGATCGACGATACGGACTGAGTCGTGATCGAGATGAAGGCTGGTGCCTTGGGTCTGCACGTACAAGGTATTGAGCAGTTCAGTCGTCATCCCAGCTTGCTTCCGGGAGGGGATCGAAGAGCGTGCTCGCAGCGCGCGCCAGAGCGCGGCTGTTGGCGAGGAGACGGGGCATGCAGATGTTTAGCATCGAGCATCGCCGACACCGGGGGTCGGCTACTGCCTTGGGCAGTGCCATGGACGTCAGGATCGTACGGACCTGTTCGGTGATTTGCGCGACGCGCTCCCGTAGGTCGTGGCCTATGTGTACCCGGTGGCGTCGTCGGCTCGCGCCTGAATAGATGAAACCGAAGCCGATGTCCGTGGTGAACATCGCCTCCAGGCACATTGCCTGTGCTGCCAGCTGGACGTCCGCGGGGCCGCCGGGTATATATGGCCCTGCTTTGTACTCGATTGGGAGTACCGTTCCGTCGGCGTGGATCTCGACGATGTCGCACACCCCGTACAAGCCGAGGTCGTCATGCCAAACAGGCAGCGCACGCAGGGTACGGACATTGTTTCGAGACTCGAAGCCCGGCTCGTGAACGCGCTGGTGTAACAGGTTTCCGCGTGTGGTGCTGGCGTCGTCGGCATATGCGTCCTCTAGGAGGATCAGTCCGGCCTGCCGGGGGCAATACGCGTAATGCTCGAGCGAGGAGATTGGTATCTGCAGCAGGCCGGGATCGTTCCCGGCCTGCGTAGGTTTGCTGGTCATCCGATGAGGCGAGTAAGGGTGACGCCGTCGGGCAGGTCGTTGTCCAGGCTGAGCTGGTAGTCGGCGAAGGCCCGCGGCACGGTGACGTTCTCGCGTTTGGTGTAGCTGATCCGGTCGAACAGGTCGTAGGCCGGGGCGGATCCGAAGGCATCGGCGTGCGTGAACACGTACAGCCCGCGTAGCGCCATCTCACCCCGGCTTGCTGCCCGGTCGTGCTCGAACATGAGGGTGAAGGCACGCCACAGCATCGCGAGGTCCTCGGAGCTCACCCAGGTACGGCGGGCGAGGGGGGCACTGAAGTGTCCATAGCCGATGTACAGGCCGTAGGGGATGGTGTACTTGCTGCCGAGCTCGGTGGATTCTCCCTTCTCGATGTCCTCCTGCCGGGTCTGGGTGATGCGGCTGATGCCGTGCTCGACAGGGTTGACGGGGTCGACGGAGCGGGAGAAGGTCAGCTGAAGCGGTCCCTGCACCCGGCCACAGCTGAACTTCGCGCCCTTTTCGCCACCTTGGTCCTTGCCGGTGGTCATGACAGCTCCGAACATCCGTACGTCGAAGAAGGTCCGGCACATCCATTCCTGGGCGCGTAGTTCCGCCCCCTTCTCCCCTGGCTTGAGTTGCAGGGCGGCGTATGCACGCTCGTGCTGCGTATTGAGCGCCACACCCTGTTCGACGTAGATGTCGTAGCCCGGCTGTCCTGCACCGAGCATGCTCACGGTGTTGCGGATCTTCCGCTTGATGGCGACATCGGTGACCAGGCCGTGACCGGTCTCGTAGTCGATGCGGGGCATGCCGCCGGCGTCGGGGTCGCCGTTGGGGTTGCCGTCGCGAACGTCGAAGACGAACACGAAATCCTGCTTGCGAGCAGGGTCGAGATGCGGGGAGACAGACATGGGAATTTTGCCTTTCGATGAGGGGGTCAGTTGTCGTTCGTGGCTGCTTTGGCCGCGCGTGCGGCAGCGTCGTAAGCGCGCTGGTGGTCGTAGCCGAGGAAGAACTGCGCCTGATCGGCCAGTTGCAGCGTGGCCGGGTAGTCGTCCAGCCGATCAGTGATCTCCTGGAACCTGGCTTCAAGCGCGATCGCTGCGCCGGGCTTCTTACGGCGAAGCTTCTTCAGGTGACCCTGGGCGGTGCGCCGCAGGGTGAGCAAGATCGGGCGTGGCGTGATAGAGGCCGCGCCGAGGAACTTGTCAGCGATGGTGGTATTGAGATTGTCGATCGCTTGGCGCTGCATTGCCTCGAACACAGCGAACAGGCGTCCGCACTGGTAGGGGACTGGACCGTCCGGGTTCAGCATGGGCGGGCACTCCACTTTGGGATTGGAACGATTCAGGATGAGCCGCAGCAGTGCGGCGCGGGGCAGGTCAAGATGGTGATCGGCTCGGATACGCCGCAGCAGGTGCGGCAGAAGATAGGCGGGCAGGCGCGTGCCGCGAAGCGCTGCCATGAGCAGGTCTCGGCCGCAGGAGTGCGGCTCGGAGTCGGCGATGTAGGTATCGCGTACAGTGTCCCACCGCCCTGCGGCCCGGATCAGCTGCCATAGCGGAACCACATGGAGCCCATCACGCCACCGATCGACACTGCGGTGATCGGCGAACCAGCGGGCAATGTTGAGTTTGACCTGCTGGACTGGCACCTCCAGCCAGTCCCTGATCACGACCCTGCTCTGGTTGACTGACATCGTCAGGCCGTAGAAGGCGTTGTGATCGAAAACCTCGGCCTGCCAGGCTCGGGGGGTGTCGAGCAGATCCAGCAAGGCGCGGACGTCTTCCGGCTGTGGCTCATCGAGCACCATGTAGTTGAAGCCATCGGAGGGATCCCGTAGCCACCACACCATCACGCTGTCGCGGAGCCGGCGCCGGTGGGCGTCATCGGCGAGCATCGCATTCAGGGCCGCCATCGCTCGGTTACCGCAGACATCGCAGATGGGCGTGTTGGCCAGCTGGATCTTGCCGCCCCTGCCTTGAGCTGGTTTGTTGATGCTGACCAGCTGGGCGTCGTGGCCTCGCCCTCCGACAGCTGGAATGGCACCTGCTTTGATCGACTCCGGGAGCGTGTCCAACAGGGCACCCGGTTGTCCGCAGGCAAGGCAGATCCCCGCGGCGCCTGTGCTCTTGCGACCCCGGACCACCGTGCCCCAAAACTCCACGGCCGACGGGCGCAAGTGTGCCCACTGACCGCATGCCCAGATCGCGACCGTGTCGGTGGGCTTAGCCTGCTCGGGAATCGGCAGCATTCCGCCCCGGGCGAAGAAGGCGTGCACGGCCTGCGCCACAGGATCGTCGGGGGCGGACTCCCGCCAGCGGGCGATCAGGTCGACGTAATCCTCACAGCGCCGTTTGGCCTCGGCGATCTCCTTGTCGGTGGTGTCCTTAGGCATGCCCAGGACGTATTGCAGGCTGTCGACCAGCAGCGCAGCCGGTGGCTTCCGCCCCGCCCGATACACGTACGGGGCGGGCAGCTGGATGCCGGCAGGCTGATCAGCACCGGAAAGGTCCGCAAGCTCCTCGCTGGTGGGGTACCCGTCCGCGTCCAGGTAAATGGCCCATCGGACCGCTCGATATCGGTAGTACGGCGGCGGCAGATCACTGCGCTGGTCGGCCGCCTCACG
Organism: Actinomycetales bacterium; assembly: GCA_002919305.1. Lineage (GTDB taxonomy): Bacteria > Actinomycetota > Actinomycetes > Mycobacteriales > Micromonosporaceae > RSA1. Next base: position 4,781 of record PKFB01000073.1, read on the forward strand.
CAGACGCTGGATAAGCATACGCTGATCACCCCCGCCCGCCGACGCGCGCCGTCCCGACCAAGGGAGGCACTTCGATCCCGGTCGGCGGCACGACCAGCACACCGTTCTCCAGCCGTGCGTGGAACCAGGTGTAGCTCTCGCGCCCGCCGGTATAGCGGATGGAGTGAAGCATGATCCCCAGGTCTTGGTCGGCATTCTCCGTGATCGCCGGTCGCGTGCTGGCCTTCCCGAAGCGCGCCGCGAACTCCCTGGTTCCTAGGTACGGCTGGGCAAAGCATGAGCCGCGTTCCACCCGGCGGCGCAGCTGATCGCGATACTTGGCCTCAGGCGCGTCGGCGTGCGGTCTCAGCTTGATCTGGGCGTGGATGCGGTAGGCGACATCCCTCAGCCCAACCATGTTGCGCTGGTCACGGTTCTCTTCCACATCGAACCGAAAGGTGGGATCTGCCATTGCTTTGCGTACCCAGTCGGGTGTGACCACCGAGGTGACCTCATTACGCCGGATCTGAAACCAGCGGATTGGCTTGAGTACCTCGATCGCGGTGATGACGTAGCCAAACTCCGGACGCCAGAAGATCGCTTCCAGCACGCCCTTGGCAGCGGACGGCGTCATCACCGGGTAGCTGACACGCTCGGTCTTCAGCTCCGGCCGGGTGAAACACGCGTACGGCCCTTCGACCTCGACCACAAGTGGGGGATGGGCGTAGCCCGGATACCGTGCGGATTGACCAGTCACCACACGATCGCCTCCGTCACTTCACGAACTTTGGCACGTTCCCAAGGCATTTGGAACGGACCAGACCCTCTGAACACACCATCACGGACTTTAGGCGCCCCGACTGACAAATCTCCGCGGCAATCACCGGCAGGGATGAACGCCGGCAGGGCTGGGGTGCTGGGTTACTCACCACCCCGGCCTGGATCGCCCGGTATGCCCATAATGTCCGCTTCAGTTGCGATCCTCGGCCCCATCTTGATAGGGCCGCCGCCGATTGGTGAGGCTAGCAGAGTCTCGATTCTGAAGTGGGCAATATGGAGAAATCCAGCGATATGTGCGAATGCGGTCCTGCCTGATTGAGCTATATAGTCTGTCATAATATGTACTCTTTTGGATCGTCTGGGATGGTTTGCTCTGTGATGTCGACTCCTCGCATGGGGTGATAGTCGGCCACCCACTCGTAAAGGTCGCCAATGACGGGCACGCACAGCTCGCCTCTGGCTGCCAGCCATCGCGGGATCGTCGCGATGTACGGCTGCAGGGCCCGCAGGTCCTGGCGGGTGGCATTCCCGCGGCGGAGTCGCCGGAGAATGTCGTCCACCTCGACGTCCGACTCGATGCCGTCGTACCTGACTATGACGGGTACGGTGAGTTCTTCGATCATCCGGAAGCCATTGGCGACCCGAGGGAAGTCCAGCTCGCGGCGCCACTTCTCGATAAGCGCCCCGTTGGGCGTCTTCGCGGGACCAGATTCCGCAGGAAGCCCTAAGTTCTGCGACCCATACCGCTGCGGATAGTACTCGGCGAGGGCGTCAAGATCGTCCGGCAAGGCTTTGCCAGGGCCGAAATGCGATCGGGTAGCGGCCAGCGCGGCATTATAGGACTGGTCCGTGGGATGACCACCGTCACAGGGATCGAAGATGACGACCAGGCCCTGGTTCAGCCGGCCTTCCCGGTTAGCGCGGCCGGCTGCCTGCTGAAGCGAGTCCGCTGAGGAGAAAGCCCGGTAGACCACGGGAAAGTCCAGATCAACGCCGGCTTCTACCAGCGGCGTGGCCACGACGGCCACCGGTTCACCCGCCGCCAGATGGGCGCGCACCCTTTCAAGAACATCGCGGCGGTGCTGTGCGGCCATTCGAGTCGACAAGTGATACACCAACCCGAGCGCGGGATCGCGTTTCTCCTCCACGTGGTGATGCAGGTTGGCAGAGTCCTTGGTTGTGTTCACAATCGCCAGCACCTGACGTTCGGCCGCGACCTTCGCCGCGACTTCCCGCAGCGTTGGCCGGCCAGGGAACCACGTGTAGCGCACCCGGCGCAGGTCACTGTAGAGGGACCGCTGTCTAGCCTGGGGAATGACGTCATGGACCGGCAACCCCTGAAACGGTGACAGCGACCAGTAGTGCGGCTGGGTCGCCGTCGTCAGTAGCACCGTCGTCCCGAACAACTCGGTCAAGGTCCGAAGCGCCGAAAGGATCGGGATGAGCAAGCGGTCCGGCAATGCCTGCACCTCATCCAGCACGATCACTGAGCGGGCTAACCTGTGCAGGCGCCGCATCGCGGCCGGTCGCCGGTCGAACAACGACTCAAACAATCGGACCGTCGTTGTCACGATGAACGGGGAGTCCCAATTCTCAGCGGCGAGTTTGGCAGACCATTGCCCCGTGGCCGTGGCATCATCCAGGTCCACACCGCTGTGATGCTCTAAAACAAGGGGTATCCCTGCACGGTCAGGCAGGAGCCGGCGATAGACCGCCGCGTTCTGCTCCGTGATCGAGATGTACGGCACCGCCACGATCACCCGGCGCAGGCCATGATGCCGAGCGTGATGAAGGGCGAACCCGGCGGCAGCTATGGTCTTACCGGAACCGGTAGGGGCGGGCATCCGGAACATCCCAGGAGAGGCCTTCGCGGCACTTACGGCATAGCCGTACACCTCCTGACGCAGCTTGTCGACCGGAGCGGAGGGGCGATCAGCTAGCAGCTTGGAGCGCTCCACCTCGAATGTGTCCACTAGATCGCCCGCCAGGAACGGATGTGCTGGGCGCGCTTGGTGCTGGAAGTGCTCTTCGGTATCCAGGAAATCAGCGTCAACGACGGCGCTGAAGACGAGGCGCAATAGCAGGTCAAACTCCAATTCCCTTGTGAACGGCGGAATCCTCACCGGGTCCTGGCGGCGAAGCTCAGGAACGAGGGACATGACGCGCTCTATGACCTCATTCACCTGCGGGCGGCTGAGCTGTGCCTCCTCCTTGAGCGTCCGTTTCAGGTCGGAGATGCTCGGCAAGCCGCCATGATGCCCGTACACTGCAGCGGAGAAAAAACCCACCTGGCGATGAGCCAAAATTGTCCCCGCCAACTTGTGATCACCGCCTACCCGGCCGCCATCACGTTCGGCACGGAGCAGTCGTTCCTGCCAACCGCAATCGCCCTTGCCCACGTCATGGCAGAGGCCAAGATAACCGGCCAGTTCTCCGGCACAGAAAACCTCACCGAACATGGATGCGCGGGCAGCAGTTCCCCGCAGATGGTCCTCAAGAGGATGCCGAACACCCAAAGCGTTCACGCTGTGCGCCCACAACCGCTCCACAATCGGTCCTCTCTCTCGAAGGCCGAGTGACGGAGAAGAGCGTACGCGTCATCACCGACACTTTCCGGACAAGCCGCGACCGGTCGCGCTGGCCTGACTGAGCCCTTTCACCCTGTTTCTCGGGCTTGTAGGACGTGGATGGCTTTGACCAGTTGACCTGCTCGTTTGGGGCAGCAGCGGAGCTTTCGCAGGAGCCGCCAGCCCTTCAACTGCGCATTCGCCCGTTCGCCGGGGCCGCGGAGCTTGGCGTGGGCGGCGTTGGCGACCTTCAGCCCCACCGGCCCAGGCGTCGGATGATCCCCCAGATCCGGGCCGCGGTCAGGTCGTGCACCGAGTCCGCCAGCGATCCGGAGGTCCACACGATGCCGCCAGACTGGCCAGGACTTGGATGTTCATCCCGTGGCACTTGTTCTTCCCTGAGTAGTACGGCCGGTCAGCGGCCAGGCGGTCGATCCGGATCAGCGTTCCGTCGAGCACGAGGTAGGGGTGGCCGGCCTCTCTGGCCGCGCGTAACGCCTGGCCCAGCTTGGGGGCGCGCCGCGCAAGCAGGGCGACGCTCTCGGTGATGTACCGCCAGGCGGTGGCGACGCCGACCCCGAATCCGGCGGCGACCTCGGCGTAGGTTTCGCCTTTACGCAGGTGGACCAGCACGAGCAGGGCCTGCTGGCCTGGGTTGAGCCTGTGCCAGCGCGCGCCGCCCGGTGACGGCCGACCACTCCGGCCACGTAGTTGAGGGTGTGGCGTGACAACGGCAGGGCGGCACGGTAGAACAGCACGGAAGCTCCTGGTGATACACGATCTTGGTCGACGTGCATCCTCCAGGAGCTTCTTCATGTGACGGGTGCGTTCCCGGATCAATGTCTTGTGCATGCGGGAGACGACCTTGACGGCCTCGGCCTGGGCGCTGTCCCCGGCCACCGGGCGCAGCTGGTGGGAGTCGGTGCGGACCATATCGGCCAGCAGGTGGGCATCGGCGGCGTCGCTCTTGGCACCCGAGAGCCCACGCCGTTCCCGGTAGCGGGTGGCCTGCAACGGGTTCACCGCCAGCACCGTGTAGCCGGCGGCCACCAGCGCTTGCACCCATGGGCCGCGGTCGGTCTCAATCCCGACCACCACCTGCACGTCCTCATCGGCGATATCGCCGATCTGCTCAGCGATCATCGCGTGCAGCCGGGCCATGCCGGCCACCCCTTCAGGCAACCGCGCCCTGGACAGTCGCCGCCCGAGGCACCCCAGTTCCCGCCGCACGGGTTGGGGCGATCGGCTGCCGCGGCCCTCCTTCGTCGGGCCTTGCCACCGAGTATCCCGTGGAGCCGCCGCACCCAGGCTGCCGGGATCGCGATCACGCGAGTGCCAACCACGTCCGTGGACACCGGGAGGCGAGCACGCAAGTTGATCAAGTTGATCAAGTCTGCTTGTCGTCCGAGCTAGATGCGGTTCATCGGTGGACGCCCTTGAAGGATCTTGCTCTGACTCGTAATGCGCAGGTCGCCGACCGGCCGAGGTGACAGCAGTGCTGACAGCAACGTCCCCGCACATGGATGCACTCCGGCAACCGTCCACAACCCTCTGACCGCGGTCTCCAGTGTGCCAGCAGGGCGATCGTTCCGCCTGAAAAGCGGAAGGTCGGCGGTTCGACCCCGCCCCTGACCACCACATCTCTTCAGCAAAGACACCCGAGCAGGTCGTGGTCGG
>PKFB01000049.1 GCA_002919305.1 Actinomycetales bacterium
CGCCACCTTCGCGGGCGCCTTCACCAACACCGTCTTCGGCATCCTGCGCGCGTACGTGCTCATCGCGCTGTGGCAGGCGCGGCCGGGCCTCGCCGGCTACGACGTCGCGGACGCGGTCACCTTCTGCTTCCTCACCCAGGGGCTGCTCGAACCCATGCGGGTGTTCGGCGGCGGGCTCGAACTCTCCGAGCGGGTGCGCACCGGGGCGATCGCGATCGACCTGGTCCGCCCGGCGCCCCTGCAGCCGTGGGTGCTCGCCCAGGACCTCGGCCGGGCCGCGTACCAGCTCGTGGTGCGCGGCACCGCGCCCATGCTGGCCGGCGCGGCGCTGTTCGGCGTCGTCCTCCCCGACGGCCCGCTCACCTGGGCCGCCTTCGCGGCGAGCGTCGCCATCGGGGTGGTGGTGAGCTTCGCGCTGCGCTACCTCGTCGCGCTGTCGTCCTGCTGGGTGCTCGACGACCGCGGCGTGCAGGCGGTCTCGCTCGTGGCGACGCTGTTCTTCAGCGGCATGGTGGTCCCCCTGGTGATCTTCCCGGGGTGGCTCGGCACCCTCGCCCAGGCGCTGCCCTGGGCCGCGATCATGCAGGTGCCCGCCGACGTCTACCTCGGCAAGACCGACGCGGCCGCCGCGCTCGGGTTCCAGGCGCTGTGGGCCGCCGCGCTGCTCGCCCTGGGCGCCCTCGCCACCCGGGCCGCCCGCCGCAAGGTCATCATCCAGGGAGGCTGAGCGTGCTCACCGACCTGCGAACGTGGCTGCTGCTGGTGCGCGCCTGGCTGCGCGCCGCCGCGCAGTACCCGGCCTCCTTCGCCCTGCTGATGACCGGCTCGTTCCTGGTGTCCGGCCTCGACGTCGCCGCCATCCTGGTGATCTTCTCGCACGTGCGGGAGCTCGGCGGCTTCACCCTCCCGGAGGTCATGTTCGTCTACGGCACGGCGGGCGTCTCGTTCGCCCTGGCGAACCTGTTCGCCGGCAACGCCGACAACCTCGGGGCGTACATCAGGTCGGGCGACTTCGACGTGATGCTGATCCGCCCGGTGAGCGCGTTCGTGCAGCTCGGCGCCGACCGGTTCTCGCCGCAGAAGGTGGGCCGCCTCGCCCAGGCGGCCGTGGTGCTCGCGATCGCGCTGCCGCAGCTCGGCATCCCCTGGTCCCGGGCGTGGATGATCCCGCTGATGATCCTCTGCGGCTTCGTGATCTTCACCGCGATCTGGGCGATCACCGGCGCGCTGCAGTTCCTGCTCGTGGACGCGCCCGAGGTGAGCGCCGCCTTCACCTTCGGCGGCGGGCAGCTCACCCAGTACCCGCTCAGCGTCTACGGCGCCGACCTCGTCCGCGGGGTGACGTTCATCGTGCCGCTCGCCTTCGTGAGCTGGCAGCCCGCCCTCTACGTGCTGGGCCGCGAGGATCCGCTCGGCCTGCCGTACGCGCTGCGGTTCGCCGCGCCCGCCGCCGCGCTGATCCTGTCCCTGCTCGCGGCCCTCGCCTGGCGGGCGGGGCTGCGCCGCTACCGTTCCACGGGGAGTTGACACCATGATCGAGCTGGACGGGGTGAGCCGCACCTTCACCGTCCGCCACCGGGAGCGCGGCCGGCTGCGCCGCCGCGCCCAGGTCGTCGAGGCCGTGCGCGACCTGTCCTTCCGCGTCGAGGCCGGGGAGTTCGTGGGCTACCTCGGCCCGAACGGCGCCGGCAAGTCGACCACGATCAAAATGCTGATCGGCATCCTCACGCCGACCGCCGGCCGGATCCGGGTGGCCGGGCTCGACCCCTCCCGGCGGCGTACCGCGCTCGCCCGGCGCATCGGCGTGGTGTTCGGCCAGCGCACCACGCTGTGGTGGGACCTGCCGCTCAAGGACAGCTTCGAGCTGAGCCGCCTGCTTTACAAAGTAGATCGCGAGCAGTACCGGCGGCGGCTCGACGAGCTGAGCGAGCGGCTCGACCTCGGCGGCCTCCTTAGCACCCCGGTGCGCCAGCTCAGCCTCGGCCAGCGGATGCGCGGCGACATCGCCGCCGCCCTGCTGCACGACCCGGACGTGCTCGTCCTCGACGAGCCGACGATCGGCCTCGACGTGGTGAGCAAGGCGGCGGTGCGCGCCTTCCTGCGCGGGCTCAACGCCGAGCGGGGCACGACCGTCCTGCTCACCACCCACGACCTGGGCGACATCGAGCGCCTGTGCCGCCGCGTGATGCTGATCGACCACGGCCGGCTCGGCTTCGACGGCACCGTCGACGAGCTGCGCGCCACCGTCCCCGGCGAGGCCTCGATCGAGGACGTGGTCGCCCGCATCTACCTCGGCTCCGCGCCTGCCCCGTCCCTTGAGCCGCCCAACTATCCACAGTGACCGAGGCGACGATCGGCGCCTTTCACATGAAATGGGCCAGGAGACGTCACCTGATCTCGAATGCTCCGCGCCCAGTCCCAACGCTCAGCACACGCATCGCCCTCAGCGCTAGCAGCATCTTCAGACATGGCGACGACCTGGACCGGCATTGCAGGCTGCTCGATGGCGGTATGACGCCAAGGTCCATCGACCCAGGTACGGCGGAGCCGACTTGATCTCAGATATGCGGCCGGGCCGCCCAAACCTCAAGGAGACGCAATGCGTCACGATGCACAAGCTGAGCGAACTCCTCCCAATCGTTCGACCACTGAGACTCCAGGAGCCGGCTCAGCTGCGACTCTCGTCGCACATCTGATTTGTACGCGATCAGATAGTCGCCTCGCGGAAATGCCAGTGTATTGCTCGTGAAGTCACTTAACGTGTTGACCGGCGCAACTATTGGGACTCGCAAAACATCCGCAAGGCCCGATCTGGCAGGATCAATTCCGGCGAACCCTATAATCGGATCCATGATCCGGCCCATATTCTCGATCCAGAGCACGGCATGCCCAACCAGTCCGTTACGCTCATCCAAGAACGGTGGAAGCAGGCCAGAGCCGGCCTCACAGACCACCTCCATGCCGGAAGTCATGATGAGGGCGCGGACAGGTATTACCCTGACAGAATATCCCGCCATCCCGAGGACAATGGCCATGCATTTACAAACCAGCGGTTGAGCAGGCGTCCTCCTACCCGAGAGGTAGAAGCGCATGGTCGCCCAGGCCGCATAAATAAATCGCGCCTCCTCGGGGACCCTGCCGCCCATCATAAGAACCTGCCTCCAGCCGAAGCCGGACAGTGACGGGGAGTCCGGATAGTTACCAGGCAGGGCCAGGACAGCAGGATGATCGGGATCGAAGAGACAATTCTTCTCCAATTCAGGTCTATCATTCCCATCATCGCGCGCCAGCACACTCCCCCCTTCGCTGATACAGTTCTCACAGGCGCTCAACAGCTCAGTAGCCAGTTCTTGGAATCTGATATTCTCTCGCGGCCGGACCCGGAAAAATGAAATCGCATCCCTCAATGCATGCGTGGCCTCCTGCAGCAGACTGACATCCCGACCCACCTCATAGAGAACGATATTGATAACAGCACCCCTAAAATGAAGCAATCCCAAACTGGTCGAGTCCGGCTCAGGGAGATCTGACAATATCCTATCCACCAGTTTCAGGATTTGCCGACAGGCATGCATCGGCCAATCGTGACCGCCAAGCTCTTTCGACCACCTCCTTATACACTCACTAGTTATCGCGTGCACTAGTTCCAGTAGGTCGTCTGCATACCGCTGGCGGATCGGAGCGGGAGTGTCGGGCAGGAGAGGAGCAATTCGTGCCTGCGTGGTAAGCGCATCCTCGATATGTCCGGTAGCCGCCTGTACGGTAGCTTTCAGACAGTCCAGACGTCTGACGACTTCACCACTTGGATCAAGGCCTGCGGGATTGAGCGCATAAGCATCGTCGAGGCGCTGCTTTGCGGCCTCCATACTGCCTATCCATACGGCGGCCTGAGCCTGTTCAAGTAGCGCATGGAGACGAGTGGTTAAATCGAAGTCGTACTTCGCCAATAATGTATGCGCTCTAAGCGAAGCCCTCCCCGCCTCTGCTGTAGAGCCGAGGGCGACACTGGCATTCATCTCGACAAGATAAGCCCGGAGAAGCATTCGCCTTTCTTCCTCGGCCAGGGATTCTTTTCTCTCAAGTATGCTTCGACCCTCTGTTGCGATAGCTAATGCTTCCGCATGCTCTCGCGCGTTATAGGAAACCTCCGCCAAACCAACCAACGTGGCGGCCAGCCTGTATTCTTTATCCCTTGCCGATATATTGCCTAAAATATCTAGAGCGCGTCGCAGCAGCGTCTTAGCACGACCAAAGTCACCATAGAGAATACCGAAAGCATTTGCGGTGTTGGCGAGAAGGGCAACCGTGTCCACGGTTGGGGTGGCCAGATGCTGTATGTTACCCGCCACATGGTAAGCATGCTCGATCAATGGGTGCACTAGATTCCATCGCCTGGCACTGATACCTTCTGCCAGTTGTTCAGCAAGAACAAATTGAAATGCTTCCAGGAAGGTCTCGATCGAATCACTTGCGCTAACACTACGTACAACCTCCTGCACGATGCGATGCATCGACAACAGGCCGGAATGAATCTCAACCAGCGACAGCTTCTTGAGCTCTCGTATGCCCGCGTAAATGGCCGATTCACTCTGCAGCCCAAGTGCAGCGAGATACAGAGGTATGCCACTTGGCGACAAGAGCGAGCACCTGCCCAGTATTTCTAAAGCGGTCTTCTTGGCATCCTGGCCGCCGGGAGCGGAGCCCGAAAGGAGAACCTCAACCGACATCAGGATCGTGGCAATCAACGTTTTTTGTTGATCATATTGCAGAGGTATCGTTTCGCTGTCATCTAGAAGCTCAACTCGTCGACGTTGCAGCTCTGCAATATATGCAGGAACGGGGCATCCGGTCGTCATGATGTATGACGATGCTTGCGCCATCGCAAGGGGGATTCGCTCGACAGCATCCAACAGCGTCTTACAGTCAGACTCCGGGATACCCGGCAACCGCTCCAGGCACCAGGCGAGGGCTTCATCTTCTCTGAGCTTTCCCACACTGATTCCTGGCGCGTCGGACAGCCATGTAGAGTCTCGCGTGGTAATCAGGAAATGCGCGTTTCCACACTGCGGAAGGAGCCTATAGACCGCCCGCTTATCTGTGCAGTTGTCATAGACTATGAGTACTTTAGAATAGGATCCACTCAGGTGTTGCGAAACCCAGGAAAGAAGGGCATGCTCGGATAACCTTGCAGACGCCCCACTCTCGTCCGCGAAATCTCTATATGCTGTTAGGATGCCACCCGCAGAGTCGGCTGTGATCCACCATACGAGTCCGTAATCAGCGCCATTCTCCGCGATGAACTTTCCCGCGATACTCGACTTCCCTATACCTCCAAGACCACACAAGGCAAAGGTTTTCGGATTAGCATCGTCAGCGGATCCGAAGTGGTCTCGGATGGCTTTCATCTCATTCAGCCGCCCGTATACATGCGGAAAGATCGGGACATTGCGAAATATTGCTTTCGAGTCTCGAGCAGCAGGAGGTGAAGTCGTCGATCCCTGAACGACAGAAAGCCCCAACACATCGGTCAGGAACTCTCGCCCTACCGTACGCCGCAACAAAGAACTGTCACCAGACTTAGCGAACAACTCGACGAAAAGCCGGTTGGCGATCTCCTCTACTTCCGAGGCCTGACGGGCAGTGCCCAGAAGTTTTAGAATCTGCATCTTGACCTGGTCCAGGATGAGATTCCACGGACCACGCCGCGTGTGTATCTCCAGCCGGGCGAACAGATCGTGATCGCCGACGCCAACCTGGATACCGGCCGGCACAATCGAGCGGATGGCGCTTAGCCACCGCTGAGGGTCGGAATGCCCCCTGGCTTGTGACGCTAATTCCTTGAGCCTTTTCCCCGTAGAGTTCGCCGGCGCATCGGAGATGAATTGAATGCGCGCACGCCCTGTGGGATCTTCGTTGTCGAGCTGCCTGGCTATCGACAGTATCTCAGCGGCTCCCCAGCCCTCCGGCTCTACCCGAGTTTTCGCTTGCGCAAGCAGCAGAGGACGGTCAGCGGAGTCCAGGATTTCGAAATCTACTTTTTCATTTTCTCCTTCAACGCGAAATTTGGACCAATTTGGATACTCCTCGTCGGCGCGAACAAGTTGGAGCATCGCACATGCTGTTTGGAAGCCCATTCCTCGGGCTGTATCAGTTCCACCCAAAGGGAGCCCTCCTGGCCTGACTCACAGCAACATATTGACCGATCCATCAGGTCATGCAAGCCCTTCCTGTCCGGCTGTGGCCATCAGGATGTACCTCCAAAGCGCCGTACCATCAGCTGCAGCCAGCCTTGACCACGAATCTGCTAGAGGACATCCGGATCCCGGGGGAAAGTCAGGGCTGTCCTTCAAGGGTGGTAGGTCAGCCTGTCTCTCGATACGCCTGGACCAAGGGGCGATCGGTGCAGAGAGCTCCTACGGCGGCCACTCAATGATTGAGTACGTTGCCCGTCCATGCACCCAGCCTCAGGGTGCCTACGACAGTCGATGCGCTGCTGACGCCACTCGACCACCGATCCTGGGCAGAGGTATGAACCCGTGGCCAGCCGTCTCCGGCGGGTGGCCAGAAGCACGACGGGTCCCGTGCGTAGCAGAGCGGTAAGAGCCTGACAAGATGACAGCGCATGACTTCGGTTATCAGACCGACCAACGCCCGATCCTTCTACTTGCGATCAAGGACGAAGGCGAGCCGTGCGATGGTCGTAGCCGACAGCGTGACCACCGTCATAGGGATGGCGGAGCACAAGTGTTGCAGATCAATACCGACGACCACCTCCGAGGCGGTGATGCCGACCGAGCCTATGCCCGGTCCAGCGTGCCTACAACGAGCGCAGCGGCGAGCGAACCAGTTACCAAGATGGCTGAGGATGCGGGTCTGGGACATCCGACCCGGCACTGAGGCGATCGGCGCCGCCCTGTCCGGTGTCTGCCGTTAGCTGAACTCACCTACTACCTGCGCAAGGGTGCCTGCACGGTGCCTGCGCGGGCGCGGCCGCCCACGCTGGCAGGCACGATCCTTGACCAGCTCGCCCCCGAGCAAGCCCGCACTCAGCACGCCTGGGGCGTCGACACATTGCAGGCCAAGTGCCCGACTGCCACCGATCATCTGGGCACCGCACGCGAGAGCCTGCTCACCTGCGCCGCCTCTCCCGGGATTCCTGGAAGCAGATGCCGGCGAGCAGCCGTCCAGAGAAGACCGAACAAGGCGTTCCGCCGCACCGGCATGGCCGGGATCTTCCTGCCCTGAGTCGCGATCACCGCCTACTCGGCGTGGTATAAGGCGGCCACACCGATGGATTGACCACGGCCCCCGCTGCATGTGCCTGGACACCCTCGCCACATCAGATGGCCGCTGGTGACACACCGGCGCACGAGCAGCTGCCGATGACCCCCGTCGCTTGATCTGATCCGCAGAAACGGATCAGGCGTTGGCAGGGCTTACGCCGCCTCGGCCGAGCTAACCCCATGGCAAGCCCCAGTGCTCAGGTCCCCCGCCAGGATCAGTAGTAGGACCGATCGTGGCCGGCGTCGTAATCGTCGTCGTCCCGCTCCGGGCCCGTCCAGCGCGACGGCATGAGCACGGGGAGGAACAGCGCGATGCCGATCATGAGGTAGATGCCCGAGGAGAGCATCGCCTGCATGCCCTGCCCGGCCCGGACGAGGTCGGGCTGGAGGCCCGGGGCGATCGGGGCGAGGCTCATCGCCCGGTTCACGTCGAGCACGTACACGACGGTCCAGGCGAGCAGCACGAGCGAGGGGACGAAGACCGCGAGCGGGGACATCCGCGCGACGAGCACGAGCCCCAGCACCAGGCCGACCACGGCCATCACGCCGAGGGCGACGAGCACCTGGGTGTGGTCGAGCAGGGAGACCGCGCCCGCCGGCCGCTGCACGACACCCTGGGCGGCCCAGCCCGTGCCGAGCAGCAGTACCAGCGTGACCAGGATGCCGAACAGGAAGCCGAAGACATGCCGCATATCCACCACCTCAGCGTGAGAGCGCCCGGGGTGCGCCCGTGTGGTCGCGGCCACAGTAGCGACATAAACCCCAAACTCCCAGACCTTCGCCGGAGCTCGGGCAATTTTGCCACCAAGCAGATCTCACGGGTGAGGGATCGGGGAAGGCGGCCGCGCCCCCGCCGCGCAGCCGATCCGGCGGGGGCGCGACCGGGTCCGTGGCTCACCGGCCGCCCGGAATCTCGGCGGTGGTCTCAGCAGTTGACGTCGCGGCCGGTGAACCTCGCCCAGGCGATCGAGCCGAAGACCACGATGTAGGCGGCGAACACGAGCAGCCCCTGGGTCAGCTCCGCGGTCTCGATCGGCGCGCGCAGCGCCCCGTCGAAGTCGGCCCAGTAGTTCGTCACCAGGTACGGCCGCAGCCACGCGAGCTGCGGGACCGCCTGCAGCACCTGCGCGGTCACCACGAGCGACATGGTGCCGGCGATCGCGCCGACCGGCGCCGAGGTGAACGTCGACACCGCCAGCCCGACCGCGCCGAGCGCGGCCATGCCCGCCGTGACGTACCCGACCACGATGAGCAGGCGCAGCAGCCCGTCGCCGACCGGGACGGTCACGCCCGACAGCAGCGTCATCGGCCCGGACGGGAACATCAGCAGCCCGGTGAGCAGCGCCGACAACGTCACGACCAGGCTCGCCGCCAGGCAGAACACCACCACCGAGACGTACTTGACGGCGAGCAGCCGGGTGCGTCCCGCCGGCGCGGTGAGCAGGTATCGCAGCGTGCCGCCGCTCGCCTCTCCCGCGATCGCGTTCCCCGACACCACGGAGACCGCGATCGGCAGCAGCAGCGGCGTGAGGACGAACAGCGAGACGAAGGTGAGCACGAGCCCGTTGCCCGCGACCTGCGCGATGATCATCCCGCCGCGGCCGCCCGTGTCGGGTCCCGCGGCGCGCACCGCGATCCCCAGCAGCACCGGGACGGCGGCGAGCACGCCGAGCGTCACCAGGTTGCGCGGCCGCAGGAACACCAGCCGCAGCTCGGACCCGAGCAGCCGGGCGAGCGCCCGCGCGCCGCCGCCGG
>PKFB01000017.1 GCA_002919305.1 Actinomycetales bacterium
TTAGGTGCTGGTTCGATTCGTATCTTTGCCCGTCTTCGTCGAATTATCCGGCCTTCGAAAGAGCGGACGCCTCGGCGAACGAGGGTCCTTATCATAGGCGCTGGCGACGCTGGGGCTATGCTTGTGCAAGAATTTGAGAAGCAACCGCACCTTGGGGTTGATGTAGTCGGATTGGTGGATGACGATGTCACCAAGATCAACCGTCAACTCAACGGTGTCAGGGTGTTGGGTCGTCGTGACCAAGTGGGTGAGCTGGTCCGACGGTACCGTGTCGACCAGATTATCATCGCTATGCCTTCGGTACCGCAACGGGTCATCCAGGAAACTATCAACCTGTGCAAGGACACCGGAGCACAGTTGAAGATTTTGCCGCCCTTGCCAGCGTTGATGGTCGGAAACGTGCGGGTACAGGACGTACGGGATGTCCAGATCGAGGACCTGTTGCGCCGAGAGCCAGTGAAAACCGACTTGTCACTGATTTCAGGGTACCTACGGGGACGGCGAGTATTGGTTACAGGGGCCGGGGGATCCATCGGCAGCGAATTGTGCCGGCAGGTATGCGCCCTGGCTCCCGAACAGTTGATTATGGTCGGACATGGTGAAAACAGTATCTTCGAGATCCAACAGGAGCTTACGCAGCGGTTTCCTGATGTGCTTATCACGCCGGTTATTGCTGATATCCGCGACCGGGCCAAGATGGATCGCGTGTTTCGGACGTATAAACCTCATGTCGTTTTCCATGCCGCGGCGCACAAGCACGTTCCGCTGATGGAGGCCCATCCGGACGAGGCGATCACAAGCAATGTTCTTGGGACGCGAAACGTGGCCGAAGCGGCCGCGAACCATGGAGCCGAACGTTTTGTCATGGTCTCTACGGACAAGGCCGTCAACCCTGCCAACGTGATGGGGGCTTCCAAGCGGCTCGCGGAGTTAGTTGTGCAGGCCATGCAAGCGCGTGGTACGGGGACGCGCTTTGTGTCAGTGCGTTTTGGCAACGTTCTCGGCAGCCGAGGGAGCGTTATTCCCATTTTTAAGAAGCAGATTGCTCAGGGTGGCCCCGTTACGGTAACCCACCCCGAGATGCGCCGGTACTTTATGACGATTCCCGAGGCCGTCCAGCTGATCATCCAGGCTGGCGCCATGGGGAAAGGCGGAGAAGTGTTTGTACTTGATATGGGTGAGCCGGTGCGTATTGCCGATTTGGCCCGGGATTTGATCCGACTGTCGGGTTATGAACCTGACAAAGACATCAAGATTGTTTACACTGGGCCGCGTCCCGGTGAGAAACTCTTTGAAGAGTTGATTAACGAGGGCGAAGCCGTTCACCGAACAAACCACGAAAAGATAATGGTCCTTAACGGGGTGTTAGCCGATCCCAAGATGGTGGAAGAAGTTATTGAAGAGCTAGAACAATTGCTTTCCGCCGAGTCCACCACATCCGAAGACCTGGTGAGAGCTCTCTTCCGGGCCGTTGGTGGAAATCGGAGCCAGAGGTGTGAAGCCCTTGGCTCGGCAGCCGGAGCCGCTGGTTCCTTGGGTGTGGACGGTTCTGCCCTGTCCGAAGCGGCAGCCGCAAAGGACTAAGCGGCGTGTCCGCAGGGAAGCCTCTGATATTGCTGAAGGGGATTGCTAGCTCGGGACGTGCACTTTCATTTCCGTGTGAGCGTCACTTAATCCAGTTCGGTGCGTCCGCGTTTTACAAGAGGAACGACGGCGTTGCGTGGGGGATCTCTAGTAGTGCGGTTAACAGTGATCGGAACTGGGTACGTTGGCTTGACCATGGGAGTGGTGGCAGCCTACCTCGGTTACGACGTCGTCTGTGTCGACAAGGATCTGCGCAAGTTGCAGTTGCTCAACGAAGGAAGAAGCCCAATTCGTGAGCCCGGACTGGATGCAATGCTATCGCAAGTACGTGGCCGGATGAAGTTTTCCGCTGATACCCCCCTCGCCGTACGGGACGCGGATGTCGTCATGATTGCCGTTGGAACCCCGTCGACGGCCAACGGCAAAGCCGACACTCGGTACGTTGAGGACGCAGCCCGGGAAGTCGCGGAAGGCTTTGCACCAGACCGCACGTATGTCCTGGTTGTTAAATCGACCGTTCCCATTGGTACGTACCGCCGTGTGGCCCACGTCGTTTCACGGGTGCTCGAGGAAAGGGGTGTTCAAGCGGACATTCACGTTGCGTCCAATCCGGAATTCCTCCGGGAAGGCCTTGCGCTGCACGACGCATTGTATCCGGAGCGCATCGTGGTGGGAACGGAGAGCGAAGCCGCGCTGCGTGTCATGGAAGAGTTTTACAACCCGATTCTCCTCCAGTCCTTTGCACCTCCAGCCTGCGTGCAGCCGCCGAGAGAACGGAAAAAGCCCACCTTCCTCGTAACGGACCCGACTAGTGCGGAAATGATCAAATATGCGTCAAATGCATTCTTGGCCACCAAGATCAGCTTCGCGAACGAAATTGCTGGGCTGTGCGAGCGGGTTGGCGCTGACGTCGTCCAAGTTACTCGGGGTATGGGTCTAGACTCTCGAATCGGACCAAGCTTCCTTGGAGCGGGTTTGGGCTGGGGGGGATCCTGTCTGCCAAAGGATACAGCAGCCCTAATCGCCCTTGCGGCTGAGTACGGGTATGAAATGCCTATCACGGAAGCAGCTCGGAACGTAAACGCCCAGCAACGCCGGATTGCGGTGGAGAAGCTGCAGGAAGCTTTGAAAGTGCTTCGGGGGCGCACTATCGGCGTCTTGGGGCTGGCTTTTAAGCCAGGTACCGACGACGTGAGAGAATCTGCCGCGCTTGAAATCATTCGCCTACTTGTCGAACGCGGGGCCCACGTCAAGGCACACGATCCGGTGGCGATGGACAACGCGCGGGCAGCGCTCGCAGATTTGGAGGTGGACTTTGTCAACGATCCATATGAGCTGGTACGCAACTGCGATGGGCTCGTGCTGGCGACGGATTGGGATCTTTATCGAGAGCTTGATCTGGCGAAAATGGCTTCGTTAATGAGGGTGCCTGTGCTGGTGGACGGTCGCAACCTGTATAACCCTGAGGAAGCCAGTTCAGCTGGCTTTACTTATTTGTGCATTGGTAGACCGACAGTCATGCCTAAGTTGTCGGTTGATCCTGCTCAGCCAGGGGAAACGCGTGGTAGGTGACGGCACCTGCCGGCGTGTAGTCCTGACCGTAGGGCGTCCTAGGTAAATCGCAGCAACTGGCCTGATCCCAGCATACAAGCAGCTTTATCGCAGGGCTGAGGCTCGCCCTATGCCGCAAATTAGTTCGAAAGGAAAAAGCTCACGCCTCGTGGAAGTCCTGCCATTGAGTGTATCCCGCCGCATTTGGGAAGGATGAACCGTAACGTCGAATATGAACTCATTTGCTACCGACTCCACCGGAACCAGTTGGCTGCCCCTGTCTGATGGATTGCGCCGCTGGATGGCACGCTGCGCACTGGTGGTCCTGGCCGTAAGCGCCCCGCTGGGGAGTGCCACGCTAGGTCTCGCGGTGTTGTTGCTGACGATGCCGTTCCTGTACCACGAGGCGAGAACGGTTTCTCCCAGTAACTCGTCCGGTGTATTTGGCTTGCTACAGCGGCCCACCGGAGCGCTGATCAGCGCGGGCCTTTGCTCAACGCTGTTTGCGGCCCATAAGCTTGACGCGCTTGCGCATGTCCTCGGAATGGCCCTGATGGCGGCGACATGCCTACTCGGGGCGCGAATCGCGGTCCGGGAACGCCGGTTCTTCCTAAATGTTGCCGTCCCGTTGGCACTGGCCGCAGTCGTCGTTAGCGCTGGGGTCAGCTTGTATCAGTACTTTGCCGTCGGGGTCTCGCGGGCGACCGCACTTTTGAGTTACACGAACAGGCTGGCGACGCTGCTCGTGTTTTTTGGCATCCTCGGCGCCGGATACTTGCTGCATCGCGGCGGCAAGATTGGGTGGTTGCTCCTGCCCTTTGGACTCCTTGTGATGGGTGGCATTGGCACCACCATGTCCCGGGCGGGTTGGGTTGCAGCAGCCTTTGGGATCGCGTTGCTGGGCCTTAGAGGTGGCCAACGGTTTGTCGTCGCTTTTCTCGTGTTGGCGCTGTTGTTTGTGGGGACGCTTCTGCTAGAGGATCGTTGGGCCGCACGGTTCGGTACCATTTTCAGTCTTGAGGCCAACCAGGACCGGATTCTTCTGTGGAAGACCGCTCTCGAGATCCTGCAGGACCACCCCATCCTCGGGTCGGGCCCGGGCAGCTTTCGGCACGTGAGCCAAGCATATATTGAACCCTCTGAGTACCGTGGCCACGCCACACCGCACAATATCGTGCTAAGCATTGCGTCCGACATGGGTATCGCGGGATTGTTGGCATTCACGTGGTTGATGGTTCGCGCCGGCAAGGCCTCCTGGTACTTGTGGCGGCTGGGACAACCGTTTTACGCCGGCCTCGTTGCGGCCGTTGCGAGTATCTTCGTGAACGACTTGTTCGGACAAGGGTTTTACACGACGCAAATCGGTACCGTGATGTGGTTTGGATTAGGCTTGGTGGCGGCGTTCTATGAGATGGAGCGAGACAGGCGGGTGGCGTCCGCCGCAGATGTGCTGTGATGCGTTACGTGGCCGGTATTTATGTGGCTGATGATCCCCGGGTGTGGACGTGGGCCGTAGACGCGATCCAGGAACACGTCTTGGCGGCTGAGGAAAGGCCGCTGGGCCGGTGGTTTAAACACAAGGTATTTCTTTGGCTGCGCAGGCCGGGTGTGCGCCGGATCTTGCCGCTGCGATCGCCAGCGGATGTCCGACTGTTGGCCGCGGCGGGTGAAGTTGACTTTGATTTGGCGTTCCGCCGTAGCCTGGGCAAATGGGTATCATTTCGCCTTGATGAAGGTCTCATTACGCGCTATTTTCCTTCCCGGTGGCGCTGGCGTAAGGAGCGCTGGATACGCTCGCTAGCCGCGGTGGCGGCGACGAGCCCGCCGATGTTGGGCTGGGATGAAGCCCGCTTGATCTCGCAGGAGGCATATATTCCCGGGCGTCCAGTCCGTGTGTATGACCTCGACGAAGGTCTCGCGGCGTGGCGGGAGCTGTGGCCGCTCCTGGTGGAGGTGTTTCGCACCCGCACCTCGGTCCGGTCGCTTGGGCTGCCGTACTGGGTTCGTCAACCCCATGGACGTGCATGGCTTCAGCGCCTGGGACTGGTGGAGCTGGTCGACGAGGTCGGCAGCACCCCAGTCCTGCACGGCCTGGTGCATGGAGATCTGCAGCAATCCAACATGATTGCCGCCCGGGACCGGTTTTACGTTATCGACTGGGGCGACCATTTTCATCTCGGCCCGCCTCTCTACGACCTGCTATTCTATTTGTTTAAGCACGCCCGTAGCGTGGGAACGGATAAGGTTGTGGACGCAGCATTGAGCGACCCTAGTTGGATCGAAGAGCGCCTGCCGGGAGCGCTGTCCCCGGAGTCGGTGAAGGCCAGTCTGGTCGGCTTTACGCTGATGCTGGTGCGCCGTTATCAATTCCGCAACGTACGGCGTCGGCACACGTTGGTGCGGCATCTGCGGCCCTTTGTCGTTAAAGTAGCTGAGCGCCTGCTTGTGCCACCGGAACCGTTTGCCAGGTTGCCGGCCGTGCTGCTTATGGAGGGGCGCCGGGAGGTCGCTGCCGCCAGGCAGCGGCGGTGACAAAGCGCGTAGGGAGCTTGAAAACCGGTGTTCAAATCCGTTTCCGTCATTATCCCGGTCCGCAACCGGGAAACCCTCATCGGGCCCTGCTTGGAGCACTTGTTCAAGGCAGCGGTCCCCGTGGTAGAGCAGGGGACGGCCTTAGAGATCGTAATCGCGGACGATGCGTCCACCGACCGCTCCCGGGACGTGGTAGCCGCCATGCGGGACCGCAGCCCGGTGCCCGTGAAACACGTGCTCTTGGAAACCCGCCAAGGCCCAGCCCGCGCCAGGAACGCCGCGCTGCAGGAGGCATCCGGTGAACTGGTTGTCTTTGTCGACAGCGATGTCATCGTCGAGTCGGATTTCTTTGAGGCGCACCTGGCTGTTTACCGCGATGTAGGACGGGAGGCGTTTGCGGTCGGTACGCTGGTGTCGGTGCCGTCCCTGGAGGCGGCTCTGGCGCGGCCAAAGCCGACGAAATGGGACTACTCGGGCGCTACGTTGGACACGGCCAACGCATCCGTCCCGTGGCAAGCGCTGGAGGCGGTCGGGTTCTTTGATCCGGGATTTGAAGGCATGGGGTGGCAAGACCTGGATCTGGGCCGGCGGCTGAAGGCGCACGGGTTGACGCGCGTTAAGGCTAAGAACGCGGTTGCGTATCACGTTCAACCGCCCATACGCACTCAAGAGCAGCTCCGGGCGCGCCTGCAAAAGGAGCGGGAGCGGGGGGCCTCTGCTCTCAGGTACATGCAAAAACACCCCACGCTCTCAGCCAAGCTGGCGGCACAGGACACGCGGCTGCATGTATTCTTGAACTGGCTGTTTCGCATGGGCGGCTTGGTTCACGAGGGCAATGTTCTCGATTGGGTCGAGTGGGCCCGGCGCCGCGGTTTCGTGGCATTGGAGAAGATGTGGCTGTTAGGCGTGATCAATAAGGCCCATTTGGAAAGCTTGGCAGCTGCCAAACGGGCTGCGTCGCGCCCGTCGCCCGCGGCCAGTGAGTGACGGGGCAGCGGGGCTCAACCCAACGGGTACGCCTTGTCAGCCGTTACTCTAGGTGTTGCATGACTGACTGGACCTTTTCTTCCATCGTCACAACCTTGTCCCGCCGGTCGTCGACCTTGATCACCGACGAGATCCGTCCCGCGCCCATTGCCGCGACGGCGTCGTGCATGCGGATGATGCATTCGAAGATCTCCCGCAGGTCGCCCTCGATGGTGGTAAACATGGGGTCGAGGCGGTAGCGGAGATTGGGGTATTCCCGGAGCACCTTTTCGGCCGCGGCCACGTAGCGGCTGACGCTGGTTTCACCCGTTCCAATGGGTGTGACGCTGACGGCGACAATCGCCACACCGATCCCTCCCACGAACCAAGCTGGTCTTCACCAGTAAGTTCCTGGCGGGGCGTGCGGTCCCTGCCGGTGCGGGTAGAGCGGGGGGCGTGTGGTAGACTGAAACCGGGGTCCTCAGCCCGCGATGCTGGGGCCGTAACGAAGCCAGGAGCCAGGGTCGGCCATGCGTACAGGCGTCGTCCAGTCACCCCTGCATACCGGGCACTGCCCACCATGGCTGTTTGAGCGGATGCGGCGGCTGTCAGCGGCCATCATCGAGGCCATAGTGCTTAACTTCGGGCCGCAGGAAGTGCTGGCGCGCCTTGCGGACCCCATCTGGTTTCAAGCCTTCGGCAACGTCCTCGGCTTTGACTGGCACTCGTCGGGCTTGACGACGGTCGTGTGCGGGGCCATCAAGGAAGGGCTGACCGAGCGCCAGGGGGAGCTGGGCATCTTCGTAGCCGGCGGCAAGGGCCGGGCCTCCCGCAAGACGCCGCAGGAGATCGAAGCGGCGGCCGAGCGGTACGGCCTCGGGGTGGACGTGGCGGGGTTGCAGTACGCCAGTCGCATGGCGGCCAAGGTGGACAACCACGCCCTGCAGGATGGGTTTCAGCTGTACCACCACATGTTTGTCTTCACCGCCGACGGCACGTGGTGCGTCATCCAGCAGGGGATGGACGAAACGAGCCGCTACGCGCGCCGCTACCACTGGCTGAGCAAAGGCCTCGAGGATTTCGTCCTAGAACCCCACAGCGGCATCCTCGGGGACACGAGCCGTGATGTGCTCAACCTCGTGGCCCGGGAGTCGGAGGCCGTGCGCCAGGCGTCCACGGAGCTGGTGACGGATCCGAAAGAAGTGCTGCGGGTGTTGCGGGAGATCCACGCGGGCCGGTACACCAAGCAGCTCACCTTGCCGCCGGGCCACGCGGTGCCCGACGCAGACCGGCTGGACAAGATCCTGTACAAGATTTATGATGTGCGGCCGGAAACCTACAGGGACCTTGTCGGAATGGCCGGCGTAGGGGCCAGCACCCTACGGGCTCTCGCCATGGTGGCTGAAGTCGTCTACGGTGCCAAGCCTAGCCGCGAGGACCCGGTGCGCTATAGCTTCGCCCACGGCGGCAAGGATGGCCACCCGCGTCCCGTGAACCGGCGCGACTACGACACCTCTATCCGCGTGCTCCAGCAGGCCATCGAGCAGGCGCGCCTCGGCAACCGGGAGAAGCTGGAGACGTTGCAGCGCCTGGCTCAGTGGGAAAAACGGGTCGGGATAACCCCTTAACGCATGGGGGGTACCCGCAGCTTTCCTATCGCACTCATATGTATCCAGCATACTAGTTTCGCGAGCCGGAACCTACTGCGGTGACGTCACGATACCAGGGGAGCAGTAGTGTCCGGTATGATGGTGTAAATTCGAGAATCAGGATGGCGTAGCAGTAGGAAGGGCCATCCCCCTCCTGGTAA
>PKFB01000028.1 GCA_002919305.1 Actinomycetales bacterium
CCCGCACTTCGGCCCCTTCCTCGCCGACCTGGCCGAGGTGGCGCTCTGCGACGGCGGCGATCTCCCCGTCCGCGCGGGGTGGTCGCGCCGGTTCCCCCGCGAGATCCGCGCCGCGGGTCTCGCCCGCGTGCTCGCGGCGAGCTTCGGACGGACCCGCACGGCCATCCTCGTGGACGTGCCCGAAGGGCTCTCCCCCGGCGAGGAGGAGCTGTTCGTCGCGGGCTGCGAATGGCTCGCGTACGCGGGCGGCTTCGGCGTCTGGCTCACCGGCGCCCCACTTCGCACCGTCGACCGCGTCGAGTCGGTGCCGGTGCTCCTGCCGTACCCGGAGAGCTGGTCCGGGACGGGGACGGGCGCACGGCGGCCCGATGCGGCGGCCGGCGCCTCCGGCGAACCGGCCATCACCTTCCCCACCGTCTCCGGCAAACCGCACCCGGCCAGCAGGGCGGAGCAGGCCTTGGAGGCCGCGCTCGCGGACTGCGACTGGGCGACCGGCCGGGCGTGGAACCAGACGTACCAGTCGAACCCGCTCACCCCGCCCATCCGGGTGGACCTGCTCTGGCGCGCCGAACGGTGCGTCGTCGAGATCGACGGCGACGACCACCGCAGGCCCCTCAAATTCCGCGCCGACCGGCAACGCGACGTGCGACTACAGCTGGACGGCTACGCGGTGCTCCGCTTCACCGACGACCAGGTGCTCGACGACACCCATGCGGTGGTCCGCCAGATCCAGCGCTTCATCCTGAAGCGCCGTTTTGGAACGTTGGAAGGATGAGATGTCCGAGAACGAACTGAAGCCCGAAGAGCTCAGGTGGCTCTTCATCCTCATGGCGGAAGCCGATGAGGTCTCGAACAGCTACCTCCAGGAGCAGTACGGCTGCACCCTCACCGGCAAACCGCGTAAGCGGCTCAACGCCATGAAGCTTGTGGAAAGCCAGCAAAAGGGCCGCCCGTACTTTCACACCCTCACCGATCGCGGCTGGGCGCGCGCGAAGGCCGAGTTGGAAAAAGACGACCTCCAGCTGGGGACGGGCGCGGCTGCGGCGACCTGCCTTGCGGTGCTACGCGGCGTACGGCGTTATCTGAAGCGCACTGGTCTGAGCGCCTCCGAAGTCTTCGTCCCGGACACGGTGGAAGTCATGCCCGCCCCGGCAAGCGAGCCGTCAGTGCCCGCGCCGACCTCAGCCGCCGTGGAGACCCCGCAAGAGCCCCTGGTGCCCCCGTCACCCGCGATGCCGCTGTCGCCCGAAGAAGTGGAGAAGCGCATTCGCGCCGCCTACTTCGAGCTGGCCGATGAGCCGGGCCGCCACGTGCCGCTCATCAAGCTGCGCGCCCTCCTCACCGACCTGCCGCGCGAGGACGTCGACGCCGCCCTCACCCGCATGAATCTGCTGCCGGACGTGTTCGTGGACCCGCAGTCCAACCAGAAGATCCTCACCCCGGAAGAGCGCGCGGCGGCCGTGCGCATCGGGGGTCAGGACAAGCACCAGATCTCCATCGAGGTGCAGTGATGGCCGACGAGAGAAGCGCGTTAGCCGGGCTCCGGCTCGACTACACCCAAGGACCCGACCATGTGTGGCAACGCTCGCCGTACCACGTCGACACCCTCCACTCCCGTACGGCCGGCCTCCTGATCAGCGGTATCGAGGAGGCGCGCGACATCCGTCTCGGCAGCCCCATCGGCGTGGTGGTGAAGGGCGCGCGCGGCACCGGCAAAACCCACCTGCTGGGGTGGGCGCGCGAGCAGGTGCAGCAACGCGACGGCTACTTCTTCCTCGTCGGGCTGCTCGATGCCAGAAGCTTCTGGGACAGCGTCGCCGTGTCGGTCCTCCAGGGCCTGAGCCGCAGACGAGAAGACGGCAGGACGCAGCTCGAGACCTTCCTCCTCCGGCTGTCGTCCCAGGTCGAGATGCCAGCCGAGGTCCAGGCCGCCGCCCTCGGCAAGGCACCGATCACCCGCGAGGCGCTGGACGTCTTCATACAGGCCGTCGCCGCCATCGACAGGGAACTGATCCGGACCTGCCGCGACACCCTGCGTGCCCTCGTACTCCGCGCCTCCTCCGACTTCAACGCTCAGGACATCGCTGAGGCGTACCTGACCTGCGGCGCCGAGGAGGTGCCGGGCGAGTGGGCGCAGTGGGGCATCCGGCAGGTGACGAAGTCGACCCAGGAGTTCGTCCAGGAGATCTCCTATCTGCTGGCGCTCACCGGACCGATCGTCATCGCCGTCGACCAGATCGACATGCTCGTCGCCCAGTACGGCATCAGGTCCGAACACGCGGAGCAGGACTGGCGAGGGACCCTGCTCATCGAGCATGTCGCGCACGGCCTCATGTCGCTGCGCGAGTACACCCGCCGCACCCTGACGATCGTCTCCTGCCTGCCCGACACCTGGGAGCTGATCGTCCGGCACGCCACCGACACCGTCCAGGACCGGTTCCGGACCGCGGTCCAGCTCGGCGTGCTGCCGGACGCCGAGACCGCCGCGCAGCTGGTGGAGAGGCGGTTCGCCGCCAAGTACGAGTCGATCGGCTACACGCCTCCGTACCCGACGTGGCCGATCAAGCCGTCGGTGTTCGCCGAGGCGGTGAACCGGACACCGCGCGCACTCCTCAAGCAGATCGATGACCACATCCGGTCGTGCCTGCTCAGCGGCGAGATCCGGGAGATGGAGAGCCTGGCGGGCAGCGCCCCCGACCAGGGGCAACGGCCGACCGGCGTACCCGGGCGCGTCGAACGCGCCTGGCTCGCGCTCGACGAGAGGTTCGCCTCGCTGCGAGCCGCTGCCGACGTCACCGGGGCGACGAACCCCGCGACCGAGGACGCGACCATGCCGAAGCTGCTCGCGGCCGGCCTGGAGGCGTGGGTCGCGGCGCTCGGCGAGGCCGGCAACGACTTCAGCCAGGACCCGGAGCCCGGCACGAACCCGCCCCTGCACGCCCGCCTGCGCCGCAACCTCGACGACTCCACCGAGGACCAGGTGCACTGGGCGTTCCGCGCGATCGCCGCGGCGAACGCCCGGGCGGTCATGACCCGCCTGCGCAAGGCCGCCGTCGAGGCCGGGCTCGCCGCCGACGTGCCGAAGCGCCGCCTCTTCATCCTGCGCAACGCGCCCTGGCCGAGCGGCCCGAAGACACGCGAGGTCGTCACCCGTTTCATGGCCGAGGGCGGCCGGGTGCTCACCTATGCCGAGGACGACCTCAAGATCCTCGCCGCGCTCCGCGACCTGATCGCCGAGAACCCGCCGCACCTGCGCTCCTGGTTCGCATCGCGCAACCCGGCGCAGCACGTGGGCTTCCTCCGCGAGGCGCTCGGCTCCTGGACCGATCCACAACCGCCCGCGGCCGCCGGCCCGCTCCCGCCTCCCCCGCCGGGCAAGCCGCAGGGCGGCCTCGGACCGGTGGGCCGGCAGGCACTCGGCGAGGTCGGCGACCTCTTGAGCGAATCGCAGCACGCGGCACAGGGCGCCGACGGGGCACCGCCGGTTCGTCCGATCGCGATACCGCCGAACAGCTTCGCCCCCACCGGCGACTGGCGGCCGAGCGGCCTGCTCGACTCGTCCACCGGCGAACCCCGCCTGGGCGGCCCGCGCGGGCCTCAGCTCTCCGATTCGGCCGTGCCGTACGGGTCCCCGGGTGGAAGCGCCCAACCGCGCACCGGCGGCTCCTTCCCGAGCTCCACCAACGGTGCGGCATCGCCGTACGGCAACCTGCCGCGGCTCTCCGACCCCGCCCCGTCACCTCCGGGCCACCGCGCCGACGCACAACCGGGCGGCAGCCCAGCACACCAGGGCGGCGTCCGCCCACCCCACGCCTCCAGCGCGCCGGCGTCCCACCTGCCCACGCCGCATGCGGCTGACGCGGCGCACTCCGCGACGAGCCAAGGGGCGGCCCCGGCACCTGCTGCCGCTCCCACCACGCCGGCGGAGGCGAACGCCGGTCCCCGAGTGACCGTGGGCACGGTGCTGCCCTCGGGGCCGCCGGTCACCGTGCCGCTGCAGGCCCTGCGCAAGCACGTGGTGATCTTCGCCGGTTCGGGGTCGGGTAAGACGGTGCTGATCCGCCGCCTCGTGGAGGAGTGCGCGCTGCACGGCGTCTCCGCCATCGTGCTCGACCCCAACAACGACCTGGCCCGGCTCGGCGACCCGTGGCCCGCTCCGCCCCCGCAGTGGGGACCGGGCGACGCGGCCCGCGCGGACGAGTACCTCGCCGGCACCGACGTGGTGATCTGGACGCCGCGGCGCAGCATGGGCCGCCCGCTCGCCTTCCAGCCGCTGCCGGACTTCGCGAGCGTCGCCGACCATCCGGACGAGTTCCGCGAGGCGGTGGACGTCGCCGTCGCGACGATCGCCCCCAGGGCGAAGCTGGGCGGCAACACCGGCAAGGCGGAACGCGGCCGAGCCGTACTGCGCGAGGCGATCGCGCACTACGGCCGCCGGGGCGGCGGCGACCTGCGCGGCCTCATCGACCTGCTCACCTACCTGCCGGAGGGCGTAAGCTCCCTCGACGGCGCCGAGAAGATCGCCGCCGACATCGCCCAGACGCTCACCGCCGCCATCGTCAACGACCCGCTGTTCGGCGGCGAGGGCACACCGGTGGACCCGGGCATCCTGCTCACCCCGCCGCCCGGCAGGCGAGCCAGGATCTCGGTGATCAACTTCATCGGCCTCCCCGAGGACGACCAGCGGCAGAGCTTCGTCGGCCAGCTCCAGATGGCCCTGTTCGCCTGGATCAAGAAGCACCCGGCGAGCGACCGCCCCCTCGGCGGCCTCCTGGTGATGGACGAGGCCCAGACGTTCGCCCCGGCCGGGGCGACGACCCCCTGCACCTGGAGCACCCTCGCCCTCGCCACCCAGGCCCGCAAGTACGGCCTCGGCCTCATCTTCGCCACCCAGGCCCCGAAGAGCCTGCACAACCGCATCCCGGGCAACGCGGCCACCCAGTTCTACGGCCTGCTGAACAGCCCGGTCCAGATCGAGGCGGCCCGCGAGATGGCCCGAGCCAAGGGCGGCGACGTCCCCGACATCTCCCGCCTCACCACCGGCCAGTTCTACGTCGCCCCCGAAGGCCGACGCCCGACCAAGGTCCGCACCCCGCTCTGCCTCACCCACCACCCCCCGTCCCCCCTCACCACCGAGGAGGTCATCGCCCGAGCGAACCGCTCCTGACCTCGGCCTTCGTCGGCACCGCCCTGCCCCTCGGTGCCGACGAAGGCCACGAACCTGTCAGGCTCGCCAACTACGCCGCCTCTCAGCCATCGGCAACGCCTCCGTCTCAACGCCCGACACCGGCCCCCTCCTCAGCTGACCGTTCGCCGGGGCACGTCGACGCCCTGGGCTTCGTCCTTGCTTCGCCCTCCGCGATCTGGCCCGGTACGCCGCGACGCTCATGGCCGTACCGGCAACCTGGGCACCTGTCCCATTGACCGTGCGGTAGGAACACGCGTGGGCACGCCTGTCCCCGCGACGCTACGCAAAGGGCGGGAGAGCCTCTCCTCCCCAGTGGCGGGAGCCCTTAACAGCGCGGTGAGCACGGCCTGCCCGCCTCCCCTGGCCCTAACCTGAAGTGATATGAAGCAAGCCAGTAGGTTCGCGACGTAGGCGTCAATAGACGCCCGCATGCTGGAACGGATACAGGGGATTAACCTGCGATCGGGAGCCGATCATACTCCCGGCGTCTCGCCACAGGAAGCGAATACGAGATGTATATTTCGAAGCTGGAAATATCCGGCATTCGGGGATTCACGGGTCCAAGGCAAGTGCACCTCGACTTTGCGCGGCCTGATGGCACTTACGCAGGTTGGACGGTTCTCGCCGGGAGAAACGGATCAGGAAAAACCACGCTATTGCAGGCCATAGCGTTGTGCCTGGTTGGACCATACTTCATTCGGGACCTCGAAAGCTGGGCCGGGATACGAGAGGGCGAGCCCGCATTGATCCGCGTCGCAGCGGTGCAGGATCCAGACTTCGACGGCGGCCTGCCTTTCGGGGAACAGAACTTCGAGTTGCGCTGGGAAGAAGGCACCCCTTATCCCCCACGGGGATGGGCAGGGGAATCCGGCAGGCTACGCATCTCAACCAAACCTGATTTCGCCCCTGGAGAGGGATGGTTCTTCGCCGGCTACGGACCCTTCCGGCGTCTCTCTCCTGCCGCGCTTGGTCGCGGCGAGCGCTCGCGTCACGCCCTGTACGCGGGATTGCGGACCCTGTTCGATCAGGATGCCAGTCTGGTCGAGGGCGTGAGCTGGCTGATCGAGCAGCATCTTTACAAGCTCGAAGGGCGGCCGGGGGCGGACCAGTTGCTGAGCGCCGCCCTGTCGGTGCTGAGCGATGGCCTGCTTCCTGATGGATACTCCGTCTCGCGCGTCGATTCGGACGGGCTATGGCTGCGTAAGGATGCCGAGGAGTTCCCGCTACGGCAGATGAGTGAGGGGTACCGGACCATCACCGCACTGGTCGTCGACATGATCCGGCAGATGCACATCTCCTATGGCGGGCTACAGGTCACCCACCAGAACGGGATACCGACGCTGCGCTATCCGGGCGTCGTGGTGATCGACGAAGTCGAGAATCACCTGCACCTGACCTGGCAGAAGCGAATAGGCGACTGGCTGACGGCACACTTCCCGCTCGTCCAGTTCATCGTCACGACGCACAGCCCTTACATCTGCCAGGCCGCCGACCCAAATGGCCTGATCGCCCTGCCCGGCCCGCATGAGGCTCGACCTCCCCGGGTGCTGGAGCAGGACGTTTACGAGCGCGTGGTCTTCGGCAGCGCGGATGACGCGATCCTCACCGAACTGTTCGGAGCCGAAAGCCTTTATTCCGCCGACGCCGAGGAGATCCGGCGGCAGCTTGGGGAGCTGGAGGAAAAGGTACTGGCCGGCGAGGCATCGGAAGAGGAGATCGCTCAGTACAGGAAGTTGAGCGAGATGCTGTCCAGCTCCCTCACCGCCCGGGTGGACGAAATCGCCTCGCGGCTGGGGCGCCAAGAATGATCAAAATCACCCGCACCGATCTGGAGCCGGACCTTGCCGATAAGTTGAGGAGACGTACCGCTCGATTACTGGCCGATGGTGCGAACGACACAGCGGCCCGACGGAGATGGCATAAGGCCGCCGCCGAGCGGGCGCGAATTCGTGAGGCGTTGTGCGGCATGTGTGCGGCGATCGAGCGGTGTATGTACTGCGGGGACAGCCGAGGAACGGATATCGATCACTTCGAGCCGATCAGCCGCGCACCGGCCCGCACCTTCGACTGGTCGAACCATCTTCTGGCCTGCTCATCGTGTAACAGCAATGCCAAAAGGGATCAGTTCCCCTGCGACGAGAATGGTGAATGTCTACTGGTAGACCCGACGACCGATGATCCGTATGACCACCTTCGCCTGACACTCTCCACGGGCACCTATAATCCTCTGACCCCGAAAGGGGAGGCAACTATTCGCGTATTTCAACTGAACCGCCCCGACCTCCGCAGAGGCCGGGAGATCGCCTTTCCCCGGTCGCAGGCCATGCTCCGCGATTATCTGCGCATGAGAAAGGATGGCGACGAGCACAGTGCGGAACACATGCTCGCCGCATTACGGCAGCAGCCCTTCGCCGACGTGTTGTTCGCGATGTACAGGACGCTTCCCCGCACCGGTGCGGCGCTCGTGTTGGGCGGTCCAGAGGTCGTGGAGGCGCTACAGCTCTCCCTCGCCTGAGTCCCGGACGGACATGCTCAGGCCCATCACCAGCGCGATGCCCGGCCGGTCAGGCCCGCGCGGGATGGCGTGTCCGTCGAGCCGGGGTAGGTCTTCCCGACGGACGTGGGGTGAGTCGGCCGTCGAGATGGCTTCCCCCGACCGGCGTCACCCCACCCATCGATCCGGTTGATCCGGTCCCCGGCTAGGCCTGGTCAGCGGCCGACGGCGTAGCCCTGGGCGCCGCGGGGGTTGGCGGCGGCGCGGAGGAAGTCGGTGTCGCGGGCCACGGCGCTGAGGCGGCCGAGGGACCAGGGGCCGCGCAGGTCGATCTCGTGGCCGCGGCGGCGGAGCTCGGCGATGACCTCGGGGGCGATGCGGTCCTCGGCGCAGACGACGCCGGGGCGGGAGCGGCGCGGGTAGAAGGAGCCGGGGAAGTGCTCGGTGTGGAACATGGGGGCGTCGATGGCCTCCTGGAGGTTGAGGCCGCCGTGGACGACGGCGAGGAAGAAGTTGAGGCTCCACTGGTCCTGCTGGTCGCCGCCGGGGGTGCCGAAGGC
>PKFB01000020.1 GCA_002919305.1 Actinomycetales bacterium
GGCCGCCGGCACCCGGGCGGCCGGCCGTACACCCGGCGGTGCCGCCCGCCGGGCGCACGGCACCGAGATGCGGTCGTCACTCACGTTTCGATCTCCTCGATCTTCATGTGACGCCCCGAGACCCCGAGAAATTTCCCGCCATCCTGACCGATGCGTGGCCCCGGCCGCACGGCCGGTGCCCGTCGCGTCGCCGGTGACGTGCCCGCGCCCGCGGCCTCCCGGATTGTCGGATGCGGCTGCTACCTATACGGCCAGTCGATGTCGATCTTCGCGTTGTGGAGGCCGCCGATGGCCACGGTCACATGCCGGGACGAGACCGTGATGGGCAAGCCGCTGGGGGAGCTGACGCTGCCCGGGCTGCCCACGCGGATCACCGCCAGGGAGCTGGTGCGCACGCGGGTGCGGGAGGAGGTCGCCCGCTTCAACGCCGCACCCCGCCCGCGGTTCAACGGGCTGGTGCGGCCGGTGGGGGAGGAGGTCGAGCGGAACGGGTACCGCGCGGCCCGCGGGCGGCGTCTGGATTGGGAGCGGCAGGCCGAGGCGGCCGAGCGGGCGTTCGAGCGCAACGGGTTCCTGCTGCTGGTCGGCGACCGGCAGATCGAGGACCTGGATGAGGAGATCGATCTGTCCGGCGAACCGGTGGTCTCGTTCATCAAGCTCGTCCCCCTGGTCGGAGGCTGACGTGGGCGTCTTCGACGAGATCCCCGACTACTACACCCGCCCGCTGCGCGAGCTCCCGGCCGAGACGAGGGAGGTCATCGCCCGGCTTGACGAGATCTTCGCGACGCCCGGCTCGGACACCCCGCTGACCTCGGTGGTCGACGGCCTCGACGACGACGGGCTCCGGGCGTTCGGCTGGTGGGTGCAGGTGCGCCTGTGGCGTGCGCACCACGACGAGCGCGACTACGACGAGCGGCTGCTGGAGGCCGTCCGCTTCGTCGAGGACGCGGATCTGCCGTGGACCCTGGAGGACGTCAGAGAGCTGTGGCGGTTGGCGGACTGGTTCCCGTACCATGGGCCCGACGCCTACCGGGTGACGTACGCGATTCCGCTGGCCGCGGTAGCAGGGTTGAGCCACTTCGACCGTCGGCGCTACTTCGGCGACAGGGTGCGGCGGCTCCGCAGGTACCGCGAAGACCTTTGGAACGTCATCGGCGACGATGTCGAGGCGCTGCTCACCGAACCCGAGAAGGGCGATCCCGCCGCCCGGGTGCGGAACGTCATCTGGGATTTCGACCCGTTCGCCGTCCGGCTCGCCGAGGAGTTCGGTGCCCGGTTGGGCACGGATTCCATGGTTCCGCTGCTTCGGCACTGGGCGACGGCCACCTCGTCCAAGCCGAGCGAACGGTGGCTCGGCAGGGCCCGGCGGCTGTTCGTCCCCGAGGCGCCGGGGCTGATGCGTGACATCCTCACGCGGCTGGTGGCGCATCGCGAGCAGCGGTTCGTCACCGAGCAGCACTACGAGGAAACGATCTTCCTGCACGAACGGACCGCCCACATGCTGCGCGGCCTGGTGTGGACGTGCGCGCTCGTCGACGAGCCGTGGGTCGCCCCGCTGCTCGGCGACGTGGCGGTCACGTGCGGGGTCGGCATGGGCGGCACGGGGGCGAACTCCCGCTGTGAGTTGCTGGCGAACGCGGCCGTGCTCATCCTTTCGCGGCGCGGCGGGCTCGACGCGGTCAGGGCGCTCGCGAAGGTTCCGGTGCGGGTGCGCAAGAAGACCGTCCTGGCGAAAGTGACGCGCGCCCTCGACGCGATCGCCGAACAGACCGGCCTGAGCCGCGAGCGGCTGCTCGACCGCACCGTGCCCGACTTCGGCCTCGACGCCGACGGCGTACGCGAGGAGAAGATCGGTGAGTACCGGGTACGGCTGTGCATCGACGGCCCGGCGCTGCAGTTCGTCAATCCGGCCGGCCGTACGCTCAAGTCGGCGCCGCAGGCGATCCGGAAGGCGCCGGAGCTGGCCGAGCTGCGGGTCACGGTCAAGGAACTCAACCGGACGCTGGCGGCAGAGCGGTTCCGGCTGGAGCGTGCGCTGATCCAGGAGCGTATCTGGCGCTGGCACGAGGTGGCCACGTACTTCCTCGACCATCCGGTCACCGGGCGGCATGCCCGGAACCTCATCTGGCAGATCCTGCAGGGCCCGGCGGGTATCCCGGTCCGTACCGGCGACGGCTGGGAGCTGACCGACCCCCAGGGCCGCCGCATCCAGCCCTTCGCCCACACGCCGGTGCTGCTGTGGCATCCGATCCGGGCGTCGGTCGAGGAGGTGCGCGCCTGGCGGGACTTCCTGCTCGACCGCGGGGTGCGCCAGCCGTTCAAGCAGGCGTTCCGCGAGGTGTACCTGCTCACCCCGGCCGAGCGGGAGACCGGCACCTACTCGCTGCGGTTCAGCGGGCACGTGCTGCGGTACGGCCAGGCGAAGGCGCTGCTCAACCAGCGCGGCTGGACCGGCCTGGCGATCGGCCACTGGGACTACGAGGGCGGCGGCGACCATGGCGCGGCGATCAAGGAACTGCCGGGCTGGCAGGTGCGCTGGGGCATGCACGTCACCGGCGACCCGGACCAGGACGACTGGGGCACCGCGTCCTACTGCGTCAGCGAGGAGATCCGCTTCTACCGGGAAGGGCACCTGCCCCGAGACCCCGAGCACTCGGGGCCGGACGACGCCGCCGCGGTGCCGCTCACCGAGGTGCCGCCGCTGGTGCTGTCGGAGGTGATGCGCGACGCCGACCTCGCCGCGGGCGTCGCCTCGATCGGGCTCGACCAAGAGGCACTCGCCGGTCACGAGGACTACTGGCGGGAGTACGGCTTCGGCGAGCTCGGCGAGACCGCCAAGACCCGGCGCGAAGTGCTCGCCCGGCTGCTGTCCCGGCTTAAGATCGCCGACCGGCTGGAGCTCACCGACCGCTTCCTGCGGGTGCGCGGCGACCTGCGCACCTACAAGATCCACCTCGGGTCGGGCAACGTGCTGATGGAGCCGAACGACGCCTACCTGTGCATCGTCCCCCTCAACCGGGGTGCGGACGAGGTGTTCCTGCCGTTCGAGGAGGACGGCGGCATGCTGTCGATCATCCTGTCGAAGGCGTTCCTGCTCGCCGACGACACCGCGATCACCGACCCCTCGATCACCCACCAGCTACGGTGAGGCACCGCTGTGGCCACGGCGTACCGCTTACCACACCCGGTCGGCCCCTGCGGCCTCGCCGAGCACCGGCCCGGTTGCTCTCCGGCTTGTGTCCTGCGCCGGGTACGGTCTGCCGGGTTCTCGTCGCTGATCTGGGTGCCGGTGTCGGCGGGTTCCCGGATTTGTCGGACGCGCCTGCTACCTATACGGCCCGATCGATGTTGATCTTCCGTTGGGGAGGCCATATCAACCGGGCTCCCCTGGCCGGAGGCTGAGATGGGCCTTTTCGAGGAGATCTCGCGGGCGCTCCACTGGGTGCCCTACTACCTCTCGGACGAGGACGTGGCGGCCATGGCCCGCTTCGACGAGGCCTTCGGCCCTCCCGCGTGGGCGACCTCGCTGACCTCGCTCGTCGACGGCCTCGACGACGACGGGCTCCGGGCGTTCGGGCGGTGGGTGCAGTTACGGCTCTGGCTCGGGAACGACGGCGGGCGCGACTACGACGAGCGGCTGCTGGAGGCCGTCCGGTTCATCGCGGACGCGGATCTCGCGTGGACCGTGGAGGACGCCCGGCTGCTCTGGAACATCGCCAACACCCTGGCGATGAGGCTGCACACGAACTACCCCGTGCTGTACCGGATCCCGCTGGCCGCCGCCGCCCGCATGAACTACGCCGACCGGCGGCGCCTCCTCGGCCCGTTCCAGGCGCGGGGCCGCTACAAGGCCGCCTGGGAGGTCATCGGTGACCAGGTCGAGGCGCTGCTCACCGAGCCCGGGGGCGATCCCGCCGCCCGGGTGCGGAACATCATCTGGACCTCGACCCGTTCGCCTGCCTGCTCGCCGACGAGTTCGGCGCCCGGCTCGGGGAGGAGCCCATGCTGTCGCTGCTGCGGCACTGGGCTACGGCCACCTCGACGAAACCGAGCGAACGGTGGCTCGGCAGGGCCCGGCGGCTGTTCGTCCCCGAGGCGGCCGGGCTGATGCGCGAGATCCTCACCCGGTTGGCGGCGTACCGCGAGCAGCCGTTCGTCACCGAGTGGCACCGTGAGCAAACGGTCTTCCTGTACGAGCGCACCGCGGTCATGCTGCGCGGCCTGGTGTGGACGTGCGCGCTCGTCGACGAGCCGTGGGTCGCCCCGCTGCTCGGCGACGTCGCGGTCACCTGCGGGACCGGCACGGGCGGCGGCGGGGCGAACTGCCGCAGCGAGCTGCTGGCCAACGCGGCCGTGCTCACCCTGGCCCGCCGCGGCGGGGCCGACGCCGTGGCCGCGCTCGCGCGGATCCGCGCGAAGGTACGCAAGAAAACCCTGCTGGCGAACGTGGCCAAGGCACTCGACACGATCGCCGACCGGACCGGCCTCGGCCCGGACCGGCTGCTCGACCGCACCGTGCCCGACTTCGGCCTCGACGCCGACGGCGTCCGCGAGGAGAAGATCGGCGACTACCGGGTACGGCTCTGCGTCGACGGCCCCGCCCTGCGGTTCGTCGACCCGGCCGGTCGTACGCTCAAGTCGGCGCCGCAGGCGATCCGCAAGACGCCGGAGCTGGCCGAGCTGAAGGCCACGCTGAAGGAGCTCAGGC
Source organism: Actinomycetales bacterium (assembly GCA_002919305.1). Classification (GTDB taxonomy): domain Bacteria; phylum Actinomycetota; class Actinomycetes; order Mycobacteriales; family Micromonosporaceae; genus RSA1. Next base: position 4,709 of record PKFB01000020.1, read on the forward strand.
AGACGAACGCGGCTGGACCGGCCCGGCGATCCGCTTCTGGGACTACGAGGACGCCGAGGACCAGGGTGGAGCGATCAAGGAGCTGCCGGGCTGGCAGGTGCGCTGGGGCATGCGCGCCGTCGGCGACGCGGAGGCCGACAGCCCGGGCGCTACATCGTACTGCGTCGGCGAGGAGATCCGCTTCTACCGGGGCGGGCGCCCGCCCCGAGACCACGACCACGCGGGGCCGGACGACGCCGCCGCGGCACCGCTCACCGAGGTGCCGCCGCTCGTGCTGTCGGAGGTGATGCGCGACGCCGACCTCGCCGTGGGCGTCGCCTCGATCGGGCTCGAGCAGGAGGCACTCGCCGGCCACGAGGACTACTGGCGGGAGTACGGCTTCGGCGAGCTCGGCGAGACCGCCAAGACCCGGCGTGACGTGCTCGCCCGGCTGCTACCCAGATTGAAGATCGCCGACCGGCTCGAGCTGACCGACCGGTTCCTGCGGGTGCGCGGCGACCTGCGCACCTACAAGATCCACCTCGGGTCCGGCAACGTGCTCATGGAGCCGAACGACGCCGACCTGTGCATCGTCCCCGTCCACCGCCGGGCCGGTCTCCGGGTGTTCGTGCCCTTCGAGGACGACGGCATGCTGTCGGTCATCCTGTCCAAGGCGCTGCTGCTCGCCGACGACACCGCGATCACCGACCCGACGATCACCCGGCAGCTGCGCTGAGACTTCCGGGCCGCGACCGCGCCCGTACCTCCTGCCGAGTCCCCCTTGTTCCGCAACCCAACCAACACCTCCCGTTCGCGGTGAGTGAGTGCTGGACGTGAGCTAAGCCCACGGCTGTCGGACCCCAGGGTAGAGATCATGATTTATGAACGTCATTCAATCAAAGCCATAGTCTTTTTCTCTCGTCTCAAAGGTGGCGGCCAAATAATCCTGGAGCTCACGGTGTCGAAACTGGTAGGCGATACCGGCGGTGCGCATCAATCCAGCCTCGGTTGAGCACCAGTGCAAGAAGCGGCCAAGTCGCCACGGTATCCGCCCTCGCATAGCGATTAACATCATGAGATACTGGACGCTAATGGAACCCATGCTCACTATTAATCCTGGTCCGAACGCAAGTGCAAGTGCAAGCCCGGCCATAAGGCCGTCAACGGGATCGGCCCCGCGCACACGCTCGAGTGCGACTGTGAGGCCGAAAGGGAGTCCATAGACGAGGCTGAATGTGATCACTTGTGTGATCGATACGCGCAAGTCATTACGTATCGGAGCATGCGGATTTCTGCTTGTCCAAGTGCCTTGTAGCTTGTGTAAGTCTTCGTTCACGAATTGAGGCGTCGCCGTCAATACCACGCTGGTTGTCAAAAGAATCATCAATTCATTTCCTGGATTATCGGCAAACTCTCCTGCAAGCAATATCGCAAGAGCGAATGCGTGCACCCCGATGAGTGGCAGTGAGAGTGCAACTCTAAACACGATTTTGAATCGATCTATAGCGGTTCTCGGTGCATATAGAGGCTTGTGTGGGACACCAGGAACATGCCAGGGGCGACGCCATGTATGGTACAAAGTAATGGAGAAATACCCAAAAAGGAGTGCGCTTAGTACGTGGAAATCGATGACGGAGAACAAAGAAATGGAAATAAGTATGATCGTAGCGGCCAGTATCGTGATCAATATGCGGGGACGGTTGCCGGCCAATGGCCACAGCTCGTGCAGGACGATATCACTGGCGGACAGGATTCGGTTGGCGAATGGGGGTCGGCTTGCGTTTATGGTGAGGTAGTTGGCCAGGACAGCCAGCCAGTCGCGCACCTGCTCGGGAGGGTAGTCATGGGGATTACGGCCTGCGGTCGTGGCGTCGATGATGAACAGATCTAGCAGGTGGCTGCGGATTTGGTCTTCAGACCTATAGCCGGTGACCAGCGCGGCCGGATCGCGCAAATAGTCACCCGTGTGCGGAGACTGTTGCTGGTAGGCGTTGACCGCAAGGGTCAGTCGCCAGGGAGTGGAGAGCGCCTTTGCAAGTGGGTGGCGGCGACGGTTGAGGGCGCGAAGTACCGGTTGCCATCGTGAAATCTGGTCTGTTCCTACTGCGGCCTTGATAAACTGTACGGCCTGGGCGCGAGTGACCTCGCGCAACTCGATGTGCGCGGCATCCCGGGCCCAGACGTTTCCTGCGATCAACGCCTTGTACTGATCGGTGCGGCAGGTTAGGACTAAGCGCGCCTTAGTCCTACCCTCCTGATATCGATTGAGGGCCCGTAGTGCTTGGCCCGCCCGGGATCCGTAACCAGGGTGGTTTGTAGAATCCATTTCATCCAGCCCATCAATCACCGGTATGATTTGATAGGCATCTACCAATGCTCGGGCGGTCTCCTCGCTCAGTCGGAACGTCTGCACCAGATAGCCGACAAGCCATGGCTGCACTCCGTCCTCCGGGTCCCAGCTCGCCGCTGGAATTCGCAACGGCACTGGGCCGCCAGATTTACGGCGCTCCAGGAGCCCGAGAATGAGCTCGATCGCCATGACCGTTTTACCAGAGCCGGGCGCGCCAAGGATCACAAGACGCTGGGGCTGCAGTTCCTCAAAGTAATTGACTATGTCAGCAAGCGTACCTTTTCGTGGGGAGCGGTAGGTGTTGTGAGCAGGCGCGGGTCGCAACAGAAATTTCACATCGATGGTCCGCCCCGGCTCTCCCAAGAGGCGATCGCGTTCTCGGGTCTCTGCTGCAAGCACTTCATTGGCGAGCTGATCGGCCCATGCCGCTGTATCGATGGCGTTTTCGCGGGACAGCTTCGGCCGCCACACCGCCAATAGAGTTAGGGCTAGCGCGGCCAGGCTCACCACCAGGCTAGCGGGGTCGACGTCGCCGAACTCAAGCTTTCCCTGGATCAGTGCTCGCCACAGCACCACGCCTGCTATGGCCACTAACAGAACGCAGACAGGGACACGCAGGTGTTCCCACCATCGATTTCCTCCCATGTCAGTTATGATCCTCGAGTAGGAGTATCAGCGATCGGAAAGCGATCAAATCGCAACCTCATCAACGGAGAGCGCGTGGGCTCCCGTCTTATCTTGGCCACTTCCAAACTTTCATTGAGGATGATTCTCCTGGAATGTCGGCCGATCGTAATGGCCCTATCGATTCCTGCGTGAACCACGTATGAAGAGGCGGTTCGGTGGAGAGCTGGCTCTCCTTACCTGTGGGTGCGCCCCTATCGCCACTATCACGAGGACCTTCGATGGCCGGATGGAGGAGGGCTCGGCTAGAGCTGCGGTCCTCTAGGCGCTGAAATATGCGGCCAGGATGGCCGTGGGCGCCGTCACGGTCAGTACCGGTTCGTGGCCGCGTCGATGGCGAGGTTGCGGTCGAGTTCCTCGGCGGTGGTCGTGAGGTTCAGCCGGTCCTTGACGATCTGGCCGAGGGTGGGGAGG
>PKFB01000083.1 GCA_002919305.1 Actinomycetales bacterium
CCATGGGGGCAGCATCGTGTCCAATACGCCCCATGCCGTCCGCCGGAAGTTGCCTTCCGCGCCCATGAGCTGCTCAGGTGAGGTGCAGTCGGGGAGCTGATCGGCCAGACGCTTCAAAGGCTCGTCGAGCAGGTCGGTTTCGAGGCACCAGCGGATGTTCTGCGCCGTCGCGGTGACGAGAGCGCGGCCGATGGAGGTCTTCAGTTCCGCGAGGTCGGTCAGTTTCACCTGGCGACGTATCACGTGGGCCGAGGAGTTCTCCTCGGCCGGGGTGACCGCTCCGGCGTAGTTGCCGTAATGATCAAGTACGTGGATGATCACGCCGTGTCTGCCCAGCACCGAGATGGCCGAGGTGTTGATGTCTACATGGTCGAAAGCGACGATGTCGCGTATGTCGGTGATCGGGATCCGGACAGGGGTCGCGTCGGCGCGTTCGATGCGGATACTGCCGTCCTCGCGGCGTATGCGGCACGGCTCGGTCAGCCAGTAGGTGCGTGAAGAAGCGCTCATCAGCCGCTCCAGCAGTAGTCAACGTACGAACACCCCCGGCACTTGCGCCGATCGAGCCGGGGTGGCGCGGTCGGTGATGCGATGACGTCGCGAGCACGGGATTCGGTCTCCTCGGCGAGCGCCTTCGCCGACGCATCCCATGCCACTTCCACCGTCCGCCGGATCAACGGGTAGTGAACCACCCCGCCGCGAACGTTCACGCCCCGGCGTGCAAGCAGCAGGCAGTAGTGGCGGACTTGGGCCTCGTGCTGCTCGGACGGCGCACGGGAGGACTTGGTCTCGTGGATGACCGCACCCGTGGTCACCCAGTCGATCTTGGCCTCGCCCAGGTCGAGGTCGCGGCGACGCGTGTAGGTGGTCTCGTCGACCGCTTCGCCGTACTGCACGGAGGCGCTGCGCTGTTCGGGGCGGTAGCCGCGCATGTACAGCCAGAGCTGCCGGGGGCAGTGCAGCAGGTACTTGATGTGGACGCCGCCAAGACCGCTGACGTCGTCCTCGTCGATGACGCTGCTCACAGAATGGTCTCCGTGGGTGGGGTCGCCGCCTTCGCGCCTTTTACGGGCAGGGACAGCCCCGTCTCGGGCGAGTACGGCAGCGCGATCTCGAACAGGCGAAGCCGACGGTTGTAGTTCCCGTGACGTACGGCGGGGCCGTACCGCATGGGAATGAGCAGCCGATGGGCGAGCAAGGGGTCTTCCGCCTCAAGGTCGCGGTACCGGGCCACGTCCTCGTGGTGAAGCACCTCGACGCTGTCCAGCTCCCGGGCGAGCTTGTCGGCGAACTCGGCCCGGTCGTGGAAGGGCGTGGTGAAGGTGAGGAACGCCGCGTCGAACGCGTCTCGGCTCTGCCGGGCTCGGGCCTCCCATTCGCGTCCCCACTCGGTGGCGTAGGCGGTCTTCAGCCACGCGTCGACGGTCTGCTCGGAGATGATCGGCCCGGGGTGTTCGGCGAGGGCGAGCCGGGCGGCGTCCAGTGCCGCCTGCTCGTACGGCCAGGCCTCCACGGCCAGGTGCACGCGGAACTCCACGACCCCGTCCGGATGCCGGCCACGACGGTTGACGCGCCCGGCACGCTGCGCGATCGCCTCCACCGGCGCGAGCTCGCTCACCCCACGATCGAAGTCCAGGCACAGGGAGACCTCCAGGGCCTGGGTGGCCACGACGAGACCGCCGCGACGCTCGCCCTCGCCTTCTCCCCGCTCCGGGTAGCGGCCCCGGATACGCCCCTCGATCGCGTCCCGATCCTCGTGGCGGAAGCGCGAATGCAGCAGGATCGCGGCGTCCTCGTCACCCGGATGCGCCGCGAGCGCCGCCGGCCGCAGCGCCCGGTACAGGTCTTGAGCGCGGGCCACGGTGTTGGCCACCACGAGCACGCTGTGCCCCTCGGCCAGCCAACCGCGGATGCGTGCCAGGCTCGCCGCGCTGTCGATCGGCTCCTCGTCCACCACCAGCCGGTGGCGATCGGGCGCGACCCCCGGAGGCGCGTCGACGATCTCCACCGGGGAGAGGCCGAGGGATTCGCGTACGAGATCGATCATGGGCTGGGCCAGGGTCGCCGACAGCACGCAGACACGGCTGCCGAGCCGTGCCCACAGCCGCATGGCGGCACAGATCCGCCCGAACACGACCGGGTCGTAGGCGTGCAGCTCATCGAGCACCATGAGCGCGTTCGCCTGCTCGATGAGCCCGGCGGAGTATTGGGGCCCGGCGAGCGCCGCCCTCAGCAGTTGGTGCGGGGTGGCGACGCGGATGCGCTGCGCGTAGAGCCGCATCGCCGCACGCTGCGCCTTCGCCTTGCGCGCCTGCTCCCGCCCCGCCTGCCCGTCGTCGCCCACGCACTCGGCGAGGAGACTCTGCGCGGCGGTGGCGTGCAAGATGGCGATCTCATCCGGCTCGGCCCGCAGGTTCTCGATGAACCGGATCCGAGCCGCGTCGATCGACGCCCGGTACGGCAGCTGCCAGATCAGCCGCGGCCGTCCCGGCATGTCGTCGAGCTGCCGGGAGGCCCATGCCAGGCCGGCCTCGGTCTTGCCGGTGCCGGTCGGGGCCCGCACGATGAGATGCCCGACGTGTCCGCCCGCCTTGATCTGATGCTCGTACGGCCGGGCCATTCCCGCCACGTACCGACTCGGCAGCGGCATGTGTTTACGCAGCGGCACGTGTGCGGAGCCGGAGCGGTCGGCCAGGGTGACCGCACCCTGCAGGAGCACGGCGAGCAGCCCGTCCTCCGGCGTGACCTCACCACCCCACCGGGCCGTGACCTGTGCGAAGGCGTCGCGGGCCAGCTCCCACAGCTTCCGGTCGTCCACTGGCGCCGCTGCGCCCAACTCCTCGGCGTACCAGGCGAGCGCTGCGGCCCGGCGCGTGGCGGGAACCTGGATCCGCGGCCGACCGGGAGCGGCGTTCCGGTCCAGCCCGAACTTCGCCGCCCAGTCCGCCTCCGGCGGGTAATGCCACGCCAGCCCGTCCTCGCCGGTGAGCGCCCGATGATGGAACACCACCCCTGCGGAGATCATCTGCCGGTCGCGTTCGGGCAGGTGCCGCGTCAGCAGGTGCACGAAGGCCAGGGAGAGCACCTCGTGCCGCTCCCCCCAGGTCTCCCCCTGCGGGCGTAACTGTTGTTGGAAGCCCTCGGCCACCTTCCCGGCATCGTGCAGCAGGGCCGCCGTGCGCACCCACGACCAGAAGTCGGGACATCTGGCCAGCAGGCCCGGTGAGCCGATGCGTTCGGCGATGTCGTCGGCCGCCTGCCGTACCTGGAGACTGTGCTCGGCGAGGGTTTCGGGGCGGCCAAGCGCCGAATGAGCGGCCGACTTGGCAAGTACCTGCATGAGCTCCGCGGTCTCGCCGTGCCCCGCGTCCGCGCGATGCAGCCACACAGCCTGATCGCCGTCACGGTAGGCGTCGTGCACCGCCTCCCACCCGCCGGGCTCCGCGCACCACAGATAGTCGCCGTACGTGGTGCGCAGCCGGTCCAGGCCGACCTGGTTCGCGAGCCGCAGCACGGCCGCACGCGCGGACGTGTGCCCGCCGACCGGCGCCAGCGCGTGCCCGACCACCGCCCGCTCCGCCGGGTGCAGCGTCACCGACGAGACGCTCCGGATGTACACCAGGTCCTGGGAGCGGCCGAGCCGCAAACCCCACACCGGTCGGCGCAGCGCCCGCGCGATCCCCTGCCCGTCGGGTTCCGGAATCCACAACGTCACCCGCACGCCGGCGAGAAAGGGGCGTTCCCGGATGGTCATGCCGCCCTTACCCTCGCGCACCCGGCCACGGACGGGCGGGTTGGAGCCGTCGGCCGCGATGGGATGGTAGGTCTCGGCGTCCACCCCGCGACCGTCGGCGCAGGCGGCCATGCCGATGACGACCGGTTCGGACGGGTTCCCGGTGGCCGCCGCGAGCATCCCCCGCACCGTTGACGGCGGCGGTATGGGCAGGCACCGGCTCACCCCGGGGAACATCGGATCGCGGAACGACGCCACCGGCGCATATAACTCGATGCGCACCGCTTCGATCGGCGCGCGCTGACGCTCCACCGGGGTCACCCCACCGGGTCGTCGAACCACGTGTCGTGCCTGCCGTCCCGGATCTCCTGGGCGAGGTCCTTCAGCAGCGACCGGGGATGGTCGATGGTGATCTGCTCGTCGTCGAGCAGGTCCGCGACATCCGCCTCGAACTCCTTGCGCACCTGCTCGCGGAATCCCGGCCGCCAGCCCAGCCGTACCGGGGCCTCCCACTCCCCGTGCCAGGCGGCCAGCTCGTCCCGAAGCGCCTGGGCCCGCACCTGCAGGCCGTACGGCTCGTCCTCGGCACCGTCGATCACCAACCCGAGCGGGTTGACCCCGCCCGCCATCGGCACCATCGCGATCAGCGCGGGGACGCGATCCCCGTAGTGCAGCGCCTTCTTCGCCCCACCTGTCAGCTCCGCCAACGCGTCCAGCAGTACGGCCACACGCTCCCGCCGCACCTCCAGCGGGAGGCGCAGCGCAGGCTGGCCCCGGAAGGTGCATGTGGTCGCCCCGGCCTGCACGGCCGCGGCGATGGCGAGCGCGGACTCTTCGCTCAGGTAGTTCGCCCGCCCTGAGCCGTTCGCGCCCGGCAGCGTGAAGGTGCCGACCCGTGGCACGTCCAGCAGGAACGGCGCGGCCAGGTCGGCGGTGTAGAACTCGTGCGCATGCAGCACGGGCTCGTCGACGCCGCGGGCCATGACGCCGAAGTCGGTCGTCGGCGGGGCCGGCTCCACGGAAAGGAGCGTTCCAACCATGAGTGGGCTGTCCCGGACGGTCGTCCCGCCCTCCTTGTCGCTCTTGCTCTTCCCCTTCTCCTTGTCCTTCGGCGAGGTCTTCATGTAGCCGAACAGGTCGTCGTCCACGTACCTGATCGGGTCGCCCTGAGTGGTGGCCTTCTGCGCCTTGCCCTGCGATTTCCCCTCCCGGACCACGGGTGAGGGCTCGGGGCCGAGGGCGGCCATCGAGTCCCGCCACCAGCGGCGGAACGCCTGCGCGGAAACGTACGGGTGTAAGCGGCCGCGAATGCGTGCCTTCTTCACCGGCGTTTCCGTCGGGTTCTGTCCCTTACCGTTGTTAGGCGCTCCCGCGACCACCGACAGCACAAACTTCCCGGCGAGGTAGGCCATCAGCCGTACTCCTCTTGATAGTCCTGCTCAGGATTGAAAACCTCGACCTCGTCCTCTGGTTCGTCCTCGCCTTTGCCGACCTCCACCTTGGCCTTGATCAGCTCACTGAGGACGACCGTGTAGAGACCCGCCCGGCCCCGCCAGTCACGCTGCTCGAACAGCGGAGAGACGAGGTTGACGTCGATCCCGTCACGCACGCTTTCGGGGAGTTTGCTGTCCAGGTAGAGGCGGGCGGACGCGCTCACAAACAGGCGATGGAGTTCCCATCCCGAACTAAGCGCCCGACGAAATTCATTGAACCGGCCGCGGGTGGATTCCTGGCTTATCCACCCGACGAAGATATCGGCGATCGGAGCTAATTTTGCGGCATCCATGTCATGCATCACCTCCAGGTACAGACGCGACAATGCGCACCACTGGCGGATCGCCCGGTGAGAGAGGTTTTCCGGATCGAGCAACCGGCCGTGCAGCTCGTTCAGAAGCCGGTCGGCGTTCTCCCCGTCGGGTTCGAACAACAGCCGGGCCACCGCCGTTGCGCCGTCCAACGTCACCGACCCGGAGGAATCGCGGCGCTCCATCACACGCCGCAGCCGCCTCCAGCCCGCCCGCGTATCCGGATCGGCCTCCATGAGCCGCAGGAGCCGGCTCACGCCGACGCGGGTGCTGCTCACCCGCAGCCAGGGCTCCTGATTGTCGTTCTTGAAAATCCACAAGGTCGCGGCGGTCGCCAGGTCGTTCCGCGACTCTCGCGACGGATCCTCTCCCAATCGCGCACCCGCTCCGGCGTGCTCTCGAAGCGCGGCCACGACCACCGCCTCCGGCCCCACCCCTGCGGGAAGCGATGTGAAACCAGCATGCTGAATCCTGGCCGCCCGGGCTACATTGGCGCGCACAAAGGCCCGCTCTATCTCCGGCGAATCGCACGTCAGCACGGTCGCCGACCCCGCCGTCAACCAGGCTCCGTACGGCAGCGCCCACATGGCGATCCGGCACGCCCGGCAGACCGGCCAGCCCTCGACCCCGGGCGGCAGCGTGTTCACCGCCCGGACGGTGTCGAACATGGGAAGCAACGACTTCGCCCACAGCACCGAGGACGGCACGCCGCAGAGAACGCACGGCCGTAACTCGCCATCCGCCAAGTCCGGGCCGAGCAATCTAATCATCTCGGCCCGCATCGCCCTGTAATCACGCTCCCGTTTGGCGTGCGTCGGCGGCGAGTTCGGGTAGAGCGCGAAGAGAACCTTCCACCAGTCGTACTCCGCGTCACCCGGCTGGGCGACGGCGGCCCGCGCCACGTCATCGGCGATCCGCTCACTGACCCGACTAAGCTGTTCGACGGTCACCTCGGACGGCTCCAGCGCGGCCGCGCCGGAACGCGCAGCCGGTTTTCCAGACGCGGGATCAGACCATGACGACCAGGCCGCACGCCCATCCCAGCCGACGAGGACGCTGACCGCCTGAGCACCACACCGCTGTATCGGATGCCCGGTCAGCGCTAATACCCCGCTCACCGTAACCACCCGAAACCCTGAACGCAGTTGAGACCGATGCCGCTCTCGTAAAAGGCGCGTAGTGTGTCCGGCGCGGCCTGAATTCGCAGTTTCGCGGTCGCACCGATGCGAATCTTCCCCTGCACGTCGTACCGCCGCCGCGACCCCGCCTTCAGCACCTCGACCTTGACGTCTCCAGGCAGCCCGAGGGCGTCGGCTCGATGCCGGAGATTATGCGTGAGCCGCTCCACATAGTCGGGGTCTTCCGGCAGCAGAAACCGCCCATCCTTCTTGACCAGGATCGGGGAAACCGCCGAAAACTCCGCAGCACCCGACTCGCAACTCGCGGGCGGAACCTCCACCTGCACGCCCCGCACCGCCAGCGGCGTATGCCCCCACCTGATCTCGGTACGGCCCACGAGCGCGGCCATCAGACACGTGGCAATCTTGGGCACCGGCGATCCCATCCAGATCGCTCCCACCCCCGACACCCGCAGCCCTTCCCTGCACCATTCCTCCACGTGGAAGATGGGAGGAGATATTCCAACAGGTTTGATCGACTGCCCAGCCCACCCTTTGTCATGAAGCTCGGCTGACAGCTCCGGGTCCTGACTGCGCAGCAGGTCATAGAGAACCCCACGGGCAGGTCCACACACATCGGACCACGCGATCAAGGCGGCATCCGCCGACACATCGACCCGAAACCGCATACCCTTCCCCTACCAGGAGCCAAGCGTCTGCCAACTTATAGCACCCGCCACCGACAGAAGCGCCAAATCCGTCCAAGATTTTCTCTAGGCCATATCACTTTCCATCCGAAACACTCATCAAGCCACCAAGAGCAATAATGGGCATGAATCCTGCGTAAGTTCACCACTGCGCCACAGACCCAACAATCAGGCATCGGAGGAAAACTACTCGAAGCTACTCAGACCAACCATATCGGCCATCGCTCAACGAACCACGCGAACCTAAGTTCGTGAAGGCAGACACCTCATGCGCTATCGATCAAGGTTTGACCTGCGGCGTTACACTACCGACGGGTCGCTGCAGAAATGACCGCTAAGCGATCTGTAGAAGTGACAG
>PKFB01000035.1 GCA_002919305.1 Actinomycetales bacterium
AGCTTCCTCACCTCGTCCGCGACCACCGCGAACCCCCTGCCGTGCTCGCCCGCCCGAGCCGCTTCAATCGCAGCGTTGAGAGCAAGGAGGTTCGTTTGGTCGGCGATGCCGGCGATCACTTCCACGATCTCTCCGATCTGGCGCGAGCTGTGGCCGAGCTCGTCGATCTTCTCGGCCGTGTAGCGCACCGCGGCCTCGATCGCCTGGATCCCCTCCACCGTCTCGCGCACCGCCTTCTCCCCTTCGCGGGCCGCTTCGACGCTCCGGTGGGACGACAGGCCAATCGCCTTTAGGCTGTCGTCGACGCCGGCGACGCTTTCGGCCATCTCGCGCATCACTTCCATCGTGCCGCGGACGGCCTCCGCCTGCGCCTGGGCCGCGCTTGCCACGTGCTCGATCGCTTTTTGATGCTCGCCGACCACTGCCGCCGTCTCCCGCAGCTCCTTGTCCTGCTCCGCGGCCCCCGCCGCGACCTGATGGATCAGTTGGGAGATTTGCTTCGTCGCTTCAGCCGCGCTCTTCGCGATCGCCGTCATCGCCTCGCCGCTCGACGCGAGCTCTCCGCCCACTTGAGCCACCTCTCCGACCAGCCGGCGCAAGTTGCGGACCATCCCGTTGAACGAAGCGGCCATCTCGCGCACTTCGTCCCTCGATTGCACGCGGATCTCCCCGGTGGTCAGGTCGCCCGAGGCGAGACGCCGGGCCGCGCGCGCCACGGAGCGGACCGGAAGGGCGATCACCCGGGACGTCCCCACGGCGAAAGCGACTCCTACGATCACGGCCAGGAGTGCGACGGTGAGAATGCGCCGGTTCAGGCGTGCTTGGGCTTCCGTTGCGTAGCTGCGGGCAGCTTCGAGCTGTTCCATGTAGCCTCCGGTCCGGTCCAGCCGCGCCGCCGTTTCTGCGACGTTCAGTACCTGTTCGTCAAAGGCGCGGAGGATGCCGCGCACCTCGACGTGCGTGATGAGGGCCAGGGCGACTACCAAGCCCATGAGCGCGGCGAAGCCGATGAAGATTTTGGTGCTGATATTGAGCCGCACGCCGCTCTCCCTCCCGTCTCGCGAGCCTCCGTTGAAGGCATCGGCAAACGCGGAGTTTTCAGCAAGGGATTTTGCGCAGTTATTTTGCAAAATCCGAGTCGTCTGTAGGAGCGGCCCGGCTGATCGGTGAAGGGGCCCGGCCCGCGAGACCGAACAGCTCACCGGAGTGTCGCGGCCGGGGCGTTGAAACTCGCGGATACGGCGTGATGCGGGGAACCTTCACACCCGGGACGTTCACCGTCGTCTACCAGTTCGCCTCGCAGCTTTCCCAGGGTTGCCACTCGTTCTATAACCTCGTGACGCGCCTCATCGCGCAGACAGCCAGCGTTGAGCGGGTGAGGACCTTCATCGAAGGCGAGCGCGCCGAAGAGGAGACTTTGAGGTTGCGGGGGCCGGTTACAGAACCGGCTCTCCGCGATCCAAAACGCCGACGTGATCTACGTTCTCGAGAACAGCCACTTGGCCGAGGCCGGCACCCACGAGGAGCTGATGCAGCGCAGGGGCGCCTATCACGCGCTCGTCTCCGCGCAGGCGCTGGTCCAAGAGACTGCGTAAGGATGTTCTATCAATCTGCCGCTCGACCGGCTACCGCTGGCTTCTCGTCTCGCCGCAGTCTATCCAGCCATACGCGGCGAGGCAGGAGATGGCCTCGAACGTCATTCTTCCTCTCCACTCGCTTCGCGGCGCCTGACCCGGAGGAGGGTCCCAGGTGATGGGCCATCCGCCATCTTCTTGCTGTCTCGCTGCGAGATCCGCCAAATGGGCGTCGATCTGCTCCTGTGTAAAGAATCGCCGCATTGGCGAATTCGGCGCCGGTGCCAAGTGCAGCGGAGTGAGCCCGTACTGCGTCACAGGCGCAGACGCGACAAAGAAAGATGCGTCCGGAAGGGCATCGGCAATCCTCTCCGCCAAAGCCGCCGCCAGCTCGCGATCGGGCAGGTGCTCCACGAGCCTCACCGCAGACAGCAGAGCGTGAGCCTCCCGCGGCGGTTCATGCAGAAGGACGTCGCAACATGCGCGCGTCGCGCGTTCCAGCCACGGGTGCTCCACCCCTTGGTAGTGGAGAAGCCCACAGATCTCGGCAGTGGGATTGATCCCCGGCTCCCAGAGGGAACTCCAGTGCGCGGCGCGGGGCCAATGGAGAGCGCTCGGCAGAATCAGCGGGACAAACCCTGAGTCATCGCTCACACTTTCTAGGAACGAGCAGAGTCGCAACGACAGATCGCGGTCGCGCAAGCCTGCGTCGCGCAAAGCTTGTAAGCCGACCCCGACGAATAGCGGCTGGCTTTCCGGACAGCGAAGATCTGGCTCAAGGGCGTGTCCGAGCCCGCCGTCGGGGTTCTGGTACGCCCGGATCAGCGCGCCCACAGGCTCTGCCGGCGCCCCCTCGAACCGGACGGCGAACAGGAGCCGTTCGAGCAGCCGGGCTTCCGTGTACATGAAGCGCCTGGCCTGGTGAAACGAGTCTCTACGCCGTTCGGAACTGTTCATCTCGGTTGCCTCCCCCATGCAAACCCTCCACAATGGAGGATACTGGCAGGGAGTATCATACCAAACGCTTGTTCGTATATCAAGATTGATTTCTGGGGCGCCCGCGGTATGCGGTTTCCGAGTGCCGCCGCCGTTCGAGCATCCCTGGCGTCTTGCTCCAAAGCGCGTGCGATCCGCCGCTCCACCGGGGATGCGCCTGGAGCGACCGAGTACTCGGGCAGACCCGCAACGCTGCCTGGAGTTGCCTGCCAACTTCTCAGCTCACGCCACGTGGGCAGGTCAGAGTGTACAAGCGTCACCATGCGAGAACGTCGCACGACGCAGGCAGGTCGCATGCAACGCAGATGAGAACCGGTAGAACGGCGTGTGAATTTAGAAGGGGTGGGACCATGGCGACTGGAACTGTCCAGAAATTGCCTCGAAAAGTGGCTGCAGTGACCGGCGCCAACCGGGGTTTGGGGAGGGCGATCGCCCTTGAGCTGGCCCGGGAGGGCTACGCCGTAGTCGCCGGAACTCGCGTAATGGAGAACGCGCGCGATTTGGAGGCAGAAATCGGACGCATCGGCGGCGAGGCGACGGCCGTCGAGTGCGACGTGACCGAGTACGTTAAGGTGGAACGCTTCATCGGGGCGGCCGTCGACACCTACGGGCGCCTCGACGTGCTGGTGAACAATGCGGCCATCATCGAACCCATGACCCTCTTGCGCGAATCGGACCCTTCGGAGTGGGAACTGAGCATCAAGACCAACCTCCTCGGGGTCTACTACGGGTGCCGCGCCGCTCTTCCCGTCTTCGAGTCGCTCGGCGGCGGCGTGATCGTAAACGTCTCCTCGGGCGCGGCGCACCGGCCTATGCTCCGGTGGAGCGCCTACTGTTCGGGAAAGGCCGCGGTCGCCATGCTGACCCAGTGCATCGCCCTCGAGACGCGGGGGACGGGCATCCGCGCCTACGGGTTCCAGCCGGCGGTGGTCGCGACCGACATGCAGCGCAAGATCCGGAGCCGGTACGTGAACGAAGTGAGCAACCTCCCGGCCGACCAGCTTCTCGACCCGGCGGTCCCGGCCAGAGTGATCGTCCGGCTGTGCGAGATGGCGCCGGAGGACCTGAACGGCCAGAACCTCACGATCCGGGACCCTGAGCTGCTGCGCCGATTGGGTCTGGAAAGCCTGATGAGATGAGCGGGAAATAAGCGGGGGCGAGCTTGCCTGGGCTCGCCCCCGGACCGGTTTGAGACTTCGGATGTTGACTTCGGATGGTGGGCGTGTCTCGGATGGCCGGACGGACTCCGGTCATTCCTCCTTGTGGCCGTAGTGCTTCTCGATGGCCTCCACGCTGTCACCATCAATTTCGAAGACCGCGGTGGGCGTGGTGAGCCGGATCACCCGGTTCTCCAAATCGAACGTGGTGTCCCCCAGGTGGATCTCGTACCGCTCACCATTGGCGGTCGAGATGATCAACTCGCCCCACTGCTCGAGGTGCTTCTTCACGCCCTCCATCTTCACGGCGATGCCACCTCCTTGTCCGGTCTCACTCCCGTGCATCGCTGCTCCCCGTCGTCTCCAGGAAACCACAGCCAACGCGCAGCTCCCAGAGGCGTCCTTCCTCTCTTTCGAGGGACGGATATCCCTTTCTCCCACCCCTCCGCCGAGGCGACTTCAACCTCTTATGACATTCTCATCACATTCGCACGGCATTGTCGCAGCACGGGAGTTTGCAATTCGCCGCCGGTCACGCCTCCGGCCAGGCCTCTTGGTAGATCTGGCCGCCCTCCCGGCGGAACTCCTCGGCTTTCTCCCTCATTCCCTGCTCCACGGCCTCCTCCAGCGTGAGGCCACGGGATGCGGCGTACTCCCGGATGTCCTGCGTGATCCTCATGCTGCAGAACTTCGGCCCGCACATGGAGCAGAAGTGCGCCGTCTTGGCCGGCTCGGCGGGGAGCGTCTCGTCGTGGTACGCCATCGCTCGGTGCGGATCGAGCGAGAGGTTGAACTGGTCTCGCCAGCGGAACTCGAAGCGCGCCCTTGAAAGGGCGTCATCCCTTTGCTGCGCCCTCGGATGGCCTTTCGCAAGGTCGGCGGCGTGGGCCGCGATCTTGTAGGCGATCACGCCTTCCTTCACGTCGTCTTTGTTCGGTAGGCCGAGGTGCTCCTTGGGGGTTACATAACATAGCATCGCCGCGCCGTGCCAGCCGATCACCGCCGCGCCGATTGCTGATGTAATGTGATCGTAAGCAGGCGCGATGTCGGTGGTGAGCGGCCCGAGGGTGTAGAAGGGCGCGTCGTGGCAGATCTCCCGTTCTTTCCGCACGTTCTCCTCGATTTTGTGCAGCGGCACGTGGCCCGGTCCTTCGATCATCACCTGCACATCGTGCTTCCAAGCGATCTGCGTCAGCTCCCCGAGCACCTCGAGCTCGGCGAACTGGGCTTCGTCGTTCGCGTCGGCGATGGAACCGGGGCGCAGCCCGTCGCCGAGCGAGACCGACACGTCGTACGCCCGCAGGATCTCGCAGATCTCATCAAAGTGCGTGTAGAGGAAGTTTTCCTTGTGGTGGGCGAGGCACCAAGCGGCCATGATCGATCCGCCCCGGGAGACGATGCCGGTCACCCGGTTGGCCGTCAAAGGGATGTGCCGCAGGAGCACCCCGGCGTGGATCGTAAAGTAGTCCACCCCCTGCTCCGCCTGCTCGATCAGGGTGTCCCGGTAGATCTCCCACGTAAGCTCCTCGGGGATGCCCCCGACCTTCTCGAGCGCTTGGTAAATTGGCACCGTGCCGATGGGGACAGGCGAGTTGCGCAGGATCCATTCTCTCGTGGTGTGGATGTTCTTGCCTGTCGACAAGTCCATGACCGTGTCGGCGCCCCACAGGATCGCCCAGCGCATCTTCTCGACCTCCTCCTCGATGGAGGAGGCGACGGCCGAACTGCCGATGTTGGCGTTGATTTTCACGTGAAAGTTGCGGCCGATGATCATCGGTTCGCTCTCGGGATGGTTCACGTTGGCGGGGATGATCGCCCGCCCGGCGGCCACCTCCTGTCGCACGAACTCAGGGTCGACGCCCTCCCGCAAGGCGACGAACTCCATCTCCGGAGTGATCTCACCCCGCCTCGCGTAGTGCATCTGGGTGACGCGCCTTCCGGGCTTCGCCCGCAACGGCCGGCGCTGCACCGCCAGTCCGTTTCGCACCTGATGTGAATGCCCATTTCGGTTTCCTACGGCCGTGGCGGATGCCGCGTCCATGCGGGGTCTCTTGGGTCCCGTGTTCGACCTCTCGATTGTGCTGAGTCCCGGCTCATTTCCGATCCCACGGAGCTTCCGCCACTCCGCGGCGTCCGTGTAGCCGTCGTCCAGCGGCTGCACAGGGCGCCCCTCGTATTCCTCGACGTCGCCCCGCTCAAGAATCCAAGCGCGCCGCAGGGGCGGGATCCCCTTCTGTGGGTCCCAAACGAATGAGGGGTCCGTGTAGGGGCCGCTTGTGTCGTACACCCGTACCGGTTCGTTGGGGCGGCTGCCGAAACGGCCAGTGGTCGGCGTGAGGAGGATCTCCCTCATCGGAACCCGGATATCCGGCCGCGAACCTTGGATATACACCTTCCGGCTCGACGGGAAGTACTGATCAAGCAGTGACGTGCTCACAGCCAGTCGACCTCCTGGATTGAGATGGAGTTATCGGGGTGCGGGATGTAAGCGTGATGCGGGATGCAATCGCGCCGCAGGATGTAACCGCGCTGCCGAACGCGCTCGCGGCACGGGAAGTGCGTGGGATCGTTGTCCAAGCGCGCGAAGGGCGGCGCACGCCTTGGATTGCGCGAGGGTCGGAGCGCCTCAACTGAGAGGTGCCTGAACGGCGGTGTGACGGGCCGGTGTCGAGTGCCAGCCGGACGCATCCGGCGAAACAAAAAACCGCTTCCCGAAAGGAAGCGGTCTCGATACCTCATCTGTCGCTCACTTCCCTCCGCTGGTACTAACCAGATCAGGTTCAAAGGGTTGAGGCCCTGCCTCTCTCAGCCCCGTTCGGGGCACCCCTAGTGATCCGCGAGTATGCAATTTTTCCCACGCTGTGGTCCTACTGTATCATTACGCCCGCAAAGTGTCAAGCAGAACGACGAAGAGCGCCAGGGCCGACGCACTCCGAGGCGCTTCAAATACTGCCGAGAGGTTCGCACCGTAGGGTGCATCGGGCGTAGGATGCCTCGATCGTAGGGTGCCTCCAGCGTAGAATTCCTTGAGCACCCCAGAGCACTTCAAGCTCCACAGCGCACGGCATGGACTGCTTCGAGCACCACGTGGCGCTGGCGCGTGTAGCGCCGCACGCTGCAGGCAAGTGTCGCAGGGCGCCGCAAACACTAAGAGCGTCTCACGGGGTGCCCGCCGCCGCTTGGTACCGCAAGCCACAGCGGTTGAGGAAGCGAATCGTCTCTTTGAACCCGCGCAAAGCCCTCAAGGGCAGCAGAGTGCCCACCTTTCGGAGCATCCCTCGCAGCGTCAGGTCTTCGGCGTGGACGACCACAAGCTTCACGTTCTTCTCATTGCAGATCCGCTGCTTGAGGCGGTCCCGCTTCCGTTGGGCAGCGACTTCGCGTTTGGAGAACGGCCCCGTGGCGATGTAATGCTGCTTCCCGTTGAACTCGAACGCGACCCGGTGCAGCGGGTAGTACCGGTCAAGCTCCAGACGCTCTCCCGTCGCCGGGTTTACCAGGAATTCAGGCCGGGCCCCGTCTTCACACTCCTTCGTGTCGGCGATCAACGAGAGAAACGAGCGCATCAAGGCCTCCCCGAGGTACCCGGCCCGTTCCAGGCGCGCCTCTACCTCTGCCTTGTACGCCTGGTCCGCGTGCTGCAGGCGGAACCAGATGGGCGCCCTCCGGTTCTCCTGCGCGATCGAGATCCAGCGGGATTCGGCGAGTGCCTGCACT
>PKFB01000075.1 GCA_002919305.1 Actinomycetales bacterium
CGAACCGGCCCCGGCCAAACCGGCCGGGGCCCACCCCTCACCTCAAAGGATGCCAGATGATCACCATCCCCCTCCGCGCCAGGCTCCTGCTCTACCTCGGCGCTGGCCTCACCGAACTCGTCAACCTCACCCGTACCCTATTCACGGCCCCCACGAACCTCGCAGAGCAGGACATCTGACCGAGGAGACCACCATGGCCAACACAAGTCGCGACATTACCCCCGTTCGCCCCGGGCAGGAGTGGGCAGACATGGACCCGCGATCCCGCGGCCGCACCATCCGCGTGGACTTCGTGATTGGTGACTACGCGTACGTGACGGGCAGCAACGGGCGCAAGACCCGCATCAAGATCTCGCGGATGCGCCCCGGGTCCAACGGATACAAACTGATCAACAACCCCGAGCCGCAGTGACCATCCCAGCCCGGCGCGCAGCGTGACCTTGGGCTAGTGCCGACCGCAACCCAATGCCCCCAACACACGCGGGGGCTTTCTTTTTGCACAAAACCTCACATTTGTGCAACGATGGATCCCAAGCCAACCCATGCCTAATTACCCTCCGCGCCCCCGGCGCCACACCGGGGGCGCTAACCATGTCCGGGGGTGATCATGCGTCCACAGGACATCGTCACCCCTACCCAAGCAGCCCACCTCTTCGGCGTACCCCCCTCCACGGTCCGCTCCTGGATCCACCGCCGGCGCATCCAACCCCTCGGCCGCATCGGCCGCTACAACGTCTACGACCTCCAAACCCTCGCCGAGCTGGAACGCGACATGCGATACCGCCCAGCCGCCTAACCCAACACGAAGGGGGGTGAGCACACCTGCCCCCCATCCCCGACCACAAGCGCCAAGCCATCCTCGCCGACATCAAGGCCGGCAAAGCCCGTAACGTCATCGCCCGCGAGCACGGCGTTAGCGCCGGCACCGTCACCAACATCGCAAAGAGTGCCGGTATGACCGACGCCTTTGACCGGTCAGCCACGAAACGCGCCACCGAGGCCGCCCAAGCCGACAACGCCGCCCTCCGCGCGATCGTCTCCCGCCGCCTCCTCGAAAAGGCCAACGACCTCCTCGACCAAATGGACCGCCCATACCGGGTATTCAGCTTCGGCGGCAAGGACAACACCTACCGGGAGCGGATCCTCGACCGGCCCCCGGCGGGCGAGCTGCGCAACATCATGACCGCGGCCGCCATCGCCCTGGACAAGCACCTGGCGATCGACAAGCACGACGCCAGCGCGGACGCCGGCCAGGTCGCCTCCCTGCTCGGCGCCTTGCTGGCCGACCTTCAAGCTCGCCATGGCACCTCGGCTGAGTGAACTCCAAGAGCGCTCCATCGCCCACTCGACGGCGCGCATCAACGTCTGGTGCGGGGCAGTCAGGAGCGGGAAGACCATCAGCAGCCTGCTGCGCTGGCTCACCTACGTCGCCACCGCCCCCCGCGGCGGTGCCCTCGTCGTCGCCGGTAAAACCCTCGACACCGTCGCCCGGAATGTTTTCGGCCCCTTGCAGGACCCGCTCCTGTTCGGCCCGGCCGCCCGGCACGTGCACTACACCCGCGGCGCCTCCACCGCGACCATCCTCGGACGCACCGTCGAGGTGATCACCGCCAACGACGCCCGCGCCGAAGGCCGCCTGAGGGGTCTCACTGCGGCCGGCGCGTACGTGGACGAGCTCACCCTCGTCCCAGAGGCGTTCTTCACCCAGCTCCTCGCCCGGCTCTCCGTACCCGGGGCCAAGGTGTTCTGCACCACCAACCCGGACGGGCCCGCCCACTGGGTACGGCGCAAGTTCCTGCTCCGCGCCGGCGAGCTCGACCTTCGCTGGTGGCACTTCACCCTCGACGACAACCCGGCCCTGGACCCGGCCTACATCGCTGCGCTACGCGCGGAATACACCGGGCTGTGGTATCGGCGTTTCATCCTCGGCGAATGGTGCCTCGCCGAGGGCGCCGTCTACGACGCCTGGGACGAAACCGTGCACGTGGTCGACGAGCTCCCACCCATCGACCGGTGGCTCGCCCTCGGCATCGACTACGGCACCACCAACCCCTTCGCCGCCATCCTCCTCGGCCTCGGCGTCGACGGGCGCCTCTACCTGGCCCGCGAATGGCGGTACGACTCCAAGCTCGCCCGGCGCGCCCTCACCGACGCCGAATACTCCGCCCGGCTACGCGAATGGCTGGCACGGGAGGGTGTACGCCCCGAGTACGTGGTCGTCGACCCAAGTGCGGCCAGCTTCCGCGCCCAGCTTTACCACGACGGCCTGTCGGCCATGCTCGGCGACAACGACGTACTGGCTGGGATCCGCACCGTGGCGAGCCTTCTGGCCACGGGCCGGCTCAAGGTGCACCGGTCATGCCGGGGCTTCATCGAAGAGGTCGCCGGCTACTCATGGGACGACCAGGCCGCCCAAAGAGGCGTAGACCAGCCGGTCAAAGCGGACGACCACAGCTTGGACGCGGCACGGTACGCGATCCACTCGACCCGGGCGGTGTGGCAATACCTGCTAGCACCGCCCGAGCCCGTCGCCACTTAAGGGGAGGACATCATGCCAAAGGGTGGTCGAGTCCGCGGGATTGCCAGCGGGCGCGAGGACGTGTACGAGGCGCTCCGGGACCAGGGGTACAGCAAAGAGCGCGCCGCCCGGATCGCCAACGCGGGCAAGACGCACGCTGGTCGTGTGCGCATGGCGGAGAAGGCCGCCCGCACCAGGGCCCGACGCGGCAAGTAGGAGACCCGTGGGCACGCGCAACGACCTGGTCGACCGGTTCCGGTTCCCCCAGCCGGCCCCGGATCAGGCGGCGGCCATGGAGCACATCCGCGCCGCCGCCCTCCACCTCGCCTACGAACTTTGGGACGTTCTGCCGGCGTGCCGGGAGGCGGAGCAGGCGCTCACCGCCTTGGAAGAGGTGTTCCTGTGGGCGGTGGCCGCGATCACCCGGACCAAATCAGGCAAGGGGACGCCAGCGGACCCTCAGGACTTTGAGAGGTAGCCGTAGATCGTCGTACGAGCGACTCCGAGCTCGTCGGCGATTTGCTGCACCGTGTAGCGGCGCTTCCCGTCGGGGCCGACTTCCTCGTACATCTGCCGTGCTAGCTCCGCTTGCCGTTGACCGAGCTTCCTGCGACGGCCGCCAACCCGGCCCCGTGCGCGAGCGGCTTCCAGCCCTTCACGGGTTCGGGTGACGATCAGGTCGTGCTCCCACTCGGCGAACGCGGCGAGCATGTGGAAGAACAGCCGGCCTTCCGGTGTGCTCGTGTCGATGTTCTGGGTGAGCACCCGCAGGGAGACGCCGATCTCCTGTAGCCGGTCGGTGATCTCTTTAAGCATCTTCACCGAGCGGCCTAGCCGGTCGAGGCGGGTGATGACCAGGGTGTCGCCGGGGCGTAAGACATCGAGCACTTTTTCGAGTTCTGGGCGGCGGGAGAGGGTGCCGGAGACCTTGTCGATGTAGATGCGGTCGCATCCGGCTTCGGCGAGGGCGTCGTACTGGGCTTCAGGGTTCTGTTCCCGGGTTGAGACTCGCGAATAACCGATGATCATGACGGTAATCATACCTTACGGGTCATTGATTTACGACATGAGTTTCCGACACTTCTGAGCTTTGGCTTCCGCCGCCCAACGGTCACGACAGCAAAGGATCGTTTTTCGTCAGCATCTTGAGAGGGGAGGTCACGGATGCCGCTACCCGATGGCGGGGCGTGGCCGCCCCCGCACCTTGCACCAATCACCCGCCGGCTAGCCGCCTGGTCCGCCTGGTACTCCGGCGACCCCGACCAGCTCCAAGCCTTCTACGAGGGCTGGCAGGGAATCGTCTACGACTCGGTGTCCCAGGCGCGCGTCCAACAGCACCGCGAAGGATGGCGGGATCGGCTCGCCCGCTGGTGGTGGGGCCAACCCGTCCCCGTAGGCGAGAAACGCACCAAGCTGCACGTCCCCCTTGCCTCGGACCTGGCGTCCATCTCGGCGGACCTCCTCTTCTCCGAGCCGCCGAGCATGTACACCGACCACGTGCCCACCCAGGATCGGCTCACCGACCTGATCACCGGGGGCATGCACGCCGCCCTCCTTGAGGGCGCGGAGATCTGCGCCGCCCTTGGTGGGGTATTCCTGCGGGTCGTGTGGGATCGGGAGGTCGCCGATCACCCGTGGCTGGACCCAGTGCACGCGGACGCCGCCGTACCCGAGTGGCGGTGGGGCAAGCTGGCCGCGGTCACCTTCTGGCGCGTGCTCCACGAGGACGACCAGCTCGTCATCCGCCACCTGGAACGGCACGAGCCCGGAGTGATTCTGCACGGGCTCTACCAGGGCACACCCACCCAGCTCGGCCGGCCGATCCCCCTGACCGAGCACGAGGCCACCGCCGCCCTGGCCGATGCCGTCACCGATGGCAACGTCATCGAAACCGGGCTGGATCGGCTCACCGCCGTCTACTGGCCCAACATGCGCCCGAACCGTCTGTGGAGGAACTTGCCGGCCGCGGTACCCCTCGGCAGGTCCGACTACGCCGGCGTTGAACAATTGTTCGACGCCTTGGACGAGGTGTACTCGTCGTGGATGCGGGACATCCGCCTCGCCAAGGCGCGCATCCTCCTCCCACAGGCCTACCTGGAATCCCTGGGCCCCGGGCGGGGCGCCTACTGGGATGCCGACCGGGAAGCGTACGTCGGGCTGAACATCATGCCCGAGAACGGTGGCAGCCAGATCACCGCCACCCAGTTCGCCATCCGGGTGGATGAGCACCAGCGCACCGCGCAGGACCTCATCGCGCAGATCCTCCGCACCGCCGGGTACAGCGCCCAAACCCTCGGGCTCATGGGCGACGTGGCCGCTACCGCCACCGAGGTCAAAGCCCGCGAGCGGCGAAGTTTCATCAGCCGCGGCAAGAAAATCGTGTACGCGACGCCGGCGTTGCAGGAGGCGATCGAAACCCTACTGCTGGTCGACCGGCAGGTGTTCGGCACCCCGGTCGAACCGATTAAACCGGTGATCGAATTTGGTGACTCGGTGAGCGAGGACATCCAAGCCCTCGCCCAGACGGCGAACATCCTCCGCCAAGCGGAGGCCGCCTCGACGGAGACCATCGTCCGGCTCGTGCACCCGGACTGGTCGGAGGAGCAGATCGCCGCCGAGGTGCAGCGGATTCTCGACGATCGCCCGGAGCCGGTACCCGACCCGTTCGAGCTCCGCCCCGGCGAGGACGCCGAGGAGGGCGTCGAGGAGGGCGCCGAGGCTGGGGAGGAGCAGGGCGAGCCGACCGGCGAGTAGCCTCCTGCCTTCCTCGCCCTAGAGGGTTAAGGGGGGATGGCTGTGGCCGTCGACCCCGACCTCGTCGACAGCATCACCGCGTCCATCGCCGATCTCTACCGGGACGTGGAAGGCGCCCTCGTCCGGGTGGTCTCCCAGCGGCTCCGCCAAGACCCCCCAACAGGTGACCCGTACGAGCTCAAACTCGGCGCTATCCGGGCACTCCAGCGGGCCGCCCGAGCCATCCTCGACAAACTCCGCGCCGACCGCGGCGAGGTGATCCGGCAGGCGGCCGCCCAAGCCTACGGGCACGGGTGGGGCACCGCCCTTGCCGACCTGCCCACGGAGTGGGGGCGGCGCCGCATCGGCCCGGCCGCCCGGCGAGCCATCGCCGAGCAGGTCCCCAATGCGGCGGTGATTGAGCGCATCGCTGCCGCTATCCACCGGGACGTCGGCCGGCTCGACGCCAACATCCTCCGCGCCCCCATGGACGCCTACCGGGCCGTCCAAGCCGGGACCGCGGCCCGCATCGCCACCGGGGCGTTCACCCGCCGGCAGGCCGCTCAAGCCGCGTGGCAGGCGCTCATCGACCGCGGCATCGCCACGTTCACCGACCGCGCTGGCCGCCGATGGCGCCTGTCCTCCTACGTGGAAATGATCGCCCGCACCAACGTGCAGCGGGCCGCGGTGCAAGGGCAGACCGACCGGCTCACCAGCACAGGCATCGACCTGGTCATCGTCTCCGATTCCCCGCGGGAATGCCCCCGCTGCCGTCCCTGGGAGCGCAAGGTCCTGTCACTCTCGGGCCGGTATCGCGGGCGCATCCGCGTCGAGCACGCCACCCGCGACGGCGAGTACGTCACCGTCGACGTCGCCGGGAGCCTGGACGAGGCAAGGTCGCGTGGGTTGCAGCACCCGAACTGCACGCATTCGATATCCGCTTACCTGCCCGGGGTGACCCGGGTGGGCCGCGCCACAGCTGACCCGCGGGGGTATGAGGCTAAGCAGCGGCAGCGGGCGATCGAGCGGCAGATCCGCCGGTGGAAGGAGCGCGCCGAGGGGGCGCTGACCGACCAGGGCCGCAAGGCCGCGCAGGCTAAGGTCCGCGCCTGGCAGAAGGAGCTCCGAGACCACCTTCAGGCCAACCCGGGGCTCAAGCGGCTGCGGTACCGGGAGCAGATCGGCGCCGGGAACATCCCCCGGGGTGGGCAGGCCCCCGGTGGGGCGGTCACCCTGGTCGAGCCCCGGGAGCTTGCCCCCGCGCCCGCGGCACCGGCTCGGCGCCCGGCCGCCCAACGCCCGGTCACCCCGCGGCCGGCCCCGGCCCCGGCCCAGCCCCGGATGGAGGTCCCAGCCGTGGCCCGGCCCTACCACCGGTCGATCGAGGGCATCGAGGACCTGGTGCGCCGGGTGGAAACCCAGCGGGAGGTCGAATCCCGGCGCTTGGGCGGCCTGAGCGCGCAAACCGAGCTGGTCACTCTTGCCGACGGCACCAAGGTCATTCGCAAGAGTGCCCGGGCCGGGCTGGACGAGATGCAGGACGCCGCCGCCGAGCACGCGGTCAGCCTGATCGCCCGCAAGCTCGGTCTGCGGGCGCCTGGGGTGTACCGGCGCGACGACCGGCACGTGTACATGGAGTACGTCGGCAATGCCCAAACCGCGGACGAGATCGCCAGGGGGGCGGATGAGCTCCCACCCCGGTTGAGGCAGGCGATCGACAGCGACGAGGGCAAACTCCTCGGCCTGCTGGACCTGCTGACGATGAACATCGACCGCAACCAGGGCAACTGGATGCTCGACCAGCGTGACCGGCTCATCCCCATCGACCACGGTGCCGCGTTCGTCAACAGCCTGGGCGACCCGGCTGCCGACCTGGAGTATGTGAACTCGCCGTTCGCTGACCACTACAAGGCGGACCGGGACCAGCTCAAGGACAACCCGCTCACCCCGGCCGACGTGGAGGAAATCCGCCGCCGCTTGAACGAGCTGCGCCCGGACTTCGCGCACATGGGCCGGGAATCCTGGCTGGACTACGCGCTCGCCGTGCTCGACCTGCTGGCCGGGCACGCCAAGGGCACCCGGAACCTGATCGCAAAGTAAGGTGACCCCTATGGCCGATCAGATCCGCATCGTCTCGGTGCGTACCGG
>PKFB01000068.1 GCA_002919305.1 Actinomycetales bacterium
GGTGAGTGGTGGGCCGACTTGTTGGCCGGTGGTGGGGTCCCATAGCCGTACGGTGGCATCGCTTCCGCCGGTGGCGAGGATGGTACGCCCGTCCGAAAGCGGGATGGCCGCCACTGTGAGTACCGCCTCTGTGTGGCCGGTGAGTGGTGGGCCGACTTGTTGGCCGGTGGTGGGGTCCCATAGCCGTACGGTGGCATCGCTTCCGCCGGTGGCGAGGAAGGTACGCCCGTCCGAAAGCGGGACGGCCGCCACCGCAAGCACCAGGGATTTGTGCATGAGTGGTTGGCCGACCTGGTGGCCAGTGATCGGATCCCACAGACACGCCGTCTGGTCGTGACTGCCGCTGGCGATGAGGGTGCGCCCGTCAGGGAGCGGAACCGCCGCTACTGAGACCACTCGGTGTGTGTGGCGACCGGTGAGGGTGCGGTGGGTTGGGCCGGCCCAGGCGGCGGATTGGGTGGTCCAGGACCAGTGGGGATGCCGGGCGGTGAGGGCGTCGGCGAGGGTGTGGTTGCCGGTTTTGCGCGCCCACACATGCAGCCACCACTGCCGGTCCTCCATGGTGTAGCTGTCCCAGTGGTTGTCGGTGGTGGCTAACTCCAACGTGGTGACGTTGGCGCGGGCCTGCTCTGTGGTAAGCACGCCACGGTGACGCAGCAGGCTCCAGGGTGAAACCGCGGTGAGAAAGTCAGGCTCAACGGTTAGCGGATCGAGGATGTCGGCGTGGGCGGCGTGGTCGGCGATGTGGATACGGGCGTAGTCGTCGATGCCGGCCCAATCATGTTTTCCGTTAACCGCTGGTGGAGTGAGGTGGTGGGCGATGTTGGTATGGGCGGTACGCCAGGCGTCGTGAAGCTGCTTAGTGACGGCGGGTTGAAGTTTGTCCGTGTGAGAGGCGGTGAATAGGTCGCGGAGGCTCTGGTGCCGCACCGTATATGCCACCCCGGTGGGGGTGTGGACGGTTTTCAGGAAGAGCTGCAGGCCACCGGTGAGCCACGTGATGACCTTGTCGTACGCCGTGACGCCTCGGACGACGTCGTCGTAATCCTGCTTCAAGCTCAAGCCAATGATGGCTGTCAGTTCATCAGCAGTAACAGGACGGTGCAGTGCCGCTATGGTGGCCAGGATCAGCAGCGGAGCCAGCAGCCACCCCTGATGCGCCCACTGGTGGATGTGCTGCAGGTAGTAGCCGTGCAGCCCGGCCGGCAGGGAGACCACCTCGCGGGGATCGCGGCTATCGGTGCGGATCTCGTCCAGCACGTATCTCAGGTAGAGCCACACCCCGTAGCAGCGCCGCGTCAGAGTACGGGTGAACCATTCCGGGTCGACCTGACAGCGAGCCAAAGCGGCGGTTAAGGCAGGGTCCGCCTGCGGCCCGGTGAGGACGCGGGTGAGGTAGGCGTGCATATCGGCGAGGCTGTCCGCACCCCTCACCTCGATGTCGACCTGGTACGCCTGGGGGGTGACTGCGATACCGGAGCGGCTGGTGACTATCACGTAGACCCCAGCCGGCAATAAATTCGGCCGCGGCAGCCCGAGTGGGATGCCGGTTCTCATACCAGGTGGGTCCGTTTCGGCCTCATCCAGACCGTCGACCACCAGCACGATCGGCAGGTAGCGTCGCTGGGGATCACGGTTGCGGGCCTCGGCGGCAGCGCGGATGACGTTCAGCAGCCAGTCCGGATGGCTTGAGCCGGCGGGGAAGACCCCGTCGGGGGTGAATTGGTTGGCCAGGCCCCAGGTGAGGAGCAGTTGGGCGGCCAGGTTACGCCGCGCCTCCACCGGTATCCGTGCTCTGGGCTCCAGACAGGTGAAGTGGTGAACACAGGGGCGGGTCCACACCAGGTGGGCCGCTAACGCTGACTTTCCAACACCGGCTTCTCCACGGATGACTACGTATCCGCGCTCCAGCCCGGCGATCGCCGCGTCAATACGCCTCACTACGGAAGTGCGGCCGTGGAAGTGGGCCAGGTCTAGCTCTTCGTAGAGTCTGTCTGGGGCGAAGATCGCACTTTGTAACCGGTCCAGTTCGACAGAGCCGTAGGTGACCGGGCCGGTGATACCCCGACCGGTGGACATCGCACCAGGACCAGCCTCCCATCGCGGGGCCTCCATACCCACCTCCCATCCTTAGACCCTGTCTGCTTCCACAGTCCCGACCGTGATGAAACGCGATGGCGGCAACATCTGGGATCAACATCTGGGAACGACGTCTGGGACCGGAAGCTGGGATCGACTCATCCCGGCTATGCCGTGTCGCGCTGACTGATCAACCACGCCGACAGCGCAGGCAGGGTCACCCCAGTAGCGGTCGGCCCGACCAACGCGACGCGTTTGCCGCCCACGGCGTTTGCCGCCCATGCCCGGCGTACCCCTGACTTGTGATGCGTGCCGGACAGAAACCGGTCTTGAGAGTGGCCATCGCGTGTAATTCGCTAGCCCTCACCGATACCAGTGACGCTCTTCAAGCCGCTGAATGAACGTTCATTTGTTTTGTCGAAGGTTTATCGCCGTCAATTGAATGTTTCCAGACAGACCTTATAGAGGTGAATGTCTATGTCAGGTGCCGTTTTTCCGGATTCTCGGCGCAGCTCGTTCGACGTATAACGCCAGAGAAGTCCAACGCTGGATCGACCCGTTTAAGTGTTTTTTCTGATATGGCTCGGCGATTCGTTCGATGGCCTGGCTGTGTCGCGGTGAACTGGACAAACACCGGCGACCGGTGTTTGTAGGTCCAAGCCTGTTGACGTAAGTCTCACGGGATGATCCCGTGGAAGTGGCACCGCTCACGGCTTCTGCCATGCTGAAAAGATCGGTGACGGAGCCGCCGGATCGACGATCGTGGAGCCTCGGCGACTCAAGGCGCGGCCTCGCGCCTATCCACGCGCTCCCCACCGGGATGGCGTGGTTCGGTGACCGCTGCTCGGCGCGGCGATCCCGCGTCGGGAGAGAGGACTGCGAGGGAGAGAGGATGTCCAAGGGCAACTCAAAGCGGGGCGTCACCCGCCGCCCGAGCAAGAACAGCTCCGGCGATCTTGAGTTTGTACAGCTACTGACCCCTCAAGGGGAACCTATTAAGCATCCTGACTACTCGGTGAACTTCACCGATGAGGAGTACCGGGCGCTCTACCGAGATATGGTGATCGTTCGGCGGTTGGACGCCGAATCGTTGAGCCTGCAGCGGCAGGGAGAGTTGGCTCTCTGGGCCAGCCTGCTCGGCCAGGAGGCCGCTCAAGTCGGTTCCGCCCGGGCCTTGCGGGAGAAAGACATGGTGTTCCCGACCTACCGGGAGCATGGCGTCCTGTGGTGCCGGGGTCTTGACCCAATCCTGCCGTTGAAGTTGTTCCGTTGTGTTAATCAGGGCAGCTGGGATCCGGAGTCGCACCGGTTCCACATGTACACCATCGTGATCGGGGCGCATGCGCTGCACGCCGTCGGTTACGCGATGGGTGTGACCAAGGACGGCAAGGTGGGATCCGACGACGGGGAGGCGGTGATCGTCTACTTCGGAGACGGAGCCAGCAGCCAGGGCGACGTGGCTGAGGCGATGTCGTGGGCGGCCGTCTTCAACGCTCCCGTGGTTTTCTTCTGCCAGAACAACCAGTACGCGATCTCTGAACCGGTGGAGCGGCAGGCGCGAATCCCGATCTATCAGCGTGCGCGTGGGTTCGGATTCCCTGGTATCCGCGTCGACGGTAACGATGTGTTGGCCAGTTACGCGGTGACGCGCGCTGCCCTGGACGCGGCGCGTCACGGGCAGGGCCCCACCTTGATTGAGGCGTACACCTACCGGATGGGGGCGCACACCAGCTCCGACGACCCGACCAGGTACCGGGTCGACGCCGAGGTGGAGGCGTGGAAGGCTAAGGACCCCATCAGCCGGATGAGGGCCTTCCTGACCCAGCAGCAGATAGCGGGGCCGGACTTCTTTGAAGCGATCGATGAGGAGGCCGACAAGCACGCTATCGAGCTGCGAGAGCGGGTTTTGGCCATGCCGGACCCCGAGCCGGTCTCCATGTTCGACCATGTCTATCCCGGCGGTTCTCCTCTGTTGGACGACGAACGCGCCGAGCTGGTCCGTTACCTGGAGTCCTTCGAGAGTGAGGGGGTGCGTTGATGGCCGACACCCTCACCCTGGGTAAAGCGCTTAACAGCGGGCTTCGACGAGCGATGGAGGAGAACCCGAAGGTTCTCATCATGGGCGAGGACGTCGGCAAACTAGGGGGCGTCTTCCGCATCACCGACGGCCTGCAAAAAGACTTCGGTGAGGAGCGGGTGATCGACACCCCACTGGCCGAGTCCGGCATCATCGGCACCGCGATCGGGTTGGCGCTGCGCGGCTACCGACCGATCTGCGAGATCCAGTTCGACGGGTTTGTCTACCCGGCCTTCGACCAGATCGTGTCGCAGCTGGCGAAGATGCACTACCGTTCCCAAGGCAAGGTCACCCTGCCGGTCGTGATCCGGATCCCGTACGCCGGTGGCATCGGCGCCGTCGAGCACCACTCGGAGTCGCCGGAGGCGTACTTCTGCCACACCCCTGGACTGAAGGTGGTTTCCTGCGCCAGCCCGCAGGACGCGTACTGGATGATCCAGCAGGCCGTCGCCAGCGATGACCCGATCATCTTCCTGGAGCCCAAGCGGCGCTACTACGAGAAGGGCGTGGTCGACACCTCCCTGAGCCTCGACCAGGCGTACCCACTGCATGCCTCCCGAGTGCTGCGGGAAGGCAGCGACGCCACCCTGGTGGCCTACGGACCCACCGTCCGGGTCGCGTTGGACGCGGCGGAGGCCGCCGCCGAGGACGACAACCGCTCCCTAGAGGTCATCGACCTGCGGAGCCTGTCGCCTCTGGACCTGGACCCGGTCTATGAGTCGGTACGCCGGACCGGAAGGCTGGTGGTGATCCACGAGGCGCCCCGCACTCTTGGTCTGGGAGCCGAAATCGCCGCGCGGGTGACCGAGCAGTGTTTCTACTCCCTGGAAGCCCCGGTGCAGCGGGTCACCGGCTATGACACGCCGTATCCTCCCGCCCGAATCGAGGATGAGTACCTTCCGGACCTGGATCGGGTGCTCGACGCGGTCGACCGGACATTCACCTTCTGAGGAGCCGGGCATGTCCAGGGTGAAAGAGTTCAAGCTTCCGGATCTCGGTGAAGGGCTTACCGAAGGCGAGATCCTCAAGTGGTTGGTCGCGCCGGGGGAGCGGGTCAAGCTCAACCAGCCGATCGTTGAGGTGGAGACCGCCAAGGCGGCGGTGGAGATCCCCTCCCCGTACGCGGGGGCGGTGATCGAGCTGTACCACCCCGAGGGCTCCACGGTTGAGGTCGGGGCGCCGTTGATCGCGTTCGACACCGATCCCGACGCTGGACCGCTTCCGACACCCCCGGCTTCAGGCGAGAACGGTGCCGGAGCGGAGGGTGGTGCTGCGGGCGGGCGTACCCCTGTGTTGGTGGGGTACGGGCCGCGTCAGGGCAGCGCCAGGCGGCGGCCGCGGCGCGGTACCCAAGCACGTGCGGAGGCTCCCGGGGCGACGGGTGATACCGCTGCCGCATTCCCGGCGCAACCCAGCGTCCCGGCGCCGCCCGCTGAAACCACGCCGGCCGTCCCGAGCGGACCGGCCACGGCGGTCGGGTCGGGCAACGGGACCCGGCCGGTGGCAGGGCTTGGCACGTTGGTGGAGCCAGGTACGCCGGCGCCACCTCGACGACCAGCGCCGGCGTTGGCTAAGCCGCCGGTGCGCAAGCTCGCCAAGGAGCTCGGCGTGGATCTGCACAGCCTGGTCGGCACCGGCCCTGGGGGGTCAATCACTCGGGAGGACGTCCGGGCGGCCGCTGAACGCGCCAGCCAACAGGTGCCCGGTCCTGGTCCCGCCGAGTGGGGACCGAACCGGGAGCGGCGGATTCCGGTCAAGGGGGTCCGCAAGCACACCGCCGAGAACATGGTGCGCAGCGCGTTCACCGCGCCTCACGTCACCGAGTTCCTGACGGTCGATGTCACCCGCACTGTCCGGGCGTGTAAGCGTCTGCGGTCGATGCCGGACTGGCAGGACATCCGGGTCTCCCCGCTGCTGCTGGTCGCTAAGGCGGTGCTGGTGGCTCTCCGGCGGCACCCCATGATCAACTCCTCGTGGGATGCCGAGCGGGGCGAGATCGTGGTGAAGGAGTACGTCAACCTCGGCATCGCGGCAGCCACCGACCGGGGTCTGATCGTGCCCAACATCAAGGATGCAGGGCGTCTGTCGACCCGGGAACTGGCTCAGGCCCTCAACGATTTGGTCACCACCGCCCGCCAGGGACGGACGACACCCGCGGACATGATGGGTGGAACCTTCACCATCACCAACATCGGCGTTTTCGGCATCGACACCGGTACGCCGATCTTGCCTCCTGGGGAGGCGGCGATCCTGGCATTCGGGGCGATCCAGAAGCGGCCTTGGATCCATAAGGGCAAGGTGCGCCCCCGTCAGGTGACCACGTTGGGTCTGTCGTTCGACCATCGGATCATCGACGGAGAGCTGGGCTCTCGTTTCCTGCACGATGTCGGTCGGTTCCTCACCGATCCGGAGACGGCCTTGCTCGCCTGGGATTGATACACGTTTGAGGTCCCGTGAGCACGAGACCTGCGGGGGTCGCATCTCGTGCTCACGGGACGTCGTTTTAGATATGTCGGAAATCGATCTTGACGTGACGCCTAGGCATCAGCAGGCTGTGACCCACTGAGCGCGGCCACCGCCTCCGGGGCGGAAGGATGAGCGTGTGACCGGTACCGTGGTCATCTGCCGCAGATGGTGACTACAACGGACAAGGTCCAGTGCCGAGGCGTTGGGCGTTGGTGAAGGAGGGGCGATGACGTCGGAGGACTCTCCGCGGGACCCGCGGCCCGACGACGCGACCCAGCAATTCAATATGGGCGCGACATCAGAGGAGGACAGGACAGCAGCGCCGGACCACCCAGCCGGCTCTGAGTCCCAGGCATCGATCCCGCAACGGACCTCCCCGGATCCGGACTCCTCCGCGTCGGATCCTCAAGACACAACCAGAACAGCGTCCTCCCAAAGCACATCTGCCGAGGCCGGCGCCACCGAGCAGGTAACTGTGGGGGCCGGCTCGCCCCAAGCCGCCCCAACCTCGTCCTCCCCGAATCCGGCCCCGTCCGCACCATCAGCGGAGGCGTCGTCGGGGAATGACGTGACTACTGTTCTGTCGGCTTCCCAAGGCTCTCAGCCCGCCTCTCAGACGCCTACCTCTGCTCCGCCTGCACCGTCTGCTGCTGAGGCGGAGGATGAGGCGACGTCTGTTTTG
>PKFB01000054.1 GCA_002919305.1 Actinomycetales bacterium
CCGCCCGCCTCCTGCGCGACCCGGACCCGCCGCGCGGACTCGTCATCGGGCTCGCCGCCACGGTGATCGTGACCGGGCTGGGCCTGGCCCGGGCGTGGTACCGGCGCGGTGACGTCCTCACGGCGGCGAGCGTCGTCGGGGTTGCCTCGCTGCTCGCCTCGCCGGTCTCCTGGAGCCACCACTGGATCTGGGCGATCCCGGCCCTGGGCACCCTCGCGGCCTGGGCCCTCCGTCGCCAGGCCGCCTGGCGGTGGTGGGTCTTCGGCCTCGCCACGGCGATCGTGGCCACCGGTCCCATGCAGTTCGTGCCCAAAGACGAGCTGCGGGAGCTGGCCCACACGCTCCCGCAGCAGATCGTCGCGAACGTCTACGCCGGGCTGGCCGTCGCCTACCTCGTCTGGGTGACCGTACGGCTGCGGCCAACCGGCGTCAGGACCCCTCCGGCGTCACCAGCGTCTGCTCCCACAGCGTGATCTGCGATCGCTCGGGCGGATCCACCGGGACCAGGTCGAAGCACTCGTCGCCGGTTGGGCGGGGCAGCGGCGTGGCGCTGTTCCCGATGCTCACGCACTGCGGCAGGTCGGGTGACCGGTTGGTCTTCAGGATGCCGGACCCGACGAACCGGTTCCGGATGGGATCGATGTGCAGCTCCATCCGGTAGTAGGACAGCGTGAGTCCGGGCCGGATCTCGATCGGGTCGGGCAGGCTGACCACGCGGACCGGACGACCGTCCACAGTGTCCTCGTAGGCGGTGACGCCGTCGAACGTGCCCAGCAGGCGCAGCAGGCCGGCGCGAACGTGGGGCGGCAGCACGATCTCGCCCTTGGACATGACGGATTCAACATCGCTCCATATCTGCCGGACCGTGAGGATGCATGGGCCGCCACAGGCGGTGGACTGGATGGCCGCCCGCAGGCTGGCCGGGCTCGGGTCCAGCTCCGCCAGCCATTCGGCCGTGGGGTACCGCCACGAGGGCCCCTGTTCGGCGAATTCGGCCCGCTGCTGGGCGACGTACTGCTGAAAGCTCTCGCGGGAGCCGTACTCGGCGTTGTCGACGACGAGCAGCCAGGGATCTCTGATCGCGTTCAGCCGCCGCCAGAGAACGTCGGCGGGATGCATGTGATCGAAATCGTCCTCCCGCGCGCCCAGATGGAACGCCAGGGAGTAAAAGGCCGCCCGCATGGTGTCCGCCTGGTCCGCCGGAATCCACCAGACCGCCATGCGCTTGGCCAGGGCACGCCGGGCGATCTCCAAGGCGAGCGTGGTCTTCCCGACGCCCCCCATGCCGTAGAAAACGGTCACTCGTTGCCGGGTGTCCTCATCCGGTGGAGCGGGACCGAGTAATCGGTCCGATTTGCGGAGGATCTCGGCCCTGCCGCGGAGCAGATGTGCCGGGACCTTGGGCTGCGGCACGACGATCGGTGGCGCCGCCGCGGCGACGGATCGCGCCTGGGCCGATCCGACGAAAAGGTTGTACTGCACGCCCGACTGCTGTGCCGCCTGTTGCGCCCGGTCCAGGGCGTAGCCGATCTGCGCGGTGGACGGACGTGCGACCCGTCGCTCATGATCCACCGCCACCCCCACCTCGCCTCTTCGGTCAGCGGGCCGACCCGTTGCGGACGGTGCAGGCGGCCTCCTGCCTCCGCCCTTGGCGGGACTCCAGGTAGAGCGGGCTGTTCAGCATCGGTGTCGACATCGCGATAAGCCGATCGGCGACCCGGACGTACTGTTCGACCAGATCAGGTCGTTCGACGAGCCGCGCCTCCCGGAGGGTCGAGCTCGCCAGGTCGTAGATCAAAGCGACGACCTTCTCATCGTCGAACACCAGGAAGTCCGAGATGCCGGTCTCGGTGATCAGGTCGGAGATTTCCCGCTCATCAATGAATCGAATGTCCTCGCCGCACTCGATGTCCGCCCGGTACGCCGCGAACTCATAATTGAGCAGATACGAGCTGAGCGGCAGGCGGCAGACCCGAACCCTGGTCATGGCGACGCCGTAGCGCCTGGCATGCGAATAGATCTCGTCCTGGCCTTTGACCATCTCCCGGACGAGTCGTGCCGCCTCCTCATAGTATCCCTGCTTGAATGCCTCATAGCCGGAGAAACCCGACTCGTCGTACTCCTGGAGGAACTCGACCTTGACCCATCGGTGGCGCAACTGCCGGAATAATTGCATGAATTCACTTATCCCTCCGCCTACGACGTCGAGTGGGCGATAGTCGGTCGGAGGGTAGATGCGCACCGGGTACTCCTTTGCGTCCAGAGTGGGCGGTTGGCCCCGCCCGTCAGGCCGCCTGCGCGTCGCTACTGCAGCGGAATGTTCTCCCGGGCCTTGACCAGCAACTGCCGAGGAATCACGACGATCGCCTCGCCGGGGTCGAGAAAGGCATCGGGAGGCAGGTGAGGCTGGAGTGCTGCCGTCTGCTCCAGTCCGATCACCGCGAAATCCCCCGATTCCAGCTCCCAGATGTCCGGACAGCTGTTGGCACCAGCGCTTCCGCCTCCCGGGTGCGGAGCTGGCCCGATACGTTTCTTGAACATGATTCTCTCCCCGCAGTGGCGGCTGCCACCGTGACACGCCGACTTTATCGCGGGTTTTTATCGCTTGTCGATTGTATGCAGGGGTTAGGGATCCCTACCTATGATATGAGATGCCCGGAAACGGAGATTCCTTCCATCGCGCGGAAGGACGGTTGCGTGGGCCAATATATACGTCAAGTCTCACCCGCACCACTGGTATAGCGACCCGCATGCAGGCTGCCCACCAATGCGGTGGATCATCCCATGTTGCCCGACGTCATCGGAGCCGACACTGAACATCGAGCATGAGCGACTGAGCGGCCGTAACCGAAACATGAGCAGATGCCGGGTTCGGCTCGCATACACGCCTGGGGTCGGTTACCCGAGTGGCGGCATCTGTGCTGGTTCTCCGATCAGCCCGAGGGTGGTGCCCAGGCCTGATCCGGTCGCCACTAGATCTCGAAATCCGTGAGCCAGGTGTAATTTTCACGCAATTCGTCTGGAACCCATCGGCAATCGGTTTGCGTGCAGCCGGGTCACCCGACCGGGCCATCCGCTCAATCCCGTTGAGGGGGCCCGGCCTCGGCCGGCGGCGAGTCGCAGGGCCTCGGCGCGGTCCTCAGGAGTCGCGCCATATCCGTCGAGCAGGGCGTCCACTCGTGCCCGGCGGTCGGGCAGAACCTCGGTCCGGCCCGCATACGGCAGCTTGGTGTCCGGCGTGAGCGGCGCGAACCGCCATACCGCGTGCACCAGATCTGCACCGAGGATCGTCAGGGCGGTGAAGTCCCGGTCGATGAACGCGACGGCCTCGTCGCCGCGGAACACCACGTTGCGTGGCGATATGTCGTTGCCGCAGATGACCACGTGCGATCCGGTCGTGGATCGGGCTCGGTGCCACACGGTACGCATCCGGGGATGTAGGAGAGCGTCTCGTGCCCCTCCGTCAGCCCGAGGACCCGGGGCGCTATCCCCGGCGCGCTGACCGTCAGGTGCCTGGGGAAGGCGTGCACTGCCGGGGTCCAGGCTTCCGCTTCCCCTGATGACGGTAGTGCCATGTCGGCGGACGGTGTTGGTACAAATCCGGACGTCCTCCACCTCGTGATCGATTCGGCTATCCCTCTGTTCCCAGGTCATTCGCGGACAGGTTCTTGGCGCGCTGATAACACGTTGACGTAGATCATCGGGGGGGCAAGGTTACGGCGGTAAGGAGATAAGTGTTCCAGGCCCGCCGACTTCAGGAAGTGGCGGTGTCCCCGGCTTCGACGTCCGCAATCGGTAAGAGGTGCTATCACTCGATCGCCTTGTCCATCTTCCTGCGGCGAGATAACAGATTTCGGGCTGCAGTATTTATCGTTTTAGTCCACCCAGAGAGTTGTGCCGGCCGCGTCGACGTTCTGTTAAGGTGATCGGTCTGTCGCACTGCCGGTTTTGAGAGGCTTCGGCAGATACCTCCGCCACTTCTGCTGAGCGGCAAACTTGAGCTAGCAAGGCCCAGATTGAGCGAATCGCAGGGGTGTCGAGTGGATCTGCTACGCGCATTCCCCTGCGCGGATCACGGCATCAGCGTGCTGAGCTCATAGTCGCGCGCTGCCTGGAGCATTGGTCCCCGTGTGAGGGCTTGCCCCGGCCAGACCATCAGATTGCACTCGCGGGTCCGGACTCTGCGCGCATGGGCTTGCGGAATTTTCTGGCTTGCTGAATATAATGGCCGAGCGATACATGTATGTGGTTTCCTCCTCTTCGGAGGACGGCCACCGTTGCGGAAGGCGGACGCGGATGCCTCGCCCAGCAAGAGCCCCTCGGCGTCATCCCCCCAAGCCTCGCCGTTGGTGGCAACATCCGGCAGCGAAATGGGCTGGTGTGTCGGTTGCCACGCCTGTACTCGTCGGCGTAATAACGTGGCTGATTCAGCAATCACTCACCCCGGCCTCTCCTCCCGTCGGCGTCGGCGCGACTCCGTCGATCAGCGGTTCGCCGTCGTTGAGCTCGACACCGTCCGAGCAGGTTTCACAGGCCAAGACAACGTCACCGTCACCTGGTGTCGCGGCCGACGCTCCGCCGGTCGCAGTCGACCTTGTTCGTCTGGAACGCAACGTGCTCCAGGGCAATACATGGGTTGCCCGAGATGCCATTCACCTCTCGAAGAGCGACCTAGCCCAACTCAATGCGTATGCCAGGGGATCTCGCGAGGAGGTCGAATGGTTCCGGGCGCATGGGGCCGTGGATCCGCATGCGCTCTACATCAAGATCGTCTTGCGGGGTGCCCGAGACGAGAAGGTTCGCATCATCGGCGCCAGGGCAATACCGCGATGTGAAGCGCCGTTAGAGGGGACTCTTTTCTTAAGTCCTCCCGCCGGTCAAGATGAAAATATCAAGATGGTATTCGATCTAGATCAGGTTGAGCCGAGGGCGCAGTTCCGCGAGCACGGTGAACTCAAGGACTATTTCGCGCATAAGACTATCTCCCTTGAGCGAGACGAAGATGTGACGATACAGGTTGAGGCGACGACGAACAACCACTATTGCGAGTTTGAGTTGGAGTTCGAAGTCCTCACTCGACAGGGGGTCGTTTCGCAGACCGTCGATGATCAGGGGGTGCCTTTCAGGGTAAGCGCTCTGCTCCGGGATAAGAACGCCTCGGTGGGGGACGGTATAAGTGATGTCGCCCTTTACAAAAATCTCTACGTCTCGGGATTGGTGGCGATAGGGAACGGGGGGAAGTGGGAGCAATGGGAGCCCAAGGCATATATTCGTGCATATAGGAGAATGGAGGGCTCCTGAGCGCTCTCCGCGGATCAGGGACTCTGGCCGTATTCTGAACGGGGTGCTGAGGGGATTGTGGCCGGTGTGAACGGGTGAAGTACCCATACTGTGACACCGGCCGAGGTGTTCCCGGCGATCCTTACCGCTGCCTGACAAGACGCGCTCAGGGTGCCTGTGGTCATCCATGTCCCAGCAGGAGCCGACTGCGGACGCCATTATTTGCCAGAACAACTCTCCGCTTTCGGGGTCTTTCTGCATTGAGTGCGGGACCCGCACCCCCGATGAGCCGCTCGCCGACTATTCCTGCCGGCGTTGCATCTTCGCATCCGAACCCGCAATCCTCGATCGAGGCGAGAACACCACTCGACCATCCCGCCTGCTCGAACCGCTCAGGAAGTCATCACCTTAGAGTTCGCCATGAAGACTGGGAAAGATCCAGGCGCCCTTGATCGCCGAGTCGTACCCATTTCTCTCGCCGGCTTTGACCAGTCCGATCGTCTGTGGCAGAGCGTCTCGAACCGTCGTCAGATTAGATGCCGTTCTCCCGATCCGCACGTTCCTGGCACAGTGCTCGGATTCGTCGATGCCGTCGGAGACCGGGCAGCGGAGAGCACCAGGGTGACGAGGCCGATGAGCACTAACATCGGGAGCTGTCACTGCCGCGGCCGATCGTGGCGCTGCTCGGAGATCATTCATGGTTCATTCCCTCGCCTCGATCGATGTTCGGCGCCGGTGCGATATTCGGTTCGAGGGCGGGCCGAACGGTGGAAGCCGCCTTGGTTGCGACCTACCTGGTCGGCCTGGCGGGCCTGCTCCGTGGCCTGCCGGAGTACCCATCGACACTCGTGGGTCGAGGTTGTGGGCCGGTGAGGGCGCAGGGCTTCGCGCAAGTTCGGCTCGGTGTGGCCTGCGTGGTGACGGCCGTGGCGCCTCGGCTCGGCGGAAGTGGTGCCGCAGGTGGTGCGGATGGCCGCGAACTTCGCGGAGCGGGGCGAGACGTATGGGTGGGCGGTCGGCCGAGCATCGCCGGGGACCGGGGAGTAGGCGGGCGGGGCGGGGGGTGCGGCCGGGCATACGAGTCTGGCTCAGGTTCTACCGGTTAAGGTCTTGCTCGGGTCTTCGACTCGGTCTTACAATTCGTCACAACTATTAGGAAACTTTCCTAACAAAAGCCATGCCCTAGCCCCGCCGATCTGTCCCTTCGCAGCCGTAGCCCCTCCGCCTCTGTCGCCATAGGCCCGGACTCCGCGCGGACCGGCGGCCCGCCGCCGGGCCC
>PKFB01000082.1 GCA_002919305.1 Actinomycetales bacterium
CCGACGCCGCCCGCGACATGGACGTGCTGCGCGCCGCCCTCGGCGACGAGGGCCTCACCTACCTCGGCAAGTCGTACGGCACCTACCTCGGCGCGATGTACGCCGAGCTGTTCCCCGACAAGGTGCGCGCCCTCGTCCTCGACGGCGCGCTCGACCCCTCCCTGCCGCCGATGAAGGGGATCGAGGGCCAGGCCCGCGGCTTCGAGGTCGCCATGGACGCCTTCCTCAAGGACTGCTTCGAGCACGACTCCTGCCCCTTCGACAGCCGCGACCTCGACGGCGCCCGCGAGGAGTTCCTCGACCTCATGCGCCGCATCGACGCCCGCCCGCTGCGCAACCGGCAGGACGGCCGCCAGGTCACCGAGGCGTGGGCGCTCCTCGGCGTCGCCACCCCGCTCTACGACCGCAACTCCTGGGCCTCCCTGCGCCAGGCGATCGCGGAGGCGAAGGCCGGGGACGGCACCACTCTGATCAGCTTCGCCGACATCCTCATGGGCCGCGGCGGCGACGGCACCTACTCCAACCAGACCGAGGCGAACACCGCGATCAACTGCGTCGACCACAGCTACCCCACGAGCGTGGCCGCCTACCGCCGCGCCGCCGAGACCACCCAGGCCCCCCGCTTCGGCGCTTTCATCGCCTGGGGTGCCCTCCCATGCGCCTTCTGGCCCGCCAAGAGCGACGACGCCGACCGGCGCATCACCGGCGAGGGCGCGCCCCCCATCGTCGTCATCGGCACCCTGCGCGACCCCGCCACGCCGTACGAGTGGGCCGAGGCGCTCTCCACCCAGCTGGAGTCCGGCCGCCTCATCACCTACGACGGCGACGGCCACACCGCCTACAAGACCGCCGGCTCCACCTGCGTCGACCGCCTGGTGGACCGCTACCTCGTCGACCGGACCCCGCCCGCCGACGGCGCCCGCTGCCCCTAGTCCGCCGCCACCCCCAAACCCAGGAGCGCACACCGCCCGGGACCCTGTAGACTCAGTCTCGCCGTACGGCACGCCGCCTTAGCTCAGTCGGCCAGAGCGACGCACTCGTAATGCGTAGGTCGTGGGTTCGATTCCCACAGGCGGCTCCAGACTGGAGGCCCCTTCCGATCAAGGAAGGGGCCTTCTTGCTTACGCCCTTGCTGACAGCCGTCTCTCAGGTAGAGGGGGCCAGGCCGATTCGGGATGCACGAGCAGTAGTCGCCCGACGTGCGCGGCTTGGTCCTCATGGAGTGACTCTCGATCCAGCCATCGAGATACTCGGCCACAGCGATTTGTCATGTGATCGACGTACTCGCCGCGCCTCGCCTTGCGCAGCAGGCGCGGCATGAGGACCCGTCGGCCGTCAGGGATGGGGCGACCTGGTGGGCCGTGCAGCGCGTCGGGTGGATCCGTACCGCCTGGGTCAGGGCCGCGTCCGGCGTGCGCTCAGTGCGAGATCACCAGATGGCGTTTTCGTCAGCGAGAGAAGCCGTCCGGTGCTCACGTCCTGCTCGCGGGCGTGGTCGGTGCGCGTGGCGCGGAGAGCGCTCAGGGTGGTGGAGTAGCGGCGGGACCTGGTGGAGAAGCGGCCGGGTGAGCCGAGCATGTGCGGGCCCAGCGGGCGAGCCGGAGGTGGGCCGAGTTCGTTGCGGCCGCCCGCCTGCGGCGGCCGGTGGTGCGTCCAGGCGCAGGCTGTCCGCGTTGCAACTCTCCGGCCGGTCGCGGCGCGCGCCCTCGCGCGAAGGCACCAGCAGAGCGGCTTCATCGCTAAATGCGGTTCGGCCACTCAATCGAGAGGGAGGCTTGGTCGGTCTAACCCAGGCCGGTCTGCGTTGACACCTGTGCGATGAGTGAGCCAACGGCTAGTATCCCCTTCGTGGGGAGAAAAATTCCGGAGAGCGAGCGAATCGGGAGCGAAAACTCTGCCGCCAATAGCTTGCGAAGCCTGTTCCCGGGCTATTTCCTTCCGCGTGACGACGAGCTGCGGAGTTTTATAGCGGAAGGCATGGTGGCTTTTGATACCAATGCACTGTTCGACATCTACAGGTTCAATCGGCAGGCGCGCTCAGAATTCGTCGCGGCGCTCAGGCTGCTCGGCGAGAGGCTCTGGATACCGCACCGAGTGGCTCATGAGATACTAGAGCGGAGGCTTGCGGTGATCAGGGAATGCGCCGAGGCGAACCGATCCTTCGACGGGGAGATTCAGAAGCTTTTTGACGCGATTTCGCAGCGGATCAGGGGCTTCGGGAACCGGCGAGGGTTAACGGAAGAGCAGATATCTTCGCTGCAGGCAGTTGCGGATCGCGCCTACAAGGAGATCTCATCACAGGCCAGCGGCTTCTTCGATTTTGACCTCACTGTAGACGGGGCCGTTCGGGACGATAAGATCCTTGCCGAACTGGAGAGCATTTTGGACGGGAAGGTCGGCCCGCCCCTCGAAGACCTGAAGCTGGAAGAAGCGGAGGGTGCCCGGCGTATCGCCGAAAAGATTCCTCCGGGATATGCCGATCACAAGAAGGATCCAGAGCAGGCAATAGGTGATTACCTTGTGTGGCGACAGCTCCTGATCGAGGCTGCCAGAAGGGCGAAGCCCGTACTGCTCGTCACGAACGAGCAGAAGCCCGACTGGGTTCGGGAGGTATTGGGGAGGAAGGTCGGGCCACGCCCTGAGCTGGTCGCCGAAATGCTGAACGTGGCGGGGGTCCCTTTCCGTATGGCGACCGTGAAGTCGTTCCTGCTGCTAGCGCAGAAGCACCTAGGCGCAGAAGTAAGTCCTACCACGGTGTCCCAGGCGCAGCAGTTGAGTGTCTGGAATTACTACAGCTCTATAGTGTCGTCATATTTTTCATCCATGCGCGCTGCATTCGATGCGGCAGGCTGGCCGGTCTATGAATCCCAGGCCGGCCCTATAGATCTGGTAGTGGAGACGCAACTCGGTACGGTAAACATCATCATCGTATATAAACAAACGCCGATGTCGGAAGACGCCATAAGGACACTTTTGGCACGCGTACCGAGCGTGCGGGGTCATGTTGTCCTGACTTCCAATACAACCATGACCGATGCCGCCTATCG
This sequence comes from Actinomycetales bacterium, assembly GCA_002919305.1. Classification (GTDB taxonomy): domain Bacteria; phylum Actinomycetota; class Actinomycetes; order Mycobacteriales; family Micromonosporaceae; genus RSA1. The sequence goes on from PKFB01000082.1 coordinate 3,048, forward strand.
GCTGCTTATGATGGCCACAGGAATCGGGTTTGTCCAATGGACCCCTGATGACGGTAGTGAGATCCTCTGCAGGAGATTGATCGATGAGCTCCGGCGAATCTCGGCGACCGAAGATTGAGGAGTAACCGAACGTTGTGCTCATGCACGCTACGGCATTGTTCCTCGAACAAGTGCTTCAGCGGGGCCGCCACAAGCTGCGATGCTCCCCGTACCTTGTCACGCTCTTCAGCAGGAAAATCTCCGTGACCCCGTTGGTCTTGCGGGCGGCCACGGCTTAGGCGGGTGGCGACACTGACAGCAACTCCCCGCACCCAGACGCGTTGCTAATCACCACCGCCACCGCCGCCGTCCCCGCCGCCGCCACCACCGTCGGCGCCCCCGCCACCGCCGTCCGAACCGCCGCTGTCGCCGCCGTCCGCACCGCCGTCGATTCCGGCCACGGCGTCCGGGCCGATCACGCCGTCCGCGCTGAACAGGGCGTCCACGGCGATCAATTCGGGCCAGCGGATTTCGTAAGCGGAGTGATGCGTGGTGACGTAAAGCGTCTTGTACATCCGGTACCTCGGGCGACCGGTCCTCTTGTGGGTGCGCCATTCGCCGGAGGTGACCGTCGCCCACCAGTCGTCGAAGCGGAGGTCGACGCCCTGCGCCCGGAGGGTCGACTCGACCTCGGTACACGCGTCCGGGTCCCATACGATGCGACGGCGTCTGTGATCGTCCAGAGCCCGGAGCGCCGCCTCCAGCTCCGCCACGTCCAGTGGCCCCTCCGTCAGCTGCGCGCCGGGTGGGATTTGTTTGGCGGGCGGTCGGTCGCGCCGGTAGACATACACAATGTCCTCACCGTCGCCGGGGAGCTCCGCGTACGCCCACACCCGCTGTCGGCGGGTGTCCTGCAACGTCTGCTCTCGGCGCCGCCGACTCTCCTCCTCACGGAGGCGCTCCTGCTCGAAGCGCTCCCACATCTCAATCGCCCGCTTTCGCTCCTCCTCTCGGGCGCGGACCTCCGCAATCCGGTCCTCGATGTCCTTCCGCGCCAGTGCGTACTCCGCTAGGGCGGCGTCGGCGCGTTCGAGGAACCGCTTCTGGGCGTACCACGACCGGATGCCGAGCAACAACATCCGGCCGGGAAAGGGAGGAAGAGCCCGCGGAGCCTTCCAGGATTTCCGCCCGGTCCAAAGGTCGACCTCCACTCCGCGGGCGCCGTGGGCCCTTAGCAGCCGTGCGTACGCGTCGGACAGTGCGTCGAGGAAGCGCTTGGCGGTAACCTGCCACCACATCTCCTCCAATTCCGAGCAGCGCACTTTGAGGGTGGACCCCTCGCGGTCGACGAGGTAGACGTCGTAATCCTTCCTAAAACCCCTTCTTGAACGGACGAAACGGTTCCCCAACGATTCGGTATCAATTCTGATGTCCCGCTTCGCAATCGCGACTTCGCGGGCGTCTAGCGGCCATTCATGAGTCACACTTTCATTCTGATTCGCCGGACGTCCGCGTGGGCGGGACGGGAACGCGCCGCCCGGGTCATCTCGGCTCGGCCTCCAGATAGGCCAGTACGGCGAGCACCCGCCGATTGTGGTCGTCGGACGGGGCAAGCCCCAGCTTGGCGAAGATGTTGTTGGTGTGCTTGCCGATCGCCTTGTCGGTGACCGAGAGGCGGGCGGCGATCGCGGTGTTGGAGAGGCCCTCGGCCATCATCGCCAGCACCTCGCGTTCCTTGGGGGTGAGCCGGGCGAGGGGTTCGTCGCGCCTGTGGCGGGTGAGGAGCTGGGAGATCACCTCGGTGTCCATGGCGGTGCCGCCCTCGGCCACCCGGCGGACCGCGTCGACGAACTGCTCGACGTCGCCCACCCGATCTTTCAGCAGGTAGCCCACCGCGCCGGCGCGGTCGGAGAGGAGCTCGCGGGCGTAGAGCTGCTCGACGTACTGGGAGAGGATCAGCACGGGCAGGCCGGGCACTCGCTTGCGGGCCTCCAGGGCGGCGCGCAGGCCCTCGTCGGTGAAGGTGGGCGGGAGGCGGACGTCGATCACGGCGACGTCGGGGCGGTGCCGGATGATCGCGTTGAGCAGCATGGGGGCGTTGTCGACCGCCTCGACCACCTCGAAGTCGTGGGCCGTGAGCAGGCGGACCAGGCCGTCCCTCAGGAGTGCGAGATCTTCTGCGATGACAACGCGCACGGAAGCTCCATGGTGATCTCAGTCGGGCCGCCGAGAGGGCTGTGCACGGCCAGCGTGCCGTCGAACGCGGCCAGGCGGCGGCGGATGCCGTCGAGGCCGGTGCCGGACGCCGGGTCGGCGCCGCCGCGGCCGTTGTCGATCACCGGCAGCCGCAGCACGCCGTCCGCGTGGCCGAGCCGTACCCACGCCCGGCCGGCCTCGCTGTGCTTGGCCACGTTGTTCAGCGCCTCGACGGCGGCGAAGTAGCTCGCGGACTCGACCGGCGGCTCGGGCCGGGCGGGCAGGTCGATCTCGACCTCCACCGGGATCGGCTGGGCGAGCGCGGCGGCGCGGATCGCGCCCGCGAGCCCGCGGTCGGCGAGCACCGGCGGGTGGATGCCGCGCACCAGGGCGCGCAGCTCGGCGAGCGCCTCCCCGGCCGTGTCATACGCCTCGCGGGCCAGCTCGCGGACCGGGTCGGCGTCGCTCATCTTCTTGATCAGGCCGAGGTTCATCCGCATCGAGATCAGTCTGCCCTGCACGCCGTCGTGCAGGTCACGTTCGATGCGGCGCAGCTCCGCGGCGGACGCGTCCACCGTCTGCGACCGCGTCTCGGTGAGCTGCCGGACGCGCTCGGTCAGCGCACCGCGCGTCGGCGCCAGCAGCGACTGGCAGAACAGCGCGTGCGCCTTGAGGAGCATCGGCCCCAGCGGGACGGCCGCCGCCAGCATCGCGGTGCCGAGCACGATCGTCCCGACCACGCCCACCAGCCCGTAGTCGTCCAGCATCCAGAACGGGCCCCAGCCGAAGGTCGCGATGAGACCCACCCACCACGCGACGAGCACGCCCTCCAGCCCGTAGATCACCATCCCGCCGGCCAGGACCCCGAGGAGAAGCGCGACCGGGAAGTTCACGAGCATCCACAGCAGGTCGCGCCACGACGCCGGATCGCCCAGCAGCCAACGCAGCCGCTGGAACGGGCCGAGGCGGCCCGCCGG
>PKFB01000018.1 GCA_002919305.1 Actinomycetales bacterium
CCTCGGGCGATTCTGGCTGCCCGGGCCGGTGTGGTTGCGGACGTGGACAGTGTCGCAACGATGGCAGCCGCCCGGGCGCTCGCCAGGATTCCGCCGGATGGCGGCGGTCGCCCGGATAATGGTGTCCGGGTGGCAACCTCGTCGGCGCGCACGCGGCCTGCCACCGCAGATCGAATCGCAGAACGGGCCCTGCCTTCCGGCCCGACAGCCCGCGCACCGGCGCAACTGAATAATTCGCTTAGATTTGCCACAAACAGGAACGAACCACGATCTCGGATCTCGTGACGCGTACTGCATCTAAACCCTGTCAGAGGCCCCGTAGCACGCGATATTTATTCAGCACGTCCTTCACAGCATCGGTGACGGGAGGCTCCTCGACGAGCCCGATCCAGGCGTACGCATCGTGTTCCTGGAGTGCGATGGGCCCAGGCGCGGTCACGTCCACCGCGAAGTTGAACTGGCGGCTTTTTCTGCCGCTGCCGGACGTGTAGTCGAAGCTGCCGAGATAGCCGCGGATCGCGACTACGTCCAGACCGCTCTCCTCCTTGACCTCCCGCTTCAGGGCGGCATCCAGGGCCTCGTCCGCTTCGACCTTGCCACTGGGCAGTTCGAAAATCCCGCCCATGAACTCCCCCGCGGGGCGCCGGAGCAGCAGTACCTTGCCGTCATGCTGCACGACCGCCCCGACGACGAGCTGCTGAACACCGTCACGCGTTGCTTCGGCACTCAGTTCCTCGAGGAGAGCAGCGAGGTTCATGGCCCTACCCTAACAGGTCGGGATAATTCTCGATCACCTTTTGGAATGCGTTGATGTACTCATCGACCAGCGGCAAATCCTCCGAACGGTGCCAGACGGGAAGCTTGAGAGTGTTGCGGTGAATCGTCTCTGCCATCGGGAAATCACCCGGCAGATAACTCATCTTGCCGCCATATCCGGCGAACAGCGGCTCCGGCCGCTGGAACAGGGGTAGGAGATTTAGCGGACACGTGGAACCGGGTCGATCCACCTCGCGGCAGCCTTCAGCCCGCAACGCCTCATGGAAGCGCTCAACGGCCAGTCCGCCGAGCTCGGTTGAGACGTAGCGGAGCGGCAGGCCGTACCACGAGGCACGTACACCAACCGGCAGCTTGGGCACGACGATGCCAGGCAGCTCGGACAGCCGCTCGCAGAGGTGGGTCGCGATGGTGGCACGTCCGGTCAGGTGGTCGTCGAGGCGGCCAAGCTGGTCAAGCGCGATGCTGGCGGCCAGCGGATGAATGCGGAACTTCAGGCCCATGCCGGTCAGGGCGTAGTCGTAGAGCGGGTGATCGCGCGGTAGCTCGCCCCGACATCGCTTGTTGTACTGGCTGCACAGCAGCACGCGATAGTAGATCTCATCGTCATCGGTGAGGACGAAGCCACCCTCACCGGCGGACAGTGGTTTGGGGCCATTCATGCTGAAGGCCGCCGCCTGCCCGAAGGTGCCGGCCCGCTGCCCATCGATGCTCGCGCCGTGGGCATGCGAAGCGTCCTCAAGGAGCATGAGGCCGTGCTTATCAGCGATCGCTTTCAGCGCGCGGATATCGGCTGGCACACCCCACATATGCGTGACGATCAGAGCCTTGGTTCGATCAGTGATACGCCGCACCACGTCCTTGGGATCGAGATTGCCGGACTCGTCGCAGTCGGCCAGTACCGGCGTCGCGCCCAGGTGCAGTAGCGGCGTCACGGTAGCGAAAAAGGTGTAAGCGGGCACGATGACCTCATCACCAGGGCCTAAGCCGCACGCCGTATACATAGCGTGCAAAGCGGCCGTGCCCGAGCTGGTGAGCACGGCGTGCGCAATGCCGTGATACTCGCACAGCTCATTTTCCAGACGTTCGACAACGCCAGAGCGGTCGTAGATCGAGATGCTGTGGTGGAGCTGACGCACAACGGCCGCTTCACTCTGCGCGTCCAGTGGGGGCCAACTGAAGTGCGGCTCCCCGCGCGTGATGACCGACTCGCCGCCGAGCAGCGCGAGGGGTGAATTCACTGCATCCCCTTCGGGTTGATGTAGGCATGGACCTTGGCGGATTCATAGCAGGCCGTTATGAAACGCATGTGGGCCAGATTCTCTTTCGGGCCGCTGATGTTGGGCCGCAAGCCTTCGATCACGCGACAGAAGTAGTCGATCTGGGACGTGGCGGCGGACGGCCAGGACTGCTCACGCGATAACGCCTCGACGACTTGTCCGCCATTGGTCAACCGCCGGATACGGCCGCGCTCCAGATGCACAATGCCACGGCTGCCGACCAGTCTGATGTGCTCGGTTTTCGGACCGATGTAGCGGGAGAGTAGTAGCGAGCCGTACAGTCCGCTGTCGTAACCGAAGTGGATAAGCGCGGTGTCCTCGGCATCGTAGGTCCGATCCGGCCGTGCCGCTACCGACATATCGGCCAGGACACGATCCGGCAGGCCGAAGTACCAGAGGATCATGTCGATGAGGTGGTACCCCATATCGATCACACAGCCGCCACCTGCTTTGGCCGCCGTGCCACGCCAACCTTCGGACGGGTCGTCAATGAACAGCGTGTATTGAGCGTCTACCACGAATGGCGTTCCAATCTGGTCGGCAAGCTGCACGAAGCTGGTGTAGATCGGATTGAAGCGCCTCTGCAGCGTGACCATGAGCTGTATTCCCGACTCGCCGCATAGCGTGGAGAGTTCTTGCGCTTCGCTTAGCGTGGTCGCAAATGGCTTTTCCTTGAGTACGTGCACCTGATGCTTCGCCGCCGTTTCTATGACAGACCGGCCAATGTTATGCGGGACGGCGACGATCACCAGGTCGAGCGGTTCACTCCTGAACATCTCATGAAAATCCGTGTAGCCGTTCACCCGAAGGTGATACTGGTGCTCGCGCACGATCTCGGGGCGCTCATCGCATATGGCAACCAGTTCGGCTCCATCAGATGATTGCAACGCCGGGATATGGTCATCGAGCGCCTGCTTGCCGAGCCCGACCAGTCCAGCCCGCAGTTTCGCATGCCGAACCCCCCTGTTACAAACGTCAGCTGCGGCCACGGCTGCTGGTTCACATGCGGAAAATGTCGCCGTCCCGGATTCAGACGCACCAGGCTGCCTGGTCTGCCGCATTACCGCTACCTCCATTGCCGCTCGACATTCAGGTGCCTTACCCTGCATGTAACCGGGAGTAGTTGATTGGGCACAAGCGCAGGACACGCGCACCGTTGTCGCAGGGTTGTCGCACTCGACCTCCCGACCAGCGGAACGCGCTTTGTCCGGGAAAGGCGGGCAGATGACGTCACGGCGGCATCGCTTTGCGCAGCGCCGCAAGGCGGTTGGCTTCAGTCAAGAAGGACTCGCCGAACGGCTCGGCATCGACCGCTCCACGGTGGCACGCTGGGAGTCCGGCGAGACTGAGCCATCGCCGTGGCTCCGCCCTAAGCTGGCGCGCGCCCTCCAGGTGTCTGTCGATCAGCTCGACGAACTGCTGACAGAGGCCGGGGCGTCCACAGCGCCCGCCGATGAGCGATTGAGCTATGCCCTGAAGCATCCGCGCAGCGTGGACCTGGTAGCGGTCGCGCTGCTGCGGGATCGTGTGCACGACCTCGACACCCGGTACGACAAGGCTCCGTCAAGTTCGCTGTTGGCCGACGCTGGACAGTGCCTTGGTCAAGCGTCGTTTCTCCGCACGCACGCAGCCACCAGTCGCGTCCGCCGTGAACTGCTTGTTGTCGAAGCCGAAGCGGCCACTCTCGTGGGGCAGCTCGCTTGGGATGCCTCGCAGCGCCGGGACCATGCCACAGCTCGCGCCTACCTCGACCGTGCGGTGCACGCAGCCCGGCAACTTCATAATCCGGCCGCTGAAGGGCTGGCACTGCTGCGGACCGGTTTCGTAGCGCTTTATGGCGAGAAGAACCCCGAGGCCGGGCTCACGCTGACGATGCGGACGGTGGAGAAGGCCAGACATAACAGCCGCGTCTTGACCGGCCTCGCTGTACTCCACGCCGCTGAAGCATGGGCAATGCTCGGACGGCGCCAGGACTGCGAGCAGGCTCTCAGTGAGGCTGAGGCGTGCTTCGAGCGGATCGGAAACGCGGACGATGCGGCTGACCTCTACTCGCCCACGCACCATGGGCGGCTCGCGGGCTCGTGCTACCTCTTCTTAGGTGACGCCAAGCGCGCTGAGCCGATTCTTGCCGACTCGGCGCGGGCCCTAGGCGATCGGCCCAAGTCGCAGGCGATCGTGCTCGGCAACCTGGCGCTTGCGCGCATCCGTCAGCAGAAGCTCGACGAGGCCGCTGCCACACTGCACAGCGCAATGGACGTGATAGAGATGACTTGGGGTGGTGGCGGGCTCAACATCGTCTTCGACGTCGGCCGGGAGCTACGGCCCTGGCTGAAGGTACCCGTCGTCCAGGATGTGTACGACCGCCTGCTCACCTTGATGGCCGCGGCATAGGGATCGGAGTTGACCAGCGTGGACACGGACCGAGCCAAGCAGGCGATCAGGGAACGAGTGTGGGAACTCCTGGAGCGGGAGCGAGCCGTGCCGCCGGGTGTCCACGGCCGCATCCCGGCGTTCTTCGGAGCCGAGATCGCCGCTGACCGCTTGGCCGGACTGCCCATCTGGCGGGCGGCACGGGTTGTGAAGGCTGTGCCGGACAAGGCGCAGCTTCCCGTCCGGGCACGAGCACTGGCCGAGGGCAAGCTGGTCTACATGGCTGTGCCCAAGCTGGCCGACGCCCTGCCGTTCTACCTGCTCGATCCGGCCGCGCTCCCAGTGCCGCCGAGTGAGGCGGCTTCAAGCAAGATAGCCGCCAAAGTGGCGAGAAAGATCGGCGTGGACGAGATGCGCCCCGTAGATCTCATCGTGTGTGGCAGCGTGGCTGTGAACCACCGAGGTGTGCGGCTGGGCAAGGGGGCGGGCTACTCGGATATTGAGGTGGCTTTGTTACAGGAAGCAGGGCTTATCGGGCCGAATACCACGATCGTCACCACGGTGCACCCGTTGCAGGTGGTGGACGACGAGCTGCCTGAAACCAAGCACGATTTCAGTGTTGATCTGATCGTGACGCCGCACGAAACCATCAAGTGCGGGCCCGCACGACGGCCCAACGGGCTGTATTGGGACAGCCTGAGCCAGGAGAAGATCCAGGCGATCCCCGTGTTGGCATCTCGCCGGCGCCGATGACGAAACGAGCGGCAGGCCCATACGCCACCAGTTGTTGATCAGCGCAGACGTCAAGCTTCTGCGCCTATCAAGCCGACTGAGTGAGTCGGCTGGCCTGTCAAGCCGTTGAAGGCTTGCGAGAAGGATGGCCACCATCCAGAGATCCTCGAGGAAAGCAGTGCGCCGCCCCAGGGCCGGTTGTCACCCTTACCGGAACGCGCTGCGCATCCGGCGGCGGCTGCTCGGCGACGGCACCCTCACCTGGCTCGACCTCGGCCCGGAGGTGCTCGCCTTCACCCGCGACTCCGGCCTCACCTGCGTCGTCAACCTCTCCCCCGCCCCGATCCCCCTGCCGCCGCACGAGAAGATCCTGCTCACCAGCGGCCCCCTGGAGGAGAACCTCCTCCCCGCCGATACCGCCGCCTGGCTCACCTGACCCCTCACCCAGGCCACGGACTACCCGCGCCGCGAACGGGCACGTACCGGCCTGACGACGCCACCCGCCGGGCACGGCGTCGTCGGAGCAACCGGAGGTCGGCATGGTGCCAAGTGGTCCGCGGGCCGGGCCGCCTGGGCGATGCAGGCAGGACGCAATGTCCTCATCCGCCACAGGCGGCCTCGTGGGCCGGAGAAGATCTCGGCCGTCCGAGCCTTCCGGCGGCAAGCCCACGAGCCTTGCCCCGACGATCATGATCGGCCCGCCCTGGCGGCTCACCGTCACGGCGGGCCCGCGATGTCGGCCCCGCCTGCGGTTGCCCCAGCAGCCGAGTCGGCGGCGGGAGCGCTGACCGCAGCGATCTGGTCGTGTGCTCGCCTCGGGCGATTCTGGCTGCCCGGGCCGGTGTGGTTGCGGACGTGGACAGTGTCGCAACGATGGCAGCCGCCCGGGCGCT
>PKFB01000065.1 GCA_002919305.1 Actinomycetales bacterium
CCCGGACTTCATCGCAGCGACGGGCGAAGAGCTCATCGAAGCCCAGTACTCAGATCGGCCCCACCTGCGCCCCGTTTACGTAGGGTGCTGTAGCTCGGAAGTTCGGCAAATTTGAGACGGATGGAACGACATCGTTCTCAGCGAAAAAGTGTCGTCAACCTCCGGTAGTGCGAAATAACCAGAGGGTCGACGACACGAATTTTTCTGAGGGATTTGCGGTAGCTGCGGCGAAGCAAGAGATGTGCGCAACTGGAAGTCGAGGTGGGACACACGCATTTTGCGAATGCCCAGTTGGCGAAGGTTTTTGGCTCTACCTATGAGGGATCGAAACAGAGCCGGATGGGTGGCGGCGTCACGGTGCATGTGACGATTTTTGGCTCTACCTATGAGGGATTGAAACTCCAGCCACATCACCGGAGAATGACCGAACTGTCGGAAACTTTTCTTCTTGAAGCACTCCCGGGCAAGGACTGGTAAGTCTCTTCGAGAAGTGATGAAAGACGATCCCATGGTGCAGACCAGCGGGTGGGACGCCATGAGTGAGTTCGAGCTCTTTCAGACTCTGGCAGCAGCGAGAGAAGCAGGCAACCTTGCTCGGGTGATTCAAGAGCATGTGGAGCAGTACAGGTCTCTGACCGGGATCTCGAGGGGAAAACTGATAAAGAGGCTCGGCGAAGCCGCCGGGATTCATGAGACCACCGTATACGGAATACTGAATGGGACAATCAAGCGTCCTCCCGACCGGCGCCTTTGGGGATTCGCGCGAGTCTTGAGCCGGCCAGATTATGCGAATGGGATGCGTTCCACTAGCGAGCTGCCCGGTGTATCCCGGCCGGCAAGCTTCGATGTTGTCTACGAGCACCTGCGTGCATTGATCGATGACGGAATTGAAATCCAGCCGTTCAATCACGGTGAGATATACCGAATTGAACGGTCTAACGAAGACGTGATGGTCGCTTCCGCCGGCGAGACAAAGAGGCTGCCAAAGGCCTGGCTTGAGACTGCTTGTCACCTGCTGGAACGCCGCGGTATCCTTTCAGTCGAGGACCTTCCCGGTGAACTTAGTGACACTCCTGAGCTCCTCATTCTGCTAGGGAGTCTTCCGTACACTGATTGCGCCGCCTGGTATCGGACTCACGACGGGCGGGATCCAAGGCCCAAATTCTCCGTATTCCTAATCGATCACGTCTTCACCAACGGACAGCTTTCCGACGTGTTCGGCGTTTCCAATTCTGGAGGCATCCGTTACTCCGGAAGTGCTGCCGATCCTCAGCTGGTTGTCTTTATCAGCGGTGGCTCAAACCTCAAGAGCAGCATTCCGTACCGGGATCGGTGGGAGGGAGACCGATTTCACTATACCGGGGAAGGTCTCCGTGGGGATCAAACCCTGACTCGGGGCAACCTCGCTCTAAAGTCCAGTGCCGAAAACGGCTGTCCTGTCTTTGGGTTCGAGAAGCTGGGGCCGGATCGGTATAAGTACCTGGGCCGTTTCAGGGTTGTCGAGATCGGGGAGGAGACCCAGCCTGATGTCGACGGCAACGATCGGCGTGTGTACGTTTTCCAAATGGAACTCGTCGATCAGGAAAAGTGGGCGAAAATTGCACCGTTGCTGGCTGACAATTCCGGCGAGCCTGCTGTTCGTGAGAGAGAGGCCTTCGACGGCCCATCCTTCGAATTTCTGGGCGCAAGAAAGTACAAGACATCCCCGTTGCCAGCGGGCTGGAACTGGCGCGAACAGATGCAGGCCCTCATCGCTCGGGTCCTGGACACCGGCTTCTTCTTCGAGCCTTGGGAGATCGCTGCTTATGTAACCGCACTGCGCACCAAGCCCTTCGTCATTCTGGCCGGCATTTCTGGCACGGGCAAGAGCAAGCTCCCCCAGCTGGTGGCAAGGACGATTGGCTGTTCATTCGAGCTGATCCCGGTCCGGCCGGATTGGACCGACAGCTCCGAGCTGTTAGGTTACGTCGACTTGGCGGGCACGTTTCGCCCAGGAAGGTTGTTGCAATTGGCGCGAGAGGCCGAGTCCGATCCCGGGCGGGGCTTTTTGGTGGTCCTGGATGAGATGAACCTCGCCCGAGTCGAGCATTATTTCGCCGAGGTCTTGAGCCGTATCGAGGAGCGTCTGGTTGCAGGGACGAGTTGGTTCTGTAATCCGCTGATCAGACTCACCGGGCAGGAGCCGGGTCCTGCGGCAGAGTGGGAAGGTGTCGGCCTCCCGCCGAACCTGGCCATCGTCGGGACCGTCAACATGGACGAAAGCACGCACGGGTTCAGCCGCAAGGTCCTGGACCGGGCGTTCACGCTGGAGCTGTCCGATGTAAAGCTCGACCGCTGGGGGGCGCCGAACTTGGGCTCGGAGTCGCCGAATGGCTCCGGGGCTCGAGGTGGCCCGGCCGGCGAGGCGCCGGCGGTTCGGACGAACGGCCCGCTCAACTGGCCTGCGAGCGTGATGATCCCCAAGCACACGAGCCTCGCGGGGGCGAGCGATCTCACGCCCGCCGAACAAGAGGCGATCGAGCAGGTCATTTCGCATCTCCAAAGACTCAACGAGGAGCTCAAAGCGGCTCAGCTCCAGGTGGGCTACCGGGTGCGAGACGAGGTCGCGCTCTTCGTCATCAACGCGATGAGCGTGGCCGACAGCTTCGTCACCACCGATGGAGAGCGAGTCGATCCGCTGGACCTCGCCATTTCGATGAAGGTGCTTCCCCGGATCATCGGAGGAAGCAGCGCGATTCGTCGGGTGTTGGCGGGCGTGCTGGCATGGGCCACTGACCGGTCAAGACTGGACGACCGCGATGTGGAGCGGCTGGTCGACGAATGGCGCGACCAGGGCCGCCCGGCCAGCTTGCTCGGCTACCGGTTCCCACGCTGCGCGGCCCGGCTCTGTCTCATGTGGGAACGCCTGATGGACGACGGCTTCACCTCGTACTGGCTCTAACAGGTGTGGTTGAACACGTCTCTTGAAACACGGCCGTGGTGGGATGCGACCGTGGTGACGCTGTTTGAGATCTCCACCGACCGGGTGCGGCTGCGGTGGCAGGGAGAGTTTGAGCCTCGGGGTGAGCCTTCTGCTGCCGTTTTCGCGGCCGCGCCTGCCGGTGAGCAAACGCCTGCCGGCACGTTGCGGGTCATCCCCAGGAGGCCGGGTGTCTCGCCGACGGTGGCGCCGTACGGATACCCTTCGTACACTGCCGGCCCGTCGTTCATCTCCGAAGGTCCACCTCTCTTCGAGGAGCGCGCCTATCACGTCTTGCTCAGCCCCACGAAACCGGCCAAGGTCGAGTTGATTTGCCGCGACCCCGGGATCGTCGCCACGAGCACCGCAGGGACTAGCGGTGAACTGTTCACGGTGGTCAATTTCCGGGGCCAGGTGGGATACAGCCATTTCGAAGTATGGGTGGACGGCGCCCCCGAGTTTGATATCGAAGTCGAGGTCTTTCCCACCAAGATCGATTACAAGTCCGACTACGACGCCATTCTCGCCGAGATCAGCGACTTCTTCACGGGTTTGGCGCTGGAATACCTCCGGGCGACCTACCGGTGGGGCCAGCCCGTGCGAGCGCCCCAGCCCTCGGATGTTGAGTGGTTGACGATCTTGCGCCAGGTCATCGAGCAACTGGAGCAAGCGCTGCTCCGGATCGCCCGGCAGCCCCGCCGCCGGCTCGTGCGAAGCGAGGAACTCATCCGCGTCGACAAGCTGCGCCGTGTAGACGGCGCCGTCCGACGCGCAGTTCTGCAGGGGAAGGGCAGGGGAAGGTACGTCCGCATCGCCGGCCGAGCCGGCGTGCCGCACGTCCGGGAGTACATCGAAGCCCGCACCCCCGTCGAATCGCTGGACACGCCGGAGCACCGTTGGCTCAAGGCCCAGCTCGAGGACATCCGGAGCCGGGTTGCCCGCCTCGCCCTCGAGGAAAGGCGCCGGTTGCGGGAGCCTTGGTACGGCAAGCCGCAAAGAAGCGAGCGCATCGTCGCGGAGCTGGAGGAGATCGAGTCCCGCATCACGAGCTTGCTCCAGCTCGAGCCGCTGGCTGAAGCGAGGGGTGAGCCGCCGGCCAACTTCTCCTCGCTCCTTTTGCAGGCGGCACCCGGCTATCGCGAGGCCTACGTCACGTGCCTGGTCTTGCGGCTCGGACTGCGCATCGAAGGCGGGCCGTTCCGGCTCTCGCTGCGAGATATCAGCGCGCTTTACGAGTACTGGTGCTACCTTGCCATCGCTCGCCTTCTCGCTCGGGAACTGGGCGCTCAGATCAAGCCTAAGGACCTGCTCCGGGTGACTCCTCGGGGTCTCAGAGTGGAGGTGGAGGCCGGCAAGACCACCAGCTTGACGCTTTCCGGCCGAGGCGATGCGGGCGACAGGCCCGTGACCGTTTCGCTCACCTATCATCCTGCCTACGACTCTCCGACGGGACGACAGCTGCCCGACGTGGGGCTCTCCATCTCCGTAGACGGCTGGAAACAGCCGTTTGAGCTGATCCTGGACGCGAAGTACCGCCTGGACACGTCCCGAGAGTACATCGAAAGGCACGGCACGCCGGGGCCCCCGGAAGACGCCGTCAACGTCCTGCACCGCTATCGCGACGCGATCCTTGTGTTACGCGATCCCGGGGAAGGTTCAGCGCCTCCGGCGCTGCGCCGGCCAGCGCGTTCTGTCATCCTGGGGATCGCGCTCTTCCCATTTCAAGATCCGGCTGGCGAGTACCAGGGCCACACGTTCTTTAAGTCGCTCGAAAAGGTGGGAATCGGTGCATTGCCGTTCCTGCCCAGCCGTCAGGAGTACGTCGCCGGCTTCTTGCGCGAGCTGCTCTCCCAGAGCGGCTGGAGTTTGGCGGACCGGGTCCTGGACCATCACGCCGCCATGGAGCGGGCTCGGTGGATGGCCGAAGCCTCTCAGGCTGTGCTGGTCGCAGCATTGCACCAGGGCGAGGACGAGCTTGAATGGATCAAGAAGAACCGGCTGTATTACGTGCCGCTCGCTCGCCTTGGAAAGCGGAAGTTTTCGGCCCGGTGGATCGCGTTTTCTCAAGGGGCAAGCGGTCCTGGTGGGCAAGCCGGTGCCGTGACACATGAGGCTGAAGTCCTCGCCGTGGACGTGAAGCGCCGCGGGGAAATCACGACCCCGTGGCCGCCGGCTCACCCCGAGGACCTGTGCGTCGTCTACACGCTCGCCGAGGTCCAGGAGCGCCCCCGTCCCATCCTGCTGGAACATGGGATGCCCCGATACCGGTGGGCTTCCCGGCTCTCGCTCAGCCGAGCGCGTGAGGGAAGCCAGCTTTACCTGGAGACCGAACCGGAGTGGCGTTTGTACGACGAGCTAAAGGCGAAAGGCATCGAGTTTCGTCTTCGTGCCGGCCATCCCGAGGTGCCGGATCCGGACGATCCCAGGGGAAGAGCCGTCTTTGAAGTGGGACCGTGGGGAATCCTGTACGCCGGTGCGGCCGGGTTTCGTATGGTGAAAGACGGACACGTCGTGTACGAGCCGTTTGTGGACCGGGTGATCGAAAGGCTCGGCGGGGAAACCGAGTGGTCGAACCTAGCAGTGCGCGGAACGAGGAAACGCTCTACAGGACCGAAGTCTAGTCGATGGTAAATGGGGCGTAGCGATTGGAGCGTATAGGACTTCGTGGTTTTTTTGTGGAATGTAGATGAAAATTTGGCGCAGTTCGGTGCGATTAGGGCTGGTGCAAGGGCAGCGAGAGGCAGCACCTTGCTGACTACAGGGGTGAATCTTGCCCATGGCACTAGAGGACAGCGCACTTCAGTCGATGATCGCTGCTCTCGAGCAGGAGATCGCAGAGACCCGCCGGGAGGGTGGCGGGCGGGTTGTTGAACTGCGTGGAGGAGAAAGAATCGGCCAAATTCCAGGAGGGTGGCAGTACAACTTCCCGG
>PKFB01000074.1 GCA_002919305.1 Actinomycetales bacterium
CGCCTGCCAGGTCGGGGGCCATCCCCTCTCACCCGCACGCGAGTGAAAGGAGGTCTCCATCTTGCCCGCCTCTCACCGCAACGCGCACGCGATCCGCGAAGCGATCACCCGCCTGAACGACCCCCGCCTTGCCCGATGGGCCGCCCAGATCCGCCACACCGGCGGCTGCCGGCAACCGATCCACCTCCGCGGCACCGTGGAGCACTACGACCGCGCCACCGGCCGGCTCCTGCACCGCTACAGCACCAACCAGGAACCCGACGGCGTGCTGCGCGTCCCATGCAAGACCCGCCGCGCCTCGCGCTGCCCCGCCTGCGCGGAGACCTATCGGGCGGACACGTATCACCTCATCCGCGCCGGCCTGACCGGCGGCAAAGGCGTCCCCGAATCGGTGAGCTCGCACCCGTGCCTGTTCGTCACGCTCACCGCCCCATCCTTCGGCCCGGTCCACACCCGCCGCGAGCGCGATGGGCGCATCCTGCCCTGCCACCCCCGCCGCAACAGGGAAACGTGCCCGCACGGACGGGTCATCTCCTGCACGGTCCGCCACCGTGCAGATGACGACGTGCTCGGGGAGCCGCTGTGCCCCGGCTGCTATGACTACACCGGCACGGTGCTCTTCAACGCGGTCGCGCCCGTGCTGTGGAAGCGCTTCGCCGACGCCCTCCGCCGCCACCTGGCCGCACTCGCCGGGCTCACTCTTGCGCAGTTGCGCGAGCAGCTCGTCGTCTCCTTCGCCAAGGTCGGCGAGTTCCAGCGGCGCGGCGTTGTGCATTTCCACGCCATCATCCGCCTCGACGGACCAGCCGGCCCCGCCACTACCCCGCCGGCCTGGGCCACCTGCGACGTGCTCACCCGTGCTGTCCAGCGCGCCGCCCAGGCGGTGACGGTCACCATCCCCCAACTGGCCGGGGAACTGGCCCGGGTGTTGCGCTGGGGCACCCAAGTCGATGCCCGTCCGATCACCCTCACCGGTGAGCTGACCGACCAGGCCGTCGCCGGCTACATCGCCAAGTACGCCACCAAAGCGGCCGAATGCGCCGGCACCCTCGACCAGCGAATCAGCCCCACCCAGGACTTGTCCTGCCTGCCGGTCCGCGACCACGCCCGCCGCCTCATCGCCGAATGCCTCCGGCTAGGCGCCTACGAGGAGCTGGCCGAGCTCAGGTTGGTGCAGTGGGCGCACATGCTCGGCTTCCGCGGCCACCTCTCCACCCGAAGCCGCCACTACTCCACCACCCTCACCCAGATCCGCGCCGAACGGCAGGATCACGTCCGCGCCGAAGAGATCACCACGGGCCGCCTGCCCCTCTTCGACGAAGACGACGTCCTGGTGATCGCCCGCTGGGAGTACGCCGGTCGCGGCCTGTCCCCTGGTGATGCCCTTGTCGCCGCCCTGCTCGGCTCTCCGGCTGCCGTACTGGCAGCGCATGGGGGTGAGGCTCGATGACGCGTAACGACCAGCTCCTCACCGTGCCCGAAGTCCTCGCCGTACTGGGTGGCGTATCCCGCCGCACCTTCTACCGCTGGCGCGAGCTCGGCTGCGCACCCCGGTGCATCAAGCTCCCCAACGGTGAGCTCCGCGTCTGGCGCAGCGACCTGATGGCCTGGCTGGAGTCCCTCCGCGAGGTGGCATGAACACCTCTACCGATGTCAAGTTCTGGGAAATCCGCCGGAACAAGTCGAGCAAGACGCCCTCATACGAGGTCCGCTGGACGGTGGCCGGGCGCCAACGGTCTCGATCACGGCGGACAAAGGCGCTGGCGGAGCACTTTCTCTCCGAACTGCGGCAAGCGGCCAAGCGGGGCGAACCTTTCGACGTGGAAACCGGGCTACCGGTCTCGATGGTCAAGGTCAAGCAGGCCGTGACCTGGTTCGCCTTCGCCCTGGCTTATGTCGACATGAAGTGGCCTCACGCCGCGGCGAAGACCCGGGACAGCCTCACCGATGCTCTCGCGACGGTGACGCCCGCGCTCGTCGATGAGGACGCTTCGGGTAAACCGGATCAGGCGCTTCTGAGGAAAGCGCTGCGGCAATACGTCCTACCTCCGGCAGCGCGGCACCTGCCCCGTCCTGCAGACGTAGCGGCTGCAGTGGCGTGGCTTGAACGTCACTCGCTGCCTCTGGCCGAGCTGGGGAAGGTGCGGAATGTACGGCTTGGCCTCGACGCGCTGACGCTCCGGCTCGATGGCACACCTGCGGCGCCGACCACGATCGCCCGCAAACGGGCGGTCTTCTACAACGTCCTTCAGTACGCCGTGGACCTAGAAGAGCTGCCCTCTAACCCGCTGGACAAGGTGAAGGCGTGGAAACCACCGAAAGTCCGCGAGGTCGTTGACCGCCGGGTCGTCGTCAACCCCACGCAAGCCCGTGAACTGCTCACCGCCGTGACGTACGTAGGGCGTTTGGACCGTGGCCGACACCTTCGGGCCTTCTTCGCCTGTCTCTACTTCGCCGGCCTCAGGCCCGCCGAAGCACTCGGCCTCCGCCTACAAGACTGCCACCTGCCAGAGTCAGGCTGGGGACGACTGATCATCTCCAGGTCGAAGCCACAGGCCAACAAGCGATGGACTGACACTGGAGAAGCACACGATGACCGTGGTCTGAAGCACCGTGCCCAAGGTGAAGGCCGACCCATCCCTATCCCGCCTGAGCTGGTCGCCATCTTGCGCGAACACATCGACGAGTTCGGCGTCCATGACGACGGACGACTGTTCCGCACATCCCGAGGCGGTGTGATCTCCATCGCGACCTATTGCGAGGCATGGCAACAGGCCCGGGCCTTGGCACTGACCCCCGAACAGGTCGCGTCCCCCCTCGCGGCACGGCCCTACGACCTGCGGCATGCCGCTGTCTCCCTATGGCTCAACGCCGGCGTACCCGCGCCCGAGGTAGCTGAACGCGCCGGCCACGGTGTGGACGTGCTCCTCCGGGTCTACGCTAAGTGCATCGACGGTCGTGCGGAGATCAGCAACCAGAGAATAGAAGATGCCCTCAAAGCATAGAGATGTGCCGCATCATCCAGCTCTTCTGGACCTTAGCGATCTGCGTGGTTGATAAGCTTGTTACCCTACAATTCGCTATCTGACATTCACCCCAACACCTTACGGCACAAATACCACTTGATAACACGACATGCCCGAATACAGTTTTAATACACTATCGCCCTCTGACTTCGAGCTATTGGTTCGCGACCTACTGTACGCTGAGTACGGTTGGCAGTTAGAGGCTTTTGGTCACGGACGAGACGGCGGCGTTGATCTACGAGGCTACGTCGACAACCAAAAAGTTATAGTCCAATGCAAACACTACTCAGGTTCCTCTTTTAGCCAGTTACGCAGTTCGGCAAAGAATGAGGTCCCTAAGATAAGCAAAGAACGTCCGGACCGATACTTATTTGCTACGTCATTGGACCTTAGCCGAACGCAGAAAGATGCCCTAATCGAAGACTTGAAACCATGGATCAAATCCCCGGGCGATCTACTTACTGCACGTGATTTAAATGCACTCCTTCAACGCCATCCCACAGTAGAGCGACAGCATTTCAAGCTTTGGCTCGCCTCAGCTAATGTGCTGCAGGCAATCGTCCAAAGTGGCCTATGGGAACGAAGCGAAGCTCTTATGGAGGACATAAGAGATCGTGTTCGTCTTTACGTCCGAAGTCCGGCATATGATCGAGCCGCATCAATACTCGCAAAGCATCACGTAGTAGTTATCACGGGACCCCCAGGTGTCGGGAAAAGCATGCTAGCAGAGATGCTATGCCTGACACACTGGCACAATGGGTGGCAAGTTATCTCTGTTTCTTCGGATATTAATGAGGCATGGGATGCTTACAGGCGCGACCAAAAGCAGATATTCTTCTATGACGACTTCCTTGGGCAAACCGACATCAGCGAACGCGGGACCAAGAACGAAGACTCTCGAATAGTCAGATTCATGGATCGCGTAGCCGCAGAGCCAACTAAGCGGCTAGTTATGACGACCAGGTCGCAAATACTTCGACAAGCTTCACTAACTAGAGAACCCATTGCGAGGGGAAACTTCAAACTCCGCGAATGTGTAATTCCACTGACCGAATACGGAGCGCTTGAACGCGCACAGATCCTATACAATCATCTCTACTTCTCCAATCTTTCTCGCGATATTCTACGCGACTACGTTGCAGGCGGTCACTACTGGAAAGTGGTGAATCATCCGAACTTCGCCCCTCGAATTATAGAACAAGTAATAAAACGACCGCATTCTTCTGCCGAAGAATTGTCCAATACACTCGTTGCAACTCTCACACGTCCTACTGATCTATGGGGAACCATGTTCGCTACCGCTTTATCTGACGTAGCAAGACGTATTGTTCTTACTTTGTCCACGTTCCCACCAACTGGTGTCGAGGTTGGTTACTTCAGAAACGCCATAAGAAGAGAGGCAGACCCAATATCCGTGACGCATGCACTTCGTGCCCTTGAGGGAACATTTATTAAAATCGGAACACCCCCCCACGGAGAAGAACAATATATCTCCTATGCAAATCCGAGCGTGCGTGACTTCGTCTTGGCCACCCTGGATGAAGAACCGGAATATTGTCAAGATCTCATATCAAATGCTTGGATGATGGGGCAATTATTAGCCTTACTAGAATATGCCAGCTCCAAGGAGGACGGAAAACTCAAGCTGCCACGATTAGCGAGCTACTTAAGAGCTAACGGTCAGCTCTTGTTGGACAATATCCGCCGATTGATCCGGCAGGAGTTGAATAAGGCGTTTTCAGGCGACCTGAAATGGTGGCAGGTAGAGAGTCGAACGCTTGTACCGTTGGCGCGTATGCTTGAGCCGGTAAGTATAGTTGCGCCAAATTTTCTCGATAAAACTCTACAGGAGGCCCTGGACCTGCACGATCTGCTCCGTGACAAGCTCGATGCATTAGGGGGAAGCGCGAGTGCTCTTGCTGCGTTGACCCGTGGAACTATTCGCGTATTCAATCACAAACTAGACTCCGTGACCCCTTTACTCAGTACGCTTATCACAGAATGGGGCAATTCGCTTCTCGGCCTCGATGAGATTGAAGAGTTCGTGGACTTCTTTGAAAAAACCGCACCCGCTCTTCCTTCCTCCATCAATGCGACATCCATGATGCGTCGTGCGATCGAGCAGGCATTGCTACACGAGATCGATACCATAGGCTACAACAGGACTGATCGAAAATCAGATGAAAGCTGGTTAGATGCTGTTGAAGAACTTGCACATCGGGCTGGTATTCAAAATATGCTTCAAGATGCGATAGAAAGGGAACGCAATGAATTAATTGAATACTATGACGTCAAACTCGATATCAGCGAACCTGAGGAATGGTACGTGAAGCCCTACACTCCCCCGGCGAGGGACGATAAGGATATGAATACACAGATACGCAATCTATTTACACAACTTACATAATGTTGATGGCATGGAACCTTTCCAGCAACGCAATTCATGTACATTTGTACCGAATCCGGTCACAGACTGTACATCAGGTCAGATCTCACGCCGAGCGGGAGGAAGCCGGCGTCAGTGTTGAGTGAGGGATTTGATGTGATTGGAGGAGGCTGAGCTCCTGCACTGCGCACAGTCCGTATCGTCCCCGGGCCCGGTTCACATCGCTAGCTGACCTGGGGATACGCGCCATGATCCATCCCGCAAATATCCCGCAACCAGCGGCTGAGGGCTGCCTACGCTGGCCTACGGCTGCACAGGCCCGAAATGATCAACGGCGCCTGACCGGGGCGAAACCGTAGGTCAGACGCCGTTTCCTCAAGCCAAGCGGAGAGCGTGGGATTCGAACCCACGAGGCCGGTCACCCGGCCTAGCGGTTTTCAAGACCGCCGCCATCGTCCACTAGGCGAGCTC
>PKFB01000081.1 GCA_002919305.1 Actinomycetales bacterium
ACCGGGACCATCGGCCTGATGATGGACTGCGACACCACCGGCATCGAGCCTGACCTGGCGCTGGTCAAGTTCAAGAAGCTGGTCGGTGGCGGTTCTATGCAGATCGTCAACCAGACCGTGCCGCGCGCCCTGCGCAGCCTCGGCTACCCCGAGGAGCAGATCGAAGCGATCGTGGAGTACATCTCCGAGCACGGCCACGTGGTCAACGCCCCCGGGCTGCGCGAGGAGCACTACCCGGTGTTCGACTGCGCCATGGGGGAGCGGGCTATCCGTCCCATGGGGCACGTGCGGATGATGGCCGCGGTGCAGCCGTTCATCAGCGGTGGCATCTCCAAGACCGTGAACATGCCCGAGTCGGCCACGGTCGAGGACGTGGAGGAGATCTACTTCCAGGGCTGGAAGCTCGGTCTGAAGGCGCTGGCGATCTACCGGGACAACTGCAAGGTGGGGCAGCCGCTGTCGGCGTCGAAGCCGAAGAAGAACACCGTCGAGACCAAGACCGAGACCGTGGTCGAGTACCGCCCCACTCGCCGCCGCCTGCCCAAGTCTCGGCCCAGCAAGACCACCTCGTTCTCGGTCGGTGGCGCCGAGGGGTACATGACCGCCTCCAGCTACCCCGACAACGGCCTGGGCGAGGTCTTCCTGAAGATGTCCAAGCAGGGCTCCACGCTTGCCGGCGTGATGGACGCCTTCTCGGTGGCGCTGTCCATCGGCCTGCAGTACGGCGTCCCGCTGGAGACCTACGTCCAGAAGTTCATCAACATGCGGTTCGAGCCGGCCGGGATGACCGACGACCCCGACATCCGGATGGCCTCCTCCGTGGTGGACTACATCTTCCGGCGTCTGGCGTTGGACTTCCTGCCGTATGAGAAGCGCGCTGAGCTGGGGATCCTCACCGCCGAGGAACGAGCCGCCGAGGCCCGCGGTGAGGACCCGGCCTCGGTCCACAGCACCGAGGTGGACTTGACGGCGTTGGCCTCCTCAGCCCCGATCGAGACCAAGCCAGCCGCGACGTCCAGCCCGGCCAAGCCCGCCGCGACCCCCACCAGCGCGACACCGTCGGCTGGTGCCTCCAAGGCCGCTGGGTCGACTAAGCCCGTAGGGGCCGGTGTGGGTTCCTCCCTGGAGCTGCTGGAGAAGGTGCAAGGCAAAGCCGCCGACGCCCCGCTGTGCTTCACCTGCGGCACCAAGATGCGGCCCGCGGGGAGCTGCTACGTCTGTGAAGGCTGCGGCTCCACCAGCGGCTGCAGCTGATAGGGCCGCAGCTGGATTAAGGTCGCCGGCGGTTCGCCGCGACGGCTGACGACCTTGAGCTGATGGGCCTTGTGTGGGTGGGCACTTTGTGCGCCCACCCACACTCGCTCTTGTGCCCATCCGCATTTAAGGTCGGGTGACAGAACGCACTCGGTAACGAATCGCGTATACGGCGGTCATCATCCGCGCCGGTCGTCTATAAGATCGAGTAGTGGAATTATCCCTATTGATTAGGGTTTGTCGCGCGAATCCATAAAGCTCTCTATGGCCGGTGTGGATGAGAGGGCTGGTGAGCATAGGGAAGCCAGCGGACGACGGGATCACAGTCAGGGAGTGAGCTTAAGAGGGCGTGGCCGGCCGAGAAATGTCAGGGGTGAAGACTACGGTCGGCGGCCATGACGATGGCGATCGAACTAGCCTCATTCACCATCCACGAAGGCGCCGAGGAAACCCTGCTGGCCGAGCGCCCCGCCATGCTCAAAGCGCTTCGTGAGCGGTTCCCCGGTTGCCTCGCGGCGTACCTGGTCAAAGAAGACGACGGCACCTGGCTCGACGTGATCATCTGGCGTAGCCGTGAGGAGGCCGAGGAATCCGCCCGACTGATCAACACCATCCCGGAGTGCGTCTCCTGGTTCCGGCACATCGCCGAATCCGGCGGCCTGCGTCACGGACAGATCGTCGACTCCTGGCCGACCCCCTGACCCAGGCACGGGCGCCAGGCCCGTGATATCAGGAAGGAACTGAGCTCTCACTTGCTGAAAGTGAATCAGGGCCTTCCCTGAGCCGAAGATTGGCTGCCAAATATCGCCGGATACGCCAGAAAAATCGGTGAAGTGGCAGGCCCTGTGGCTCTAGACCATGCCCTGAACACCGCCGGATTCGGTCACAATACGGTGTGCGGCACGGCCAGGACGCAGGAGCGACGTAGGCCTGCTTACCGTTTTGAAGGCAACGCCCTAGCCGATTTAGGCGTTGGGATCTCGCAACCCGACGCAGTCGTGTTCCCAGAACGTCGCCGCGTACACCAGTGTCCCGGTCATCCAAGGCTCGCACGCCGACAGCCGTACGACCTGGAACGCCGCTTCAGGAATACGCAGCGAAGGACGCCGGAAACCGAGTTCACCGCCCGCTGTGAAACCGAACCGTCGGTAGTAGGCGGGGTCGCCTTCGAGGAACACCAGCGGAACGCCCCGCTGGTCCATCGCTTCCAAGCCGCGTCGCACAAGCGCTGAGCCGATGCCTCGGCGCTGCCATTCGGGCAGCACAGCAAGCGGGCTTAACACCTGCACCTGCACCAGGCGTCGGGGCGCATCCAGCAGGCTGCGGGAGAACATCACGTGTCCGACGATCGTGTCCGCATCTTCTGCCACCAGCGCGAACGCTTCAGGGTCATCTCGCCGTAGCGCCTCAGTCAGAGGAGCGACAACCTTCCCGTGATGACCGAAGGCGCGCAGGTGCAGATCGAATACCGCGGCGTGATCCTCGGCTCGCTCTTCCCGAATTTGCACGGTATTCATAGGCATCGATTCCGCAGTTCGGTTTTGGTCTGTTTGATTAGGTTATGGTCCACGTGGTGTGTCTTACTTGCGTATGGATTGATGACGCGCCGATGATACGGTCGAGAGATTCGTTGATGGTGGGATTTTTCGCTGGTGAGACGCCGCACGGCGCGGAGGACGACGAGGCCGGGTACCCAGGTAGGCGGCGCGAGGGTACGCGTGGTGGCCGCTTCCTCGTCATCGTGTTCGTCATCGTGAGACGCTGAGGAGCGAGGCGTACGGTCTGTCGCCCTCTAGGAATGGCCATCGCCATGGTTGAGCGCGTCGGCGCCTGAGTCGTCCCGACAGGTGTGTGTCGTATAGAGCCGTATAGATATGTCGTTCGTTCAGGGTGAGAATGCGCAGGTCTTGGCTGCTGCGCGGAGAGGCTGGTGCTCTGGGGCAGCGGAATTCGTCGTCATGCTAAGCGTGAACAGAATATCCTGTCCTTCGAAATTCAGGAGATGATATGAGGGAATAAGGACCGGAAAGGGGAGGAACCGTCGGTCCGGTGGGGCGGCGACGGCTCCAAATTCAATGTTGACGCGTGGAGAAATCTGACTGTCAGACGCGTTCTAGGATCACCACGGGGATCTCTCGCTCGGTCTTGTTCTGATAATCCCGGTACGTGGGGAATATCTCGCTCATCATGGTCCACAGCGCGGGCCGCTCCTCCGGCGTGGCGGTCCGGGCCCGGGCGGTGAAGTGGTCGGCCCCGACCTGAACCTGCACCTCAGGGTTGGCCTTCAAGTTCAGGTACCAGTTGGGGTGATGAGGTGAGCCTCCGTTGGAGGCCACCACGATGTAACGGTCACCGTCCTGGCCGTAGATCAGCGCGGTTCTACGCAGGATGCCGGTTTTACGGCCCCGCGTAGTGATCAACAAAGTGTTCAGGCCGTAGTACTGGTGCCCGTCCGCGCCGTCGCTGTCGACGTACCGCTTGATGTGCGAGGCGACCCAACCGGTCGGGCTGTCCGTGATCACTTCCTGGGTTGGCATGTCTCCTCCTGGCTGCTCCTGACCGAACTGATATATGGCGCACAGTGCATATATGACTTTGCTGTGGAAGTGGTGGGAATAGTGGTCTGATTACCCATCTAACCGTGCGCTATGAGTCGACGGTTGGTATGTCGGGGAGAAAAGCGCAGGACAAGGATCGCCAGCGGCGGCGCCCTCCACAGCGGCGCCACCGCGTGGCCGGCCGTACGGATCGTCGCGGGAGTCGCGGATTAGCGCGCTGAAGGGATCAGCCAGGCGGGGAAAGGCTCGCGGGCGTCAAGCCAGGAGTGGGGGATGCCGGTGACTCCTGGCACGTCACCGATGCCGGTGTGGGCGGCGACGATCCCGCCAACGATCGCGGCGGTGGTGTCGGCGTCACCGCCCGCCGCCGCGCAACATGAGATCGCGGACGGGTAGTCGGTGAGATGGGTGGCGGCCACCCACACCGCGAAGGGCACCGTGTCCTGGGCGGTTACCTGGGAGCCGTTCCCTAACGCCCGCACCGCCTCCGGGAGAGAGCAGCCGAGCAGGTCACGGGCCCGGGACAGCGCCTGGTGAACCTCTGTCCCGGTGAGGGCGGGATGCTCCGTGACCCGGTCCAGGAGCCACGCCGGGTCGGGGTGGCGGCCTTCCAGCCGTGTCGCCGCCGCGTACGCCGCTGCGAGCGCGACCGCGACACCGCCGGCGACCCCCTCGGGGTGCTGGTGGGTCACCCGGGCGGAGCGGAGGGCGTGCTCAACAGCGCGGTCCAGGTCATCGGCGAAGAAGGCGCCTAATGGGGCGATCCGCATCGCGGCGCCGTTGCCGTAGGAGCCGACGCCACCGAAAACGGCCTGGGCGGCGTGGTCCCACCCCACACCGTTACGGATCTGTCGGAGCACTCTGGTCGCGCCCGGTCCGTAGGAACGCCGGGGGTCGCACCGGTCGGCGAACTGCCGCGCGAGCAGGTCCGGGTCGATGCCACCTTGGTGGTGCAGCATGTCGACGATGCTGCAGGCCATCTCGGTGTCGTCGGTCCAGGACCACGGGGTGGCCGGCAGTGGGCCGGCTGTCAGATCAGGGACGGAATCCGGTGGGGGAAGGTCGGCTGTCAGGAAGTGATTTCCCAATGCGTCGCCGACGGACAGGCCGTTGAGGGAGTCGTACGCGAGATTGAGGCGCTGCTGTGCGGTAAGGGTGGCAGACATCCCTTCCATCATCTACCACCCGCCTGATCAGACAGGTGACCTGCGTACCCGTCACTTCCCCACGATCGTGCCGGTGTGGCGGCGGCTTTGGGCTGCTCCTCGAAATAGTTGAAGCAGCTGTTGAAGCAGTTATTGACCGGCCCGCCGTCGGTGGCGTGGGACGCGACGGCGGGCCGGAGTCGGGTGGTAGGCGGTCAGCTGGAGGGCTGTTGTTAGCTCTGTCAGGTGTTAGCTCTGTCAGGCGCGGATCACCCAGAAGGCTTCGGACACCACCGTGCCGGTAGGAAGCGCGTCGATACGGCGGGAGTTGTTGGGGAGCAGGGCGGCCGCCTGTTCCTCGGTCAAAAGGGCCGCGGCGAGCCCGAACGCGTCCCCGATATACCGTTCGCTCGAGCCGCCGAACGACACGTTTTGGCAGGTCCAGTGGCCGTCGCTGGCGTGTTGGCAGGGGCCGAACAGATATAGCCGGTTGGAGTGGTAGAGCACCACATAGGGCACGGTGTCGGCGGGGAGGTTCTCGGCCTGGACCCGCACGTCCTGTCGCTGAGACACCTCGCTGTTAGGCAGCGGATCGATCACCCGCAGGACCAGAGTGTCGGAAGCGGTGGAGCTCGACGTGGCGGCGGGTGGCG
>PKFB01000003.1 GCA_002919305.1 Actinomycetales bacterium
GATCAGGTGCGGTGGCCCGCGACGGATGAAAGAACCGTCGCGGCCCACCCCGGTTGGTATGCGCAAGAGGTCACGAGGCGTATCAAGGCACGCCGAGCAGGCGCAACCCAGCCGCCGTTCCCGCAGCGGCGAGCACGACGATGACGAAGGGGGCTTTCCGCCAGGCCAACACCCCGCCCACCACGACCCCGGCGGGGCGGGCGAAGCCGACGAAGTCGCGGCCATCCAGCAAGGTACTGGTGGCCACCAGCGCGGCGAACAGGACGACCACCGCCACGCCCATCAGCTTCTCTAAGCGGGGAGGCAGGTCGGCGCGGGTACGCAGCACGGGCCCGGCGAAACGGAAGGCAAATGTCCCCACGCCGAGAATGAGCGTGGCCAGGATGAGGGTTGTCACGACGCGACTCCCGATTCGGGGCTGACAGATTCGTGGGACGGTGTGGACCGCGGCGGCGTCCGATCCGCCGGGGAACGGCCAATGAAGGTGACCGCGACGCCGGCCAGGGCCAGCAGAACCGGTAGCCCGGCCGGGAGGAACGGAGCGGCGGCCACCGCGATCACGGCGCCGGTCAGGGCGGCCCAGCGGGTGGCGGTATCACGGAGCGCGGGGAGCGCCAGCGCCAGCAGCACCGCGGGGAAGGCCGCGTCCAGCCCGAGCGTGTCGGTGTCGGTGATCGCGGTGCCACCGACGGCACCGAGGAAAACCCCGAGGTTCCAGGACACAAATAACCCGATCCCGCAGCCCCAGAACGCCGCGCGGCGTTGCATCGGGTCGCGCTGCGCCAGTGCGAAGGCCACGCTTTCGTCGATCAGTAGGTGGCTGCCGAGGATTCGGCGTAGCCAGCTGCGACCGAACAGGTCACCGATCGCGAACCCCATCGGCAGATGTCGGGCGTTGACCAGCAGGCCGGCCGCCATGGCGGCGATCGGATTACCACCAGAGGTGACCAGGCCGACGAACACGAACTGTGAGGCACCTGCGAACACCACCACCGACAGCAGGATCGGCAGCCATATCGGCAGATCTTCACTCACCGTGATGGCGCCGAAAGAGACCCCGACGAAGCCGTCGGCGAGACAGACCAGCGCGATATCGCGTACCAGCCGCCGGTCCATTGTTCGCCATATCGAACGCATGGATTGTTATGCTGAACACAAGCGGAAGTGTTTGTCAACCGAACGACTGGACTTCTGGAGCGAACGCATGGCGCAAGGCAGTAGGGCCCCGCTCGAGGTCATCGCTGCCTCCTTGCAACGAGAACGCAAGCGGGCCGGGTTGTCCCTGGCGGAGCTGGCCCGTCGGGCGGGCATCGCCAAATCCACGCTGTCACAACTGGAGGCCGGCACCGGCAACCCGAGCGTGGAGACGCTGTGGGCGTTGTGTGTGGCGCTGGATGTGCCTTTTACGCGACTCGTTGAGCCGGCGCGCCCCAAGGTGCAGGTAATCCGTGCCGGTGAAGGGCCGGCCGTCGCTTCCGAACGCGCCGACTACGTCGCCACCCTGCTGGCCTCCTGTCCGCCGAATGCGCGTCGCGACATCTACCTGATCACGGCCCAGCCCGGCACCCCTCGGGAATCTGACCCCCACCTCCCCGGGGTCATCGAACACGTCGTGCTCAGCACCGGACGCGCCTTGGTCGGGGTCGCCGATGATCCCATTGAGCTTCATCCCGGTGACTACATCGCCTACCCCGGTGACCAGCCGCATGTGTTCAAGGCGCTGGAGCCCAATACGGCCGCGGTGATGATCTCCGAATACCCGTAACCCCGTGACGGTGTCACGGCTCCGGCCGGTCGTCGCGTCAGCGCTGCTCCAGCGCCTGCAGGATCCGGTCCGATACCTCCGTCAGGGCGTCGACTTGTTCGGGGGTGAGCTGGTCAAACACCAGGGTGCGGACGTCCTCGACATGGCGCGGGGCGGCCGCTTCGACGGCCTGACGGCCGGCCGGGGTGAGGACGATGAAGGCGCCACGTCCGTCTTCGGGACATTCGGTTCGTTCGATCAAGCCACGCCTGGCCATGCGGGTCAGGTGGTGGGACAGGCGGCTTTGCTCCCAGTCGGCGGCGCGGGCTAGATCCAGGACCCGCAGCCGGCCCTCAGGAGCGTCGGTGAGGGCGACGAGAACGTGGTAGTCGGCGAGCGACAGGCCCGCGTGAGCCTGCAGACGCCGTCCCAACGCCGGCATCAGGTGAGCCTGGACCCGCAGGAAACCACGCCAGGCGCGCTGTTCGCGCTCGTTTAACCAGCGAGGAGCAGCCATCACCCCAGCGTACCGAAGTGGATGATGCGTCATCCACATGACGAAACGGGAGGCAACGGGCAGTAAGCGGGTGGTAAAGGGAACGGGCCGGGTGCCCACCATGCCCGACCCGTTCGGTCTTCCGCTCAAGGCCCCGCACCGCCGTCCGGGCGGGACCCGGGCAGCCGGCTCGGCGACGGGTGTCACTCGTACGCGATCGCCTGCAGAACGTTGGTCCGCGCGGCCCGAATCGCAGGGATCACCGCGGCGAACAGGCCGGCCACCACCGCGACCCCCAGGAACACGCCTAGCCGCGCCCAGGGCAGGGACAGCACCTGGAAGCCTTGCTCCTTGAGGGCCCGCACCACGGCCACCCCCAGACCGGTACCGACCGCGATCCCCAATATCGCGCCGAACACCGTGATCACCACCGACTCGACGGTGATCATCTGGACCGTCTGCAGCCGACCCAGGCCGATCGCCCGCAACATGCCCAGCTCTCGGGTGCGTTCCAACACCGCCAACAGCAGGGTGTTGATGATGCCCAGAATCGCGATCACCAACGCCAGGGTCAGCAGCAGGTAGAGCATGTTGAGCATCTGATCCACCTGCCGGGTCTGTTGGTCGGCGAAGGCGTTTTGGTTGACCACCGATACCTCAGGGGAGTCGGCCAGCAGCGCCGCTACCGCCTCCTCGGCGGCCTCGACATCCGCGCCGTCACGCAGCACCACGAACCCCATGTAGGGCATCGAGGTGCGGAAGGACTCGGTCGCCTCCTCCACCGAGATGTACAGGTCGGCGACCAGCATGCTCGCCTCGTAGATCCCGATCACCTCAAACTGGCGTACTCCGCCCCGGGCCGTGGACACCTCGAGCGTCGAGCCCACCTCCAGGCGCCGTTGGGTGGCGAACACATCGGGGATGATGATCTCGCCGGACTGTGGAGAGCGGACCTCACCGCTGACCACGGGAAGCTCAAAGATCTGAGCGTAGGCCTCCATATCGGTCGCGGCGAAGAACAGATTGGTGCCGGTGCTGGTCTCCTGGGCGTAGTCGCCGTAGAGCGCCACCGCCGTCGTCACGTCCGGCAGAGCGGTGATCTGGTCGATCACGGCCGGGTCGTAGGTGGGCAGGGAATCGAGCCCTTCCTCGCCCCTGATGATCAAATCCGCCGAGATATCGACTTTGATCAGCCGTTCCAGGCTGGCGCTGAGCGAACTGGCGATCACACTAACCCCGGTGACGAGGGCCATGCCGATCATCAGTGTGGCGGCCGTGATGGCGGTCCGGCGCGGGTTACGCCCGGAGTTACGGCGTCCCAGCTTCGCCGGGGTGTTCCAGGACACCAAGCGTCCCAGCAGCGACACCGCTGGCCGAGCCACCAACGGGGTGAGCATCGCGACTCCGACGAACGCCAGAAGCACCCCTGCCAGTAGCGCGACCGTCGTATCGTTTTCCAGGTCTCCGTACAGCGCGAGTCCGATAACCGCCACTGCCAGCGCCGTGACCACGACGCCCGCGATCGTCAGCCGGGTCAACGGTCGGTCGGGCGTCGCCGCCTGCCGCATCGCCACGATCGGGGCGACGCGCGAGGCCCGGAGGGCGGGGAGCAACGCGGCCACGATGGTGACCAGGATGCCCACGATGTACGCGGCGATGACCGCAGAGACGGGAATGGTGACGATGGGACCAGGCAGCGGGATCAGGCTGTCGAACAACTGACGCAGCCCGGCCGCCAGACCGATGCCGGCGAGCAGGCCCAGGGTGGAGGCGAGGGCGCCGACCACGATCGCTTCCAGCAGCACTGAGCGGATGATCTGGCTGCGTTTTGCCCCCAGGGAGCGCAGCAGAGCCAGTTCCCGGGTCCGCTGGGCCACCAGGATCGAGAAGGTGTTGAGGATCAGGAAGACCCCGACGAACAACGTGATGGCGGCGAAGCCCAGCAGCATGTTCCGGAACAGCCTCAGGAACTCCTGCACGTCGGCGGCCTGTGCCTCGGCTACTTCCTCGCCGGTGCGTACCACATACCTGTCCGGACCGTGGGCGTCCTCCAAGACGGCGCGTACCCGGTCCCGCAACTCAATGGGGGACACCCCGTCGGCAGCGACCAGGTTGACCGCGCTGTAGACATCGGACTGTCCTAGCAGCAGTAGCTGTGCCGTCCGCTCGGTGAAAGCCACCACGAACTCCCCACCGAGGGAGTCTCGGCCGCCGCGGTACCCGAAGATCCCGCTGATGGTGAAGGTACGAAAGGGCTCTAAGGTGATGACTCCAATCTGATCGCCAACGCTGAAGTCACCTTCCTCAGCCAGAAGGGCGTTGATGGCGACCTCATCGTCCGCCCTGGGTGGTGAGCCTTCCCGCAGCTCAATGAGGCTATCCGCGTCGTTCCAGCTCACGCCCATCCGGGGCGGACCCTGAGAGGGAATGACCTTGCCGTCGGAGCCGACCGGGCGCGCCCCTCCCGGAACCTCAATGACGCCGTGGGCCGAGGCCACACCGTCGATGGCGCTCAGTTCATCGATCAGGTCCGCCGGTACTGGCGCGGAGACTTCCTCATCACCGGAGACGGTCAGCGGCCCACTGACTTGCACATCGATGTCCTGGTTGGCAGTGGCGAATACCTCTGTGAAAGAGGCGTTCAGGGTGTTGGTCAGCACCAGAGACGCGGAAACCGCCATCACCCCCAGGACCACCGCCAATCCAGATAGGACGAGGCGGAGTTTGCGGGAGAGCAGGCTTTTGAGGGTGGCGCGGAGCATCAGGCGGCTCCGGGGGTGTCGAGGTGCTTCATCTTCTCAAGG
>PKFB01000050.1 GCA_002919305.1 Actinomycetales bacterium
GAACCGCCCGGGCGAGGTCGTTAGCCTGTTTGTACGTCGTCGCCCAGCAGTCGAGCTGCACCCGAGCGCGAGCAAGTGTGTCGGCGTCGCCCTCTTGGGTGTCCTCATCTGTTGCGACGATGCTATACGTAATGACCGGCAACGGCTCGCCCTGCGGAATCACCAGAGGATAGATGCGGTCGCCGACGAGTGCCGCCACGGCTGCGTTATCGAGGAGTTGGCGTCGCACTGCGTACTCGATCATGCCACAATCCTCCTCGGAGCACCGCCGCTGCGTTTGAACGCCCGGAGCTCCTCCCGATAGAACGCGCCAATGGCAAGGATAGCCTCGCGCCCTTTCGTCTCGACGGCCGGCCGCAGGTGTGGCTTCGCGGGGTGCCGCGACGTCCCAAGCTCCTGGAACATCATGTAGAACTGATTCCGACCCGGCCCAATGGCGGCCGTCACCACGCCGCGACGCGACGAAATAATACGGGCCGCCATTGAAGCAGCACCCTTACCGGTATCCTTGGGCGCAAGGCGGGCGGCCTCGGCCGCAATGATGTTGCCGGCGCGTAGCACAGCAGCCTCAAGCGGCGTCTTGGCCGAGAATCGCCGGCCCAAACCGACGAGGTTCTTCGCCAGTTCGTTTACGCCGACGACCTCCAGCACCATCTGCATCCGCCTCACACCCTTTCCGTCGCGAGAATCTCCAGCACCCGATTCTCCTCTTTGAGGTTGCGGACCACCTGAATCTCGAACACCCGCTCGCCGACCCTCGCCCGCATCTGGGGTGTGATGCCGGGAACGTAATAGGTGCGGATCGTATGCGTCACTTCGGACTGAACCTGCTGCGAGGCCCAGAATTCCCGACCACGCAGGGGCTCCACGGAGGCAAAAAACTCCGTGAACGTGACCCATGCCCGCGGATCTTCGTCGGGCAACGGCTCGCCGGAGTCGGGGTCCTTCGCATCCGGGTCACGCCGTTCGATCACGACCCATACGTTGCGGTTGCCCATGCGGATCATGGAGCATCCCCCTTATCGGGCGCTCGGTACTCTGCGGAGAGGCTCAGGTGCTCAACAAGCCTCCAAAACGCGGCGTCCAATCTCTCAAAGTCCGCATTCTCCCATCCGAAATGCGCTTTGCAGTAGGTAACGATGGCCCGCTTCACTAGAGGATCGGCGTGATCCACCGCCTTAGCTGGGTCGACACCAGCCCGGATCAGTTCCCCCTGCGCCGCGGCGATAAGGTCTTCTATCTCGCGGTCAAACTGCGTCTGCGATGGCGCAATACGAAGTGCCAGCTTGACATCATCGAGCAGCGCCACTTCGCTCACCCTTCCGACTCAGAACCCTCCTGGTCAGCCGCCTCATTCGTCTCGGCAACCCGGCGCTTCTTGCGGCCGCCCTTGGTGCTGTCCAGCTCTTGCTGCACTCTCGGCGCTTCGAAATGGATGTAGCCGCGGGCGGCGAGGTCCGTCATCCGCCCGAGATCGTCGGATGCGAAAATATCGCCGGGCTGGTAAGCGCCGCGCGTTGGATTGAACCTATCCACGAAGGTCTTTAGCACTCTCCCGGTATACACGGCGTTTCACCTCCGGGGAAGTCCAAGGGGCCCAGCCTTGGCCAGGCCCCTTGACTCCATATCATCCTCACGCCTCCGGAGCCTTCTTGATGAGCACCACGCCATTGGGATCAGCGAGCTTCCCGTCGGCGATCATCGTGGCCTTCGAGATCCACTCGTCAGTGTTCTCGTCGAAGTAGCGGCGGTAGGTAATGGCCATATTCGAATTGACCATGTAGTCCTCCAACCGCACGAGGATCGCGACGACGTCGCCCTCGTCCGCCTCGTCGATGGACGGCAGCAGGTCCTCGACCGCGATAACCTCCCGGCCCAGGAACCGCTCTTCGATGGAGCCGTCCAGGCCATAGTTCACGCGGGCAACGGGCTGGCCGGTGCTGTCGACCATG